>CAWEYJ010000004.1:17500-183131 GCA_963813165.1 uncultured Pseudomonadota bacterium | reverse complement strand
CATTCATATAACACGGCGGACATTTGGGCCTGCGTTTTGACCGCCCCGATAACCCGGTTCCAGGGCGGCTCTTATGCGCCGGACCCTGATTGGATTCTCGCTGGCGGCTTTGCCGCTTCGACCTCAACTGCCCATGCCTTCCAGTATGCCTCGATTCGGTTCGTGAAGACCTTTGGCGAGTCTTTGTAGAGCGTCCGGCCAACAGCGAAGGCCTGACGCCTGAGTTCCTCGCGTTGACGGTCGATGACATTGAATACGTCTTTCAGGATGCGATGGCCGCCGTAAGCGAGCGGATCGGCGGCGAGCGTCTCGCGAAGAATGGCGAGATCGTGATCTTCACCGAGCAGTTGCACCAGTCTCTGAGTCCGATCGCCCAGTTCCTTCTCGCTGCCCGTCCATGCGGCCTCGAGAAGCTGCAGTTGCCCCCAAAGATGCCTGGCTTGCTTGCGCCATTCGTGGAGATTCTCCGTGCTTGAGTTTGCCGCCGCCAAAGCGAGCGCGCGATGACCCGTTTGGTATGTGCGCCGGAGGCCACCCTCCAGGCCGGCCCAACCGTCGCGCTCGATCTTCCAGTCCGGAAGCCTCGCGAGCGCGCGGGTGGCGACTTCTGCCACCGCAGCGAATGCTCCGTCCTCGATTGCGCGGCGGGTCACTTCCAGGCGATTTGCGAACAACGTCTCGCGAATCTTCGCAAATGCTCCGCGCTCGACCGCTTCCGCGGCCTGCTGAAGCGCGAGCTTGTCCACGGCCTCGACCAGCACTTCGGCGTCGCGAACCTCTCTGAGCAGCCGACCGGCGTCGCGAAAGCACCAGTTCTCTTTGCGGTAGATATCTTCGCCGAGATCCTCGCGCACCAGGCGGAGAGCGGCCCGCACTTTCTTGAAGCGCTTGCGGACGTCCCTGGGGGCAGCCTCGTCCTTCGATGCGTCGCGCTGGTGTGACTCACTTTCCGCGCCCAGACGGTCGAGCGCCTTTTTGATCTGGCGCTTCACGTTGCGCATGATCCCCTCGCTCACTGACTCCTTCGCCTTCAGTAGAAACGCCATGTCACCACTCCAATCTGGACAGTGGGCCGCGAGGATTGTTCGCCGCGCCTCGGGGCTGAAGGTCGATTCTTCGCGTGTACAAAGAACCGAGCACGACTGCGAAGAGAGTAAGCAAAACGATCGCGGTCGTACGCCACTTGCTCCAATTCACCGCTTTCTTGGTCAAACCGCCGGGCCGGCCACATAGAGCGAACCGAACCGGACGATGGAACGATCGAGCGCGACATTCGTTGCCGGTCGGTCAGAGCTGCCGGCATCGGTCCTCATCCTTTCCGTCCGCTCCCGCAGCCAAGAGCCGCAGCGAACGCCGCGATTCGTTGGTCGAGGCAAGCGCATCGGGCAAACGGGCAGTGGTCGACGTGAACTCGTTCTCCGCACTCTCAATGCCGGGTTGGGAATGACGTGCCGGTATCTTGAGAAGCGGAATCGTTCCCGCCAGCACCGCCAGGAAGGTGGCCCCGTTGTTTATGATGGCGGCCATGGGTGGGGCAATAAGTCCGCACGCACCCAAGGCGATCGCAATGGCGTTTGGCACGATGATGATACCCAGATTCTGCCGAACGCTGGAGATGGCTCGGTCGCCGATCTGGAACGCCTTCTCGAGTCCTACCAGGCCGCGGTCGAGCAACACCACATCGGCGGTCTCAAGTGCGACGTCGTTGCTGCCGGCGAACGAAATTCCCACGTCCGCTGACGCCAGTGCTGGCGCATCGTTGATGCCGTCGCCCACCATGGCCACGACATGGCCGGCTGCCCGCAGTTTTCTCACATACTCGGCCTTTTGTTCTGGGAGGAGACCGCCCACGGCCTCGTCGATTCCGACCGTGCGCGCGACGTTATTGACCACTTCGGGGCTGTCGCCCGACAGGAGCACGATCTTTCGCCGGCCGTCGCCTCGGAGCCTCTGCACGATAGCCGCGCTCTCAGGACGAGTGCGGTCGGAGTAGGCGACCAGTCCGATTACTTCCTCGTCGACTGCGACGCAAAGACTTGAATTGCCATCCTTCTTGAATTGGGCAAGGTGCTCCTGGAGCGAGATACCGATGTCGAGATTTTGGCTCTCCATCCACGCCGCGCGTCCGACGCGCACGCGACGGCCATCGATCCGCGCGGACAGTCCCAGTCCTACTGCGTACTCCTCGTTTCCCGGCTCCGGCTCGATCAGTCTAATATCTTGTTGTCTCGCGTAAGCCTTCAGCGCTTTTGCGACGGGATGGTCGTGCCTCGCCTCCGCGGAAGCACTCAATGTGATGAGGGTCGACTCCTTCTCACCTCTGACGGGAACCACCTTGACCACTTCCGGCACGCCGCGTGTGAGCGTACCGGTCTTGTCGAAGATGATGACGTCGGTCTTCGAGAGTCGTTCGAGGTACTGAGCACCTTTGACGAGTACTCCCTCGCGCGCCGCAAGCGTCATGGCGGTCATCGCGCTCGTCGGCACCGCGATGCGAAAGCCGGTACCGAAGTCGGTGATGAGGACGCATACCGCGCGGTCCACGTCGGAAGACAGAACGGCAGCGAGCGAGGCGACCCCGAACGTCGGAAGAACCAGCTTGCTCGCGGCGGCGAGCGCTTCGCGCTGCAACGTGAGCGGTTTCGATCCGACGGTGTTCAAGATTTTCTCGATCTTCGCGGCCTCAGTATTCTTGCCGGAGCGTTCCACTTCGATGACGAGGTGACCCTCGGCCACGAACGTGGAAGCGAACACCGGATCGCCCTCCTTCTTCGGAAGCAAGCGCGACTCGCCAGTGAGCGCCGCCGCGTCCACTTCCGCCAAGCCCGAAACGACCTTGCCGTCGGCGACGATGCCGTGCCCGGCATGGACCATGAAATGGTCCCCGGCCAGGAGATCGCTAACCAGCACCGTTTCCATGCCGCCGTCCGGAAGAACCCGGAGCGCTTCCTGTTCCTTGCGGCGCATCAACATCGAAAGCGCCGAACGCGCTTGGTTAGCAGAGATGTCGAGCAACATATCGCCTATCCCGACCATCCAGATTACGAAGGCGGCGGTAATATTCCGACCCGTGGCGAGCGCCGCGAATGTCGCCGCTACATCGAGAAGATCGATGCTGATCTCTCCTTTGTGGAGCGCTGCGATGCTGCGACCAAGTGGCCGTGCTGTGTTCAGCGTAATTGCTGCGGCCAGCGGCCACCAAAAAGGCGCGGCCCCGATGAGGCACGCGACGAGAGTCGAAGTGCCGGCCAAAGCGCCACCCCACCGAATTGGAGTTGGCTTGTGCCAATCGCGTGTCCACTCGTCGGGGTTGCTCTTCAACAGCTTTCGAATAATGAACCCCTCGCTCGCCTTTTCGGGGTCGTAGTCCACGAGCGTCGTGCGACTGCCGGGCAGGTGCTTGGTTCGCTTCACTCCGGAAAGGCCGGTGGTGAGCATTGTCAGCGTGGCGAGCTGCCGTTCACTGATGCCAGTTACCTCGAGACGCACACGTCCCCTTAACGAGTGCACCGGCTTGACATTGAATGGCTCGCGCTTGGCGCGGTTGAGCGTGTGGATCTTGTCTCGCAGACTGCGAATGAATTGGCCGGAAAGAGCAGCTCCATCGTCATATTTAACGTAGAATGTGCCCGTACCGGCTCGCTGCTCGAAACCAACTACATCGATCCGCTCGGCTAGCCAAACTCCGAGCGCGGTTGCCTCGGCGGAATCCTTACGCACGCCGGTGATGCAGGCGCGACCGCGCCCCCTCTCAAAGGCCTGCAGCCCCTCGTTCATTGCGTTGCTATTCTTATCGTGAGAGTCATTGCACATCCACAACTTAGTTTCGCGCGCAGAACCGTCGCGCTTCATGCAGGCGCACGAATGCCGTAGCTGCATCACCTCTGTCGTGCTGTCTTTCTGACCGTCTTTTTTGCCTGAGCGCTTGGTTCTCGGGTCAAGATTTTATCGATGTTCTGCTCGATGTAACCAATAAGCTTACCCTTTAATGGGATCAACCAAAGACCAAGAGTTACGTCGAGCCGGATTTCCGATCCGGTCACCTGCACCTGGCCATCGACACCCGAGCGATGAAAGCACAGCGTGTTGCCAAGCCATTCAGTGCGGAGGGCGTACTCGGCAGCAAGCCCGTCGGCCACTTTCTGCACCCCCGCCTTCACTTTCGCGATCGGCAGCGAGTGGCGTTTGACAAGCGTGAAATCGGACATGCGGTCTCCGTCAGAAACGTCAGCCTCGATCGTCCAGTCCTTCCGGATTCAGGAGCGATGCAGACACGAGCCGGTCAGCGTATTGGTGATCTCCAGCGATGCCGCTGCGTCACGCGCGACTGCGATTGCGGGGCGGCATCTTGTTCTCGAACAGGACGAAAGCGAAGTCCGTTTCACTCTCGCTCTCGACCTCGAGAAATCTCGCGATACGCGATGTAACCGGCTGCCCCAGCGAGCGCTGCCGGGCCCAAACCGAGCACCGTAGCGGCAATCAGGGCGCCGCCCGCTGCCGCTGCGATGCCGACCACGGCCCGCTGTGGCGAACCGGTCGGCAAGAAGGATTCAATTGTCGCCAGTCCGTTGCTCGCCGCCGGCGGGACGTTGTCCGACTTCGCGGTCGTCTTCTTCGCTGCATTTTCCTCGATCATGGCGTTCTCTCCTATTGGCTCTTGGGCATCGGCACCGTATCGCTACCTCTCGGCATCGGAGCTAGCTGTGTCGCACATGGTTCACTGCTGCAGCACTCAGCATGCAGTGAAGGGTGCCAGAGTGCCATTTTAAACACCATGCGCTCTGATCACCCGCATTCGCTTGATTCAGCGCAAGCAGACGCAAATTGCGTTTGGCGAAGAAAAACCTCTGAGATGACCAAGGGCTCCCATACCGCGGGCTCGCCATAGTCGGGCCTGCGAGCCCGTTCGAGTTCATCCGTTGAACTGATAAACAAGTATGACTCTCGGAAATCGGAAGCAAGGCTGGAAGACACACTTGCGATATAGGAATCTCATAAAGGTTCGAGGAGCATTTCATTGAGCCCTTCCTGCTTCTGTTGATTTTTTGTCACCGGGCGAAATCGCCGGCCATGAAATCCGGTAAGCATTGACTGCGGGGATGTTCGTGAATAGCTTGACTGCCTTAGTGCCCGCGATTTCGGCAGGAGCTGATTGTGGCATCATCATCGAAAATAACGTTACTCGCAGTCGGCGTCGGACTTGCCGCGGGCTGGGCTATCAGAAGTCTCGCGGACTCGCCTCAAGGTGCCGGCGTAAAACTTCTGGAGATTGCGCTGGATGCCAAGGAGCGAGTAGGCCGCTGGGTGGCAGTTGAGGCAGAGCGGCTGGAGGATATGTTGGCAGAGGCTCGCATGAAGGCTGAGCCGGACATCACCCGTCCGACCAAGGCCAGTAACGGATCTGGAGATGAGAGCCAGTCCGGGAACGAGCGTGTCAATCCCAGGCGCCGAGGCCCCCGGCCGGTTGAGCCCGAGCAGCGCGCATAGCGGACCTGTTTATAAGCGACGAGTAACGCCGCCAGCTGGGATGCATCGGCTCCGATATGGGAAGCTTGAGTCACCCCGAACAAGAGGCCACGTTTCCAGGCTCCGACACCGAGAGCGGGGAACAGCCCAAACGTATCTATGAACCGCTACGCCTGGCACACCATCATCCGGGGTATCTGCGAATTCGAGCCGAGGCATTCGTCCAACCGGAAGACAGTTCGGTGGTTGCGGCGCAGACCGCAGCCGAGAATACTCCTGGGTTTCGCTCTTGGTCTCTCAACCCAAAGACCGGAAGCGTTGTGGTCGAATATGATCCCGCTACGCTTGATGCCGACGATCTCCTCAACCGCATCGCAAAGAGCGCGGGGTTCCGAGGCGTCGAGACATCGGCCAGTGGCAAGAGCAATCGCGAGGAGCTGCTGAGCGCGTTCCTCGATACCGTGCAGGGTGTCAACCAGGTCATTGGTCAGCTGACAGGCGAAAGAGCGGACCTGCGAGAGTTGGTGCCGCTCATACTCCTCGCACTCTCCGCCGTGTCCTTCGTGCTCGATAAGGATCGCGGCCGCCTCCCGGACTGGAATAATACCCTCTACCATAGCTATCGCGTCTTCATGCAATGGCATCGAAGAGAAATACGAACCCGCGAAAGAGCCGCCCGGCAAGAGGAGGAGGCCGGTGGCTCTCACCACGAGACCGGCATCAGGCCTTGACGATACCCTTGATGATAAGACGGCCTGCCCGGCCAAGCTGATTCACAAGATCGCGCAGGTTAACGCCTTCTTGGCCGATCCGAAGGCGATCGAGCTGCACAAGCTTGGCCTCGTCCAGTTCGACCGCGATCCGCGCCCAGAGGGCGTCAAGGTTGTAGGGCTCCCTGCCGGGGGGCATGGCAACCGGCACGATCACGTCCACCGGTAAGTCGAGGGCTCGGGCCGCGGCGTCCAAGGCGGCGCGGATCGCCCGGGCCTTTGGCCCAGCCTGTGCGGTGATATCATAGGGCGGCCTCCACTCTGCCGCGGGACGCAGTTCATCTATATGCGTCAGCGCCATAAGAACGGGTGGAGCCCGCCGCGCAAGCTGCGCTTTGGACCAAGCCCGAAGATCATCCAGGCCTTTGCGGTCGGGCTCGCGGGCCGGCTGCGTCGCGGACGCGACCCACATGATGATGTCGGCACGCTCGGCCTGCAACAGTAGCTCCGGCACCGTCTCTGCGCGCTCGCCGAGCCCCGGGATATCGACGAGCATTACCGCGGGACGGCCTTCTACGTCGAGCAAGTATTCCCTGGTACTCAAAGTTGTCGGCAATGGTCCAATGGCACATCGTATCTCCTCTGCCATTGCGTTCAGAAGGCTCGACTTGCCCGCGCTGACTTGGCCGATCAGGGCGATCCGCACCGCCGCGACCGGCTCGGCGTCGTCGGCCATGTCACGCTCACGCGCGGCTCGTATTTCGTCTTCCGACAGCGTAAGTCGGCCGGAATACAGGTCGATGGAAGCGCGGCCGATTTCGAGCACAAGCATCCGGGTCGCGTAGGCGCGCAGGCGATAGGAGAAAACCTTGGCGGTCTTCTCCATGATCACGGCGCTTGTCTCCTGGCCGGCAGCCTGCAGCGGATTCAGCGCGACACGGATGACGCGCCATAGGCCCAGGCCCAGGTGCCACCCCGTCTGTGCGACCGCGCCATAGCGCTCGGTTTGCCGCTGCACCCACAGCAGGTGGCTGAGCCTCACCGCCCTGACCCCCGGGATGTGGCGGAGCGCCTCACGGCGCACGTCCCGAGACAGCCGCTCCGCCAGCAGCAAGAACTCGGGCAAGCTGAATTGCGCCCACGCGGTCTGCGCCTCAGGATGGAAGCGGCGCGCGACGGCCTCAACTGTCTCACGGGCGCTCGTGACGAGCGGTTCCATCTCGGTAAAGGAAAATGGGGCTGTGCCGTCTGCGATCGCGAGCACGTCGGCCCACGCGTCCCGCTCAACCACGTTCCAGCCACGTGAGGGCTCGGCCAAATCGCCGAGCGCGACGCGAGCCTCCTCGTTGGCCCGCCGCCGGATGGACCTTGACAGGGGCCAAGCCAGCAGGCCGAGGACGGCGGCGCCAATCGCCCATACCCAAACATGCCCACCGTGCCAGAGCCACACTACGCCGAATACGAGGAGAGACAGCCACGGAAGTGCGACCGCCACGAACAGGAGTATTTCCGGCCAATAGCGCCGGAATGCTTTGCCGAACCTCATGCACGGCCTCCCGGGCGCTCTTTCGCGCGACTTTTGGCCTGCCGGAGTCCCTCCGCAAGTCCATCCACGAAGGCGCGGCGCACCTCGTCGTTGGGCGCCGTCAGGCCGCGGCGCTGGTAGGCCAGCCAAACGCACGCGGCCTCGCCGATGGCGACGGTCACCGCGAAAGCTGCCGCCGCATTGAGTGCTCCCGCCGCCAAGGTTCCGACTATCGGGATAGACTTGAGGGTTTCGCGGAAGCCGTATCTGAGAAGCCACCAAACGAGCGCACCCCCACCGACGGTCCCGCTGAATTCCGCGAAGGTGCTCGGCGTCCATGCAACCCCGTAGCGGATCGCCAGCGCGCGCAGCATGATCGAGAGGACACCGGCGAGACCACCCACGCCGACCATGGGGATCGGAATAGCCCCCGCACCAGCGGCGGCAGCGCTGTAGACATAGATCAGTGGGCGGGCCTTGGCCCGTATCCGATCGCTCTCGGCGTTGGCCTGCGCGAGGTGCAGAGCCTCGAACGCGCTGGGCCCGGCCTCCTCGAGGACGCGCCAAAGCGTTTCAAGTCCAAACTCATGAGGCGGAAATCCGTCTTCCGGCATGGTGAAGTCGATAGCCACGAAGCGCGGCCGCGGGCCGCGCAACCCGTCGAACAACCGACGCTGGTGGGCAAGTGCTTGCCGCAATGCGCGCGGCACTGAGGCAAGCGCGTCGTCTTCCGAGTCGCCCGTATAAGGATATGGCTTCGGATGCCCTGTGCCCGCAGGGTAGAGGCGGTGCAGGCCCGTCTGCGCGACGACGACCGGCCAGTCGGGATGGCGGCGGCGTGCCTGTTTCAGAGCGCGCAATACCGTATTCTGCACGGGGTCCGCCACTTGCATCGCGACCAGCACGAGATGTGACTGGTCTTCACACCAGGCAATGTCCTTCGCCGGATCGTAGCGCGCCTCTCCGAGCCCTCGCGTATCGAGAAACCGAAGCAGCGGGGCTTCGGGCGGCACGTCATAGAACGCAGCCGTTCGCGTGCAGGGCTCAAACCCTTCCCCGACCTCGGCGCGTGGGTCGCCCGTGAGAGCCGCAACAATCGCCGTCTTGCCTGCGCCGGTCTTCCCAAGGAGCCACACGACGGGCGCGATCGCCTGGGCACGCTTGCGGGCATCCTCCGTGCTGGCGCCCGACCCGCCGATGTCCCCGAACAGAACCTCGCTGATGGCCTTCCAGAGCCGCTCAAGAAGTTCCATGGTTTCAGCTTCCTAAGGTGCCGCGATATTGAGAAGTCGAGCTAGCGGAGCTGGTCTGTTCAAATCTCGCTCGCAGTATCTGAGGGTCTGGCTCAAAACGAAGCAAGCAAATTCAATGGTTTCCGCTCGCACGCGAGCGGGCTGGGATTGTTCGATTTTGGCAAACTGCCACCATCCAGCTTGCGAAAGAGACCTAAGCGACGGCGTCTGTCAGATAGGTAAAGCGACACGAGAGAACGAAAGGGCCACGATATAACAATCACATGACTGGCCGCTTGGATTACAACACCCTTTATCGAGTGGTGCGCCGAATTGATGTAATTGCGCCCACGGCATTGCATTCTTGTCAGAGCGGTCTCCCTCGCCGCGCTAAAGGTTCAAAAATTACAAGAGCAATTTCAATTATATGAGTTCGCAGGTTTACTCTGAATGGGCACCATAGGATTTTCTCCTGATCGTGGGCTTGATTTCCCAGGCGTCGGAAGAGAGATGCCGCGCGGAGACCAATGGCCTACTCACCGGATCGGGTCGCAGATTCTTAGGCCTCGAAGCCAGATGTGATTGAAACAGCGCTTGGCCACCAGGAAAAGAACGAAATTCGCCGTATCTACAATCGCTCAAAGTATTGGCTTGAGCGCAATAGGAGACTCAAATGCCCCATCCCGCGTTGACCCCAAATTCCGTTGCCGTCGTCACCGGCGGCGCAGCGGGTATCGGCCTTGCGGCCGCCACGAAATTCGCGCGTCTGGGCCTGCGGGTATGTATCGCGGATCTCGGTGACGAGCGGCTCGCCGGTGCCGCGGCGGTGCTTTCTGAGGCGGCGCCGGGCGGTGCGGCAAGTGTCATGGCGGTGGCGGCCGATGTCAGTCGCATCGACGATGTCAAGAAACTGGAACTTGCGGTGCGGCAGCGGTTCGGCGGTGTCGACGTTCTGATGAATAATGCCGGCGTGCAGCCCGGCAGCGGGATGTTCGGGCCTGCCGCGAACTGGCAGAATGTGATCGGCATCAATCTGTGGGGTGTCATCCATGGCACGCAGGTCTTCGTCCCCGGCATGATCGAGCGCGGACGCCCCGGCCTCGTCATCAATACCGGTTCGAAGCAGGGCATCACGACCCCACCCGGAGATCCCGCCTACAATGTTGCCAAGGCCGGTGTGAAGGTTTTCACGGAGGCTTTACAGCATGAATTGAGGAACCTCCCGGACGCCAAGCTTAGCGCGCATCTCCTCATCCCCGGATTCGTCTTTACCGGATTGACCGCCAAAGGCCGTACCGAAAAGCCCGCCGCCGCGTGGACGCCGGAGCAAACCGTCGACTTCATGATCGAACAGCTGTCGGCCGGAGACTTTTACATTCTGTGTCCGGATAATGATGTGCCCCGGCATGTCGATGAGCGCCGGATTCTGTGGGCCGCCGGAGATATCGTCGAGAACCGGCCAGCACTGTCGCGCTGGCATCCGGATTACGCGGATGCCTTCGCAAAGTTTATGGACGTGCGTTAGGTAGATGCGTCACAGCTCGATCGCCGTCCAGGCCGCATTGGCCTGGCTCGACGCGACCGCTGCGGCGATGAAACGCATCCCGCGCACCCCGTCCGCGATGCCCGGCACCAGCAGGCTGGCCGGGTCCGGCTCGCGGGTTTCGAGCCGCGCGTGGATCTGCTCGGCGACGTCGCGGTAGATCTGCGCGAACGCCTCCAGATATCCTTCCGGATGTCCGGCGGGGATGCGGCTCGCCTGGGCCGCAACCGCGCTCGCGCCTGAACCTGCCCGGCGAATCAACTGCGGCGGCTCGCCGAGCGGGGTGAACAGCAAGGCGTTGGGCTGCTCCTGTGACCAGTCCAGCCCGGCCTTTTCACCATAGACGCGCAGCCTCAGTGCGTTCTCGTTGCCCGGCGCCACTTGCGACGACCACAGCATCCCGCGCGCGCCGGAAGAGAAGCGCAGCAGCATCTGCGCGTTGTCGTCGAGCGCCCGTCCCTTGACGAACCGGGTCAGCTCCGCGGCCACGCTCTCGCAGCGCAGGCCGGTGACGAACTCCGCCAGATGAAAGGCATGGGTGCCGATGTCGCCGGTGCAGCCGGCGTCTCCGCTGCGGGCCGGGTCGGTACGCCAGGCCGCCTGCTTCTGGCCGGTTTCCTCCAAAGCGGTGGTTAGCCAGTCCTGCGGGTATTCGATCTGGACAACCCGGATGATCCCCAGCGCGCCGCTCGACACCATGTCCCGCGCCTGCCGCACCAGCGGGTAGCCCGTGTAGTTATGCGTCAACGCGAAGATGAGGCCATTGCGCTCCACGGCCGCGGCCAGAGTCACTGCGTCTTCGAGCCGGTGGGTAACAGGTTTGTCGCAGATCACGTGGATGCCGTGGGCGAGGAAGGCCCGGGCCGGGGCGAAGTGCAGATGGTTGGGCGTCACGATCGCCACCACATCGATGCCGTCCGGCCGCGCCGCCTCGCGCTCGGCCATCTCCTCAAATCCGCCATAGCGGCGGCCGGGTTCGATATGCAGCGCCGCCGCGCTCGCGTTCGCCCGCGCCGAATCGGATGACAGCGCGCCGGCGACCAACTCGTACTGGTCGTCGAGCCGGGCCGCGATGCGGTGCACGGCGCCGATGAAGGCGCCCTGGCCGCCGCCCACCATGCCGAGACGGATACGTCGGGCCATCAGGCGAGCCCCAGCAGCTTGCGGTTGGCCGCCTGGTCGATGCCGCTTGCCGCGAAGTCGTCGAAGGCCCGGGTGGCAACCTCGATGATGTGCGCCTCGATAAACGCCGCACCCTCCGCCGCGCCTTGCTCGCTGTCCTTGATGCAGCACTCCCATTCGAGCACCGCCCAGCCGTCGAACCCGTATTGCGACAGCCTGGAAAAAATCGCGCCGAACTCCACCTGCCCATCGCCGAGCGACCGGAACCGGCCGGCGCGATTCACCCACGGCTGGAACCCGGAATAGACGCCCTGCCGGCCGCTCGGGTTGAACTCGGCGTCCTTGGCGTGAAACATCCTGATGCGCGGATGATAGATGTCGATGAACTGCAAGTAGTCGAGTTGCTGCAGCAGGAAGTGGCTGGGATCATACAGAATGTTGCAGCGCGGGTGGTTGTTCACGCGCTCCAAAAACATTTCGTAGGTGATGCCGTCGTGCAGATCCTCGCCGGGATGGATCTCGTAACAGACGTCAACACCCGCCTCGTCGAAGGCATTCAGGATCGGCGTCCAGCGGCGCGCCAGTTCGTCGAAGGCGGTCTCCACCAGGCCGGCGGGGCGCTGGGGCCAAGGGTAGACGAACGGCCACGCGAGGGCGCCGGAGAACGTGGCGTGGGCCGAGAGGCCGAGGTTGCGCGACGCCTTGGCGGCCAGCAGCACCTGCTCGACCGCCCATCGCTGGCGGGCGGCCGGGTTGCCGCGGACCTCAGGCGCCGCAAACCCGTCGAAGGCTGCGTCGTAGGCGGGATGCACGGCGACCAACTGGCCCTGCAGATGCGTGGACAACTCCGTGAGCTGCACGCCTGCTTCCGACAGCACGCCCTTTATTTCGTCGCAATATCCGGTGCTTTCGGCGGCGCGCGCGAGATCAAACAGACGCCTGTCCCAGCTCGGCAACTGCACGCCCTTGTAGCCATGGCCCGCAGCCCAGCGGGCGATGTCGGCCAGATTGTTAAAGGGTGTTGCGTCGCCGGCGAACTGCGCGAGGAAAATGGCGGGCCCCTTCATCGTCTTCATGATCAATCTCCCGTCTCACGGATTGGCGCGCCGGTTCGCAAACGATGGGCAGTTTCAAACGCGGCGGAAGCATAATCCGAAAACCGGATCCAGCGCACGCTTCCCGGTTTCGGGGTTAGCGAAAGGGCGTGCCGATCGATGGCAAGCCACCGCTACGATCGCAGCGCCTGCGCGATGGCACCGACAATGACCAGGGCGGAGGCGGCACCGGGATCCTCGTGGCCAATCGCGCGCTCACCGAGCCGCGAGGCGCGGCCCTTGGACGCGACCATGAATTTCGTCGCTTCGGCACCAGCCTGGGCGGCGGCCAGCGCATCCTTGAGGCACGCCTCCAAATCCTTGTCCGCCGCTCGCGCGGCCTCTGCGGCTTCGGCCGCCGGAACCCACACGTCCACCATCGTCTTGTCGCCGCGCTCGGCCTTGCCACGGTCTTGAATGCCCTTGGCCACGGCGGCGATGATGTCGACGATCGCGTCCCGGTCGAGAATGGTCCGCCCCTTCATGACGGCGGCGGCCCGCATCAAACCCGTCGCATAGAGGGGACCCGGCGAGGCGCCGACGGCGTTGAGGAAGACTTTCGCCGCCGTGTTCAGGACGCTGGTAGGGTCGGTGCTTGCCCGGTCCAGCCGGCCCAGCGCGTCGCCGACCGCCGCGAAGCCGATCGACATGGTGACGCCATGATCCGCGTCGCCGATCACACCATCCAGTTCCGACAGGCGCCCTTTCGTTGCCTCGATGGCTGCGGCGATCGCCCGGAAGATGTCGACAAGATCGCGGTTCACGAATTCAGTCATACTGTCTGCTCGCTGATTGGCTACGAGGGAGTGATACTGCGTGGTGGCCACCGAATCAGGGCACGCGGAACATGGCGCAGTCGCAAGGACGATCGAGCAACTGGATCAGCTCGCCGTCGAGCAGCATCAGCGAGATGGACGCGCCAGCCATCTCCAGCGAGGTGCAGTAGTTTCCGACCCAGGTCGCATGGATGCTTATTCCCTTGGCGTCGAGGCGCTGGCGTACGCGCCGGTTCATGACATAAAGCTCCATCAAGGGCGTCGATCCGAGCGAGTTGACGAGGAGCGCGACCTTGTCGCCGCGCTTCGCCGGCATTTCCGTAAATATCCGGTCGAGAATTTCGTCGGTGACGGCGTCGGCGTTCTTCAGCGGTTCGCGCGCCACGCCCGGCTCGCCATGGATGCCCATGCCGATCTCCATGTCGCCGGGCCCGATTTCAAAATTGTGCTTGAGCGTGTGCGGCAGCGAGCACGGCGCAAGGGCCACGCCCATGGTGTAGGTGCGGTCGTTGGCCTTGCGCGCGGCCCGTTCGCATTCGTCCAGGGACCACATCGCGTCGCAGGCCGCACCCGCCACCTTGAAGATGAAGAAGTTGCCGGCGACGCCACGCCGTTCCTTCTTTCGTTCCGGTGGCGCCGAGG
The DNA here is from genome assembly GCA_963813165.1 of uncultured Pseudomonadota bacterium. GTDB lineage: Bacteria > Pseudomonadota > Alphaproteobacteria > Rhizobiales > Xanthobacteraceae > Bradyrhizobium. The sequence continues at coordinate 169,021 of CAWEYJ010000004.1, read as the reverse complement.
CGACGTCGTCGGTCGTCAATACGGTGTGCACCTTGATGCCGTCGGCGGCAGCCATTTCCACCGCCATGTCGAAGTTCATGACGTCGCCGGCATAGTTGCCGTACATGAACAGCACGCCCTTGCCGCCATCGACCGCCTTGGCGCATTCGTAGATCGGGTCGGGCGGCGGCGATGCGAAGACGTTGCCGACGGCGGCCGCATCAGCCAGGCCCTTGCCGACAAAGCCCAGGAACATCGGCTCGTGACCGGACCCGCCGCCGATCACGAGACCGACCTTTCCCGGGCGCGGGCCTGAACGGGCAACGATCGCGCGGGGGTGCTGCTCCAGCTGCCGCAGATGCTGCGGATGCGCCGCGACGATGCCTTCGAGCATCTCCTCGATGATCGCATTGGGATCGTTGATCAGCTTTTTTGTTTTCATGCCTGTCCTCCCGGTTTCCGGCGTCCCGTCGGCGCGGCGCTGCACGTCGTTGGTAATGTCCGATGCGCTTTCCGCTTTCAGCATGCCGCGTGCCGTCACCTCGTCGGTCACAAGGATCGTCGCATGTCCGCCTTTGAGGCAGGCGCGAATCGCCGAGACCTTGTCGATGCCGCCGGCGACGGCGATGCGAACCTTGATGCGCGCGATTTCCTCCAGCGACAGGCCGATCATGCGATCGTCCAGCGGACCGTGCAGCGGCGTGCCGTTCTCATCCATGAAGCGCCCTGCGACGACGGCGGTGCCGCGAAGCCGGAGATAGTATGCCGCGTCGGCCTGATCGAAAAGCCCGCTGGTGTAGATGAGGCTGCCAGACCCCGTGGTGCAAACACCGAAGATCAGCTTGTCGGCGCGCCTTGCGATCTCGAGCTGCTCATGCACGATGGGTTCGTTCACCAAAACGTCGCGAACGACCGCATTCGACACCACCGCCGGCGCCAGCAGGTTGATGCAGCGCGCGCCGATCCCCGCAGCGACGCGCGATGCGCAAAGCTCCGGGGAAAAGTCGAAGGTTGCGGTCGTTCCGCCGGTGGCCTGGATCACCGAAACGTCCTGAATGCGCATCGGCCCGATATTGGCGCCCACGGCCATGATCGTTCGGCCCCACGCGACGGCCAGCGTATCGCCCGGTCTCAGAAGGCTCTGCAGAACGGCGGCTCCGGCCTCGCCAAGCCGCGTGATAAGGGGCCTGGCGCCGTCATCGGTCGGGATGACAACGCAGTCGGCGAGTTGAAAGCGCTGCTTCAGAGCTTGCGCCACGCTGACGGCGCCGAGCCGCGCGGGATCGATATTGATGCTGACGATGCCGCGCGCGCGCGCCTCGGCCAGATAGCCGTTCACCGTCGCCCGCGAGACCCCCATGACCTCGGCGATACCGTTCTGCGTCATGCCGTCGCGAAAATAGAGCCAGGCAGCCCAGACATGCGGATCGTCGCGAAAGCGCAGAGGAATTGGCTCAGGATCCTCCCCTGAGCTCGCTGGCCGGCCAGCCCTCCTCGTGGCGTATCGTTTCTCCATCTTGACATTTGTTATAATTAATTTGAACATTGTTACAAGAGGCAACGATTGCCGCGGATTGTCCTGGTAGGCTTTCGTTGCAGCACGAATGGTCGGCAAAAGGCCAAGGCGCGAACGCGCCGGTTGCACAGGGAGGGAACAGTGAAAAAATTCAATGACTCGTATCGCGGGCCTGGATTGGCCATGCCGCGTCGCACGCTGCTCAAGGGTGGCGCCATCGCGGGACTTGCGGGAATCGTCGGCGCCCCGTTCATCAACCGCCTTCAGGCCAAGGAGGCACACCCGCTTGCCGGCAAGAAGATCGACATGAACATCCTGGGCATCGCCGGCTGGCTGCCGTCTTCATTGGGCGTGAAGATGTCGCCGATCTTTGCTGACTATGTGAAAGAGCGTTTCGGTTACCAAGTGTCGTTCGGCTTCGCGGAAGCGCCGTTCTCCGATCTTTTTCAGAAAGCGGCGACGTCGCTGGCAACCAAGAGCCAGGAATACAACATCATCATTTCGGATTCGCAGTGGCTCGGCGCGCTCGCCAAGCCGGGCTGGATTCTCAAGCTCAACGACGTGATCGCGAAGAACAAGGAACTTCAGATCGATTGGTATTCCAACACGATCACGGAGGCCTATCAGATCTATCCGGACGGCAGCAAGGATTTGTGGGGACTACCCCAGGAGGGCGACACCATCGCGCTGTTCGTTCGCAAGGACATGCTGGCCGATCCCAAGGAGCAGCAGGCGTTCCAGGCGAAATACAATGCCAAGCTGCCGCAGACCTTCGAGGACTTCGAGAATCTTACGATGACCGAGTTCGAGAAAGTGGCTGAATTCTTCACCCGTCCCGACAAGCAGCTGTGGGGCACGGCGATGCAATACAGCCGCGTCTACGATTTCTGCACCTGCTACCTTTATCCGTTCATGTGGAGTCAGGGCGGGGAGGTTTGGGATCCGAAAACCGGGCAGGTCGAGGGGATCCTGAACTCCGCGATCAATGCCAAGGCCATGGAGCAGGCCAAAGGCTGGCTGAAATACCAGCCACCTGGTGCACTCAACTACGGGATCGCCGAAGAGATTGACGTCTTTACGCAAGGCAAGGTGTTTTCCTGCTTCCAGTGGGCCGCGGTCGGCCTCGCCATGATCACTCCGGAGAACAAGGACAAGGTCATGGTCGTGCCGCCGCCCAAGCACGGCACGGGCGCGGCAGCCAAGCGTATCTACACGATCGGCGGCCAGCCCTGGGTGATCAATGCCTTTAACGACGAGGCCAAGATGCGCGTCGCCCTCGACTTCATGAAGTGGTGGTATCTGCCGGAAACCACGCTGGAGTTCGCCAAGCGCGGCGGCAATCCCTGCGACAAGGCGACGTTGTCGAACCCGAACTTCGACAAGATCAACCCCTGGGGCCGCGCCTACAAATACATGCTCGAGCCCGGCCGCTCGCGCGATTTCTGGCACGATCCGAAATACTCGGAAATGCTGGCGCTTCAGCAGGAAGGCTTTACTTCCTTCATGACCGGCCAGACCGCCAGCGCGGCGCGGGCGCTCGACTATATCGCCTGCGGTCAGCAGCAGATCCTCCACGACGAAGGCGTCGCCAAGACGGCTCCCTCCGACAAGTGTGCTTCGGTCTCTCTCTGAACGATGATCCATGGCCGGCGTGGCATGCACGCCACGCCGGCCAACTTCTTTTCGAGCGCGTCAAGGTTCCTGCTTCATGTCCAGCACGCACGCCGGGTCGATCGGGCGAAAACCTGGCATTGCCGGGATATTCGACGCGCGCACCAGATTGACGGTTTCGCTTCTCGCGCCGGTTCTGCTCTTCTTCATCGTGTTCAACACGATTCCGACGCTGTGGCTGCTCGGCCTGTCGTTCTATAACTACTCGCTGACCAGCGGCATGCCACCGGAGTTCATCGGCTTCCGGAACTTCGTCCAGATCTTCAACAACCGCAACGGCATCTGGTTTGACCTTTCGCGCACCTTTCTTTTCGTCGGGCTCGGCGTCACCATCCAGACTTCGCTCGGCCTCTTGCTCGGCTTCCTGTTCTGGGGCTCGAAGGCCATGCCGGGCCGCCGCATCGCGCTCACCATGCTGTTCACGCCCATGGTGCTGACGCCGGTTGCGACCGGGACTTTCTTCCGCTTCATCTACGATCCGGATTTCGGGGTTCTCAATTCGATCCTGCATGGTCTCTTTGGCCTGCAGCCGATCGCCTTTCTCACCAACCCGGCGACCGCGTATTGGTCCGTGCTCGCGGTTGACTGCTGGATGTGGACGCCGTTCATGACGCTGATGACGCTGGCGGCGCTCGGTTCGGTCCCCAAGGCGGAGCTCGAAGCCGCCGAAGTCGACCGCATCCCTTGGCACAAGCGGCTGACGCTCGTGGTCTGGCACCACGGCAAGTTCATCCTGATGCTCGGCGTCCTGCTGCGCACCATCGACAGCTTCAAGACCCTCGACCTGATCATACCGATGACGAAGGGCGGCCCGGGGCAGGCGACCCGGCTCGTTGCGATGGAACTCAACAAGCAGGCTTTCGAAAGTTTCAATATCGGCTGGTCGTCAGCCTATTCGGTCTTGTTGCTGCTCGTGTCCATCGCGATGACGTCCGTGTTCATCTACATCCTGAACCTGCGCCGAAGGAGGCGGGCATGATCGCGGCCAAGCTTCGCGTCTGGAGCTATTACGTCCTGCTTTGGGTGGTTTCGATCGTCTTTGTCTCGCCGGTGCTATGGATTGCGCTCTCGGCATTCAAGACCCGCAACGACATTCTGGCCACGCCGCCCAAGCTCATATTCACACCGACGCTGGAGAATTTCGCTCACCTCTTCGCCCGCAACGAACTATGGCGGCAGGTCGCAAACTCGGTCGTCCTCTCGCTGAGCGCGGTGATCATCGCCATTGTGGTCTCGTTCCTGGCGGCGTTCTGCTTTTCGCGCTTCAAGCCGAAAGGCACTGACTTCCTGATGTTTCTGCTGCTGTCGATCCGCATGTTGCCGGGGCCGGCAGTCATCCTGCCGATCTATCTGATGTATGCGGGCTTTGGCTGGAAAGACAACCACTTCTGGCTGATCCTGTTCTATGCGATGTTCTCGATCCCGTTCTCGGTATGGATCCTGAAGGGCTTCATCGACGGCGTATCGGTTCGTTTCGATGAGACCGGCCTCGTCAATGGCGGATCCTGGCTGCACATCATCTTCAAGGTGGTGTTGCCTCAAGTGAAGCCGGGTTTGATCGCGGCCTTTATTTTCAATCTGATCTTCGTTTGGAACGAATTCCTGTTCAATTTCATCATCGGCGGCGTCTCGACGCAAAACATTCCCTATGCGCTCGCCGTCGGCACCTATGCCGACGGCGGCGTTGCCTGGCCGTTTATCGCTTGCCTGACGACGATCTACATCATACCCCCGGTCGTGTTCATCTACGCATTCCAGAAATACCTGCTGGTGGGCATGACCTTCGGCACCGTGCGCGGGGAGGTCTGAGATGTCGGCTCACGGTTCTTTTGTCGCGCGTGCCGAGCAGACGCTCATTGCCGCCATGGCGCTGGGCATCGTGATGATCGCCCAGCGATATTCGATCTCGCTGTATCGCTGGGGCCTTTCGATCCTCGTTGTCTCGACTTTTTTGCAAATCGCGGTCGGCAACCTGCCGCAGGACGCCTCCGCGATGCGCAGCATTGTCATCAGCCTCGTGATCCTGACCGGCGTCGCCGCGGTGTTTTCGATCGGCATCTGGCTCGTGCCCATTCTCTCGCAATTGGGGCATTGATGTCGTCGGTCGTCTTCCGTTCCGTCTCCAAGTCCTACCGTGAAGTCCGTGCGCTCGACCGGCTCGACCTTGTGGTGGAGGCGCAGAGTTTCACCGTGGTGTGCGGGCCGCCCAAATCCGGAAAATCGGCCCTGTTCCGCAGCCTTGTCGGTTTGGAAAGTATCGACGAAGGCATCATCGAGCTTTCCGGGCAGGACATCACCGATTTTCCGCCTGCGCGTCGACCGATCGGTTATGTGCCGCAGAGCTTCGCCCTCTATCCGCATTTTACCGTTTACCAGAACATCGCCTATCCGCTGACGCTCGCGCATGTGGCGAGTGACGAGATCGCGCGCCGCGTCGACCGCGCCGCCGGCATCCTGTCGATCGGACACCTCCTGAACAAGACCCCCGATCAACTGTCGGGCGGCGAGAAGCAAAGAACCGCGGTGGCGCGCGGCCTCCTGAAAAATGCCAGCGTGTTCGTCCTCGACGATCCGCTGGTCGGCCTCGATTACAAGCTGCGCGAACAATTGATGGATGATCTCAAGAGCCTCAGGGAAGAACTCAAGGCCACCTTCCTCTATGCGACCTCGGATTCCCTGGAGGCGCTGACCATGGCCCAGCGCCTCGTCGTGCTGGACCGGGGGCGGGTGGTGCAGCATGACGACGCCGACCGCGTCTATCACCAGCCGAGCCATCTTCGGTCGCTGGAGCTGATCGGCTTTCCTCATGCGAATGTCATCAACGGGTACGCCGACGCGACCGGTCGGTTTGTCGCAGAAGCGCTGAGCTTTCAGCTGCCGCGGCCGGTGCGTGCCGGCGCCGTGGCGGTCGGCTTCCGGCCTGAAGCGGTCAAGCCCGAAACCGGTCGAGCCGTGGAAGGACGATGCCGGGTGCGATTGATCGAGAATCTCGGCGGCGAACTCGTCGTGCACCTCGATGCCAAGGGCAGTCCGCTCATCATGAGCTTTCCCGTTTCGGAGCGCGCGGTTCCCGTCTTCGACAGCGAGATCCCGTTCGGACTGGAGCTAGGCGACATTTTGCTTTTCGATCCCGCGGATGGCCGCCGGCTGGCGTACTGATCGGCGAAAAGGGGCCAACATGACCGAGATCGTGGTTGATCGCATCACCAAGAAGTTTGGCGGCTTTTCGGCCATCGATGATCTTTCCATCCGGTTCGGCGATGGCGAGGTCGCTTGCCTGCTCGGCCCCTCGGGCTGCGGCAAGACCACGTTTATGCGCATCATCGCGGGTCTCGAGACGCCGACCTCGGGCCGGGTCTTCTTTGGCGACCGCGACGTCACCGCTTTGCCGACGCGCCAACGCAACATCGGCATGGTGTTCCAGTATCCGGTCATGTATCCGACCCTGTCGGTTTCGGAGAACATCGCCCTGCCGATGCGGCAAGACCGTTCCATTTCCGCCGCCGAGAGGGCGCGGCGGATCGACGAAATGCTCGATATTCTGGACATGCGCGGGCTGGGCGACCGCTTCATCGACGAACTCGACGCCGGCAACCGGCAGAAGGTGGCCGTTGGCCGCGCCGTGGCGCGGCGGTCCGATATCGTCTTGTTCGATGAGCCGACGACCAATGTCGAAGTCAACGCCAAGCTCCAACTGATCCGGGCTTTCAAGCTGGTGACGCAACGCACGCGGCAGACTATCGTCTACGTCACGCACGACCAGACCGAAGCGATGACGCTGGCCGATCGGATCGCCTTGATGAAAGATGGCCGGATCGAACAGTATGACCGGCCGGAGGCGCTCTACAATGACCCGGCCAGCGAGTTCGGCGGCTGGTTTCTCGGCAATCCGGGCATGAACTTCGTGCCGGCTACCGTCGCGGACCGTCATATCGTATCGCCTATTCTGATCGAACCCTTGCCGGTGCCTGCGAACCTGCCGGCAGGCGCCAAGCTGACGATCGGCGTAAGGCCCGAATGGATCAAGATGCAGGGTTCGGCCTCGCCGGGGACGATCGCCGGTGTCCTGACCGATCAGGCGATCGGCATTGCCGGCCGGTACCTTACCAAAGTCGCGGTTGGTTCGACGACGGTGAAGGTCAAGACCGATGGCCGCCCGCCTGTGCAATTGGGCGGGACGGTGCATATTGCCGTGCCGCGCGACCGCGTCATGCTGTTTGCTGACGGCGCCCGTCTCATTGCCTGAGGGAGGATCCATGCGTTACGACGTCTCGGTGATTGGCCTTTACATCCTCGACATTCTGGGGAGGCCGGTCGTCGCCATCCCCGAGCGCGGCAATGTCGAATTCATCGATGAAATCAGATTGACGGTCGCCGGCACCGCCGGCGGGACGGTGATCGACACGGCCAAGCTCGGCTTGAGGAGTCTGGCGGTGGGGGCCGTGGGCGATGACGAAAAGGCCGACTTCGTGCTCGCCACCATGCAGAAATTCGGCATCGATATTTCGGCGATGCAGCGCCTGAAAGGCGTGCCGACCTCAGCGACCATCCTCAACGTGCGGCCGAACGGCGACCGTCCGGCGCTGCACGTCCGCGGCGCCTCCGATCACTTCGACGTGCCGCCGGAACTCTATGATCAGGTGTTCGACGCGCCGATCGTGCACCTGGGCGGCACGGGTCTGCTGCGCAAGCTGGATGGCGAGAAGAGCCGCATTCTGCTGGCCGAGGCCAAGCGGCGAGGCCGCATCGTCACTTTCGACTTGATCGCCGCGACGGCGAAGACGATTGAGATCGTCGAACCGCTGTTGCCGTTCATCGACTATTTCATGCCGTCGATCGAAGAGGCCAGGGATATCTCGGGCCGCACGGCGCCGGAGGACTGTGCAGCCTTCTACCTCGATCGGGGGACGACGTGCTGCGTGTTCACGCTCGGCGGCGACGGCGCCTACTACGCCCATCGGGACGGCACACGGCTGCACGTTCCCGCCTACAACATCAAGGTCATCGACACCACCGGGTGCGGCGACGCGTTCGATGCGGGCTTCATCACAGCGCTGCATCATCGAATGGAGCCCGAGACGGCCGTCCGCTTCGCGCAGGCGGCTGCGGCACTCGTCGCGACCGGCCTCGGTTCGGACGCCGGCATCGTGTCGTTCGAGGACACCTTGGAACAGATGCGGCGAGGCTTCCGGTGATCGGGAAGCCGCCGAGACCCGTAAACGGAGAGAATCTGGATGCTGTCACTTTGGGACGCCGCGGCAGCCGAAAGGCTTGTTAGCGGATACGCAACGAAGGGCGTCGAACGCGACGTCGCCCTGCGTGTCTATACCACGCGGTTGCTCGGGGGGGAGCCGCGCCTGGTGTTGCATGGCGGAGGCAACACCTCGGTCAAGACGAAGGTCAGAGATCTCGTCGGCGACAGCTGGGACGTGCTGTGCGTCAAGGGCAGCGGCTGGGACATGTCGGTGATCGAGCCGCAGGGCCTGCCGGCGGTCAAGCTCGGCGCCCTTCTGAAGGCCCGCAGCCTGGACAAGCTTTCGGACGAAGACATGGTGGCGCTCCAACGCGCCAACCTCATCGACCCTTCGTCGCCCAACCCTTCGGTCGAGACGCTGCTGCACGCCTTCCTGCCCCATAAATTTGTTGACCATACTCATTCGACCGCCATTCTCGCCATCGTCGATCAGCCCGACAGCGAACAGCTGACGCGTCGGGTATTCGGCAAGGCGTTGGGCTTCGTGCCGTACATCAAGCCGGGCTTCGATCTTGCCAAGCTTGCTGCCCAGGTGTTTGAGGCCGACCCGTCCGTCGAAGGACTGATCCTCGACAAGCATGGCATCTTTACTTTTGGCGAAACGGCGCAGCAGTCCTATGAACGCATGATCCACCACGTCGCGGTCGCGGAAGGCTTCATTGCCAAGAATGGCAAGCCGCCACCGAAGGCGATCGCGGTGCCGCGCCGGCTTGCCGCGCCGGGTGACATAACCACGACGCTGCGAGGCGCGGTCGCCCATCGGCTTGGTGAAGGGCGGTTCGATCGAATGATCAGCGATTTCCGCAGCTCGCCCGCGCTCATTGAATTTCTCGGTTCGCCGAGGCTGAAGGCGCTCGCGAAAACCGGGGTCAGCACGCCGGACCTGTCGATTCGCATCAAGACGGGGCCGATGGTGTTGCCGGCTCCGGACGCCGACAATCTCGACGCCTATGCACATGAGATCAAACAGCAGGTCGCCGCTTACGTCAGCGAGTACAAGGAGTATTTTGAGACCAACAACGCGCTCGACGACGTCCGTCGCACCATGCTCGACCCCATGCCCAGACTGACGCTGGTGCCGGGCGTTGGCATGTTCGGCCACGGCAGGACGCTGCGGGACGCGAAAATCGCTTCCGATATCGGCGAAATGTGGGTCGAGGCTGTTCGCGACGCGGAAGCGATCGGAACGTTCCAGCCCCTTAGCCATGCCGAGCTGTTCAGCCTCGAATATTGGTCGCTCGAGCAGGCGAAGCTCGCCTCCAACAAGCCCAAACCCTTGACGGGCCAGGTCGCGTTGGTCACCGGCGGCGCCGGCGCCATTGGAACAGCTACCGCGAAGCTGTTCGCCGCCAATGGCGCGCATGTCGTCATCGTTGATCTCGACGACACCAGGGCGGTGGAGGCTGCAAAGCTGGTCGGCAACGATTCGATCGGCGTCGGCTGCGACATCACCGACCCGGCGGCCTTGCGAACGGCTTTCGACAGGGCCGTCGCGGTCTATGGCGGACTGGACATTCTGGTGTCGAACGCGGGCGCCGCCTGGGAGGGCGGGATCGGCGAAATCGACGACGCGTTGCTGCGGAAGAGTTTCGAGCTTAATTTCTTCGCCCATCAGAACGCCGCGCAGAATGCCGTGCGCATTTTCAAGCAGCAGGGAACCGGTGGCGTCTTGTTGTTCAATGCATCGAAACAGGCGGTGAATCCCGGGCCGAAGTTTGGCGCCTACGGCTTGCCCAAGGCAGCGACCCTGTTCCTGTCGCGACAATACGCGCTGGAATACGGACCGATCGGCATTCGTTCCAATGCGGTCAACGCCGACCGTATCCGATCCGGCCTGCTCAGTGACGAGATGATTGCAAACCGCGCCAAGGCCCGTGGCGTCACCGACAAGGAATATTTGTCCGGCAATCTGCTCGGCCTCGAAGTGACCGCCGAACACGTCGCCCAGGCGTTTTTGCACCAGGCGCTCGCCGAACGCACCACCGCCGACGTGACCACTGTCGACGGTGGCAACATTGCAGCAGCACTGCGATAGGCCTGGAGAGTGCCACCCTCAAGCAACGATGCCCAGCCAGGGAGAGAAAGCATGAAAATCGCCTTGGGTGCCGACAGCGCCGGCAAGCCGCTGCTTGACGTAATCGCCGTCCATTTGAAGACAAAAACGGACCTCGTCGTCACCGATCTCAGCGAGCCCGGTTACTACGCCGACACTGCCGATCGTGTCGCGTCGTCGATCATTGCGGGCCAACACGAGCGCGCAATTCTTTTTTGCGGAACAGGCATCGGTGTTTGCATTTCCGCCAACAAGGTTCCCGGAATTCGGGCGGCGCTCACCCACGACACCTATTCCGCCGACCGCGCCGCCAAATCGAACAACGCACAGATCATCACCATGGGCGCCCGCGTCATCGGACCGGAACTGGCGAAGGCGATTGTTGACGTCTGGCTGGCAGCCCAGTTCGATCCGAACGGCCCATCCGCCGGCAATGTCGATGCGATCGGCAAAATCGACGAGAAATACGGCAAGCGCGCTTGAGGTCACAGCGGTGAAGACCCCCTGGATCGGAACAAGCTGGAAGATGAACAAGACCAGAGCGGAGGCGCGCGCTTATGCCGAGGCGCTCAAGGCGTCGAGCGCGGCGTCCGCGCGCGCGCGCGCCTTCGTCATTCCACCTTTCACGTCGATCGCCGATGTAGCCTTCATCCTCGCAGGGACCGCGGTGCGGGTTGGCGCGCAAAACATGCATTGGGCGAATGCGGGCGCCTGGACCGGCGAAATTTCGCCAGTGATGATCGGAGATGTCGGCGCAACGCTGGTCGAGATCGGCCATAGTGAACGGCGGACGCATTTCGGCGAGACCGATGCAACAGTTGCGCTCAAGATAAAGGCAGCCCTCGCCCATAATCTCCTGGCGCTGGTTTGCGTAGGCGACACCAGGCAGGAATATGAAGCGGGCCAAACGTCGGCCGTGTTGGTCAGGCAGGTCCGCAGCGCGCTCCTGGCCACCACGGCGCAGGATCGCGACCGCATCGTGATCGCCTACGAGCCGGTCTGGTCCATCGGCGAAGGTGGCATTCCCGCCGACCCCGATTTCGCCGACCGTCAACATGCTCTTATCAAGGAAGAATCGCTGCGGCATTTCGCCGAGCCCGTTGATGTCATCTATGGCGGCAGCGTGAATCCCGGCAACTGCTGCGATCTCGCGGTTCGGAAAAACATCGACGGCCTGTTCATCGGACGATCGGCATGGGAGGCGAGCGGGTATATCGGCATGGTTGAAGGCGTCGTGGCGGCGCTCAAACCATAAGCTGTGAACCGGCGAGGGATTAATGGTGCCGGCTCGACGCTTTCACCCGGCGGTCGCCGCCTCGGCGTTCCGGCTTTGCAACGTCCCAAGGTACGGATCGGCGGCAGCCGCCGCAGCGATCGGTCCGAGATAGACGGCGCCGGTTTCACCGTCGATCGATATTGTGTCGCCTGGCCGCGTAAAGCGGCATTCGCAGCTGATCCCGAAAATCTTCGACGCCGGCCGCGCGCGACCTTCCTGTCTCGACACATTTACTTCGACGCGGTGTGCACGCGTGAGTTCCGCAGGGGTATCGGTGTCGGCTCCAGCGGAGGTTCCGAATAACCACCAGAATCGAAGATAGCGCGTCGCGGCAACGGTGTGGCCGCTTCAAGCGCAAAGACGGCGATCTGAGTTCTGTTCTGAAGGTGGTATTTGCGCATGATGTTGCCGATATGCGCACGAACGGTGTTTTCAGAAATCTTGAGTTCGTATGCAATGTTCTTGTTCTGCATCCCGCGAGCGAGAAGCACCATCAATTCACGCTCACGCGGCGTGGGTGTGATCGAGTTTTTTAGATCCGAACTCATAACCAATTCCTCCCTGGCCTGAAAATTGATGTGGCCACCCCATGCCGTCACTCCGCCCTGAGCGCCTCGATAGGACTAAGTTTGGAAGCCTTGTGCGCCGGATAAAATCCGAAGACCAAACCGGTCGCGACCGAAAAAGCCACGGCCAGGCCGATCGCCTCCATGTCGATCGCCGTGATCCAGCCGGCCATCCGGGCCACCGTCATCGAAAGCGTGATGCCGCCGACAATTCCTATGGCGCCTCCGACGAGACAAAGGACAAGCGCTTCACAAAGGAATTGAAGTTGAATATCCCGCATTCGGCCTCCGAGCGCGCGGCGAATCCCGATCTCGCGGGTGCGCTCCGTGACCGATACGATCATGACGTTCATGATACTGATGCCGCCGACGAGCAGCGAGACGGAAGCGATCGCAACCAGCAGCAGCGCCACAGTCCGGATCGCGCCCTGCTGCGCTTCCATGGCCGCGGCGGGATCCTGGACCTTGAAATCGTCTTCCTGGCCCGAGGGAATCCGGTGTCGTTGCCGCAGCAAGCCCTCGATTTCGGATCTCGCCCCCGACATCTGACCGTCGGTAGCCACCTTGGCAAGGATGTAGGCGATCGAGTCCCTGTTAATCCCGCTCGCGCTGCCGAGAAAGCGCAGCTTGGCTGTTGTCAGGGGAACGAAGGCGACGTCATCCTGCGCCGGTCCCTTGCGATCAAGGACGCCGACCACCTCCAGCGGAACTTTCATGATCCTGATTTGGGCGCCGATCGGATCGTCTCCCGGCGCAAACAATTCCTGCGCAACCGTGCTTCCGAGGATTACGACCTTTCCGGCTCCCGCCTCCTCGGGGGCAGAGAAGAACCGCCCGGAAGACAACTGCCAGTCACGAACCATGAAATGCGCGATCGTCGTCCCGTTGATCGTCGTGTTCCAGTTCTTGCTCTCATGGATGACCTGCGCCGTACCCGCAATCGAGCCCGCGGCGGCCTGCACCTCCGGAATCTGCTCAAGAATGGCCTGCACATCGCCTTCGGTCATCGTCAGCTTGGTACCTTCCTTGAGGCGAACGCCGCCTTGGTGGATCGCGCCCGGCGTGATCATGAGGACATTGGCCCCGATCGAGCGGATCTGCTCCTGCAGCCGGACTTGTGCGCCTGCGCCAATCGCAAAGACCGTCACGATCGACGCGACGCCGATCACGATCCCCAGGATCGTCAGGAAGCTGCGCAGCGGATTGAGGCGCAACGCGTGCAAAGCGATCTGGAAGCTCTGAAATATCGTCATCGCGCCGCTACCTTCCTCGGCGCGGCCGGAATAGGCATTTCGTCGGCCACGACCTGGCCGTCATGCAGCCGAATGGTTCGCCTGCATTGCGCGGCCACGCCGGGGTCGTGCGTGATCATCACGACCGTCTGGCCGGCTCCGTTCAATGAACAAAGCAGGGCTACGATCTCGGCGCCCGTGCGGCTGTCGAGAGCGCCGGTCGGCTCATCGGCAAGCACAATCAGCGGGGATGCGATCAGCGCCCGCGCGATCGCAATTCTCTGTTGTTCGCCGCCCGACAGCTGCCTGGGATAGTGCCGCGCCCGGTGCAGCATCCCGACTGCCTCCAGGCTTTGCTCGGCAAGCAGCGTGCGCGCCTTGCGACCGACGCCGCAATAGACGAGCGGAAGGGCGACGTTCTCGACAGCGTTGTGCCGCGCGAGCAGATTGTAGGACTGGAATACGAATCCGATGCTGCGCGCGCGCAGTTCGGACCTCTGGTTCTCCGACAGGTCTGCGATGTTCGTCCCTTCCAGGCTGATCGACCCCTCGGTCGGCACATCGAGCAATCCGATCATGTTCATCAAGGTCGATTTTCCGGAGCCGGACGGTCCCATGACGGCGAGAATTTCGCCGCTTTGTATGTCGAAGCTGACATTGCGGACCGCCGTGACGGCGAGACCATCCGTGCGGTAAGTTCGGTACACGGACCGGAGGCTGAGAAGTGGAGGGACCGTCGTCATGATCCGAACCTGATTCCAAGTAATTCCATGCCCGCAGGCCTGATCGCCTGTCCGATTACGACCTCATTGCCTTCGACCAGCTCCCCATCCTTGAGGGCCACCTGTTCTGCTCCTGCCGCGCCGACAATCACGGGAACGCGCCGCAGTGCGCCACTCGCGGTCCGCACCCATACGGCATGTCTTCCCGGATCTTCCGCCGGCTTGGCGCCGTGTGGCTGGAAGCGCAACGCAGCCAGCGGCACCTTCAGGACGTCTTCCTGGTGCTCGATCACGATCCTCACCAGCGCGGTCATTCCAGGCAGCAGCGCGCCATCGAGATTGGCGGTCGAGAGGACGACGGTGTAGGTGACCACGTTTTGCTGGTTTTGCGGTGCCTTGCGTACTTGCCGAACCACCGCCTCGAAGCGACGATCGGGATAGGAATCCACGGTAAAATGGGCTCGCTGGCCGCCTGAGATGCGTCCGATATCCGCTTCATCGACCTGCGCGTGGATCTCCATGTCTTCGAGGCGGTGTGCCACCAGGAAGGTCGGACGAGATTCAAGGCCGACCGCGAGCGTCTGCCCTTCGTTGACAAATCTGCCGACGACGACGCCATCAATCGGAGAGCGGATGACCGTGCGGTCGAGATCCGCCTCGGCCGCCCTGAGGATGGCCTCCTTCTCCGGGACCGCCGTCCTCGCCTGCTGCAATTCGGCCTCGATCCTGCGCACATCCGCTTGCGCCCCCTCGACCGAGTAGGCGTTCAGGGACATGAGGATCTCCGCTTCGTGCTCCTGCGCCAGCCTCGCGGTGAAATCCGTCTGCGCGTCCTCGACGGTCGTGGTCGCCACGACATTTTGCGATTGCAGCGTCAGCTTCCGTTGCAGGGTCTTCTGCGCCGAAGTCTTGACGGCTTGCGCGCTTTCCAGCTTGGCAGCTAGGACAGCCTTGTTGCCCTTTGCAGTTTCCAGATCAACCTTGGCGCGATCGAGCTTGGCCTTCTCGAGATCCACATAGGCGAGGGCCGTCTGCAGCACCGCTTTGGCTTCGTCGACCTTTGCGGCGAACGTCCGGGGATCGATCTGCGCCAGCGGTTGGTCTTTCCGGACGGGGTCATTGAAGTCGACGTAAACTTTGGACAGCTGTCCTGACAGTTGCGAGCCTACCTCGATCGTCTTCACGGGCTGCAAGGCACCCGTGACGGTCACCGTTTGCTCGATGCTGCCACGTTGGATCGACGCGTAGCGGAATACGGGTTCATCCGATCCAAACACCGGTGCTTCATGTTCAGCAGGCTGTGTTGATTGGATGGCGGCTTGATATGCGCGGATTGCCGTGCTTGTGGCCCATGCGGCGGGACCCGTGATGGGGTCGATGCTGTAGGTTGCAACGAGTCCACACACGCCGGCAAACGCAGCAATGACGGGCGCAAATCGCATATTCAAATCCTGACTTCGTCAAAATAAGACCGCTGCGCAAAGGGAGCCTTCGCCTGGTTTGCAAATTCGCGGGACTGCGCGCGACGGCCGATAATATGTTTTTGTTCTTATGACGACGGGCGTAGATGCTCCATGATCTAAAAGTAAAAATTTTCGTCCGATAACTACTCGTGCTCGGCATGGTGCCTATACGCGGCGTATTTGCGAAGGCGCGTATGGTTACCAATTTTTATCGTTGATTGAATGATCGGAGTAGCGCGGGATCACGGGATCGCCAAAAAGGCGCCTTGAGATCTGCACGAATGTGACGATGACGTGAAAGATCAGACACGGCGCACGTGAAGCGAGGTCCTCGGCATCCGCTTCAGCTTGTCGTGTCTTGCGCATCCAGGCTGGCGTTAGCGGCAGTTCCCGCGTAACGCATCAACTGCGTGTTTCGCGTGACTTCGGAACCGGGCGTATCGACGGCGGGAAATCGACCAAGCGCCACAGCTGACCTTCGGATCGGCGTCGGATGCTGTCCGTCATTGCAATCCAGCATGCAATAATAGCCTGTTGCATTGCAACTAAAGAGCGCTTTTTTGTCGCAGTGTGGGGAATCGCACATAAGGTTGGCTTGCGTACCGGCTACACTCACTGAGCATGTTGCTCCTCAAGGCGGGGAGGAACTGCGCTTGACGGCCGATTATATGTCTTTTGTTCTCATGACAACGGACGTAAATTGTTCATGATCCAAACGTAAAGAGCTTCGCCGATTATATTTGTGACCTGCATGTTTACTATACGCGGCGTATTCGGGAATGGGTCGCCTGCTGCTAATTATAATCGTTGATTGAACGATCGGATTAGCACTCGATCACAGGATCGCCAAAAAGCTGCCTTGAGATTTGCACGAGTGTAAAGACGACGTGAAAAGACCAGTCACAGGAGTGAAATCAGGATCGAACTAGTTGATGATGCATTGCGGTAGATCAATAGCCTTGGCAACAATTTGGATTATTTTGGATCGTTTGGAGAACTGGTGCTGGGGTGCCGGATCACCGAAGTGAGCAAGTAACAGAGTGAGAGCTCCGGAGGGGGGCGTTGTCATGGGCACGAGTTCAAGCCATCAGCACGAACCACACCATCAGCGCGAGTCAGGCCAAAGGCGCGAACCAAACCGCAGTCTATGTCGTTGACGACGAAATCCAGATTAGGAATGCGATCGGAAATCTGTGCGAGGAGGCCGGATACCAGGTAAGGTTGTTTGCCTCCACAGACGAATTCCTCGAGGAAGAGCTTGCCAGCGGACCATCTTGTCTTGTGCTCGACGTCCGCTTTCCCGGCACATCGCCGACCGGACTTGAACTTCAGCGCACCCTGGCCGAGTTCGGCGTTCCCATTCCGATTGTGTTTATCAGCGGCCACGCCGATATTCGTATTTCGGTTGAAGCGATGAAGCTCGGCGCGGTCGAATTCCTGTCAAAGCCGTTTCGGGAACAGGAGCTCCTTGACGCCATCAGGCACGGAATTGAGCGCGATCGCCGGCGTCTCGAGCGCGATGACAGTGTACACTTGGCAAGGCTGCGCGCGGAATCGCTGACGGCGCGGGAGCGCGAGATCATGCTGCTGATAGCAGAAGGCCTCGTCGCCAAGCAGATCGCGGCCAAACTTCACCTCAGCGAAGTCACGGTAAAGGTGCATCGCGCGCGCTTGATGAGGAAACTGGAGCTGCGTTCGCCGATCGAGGTGGCAAGGTTGGTCGACAGCCTGTGCCGGACCTCGTGACGATGCGGCGGTCCGAGGCAATCGCTTTCACGTCGTCGGATGCGGACATTTCACGTGACGTCTAGTCTCTCCAGATTAGCATCAATTGCAGTCTGTCGCCTGGAGTAAAGCGAGTTCAGAGTAGTGCCATGGTGTCGCCGACATAACCGACATCGCAAACCTTGGCACGAAAGGAATACTCCATGCGCAAATTGCTTCTCGCTTCCGTCGCAGCGTTCGCTCTGTCGTCCGCGGCTCAGGCCGCCAACACGTCAACCACCGTGCAAGTCGGTGCCGTCTTCAATACCGCCAGCACGACCCAGAACGGCTTGATGAACGACAGTTCGTCCACCACCCAGGTGGGCCTCGTCAATCACGCGACCACCATGCAGGGGACGTCCTCTATTTCACTGAACAACGCGAGCACAGTGAACCAGATCGGCATCCAGAACACGGCCGCTACCGGGCAGGCAGCCGTGTTTAACAACAGCAGCACGATCACCCAGAATTCGTTCGGGCCGTTGGTCCTTCAGAATAATTCCGCAAGCACTGGGCAACTCAGTCTTTTCGGATTGGCAAACACGAGCACCGTCTCGCAGACGGCGCACTGACGTAGTCAGTGCGTATGGACCGGGCGCGCCACAGCGCGGCGCGTCCGGTCCATACTCAAAATATCGCAATCAGGCTTGTTGACGAAACGGCGGACCGACTCACTCTCGCGGAGGAATGACATGCGTGTAAATTATCTGGTTGTGGCAGTCGTCTCGCTCAACGCGTTGACTGCTGTCGATGCCCAAGCAGGCAACTCGGTCAGCGTGCTGCAGTTTGGTAAGACAAATCTCTCCTCCACTTCGCAGAGCGGCCCGACCAATAGCAATACCGCCATCACCCTGCAGTTCGGCGCGACCAACAAGGCGACGAGCTTGCAGTTGGGGTCGACCTCGTCAGTCAATACGCTGACGATTGGGCAGGGCGGCACCACAAGTACGGCGACCAATTCCGCGACGGCGGGGCAGGTCGGCGGCTCGAACTCGAGCTTGATCGGCCAGATCGGCGCGAGCAACACGGCCGGGATATTTCAGCTGGGTATTTTGAATAATAGCTCCACGGTTCTGCAGTCAGCTCCTTGAATCCGGGTTCCTGCAAGTTCCGCAACAATGTGGAGGCATGTCATGAAATACCGTCTTCTGACCGTCGCGAGTATGTCGGTTCTTATTTTCTGTTGCGCGGCAAGCGGCTTTGCGCGAGCGCAGAGCGCCGACATCAAGACGATCGTATCGGTCGGCGGTCCCCCGGTCGTCTTGAACCAGAACAGCCAGCTCAATCTGGCCGGCGTGTTCATGGTCGGTGGCAACTCCAGCGCCACGGTCGTCCAGACTGGAAAAAACAATGCCACAGGCATCCTGCAGTTCGGCACGACGAGTTCGGCATCGGTCGGTCAGGTTGGCACCAGCAATTTCACCTTCGTGGGCCAATCCGGTCAGTCGACCAGCAGTGTGGTTTCCCAGCTTGGTAACATTAATTCCGGAGTGATCATGCAGTTCGGCGTCACGAACTCGTCGCATGTCGTTCAGGGCAGTCCATAAGCCCGCAAGGAAGCCCGCAAGTCAGAAGGGGCCGGAACCTTCAGCTTGCAGAAACTCGCTGGCCGGCAAAGGGGGTTATCATGAGAGGGGTTATTCGGGTTTGGGCTGCCACCGCATTGCTTGCTGCGATGAGTGTCAGCCCGGAAGCTTCGGCCGGCTCGTTTCAGAGCGAAAGGTCGAACGGTAAGGTCAGTATCGAGACAATTTTCGAGTTTGGGAATAATGTGCAACCGGTCGTCATCAATGAGAACAACCAGATCAATATTGCAAGGGTGATCGAGGTTGGCGGAACGGGACCGGTCGACGCCACGATCATCCAGAATGGCACCCGCAATGTCGTGGATGTCTTCCAGGTGGGCGCCACTACGAATGCCCTGATCGGTCAATCCGGCGTGAGCAACACCGCCAACGTCATGCAGATCGGCAATGTCACCAATTCTCTGATGCTGCAGATCGGAAACATGAATTCGGGATCCGTCAGGCAGTTCGGGCATTACAACTGGTCTGCGATATTCCAGTTCGGCCGGTGATCCAGAAAGACAGGTTCGACATGAAGATCATCTTATTCGCCGCAGGAATGGCCATCATGATGGGTAGTGGAACAGGGCCGGCCGCATCCGGCGATTCGGGAGATGGCCACACGACCGTCGTCCAGGATGACAACGGCACGACGGTCATCACGCAGAGTGGTGACCCCGCCAAGGCCGAGGTTCGCGTCGAGAAGGAGCCAGGCCGAACGACCGTTTATCGCCGCAGTGGCGGGAACACGGCGGTTGTGACGCAGAGCACAAATGCGGCCGACATTCCGCCGGAAATACTCGATTGGCTTCGGAAGCAGCAGGGTCGGTGAAGCGAATTTGCCGTCCGATCGCACCGGGCGGCCCGAGTGAACTATTTCCGGCCTCGGAGAGGTCCGGGTACAGATGGCAATATAGCGCGTTGTCTAGCGGCTCCAACCTCCCCCCCAAACCCCCAGGGTTGGGCCCTGTTAGACCGGACGGCCCCAGCGGCCGCGGATTGCTGGGGTCGATCTTTTAGCGGCGATTAACCATCGCCGCATCCGGAGGGAGACCGGATGGTGTCATTTGCGCCGCCAGCCCGGCTGTTCGCGGCGCGACACCTTATACTCGGCAATCGCCATTTCGGCCGCCCAGCTTCGCAAGGTCCGAAGATACGGATCGGCGGCAGCCCGATGGCGAAATCGATGGGGCGCGGTCACCATCCTTTCGACCGCGCTGCCGGCTGTGTAAGGCAGCGTTCTCGGGACCTTTCCTGACCAGTTGCTGTCTTTTTAGACGACGCTCTTGCTGCTCGTTTTTCGAGCATTTGCTTATTGTTTCTTGCGCTTCCCGATACCTGGGATCATTGTTGTATGGGACAACAAGACGCCGAACAGAGTTGTCGATAGGAAACGCCGGTCCAGGCCTTTTCCGGGCTAGTCTTTTCCGGTTCAAGGCGGTTCCGTTCCAAGCCTGTTCCGTTCCAAGCCTGTTCCGTTTGAGTTGTCTCGATCAAATGGAGGCTGCAATGCGCAAATTGCTTGTTACCGCGATAGCGTCGCTCGCCATTATTTCCGGGTCACTGCTGGTAGCCAACCGCGCCGAGGCCGGGGCATCAGCCAGCGCACCCTCGAAATATTCCAACCAGGCCGCGTCGGCGCATCAGGTCCAAACCGCTCGGCACGAGCGCTTCGCGATCATGGAATACTCCTCGTCGTCGGCGAAAAACCATAGGCATTAGTGCCCGCGATCTAGCCATTAAACCAGCGCGCCACAGCATCCGGCGGCAGATTGGCTAGTTGTCTTGCGTCTATTGATGCTCGACGTCCGCGCGTCGCGGCAGCTTCGTCTTCGTTACCCATCCCCGCGTCGTCGACAGGACGTCAGGCAAGAGCGCGTTGACCTCTTGCTTGGTCATGCCCGGGCGAACGCGCGGATCATAGAGAATGTTGAGCAGATACTGGTCGTAGACATCGAAGAAACCCATCTGGACATCGTCGTTGAACATGGTCCATGGCACCGAGCGGTCGTCATTGATGGCCCCGAGTGCCTGCAGCAGCTCTTCATAGGCACAGTCGTAGAACGCGAATTCTCCGGCATCGACCGGCAGGATCACCTCGGCCCGGCGGATACGGTAGCGGCTATCCTTGCCGATACCGGACAGGCATTGCGGATTGAGCGATTTTTGAATTCGCTTCGCCCGGTCGCGGCCGTAGAGCGAGCGAATGGTCTGCGCCAGATCGCGCTCTTTGACCAGCGTAACGGTGAAATTGGCGGCCGCGCGATCGTTGGTGATCGCGACATCGAGATGGTTCACCCGGGCGCGAATGTCGTCAACGATCGCGGCGATCTCCGGGCGGCGGTCGGGCTCACCCTTGCTGATGACAAAAATCCTGACCGGCTCATCATATTTGCGCACGCGTTCCGCCGGCGCGCCGATCTGCCATTCGGCACGGAACGCGATCTTGAAGAAGCCGTCCGTGATTTCGTCGTTGGTAAAATCCGTTCGCTCGGATGCGCGCCGGCTGCTGATGTCGGGATTTTCCGCAGCGGCGGGACCGATACCGAATCCGGCAACCACGATCGCGATCAAGGCGAAGCCCATCAACATCGGTTTGCGGCGGAGCCATCGGCCAGCGGCGGATGCACCTGGCATCGATGGCCGCGCGCGAGTTGACGGCAGCGGAATTAGCATGTTTGCAGGCCTGTAAGACATCACCCGGTTATCCCCGTGGGAAGGCCGCACGGTCGCGCAGCGTCACTGTGCTTGCTTCAAGCAAAATTCGTACCGCAAGCGGCACCCACATGGCGTCGCGTTTTGCTCGGCGGCTGATGTAGCAATGACGAGGTAGGATTTCGGGATGGAAAGGAGTTGTTTAAAATATATATTTAATAGCCTCCGGCGCCCATCGCCGGTTCACGCCGGGCTTTCTCCGGTTTCAGCGCCAGATGTTCGAAACCGACGGACCTTCGGCGTGTAACCCGAAAATCGCGGTGCCCATTCAAGTACGCGGCGGACGAAAATCGATGGCGCGCAGAATCACGCCCGGAGGGTTGCCCTCCAGTTCGACATCGCTGAACTTCCGCGCGGCGCGTTCCTCGATGCGGTCGCGCAGCCGCAGGAATTGCTGCTCGCGCTGCGCCGGCGGCGTCCGCGACGAGCCTTCAAGCTGATCCATCGCGTCGGTTGAGACGGCGCAGGCGATGTCGGCCTGGTCGTTCTTCATGGTGAAGCGCACCACCATCCGGTTGAAGTCGTACTCCTGAAAATTGCCTTGGGTGAGCGCCATGTCGAAGTCTCCTTGATGGGACAGACTGCCAAACCCCGGCCGTCAGAATTTCTTTCTGGCCGGTGGCGGATTGAGCTCGGCGATCTTCGAAAGGCAATCTTCCTGCGTGGCATGAGGGCCGGTGACGAAGGTGCCGCTCACCTTGGTGCTGTACCAGCCAGACACCACGCCGAGACGCAGCGATTCTTCGGTTTTGACGTGACGCGCGGAAAGAATTTGCATGTGGCTTCCTTAGCTGTGAGGCGTGGGCGTTGCTGCCGAACGCTGCGGACTGGTTTCAATGATGCCGTAATGCCTGTTCATTGCGATGCGACCGCATCGGCCTGCTGCGCATCGGCGAGATCGACCGAGCTGATGGAAATCATCTCGATCGAGGAATGTTGCGGCGGCGCGCCCGGAACCATGATCATGGTGGCGACGCGGCGATAGCACGGAAATGACAGGCCTTCGATCATCTCTTCGTCGGTCACGACTTCGTAAGCTCCGGCCTGCAACTGGCGGTCGATGCCCTTGATCCGGAATGGATGCCTGAATGTCACCGTTTCGCGTCGCGACCTTATCAAGATCAGCTTCCTGCATCTGCGCGCGGTCCGGGCTGTTCAATGAAAATTGAACCGCTTTCGCGCTGCTTCGCCAGCTCTGTTGTAAATCGTCTGTTCGCAGCTTTCTGAAAGACGCCAGCATCCGGCGCTTGAGGCGAACACTAGTTAATGATGCGCCTTTTAAGCCCGAATAGCCATGATTTTCTTTCGGCGGGACCTTGTGAACGCCTGGCCAAAGCGCCAGCGCGCTCAATGGCTCTTCAAGACCTTGAACACCCCGTTGGCCATCGCGATGCAGCGGTTATCGGCGGCCGCCTCGGTGACGGCAGTCACCTCGGTGGTCAGGAAGATCAGGCTGCGGGTGTTGCGGACCACGCGGGGCTTCGACAGCAGGATCTCGCCGATCTTCGCGCTGTCGACGAAATGGGTGTCCATCTGCACCGTGGCGAGGCTCGGCCGGCCCGATACGAAGCGCGCCGTCATGCCGCAGGTGCGGTCCGCGAACGTCATCAGGAGCCCGCCCTGCACCAGGCCGTTGCGGTTATGGTGCTTGTCCTGCGCGACCAGCGCATATTCGTGCTCGCCGTTCACGACCCGCTGCCATAGCGGACCGACCAGGCTGAGGAACCCGGTGGTCTCGACAATGGTCCAGCCGGAGGCTTTGAGTTTCTCCGCGGCCATGTCGCTCATGTCAGGTCTTTCCCGTCATTTTTGGTGAGGTTTGCGGTGAGGTATTTTGCGATTTCCGGTCATTTCATCAATGGCTGACGTGGTGTAGTCAAGCGGGATGATCCGGCCATTCGATGATGCCACAAGACGGAATATTGCCGGGCATTGCGCGGCATTCTCGCGCCTGCCCGCCGGCGAGCCGGCGCCCGCGCTGAAGCGGGCCGCGGTCGCCATCGCGCTCGTCGCGGCCGGCGATGCGCGCGGCGGGGACGCTTCTGGCGCAACGGCGCTGCTGTTGACCCGGCGCGCGGCGGACCTGCGCGCCCACGGCAGCCAATGGGCACTGCCGGGCGGGCGCTGCGACGCGGGCGAGACACCGGCGGAAGCGGCGCTGCGCGAACTTCACGAAGAGGTCGGCCTCGGGCTTGCGCCCGATGCGGTGCTGGGCCTGCTCGACGATTATCCGACCCGGTCCGGCTACCTGATTACCCCGGTCGTGGTGTGGGTGGCCGACACTGCGGCACTGTCGCCCAACCCGGCGGAGGTGGCCTCGGTACATCGCATCGCACTTTCGGATATTGAACGGGCCGACGCGTTCGACTTCACCGCGATTCCGGAAAGCGATCGCCGCGTGATCCGCTTCCATCTGGCCGGCCAGCTGATCCACGCGCCGACCGCGGCGCTGATCTACCAGTTCAGCGAAGTGCTCGCCGGTCGCGAGACCCGTGTCGCCGAACTGGAACAGCCGGTATTTGCCTGGAAGTAGCCGCCGTCCGATCGGCGCCAAACATTCTCGCGGTTTCGGGGCTGACTTGCGCGGCGCGCTTGCTACAACGACACCATGCGCCCCGAAGCGATTCGTCACAGCCTTGGATACCTCGCGCTCGCGCTGCTGGTAGCCGCGCCGCGGGGCAGCGCCATGGAAACGCGCCCGCTGCCAGCCGCTGCGGCCGACGCGATGGCGCAGATCGCCTCGGAGCCCGCGATCGCCGAATACCATCGCCTGCTGAAGCAATATCTCGAAGCGCGGGCGGCATTCGAGCAGGAAGCCGGCGCCTATTGGAGCGCGATTTCCGAGAAACGGCGTGGCCGCAATGCCAAGCGGCGCGATCATCAGCCCATCACGCTCGATGATTATGTCCTGACGCAACCGCCGGTCTATACCGGGCCGAGGCGGCCGGCAAATCCGGCGCCGGAGCCCCAGCCGGAACGTCCGCCGCGCGAGCACAAGGCCATTCCGGTCGTCGCCGACCTATTGCAGGCTGCCGCCCAGCAATACCAGTTCAAGCCGCAACGGCCCGCAAGCGAGCTCGAATTCAAGCGCGCCTATGCCCGCGTCGCGGCGGCGGCCGGGCTCACCCGCGATCAGGCAGTGCGGGTCTATTCGTTCGAGACCGGCGGCACCGGCAATTACGATGTGCAATCGGGCATCGAGCACGGCGGCAAGCGCGCCATTTCCACCGCCATCGGCTATAACCAGTTGCTCACGACCAACACCGTCGAACTCCTGGCCGAGCAGGGATCCGAATTCGTCAGGGCGCTGACGCAAAAGGCCGCGTCATTGTTCGGCGCGCCGCGCCAGGCGATGGAGCGCAAGATTGCGGTGTTGAAGCAGATGGTGGCCGTGGCACGCTCGGTGCCGGACGAGTGGTCGCAGCACGAGAAGATCGGCGATTCACCGCAGGGCTGGGCGATGCATGCCATGGTGCTGGATGTCGACGTCGGTCCGCTGCTGCAGACCCACAAGCTCCTGACCTCCGTCCTCTTCGCCCGCGCCAAGGGATACTCCCGTCCGCTCAGCGCCGCCGAGCTCGAGATGATGAACCTCACCGGCGACGGCACCGGTCTCGACATGGTGACGATGCCGCAGGCGATGCGCGAGCAGGTCCCGACCTCGAATTTTTTCCAGCGCGGCGGCTACGAACGCAACCCGGTGGCGATCCGCCATAACACGGTGGCGAAACTGCTCGATGTCACCGATGCGCGGATGGACAGCAACAGCAACCTGCCGGGCGCAAGGGAGCTCGCGGCGGCGTTTTAGTTCATCGCCGTCCCGGACCGCCCGGCCGGGACAACTCGTATCGGTTCTCTCAGCCCGGCCCGAACATGAATTTGCCGTCGCCTTCAAGATACGGGCCGGTCCGCATGTAGAGTTGTCCGTTCGCGCCGATGAAGAACAGCGTGCCCTTGGGGACCTTCCTCGCACCTTTGAGCAGCAGATTGGCGTTGTCGGTGCCCATCTTGTAGGAAAACGTCTTGCCGTCCTTGCCGTAGCCGTAGCCCATGTCCGGCGCAAGCACCCAGGGTGTCGGCGCGGCGGCTTGCGCAAATGCCGATGTCGTCATCGCCGTCAGCGCGGCTGCGATCAAAAGCGTCCTGACTGAAAAAAGCACCGGCGTCGAAAAAAGCCTCAGTGTCGAAAATTGGGTCATGATGCATACTCCCGGCGACGGTTCTCGTTTCTCGAACAAACCACGAACACCATTCGCCCGTCAATATAGTGCGTTGCGTTCGTCGGCGGATGTTTGGCTGCGACTTTGTGATTTTCCGTGATTTCCCGCATCCGACTTCGCGACTATGTTGCAGTTTAAGTCTAGAAACGCCGTCACGAAATAAGTCATGGGGATGATTCGGATGCACCACGTCATGAAGATTTGCCTGGGCGCAGCATCGCTGTTGGCGACGCTGGCCCCCGTTGCCCATGCCGATGATTTCCAGCTCAGCCACAACCAGCGAATTTCCTGCAGCCGCGGCCTCAGCGCCGGAAAGCTCAACACCGCGACCTGCAAATCCTACGCCTACATTTTCAACGTCAAGACCTCGGAATATTTCAGATGCTCGGTCAGCCTGGCGCTGACGCGGGACAACAGGGAAGTGATCAACGTCCAGACCGATGGCGGTTGCACCAAAAAGCCGCGCATCTTCGAGACCGATTCGCACTACTCCTTCGACGCCACCGAAACCGAGGCGGTCAACACCAATTCGTTTTTTGGCCCCGGCGGCTATGCGGTGTGGGCCGCCGACACCACCGCGCAAAAGGCGCGCGGCTGCATCACCATCAGTTCCGGCCTCGGCTCCGACATTTCGAAATGCCTCGACATGACGTTTCAATAGGGCGCCGACGGCACCCTAGCGGCTCATGCGCGCCGAGGCCGGATGTCCCGGCACCTTGAAGCGCTTGCCGGTGTCGGTGACTTTGGTGCCGTTGACCTTCAGGATCGAGAAATCCTGGTCCAGGTAGTTTCCGACCAGAATGTATTTGCCGTCGGGCGTGAACTGCGCGGCCTCGGGCAGGCCGCCGACCTCGATGTCCTGGGTCCTGGTCACCTTCTTGCCGTCGATCTTCAGCACCGAGACGCTGCCGTTCTTGTGGTAGTAAAACGCGTTCCTGTTGTTGGAGCCGCGCAGGATGATGGCGACCGCGAGATCGCCCTTCGGCGACATCGCCAGGCCCTCGGGGCCGTCGCCGACCACCACCCGGTCGATGATGCGCGGCGGCTTGGCGTCGAGATCGATCACGCTTGAGGTATCGACACTGCCGTCCGACGAGCCGGCGCCGCCATTGTCGGAGGTGAGCGCCAATCCGCTGTTGGGCGTCACCACGACATTGTAGGGCCACTGGCCGGTCGGCAGATCGACCTTGTTATAGGTCACCTTGTCGCCGACGATGTCGAGCACCGACACCTTGTGCGCCGGAAACCTCACCGCCAGCGCCCGCTTGCCGTCCGGCGTGAACATCACATGCGCGACGCTGTCGGGCATCGCGATGGTATCGGTGATCTTGACGTCGGTGCCGTCGATCGAAAGCACGCTGATCGAATTATCGCCGCGGTTGGCCACCAGCGCCATCTTACCGGACGGGCTGATGTTCAGTCCCGACGGCTGCTTGCCGCCGGTGAGGGTCGCCGCCAGCCTGGGCGGGCTCGCCTTGAGATCGATGACGTAGATCTTGTTGTCCGGCACCTGTTTCAGCGCGTCGCCGTCCTTGACGATATCGACCGAGTCCGCCACCAAGGCGATCGATCCGGTCGGGTCGATGTCGACATTGACCGGCGGGCCGATCACCGAATTCTTCAGCGGCAGGGAAGCTGCGATTTTGGGACTTTCGGGACTGGCGAGATCGACGATCAGCACCGCGTCCTTGCCGTCGGGCGCGAGAACGGGCTTGCCATCGGCGTCCCACAAGACCTTTTCATCGAGACCGACGATCATGAACGGCTTGGCGGCGACGGGATGGACGCTGAAGCCGGCGAGCAGGATCGCCGCTCCCAGGAACAATCCAACGGAGGATAACCTGAGGAAGCACAAGCTGACGGATGATCCAGCGGCACGATGGGCAGTCATTGCGGCGTTCTCCCGGATAGACCGGCCTCTGATGGACCGGTTGTTGCAATCCCATCGTAGATGCTCCAGCCCCACGCGGCCAGCGCCAAGCCGTCCCGCGGATTGCAAGACGGGATTGCAGCTATCGCACGACAGGCGTTGCCGGATTGCGCTTCGCCCGATCCGGGCTACGATAACACATCATAAGCGGGAGAAGTCGATGGAACGGCTCAAGGGGAAAACAGCACTTGTGGTCGGAGCGGGCTCGATCGGGCCAGGCTGGGGCAACGGCAAGGCGACCGCCGTCACCTTCGCGCGCGAGGGCGCCCGGGTGTTCTGCGTCGATCGCAACGCGGCCGCCGCGGAAGAGACCGTCAGGATCATCGCCGCCGAGGGCGGCAACGCGGCCGCGTTCACCGCCGATGTATCGCGCGCCGGCGATGTCGAGGCCATGGTGGCGGCCTGCCTGATAGCCTTTGGCCGCATCGACGTGCTCGACAACAATGTCGGCATCGCCGAGGTGGGAAGCGTTGTCGAGGTGTCGGAGGCGGATTGGGACCGCGTATTCGCGGTCAATCTCAAAAGCGCCTATCTTGCGATGAAGCACGTCATTCCGGTGATGGTGCGGCAGGGTGGCGGCTCGATCATCAATATTTCGTCGATCGCCTCGATTCGTCATCTCGGGGTGTCCTACGTCACCTATGCCACGACCAAGGCCGCGATGAACCAGATGACGCGCACCACCGCGGTCGAATTCGCGCCGAACAATGTCCGGGTCAACGCCATTCTTCCGGGCCTGATGAAAACGCCGATGGTGGAAAACTCCGCTGGGCTGGCGGCAAGTTATGCCAGCGGCGACGTCGAGGCGATGTGGCGCGCGCGCGACGCGCAGGTGCCGATGGGACATATGGGGGAGGCCTGGGACGTCGCCAACGCGGCGCTGTTTCTCGCCTCCGACGAGTCGAGATACATCACCGGCATCGAGCTGGTGGTGGATGGCGGGATTACGCTGAAGACGAGTTGAGTTAATCCTCTCGCGTGGTCCCGGCGTTCGCCGGGACGACGTGAGAAAGATTCCAAGCGGCTTGACCGATGCGGCGACGGTTCACATCCCCGATCCAGCACCTGGCGGTCGCTGCCGTGCTGTGGATTGCGTTGTCGCACGGCGCGGCCAAGGAAGGCACGGAGCCCGTCACGGCGCCGCCGATCGACCCGGCGCCCTGCTTTGCCGCCGCGGAGGCCCAGGACGATGACAAGATCATCGCCATGTGCGGCCCGCTGATTGACGGCGAAAAGACCTTGAAAGCCGACCGCATCAAGGCGCTGATCGCGCGCGCCGGCGCCTATGATCGCAAGGACCAGATCGACCGCGCCATCGGCGATGACGACGCCGCGCTGCGGTTCGATCCGACGCTGGCCGACATCTTCAACGCCCGCGGCGAGCTCTGGCGCAAGAAGGGCGACCGGCCGCGCGCGCTTGCCGATTTCGCCGCGGCGATCAAGCTGAACCCGGATCACCCCGCGGCCAAAGGCAATTACAAGTCGCTGGCGCTGGAGCTGGAGCGCATCGGCGCCCAGATGGCGGTCAACAACCGGCCGAGCTTTGATTGCGCCAGCGCCCGGCGCGCGGTCGAGAAGGCGATCTGCGCCAACCCTGATCTGGCCAATCTCGACCGCCAGATCAGTGTGGCGAACGCCAAGGCGGTCCGCGACGCCGGCAGCGCCAATCCCGGCGCCGGCCGCGCCCTGCAGCGCGAGCAGGATGATTTCATCGCCCGCCGCAATGCCGCGTTCGGCCGGCCCGACTACGACCTGCAGAAGGCCATGAAGGAACGGCTGGACCATCTGTTGGCGATGGCGCGGCACTAGGGCCTCCGTTCCGATGGAATCGGAACGAAGGCTCTATGTCCCTATTTGACGCGTTTTCTTGACGCGAACCGGTATCCACCCCGCATCAAGTGCGGGGCAGGCTTTCGCTGGAAAACGCACTAGAGCGAGATGGCTCTTCGTTGAATCGCCGTCTCGCTCTATCTTTTTGTTTAAGCATGATCTTTTCGGAAAACCGGTGTCCACTTTTCCGGATCATGCTTTAGCGGACTCATCTAGCCTCGCGATGCGGCTGGGCCCGGTGCCTCCGCTCGCTTTTTGAACATCTGCTTTGACGCGGCATCGAACCTGACTACGGGTCGATCCATGTGCCAAAGCTCCACATCGTGCCTGTCGACGAGACGACTGGCGGATTTGATGGCGGTGTCATCGTCGGCACAATCCATCCGAACCGCCCCAATGAAGCGGCTGTGCGACCCAACGATATATGCATGATAGACGGGCATCTTGGCCTCCAGGTAGCGCGAACGCTCGCCGGTGAATTTGAAGAAACCGAATTGGATCTTCTATTTCCATCGTCGAAGGACCGAACGCGTGCCGAGAAGGTGAACGGCAAAGCGTATAAATTCGAGGGGGATCGCGGCGGCCTGTTCTAAGAGCGGAATAAATGCCGTCCAGCGCCTATGAGCCTCCGTTCCGATGGAATCGGAACGGAGGCTCTATGTCTTTATTTGACTGCGTTTTCTTGACGCGAACCGGTATCCACTTCGCATCAAGTGCGGGGCAGGCTTTCGCTGGAAAACGCTCTAGCCTGGTGGCGACGTCAGCGTTCGCCAAGGCGACCGGTTTAACGGCAACACGGTCAACTTCGTGATGCATCGCGTAGCTTATGCGGCTCATATACGGCGGAACTCGCAGCCCCCTCGAAACTAAATATCCCGCACGCTAGATATGCATCCCGATTCAAGCGCTCTCGTAAATTCCGCCGCCCGGCGGATGATTCTTCGCGAGACGTGGTCGGCGCAACAGGTGAGAAAGAACAAGAATAGGTGCAGTTATGTCCTCTCTTCAGGGTACTACTGGCGACAGAATTATTGAACCGATGATCGCGCTTGCGGGCTGCTCGACGCAGCACCGCATCATCGTAGCCGGTTCCAGGAGCATGGAGTTGATGCTGGAGTTGCATCGGCGCGGTTATCCGCGCGCGGCGGCGACGGGCAACTGCGGCCGTCCGGCCGGCCAGTACGACGTCGCGCTGGTCGATTGGCGACGACGCACGCTTGGGACGCTCGAGGCGACGCTGGACTGGCTGGTGAATTTCCTTGGCACCCGCGCGGTGCTGGTGGTTTGGGTCGACGCTCAGAAGCCGGCAGCGAACCAGGCTCTTCGCGCGTTGTTGGAAAAGCGCGGCTTCGTTATTGACCAGGGCATGGTGCACGAATGCGGTTGCGCGCTTGCGGCGCGGAGATCGCAGATCCATCCGCTTCAAAAGGCGGCGTAGCGCGCGGCTGGCGGCACGGCGGGAATCGTCCGCCGCACCCTGCCAGAAAGCAAATGCAAATCTCATCATGCTCTCAAGCATGATCCGGAAAAGTGGACACCGGTTTTCCGAAAAGATCATGCTTAAACAAAAAGACAGAGCGAGACGGCGATTTAACGAAGAGCCATCTCGCTCTAGCTGATATTCGCGGCTCCCGACGACCGTGCCTTGTCGACGCCGCCGACGATCGCGAGCTTCACCGCCCACGCCACACGCTCCGTGGCCCAGTCGCTGTCGTGCAGCCTGCTGTTATCCGCCGGGTCGACCATCCGGTCGAACGAGACCTGCTCGACCTGATACAAGCCCTTCATGAATGCGAACCGGCGGAACACATTGACGCCGGCGTCCCGCGCCAGTTCGCTGATCATCTCGACCATCGCGATCGCCTTGTCCTTCTTGGCCGGCGTCAGCACGGCCGGCACATATTGGAGGTCCATCAGGATGACGTCGGCCTGCGTTTCGTCGCGCAGCTGGACGAGTCCATCGCGGATGGCCGTGGTGGTTTCGTCGAAGGAGGGAGGTGGAGGATTCTGGTCCGGGCCTTGCCAGACTGCGTTCGTTCCGACCTGCCAGATCACCAGATCGGGCTTCTCGGCGATGACGTCGGTATCGAACCGCTGAAGCTCGACCGGCGCTTCCTGGCCGCCGATACCCTGGTTGACCATGATGATCCTGGCGTTCGGATATTCGTTCTGCAGGAACGACAGCAGCCGCCCCGGATAGGCCTTGATGTTGCCTTCGCCCGCCGTCGTCGACGAACCGATCGCGACGATCTTGGCCTGTCCTCTGGCGAGGCTCTGCGCAAAGCGACTGAGACCGTGCTCGAACGGGATTGGCAGAACTGGAATCTGTGAGGGATCGCTGTCCATGGATCACCGGTCTGTTGCAGCCGAGACAACGCAAAGCGGAAGAAGAGTAGCGCGCCATGGCGCGATCGCCTAGCCTCGGGCGCGGATCACCCGGGGCCGCGGCGATGGGACCCTTGCTGCAGGCCCGCCCTGGGGGAAATTTGACACCGATCAATATCAGGCCGAGCAACTGAGCTAAGCTAGTGAACGGAACGCATCGGGACAATGTTACTCAGAAGCAGGAATCTCGGTGCGAATGAAGAAGCGAGGCCGAAGCCAAAGCAAGCCTAACGCCGACGCGTGCGCTGAAAGCGTACAAGGCCATACATCCGGCGGAAATACGACAGCGCTCGCCATCAGCGCGCTGGGCGTCGTTTTCGGGGACATCGGTACCTCTCCGCTGTACGCGATCGATCAGATATTCTTCGGCTCGGCTCACATTGGCAGAACGCCGGAAAATGTCCTCGGCGCCATATCGCTCGCGATCTGGACCCTCACGATCATCGTCGCGATCAAGTACGCGCTGCTGGTGCTGCGCGCCGACAACGACGGCGAAGGTGGCGTCTTCGCCCTCTATGGCCTGCTGCATCGGTTCAGGAATGAAGGCAGAAGGGCTTTGCTGTGGTCGCTGATGCTCGGTGCCGGACTCCTGCTGGGCGACGGCATGATCACGCCAGCCATCAGCGTGCTGTCGGCAGTCGAGGGGCTGGAGGTCGCCACCCCTGCGTTCTCGACTTTGATCGTTCCGATCACAGTCGTCCTGCTGACCGCATTGTTCGCTGTTCAATTCAAGGGGACGGCTGGCATCGGGGTGGTCTTCGGTCCGCTACTGCTGGTGTGGTTTGTCGTGATCGCGATGCTCGGCCTTGCCGCGATAATTCGACAGCCGGATATCCTCGCTGCGTTCGATCCCAGCTATGGCGCCGGCTTCCTGCTTCGGGCCGGGACGCGCGGCTCACTCCTGATCCTGGGCGCAATGATGCTGGTCGTCACCGGCGGCGAGGCGATGTATGCCGATCTAGGCCACTTCGGTGCGCGGCCGATCCGCATCAGCTGGTTCGCGATTGTCTTTCCGGCGCTCCTTCTGAACTATCTCGGCCAGGGCGCCTATCTGCTAACCGGCGCTCCGGTTGAAGGCGGCAAGCTCTTCTACAATCTGGTGCCCCAGGCTCTGCTCGTGCCACTCGTCGTGCTTGCGACGCTGGCGACCATTGTTGCCTCTCAGGCCTTGATTTCAGCCGCGTTTTCGCTGGTCTCCCAGGCTGTCGGCCTCGGGCTTTTCCCCCGGCTGAACGTGCGCCACACGCATCAGGCACATTCCGGACAAGTCTACATTCCCCTCGTCAATTGGACGCTCTATGCCGGCTGCGTCACGTTAGTGGTTGTATTTCGCTCGTCCGCCGGTCTCGCGGCAGCCTATGGGCTTGCGGTCTCGGGCGTCATGGTGATCACTTCCGCTGCGATGTTCAGCGTCGCCCGGCGCTATTGGGGATGGGGCGCCACGCCAACCGCCTTGATCTGGGGCGCCTTGGTCGGGGTGAACGGCGCCTTTCTGATTGCAAGCTCGCTGAAGTTCCTGGAGGGAGGTTTCATACCGCTGGGAATTGGCATTGTGAGCTTCCTCGTCATGGCGACTTGGCGCTGGGGCCGCAAGGCGACGTTCGCGGCCTATAACGCCCGGTCGACGCACACCATGGCCGACATTGTCGAGCAGCACCGCAAGGGCACCGCTTTCATCGAACGCAACGCGCTCGTGCTCGCGCCGACAGAGGTGCGTCATCTGACCGATAGAGCACCTACCCTGGTCAGCTTGCTATGGGATCGCTACGGCGTCCTGCCGCGTAACCTTATTCTCGTCGAGGTGATCCACCCGAAGGTGCCTTACGTCCACGACGATCGCGTTCGCGTGATCGCGTTCGACCGCGACAAGGATCGCGGCAGCGTCATCAGCGTCAAATTGCGTTTCGGCTTCATGGAAGAGCCGAACGTCGAGCGATACCTTGAGGACATGGCGCGCCATCACGAGATCGACCTGCCCGCCAACCCCCGGCAATGGATCGTGCATGTCTCGCATGAGAATCTGCTGCCGGCCAGGGATATGGGATTGCTGCGGCGGCTGCGGTTTCGCCTTTTCTTGTTCCTGCGTCTGATTTCCCGGCCGGCATACTACGGTTATCACCTCGGGGACGAAATGCAGCTTTCTGCGGAGATTCTGCCGGTAAGGTTGCGCTAGATCGCATATTCAAAACTGAATGCAATTTTCGCTCGCGCTGTTCGCCCGCGAGTTGCGGGCGGTGCAAAAGTCGAAATTCATGAACCGGAAATTTCCGATCGAACAATCCTGACGGTTTGTCCTGCCGAAATTGGATGCAAATCGCTGCGAATTCCTGGCACCCTTGAGACTTGCCGACGGATGCCGAGGATGTCTCTTATCAGGGGAGACCGGAAGTGGTTGGCCCGCGGTCAGAACGACGCGAATGACCGTGCGCCCCGAGGGCCTCAACCCGTTGTCTTTTGCCAACGCATCATTGCCGAGGTTAGCCGCCCCGACACGTCGGTAAAAGCGCTACCCTGCGCCATCACTTTGTCGGCCTCAGCCTTCTTTCCTTGCAGTGCCAGTTGCAGCACCTGAGCCGCTATCTTGTGAAACTCTGCATGCAGTTTCTGAACTTCCTTGAACTCGCCGCTGCCTTTCATCGCGGCATCGACGCTTGGCCCGTATAACCATTGTCCGAATGCGCATACGTTGTCTTTCCCGACATCCGTGACGCTTGCATCAGTCTTGCCGGTTTCGATCGCCATCTTGAGACGCGCCTTCCACATTCCATGGGCACCGATGGCCTTGGTAATTTCTTCCTTCAACGACATCTTTCTCTCCCGCTAATCCATGGAGAATCATCTTGTGCAAATAGACGATAGTCTCTCGTCATTCCTCTTTGATTTAGATCAAACGGCTGGACTATGAGTTGATCATCAACTTGGCGTTCGGTCTCGTAGTTCCCGAATCGTTCTTGCTGCGAACCGGCAAAGTGTGCGTGAGTTTCTTGACGGCACATTTTCGACGCTACGCGATGTCCGGCTCAAAGTCCGTTATCCGCACACCCCGGGCGGACGTTCGCCAACGCCATCGGTTTATAAGTTCACGCCCTGGGTCAGGCTGGGTTAGTCGAAATATGCAGCGTTTTCGCCTTGAACTGTCGCTGCTTCCCGTGACAATGGCGGACCAACAGATTGACGGTCGGCCGCGTCGTCGTGACATGACGAGGCGCGAGGCCGCTGCCGGGGAGTGACGCCATGAACGTTCAGGACAACAGCCGCTATCATGAGGTCCATGCCCGCTCGCTCGCCGATCCGCAAGGGTTCTGGCGCGAGGCGGCGGCCGAAATCGACTGGATCGAGCCGGCGAAAAAGATCTTCGATCCCACCTTGGGACTTTACGGCCGCTGGTTCGCCGGCGCCGTGGTCAACACCTGCTACAACGCGCTCGACCGCCATGTCGCGGGCGGCCGCGCCGATCAACTGGCGCTGATCCACGATTCGCCGCTGTCGGGCAGCGTCACCAAATTCACCTATGCGCAGATGCTGCATGAGGTGAAGACGCTTGCCGCCATCATGCAGGATTTCGGCGTCGCCAAGGGCGACCGCGTCATCCTCTATATGCCGATGGTGCCGGAAGCCATGGTGGCGATGCTGGCCTGCGCGCGGATCGGCGCGGTGCACAGCGTGGTGTTCGGCGGCTTTGCGGCCAAGGAACTGGCGACGCGGATCGAGGACGCGAGGCCGAAGCTGATCCTCTCGGCGAGTTGCGGGCTCGAGCCCGGCCGCATCGTGCACTACAAGCCGCTGCTCGACGAGGCGATCCGGCTGTCCGGCGCCAAGCCGCAGGCCTGCATCATCCTGCAGCGCCCGCAAGAGGGCTGCGATCTCGTCGCCGGGCGCGACCACGATTGGGCCGAGCTGCGCGCCAGGGCCATCGCTGCGAAAAAATCCGCGCCTTGCGTGCCGGTCGAGGCGACCGATCCGCTCTACATCCTCTACACCTCGGGCACGACCGGCGTTCCCAAGGGCGTGGTGCGCGACAATGGCGGACATCTGGTGGCGCTGAAATGGTCGATGTTCAATCTCTATGGCGTCAACCCCGGCGAGGTCTGGTGGTGCGGCTCCGACATCGGCTGGGTGGTCGGCCACAGCTACATCATCTACGGGCCGCTGTTTCATGGCGCGACCTCGATCATGTATGAGGGCAAGCCGGTCGGCACGCCGGACGCCGGCGCCTTCTGGCGGGTGATTTCGGAACACAAGGCGGTTGCGCTGTTCACCGCGCCGACCGCGTTTCGCGCCATCCGCAAGGAAGACCCGGACGGCAAGTTCATCCGCCAGTACGATCTCTCGAAATTCCGCACGCTGTTTCTGGCCGGCGAGCGCGCCGATCCGCCGACGGTCGAGTGGGCGGAGGCGCAATTGAAGGTCCCGGTGATCGATCACTGGTGGCAGACCGAAACCGGCTGGTGCATCGCCGGCAATCCGGTCGGGCTCGGCATGCTGCCGGTGAAGCATGGCTCGCCGACGGTGCCGATGCCGGGCTATCAGGTCGACGTGGTCGACGAGGCCGCTCACCCGCTGCCGGCGGGCGCCATGGGGTCGATCGTGATCAAGCTGCCGATGCCGCCGGGCTGCCTGCCGACCCTGTGGCAGCAGGACGAGCGGTGCAGGGAAGCCTACTTCAACGAGTTTCCCGGCTACTACAAAACCTCCGACGCCGGCTACAAGGATGAGGACGGCTATGTCTATGTGATGGGCCGCACCGACGACATCATCAACGTCGCCGGCCACCGGCTCTCCACCGGCGGCATGGAGGAGATTCTCGCCTCGCACCCAGACGTCGCCGAATGCGCCGTGCTCGGTGTCAGCGACGCGATCAAGGGCGAGGTGCCCTGCGGCTTCCTGGTGCTGAAGGCCGGCGTCACGCGCAGCCATGCCGAGATCGAGAAGGAGATCGTGGCGCTGGTGCGCGACAAGCTCGGCCCCGTCGCGGCGTTCAAGCTGGCGATCACGGTGGGCCGGCTGCCGAAGACCCGGTCGGGCAAGATCCTGCGCGGCACCATCAAGAAGATCGCCGACGGCGAGCCCTGGACGATGCCCGCCACCATCGAGGACCCCAAGGTATTGGACGAAATCGGCGAGGCGCTGAAGGGGAGGGTGTGAGCTGGCGTTCTTGAATAGGCCGCATTGTTCTGGATTTTGTCCCGGGGAGCCTGATTAAAAACGCCGTCAATGAACGGAAGTAAGGATTTCGTCATTGCGAGCGAAGCGAAGCAATCCACCCTTTGCAGCAGGGAAATGGATTGCTTCGTCGCTTCGCTCCTCGCAATGACGGCGTTATCTCGTTGTTTGAGGCGGCGGAAGATAAACGGATGAAATTGAAATTTGCCATCGCGCTGACACTGGCGGCCCTGGCGCTTGCGGCCTGCTCGCACCGCGGCGACACCTCGGTCTCTATGGGCGACGACGACGCGTTCTGCCGCGCCAACAATGTTCAGGTAGGCTCGCCCGAATATGTCGCCTGCCGCAAGGACCGCGACGTCCAGCGCGCCAACGCCGCGGCGAAAGCTGACCAGAGGCAGCGCGGTCTTGCCGAATACATGCTGAACAATCCGGTTCGGCCGTAGTGCTGGGCGTTTTCTTCCACCTTCTCTCACAGGGGGAGACGGAAGGAACGGCTCTCACTTTCTCTCCCCCGCAAGGATATCACCACATGGACATCAAGGTCAGGGACTCGAATGGCGCAGCTCTCGCCGAGGGCGACAGCGTCACATTGATAAAAGACCTCAAGCTGAAAGGCTCCTCCACGGTGCTCAAGCGCGGTACCGTGATCAGGAACATCCACCTCACCGACGACCCTGCCGAGATCGAAGGCCGCACCGACAAGGTCAAGGGCCTGGTGCTGCGGACGGAGTTCTTGAAGAAGGCGTGACGGGCGCGAGTGATTCATTGGAACACTAGCGGTATCATTTCTGCTTTGACGGGACCGCAACGCATGAAATCGAAATTTCCCGTCGCGTTGACACGGGCTGCCCCGGTGCTCGCGGCCTGCTCGCACCGCGGCGACACATCGGTCGCTCTCGGTGACGACGACGCGTTCTGCCGCGCCAACAATGTTCAGGCCGGCTCGCCCGAATATGTCGCCTGCCGCAAGGACCGCGACGTCCGGCGCGCCAACGCCGCGGCGCGCGCCGAGGAGAAGCAGCGCGATCTCGGCGAATACAAGCTTGAGCAATCCGGTTCGTCTGTAGCGGAGGAGGTTTTTCCTCTCGCCAAGCCCGACGGGCAAATCACGTGATCTGCCGATCGGGGTCGTGTCCAGCCGCCTTTGCAAAAATTCTTCCATTCCCTTCTGACCCAAATCACCTGCATATCTCTCGCCGTCTCGTCCCACAGAGGGGCGGCTCGCGATCGTCACGAACGCGGGGCGGGATGTGGTGGACGCGGATAGTGCCGAAAGACGAACGGCGCGTGACGCGGACGGCGAAGTCGTGTGG
This sequence comes from uncultured Pseudomonadota bacterium, assembly GCA_963813165.1. Taxonomy (GTDB): domain Bacteria; phylum Pseudomonadota; class Alphaproteobacteria; order Rhizobiales; family Xanthobacteraceae; genus Bradyrhizobium. The sequence continues at coordinate 130,401 of CAWEYJ010000004.1, read as the reverse complement.
TCCTGACGCCCCGACGCCGGCGTCAAGTTGGCGAAAGAGAGTTTCGCCGACGACGGTGGCAACAAAGCCCGGTCACCGGGGAGAGCACGAAGGAAACCGTTAAAACCATTGCGCGGGGAATGCCGGGCGATTCCGGCGTGACCGTGGTGACTAACTCGCGTGTTTCTTCCACTACACGCGAGGCTGCGGGCGCGTTGGGCGCCCGGCATTCCCTGCTCCCCTCTTGGGGTAGCACTGCGCCCTCTGATCTTCAGAAGGCGGGACGTTTTAAGCAAAACTCGGGCGCATCGCGCGGCGAGATCGCGGAGTTGTGTCCGGCGAATGATGGTTACTCGAAATCGAAATCGGTTGTCTCGTAGCCCGGATGAGCGAAGCGAATCCGGGGCCGGCGATGTGTTCGTTCCCGGATATCGCTTCGCTTATCCGGGCTACGACAAACAACGGCCCACGCCTAATGCGCGAGGCTGCCGAGCTTGGCGCCGATGGCGACGATCAGCATCACGCCGCCGGCATAGGCGAGATATTCCGGATGGTGGCAAAACAGTTGCGACGTCGAGCAGACATCGGCAGCCCAGGATGTCCCGATCGAAATCTGGGCCGCCGATTCCCTGAAGAGGAAGGCGGCTCCGCCGAGCAGCAGCGCGATCAGAAAGCAAATTCCTGCCATCTCAAGTCCTCTCCGATTCGGCGCGAATCATGCGCCTTCAGCGACAGAAAGTAACCCTCGATGAGAAGGGATTTTGCGGGAACCCTATTCGTCCTCCGGCTTCTTGCCACCGATGGTTTTCAGCTTGGCGAATACCGCGTCGACATTGAGATCGTCGCGCTGTTTCTCGGACGGCTCGAATTCCGGTTCCTTGCGGGTGGTCTCGGAAGCCGGCAGCAGGGTCGCGCCGCCGTAGGTGGTATCGATCGGCTTCTCCTTGGCCGCCCGCTGCACCTCGAAATCGAGCTCGATCTGCGAGCACAGGCCGAGCGTCACCGGGTCCATCGGCGTCAGGGTCGAGGCGTTCCAGTGGGTGCGGTCGCGCACGCTGGCGATGGTGGTCTTGGTGGTGCCGACCAGCCGCATGATCTGGGCGTCCTTCAATTCCGGATGGTTGCGCACCAGCCACAGGATCGCGCTTGGCCGCTCGTGGCGGCGCGACACCGGCGTATAGCGCGGGCCCTTCTTCTTGGCCTGCGGCGGCAGCGTCACCTTGCTCTCGCCGAGCTTGAGGCGGTAGTTGGGGTCCTTCTCGCCCTTTTCGATCTCGTCGCGGGTCAGCTGGCCGGTCGAAATCGGGTCCATGCCCTTGATGCCCTGGGCGGCGTCGCCGTCGGCAATGGCGCGGACCTCGAGCGGGTGCATCTTGGTGAAATCCGCCACCTGATCGAAGGTCAGGGCGGTATTGTCGACCAGCCACACGGCAGTCGCCTTTGGCATCAGCGGTGCGTTGCTCATGGCAAATCTCCTTTGCGCTTCGCCCACCTCTTTTGGAGGCGAAGCCGTGGTCATCAGCGATGACGGGAATTACGGCCTATATAAGCCGTCCGGGGCCTGCGGCGCAATGGTTTGGTGAACGGCCTTGACAGCGCCCGAAAGCAGTCCCAAGTCCTCATCTGGAAAGTCCTTGTTTGAATCGACCGTTCCCTGCCCGCCGGGGGTTCATCGGTCCGAGATCGTCCCATGCAGGCCAAACCACCGCTGAAAATCGTGCTTTGCTCGCCGCGGGGCTTCTGCGCCGGGGTGGTCCGGGCCATCGACACCGTGGAGCGGGCGCTCGCCATCTATGGCGCCCCGGTCTATGTCCGCCACGAGATCGTCCACAACCGCTATGTCGTCGACAGCCTGCGGACCAAGGGCGCGATTTTTGTCGAGGAGCTGGCCGAGATCCCCGACAATACCAATGCACCGGTGGTGTTTTCGGCCCACGGGGTGCCCAAATCGGTGCCCGCGGACGCCCGCGCCCGCAATTTCTTTTCGCTCGACGCCACCTGTCCGCTGGTCACCAAGGTGCACCGCGAGGCGGCGATCCATTTCAAGCGCGGCCGCGAAATCCTGTTGATCGGGCATTCCCACCATCCGGAAGTCGTCGGCACGCTCGGGCAATTGCCGCCGGGCGCGGTGACGCTGATCGAGACCGCGCACGATGCCGCGACCTTCACGCCGAAGGATCCCGACAATCTTGCCTTCGTGACCCAGACCACGCTGTCGATCGACGACACCGCCGGGATCGTGGCGATGCTGAAGGAGCGGTTTCCGAACATCTCCGGCCCGCACAAGGAAGACATCTGCTACGCCACCACCAACCGCCAGCTCGCGGTCAAGAAGGTGGCGCCGGTGGTCGACGCTTTGATCGTGGTCGGCGCGCCGAACTCGTCGAATTCGCAGCGGCTGCGCGAAGTGGCCGAACGCGAAGGCTGCCCGGTGTCGGTGCTGGCGCAGCGCGCCAGCGATCTCGACTGGCGCATGTTCGATGGCATCAGGAGCCTCGGCATCACCGCCGGCGCATCGGCGCCGGAAGTGATCGTCGAAGAGATCATGGGTGCGTTCGCCGAGCGCTTTGAGCTGCATGTGGAGACGGTCTCGGCCGCGGAAGAAAACGAGTTCTTTCCGCTGCCGCGTTCGCTGCGGCCCGACGCGGCGTAAGCCCGATGGCGGTCTATACCGACGTCGCCGCCGACGAGCTTGCGGAGTTTCTGACGCATTACGACATCGGCGAACTGCTGTCCTACAAGGGCATCGCCGAGGGCGTCGAGAATTCCAACTTCCTGCTGCACACCAGTACGGGCCATTTCATCCTGACGCTGTATGAGAAGCGCGTCGCCAAAAGCGACCTGCCGTTCTTCCTCGGCCTGATGACGCATCTGGCCGCGCATGGCATCAATTGCCCGCAACCGGTGCAGAACAAGAACGGCGAAGCCCTGAGCATGCTGGCCGGCCGGCCGGCGGCGATCATCAATTTTCTGGAAGGCGTCTGGCCGCGCAAGCCCAATGCCGCGCACTGCGCCGGCGTCGGCCAGGCGCTGGCGAAAATGCATCTGGCGGGGCGTGATTTTCCGATGTCGCGCGCCAACGCGCTGTCGGTATCGGGCTGGCGTCCGCTGTTCGAGCAGGCCGCGCCCCGGGCCGATGAAGTGCAGCATGGCCTGCGCGCCTTTATCGGCGCCGAGCTCGATCATCTGGAGGCCGATGTCTGGCCGAAGGACCTGCCGCAGGGCGTGATCCATGCCGATCTGTTTCCCGACAATGTCTTCTTTCTCGGCGAGCGGCTGTCCGGCATCATCGATTTCACCTTCGCCTGCAACGACATGCTCGCCTACGACGTCGCGATCTGCCTCAACGCCTGGTGTTTCGAGAGCGATTATTCGTTCAACGTCACCAAGGCGCGGGCCTTTCTCAACGCCTACAGCCGCGAGCGTGAATTGTCCGAGGCCGAGCAGCATGCGCTGCCGCTATTGGCGCGCGGCGCGGCGTTGCGCTTTTTGCTGACGCGGCTGGTCGATTGTCTCAACGTGCCGCCGGGCGCGCTGGTGCGGCCGAAGGATCCGCTCGAATACGTCCGCAAGCTGCGATTCCAGCAAAGCGTGGCCAGCATGCGCGATTACGGCGTCACCGCCTCGGGGCTGGTGGCGTGAGTTCACTCCCGTCGGTCACCATTCACACCGATGGCGCCTGCTCGGGCAATCCCGGTCCGGGCGGCTGGGGCGCGATCCTGAAATTCGGCGCGATCGAAAAGGAACTGAAGGGCGGCGAGGCGCACACCACCAACAACCGCATGGAGCTGATGGCGGCGATCTCGGCGCTGGAAACCCTGAAGAAGCCGTGCACGGTCGATCTCTACACCGACAGCCAGTATGTCCGTCAGGGCATCACCGGCTGGATCCATGGCTGGAAGAAGAATGGCTGGCGCACGTCGGACAAGAAGCCGGTCAAGAATGTCGATCTGTGGCAGCGGCTGGATGCGGCCTTGCAGCAGCACCAGGTGCGCTGGCATTGGGTCAAGGGTCACGCCGGCCATGACGAAAACGAGCGCGCCGATCAACTGGCGCGGGAGGGCGTTGCGATGGCGCGGTTGAAGACGAGGCTGGAAGATTGAAGGCGCTGGCTAACGTGCGCACACCGTCGTCATCACCCGCGCAAGCGGGTGATCCAGTATTCCGTGGAGTTCGCGATCAACCGAGACGCGTCCGAATACTGGATCGCCCGGTCAAGCCGCGCGACGACAATGAGGTGAAGTATTTGGACTTACAACTGCCCCAGCAGCGTGTCGCCGCCGGAGACTTCGACCTTGCCGGGGTTCGGCTCGAGGTTGAGCTTCTTGACCACGCCGTCGTCCACCAGCATCGAGTAGCGGTGCGAGCGGATGCCGAGGCCGTTGCCGGACGCGTCGAGCTCCATGCCGATCGCCTTGGCGAATTCGGCGTTGCCGTCGGCGAGGAATACCGCTTCGTCGCGCTGGTCGGTGTCGCGTTTCCAGGCGTTCATGACAAAGACGTCATTGACCGAAACGATCGCGATGGTGTCGACGCCCTTTTCCTTGATGGCATAGGCGTTCAGGAAAATGCTCGGCACATGCATCTTGTGGCAGGTGCCGGTATAGGCGCCGGGCACCGCGAACAGCGCGACCTTCTTGCCCTTGAAGATATCGTCGGTGGTCTTGACCTGCGGACCCTCCGCCGTCATCACGCGAAACTTGACTTCCGGAAGCTTGTCGCCAACTTTGATGGTCATCGTTTGGTCTCCTTGCAGGGTGCCGACGTTTCTTAGACCGGGCGGGCGGCGGGCACAATATTAGGTCGCGCGGAAACAGCAATGGCCGGCCGTGTTCACCGTTCCGTCATCAGCCGGAAAATCCGCCGCGGTCGAGAAAGGCCTGTTCTTCCGGCGTCGTAATGCGTTCCAGAACGGAGTTGCGGTGGGGAAAGCGCCCGAACCGGCGGATGATATCGGCATGATCCTCGGCATATTTCAGGTTGTCGGCATTGGCGGTCTTGCGGAAGAGTTCGACGCAGCGCTGCTGGTCGGCCAGATGCTCCGAATGCATCAACGGCAGATAGAGAAACTCCCGCAAATCAGCCGCAATGCGCCGGTCGACGCCGCGCGCGATGGCACGGTTTGCCACCTCGAGGGCGAGCGCATCGCTGGAATAGGCCCTGACATCGCCGCGAAACATGTTGCGGGGGAACTGGTCGAGCACGATCACCAGCGCCAGCGCGCCGTCATCGGTGGCTTCCCAGCATGATCGTTCGCCGGCCGCCGCCTTCCGCCACAGCCCCAAAAAGCGGCGGCGCAGATCGGCATCGAAGGCGTCGTCGCGCTTGTACCAGCGATCGCTCCCGGCCGCGCGCCAGAAGGCGAGGATGACGGCCGGAGAAACATCGTCGCGAATGTCAGTCATGGAACGGGCATTCGCCGCACGCGTGGCTCAGGCCGCGACCTTCTTCTCATCGCGCAATTGGCGGCGCAGGATCTTTCCGACATTGGTCTTCGGCAGCTCGGTCCGGAACTCGATCTGCTTGGGGACCTTGTAGTTGGTCAGTTGCGTGTGGCAGAACTTGATGATGTCCTCTGCGGTCAGGTTCGGATCCTTCTTTACGACAAAGGCTTTGACGGCTTCACCGGACCGCGCGTCCGGGACGCCGATCACGGCGCATTCCAGCACGCCGGGGTGGCTCGCGATCACTTCCTCGATCTCGTTGGGATAGACGTTGAAGCCCGACACCAGGATCATGTCCTTCTTGCGATCGACGATCTTGGTATAGCCGTCCGGCGTCATCACGCCGATATCGCCGGTGCGGAAATAGCCATCCGCGGTCATCACCTTCGCGGTTTCATCAGGCCTGTTCCAGTAGCCGGCCATCACCTGCGGACCCTTGGCGCAGATCTCACCGGGCTCGCCGAGCGGCACCTCGTTGCCGTCATCGTCGCGGATCGACAGATAGGTCGAGGGCACGGGAATCCCGATCGAGCCGGAGAACTTGTCGGCATCCGCGGGGTTGCAGGTCAAGGTCGGCGACGTTTCCGACAGGCCATAACCTTCCAACAGCGCGCAGCCGGTGGTCTTCAGCCAGGCTTCCGCAACGGCTTTCTGGGTGGCCATGCCGCCGCCGACCGATGTCTTCAGCTTGGAGAAGTCGACCTTGTCGAAACCGGGCGTATGCAAGAGCCCGTTGTAGAGCGTGTTGACCGCCGGGAAGCTGTTGACCTGGTATTTCATCAGCTCCTTGATGAAGCCCGGCATGTCGCGCGGATTGGGTATCAGCAGATTGACCCCTCCGGCGCGCATCGCCAGCAGGAAGCACGCCGTCAGCGCGAAGATGTGATAGAGCGGCAGCGCGCAGACGATGAACAACTGGTCGACATGCGGCGGCTTATTCAGCGCCGGCTGCAGCCACGCATCGTTCTGCAGCACGTTGGCCAGGATGTTGCGATGAAGCAGCGTCGCGCCCTTGGAGATGCCGGTGGTGCCGCCGGTATATTGCAGAAAGGCGACGTCGTCGGGCGCGATCTTCGGCTTGTTGAACTTCATGTTGCGGCCGGCCGCCACCGCGTCGTTGAAGGCGATGGCGCCCGGAATCGAGTAGGCCGGCACCATTTTCTTCACCCGCCGCACCACGAGGTTGACGATCACGCCCTTCAAGCCGAGCAGATCGCCCATGCTGCCGACGATGACGTGTTTCACCGCGGTCTTCGCCATCACCTGCTGCACGGTGGTGGCGAAGTTCTCCAGCACGATAACCGCCTCGGCGCCGGAATCCTTGAGCTGGTGCTCAAGCTCGCGCGGGGTGTAGAGCGGATTGACGTTGACGACCGCATAGCCCGCACGCAGCACGGCCGCGGTCGATACCGGATATTGCAGGACGTTCGGCATCATCAGCGCGACGCGGGCGCCCTTCTGCAGGCCCTTGCTCTGCAGATAGGCCGCGAGCGCCAGCGACATCTCGTCGAGGTCGCGATAACTGATCGACTTGTCCATGCAGATGAAGGCCTTGCGGTCGCGAAACTTCGCAAAGCTCTCTTCCAGCAACTCGACGAGCGATGCGTATTGGGTCACATCGATATCGGCGGGCACGCCGGCTGGATATTGCTTGAGCCAGATGCGCTCCATGCTCATTCCCCTCTGGTTTATTTCCCGTTTGCCGGGACGGGCCGCCTCGTTTCGGGCTGTCTTGGTTTTGGGCAGTATTGAGCAAGGCGCCGCCCCATGGCAAGCGGCTGCGCCGGGCGGACGCATAGCTGACTGAAAAAGCCGGTCCCACCGGCCCGGAAACGGCTCAGTTTTGGGGTGCGGCGTCGGCGTTTTAGCCCGCGGGCTTGGCCTCGCCGGCCTTGGGTGCGGGCTTGGTCGAGCGCTTGGCGGTGGTCTTCGGTTTGGTCGGCTTCGCGGCAGGCTTGTCGGCCGTGACCACCGGCTTTTCGTCGGCCTTTGGCGCCGCATCCGGCTTGGCATTGGCATGTTTGCCGGGCTTGGCGTTCTTGCCGGCATCCTTGGCCTCGGCGCTCGGCTCGGCCGCGGCATCCGGCTTTTTCGCCGCGACCCGGGACTTCTTTCCGTGATGCTGCGGCGTCTGCTTTTCGGCGTCGGCTGCGACGGCGGCAATCAACGCGGCGCCGGTTCTGGTCGGACCGGTGTAAACCGGGATCGGTTCGGCAGCCGCAGCCGGGCCGGCGAGCAATTCCGACGGCTTCGTCATCGGCGGCTGCAGGCCGGCGGCAAAAAATGTGAGGGCGGATTCGCCGGTGCTTGAGCCGATGGCGATGTTGTCCTCATCCTCGTCATTGGCCGGCCGCTTGTGCCGGGGGCCGCACATCTCATCGCGCAGGTTCGGCGGCGAGGCGTCGATCGGCACCAGGTTGTCGACCATGCCGAGCGAGGGGCGCAGCCATGACAGCGAGTTGTTGGCGAAGCCGCGCTCCAGCAATTGCGCGGCTCGTACCGCGCGCATCTGGCCGGATGAGGCGCCGAGCACCACCGCGATCAGCCGCCTGCCGTTGCGGGTGGCGGAGGCAACCAGGTTGTAGCCGGACGCACAGATGAAGCCGGTCTTGAAGCCGTCGGCGCCGGGATAACGTCCGATCAGCTTGTTGAAATTCTGGGTCACCCTGCGGCCGTACCGGATCGCGGGAATGTGGACGAAATATTCGTATTCCGGCAGATCGCGGATAATCGCGCGGGCGAGGATTGCAAGATCGCGGGCCGAAGTGATCTGACCGTCAGCGGGCAGCCCGTTCGGATTGACGTAGCTCGTCTGGGTCATGCCGAGCCGCTGCGCGGCCTGATTCATCAATGCCGAAAAGCCGTCGATCGAACCACCGACGCCCTCGGCGAGCACCACAGCCATGTCGTTGGCCGACTTCACCAGCATCATCTTGAGCGCGTTATCGACGGTGACCTGCGTCCCCGGCTGGAACCCCATTTTCGATGGCGACTGCGAGGCCGCGACCGGCGAAACGGTAAACAGGGTATCGAGCGAAATCCGACCTTCCTTGACCGCTTTGAGCGTGACATAGGCCGTCATCAGCTTGGTCACCGAAGCCGGATACCAGGGATAGGTCGCGTTTTCGGCCTGCAGCACCTTTCCGGTGTCGGCCTCGACCACCAGCAGCGCTTCGGCGTGCGCAAGGCGCGGCGTGGCAAGGATGAGCGCCGCGACAAGGACAATCCAGTTCAACCATGACTTGCGAAGCAAGGGGCGAAGAAAGTGCACTATCCGATTCCGGTCCTTTGCGACCCGCCTGCGAACGGCGGTCCTGGCGGGTGACGTTCGGGTTTCAAGCGTGTCCGGCACCGTGGCTTGAGGCGGAGCGAACCTATACCGGCTTGCCGGCCCGGAACAGAGGCTGCGAGATTAAATCGTGGAGAGAAAATAGGCCGAAGTTCGGCAATGCCTAAATCTTGACAGCGTCGTTGCTGACCTCCTTTCGGGCAAGGCCGGCCCGCGCATTCTCCTGGACCATGAACTGGGCCCTCGCCAGTTCCGCAAAACGGCCGCCTTTCGCCACCAGTTCATCGAAAGTTCCGCTTTCGATCACCCGTCCGTTGTCAAACATCAGGATGCGCGTGGCGTTACGTATGGTCGAGAGCCGGTGCGCGATCACGAAGGTGGTGCGTCCCTTCATCACTTCGTCGAGTGCGGCGTTGACCTTGGCCTCGGTGACGGCATCGAGCGCGCTGGTCGCCTCATCGAGGATCAGGATCGGCGGGTCTTTCAGCATGGCCCGTGCGATCGCCAGCCGCTGCCGCTCGCCTCCGGACAGCATGCGCCCCCGCTCGCCGGCATTGGTGTCGAATTTCTGCTCGCTGCGTTCGATGAACTCCAGCGCCTGCGCGCGCGCCGCAGCGACCCGCATTTCCTGAAGGGTAGCATCCGGTTTGCCGACCCGCAGATTGTCGGCGATCGAGCGGTTGAACAGCAGCGCTTCCTGAAACACCACCCCGATATTCCGCCGCAGCGCCGTCAGCGTCAGGCCACGGACATCCATGCCGTCGATCTTGATGAACCCGGACTGTGGATCGAAGGCGCGGTGCAGCAGGGCGATGGCGGTCGATTTGCCAGCCCCGGTCGGGCCGACCAGCGCGATGGTCTGGCCGGGCAGCGCGGTGAGGGAGACATCCTCGACCGCCGGCCGCTTGCCGTCATAGGAGAACGAGACGTCGTTGAATTCGACCAGGCCCGAGAGCCGCCCGGGATCGATCGCGTCGGGCCGGTCGCGAACCGCGGGCACGGCATCCAGCACGTTGAAGAATTCCTGCAGCCGCGGCGCCTCCATGAAGACGTTGTTGATGAAGCTGACCACCTGTTCGAGCTTCTGGATCAGCATGGTGGCGAAACTCACGAACATCACGATCTCGCCGACCGTGGTGAGACCCTGCTCGTGCAGCGCGATGCCGACGGTGAAGATCGCCAGCACGGTGATGGTGGTCGACGCCCTGGTGATGACGGTAACCAGCGCCCACCACGACAGCACCGGCATCTGCACCGCCAGCAGCTTGTCGGCGACGAAACGCAGCCCCTGCACCTCGGCATCGATACGCACGAAGCTTTGCACCAACGCCACATTGCCGAGCGCATCGGAGGCGCGTGCGGAGAGGTCGCTGTAATGCGACTCGACTTCGCTCTGCATGCCGTAGGTCTTGCGCACCACCATCGTGGTCAGCACCGTGAACACCACGCACAGCACGAAGAGCAGGATCGCGAGCCGCCAGTTGATGTAGAACGCCAGCGGCAGCAGCACCACCAGCGACATGATCGCGGCGAAATGCTCGCGGAAAAATCCGAGCCACAGCCGCCACAGCGAGTCAGTGCCGTTCAACATCACCTTCATCAGGCGACCGGAATGGGTGCCGGTGTGGAAGGTCAGCGGCAATTGCATGATGTGCTCGAAATAGCTCGTCAGCACCGCCTGGCGCTGGCGGTGCGCCAGCCGATCCGCGTGCAGCGCGACCGCGGCGCTGCAGCTGATGGTAAACAGGCCGAACGCCGCCCAGGTCGCCAATAGCGGCCACGCCGACGATGACGCACCCGGAGCCGTGGGCGGTTTGCCGGAAAGGACGTCAACGATGCGGCCGAACAGCACGGGCTCGGCGAATTGGGCGCCGGCCAGCAGCAGATTGGCGCCGGCGAGAATCCAGCCCAGCCGCGCCTCCTTGCCGAGCAACTCAAGGACGCGGGTATAGAGGCGAAGCATGGACATGCCATGGGCTCCGGGTCGGCGGGACAAACGATCGTCTGAACCGCCATTCTAATCAGGGATTGTCACGGAGATACAGCGTCCGCCGGCATTTTACTCAATTGATCAGGCGGCCGCCGAGCGGGGGCAGGAAACTCTCGTCGAAAATATCCGCCGCGGAGGGCCGCTTCTTGAATTTGAAGCCCTCGGCGATCTGGTCGATCGAGTGGTCCAGGCGGACCGGATCGATGCCGCCGATGCCGTTGCGCTGCACTTCGCTGGTGAGGATGTTGTCGTGAATCAGGGTGCGCAGGCGTTCCAGCTCCAGCTCGGGCGATCCGTCATCCATCCGGCTGGCCACTTCGCCCGCCGCGCGCTCCGGCTGCCGGATGGCCAGATGGGTGCCGGCCACCACCGCGCGCAGGAAACCTTTCACCGCCTCGGGCCGCGCGGCAGCGAATGCCGGATTGACGATCACCGCGAACCCGTAGGCCTCGCAGCCATAGTCGGCATATCGAAACACCGCAAGGTCGTCGGCAGGTACGCCGCGATCCCTGAGATTGACTGCGGCCAGATAGGAGAATCCGCTCACGGCGTCGACCTGACCTGCCGACAGCATCGGCTCCCGCACCGCGGCACCGAAGTGTTCCTGCTTGACGCTTGCGATCTTGATTCCGTTTTGCCGTGCCAGTGCGGGCCATAGCCAGATCGACAGGTCACCGTCGGCGACGCCGAGCGTTTTGCCTTCGATATCGGACAGCGCGTGGATGCCCCGGCTCTTGCGGGCAATGAGGGCGTAGGGCGATGTGTTGAACAACACGAACACCGCCTTGACGTGCGGCGCGTCCGACCTGTCGTGAAAGCGGATCAGCGCGTTGATGTCGACCAGCGCCAAATCGCTGGTGCCGGCGGCGACACGCGTGATGGCGTCCGGCGATCCGTTGGCGATATGGGTGGTGACCGCGAGACCTTCCGAACCGAACAAACCGTCGGCGGCCGCCAGCACGAAGGGGGCGGCACTCGCGTTGATCGGACGGTCGAAGGAAAACTGGATCGCGGTCGGTTGCTGAACCGGATCCGCCGTCAGGCCGTCCGCTGCACCGAAGCACGCAAAAACCACCAAGCCTGTCAGCAAAGCCGAAAGCGAGCGAACTGCAATCGCCAGGTTTACGTGCATGGATGACACCGGAAAGCCGGACACCAGTTGCCGCGCCGGGTATGTTTGTTTCGTGACGCCCCGGCGCCGCTAGCGAGCATTCTGCCGGATCAAACCTGAATGGCCGATGACCGCCTCGATTTCGTCATCTGGCGTTCATTATGTTCCGGATCAGGAGACCAGCGGGGATCGCCCAACGGCTGTCGGCACGGGAGCCGGCCGGCTTGCCTGGCCGGTGAATTCTTTGAGATGGCAGCAAGGAGAGCCAGCCCGTTAACACGCTGGCGATAGGTTTCGGCTAATTTTGAGGGATGAGTGATTTGCTCGAGCGGCTCTATCTGGCGGTGATCGCGGCCAAGGATCTCAATCCGGCAACGTCGCGAACCGCGCGGCTGTTTCAGCGCGGCCCGGCCAAGATGGCCAAGAAACTGGCCGAAGAAGCCATCGAGGTCGTGATCGACGCCGTCAGCGGCGATTCCGACGCCGTGGTCCGCGAGAGCGCCGACCTGCTCTATAATCTCACCGTGTTGTGGGCGTCAGCCGGTGTGCAGCCCGAGGATGTCTGGCGCGAAATGGACCGGCGCGAGCATATGCTCGGAATTGCCGAGAAGCTGCCGAAATCCGCCGTAAAAATGTCCAAGGAGATGCACAAGGCGGCGCAGCCCCGGATCGGACGGCGACCAATTGTCGCGCTTGCGAGCCGCAATTTGCACAAGCGCGGCTAAGGCTTCCCGGATTTTTTCAAATTCCCGCGAATTCCCGGCATGGACAAATCCGCCCCATGGTGGTTCATCGCGCCATGCTGAGACGAATTTACGACTGGTGTATCGACGCCGCGCACAAGCCCTATGCGCTCTGGATTCTGGGAGCCGTGGCGTTCGCGGAGAGCTCGTTCTTCCCGGTGCCGCCCGATGTGATGTTGCTTCCGATGTCGGTGGCCCGGCCGCGTCGCGCATGGCTGTTTGCCACGGTATGCACGGTTGCATCGGTGGCGGGCGGAGTGCTCGGTTATGCCATCGGTGCGCTGCTCTACGACTCAGTTGGGCAATGGCTGATCAACCTGTACGGCCTTGGCAGCAAGGTCGAAACATTCCGAGAGTCCTATGCCCAATGGGGTGCGGTGATCATCATCGGCAAGGGCCTGACGCCGATCCCCTACAAGCTCGTGACCATCACCTCGGGTTTTGCCGGGTACAATATCTGGTTGTTCATTCTCTGCTCGATGATCGGTCGCGGGATGCGCTTCTTCATCGGTGCAATCCTCTTCAACCGCTATGGAGACGTCATCCGCGCCGAACTCGAGAAGCGTCTCGGACTCTGGGTTTCGCTGGGTGCCGCACTGCTGCTGTTCGGCTTTATCGTCGCCTATAGAATGCTTTGAAGCTGCCCGTGAATTACCTTGCCGGTTCGCAGCTTCAGGTTACGCTTGATGCCATGTCTGATGATGCCATGTCTGACCGATCCGGCAACCTCTTCGCGGGTTCCAGGATGCAGGTCGTGGCTCTGGGCGCGGCAATGTTGATGCTGGCGATGGATGTGGCCTGGCCGCAAGCGGCTTCGCCGCCGTCCGCGACGCCATCCTCCCTCGTCCAGGCGCCGGCCCAGCCGGCGGCGCCGGGTCCTGTGTCGCCGCCGCGCGAGCCGGTGCCGTCATCTCCAGCGCCGGTGCGCCGGGAGAATCCAGGCCTGATCAACGAAATCGGCACACTGTTCGAGAAATCCCTGTCGATCCTGCCACCGATGAAAAGCCCACATGAGACCATCGACGATTTGAACGCACGCGCAAAGGATGCAGGCGAAGCCCTGTCGCGCATGGCGAGGCCAGCCTCGATGGTGACGGGACGCGTGATATGTCCGGTCTCGGCGAATGGCGCGCCAGACTGCAAGACGGCGTCGGACACATTGTGCCAGGCCAACGGCTTCAAGGAAGGCAAGAGCCTGAACAGCGATTCGGCGGAGACCTGCTCTGCGAAAGTCCTGATCCCTGGCCGCACCCGGAAGCCGGACGATTGCCGGACCGATCACTATGTCACCCGCGCATTGTGCCAGTGACACCGGGATATCCAGCGACGCCGCGATTTTTTGCGATGCCCCGCTTGCCAAAGGCGCGATTGCGTTGTTTGCATGATGTCTGGCATCTTTCAGCCCAATGCATCACGACTTCCCATCGCGTTTCCCCTGAGTGACGAAGAGGATTTTTTGAATGTCCATGCCTGCCTTGTTCAAGGGCCGTCTGTCGATACCGGTGATCGGAGCGCCGCTGTTCATCATCTCCGTGCCCGATCTGGTGATCGCGCAATGCAAAGCGGGAATCGTGGGATCGTTTCCGGCGCTGAACGCGCGGCCGCCGGCGCTGCTCGACGAGTGGCTGGCACGGATCAAGGAAGAACTGGCCGCGCACGACAAGGCCAATCCCGGCCGGCTCTCGGCGCCCTTCGCGGTGAACCAGATCGTGCATCGGTCGAACAACCGGCTCGACCATGATCTCGCGCTTTGCGAGAAGCACAAGGTGCCGATGATCATCACGTCGCTCGGCGCGCGCGAGGAGCTCAACCAGGCCGCGCACGGCTGGGGCGGCATCGTTTTTCACGACGTCATCAACCAGAAATTCGCGCACAAGGCGATCGAGAAGGGCGCCGATGGCCTGATCCTGGTGTCCGCCGGCGCCGGCGGCCATGCCGGCGAGATATCGCCATTCGCGTTCGTGGCGGAGACCCGGCAATGGTTCGATGGGCCGATCGCGCTGTCGGGCGCGATCGCCAACGGCCGGGCGATCCGGGCGGTGCGGATGCTTGGCGCCGACTTTGCCTATATCGGCTCGGCCTTCATCGCCACCACCGAAGCCAATGCGGTGGAGGGGTACAAGCAGATGATCACCACCTCATCGGCGGAGGATATCGTCTATTCGAATCTGTTTACCGGCGTGCACGGCAACTATCTGAAGCCATCGATCGTCGCCGCCGGAATGGATCCGGATAATCTTCCCGAATCGGACCCGTCGAAAATGAGTTTCGGCACCGATGAATCGGGCGAGCGCGCCAAGCCGAAAGCCTGGAAGGAAATCTGGGGCAGCGGCCAGGGCGTCGGCAGTGTTGGAAAGATCGTGCCGGCAGCGGAACTGATCGCACGGTTCAAGAAAGAATACGACGAAGCGGTCGATCCGCCGCTGTGATGGACGCCATCTATCGCGTCGAGGGCAATCGCGTCGTCACGAGTCCCGACGCGGCCGGACCTTGGGATGCCCAGATGCAGCACGGCTCGGCGCCGGCGGCTTTGGCGGTATGGGCCGCCGAAGCGATACCGACGCGAGAGCCGATGCGGATCGCGCGCGTGACCATCGATCTGATGCGTCCGGTACCGGTGGCGCCGTTGACGTTCGAGACCGAAGTGCTGCGGGAGGGGCGCAAGATCCAGTTGTGCGCCGTCAAGCTGCGCGCCGGGAATGTCGTCGTTGTCACGGCAACCGTGCTCAAGATCAAGGCCCGGGCATTGACCCTGCCACCGGATGTCAAGGACGTGGCCGTCACGCTTCCCGGGCCGGATCAGGCGCGCGAGGAGTTGCCGGACTTTTCCGGCAGCCCTTTTGTGAGGGGCATCTCGATGCGCGCCGCCCACGGCCGGTTCGGCGCGCCGGGTCCCGGTGCGATCTGGTACCGGGTCGACCGGCCGCTGGTGGAGGCGTCGCCGGTTTCGCAGGCCATGCGGGCCGTGGTCGCCGCGGATTTATGCAACGGCACCTCGGCGGCGCTGGATTTTCGGCAATGGACGTTCATCAATGCCGACCTTACCGTCAGCTTTGCCCGGCAGCCGGTTGGCGCATGGATTTTGCTCGATGCGGAATCATGGATCGGACCGGACGGCGCGGGTCTCGCCGCGGCGCGGCTCGCGGACGAACGCGGCTATTTCGGCCGCGCCGTCCAGAGCCTGGTGATCGAGAAGCGATAAGCGGCCAGTCAACGCAGGCTAGCCGACCATCCGCTCGCGTCCGACCCAGAAGCCTGCCTTCAGCACCTTCTTGTCGACCTTGCCGACGCCGGTCATCGGAAGTTCGCTGACAAATTTCACCTGCTTGGGCGCGTGCGCCGAGCCCTTGCGCGCCCTGACAAGAGCGATCAACTCATCGGCGTTCGGCTTCGTGCCTTCGCGCGGGACCACTACCGCGGTGACCGCCTCGCCCCATTTGTCGTCGGGCACGCCGACGACGGCGACCATCGCGACATCGGCGTGTTGCGACAGCACGTCCTCGACCTCGCGCGGAAAGATGTTGAAGCCGCCGCTGACGATCATGTCCTTCTTGCGGTCGAGGATGAACAGGTAGCCGCGCTCGTCGGCACGCGCGATATCGCCGGTGTGCAGCCATCCGTTCTTCAGGGTTTCGGCGTTCTGTTCGGGTCGCTTCCAGTATTCCGACATCACATGCGGCGCGCGCACGCAAATCTCGCCAGGCTCGCCGGTCTTGACCGGCTGGTCGTCGTCGCCGAGGATTTTGACTTCGCAGGCGGCGATCGGAAATCCGCAGGACAGGAATAATTCCGGGGCCTTCGGATCGTGATCCGCCTTGCGCAGCAGCGAGATCGGGTAGCATTCGCTCTGGCCGTAAAGCTGCGAAAACACCGGACCGATCCGCTCGATACCCTCAACCAGCCGGCTCGGCGACATCGCCGAGGCGCCATACAGCAGCAGTTCGAGCGAGGAGAGATCGGTCTTGTCGAGCGCCGGATGGTCCAGCAGCACATAGATCATGGTCGGCACGAACAGCGTGAAATTGATGCGCTCGCGCGCGATGGTCTTCAACACCGCTTCCGGATCGAAACCCTTGAGCATGTGCACGGTGCCGCCGCGCATCAGCGTCGGCAATATCTTGGTGCCGGCGACGTGGCTGATCGGCGCCACCGTGAGATAGCTTGGCGTATCGGGAATTTCGAAGTCGGACAGGATCGCGTTGGCGCCGCCGCCCAGCTTCCGATGGGTGCGTAGCGCGCCTTTGGACTTGCCGGTGGTGCCGCCGGTGTAATTCAGTATCGCGATATCGTCGGGGCCGGCCAGACAACGCGGCGTGGCGGTGCCCATGGCGACGATCCCGGCCAGCAAATCGATGCCGTAGCCGGCGGCGCCGAGCGTGAAGATCGCTCGCAGGTTGGATGCCCTGGTGGCGAGATCACCTCCGCGATCCCTGAACGCATCGGCGTCAATCACCAGAACCCGGGATTCCGAATCCTCGATCTGGAACAGTTGATCGTCGAGCGAGCCCAGGGGATGCAGCCAAGTAATTGCGAGCCTGGACAATTGCGCGGCGACGCCGGCACACCAGGTATCGGCGCGGTTGGCGGTGAGGAACGCCACGCGCGTGCCCGGCTCCAGTCCCAGTTGCATGAACACCCGCTGGATGCGGCCGATCAGTTCGGTGGTGCCGGCATAGGTGAGCGATCCACCCGGCCAGCTGAACGCCACCCGCGACGGATAGCGCGCCAGCGCCCGCAAGGTCTGGGCGCAGGCGGTCGGAAAGGCATGGAGCGGATCGGACATGTTTCCTCCGGCGGGCTTTCTTATGTGCTTTCTTGGCTTTGTCTTGGGCCTTCGGCCGTGCCAATGTTGCCGAACGCTAGCACGCCGAGGCCCGGGCGCGGAACGACAAACGCCATCCAACCAGGGAAACCGCATCTTGAATTCCGCCGACCCGCTGGCGCGCTTTCGCGACCGCCTCAGCCTGCCGCTGATCGCGGCGCCGATGTTTCTCGTCTCCGGCGTCGACCTCGTGGTGGCGGCATGCCGCAACGGGGTGATCGGCGCGTTCCCGACCGTGAATTGCCGCAGCCCCGAACAACTCGATGACTGGCTTTCCGAGATCGAAGAGCGGTTGCGCCGCCATTCCGGTCAGGCTGCAAAGCCTTTGGCGCCGATCTGCCCGAACCTGATCGTGCATCGTTCCAACGCGCGGCTTGCGCAGGACCTCGAGGTGCTGCTGCGGCACAAGCCCGAGATCGTGATCACGTCAGTCGGATCGCCGGCACCGGTGCTCGCGGCCCTGCATGACGCTGGCGCGCTGGTGTTTGCGGACGTCGCCAGCATCCGCCACGCCGAACGTGCCATCGCGGCCGGCGCCGATGGGCTGGTGCTGCTGACCGCGGGGGCCGGCGGTCAGACCGGGTGGCTCAATCCGTTCGTGTTTGTCCGCGCGGTGCGGACGTTCTTCGACGGTCCGATTGTGCTGGCGGGAGGTATCAGCGATGGCCACGCACTGCGCGCGGCGCAGGCGCTGGGCTGCGATCTGGCCTATATGGGCACCAAATTCATCGCCACCCGCGAAAGCATGGCCGACGCCAGATACAAGGAGATGCTGGTTGCGAGCAGCGCCGACGATATCCTGCTGACGACAGCCTTCACCGGCCTGCAGACCAACATGCTGCGGCCTTCCATCGCCGCCGCGGGGCTTGATCCCGACGACCTGCCCCAACGCGGCGCCATCGACATCGGCCAGGACATCGACATCGGCGCGCGCGAGGCGCGGCCCAACCGCTGGCGCGATATCTGGAGCGCCGGCCACTCAACCTCCGGCGTGACCGAGGTGCTCGCGGTCGATGATCTCGTCGCGCGCACCACCGCCGAATTCCGTGCTGCCGACGCACGGCCGCGATTCCGATTTTAACGCGCCGTTAACCACTCTGGCCCCAACAATCAGGTCCGAGGTCGCCCACCGCCAGCCCGCGGAAGGTTGCGCCTGAAACCGTTGCTGAAGGGGTGCGATATGGATTTCGATACATTCTTTGCGAAGACCCCGGCGACCCTCGACGAGATCCGGACCCGTGTCGCTTACGCGCTCGAGCGGCATCCGCTGTGCCGCAGCGTGCAATTCGATATCATCAGCATGCCCCGCACCAGCAAGGGCAACTGGACCATCAGCCTGCACTCGGTTGCGCCCGACGCGCTGTGGGAGGCCTCCGATATTGTCGCCGACATCCAAGAAGCCTACGATCTGGCCGTCGCCGCCTGACTTTCCGGGCTGCCTCGCCGCTGGTGCCGCGCCGACGGATCCGCCGATGCCGCGGCGGCGGCACGGTTAAGCCTTAATTACTGCCCAGTTTTGGGCAGAGTCACCGTGGTCGTAGACACAAACGGAGAACGGCTTGACGCGAGCCCTGACGATCATGGCGCTGATAGGTTTCCTGGTCATCGGTGCAGCCGCCACCAGCATTCTGGGGCGCGTCGACATCCACGCGCCCCGGCCGGAACCCGCTTCGCCAGTGGCGCAGGGCCCGGTCGCGAACCGGGAAGGCAAGACCGACAAGCTCGCGGTCGCCTGGGTGGCGCCGGTCGCGCCGCCGCAAGCGGTGGCTCCGGCGAACGAACCGCTGCGGCTGGCTTTTGCATCCAGCACGCCTGCCGACACCGACGCGCCCAACATCGCGACGCCACCGGGGGCGCCTCAGCTACCGCTTGCGCCGTCAAAGCCGAAGCTAGCCGCCAAGCCGCCGCCGCAGAAATCCTACGCCCTGCTCAGCGATGCGCAGATCGCCGGCATCAAGGAGCGCCTCAAGCTTTCGAGTTCGCAGGAGTCGTATTGGCCGGCGGTGGAAAGCGCACTGCGCGCCGTGGCCCGGAAGATTCATGAGACGCGGCACGCCGATCCGCACGCGACCGGCGCACCGATCGATCCGGATTCGGCCGAAGTCCAGCAGCTTAAATCGGCCGCCATGCCGCTGTTGTTCCAGCTGCGCGAGGACCAAAAGCGCGAAGTGCGCTCGCTCGCCCGCCTGATCGGCCTGGAACAGGTGGCGTCGCAGATTTGAGCGCAGCACGCCAGGATCATCGACCGCCATCCCCTCTTCTGAAAATTCGAATATGATGCTGTGGCCGCGCCGGAAAGCGATAGCCGCGCAATTCGTGTTGCAGTAAATGCCGGCGTCGGCGGCGGAAAAACCTCGGATGAAGAGTGGAACCATGGAATATGTGAAATTCGGCAACACCGGTCTCGGCGTGTCGCGGTTGTGTATCGGCTGTATGACCTACGGCGTTCCCGATCGCGGACCGCATCCATGGACGCTCGATGAGGAAAAGAGCCGGCCGCTGATCAAGCAAGCCGTCGAGCTCGGGATCAATTTCTTCGATACCGCAAACGTCTATTCGGACGGCACATCGGAGGAAATTCTGGGCCGCGCGCTGAAGGAGTTCACGCGCCGGGAGGACGTCGTGATCGCGACCAAGGTCAACGGCCGGGTTCGGCCCGGTCCGAACGGGGCGGGGTTGTCGCGCAAGGCGATCTTCGGCGAATTGGACAACAGCCTGCGCCGTCTCGGGACCGACTTTGTCGATCTCTATCAAATTCATCGCTGGGACCCGACCGTCCCGATCGAGGAGACGATGGAAGCGCTTCACGACGTCGTGAAGGCCGGCAAGGTCCGGTATATCGGGGCTTCCAGTATGTATGCGTGGCAGTTTTCCAAGGCCCTCTATACGTCCCGGCTGCGCGGCTGGACCGAGTTCGTGAGCATGCAAAATCACCTCAACCTGCTGAACCGCGAAGAGGAGCGCGAAATGCTGCCGCTTTGCGCCGACCAGCGTATCGCGGTGATGCCGTGGAGCCCGCTGGCGCGAGGGCGTCTGACACGCGGCTGGAATGAAACCAGCTCACGTCAGGAAACCGATGAATTCGGCAAGAAGCTCTATATGCAATTTCCCGACTCCGATCGCCTGATTGTCGATCAGGTAAGTGCCATTGCGAGCGCCCGGGGCGTGCCCCGTGCGCAGGTCGCGCTGGCTTGGCTTCTGCAAAGGAAGGGCGTGACGTCTCCTATCGTCGGCGCATCGAAACCGGAGCATTTGAAGGACGCGGTTGCGGCCCTTTCGCTGAGACTGACGGCCGAAGAGGTTGCCGCTCTCGAAAAACCTTACGTGCCGCACAGCATATCGGGTTTCTGATCATCGACGCTTCCGTTTGAGCGAATGCAACAAAAGACGGTAATGAAGAAGGTGATTGTCATAGTGCAGCGGAGTTGGCGGGCGTGATGCGATGACGAGATCCTTGTCGATCGCAATTGTCGGTGCCGGCATGGGCGGCCTTGCCTCGGCGGCAGCCTTGAGGCGCGTCGGCATCGACGTCACCGTGTACGAGCAGGCCACGCAGTTCAGCAGGCTCGGTGCCGGAATTCAGATTGGCTGCAATGCCATGAAGGTTCTCCGTGAGCTTGGACTCGAGCAAAGATTGCGCCAGCAGTCGTTTTACCCGCGCTCCTGGAACAACAGGGATTGGCGGACAGGCGAAGTCAAATTCGACATGGTTTTCGGCGAGGTGGCGGAACAGAAATTTGGCGCCCCTTATTTGCTGGCTCATCGCGGAGATCTGCACGCCGCTCTGGCCAGCGCGGTTCCCGATCAATGCATCAAGTTGAGCCACAGGCTGGTCGGTCTCGATGAGGCCAAGGACGGCGTTCGCCTCACTTTCGCCAGCGGCGAAACGGCGGTCGCGGATGCCGTCATTGGCGCCGACGGCGTTCATTCGGCCGTCAGGAACATGCTGTTTGGCGCCGCACCGCTGAACTTTACCGGGCGCATTGCCTATCGAACGACGTTTCCGGCCGCCCTGCTCAACGGGAATAAGATAGACGATTGCACCAAGTGGTGGGGAGAAGACCGGCATATCGTCATCTATTACGTCAAGCCGGATCGAAGCGAAGTGTATTTCGTCACCAGCCAGCCGGAGCCGGAATTCAAAATCGAATCATGGTCGGCCAAGGGAGACGTCAAGCAATTGCGCGCGGCCTTCGAAGGCTTCGACCCCCAGGTCGGAAATGTGCTGGCGGCCTGTCCGGACGTGCACAAATGGGCGCTGGTCGATCGCGATTTGCTCGATCGCTGGGCGCAAGGCAACGTGACCTTGCTCGGCGACGCCTGCCATCCGATGACGCCTTACATGGCGCAGGGCGCTGCGATGGCGATGGAAGACGCCGCCGTGCTTTCGCGCTGTCTCGACGGCGTCGAGCGCGACGGCGTCGCAAACGCATTCCGGCGGTTTGAGGCGAGCAGGAAACCACGAACGACGCGGGTTCAGCAAACATCGCGGACCAACACCTGGCTGAAGGACAAGACAGACACCGATTGGGTCTACGCCTACGACGCCTGGACCGCTCCATTGGCGGCGTAGCGGTGCGGGCACCGGCGGACGCGGTTTCGGAGTTGGCTTCTCTCTGATGGACCAAGAGGCGGCCTTTCCGAATGGACCACATCCGCCGGCCGAAGCCGCGACGGTTTAGCTCTGCGACCCGTCCCTTACTTCGTCAAGCTGACCGGCTTGAGCGTGAACGGGCCTGGATCCTTCCCCTTGTTGTCCCCGATGATGTAGGACAACTTGCCTTCCGCGACCCATCCGGTATTGCCGACCTGGGTCACCGAGACCGGCTCGGCGAAGCCGTCCTTGATGGTTTCGACCTGGGCCTCGTCGCCCTTCACCGTGACCTTGTCGAGCCGGCCGGCGCCTTCGATCAGCAGGAAGCTGTCGCCGAATGCGCGCATCGCGTCCGCATGGTCGATTGCGCGGGACGTTTTCAGCTCGGTAACCGCGCCGGCCTTGCCGTCCTTGACCGCGATCTTGAACAATTTGGCTGGAATGAACGTCGTGACGTAGAGATTGCCGTCCGCTCCGACCGCGATGCCGTCGAGGCCGACGCCGTCCTTCGCCGGCGCCAACAAGGGATCCGTCGCCCAGACCTCAAGCGCGGTGCCACCCGGCTTCAGGCTGTACACATTGGGCGTGAACGAGTCGGAAACATAGGCGGTGCCGTCGCTGCCGACCGCGATGTCATTGCACAGGGATTTCGGATCGGCGAGCGGGTAGCTGCCCTTCGATGCGCCGCTGGCGAGATCGAAGACTTTCAGCCACGCGCCCTTGGTGTCGCTTGGGCCGGGAACGCCAAAGCCGGTGATGTCATTGGAACAGACATACAACATGCCGCTCTTTTCGTCGGCCAGCACACCGAGCACCGAGCGGCTGCCGGCGGCGCCGGGCTGGATGAACTGCTCTGTTTTCCCGCCGGGCGAGGCCTTCACCACGCCGCCGAGGTTGAAGCTGCCTGCATAGAGGGTGCCGTCCCTGGTGGACGTTACGCTCTCCGGAAAGCTCTTGTCCGGAACGCTGACCGGTGCGGACTGGGCATACGCCACACCGCCGAGCGTGACGCCAAGCATCAATGCCAGTCCGGTCTTGCCGAGCGTACGCGCGCTACGGCTCTTGAGCAATTCTCCCTGTGCAAGCGAATTTAGAGTAACGCTGCGTTCTTGGTTCATGATTGAGATTCCTGAATCGAGATGAGATGGACGAGGCAGTGCCTCAGGGGCCGATCATCATCAGCCATCGGTTCGCTGCGGCGCCATGGCGCCGGGAAAGAGCTACCGTCCGACGATGGCAGCCCGGGACTAATCCGATAGTCTAATCCTAGGCCACCGATTGAAAACTTGAAAGCGTGACGTTCGCCGGAGCGAGCAGGTTGCTGGCGATCGTGACTTGCGCAAGATCCAGACGGCAATGCCGGTCGATCGGATACACGAGAGCATGTCGCGTTGCGATGCAAGACGCCTGCGAGCATCGGTTCCAGATTGCCAAACGGCATGTGGAACCGATGGAACGTGAAAAATCGCGCCCGCCAGTCGTTATATTAGTACAAATATACCGATTTTCACAAAAACGTAAAGATGTTGCGCGGTTGCCGGGTCGCCTCCAAAGGCCTCGGATGCCGGCTTCGGTGCTGATTCTCGAAGGCTTCGCAGGCTGACAGAAATCGGCCGCGTGTGTTTTGCAGAGCCCGCCCCGATCCAGCGGCGGAAATGCCGCCCGGCGTATTGCCAGCAAGCCGAATGGACGATAGCGTTATATCTTAAAAACTATAACGTCTGGAAGATTCGGTGTCTGACCTGTCCGTCGTCAACCTCAATCACCGTCCGGGGCCCAGCGCCCTTCTGCTTCGCGGGCGGAACGACCCGCTGCCGCTGGTGATGGCCGACGCAAAGGGCCGCAGATCCAAGATCTGGGACATCGCGCCCTCGCTGCATTGTTCGATCATCGGGACGTGTCTCTCGGCTGCCGAGTTACGGCAGTTTTTTGTCAAGCTTGGAGATGCCGACGCCCGAACCGCGTCGGATCACACGTTGCACAGCTCCGGTGTTCGCGCCGCAGGAAGACACGACCTGGTCGGAAAGTTGCTGAACAAGGCACTGGATAACCGCCACGAGGCGGCGATCAGGCGTTTTGCGAAGGCCTCGAATGCGACGCAGGTAAGAGCTCTTTGGCTGGAGGCGTTCGAACAAGGCGGCATTCCCGGCGGCTACTGGGCGGTCCTCACGCACCCCGCAACCGATCGTCCCCTTGTCGAGGAGGTTTTCGGCCAGGTGCACATGCTGTCGCATATGGTCGGCTCGTCCAGCCGGATCGACATCACGCGACTGCGGACGCTCGAGCGCGAACTCGGTGAACGCGATGACAAGATTGCCCGGCAGGAGGCCCGTCTGTCGGAAAGCGCGCGTGAGCGCGCGGAGCTTGTGCGCAAGGTCGAAGGTCTTGAAATGGCGGTTCGGCGGCGGGAGATCGCCGCGCGGACGGCTGCCGAATTGACGACGGGTACGCTCTCAGAGTCCACGCTGCTGCAGCGGCTGGATGCGGAAAAGGCGCATTCAAGCAAACTGGCGTCGCGTATCGCGGAACTTGAAGACCAGGTGAAGAAGGCGCAGAAATTCGCAGCCACCCTGAACAAGCAGAACGACCAGCTTCAGCGCGAAGTCACCGCGCTCGAAGCCGAACTGGAGATCGATGAAGCAGGCCAGCCCGGCCCGGACATCGAACACGATCTGCGACGGGCTCACGGTGCTGTATGTCGGCGGACGCCCCGGATTGATCGATCAGTTGAAAGCGGTCGCTGGCAGGCGAGGGGGCACGTTACTTTCGCATGACGGCGGCATCGAAGAAAACCTGGCCGCGCTGCCGGGGTTGGTGAGCCGGGCCGATGCCGTTTTCTTTCCGATCGATTGCGTCAGCCATGCCGCGGTGGGGCAGATCAAGAAATACTGCCGCGATGGACACAAGCCATTCGTCCCGCTTCGGACCGCAAGCGCTGCGAGCTTCATTTCCGCCATCAGCCGTCAGGATGTCTTTGCAAGACAGCCGGCTGTCCCGGCTTTAGGAAGAACGTGGGAACAGGGCTGATACCCAACGATTGGATTGGCGGCCGGGCCGCTGGCGAATGGCAACGCCGGCCGCGATCCCGCGCCATCATGGAGAAATAGAGCCTCTGCTCCGATTCAGAGGCTCGAGTCTCATTCACAGGAGCGCCGCCCTGGACGCAGGCTCGGCCAGCAGTGCCTCGCCGAACTGGTTCTGCTGTTGGCGCTGGACGGAGAAGCAGGCGCTGAAGCCGTCGGCGGTTCGCAGCGTTACCAGGACTAGCGCGGGGTCGGACGACTGCTCGACGGCCCATGACGCCAGCGGGTAGGCATTGTACAGGCTCCGGTCGCCAAAGCGCGTCTGCAGGGCTTTGGTGATCAGGCCGGGCAGTGTCATGGCGAGCGAGCCGGCATTGTTCAGGGACAGCGTGACGGTGGCCGGCTCGCCGGCGGAGTTGACGAAACCAAGCGAGATGGCGCCGCCATCGGCCGCAACCTCGCAGGTGGTCAGGGTCTCGATGTCGATTTCCATCCAGGGGCTCCGTTGGTCGCTCATCATTATATTCAATAGAATATAACGTGGCGATCATGACGTCCAGATTGGCCTTCCGACAAGTCCCGCCGATGCGCGAGAAATGCGCCGCCCGGGGCGGCCGCCGCTCTTCCGCTCCCGGAGGTGTTCACGAAATCAGTTGCTGCCGCCCGTCGCTTCGACAAGCATTCCGGCACACGTTCTGAGCGCGGCAAGAAAACGCTTGCTCATATCGGCAGATCGAACGCGCGCGGATGATGCGCTGACGCTCACGGCAGCCACGATCTCACCGTTTGGACCGGCTACCGGAACCGCCAACGACCGGAGTCCCAGCTCCAGCTCTTCGTCGCTGATCGCATAGCCTTTTTCGCGCACGGATCCGATTTCCGTGACGATGTCGTTGGGCTTCGTGAGCGTGCGCGGCGCACGGGCAGGCAACGGCTTTCGGCCGATCCGGTCAAGGATCTCCTTGTCGGCGAATTGGCTGAGCAGCACACGCCCGGTCGCCGAGCAATAGGCGGGCAGACGCGCGCCAATGCCAACCCCGGTCGATACGATATGTTCCGCTTCGGCGCGCGCGATGAACAGCGTGGTATTGCCTTCCAGCACCGCGAGCGAAACAGATTCCTTCAAGTCGTCGCGCGCCCGTTCCAGCAGCGGCTGCGCCAGCCGTCCCAGCCGATCCCGCTTCGTCATCGCACCGCCCAGTCTGCGCAGCCGTTGCAGCGGACGAAATTCGCGGCCGTAGCGTTCCACATAACCGAGTTCATGGAGCGTCAGCAGGCAGCGCCGGGCGGCGGCGCGGGTTGCGCCTGACGCGCGCGCAGCGTCCGCCACGTTCATGACGTCGTGGATCGCGAACGCCTCGATGATCGCCAGCCCCTTGGCAAGGCCGCCCATTCCCTCGTGCCGTCCCTCGGCCACCGGTTCGGCGCGTGATCCATCATCGCTGCCCGTCGTCTGATGCATTGCCGGCGACCTTGACTCGTTTTTAGAACGCATCCAGCATGTTCGTTATCCGAGTATATGTTCGTTATTCGAACAAATCATCCCGCCCATGTCAACCAAGTCAAGCAGGGAACCGACACCCGTCATGCCCGAACCGTCCATGATGTCGAAGCAGGATCGCAGTGACGGGCAGGCGTGGCCCGCCGAGGGGCTGACGCGGGTGCCTTACCGCGTGTTTCAGACCGAGGCCTCCTACCGGGCGGAGCAGCAGCGGATCTTTCACGGACCGAGCTGGCACTATCTGGCGCTTGAGGTGGAGCTACCCGAACCCGGCGACTTTCGCACCACGAAAATCGGTGACACCCCGGTGATCGTGACGCGGGATTCGGACGGCGAGATCTATGCCTTCGAGAATCGCTGCGCCCATCGCGGCGCACTGATCTGCCTCGATACGCAGGGCAAGGGCAAAAAGGATTTCAGCTGCGTCTATCACGCCTGGACCTATGATCGGCAGGGCAACCTCACTGGGGTCGCGTTCAAGGACGGCGTGAAGGGCAAGGGCGGCATGCCCGATACCTTCCGCATGCAGGACCACGGTCCGCGCAAGCTGCGGATCGCGCTATTGCACGGCCTGATTTTCGGATCGTTTTCAGAAGACGTGCCGCCGATCGAGGACTATCTCGGCGAAGAGATATCATCGCGGATCGAGCGCGTGCTGGGCGGCCGAACGCCCGTCGTGCTCGGACGATTCACCCAGGTGCTGCCAAACAACTGGAAACTCTACATGGAGAACGTCAAGGATAGCTATCATGCCAGTATCCTGCATCTGTTCTTCACAACCTTCGAACTGAACAGGTTGTCGCAGAAGGGCGCCATCATCGTCGACGAAAGCGGCGGACATCATGTCAGCTATTCGGCGATCGACCGCGAAGCCCAGAAGGATCAGGAATATTCCAAGCAACAGCTTCGCTCCGACAGCCAATACAAGCTGGCCGATCCATCGCTGTTGCAGGGTTTCGATGAATATGATGACGGTATCACGCTGCAGATTCTGTCAGTATTCCCAACGTTCGTGCTGCAGCAGATCCAGAACGCGATCGCAATCCGCCAGATCGTGCCGCGCGGCGTCGGCAAGACCGACCTGAACTGGACTTATCTCGGCTTCGCCGACGATACGCCTGCGCAGCGCCTGACCCGCATCAAGCAGGGCAATCTGGTGGGGCCCGCCGGCTACATCTCCATGGAGGATGGCTGCGTCGGCGGTTTCGTCCAGCGCGGCATTGCCGGCGCCTCCGGGCAGCAAGCTGTGCTCGAAATGGGCGGCAGCGAGGCCCAGAGCAGCGAGAGCCGCGTCACCGAGGCGTCGGTGCGCGGGTTCTGGAAGGCCTATCGCAGCAATATGGGTCTGTGAGAGCAGGGCGGACAGCACATGACTGACGCATATCAAAAGATCGCCCGGGTTCAGGCCGAATATGCGCGGTGTATCGACGATGACCGGCTCGAAGAGTGGCCCAGTCATTTCCACGGCGCCTGCGTCTACAAGATCACGACGGCCGCCAATTACCGGGACGGGCTCGAGGCGGGAATTGTCTTTGCGAATTCGCGCGGCATGCTGACCGATCGGGTGTCGGCGCTGCGCGAAGCGAACATCTATGAGCGCCAATCCTATCGCCACATCATCGGGCAGCCCTCGATCGTGTCCGAAGACACACATGAGGTGCGCAGCGAGACGCCGTTTCTGGTCGTACGCATCCTGCGGGATGGCGATACCGATATTTTTGCCACCGGGCGTTATCTCGATCTCTACAAGCTTGAGGATGGCGAGGTGAAGCTGAACGAGCGCACGGTGGTGTGCGACAGCTCGCGCATCGATACGCTGCTGGCGCTGCCGCTGTGACAAAGCCGACCATCGCATTGACCATTGGCGATCCCAACGGCATCGGGCCCGAAATCGCGGTCAAGGCCGCGGCAAGGCTGGCGCGCGAGGGTGGTCCGGCGATCGTGCTGGTGGGCGATGAGTTCGTCGTCCGGCACTATGTGGAGCTCTGCGCCAGAGACTTTGCGGTTCATCCGTTCGACGGCGCGGTCGCCGAGCCCGGGCGTTTGCAATTGCTCGCCGTCAATGCCCTGCCAGGCGGTGCGTTCAGCCCGGGGACGCCTGCGGCGGCGGGCGGCCGCGCCACCGTCGACTATGTCGCCGCGGCCATCCGCTTCGTCAACGAGGGGCATGCCGGTGCGATCGTCGCATGCCCGCATTCCGAAACCAATGTCAACGCCGCCGGCATCCGGTTTTCGGGCTATCCGAGCCTGCTGGCGCGGCTCAAAGATTTACCCGAGGACGAGGTGTTCCTGATGCTGGTCGGCGGCGGGCTGCGCATCGTTCATGTTACCCTGCACGAACGGCTGCGCACAGCGCTCGGCCGGATCACGCCCGAACTGGTCGAGCGCGCAGCGCGGACGGCGGACGCGGCGTTACGGAGGCTGAATATCCAGCAGCCGCGCATCGGGCTGTTCGGAATCAACCCTCATGCGGGCGAGGGCGGACTGTTCGGGGGTGATGACGACGAGATTACCGTTCCCGCAGTGCGGCGGTTGCAAGCCTCGGGCCTGAACGTCGAGGGTCCTCTCGGCGCCGATCTGATGCTGGGACGGCGCGATTTCGATGCTTTTGTCGCGATGTATCACGACCAGGGTCACATTCCCGTCAAGCTGCTGGCCGGCAGGAATTCGGCCGCGATGTCGATCGGATCCGGGCTGCTGTTCTCCAGCGTCGGCCATGGCAGTGCGTTCGACATCGCCGGCCGCGGTGTTGCCGAACCTGAAGCGGTGCTGCGGTCGATCCAGCTGCTGGGCGGCGCGTCGCATTTCGGGGATGCGGCTGCGTCATGACGTTCAAGGTCTCGATTGACCAAAACGACATCTCGTTCGGCTGCGAAACAGGTGAAACGCTGCTCGACGCCGCCGAACGCGCAGGCTATTCGCTGCCCTATTCGTGCAGGAAGGGCGTCTGCTCCAGTTGCGAGGGCGGCCTGTGCGACGGAACCGTCAGCGTCGGCGCCGGACAGGTCGCTGCCCCGAAAGCCGATGTCCTGTTCTGCCAGGCCAGGCCGCTGTCGGACGTTCGGATTCATCCGAAGCGGATCGAACGGAACGATCCGGACGCACGCAAGACCATAACCGCGAGCGTCTACCGCGTCACGCGGCCGGTCGACGATGTCGCGATCCTGCAGCTTCGTTTTCCCGCCGGCATCCGCGCCAGGTTCAAGGCCGGTCAATATCTTCGCATCGCCATGCCGGATGGCGATACGCGCAACTTCTCGATGGCGAACCCGCCGCACGAAAGCGACGGCGCGCAACTGCACATCCGTCATGTGCCGGGCGGACGCTTTTCCGAGGGCGTGCTGACGGCGCTGCAGCCGGGCGACAAGCTCGAAGTCGAACTGCCTTACGGTGATTTTTATCTGCGAACCGGGTCCGACAAACCGATCGTCTGTCTGGCGACCGGAACCGGTTTTGCGCCGCTCAAATCGATGATCGAGGACTTGATCAAGCGCGGCAACAAGCGTCCGGTGCAGCTTTATTGGGGCGGCCGGCGCCGGCGGGATCTATATCTGGCGGACCTGGCGGCGAAGTGGGCCACGCGGGTGGCGTGGCTCGCGGTGACGCCGGTACTGTCGGAGCCGGATGCTGATTGGCAAGGCGCCACCGGGCTGGTCCATCACGCGGTGCTGAAAGACCACGATGATCTCTCCGGCGCACAGGTCTATGCCTGCGGCAATCCGCTGATGATCCGCCATGCGCGGCGCGATTTCCAAACCTCCGCCGGGCTTCCCGCTGACCAGTTTTTCGCCGATCCGTTCGTGCCGTCCGGAAGCTGAATTGCCGCTCGCTCAGAATATCAAAGCACTCATCGAGATCGAAGCCATGCGTACCGAGGCAATTGCGACCCCAGACGTTTTCGATGTGCCGACGTTCATCGATGCCCGTCGCGTCGGTGCCGTGCAGTACGGCATCATCATTCTGTGTGGCCTCGTGATGTTTCTCGACGGGTTCGACACCCAGGCCATCAGCTACATGGTGCCGCTGATTGCGAAGGAGTGGGGACTATCGCAAGAGGTACTGGGGCCGATCTTCTCGTCGGCGCTGACCGGGCTGATGGTGGGCTATCTGGTGTTGTCGCCGCTGTCCGATCGGTTCGGGCATCGGCGTCTGATCATGATCAGTACGGTGACGTTTGCGCTGCTGACGCTGATCACCGTGCTGGCGGCCAGCGTCACCCAGCTGATCGGCCTGCGTTTCGTCACCGGCATCGCGCTCGGCGCGGCCATTCCCAGTGCGGTGGCCCTGACCACCGAATACAGCCCAAGGCGTTTGCGGGCGACATTCGTGCTCGCGATCTATTGCGGCTTCTCGCTCGGCTTTGTCGCGGCTGGCGCAATGGCCGCCTGGATCATCCCGCTGCACGGCTGGCGTGCGCTCCTCTGGATCGGCGCGATCGCTCCACTCACGCTCGCCATCTTCGTATTCGTCTACCTGCCCGAGTTGCTCGATTTTCTGATCCGCACCGGGGCCGAACCCGAACGCATCTGGCGGGTGATCCGCCACGTCGACAAGACGCTTCCGGATCGGGGACCTCGCGCGTTTACGACCGAGGTCGAAGCGAAGCGAAGTGCGGTCGGGAGCCTGTTTCAATCCGAGCGAACGCTCGGAACGCTGGTGCTGTGGCTGGTGTTCGGCCTTAACCTGGCGGAGTTCTACGCGCTGCAAAGCTGGCTGCCGACGATTCTGACCGGTCTGGGCCATTCGCTGAACACGGTCGCGCTCGCCACATCGCTGACGACGGTCGGCGGTATCGTCGCGGCTTTTGTCATTGGACCGGCGATGGACAGGCTTGGTCCATACGGGTCGCTTGCGACGGTCTATTTTGCGGGCGTGGTGTTCGTCGGGCTGCTCGGTCAGGCCGTTTCCGCATCGTCCGGGATGCTGCTGATATCAGCTTTTTGCGCCGGGTTTTGCATCAGCGGCGGTCAGAAGTGTGTCATCGCGCTGGCCGCCATTTTCTACCCGGCGCCAATCCGATCGACCGGCGTGGGCTGGGCTCTGGGTATCGGCAGGCTAGGCGGCATTGGTGGCCCGCTGCTGGTCGGCGCACTGCTGGCCTACCAGCTTAGTGTCGCAAATCTGTTTTATGCGGCCGCCGTTCCAATGCTGCTGTCTGGCGTTTTGGTCGCGCTGCTCGGCAGGAAGTACGGTGCCGTTTCATAGCGCGATACCTTCTGTGGTCTCGGACGGCAAGCGCAACGACACCCATTGTCGAAGCCGCCTTGCTCGATCACGTGAAGGCGGTTCGACCGCGGCTAAAGCATGATCCGGAAAAGTGGACACCGGTTTTCCGAAAAGATCATGCTTAAGCAAAAAAGATAGAGCGAGATGGCGATTCAACGAAGAGCCATCTCGCTCTAGTCCTGACGTTTCGCGACGTTGGCAGAAAAAAACCGTCACCGGGAAAACCAGGTGACGGTTTCTGTCGCTCCGCACCGCTCGTGAAATGCGAAGATCGACAGGCTAGGTCCGAATTCTCTTCCGCGGCGTGTACGCCGACGGTTGAAGTTGATGGATCGCTTTCACCCGAACTTTACCGTGCGAAAGAGAGCCGGCGCCTTGCCTCATCGTCCGGATGCACCCGCAAGCAGGGGTCGATATCCGGCGCTTTCGCGAGCGCGATCATGTGCACCGGCGGCCGAATATCGCGGCGTCCGTCAAAATCGGGATTGAGCGCGAGCGAAGGCCGCCGGTGTCTTGAGACCTGGTGCCCTCAAGACCTAAGGCTTGCCGAGACACAGGCCGATCGCGGGAGGCGTTCCGCACTTTGCGCCATCGGGTGAGCCACCACCGGGGCAAAATACTGACACCAGGGTTTCGTTCGCCTCGCAGTTCACGGTGCCGTCGGACTGTACCGATCGAACAGAAGCGCCAGATCGTCCGGCGTCGCCCTTTGGTCCGGCGTCACCCCTTGGTCCGGCGTCACCCTTTGGCCCGGTGTCACCCTTTGGTCCGGGAGCACCTTGCGCTCCCTGCGGCCCTTCCGGTCCTTGTGGCCCCTGGGGGCCAGGCTGCCCTTGAGCCCCG
Source organism: uncultured Pseudomonadota bacterium (assembly GCA_963813165.1). Classification (GTDB taxonomy): domain Bacteria; phylum Pseudomonadota; class Alphaproteobacteria; order Rhizobiales; family Xanthobacteraceae; genus Bradyrhizobium. The sequence goes on along the minus strand of CAWEYJ010000004.1, from coordinate 97,836 downwards.
GGCTGCCCCTGGGCCCCCGGCTGCCCCTGGGCGCCCGGCACGCCTTGGACGCCTTGCGCGCCGGCCGGACCTTGAGCCCCGGGTTCTCCCTTGGGACCAGCGGGCCCCGGATCCCTGCCGCAACCGGCGAGCATCATCGCCGTGCCAATAATGAAGACCGTCACGATCTTTTTCATTTGACCCTCTCCCCCAGCGACATTCTCCGGCAATTAGAGTGAAGAAATCACGAGACCGCAACAGAAAACCGGCCGACATGAACGGCCGGAAGCGAAAATGAATCGACGAAGAAATTGCTTTCTACGGCAGCTCTTTGACCTTGCCGAAGCTGTCGACGACAAGGGAAACTTCCTTCCCGGCTCTGACCGCCCTGTAGGCCATGATCTTTCCGGATTTCATTTCGCGGATCTGCGAATACCCGGCTGCCTCGAGCTTGGCGACAGCCTCCTGACCGGTCAGGCCATAAGCGGGCAGGATGACGGTGAATACCGCTGAGGCGCAAAGCGCCGCTCGGGATACTCGCATCAGCATGGTCTGGGCTCCTATGCGGCGGGCATTGGATTCTCAGCGCGCACCCTTCAAGCTGCATGACGTCGAGCAAGTCGTCGTGACCCCATGGTTACACTTGATGCAGACGGCCATGCACTGTTCGAGCACCTTTGGATTGTAGGAGGGGTAGATGTTGGTCGCGCACTTGTTGGTGGCTTCCGTATCCCCGGGAGAACAGGAGACCACAACAGAAACCGCGGCGATCAAAACAGCGAAGCGCCACATGAGGCCTCCTGTCTTATTCCCTGGCTAGGGCCTTTTCCGTTCCGATCGAATCGGAATGGAGGCTCTATGTCCCTATTTGACGCGTTTTCTTTACGCGAACCGGTATCCACTTCGCTGGAAAACGCTCTAATCCTGCATCCACGCTTCGGTTCCCGCGAGCCCCATCAAACCAGCTTTCCACCGGCAAGGGCACTGCCTTCAGGCTTTCATAGCCTATGCTGCGTCGCGGCGACCCGTCTACCCGATCGTGATCGCCACTTTCCCAAAGTGCGCTCCGCTCGCCATGTAGGTAAAGGCCTCCCTGGCCAGATCGAAAGAAAATGTCTTGTCGATCACCGGCTTCATTCGATTGACGGTGATCGCGTCGACCAGGGCCTGGAGATCTTCGACGGATCCGACAGTGACGCCTTGCAGGCGTTGCTGCTGCATCACCATCAGCGGAAGCCGAAGTTCGGACGGCGGGGGTCCGGCAAGCACCCCGATAAATGCGATCGTACCGCCGATCCTGATTGCCCGGATCGACTCGTTAAGGGTGCCGACCCCGCCGACTTCCACGACAAGATCGACGCCGTGCCGGGTCCACTCACGGGCTTTCTTTCCCCAGTCGGGCGTGTTCCTGTAGTTGAGCGTCAGGTCGGCACCGAGCATCTTGAGCTGATCGATCTTTGCGTCGCTCGACGAGGTCGCGATGACGCGTGCGCCGCACATTTTCGCGAATTGCAGCGCGAAAAGAGAGACGCCACCAGTCCCTTGTACCAGAATGGTCTGTCCCGGCTTCACGCCCCCGAGCTTCACGACTGCGCTCCAGGCCGTGAGGCCGGCGCAAGGAAGGGCTGCAGCCTCGATGTCGCTGAGGTGCTCCGGCGTCTTGACCAACGCCCGCGCGGGAAAGACCCGATACTCCGTGAGGACGCCATCCACCGAGCCGCCAAGCGCGGCGCTCATTTTCGCTTCGCTCGGTTCGCCGCCCATCCAGTTTTCGAAGAAACTGCCGATGACACGGTCGCCGGTTGCGAATCCTCGCGTGTCAGGCCCTATTGTCTCGATCACACCTGCGCCGTCTGAAACCGGAACCAGGGGAAACTTCTGACGCGAGCCATACCCTCCCTTGATCGTAAGGAGATCACGATAATTCAGGGTTGCAGCCTTGAGCCGAACTAGCACTTCTCCCGCGCCCGGCTTTGGCACCGGCTTGTCGACCAACGCAAGTCCATCAACTCCGTTTGGTCCGTGGATCTCGTAGCATTTCAATGACCGTCTCCTCCGGCGCACTTATGCGGCGACGATTGTTCCGAAAGCCTTTTTCGGTTCCGCCGAACCCTATCTTTATTCGCCGTTCTGCGCAAAACGGCAATCCTGCTCGAAGATTGCGCCGTTTCTGATCCGTGCTTTGGCGCTCAGAACGAGCTGAGGTGGTCGCCTGGTGCGGCAGGTCGCCGAATGGACCGAACCTCACTTCCCCTCGAACGCCTCGATGAAGCGCGACAGAAACTCGCGAAAGGCGGCCATGTCCTTCGGCGAGAAGGCACCGAACACCCGCCGCTCGATGGGCTCGACCCGCTCGCGCCCGCTGTGAAGCGCCTCGTGTCCGACTTCGGTCATGTGCAGCTCGAGCACGCTGGGATGCCGTGGGTGCGACGATCGCGTGATCAGGCCCTGCTGCTCCATGGTCTTGAGCAGGATCATCATCGCCTGCGGCGTCACCAGACAGGCGCGTGCCAGCGTCGCCGCGGTGATCCCCGGCTGCCGATCAAGTTCGAACAGCGCCACATATTGCGACGGGGTCAAGCCGACGGATTTCAAGGCAGCGCTTTTAGCCCGGACCATCGCCTGCTCGGCGCGCTTGACCAGCATGCCAGGGCGCTCCTGCTCGGAAGATGATTGCTGCGAGGAGGTGCGGCGGGCCGCCTTGCGTGCTGAAGATTTGGATCCGGACAATGGGCTCTTGGTGCTCTTGCGGTTCACTTCCATGGCACGATCGACCCGCTGCGTACCACCGAGCCGAATGGCCCCGGTTCTTCGCGGCCGACATGGACCAATTCGCCATAGAAGGATTCGTGCGGCGAGGGGTCGAGCGCGAGGTCCAACAGCGGGCCTGCGACCTCGTCCGGCTGGGGAGCGCCCGTCAGGTCGAGCCAGGGGCGCGACGCTCCGGTATCGATCAGGCCCGGCGAGATCGATGCGATCAGGATTCCGCGCGGCAAATCCTGGGCGCGACGCTGGCTGGCGAGCACGCGCACCGCGGCGACCTGTCCGATCTTCGACGGAATGTTGATCCAGGCCGGCCAGGCCTGGCCCGGCGCGCGACCGGATCGTACCGCGTCGCGCCAGTTGCAGACCGCGCGGTCGACGTCGTCCAGCGATTGCAGGTTTTCGAACCGTGGATGCAGCGCCGGCGCCAGCGCGCGCAGGCTGCCGGCCCGGCTCGCCACCACGAACAGCCGGCCGCCATCGCGGAGCAGGGGAGAAATGCCGCGCAGAACATGCGTCGTGCCCAGATTGTTGGCCTCGACGTAGTGATCGATCACGGCGCGCGGATCGTCGTCGGGCTGCACCCGCGTGTAATGATTGGAAAAGACGATGTCGACGCCGCCATGGCGCCCGGCCAGCAGGTCCGCGAAGCGTTCGACCGCACCGGGCTCGGCGACGTCAAGGACTTCGGCGCGCACCTCCGCTCTCGCGTTGGACAGACGATGCGCCAATTCGGCGACGCGAGCGGCGTCGCGTCCCGTCAGATACACGGTGTCGGCCGGATCGAGCCGCTGCGCCAACCCTTGCGCGAGCGAGAACCCGAGGTTGCGCGTCGCGCCGGTGATCAAAGCTATTCTGTTCATAGCTTTATTGTTATCAATATATTGATGAGAGTCAATAGGCCTTCATCGTCCGCAGCGTCGCCCGAGTTCGACCTATCGGCATCCGCGATCCGCGGTGGCCGGGATGGCCGCGCGCTCAACCGGTAACGGCTTGCCGAGACTGCGCTGCGGACGCATTGTTGGCCGATGGGCATGAAGTCGCGCGCGAGCATTGACGGCGGTTCGATCCGGCATTCGGCTAACAAGGCGGCTGCCGGCGATCTGGCGCCCGCGGCTTGCGTGGCCGGTCACTGACCATGGCCCATGGCTGGCTGATCCTCGCGGACGATCTCACTGGTGCGGCGGATTGCGCCATCGCCTTTGGCAGACGGGGGCGTGCGGCTGTCGTGACGTGGGGTGACATCGCTGATGCCAGGGATCGCCGGCTGCCGGTTCTGGCTTATGATGCGGCGAGCCGAGGCCTTGCGGCGAAGGCCGCCGCGGGCCGCCACGCCGATGTACTGGCGCGCTTGTCCGAGCCCAGACGTCTCCTGTTCAAGAAAATCGATTCGACGCTGCGGGGACAGCCCGCCGCCGAGATCGCCGCCGTGCTCGCCCATGTGAAATCACGGTCGGGTTCGGCGTTTGGTGTTTTCGCGCCCGCCTTTCCGGCCACCGGCCGCACCACCGTTGGCGGCCGCGTCCGGGTCAAGGGCCGTGCGCTGGAGGAGGCCGAGGTCTGGCAGCGCGACCACACCTATCCGAATGCCGATCTTGTCGACGTTCTCGCCACCGCGGGCGTTCGCGGCGAGAAGGTCCAGCTTTCGACCATACGCGGTGGCGATCTCAGCGCCGCGTTCACGAGGCTGGCTCGCAAGGGCGATGTGATCGCGGTCTGTGATGCCGAGACCGACCACGATCTGCATTTGATCGCAGAAGCGAGCCTGCCCATGTCTTCAGCGACAGTGTCTTCAGCGACGTTCTTCATCGGCAGCGCCGGTCTCGCGCATGCGCTGGCCGGCTTTGAGGCCGGTGATGCCTCCGAACCGCCGCGGATCACGGCGAGCGCATCCGGCACCTTGATCGTGGTAGGTTCGCTTGCCGGTGCATCCCGCTCCGCCGCGCGCGAACTGGAGGCGACCGGTACCGTTAAGCATTTCGCGGTCGCGCCGGAGACGCTGCTCAACCGCGGCGCAGGCCGAGGGTCACTCGCCGCCGAGGTGACGAAACGGCTTTCCGGCGGCGGCGATGCGCTGATCGAGATCATGATGGATAATCAGCCCGACATGTCGCTCGGCCCGCGGCTTTCGCTAGCCCTCGCCGACGCGCTGCAAACCGTCGCTCCCGCGATCGGCGCTTTCGCCGCGACCGGCGGTGAAACCGCCGCCATGCTGCTGTCGCGCTTCGGCGTTAACGGCATCCGTCTTGCCGACGAGATCGAGCCGGGCGTCTCGCTCGGCCTTACCCTTGGCAAGCTGTCGGTTCCGATCGCCACCAAAGCGGGCGCATTCGGCGACAAACTCAGCCTGATCCGCATCAGCGAACGTCTTCGCGCCGTTCGAATCAAGGGAAGCTTCACATGACCCGTCCGACCATTGCGATCACCATGGGCGATCCGGCCGGCATCGGGCCCGAGGTTATCATGAAGGCGCTGGCGCTGCCGGGCACGCAGGCAATCTGCCATGCGCTGGTGATCGGCGACGCCAACCGTCTGCGCAGGGCCGGTCAGATCGCCGGCGTGGCGCTCGAGGTCGATGCCCTGAACGATGCGAGGGATGCGGACTTCTCGTCGAAGGCCGTGCAGTGCCTCGACTTGAAGCTGGTGCCGGACGATTTGCCGTTCGGCAGGGTGTCGGCTGCGGCAGGCGAGGCGGCCTATCGCTATATTGAGAAGGCCGTACAGGTAGTGCAGGCGGGTTTCGCGCAAGCGATCTGCACCGCGCCGCTCTCCAAGGAAGCGCTGCATGCGGCCGGCCATAAATATCCCGGCCATACCGAGCTGTTGGCGCACCTGACGGGTACGCCGGAAGTATCGATGATGCTGGTGTCGCAGAGCCTGCGCGTCATTCATGTCACCACGCATATCGGTCTCCTGGATGCGATCGAGAAGATCGAGCCTGGTCTTGTCGAGCGCGTGATTGCGCGCGGGCATGACGTGCTGGTGCGCGCCGGCATCGCCAATCCGAAGATAGGCGTCTGCGCCATCAATCCGCATGCCGGCGAGAACGGCTTATTCGGTCGCGGCGAGGAAGCCGTTAAGATCACGCCGGCCGTCGAAGCATGTCAGCGCAGGGGCTGGGACGTGCGCGGACCGCTTCCCGCCGACACGCTGTTCTTCCTCGCCGGCCGCGGCGACTACGACATGGTGGTCGCGATGTATCACGATCAGGGCCATGGACCCGTCAAGGTGCTGGGGCTGGAAGCCGGCGTGAACATCACGGTCGGTTTGCCGGTCATCCGCACCTCGGTCGATCACGGCACGGCTTTCGATATCGCGGGCAAGGGCATCGCCGACGAGCGCAGCCTGATCGAGGCGCTGCGGCAGGCGGCCGATCTCGCGCCGAAGCAGGTGGCCTAGCTTCATTCCGCGACGTCACCAGGGCGCGTCTTCTTCGAGACTTGGACGAAGAGCCCGCACCGAACGCGTTTTGTCGCCACGGTTCACTAAAAGGCCGCCGGGCAAAACGGCGTCTCACCTCTCGGGCGTCCGGATGGCCGGCGTCGGCTGTTGCCCTAAAGCATCAGTCGGATTCCAATTTCCGGAACCGCGCGCAATCCTTTTGACTGTGCATCATGACGGTAGTCCTGTTGGAACAGCCGACTGGTACTCCCCGAGCACGGCAGGTGTACGTACCATGCGTAATCATGACTTCGTATCCGATGGGTTCCTCGCGGTAACCGCAGCCAGCCTTGTGCTGCTTTGCTCGGGCTTGCTCGCGATCGCATTTGCCTAGATCGGTACCCGGCGCCCGTCGTCCCTGCTCGTCCGGATGCACCCAAAGAGTGAGGGTCGATCTCCGGCTCCTTCGTGAGCTTGATCAAGTGCGGGGCGGAGGGTTAGTGGTTTTTGGTTCGTTCCGCGATATCGTCCGGCGTTTCGAAAACGAAGATCACCGCACCATTGTCCATCACAATTTGGGTCTTGGGATAACCGTCCTCGGCGTTGATCACCGTCATCTGCAGGATGCGCGAAAGATTGACCCAGATGTTCGCCTTATCGTTGGTCGTGAGTTTCAAAATCATCGCGTAAACTCCCTGGTCGACGCGCAAGACTGATCGCGTTCTGCCCGTTTGACAACTGAATCGGAAATTGGGGGTCGGGCGCGCCGAAGCCTCGGCGAAAGCGGTTGGTGCCCCTGGCCGGAATCGAACCAGCACTCCTTGCGGAACTCGATTTTGAGTTCGAGCGCGTCTACCAATTCCGCCACAGGGGCTTTCGGATATCGGCCAAGAGCTGACAGGAGGCTGACGTCGCGAAGCCGGCGGAATATAGCGGGCGCGCCCTGCCGGTCAACCCGCGTGTTGTCAGGTCCGGCCGAAGCGTGGGGCCGCAAAACACTCCAGTGTGATCGCGCCCGTCTCGACAGCGCCGGGCGTGCGGGATACGACGCTTCGGCGATACAGGAGGCCGACGTGACACTTGACGCCACCGCCAGCGGGCCGCACGCGCGCGAGGCCAGCAGTCCCGCGCTGACGGCGGCGCTGGCGATCACGGTCGTCGCGGCAGCGACGCTGGCCGGCGCGTGGTTCTTTCAGCTGGTGCTGGATATCCGCCCCTGTCCGCTCTGCCTCGAGCAGCGCTACGCCTATTATCTGGCGATCCCGCTCGGCGCGCTGATCGCGCTCGCCGCGGCCAGGGGTGCGCCGCGGACGGTGCTGATCACGGGCCTTGCGCTTCTCGCCGCCGCCGCGCTCGGCAATGCCGTGCTCGGCACCTATCATGCCGGGGTCGAATGGGGTCTCTGGCAGGGGCCGACCGAATGCACCGGGCCGATCGGAAATCTCGGCAGCGCCGGCAATCTGCTGGAGCGCCTCGATACCGTGAAGGTGATCCGTTGCGACGAAGTGCAGTGGCGATTTCTGGGCCTGTCGCTGGCCGGCTATAACGTGCTGATCTCGCTGTTGATGGCCGCGATCGCAGCCTGGGGCATCGTCAGGAAACGAGCCTAATCGTCCACATCTTCCTGCGGGCGTCCGAACAGATGGACGATCCCAGGTGTTGCGACCGTGACGAACACGAAGCGCGACAGATGATGCGCGCCGACGAAAATCGGATCGATGTGCAGGGTCAGCGCCAGCGCCAGCATGGCGTCCATCGCGCCCGGCGCGAAGGCGACGACGATGTCGGCGAACCGCACATGGGTGGTCATCACGATCACGCCGACGAAGATCGCGGAAACGACGATGGCGACCGCAAACGACCCCAGCGCCGCATTGACATGGCTGAGCAGGGTCTTGGCCTTCATGCGGGCGAACCGCGCCCCGATCAGCGCGCCGATGCCGACCAGCGCCACCCCTCGCACCCATGGCGGCAGGCCGCCCTCGACCAGTCCCGCACCGTGCAGCACGCTGGACCCGAGCATCGCGCCGAACATCCAGCTCGCCGGGAATTTGACCAGCCGCAACAGCAGCGCAGCCGCGACCGAGGCTGCGACCAGCTCGATCAGTTCGAGCGGCGCAGCGATCTTAACCGCCATGGCCGGCGGCGTCGCCGGAGCCATCCCGGTCAGCGCCAGCAGCAGCGGCAGCGCCGCGGTGAGAATGATCACCCGCATGGTCTGCACCACGGCGATGGCCGGCACATCCGCGCCCTTCTCGGCGGCGAGGATGGTGATTTGCGACAGCGCCCCGGGACTTCCCGCCAGAAACGCCGAGGTCTGGTCCCAGCCGTGGACGCGTTGCAGATAAAGGCTGCTGCCCAATGTCGAGCAAAAGGTGGCGAGCGCCAGCAACCCGATGGTCAACGGATAGGCGCTGACGTGCTGCAGCAGTTCTCGCGAGGCCAGCGAGCCCAGCGAAATCCCGAGCAGCACCAGCACTGTCTGGGTCACGATCGGCGACATCGCGAGCGGCCTGCCGGCAATCGCGGCGACGCCGACCGCGATCATGGCCCCGGAAATCAACCCGCCGGGCAGGTGCGCCCACAAAAACAGCGCGCCGCCGGCCGCGCCGATCACCAGCGTTTCGAGCACGTGGAGGGTTTTGGCGGGAACGGCTGACGCCATTGATGCGGGAAGGAGGCTCACGCCGTCTTATGTCAAATCCGCGCGCAGGGGACAAATGCGCCAACGCGATTGCAGCAATGCGGGCTGTTATCTCGCCTTGAACACCTGGCTTTGAAAAAGGCAAGGAAACAGGCAAGCCAATTCGGCCGGGAGTTCTTTCGCGCGCCCGGGGTAAACCGGAAGAGGATCAAATCAGCAGCAACGGCCTCACCCCGTCCCTCCCCCTCGCGAGGGGAAGGGAGAGATCAGCAGAGGACGAGATCACTGCTTGGTGGCAGCGCCTTCCTTTGCCTTCCGCTTGCATTCGGAACGGAATTGCTTGCGCTTCTTGCCGTGAAGTCCCTGGGCATCGGCCTCCTTGGAGCATTCCACCGAGGCCGCGCTGTGGACTACCGGCGGTTTCGCAGCCGGGGCCGAAGTGGCCGGAGCGGGGGTTTCGGCGAAGGCGGAACCCATCAGGAACAGGGATGCGATGGCGGTCGCAGCGACGCGGGAAGATAGTGTCATCATGGGAAGCACCTCGGGTTGAAGAGGGGCGCAACGTCGCGCCGCAATGCTGAACCTTGGATGAATGAAGTCGGTTGGATCGCGTTTTCCCGGTCAAGATATTACATCGCTTCGGTCGATCGCCGTTGTCACAGGCCATCGCCGCGCTAGGATAGGGGTACTTACGTTCGCCACGCCCCAGGGAGACCAAGGATGACCATTCGAGCAAAATTATTGTGTGCGGTAGCCGTGTCAGGCTTTGCCGCATTTGCGGCCATGCCGGCGCAAGCCTTGAGCATGTCGGAATGCAGTGCAAAATATAAGGAAGCCAAAGCTGCTGGCACACTCAATGGCCAGAAGTGGAACGATTTCCGCAAAGCCCAGTGCGGAGCGGATGCCGCAGCGGCACCCGCGGCCGCGCCGGCTGCACCGCCTCCGGTCGCAGAGACCAAGCCGGCCCGTGCGCCGAAGCCCGCGGCCGCGCCGGTCGAGGTCGGCAATGCGGTGTTCCCATCCGCCGTGTCTCCGAAATACGCCCAGGAATCCGCCGGCAAGGCCCGCATGCATACCTGCGTCGATCAATACAAAGCCAACAAGGCCAGCAATGAAAATGGCGGCCTGAAATGGATCCAGAAGGGCGGCGGCTATTACAGCGAATGCAACAAGCGGCTGAAAGGCGCTTGATCAGCGTCTGACAGGCACGGGCGTGGCGATCCGGCCACGCCCGTGTTGCCATTCTTTCCTTCTGATCGCGTTCCTGGATCGCGATAGGCGCGAGCGGGGCTGCCGCGTGACAATCTCGGCGATGCAAGACATCCTCGGACTGGCATCGGGAGCGCTGGTCGGTTTTTCGCTGGGCCTCGTCGGTGGCGGTGGATCGATCCTTGCGGTGCCGCTGATGGTCTATGTGGTCGGCGTCCCCGACGCCCATGTGGCGATCGGCACCAGCGCCATCGCGGTGGCCGCCAATGCGGCCTTCAATTTGTCGAACCATGCACGCGGCGGCACCGTGCTGTGGTCATGCGCGCTGGTGTTTGCCGCCGCAGGGATCGTCGGGGCATTCGCCGGATCGATCTTCGGCAAGATGCTGGACGGCCAGAAGCTGCTGGCGCTGTTCGCGCTGCTGATGCTGGTGATCGCCGTGCTGATGCTGAAGACACGATCGCGGATCGGCCTGCCCGACGTGCAGATGAGCTGGGACAATACGCCCGCCATTGTCGGCCTCGGTCTGGCGACCGGGACGCTGTCCGGCTTCTTCGGCATCGGTGGCGGCTTTCTGATCGTGCCGGCGCTGATGCTGGCGACGGGAATGCCGATCATGAATGCGGTCAGTTCGTCGCTGGTGGCCGTCACGGCGTTCGGCCTGACCACGGCGGCGAGTTACGCCTGGTCCGGCTTGATCTCATGGGAGCTGGCGGGAGCCTTCATCGCCGGCGGCGTCGCCGGCGGATTGATCGGCACCCGATCGGCACGGCTGTTGTCGGTGCGGGGCGGGGCGCTCAATATGGTATTTGCCGCTGTCATTATCGCGGTGGCGCTCTATATGCTGGCACGCAACCTGTCCCTATCTTGAGCGCTGACGGGTACGCCAGGCCGGCCGGGAGATCAGACATGACCAAATCGATGCATCCAATCGGGCTGAACCCGGTCCGCAGCCGCCGCCAGGCGCTCGGCCTGCTGGGCGCGGGCGCGCTCATGCTCGGCATGGAGATCGCGCCTGCAACGGCACGGGGGCAAGGCGACGGCGACAATGTGCTGACGGAAGCGCTTGTGTTGCGCGACCCGGATATCCCGGTGGCCGGAAACGCCGATGGCGACATTACCATCGTCGAATATTTCGACTATCAGTGTCCATATTGCCGCAAGATAGCGCCCGAGCTGCGGCAAGTAGTGCAGGACGACGGCAAGGTCAGGTTGGTGTTGAAGGACTGGCCGATCCTCGGTCCGATCTCGGTGGTCGCGTCGCGGATGGCGCTGGCGAGCAAATACCAGGACAAATACGTTCAGGCGCATGAGGCGCTGATCGGGGTCAACTCGAAGCTGACCGAGCCGCGGCTGCGCGAGGTGCTGGCCGGCGCGGGCATTGATGTCGATCGGCTCAACAGCGACCTTGCAACAAATGCCAAGACCATCGATGCGATCCTGGCGCGCAATGACGGTCAAGCCAAGGCGTTCGGTTTCAGGGGCACGCCGTCCTTCATCGTCGGAAAATTCCGCGTGCCCGGCGCGCTCACCATGGCGGAATTCGGTCAGGCCATTGCCGACGCGCGAAAGGCGGCGGCGAACAAATAGAGCATGATCCGGAAAAGCATGCCCTCGGGCTTGACCCGGGACAAACGCGGAGCGTTTGCGCGGAAATCATGCTCAAACAAAAAGATAAAGCCGCGGCTATTTCGAAGACAGCTTGATTCAGTCGTTCTGGGCGCGTTTGCCGCTCAGCCAGTTCAGGATCGCCGGGTTCATTTCACGGGGATAGCAGTGGCTGAGATCGTCCAGCTCCCTGTAGGTGATGTCGGCGCCCGCCGCCGACAATGCCGCATGAGTTTGCCGTGCCACCTGCACCGGAAACATCCAGTCGAGCCGGCCATGCACAAGATAGACAGGCAGGCCCCGCAATCTTTCCGCGTCGGCCATTTCCGCCATCAGTGGATGGAAGGTCGCGGCAACCGGCGCGAGATGGGTGAAGGGCGATGCGCTCTCCAGCCCGCTGACGTAGCAGAACGTGCCGCCGTCGCTCATGCCGGTCAGCAGCAGCCGGGCCGGATCGACGTTCCAGCGTTCCCGCACGGAAGCCAGAATGCGCGCGAGGTTGGGCGTGTCGGTATCCTCGCCCATCAATGCCCAGGTAGTTTTTGAAGAGGTGCTTTTATTTGAAGTGCTGCCGGTTGCGGTGGGCGCGACCAGGATGGCACCAAAGCTGCGCGCGTCGCGCAGCCAGCTCCACAGGAAGCCGCGGCCATTGCCGCTGCCGCCATGCAGCGCCATCACCAGCGGCCAGGCGCGGTCGGGCGTATAATATTCCGGCACGTAGAGCGAGAAGCCGCCGCGGCTGCCGGGTTCGTTGTGGTCGTGAATGATCCCGGTATCCGGACCCGCCGGCTCGGCGAGGCGCGCCAGCAGATCGGCGTTGTCGCGCAAGGCGGGATCGACAAAAAACTCGCTCACCGGCGGAAATCTTTCGGCAAGCGGGTACAGCGCCTCCTGCGCGCGCGGGGCGTGACGCAAGGCGCGGAACACGGCGACCAGATCACCGTTGCCGTCCTGCACCGCGCGCAATCCCTTGAACGCGGCGAGTGCTGCGTCGCTCGCCGTTTCGAGCGAGGTCTGTACGCCCAGGAATTCCGCCGGCCAATCCGCCAATCGCGATCGCACCGCGTGCAAGGCGAGATCCGGCGTGCCGGCGGCGTGCATGACCCGTCCGAAATCCGGCGGGTTGAGATGTCGTGCGATGAAGCCGAGCGCTTCCAGCGATTGCAGCAAAGGCGGCAGCACGGCCACGATGTCGTCCACCACGGCCTCGCTCATCGCGCGTGATCTTTTTGTTTGAGCATGATCTTTTCGGAAAACCGGTCTCCACTTTTCCGGATCACGCTCTGATCAATGCAGCTGCGGTGCCTTGAGCAGCTTGGTCCGATCGGTTGAAGTCAACACGACGTCGAAGGTGACGCCCTCGTGATGGACCGTGAGCGGCACGTCGACGCCGGCAGGTCCGAGCGCCCAGAGCTTGCGATAGAAGCCGGATTGACTCGAGATCTTTTCGCCCTTCACGGCCAGGATGACGTCGCCGGCCTTGAGTTCGGCGCGCGCCGCGGGGCCCTTCTCGGAGATGCCGATAGCTACGACCTTGTTGTCGATCTCGGTTGAATACATTCCGAGCCAGGGGCGCGCCGGCTTGTTGACGCGGCCGAATTTGCGCAGATCATCGAGCACCGGCTTGAGCAGATCGATCGGCACGATCATGTTGACATGCTCGCTTTTGCCGTCGCGCTCGCGTTCGAGCTGGAGCGAGCCGATCCCGATCAGCTCACCGCGATTGGAGATCAGCCCGGCGCCGCCCCAATTGGGGTGCGCGGGATGGGTGAAGATCGCCTCATCCAGCAAATACTCCCAGTAACCGGCGAATTCCTGCTTGGCGGCGATGTGGCTGGCGACCGACCGCGTGCGTCCGCCGGCGCCGCCTACCACCACGCGGTCGCCGATCTGGGCCGCGGCCGACGAGCCGATCGCCAGCGGATCGAGATCGATGCGGCCAAGCGCCTGCACCAGGCCGAAGCCGCTTTCGGAATCGAAGCCGAGCGCATGACCTTCGACCACGCGGCCATCGCCGAGATGCAGCCAGACCGCTTCGGCCTCGGTGATCAGGTAGCCGATGGTCAGCACCAGCCCATCGTCGATCAGCACGCCATTGCCGGCGCGCTCGGTGCCGAGGGTGTCCGCGCTAAAAGCGTCGGCGGGGATGATTGAATGCAGCCCAACCACCGATGCAAGCACGCGATCGAGATCGAAACTGTAGTCGCCCGGGCGGGGCTGGTTCGCCGGCGGTACTTTCCATTCAGTCAAAGAGGGCATGGAGGTCCTCCGATTCCATAAGTGTCATGATTTAAGGGTCATGATTTAGCCGATTGGATCACAACTCGGGGCGGTACGACATATCAAGATCATCTGGGATGCGGCGCGGCCGGATTCCAGCCCCGAAACCAAGGATAGCGGAAAATTCCCGCGGCTCGAACACGTTATCGCGAACAGCCGTGCGCCGGCTGTTGCGCGGGGGCGGGGTGTGCCTTACCCGCTCGATCGCTTGGCCGAACCATAAGACGGCACGATCCGAAATGCGCGGCCCTCTTTCAGCCACGCCGCGCGCTCGTCGCGCAGCAGCGTGCGGCGGACCTTGCCGGCATCGTCGCGCGGGCCGACGTCGACAATTTCGAAACTCTCCGGATGCTTGTATCGGCTGAGCCGGTCGGCCAGGAAGCCGCCCATGCCGTCGATGACCGATTGGGCATCGGCGTCGCGGCTAAGTTCGAGAATGGCGTGGACGCGTTGTCCGAATTCCGGATCGGGCAAGCCGACGGCGACGCAGGAGCTGACTTGCGGATGCGCCACGACAGCGGCTTCGATCTCCGCCGGATAGATATTGGCGCCGCCGCGCAGGATCATATCCGCGAGCCGGTCGCCGAGATAGAGATAGCCCTCGGCATCGAGCCGGCCGATGTCGCCGAGCGATTCCCAGCCGTCGGGACGGCGCTTCGGCTCGGCGCCGAGATAATGATAGGTGGTGCCGACGCCGTCATTGGGCAGGAAATAGATTTCGCCGGTCGCGCCGGTTGGGACCTCGTTGCCGTCTTCGCCGATGATCCGCAATCGCGAAGTATCACCGATCTTGCCGACCGAACCCCTGTGCGCGAGCCACTCGACGCCTGAAATCACGCAGGCGCCCTGCCGCTCGGTGCCGCCGTAAAGCTCGTAGATTTTCTCAGGCCCAAGCCACTCGATCCATTTTTCCTTCAGCCATGGCGGCATCGGCGCGGCCATGTGAAACACGACCTGGAGGCTGGAGAGATCGTAGCTGTTGCGCACCTCGTCCGGCAACGCCCATATCCGGTGCATCATCGTCGGCACAAAGTTGACCCATTGCACGCGATGGGCGGCGATCAGACGCAGTGCCTCCTCGGCATCGAATTTCACCATGCCGGTGAGGCGGCCGCCGGCGAACAGCGCCATGTGGGAGAGAATGAAGGGGGCGTTGTGGTAGAGCGGGCCGGGATTGAGCAGCGAAACGCCGCGCGGAATTCCCAGCATCTGGTCGGCCGCGGTCTCGATTACAGCGGGCCCGTGATCGAGGATCACCTTGGGCCGCCCGGTCGAGCCGCCGCTGGTCATGGCCTTCCAGTAGCGCGCCACCGGACTGTCGATCGGTTCGTCCGATACGCCTTCCGGCGTGAAATCAGCCGGCACCGAATTGGGCGCACCCCAGTCGGCTTCGCCACCGACCACCAGCGCGGGTTTGAGAATGTCGAGCACCGCGGCGGCTTCGCCGCGCGGCAATCGCCAGGACAGCGAAGTCGGTGTTGCGCCGAGCTTCCAGACCGCAAAGCTGGTCTCGAAGAACGCATTGCTGTTGGGCAGGCCGATGGCGACGAAATCGCCTGGCTTCACGCCCTTGGCGGCAAAGGCGCGGGCGCGGCGGTTGGCCCCGCGCTCCAGCTGCTCCCAGGTCAGCGTGTCGGTGCCATGGCAGATTGCAACGGCATCTTTCGGCATGCGTTCGGCATACCAGCGCGGCACATCGGCCATCGGAATCAGCATGCAGGCCTCCCGTCATCCGGCGCCTTTGAAGCCGGTTTATGCCGCGAAGGGCGAGTCAGGTCTCGGCCTCCGCGCTTGTTTCATCAACGAGGGGATGTTGTGACTCAATGCGAGCGTGGCGTCCAGAAGGACGCACACGAAGGACCCTGTCCTGCGACAGGGGTTGTGGGACACACAAGACGGTCACGGATTTCCCTGGCTGCCGGGGCGCTTGCCCCCATCTGATCCCGTGGGCCGGGCAAAGCGGCGTCGCGATGTTCGATGGACGGGACAACTGATCGTTCGAGGCGCTGCAGGGTCGGTCTGCGCAGATAGCGTTTTCGTGCTCTCTCAGAGAAGCCGAAGGCCAACCACACCAGTGCACACCATCGCTAGAGAAAGCATGCGGCCGATGCTGATCGGTTCGTGAAAGAATATCATTCCTACAACAGTCGTCACCGCTACTCCGATTCCAACGAAAGCAGCATAAACGGTTGAGGCTGGGAGCAGAGCCGTCGCCCCGTTGAGGAGATACATAATCGGGAGGCTCACGCCGACGCCGACGACCAATGGCACGAACCGCGATTGCGATCCACACGTCTTCAGGAGGAAAGGCCAGATCACCTCGAAGATGTCGGCAAGCAGGATATAGAACCAAGCGCTCATAACTATCAGCATCCGTTCGCTTCGAGCATGACAGGCCATTGATCAGATATCGCAAGGCGAGACCGATATGCCCGAAAACCTACGGATCGAGTTCGGTGTCCCAGTACAAATAATCCAGCCAGCTATCGTGCAGATAGTTCGGCGGGAACAGCCGGCCGTTGCGATGCAGTTGGTGCACCGTCGGCGCGAATGGCTGTTGCTTCGGAAACATCCGCGCCTGTTGCGGCGTCAGGTTGCCCTTGCGAAGGTTGCAGGGCGAACAGGCGGCGACCACGTTTTCCCAGGTGGTCTGGCCGCCCTTGCTGCGCGGGATGATGTGATCGAAGGTCAGATCGTCATCGGCCGAGCAATACTGGCAGACGAAGCGGTCGCGCAGGAACACGTTGAACCGGGTGAAGGCGGGATGCGTGGTCGGCTTGACGAAGGATTTCAGCGACACCACGCTCGGCAGCTGAATCTCGAACGAGGGACTGCGCACCGCGCGGTCGTAGTGCTCGACGATATTGACGCGGTCGAGGAACACCGCCTTGATCGCGTCCTGCCACGACCAGAGAGACAGCGGATAATAACTGAGCGGCCGGAAGTCCGCGTTCAGCACCAGTACCGGCCAACCGCCTTGCGAGACATGTGCGTTCAAGTAACGCTCCCGGCCCCCGTTTTTGCTGCGAAGCAGCGTGAGATGACATACTACAGGCAGCGTGACGGGATTGTGAAGAGCGTTGGCGGGCTTATCCGCCGCCGCTCCGGCTCGCGGCCGGATTGCGTGACCGGCGTGAAGACCGCTAAACCGGGGTGGGCGGCACCTTCCGGCCGCTGACGGACCCGCCAAAATGGTCTCCACCTCCCATTATATCGAGGCGCCGCGCCGGCTGCGGGCATTCGTCCGCGCCCATGAAACCAGCCTGGTGGTGCTGGCGGCGCTGATCGGAACCATCGGCGGATTGGTGGTGGCCGCGATGAGCGCCGCGGTCCAGGGGATGCACGCGCTGTTGTTCAACCTCGATCTGGGGGATCGTCTTTCAAGCCAGTACAAGATCGACCCGCTGCGCGCGCTGCTGGTGCCCGGCCTTGGCGGGCTGGTGCTGGGCGTGGTGTTCCTGTTGCTGTTGCGCTGGCGGCCGCCGCGCGAAGTCGATCCGATCGAGGCCAATGCGTTGCATGGCGGGCGGATGTCGTTTCGCGGCAGCGTGATCGTCGCGTTGCAGACGATCTGGTCGAGCGGTGTCGGTGCCTCGGTCGGGCTTGAGGCAGGATACACCCAGCTCGCCAGCGGGCTCGGCGCCTCGCTGGGCCGCGGGTTTCACCTGCGCCGTGCCGATCAGCGCATCATGGTCGGCTGCGGCGCCGCCGCGGCGATTGCGGGCGCCTTCGGCGCTCCGCTCGCCGGCGCCTTCTACGCCTTTGAACTGGTGATCGGGGGATATACCCCGGCCAGCCTGACCCCGGTCGGCGTCGCCGCGGTTGCGGGCTATTTTGCCGCCCATGCGTTCACGGTGCTGTCGTTCGGCGTCGGCGTCGGCCCGGTCGGCGATATCCTCGGGCGTGATCTGGCGATCGCTGCCCTGCTCGGAATTCTTTCGGCGCTGTTCGGCATCGGGATCATGCGCGGCGTGGCGTTGTGCGAAACGCTGCTGGTGAAGACCGGGATCTGGCCGCCGCTGCGCCCGGCGCTCGGCGGCCTCGCGGTGGGCCTGCTCGCCTTGCTGACGCCGCAAGTGATGTCGTCGGGGCATGGCGCGGTGCATTTTGCCGGATTTGTTTCAATTCCGATGACGGTCATCGCGACCATGTTCATCCTCAAGGCCATCGCTTCCATCATATCGCTGGGCAGCGGCTTTCGGGGCGGATTGTTCTTTGCAACACTTCTCCTCGGCGCACTCGGCGGTCACCTGTTCGCCGCCGGCTTTGACATGATCTGGCCGGGGCTCAAGCTCGATCCGAACGTTTATGCGATCGTCGGCATGAGCGCGCTGTCGGCGTCGGTGATCGGCGGGCCGTTGACGATGTCGTTCATCGCGCTGGAATCCACCGGCAACCTCTGGCTTACCACCGCGGTGCTGGTCGCGGTCATCATCTCGACCCAGATCACCCGCGAACTGTTCGGCTACTCATTTGCGACGTGGCGATTCCATCTGCGCGGCGAAACCATTCGCAGCGCCGCCGATGTCGGCTGGATCCGCGATCTCACCGTGCTGCGCCTGATGCGGCCGGACGTAACCAACGTGATCGCCGACATGCCGATCGGAGAATTCCGCGTCAAATTTCCGCTCGGCTCGAAGACCCGGGTGATCGCCGTCGATGCCGCCGGCCACTATGTCGGCCTCGCGATGGTGGCCGAAGCCCATGCGCCCGATATCGAGGCGGCGCGCAGCCTCCTCGGCATTCTCCATCATCGGGATGTCGTGCTGCATCCGGCGATGAACATCCAGGAAGCCATCGCCGTGTTCGACGCCGCGGAGGCCGAATTGCTGGCGGTGGTCGAGCCCGGCGACCAGCGCCGGCCGATTGGTATTCTCACCGAAGCCCATGCGATGCGGCGCTATGCCGAGGAATCCGAACGGCGTCGGCGCGAGGCGGTCGGCGAAGGTTGAACATTGCACCGGCAGGCAAGACGATATGCGCGCTTAGAGCGGGTAGTCGGACGCCATCGTCCGGCCAGATAGAGCGAGATGGCTCTTCGTTGAATCGCCATCTCGCTCTATCTTTTTGTTTAAGCATGATCTTTTCGGAAAACCGGTGTCCACTTTTCCGGATCATGCTTTAGCTCTCGATATCCGCCGCGATGATCCGCTGGCGAAGCGCGAGACGTACGAGTTCGATGTCGGAGGCGACGCCGAGCTTGCTGCGAATGAGATAGCGGGTGTTGGCGGCGGTCTTGACGCTGATGTGCAGCGTTTCGGCGATGTCATCCACGGATTTCTCGGCCAGCAACATCTGCAGGATTTCGAATTCCCGCGGGCTCAGCGCATCGACCGCCGAAGGTTCGCCGGCGAGGCGGTTCATCGCGAGTTCGTGGTCGATGTCGGGGCTGAGCGCGATGCGTCCAGCCATGACTTCGCCGATCGCGCGCAGCAGCGCCTCCGGCGGGTTGCTTTTCGTCACAAATCCGCGCGCGCCCGCCTTGATGGCCTGGACGGCATAGGCGGCGCTCTGGTGCATGGTGAACACGAGGATGCGCGCCGAGCCGTCCCATTGCCGGATGCGCCGGATCGCCTCCACCCCGCCAATGCCGGGCATCGATACGTCCATGATGACGAGATCGGGCCTCGCCTCCTTGTAGACACGATAGGCGTCGGCCCCGTCGCCCGCCTCGGCGACGACGCGAAGATGATCCTGCTTCTGCAATAGCGAGCGATAGCCTTCGCGCACGATCGCATGATCGTCGGCCAGCATGACGCGCGTGAAGCTCCTGCTACCGGGTGCGCTCAAGGTTCCAGCCCCGCATTGGGTATGGTTGCCACAAGCCTGGCTCCGCCTGCCACCGGCCGTTCGAAACACAATGTTCCGCCGAGCGAAGCGACCCGCTCCTGCATGCCGAGAAGTCCCATGCCGGCCTTTGGCGCGAGATTGTCACCCGTGGGCTTGCCGTCGTCTTCGACGCTCAGGACGATGTCGCCCGGTCCTGCTTCGAGACGCAGTTGCACGCGTCCGGCCTGCGCATGCTTCGCCGCATTGGTGATCGCCTCCTGCGCGATGCGATAAAGACTGGCGCAGACGCTCGGGGGCAAATCGTCGACCTGGCCCATGATGGCAATGTCAAATCTCATGCGGCCCTTCTCGAAGCCGTTCCAGCTCGCGACCAGGCTTTCGAGGCTCAAGGCGAGGCCGAGTTCCTCGATGTCGGGCGGACGCAGGCGCACGAGCGCTCCGCGCAGAGTTGCCATTAGCCCTGCGGTGGCGCGCGAGATGCCGCGGCATTCTTCCAGCAGCGGCGGGCATTCGCGCTCCGCTGTATGGGCCGCCGAGGCGGCCTGCGCCGCGATGGCGGTGAGCGACTGACCGAATTCGTCGTGCAACTCGCGCGCAAGATGGCGCCGCTCGTCGTCCTGCACGGCGATCAGCTTTCGCGTCAGCGCGTTGCGTTCGGCGAGCGCGGCCTCCAGTTTCTGCGCAAGCGTGTTGAAGATGTCGGAAATAGCCGAAAGTTCGGCGAGATCGAAACTGGGCAGTCGTGTGGAAAGATCGTTCGCCGCAAGCTGCTTCAGTCCGGTACGAATGACATGAGTTGGCCGCAGCGCGCGCGCCAGCGCGGCATAGACCGCAAGGCAAAGCCCTGCCAGGGCGAACGCCATGATGGAAAGCAGGCGGCTGGCCTCGCGCCAGCTCTGGCCGATCTGCATGGCGGGGTCGAATGTCGCGACCGCCACTCCCTGCGTCTCGCCTTCGATGAGCAGCGGCCTCGAGATCGGTTCGCCGGGATGGAAAATGGCGCGATAGAGTGCTGCGTAACTTTCCGGCGCGGCGACTTCCTCGGCGAGCGCGCCGCTGCAGATGCCCTGCCGAAAGGCGCCGACCTTATCCTGATAGGCGATGCAGAGCCCCGGTTCCATCAGCGGCGCCGCGACCCGCTCCAAATCCGGAGTCCGCTCGGGCGGCAAGGAAAACCAATGCGCCTGCGCCTGCTGCAATGAAATATCCCTGGCGACGATTTCGGCGATATGGCTGACCTTGGCCCTGGCGGCGCGATCGCTGTCAAACAGCGCGTAGGCCGCGACAGCGAGGAAGCATACCGCCGCGAGTGCCGCGACGCGCAAGGCCAGTCGCAGCTTCAGATCGATGGCGCGCGTGCGGCCCGCGATGAAATCAAGGGCCTGCAATTTAAGGACCTGCGGCAAGCTCTGTTCCACTCCCTCCGGCATTTAGAAGCAGATTTCGTCGAGAAGAAAGCCTGGCCAGCCAAGATCGGGCATTTCACCCGGCCAATCCAGGGAAAATCTCGGTTTCGCGGGGAGGGCGGATGGGACGATATGAGGATGATCTGGTTTCTCAAAGGTTGCATCCATGCGCGGTATTCCTTTCATGCTTGCTTCGGCCATGGTTGTCGCAGGGTTCGCGGTCGCCACGGCGGACCAATCGGTTGCGCCGGCCCCGATCAAACTGGCGCTCTTTCCCTTTGAGCTGGAAGATTTCAGCGCGGCCGCGGCATATCATCCTCCCGACGACATCGACCGCGAGCAATTGCGGCTCGCAACGGAAGAGGCGCGTCGGCTGATCGCGGAATCGGGACGCTACAAATTGGTCGACGTCGGGACGGTCGACGACGAAACGGCGAAAGCGGGAAAATTGCACGATTGCGACGGTTGCGAAGTCAAAATCGCCGCTGGCGTTCATGCCGACCAATCGATGATTGGAATCGTGACGCGCATCAGTCGCACGGATTATGCGGTGACCTACAAGATTCGCGACGTTCAATCCGGAGCGCTGGTCGATGTCGAGCAGACCGACCTGCGCGCGGGCGCCAATTCGGCCTGGAGCCGCGGCGCGCGGTGGCTGATCCAGCGCCGTCTGCTGGAAAAGGCGAACTAGCGTCGCCAGAAGCGATGTACGGAACCGCCAGATTCGGAAAAAAGGAGCCTGACTCGCATGAAAAGGCCGACAAAACCGCGATCACTCGGTCTCAGCTTGCTTGCCGCCGCCATTTTCTGCGCCAGTCCGGTTCGGCCAGGCCGGGCGCAAGGCGAGCCGCCGGTGCTGGCAGTCGCCGAAATCCAGTATATCGACACCTCGGGCGAGGTGATCGATCAAAGCGCCGATCATTTCCGGCGCCTGCGCGAATTCGAGGCCTCGTTGCGCACCGATTTAGCGGCGAGCGGAAAGGTCCGAAACGCCGTCCTCGATTGTCCGCCGAACGCCTGTTCGGTTGGTGACATCGATCCAGATCAACTGCTCGACAAGGCGCAGGCGGCCGGCGCCGGCTATCTGCTGATCAGCAGCTTTCATAAGCTCAGCACGCTCGTGCAATGGGCAAAATTCGACATTGTTGAGGTGAAGTCCCGCAATGTCGTCTTCAATCGTCTCGTCACCTTCCGCGGCGACAATGACGAGGCCTGGCGCCATGCGGAATCCTTCATCGTCCGGCAAATCCTGGATCATGAGGAACGCTGAGGCGAACTGCATGCGCCGCGCGGCAATAACTGCTCCCCGCAAGCCTCGATCGGCAGCGCCAGGCTGTTCGAGTTCCTGAAGGATATGGAGCCGGTCAAGGCGTCCAGGGGCGGACGAAAAGGGCTTCGCCATCAACAAACGCATCACATGAACAAATTGCAATCATCCGGCGGAAAACATCAGTCACTTCGAACTGGAACCATCGCGGAGGCGACCTATATCCCGATCAAGGAGATTTATCTCCATTAGGGAGATTGCCATGTTCAAAGTCGCCGTTGTCGCCTTCGCGCTAGCCGTCTCTGGCTTCATGCTGTGGGTTGCGCACGAAGACTCGAACTTTGCCCAGCTGCCTCACGCGACCTTCGTCAAGCGGGCGGCGTGACACTGCTCACATAACGTTCTGTCCAAATCCGGGATGGTGGGTCCGAGGAGAGCCACCATGCTCAGATATTTCATGATGGCCATGTTTTGCTTCGTCATCGCCGAAACGGCGACGCGGATCGTTCACTACGCCAACCCGACGGCTTTCAGCCAGGCTCGCATTCCCTGATGTGATGCCTGCTCATGTGCGTGATTCGGCTGAAGTCAGCACGCAGTCGCCAAGTCTGGTAGTCAGGCCTGTCAGATTCTTTCGAGCTTCTGCAGGCAGCGAACCGTCCTGACTTCGTCTGGCATCGGCGTGTCCGGGAAACTGGTATTCCAGTTGGTGACGCCGACCTCGCCGACATAGATGTCGCCTTTCGAGTCGAGCGCGATGCCATGCGGCGCGAGGAATTTGCCGGCCTCAAGGCCCGGACCGTTCTCGCCACCGAGCCGGGCAATGCGTTTGCCTTTGCAGTCGACGATGGTCAGGCGCGGGCCCAGATTTGGCGCATTCAGGTTGACCGGCATGCCGGGGCCGAGTTCGCCGATGATGAAATTCGGATGCTTGCCGCCGCAGCAATGCAGCGCGCAGGGCCGATGCAGATTGTTCCACTGCGCCTCGTACTTGCCGTCGCTGTCGAACACCTGCACGCGGTGGTTCTCGCGGTCGGCGACATAGATCCAGCCGTCGGCGTCGGCGACGATGTTATGGACAATGTTGAACTGGCCTGGGTCGGTGCCGGACTCGCCCCAGGTCCTGATCAGCTTTCCGTCGGGCGTGTATTTGTGGACGCAGGCATTGCCGTAACCGTCGGACACATAGATGTCGCCCTTCGGCGACAGCGCCGTGTGGGTGCAGCGGTGAAACGGCTCGCCGCTCATGAACGGCGCCGGCTTGTTCGGGATGCCGATGGTCAGCAGCACCTTGCCGTCGTGAGAGCACTTGCGCACGGTGTGGTCGCCGTCGTCGGTGCAATAGAGGTTGTCGTCGGCATCGATATGCAGGCCGTGGGCGCGACGGAACAGGCCCTCGCCCCAGCTCTTGATGAAATTGCCCGCGCGGTCGAGCACGATCATCGGATGGGCGCCGCGGTTGAAGACGTAGATGCGGTCCTTGCTGTCGACGGCCACCGAGGCGACGTCGCTGAGTGTCCAGCCCTGCGGCAACTTTGCCCAGTTCTCCACGACACGGTAGCGATGCTCACCCGAGCCGAGAATGGTCGGCATGTGATCTCTCCTGGAATATTTCTTCGTGGCTAGCGCGCCCGGGATGAAGCTCTATTTTTGACAGGTTTTCTTTACGCGAACCGGTATCCACTTCGCTCGAAAACGCTGCGATGTTAAGCAGAGTTGTGCCTGGGAACGCGGGGTAACAACCCTTCCTCGCAAGCCTTGATCTGCAGCGCGAGATATTTTGAATTGATCCGGCATTGCGCCAGGCCGCCGGCGATGAACCAGAGACCGGGTTGCGCGGTACGGGTGTACATGTTGCGCAGCTCCTGCGCTTCGCCGTAGCCCCAGATGATGCCGATGCGCGTTACGACGTCGTCGCCGAACAGCTTGCGCACCAGTTCCTCCTGGCGCTGGTAGCCGGTCGCCAGGACGATCAGGTCGGCGGCGATCGTCTCGCCGCTTTTCATCCGCGCGCCTTCGGCAACAAAGGAATCGATGTCCGAAAACTGCTTCAGCCCGATCTCCCCGCTGATGATCAGATCGGAGCAGCCGACGTTGAAATAATAGCCGCCGCCGCGGGTGAGATATTTGAACTGCCAGCCGGTGCCGTCCTCGCCGAAGTCGAGCTTGAAACCCTTGGCGGCCAGGCCGTCGAGCAAGTCCTTGTCGAACTCCTTCGATAGCTCGGTGACGGCCTGGTGGCTTTTTCTCGCCAGCAGCAACGGCATCGAGGTCGCGATCAGATCATTGTCCTCCAGCGTGCCTTCATTATAGGGCGAATAGACCAGTTGCGCGGACGGCTCGATGCTGACGATCAGCGTCGAGCTGCGCTGCACCAGGGTCACGTTGGCGCCGCTCGAATGCAGATCCTGGGCGATGTCGTGGCCGCTATTGCCGGTGCCGATCACCAGCGCCCGCTTGTCTTTCCAATCCTCGCCGTCGGTGTACTGGCTGGAATGCAGCACCGTGCCGGTGAAATTCTTCAGGCTTGGAATGTCAGGCACATTCGGAATGCCGCTGACGCCGGTGGCCATCACGACATGCCGCGGATGCATGGTGCGCCGGCTGCCATCGGCGCGGCGCAACGTGACGGTCCAGCGCTCCTGCTTTTGGTCATACGTTCCGCCCTCGAACTCGGTCTCGGTCCAGAAGTTGAGCTCCATGCTTTCGACATAGGCCTCGAACCAGTTGGCGAGTTTGTCCTTCGGGATGTAGGTCGGCCAGTTCGGCGGAAACAGCATGTAGGGCAGGTGATTGACCTGCACTTGATTGTGCAGCGTCAGCGCGTGGTAGCGATGGCGCCAGTTGTCGCCGATGCGCGTCTCACGGTCCACGATCAGGGTATCGACCTGCAATTGCTTTAAGCGAGCTGCGATCGAAAGTCCGGACTGTCCGCCGCCGATCACGAGCACGGTGGGATCATGGTCGGCATATTCGGCGGCAGCCTTGCGCAGGTCGAGCCAGTTGGGCCCACGGAAATCCCGCGAATAGGATTGGCCGCGCGGCCGCGACACCCCCTGCTGCTCCTCAAAGCCCTTCAATTCCTCGAGCGCCGTCAGCAGCGTCCAGGCTTTCAGCCTGTTGCCGTCGCCGGCGTCGGGAATCAGCCGCAGAATTCCGTCGCCGCGGCCCTGCGCGGTCTCGAACTTGAAGATGGCCTCGATGGCGTTGGTGCCGGCGCGCATCACCCGGCGCGGCGCGGCGCGGTCGGGATCGATCGCAAAGCCGCCGGGGACGGCCCGGCCAGCGTGAACTTTCAACTCCTTAAGGATCGCATCGGCGCCGTTGACGGTCTGAATGTTCCAGCTCAGCGCCAGCACATCGCGCCAATAACCGTCCGGATGAAACAACGTCTTCAGCAGGAGGTCGTCGGGCCTGTTAAGGGCGGTTTCGAACTGCGCCAGCCAGTTTTCCGTGGCGGTCGAAACATCGTCAGTCTTGTCCAGCATTTGCGCTTCCCGCACCGGCCGTCTTCGCGGCGTTTTTCTTTCCCGGTCAGAAACCTATACCCTTTGCGGTCGCGCAGAAAGGGCGTGCGCAAGCGGTTCGCTCACTGCGCCAGCGACAGGATATGACCCTGATCCGGTGGAACGCGACCGTTCAGCGTATCGAGATAGATCTGCTTCACCGTCGCCGGTCCTTTGCCCTCGATCGCGTTGAGCCATCGATCGAGCATCGGGGCAAAGCCCGACCAGGCGTGGCCGAATCGGCTTTCGATGCCGCCCGGTCCCCATTCCTTGGCGCGTTTGCGGATCTGGTCGGGAGCGAAGAACCAGATCGGCTTGGCCCCCGGCAATTGCGGCTCATCCGGCGACGTGCCGCGGTGGGTGAGCCCGATCCGTCCGGAATACTTCATCTGGTCGCCGAAATGCCGATGCAGCTTCTCGCGCAACGCGCTGTTGCCGGCCATGTCCACGAACGCAACCGGCCAGTCGGACGGCATCGACGCCACGCGGTCGTAGGTCACGACCTCGTCGTAGCAGCCGAGCGACCCGACGAAATCGGCATTGGCCGCCGAGGTCAGTCCGATCACCCGGACGCCCTTGCGCTGTTATGCAACAGATGCGCAAGACCGAACGCGGTCTTGCTGGAGGCGCTGGAGAGCATGACGCTGCGAGCGCCGTAGAATTCATTCTCGGCCAAAAAATCGTCAACCAGGAATGACAGCATGAACAGCGGCCGCAGCAGCGCCTGATAATCGCCCTGGCGCCCTGCATAGGCCGGATCGCCGCTGACGCGAGCGTAGGCGTTGTAGACCGGCGCCACGCTTTGGCGATGCGCGGCAGCGTCGCGCAGGCCGCGCTTGCTGACGTCGGCGGCTTCGATCACCAGATGCGTCGCCATCGGAAAATAGCCGAACAGGCTTTCGCCCTCGGAGACACCCGGATGGCGCGAGGCGACCACGTCGCCAAATCCCCATACCGGAATGTTGCCGAAACTTTCAGGCGCCGGAAACAGCTGCCAGTATTTCAGTTGGTCGCCGAGCACGGCATAGGTGATGTTGTTGGCGGTGAACGCAAAGCGATTGACCCTGATCAGCAGCGCGCCGTCGGGCAATTGGGTCGACGTCGGGCAGCCGCGTCTCGATCAGCTTGCATTGCTGCAGATCGTTGCGTGCGACGATGAAGTCGGTGGAGTTCATTTTTTAAGGTCCCGGCTTTTTTCCTGCCGTAATCTTTCCCTTTGCCGATGTCTGTTTTGCGACGGGCAATTTGTTTAAAACAGCGTTCGTTTTTTCCGGTGCGCCGATCACGCCTTCGCGTCTTTTGAGTGCCCTGTAATAGGTCCACCACAGATGCGCCGCCGCGCCGCGGATCGGACGCCACGGCTCCGCCAGCGGCGCCATTTCCTTCGCGGTCGGCCGCGTCTTCAGCCCAAGCCCGATCTTGACCGCTTCCTGCACGGCGAGATCGCCCGCCGGCCAGGCGTCGCCATGGCCGAGGCAAAACAAGAGATAGACGTCGGCGGTCCAGGGGCCGATGCCGTGCAGCGCCGTCAGCGTGTTGTGCGCGGCATCGGCGTCCTCATTCGCCAGTGCTTCGAGGTTGAGGCGTTCGGCGGCAAGTTCGCGCGCCAGGTTCTTCAAGGTCTTGATCTTGGCGGCCGACAATCCGAGCCGGCCGAGCCGGTCGGCGCGGGCGCGGCGCAAGCTGTCATGGTGGAACGGATCGAACGCGGCGCTGACGCGGGCCCAGATCGCCGCGGCACTCGCGGTGGAGAGCTGCTGGCCGCAGACGATTGCCGCAAGGCCGGCATAACCGGGGTCGCGCCGCCGCAGCGCCGGCATGCCGGCAAGTTGCAATACCGGCTTCAGCCGGGGATCCTGCTCGACCAGCGCGTGCACGGCGCGGTCGAGGTCGGCCTGGGTGTTGAGGTGGATGGTCATTGCGACTTAGAGTCATCATGTCCGGTGAAAGAGATCAATGCCGCCCGTCTTCCGTTTTGCGCCGAGCCCGAACGGTTATCTGCATCTCGGCCACGCCTATTCGGCGTTGCTGAATTTCGATCTGGCGCGGCAGACCGGCGGCAGATTCCTGCTGCGCATCGAGGACATCGACCCGACCCGCTGCAAGCCGGAATTCGAGACCGCGATTTACGAGGATCTCGGCTGGCTCGGGATCGCGTGGGAGGAGCCGGTGCGGCGGCAATCCCGGCATCTTGCCGACTACCGCGACGCCGTCGAAAAGCTTTCGGCCCGCGGTCTGCTGTATCCGAGTTTCGAAAGCCGCGCCGAGATTGCCAGACTGGTCGAGCAGCGCGAGGCGAGCGGCCGATGGCCGCGCGACCCGGACGACGCGCCGCTCTATCCCGGTGTCGCGAAGCAGCTTTCCGACGACCAGCGCGCGCGACTGCTTCAATCGGGTGCACCCTTTGCGCTGCGGCTTGACATGGCGGCGGCGTGCGCGACCGCGGGCGATCTCCTCTGGATCGAACGCGGCGAGGGTCCGGCAGGCGAGACCGGCACGGTCGCCGCCCGGCCCGAGGCCTGGGGCGACGTTATTCTCGCCCGCCGGGAGACGCCGACCAGTTACCACCTCTCGGTGGCGATCGACGACGCCCTGCAAGGCGTGACCGAGGTGGTGCGCGGCCGCGACCTGTTCTGGTCGACCAGCGTGCATCGGCTGCTGCAAGTGCTGCTCGGCCTGCCGCAGCCGGCCTACCGCCACCATCGGCTGGTTCTCGACAGCGCCGGGCAAAAGCTCTCGAAATCGACCAGCGCCACCGCTTTGCGCGAGCTCCGCGCCGGAGGGGCGACCGCGGCGGACATTCGCCGGCTGGTCGGCCTCGGTTGATCGCGGTCCGGCCCGCCGAGGGCAGATCGCAGGCGGAAAAATCTGCTTCGGCGTGACTCTGCAAGCCCGGCCGTGTCATGGTAGGGGGCCGGGGTCGGGGGAATCATGGCGCCGAAATCGCGCTCACAGCGCATCAAACGGCCGCCGAAAAGGCGGCCGACAAAAAAGCGCGGCCTTGGCGTTGCCGCCGGCAAGGCGCGCAAGCGCGCGGCCGTCGCTGCCGGGCCCAGCATCGTCGAGTCGGCCCTGGCCGCGTTCGCGCACGAGGTCCGCACCCCGCTCACCGGGATTCTCGCGATCAGCGATCTCCTGGCGACGTCCGATCTCGACGAGCGCGAGCGGCGCTGGGTCGATACCATCAAGGCGGGCGCCGAACATCTCGCCAGCCTCGCGACCTTGTTCGTCGACGCCGCGCGAAGCGGCAATGCCGGAGTCGGTGTCCGGCAGGATCTGTTCGATCTGCGGGCGCTGGCGCGCAGTGCCGGGGATTCGCTGGCCGGCAGGGCGGCGGCGAAGGGTTTGCGATCCTCGGTCGATATTTCGGAAAAGCTTCCGGCGCTGGTGGTCGGCGATCCGGTCCGGCTGCGCGCTGCGCTGGAAAACCTGATCGACAATGCGGTGAAGTTCACCGAGCAGGGTGGCGTCGTGCTGGCGGTGTCGGCGACGCGCGGCGCGAAGGGCAAGATCGGCGTCGCCTTCGTGGTTTCCGACAGCGGCATCGGTCTCACGCTCAAGGAGATCAAACGCCTGTTTCGCCCGTTCTCGCAGGCCAATGTCAGCATTGCGTCGCGCTTTGGCGGCGCGGGACTGGGATTATCGTCGGTCAAACAGCTCGCGCGCGCGATGGGCGGCGATATTGTCATTGCGCAACGGCGCGGCGGCGGGACCACATTCACGCTGACGGTCACGTTGGCCCGTGCCAAGGCCGCGAACGCTGCGGGCCCGGGCGCGGATGCCGATCTGCTGTCCGATCCGGCTACGCCGCTCCGCGTTCTCAGCGTCGAGGACAATCCGTTCGGCCGCGTCGTGCTCAATGCGATCCTCACCGAACTCGGTCACCAGGCGGAATTCATCGGGCGCGGGGAGGCCGCGACCGAGCGGATCGCGCGGGGCGACTTTGACGCGGTGCTGATGGATATGGTGCTGCCGGGCATTACCGGCATCGAGGCGATCAGGCGCATTCGCAGCCTCAGCTCGCCGCTCGGCCGCATTGCGATCATCGGCGTGTCGGGCCGCGGCGATGACGAAGCGGCGTCGCGCGCGGCCGGCGCGGACGCCTTCCTGGTCAAGCCTGTGAGTCCAAGGGCTTTAGCGATTGCGCTGCTTGAAGCGAGACGCCGTGCGGCAGCCGCGACTTGATGATCGCCGCGTTCAATTCGCCGCCATACACGAAGATCGCGGCGATGAAATACAGGAACACCAGCGCGATGATCACCGAGGCAAGGCCGGCATACATCGTGACGTAATTGTTGGCGAAGCGCGCCAGATACTGTCCGAACACGATGCCCGACACCAGCGACGCCACCAGGGTGAAGATGATACCCGGCAGGATCTGCACAAAGCTGCGGCGGCCGGCTGGAAGCCACGCGTGCAGGATGAACAGGGCGACGATCAGGGCCGCAATGGTGATGCCGTAGCGCGAAACATTGAGAAATTGTTCGTTGGATTCCACAACAAGCGGAATGTGCCGCCGCACCGCCTCGATGATCAGGGGACCCAGCACGATCAGGAACGCCATCGCCAGCGAGGTGATGGCGGCGATCAGCGTGTAGCCGATCGATTCCAGCCGCAGCCAGTACCAGCGCCGCTGCTCGATCATCGAATAGGCGCGGTTTAGCGCAACGCGCAGGGCTTCAACGCCGTTGGAGGCGAAATACACCGCGAGCACCGCGCCGATGGTCAGGATGTCGCCGCGGCTGGTCGTCATGACGTCGTGGATCTGGCCGGACAACGAATCGGCGACCTGCTTCGGCCAGATCTGCAGCAGCAATCCCGCGGCCTGGTCGGCGAGTTCCTTTGAGCCGAAAAAGCCGGCCAGCGAGGTCAGCACGATCAGAAACGGAAACAGCGCCATCAAGGTCGAGAGTGCAATATGACTGGCGATCGCCCAGCCATCATCGGCGAGAAACGTGTAGAACGCATCCATGCCGATAACGAAGACGTAGCGGAGCTGCCTCACATTTCACCTTGACCTGGCAGAAGACGGTTCCATCGGCGAGCCAGCTACCATCTGATATTATTGGATAAAAAGCCAGATCGATGAGAGCACGAAGTTGCCACGTGCGCGATGGCGCGGGAGCAGGTCTGGTGTTATGTACCGCCGATGGCTTCATTCCTGAGCATGATCATACTTCCCCTCGCAGTTGGCGCCGTGGCGTTCGTGCTGCTGCTGGGTCTCATCAACATGATGCGCGGCGGATCGCCAAACCGGTCGCAGAAATTGATGCAATGGCGGGTGCTGCTGCAATTTGTCGCCATCGTCATCACGATGCTCGCGGTCTGGGCGATGGGGCATTAGGAAGATCTGGAGCTATCGATGGTCATCCTCAATCGTATCTACACGCGAACCGGCGATGACGGCACCACAGCGCTCGGCAGCGGCGAGCGTCGCCCGAAATACGATCTGCGCATCGGCGCCTATGGAACCGTCGACGAAACCAACGCCGCCATTGGCATCGTGCGGCTGCACCTCGGCGATGCGCGCGATCTCGATGCCATGCTGGGCCGGATCCAGAACGATCTGTTCGACCTTGGCGCCGATCTTGCGGTGCCGCAGCGCGAGGGGAAGGCGGAACGCCTGAGGATGCTGTCGAGCCAGGTCGAACGCCTTGAACATGACATCGACACCCTGAATGCGCGGCTGGCGCCGCTGACCTCGTTTGTGCTGCCCGGTGGCACTCCGGCGGCGGCCTACCTGCATCTGGCGCGCACCATATGCCGCCGGGCGGAACGGATGATGGTGGAACTCGCCGCCAAGCCGGATGAGCCGGTCAGCGACGCCGCGATCCATTATATGAACCGCCTGTCGGACTTTTTGTTTGTCGCCAGCCGTTCCGTGAACGATAACGGCGCCGGGGACGTGCTGTGGGTGCCCGGCCAGAACCGCTAGAGGCGCAGGCAGGGGTGCCGATTTTTGCCGTTCGCGCGTTGACCGGGGTTGGCGAGACCTTTAGGTTCCGCGCCCAAGCTGATCAAACCTGATAAATTCAAGCGAAAGAGGGTCGATGAAGGTTCTGGTTCCGGTAAAGCGGGTGGTCGATTACAACGTCAAGGTCCGCGTCAAGAGCGACGGATCGGGCGTTGAACTGTCCAACGTCAAGATGTCGATGAATCCGTTCGACGAAATCGCCGTCGAGGAGGCCCTGCGCCTGCGAGAGGCCGGCAAGGCAACCGAGGTCGTGGTGGTGTCGATCGGCCCCGCGCAGGCGGCGGAAACCATCCGTACCGGCCTTGCCATGGGCGCGGACCGCGGCATCCTGGTCAAGGCGGAAGGCAATGTCGAGCCGCTCGCGGTGGCGAAGATCCTCAAGGCGATCGTCGACGAGGAGAAGCCCGGCCTTGTCATTCTCGGCAAGCAGGCGATCGACGACGACTCGAACCAGACCGGTCAGATGCTGGCCGCGCTGCTCGGATGGTCGCAGGCGACGTTTGCTTCCAAGCTCGAAGTCGACGGGGCCGATTTCAAGGTGACGCGCGAAGTCGACGGCGGCCTGCAGACGGTCAAGTTGAAGGGACCGGCGATCGTCACCACCGATTTGCGGCTCAACGAGCCGCGCTACGCCAGCCTGCCCAACATCATGAAGGCGAAGAAGAAGCCGATCGCCGACAAGGGCGCGTCCGATTACGGCGTCGATCTCGCGCCCCATCTCGAAGTGCTCAAGACCACGGAACCGCCGGGCCGCAAGGGAGGCGTCAAGGTCAAGGACGTCGCTGAACTGGTATCGAAACTCAAGAATGAAGCCGGGGTTCTCTAGATGGCCACGCTGTTGATTGCCGAACATGACAATGCGTCGGTCAAGGATTCCACCAACAAGGCGCTGACCGCCGCCACCGCGCTCGGCGGCGAGGTGGATGTGCTGGTCGCCGGCGAAAACGCCAAGGCGGCCGCGGACGCCGCGGCCAAGCTCGCCGGCGTCAGGAAGGTGCTGCTGGCGGACAATGCCGCCTATGCCCACGATCTCGCCGAGCCGCTGGCCGCGCTGATCGTGGCGCTGGCTCCTGGCTATGATGCCTTCGTCGCGCCCGCGACCTCGCGCTTCAAGAATGTGATGCCGCGGGTGGCCGCCTTGCTCGATGTGATGCAGATATCGGAAATCATCAAGGTGGTTTCGCCGGATACTTTCGAGCGGCCGATCTATGCCGGCAACGCGATCCAGACCGTGAAATCGAAGGACGCCAAGAAGGTCATCACGGTGCGGACCTCGACCTTCGCCGCGGCCGGGGACGGCGGCAGCGCGTCGGTGGAAAATGCCGCGTCCGCAGCCGATCCGGGCCTCTCCAGTTTTGTCGGTGAGGAGGTTGCCAAGAGCGATCGTCCCGAACTGACCTCGGCCAAGATCATCGTCTCCGGCGGCCGCGCGATGCAGAGCCGCGAGAATTTCGCCAAATATATCGAGCCGCTCGCCGACGAACTCGGCGCCGGCGTCGGCGCTTCGCGCGCCGCGGTCGATGCCGGATACGCGCCGAACGACTGGCAGGTCGGCCAAACCGGCAAGGTGGTGGCGCCGGAGCTTTATATCGCGATTGGCATTTCCGGGGCGATTCAGCACCTCGCCGGCATGAAGGATTCCAAGGTGATCGTTGCGATCAACAAGGATGAAGACGCACCGATCTTCCAGGTCGCCGATTACGGTCTGGTCGCGGATCTGTATCAGGCGGTTCCCGAACTGACCGAGGCGATCGGCAAGCTCGGAAAGTAACCACGATTGAAACGGCCGACTGGATAAAGCGTATTTTGGCCGGCATCCATGCAAGGGATGGAGCCGACGCGCGGTGCGCGTCGCTCCGGTGAGATGACAAGATGGCGGTTATGATCAAGAAGGTCGGCGTGATCGGCTCGGGCCAGATGGGCAATGGCATCGCCCATGTTGCAGCACTTGCCGGGTTCGACGTGGTGCTCAACGACGTGTCCGCCGAGCGCCTGAAATCGGGGATGGCGACCATCAATGGCAATCTGTCGCGCCAGGTCGCCAAGAAAATCATCACCGAAGACGGGCGCAAGCAGGCGTTGGCCCGGATCGTTTCCACCGAGACGATGGATGAACTCGCCGACTGCGATCTGGTGATCGAGAGCGCGGTCGAGAAGGAAGAGGTCAAGCGCAAGATTTTCCACGATGTCTGCGCGGTGCTGAAGCCCGACGCCATCGTTGCCTCCAACACCTCGTCGATTTCGATCACCCGGCTTGCCGCCTCCACCGACCGCCCCGAGCGCTTTATCGGCATTCATTTCATGAATCCGGTACCGCTGATGGAACTGGTCGAGCTGATCCGCGGCATCGCCACCGACGACGCGACCTTCGATGCGGCAAAGGAATTCGTCACCCGGCTCGGCAAGCAGATCGCCGTTTCGGAGGATTTTCCGGCCTTCATCGTCAACCGTATTCTGCTGCCGATGATCAACGAGGCGATCTATACGCTGTATGAAGGGGTCGGAAACGTCGAGGCGATTGATGCGGCGATGAAGCTCGGCGCGCACCATCCGATGGGGCCGCTCGAACTGGCCGATTTCATCGGCCTCGATACCTGCCTGTCGATCATGCAGGTGCTGCACGAAGGTCTGGCGGACTCGAAATACCGGCCATGTCCGCTGCTGGTCAAATATGTCGAGGCCGGCTGGCTCGGCCGCAAGACCCAGCGCGGCTTCTACGACTATCGCGGCGAGAAGCCGGTTCCTACGCGCTGATTTGTCCGTTCTGGCGGCGAGGCGTGGATACCGTTCATGCGCGGCGAGAGCGTGGGCATGACGGTCATCGGACGTATTGCGCTTCGCCGTGGCCGAACGACCAGTTTTCCGGAAGCACCTCGACGAGATTGATGAAGATATCTTCCGCGCGCAGTCCGGGACTCTCGGTCAATCGCTCGACGATGCGCCGATACAGTTTTTGCTTTTGCGCCACGGTGCGCGTGTTGCTGACGGTGATCTGAATGATGACCAGGTCGTCGCTGCGCTGGATGCCGAGATAGTCGGCGCCATAGACGAAATCGTCCTGGTCATGTTCGGTGACTGTCATGAAGCGGTCGCCTTCGGGGACATTGAAGGTCTCGCGCATCGCCTGATAGAGGTTTTCGAGAATGGCCTTGCGATAGGCGGCGGGCTTGCCCCGCCTGAGTGAAACCCTGGTCAATGGCATGATGTTCTCCTGTGTGGCGATGGTGCCGACCCAACCTAGGAGCTTCTTGATCATTTGAAAACGATATGAGATGCTATTTAAATGATTTCATATTTAAATGAATGGCCATGAAAGCGCTCGATGTCGAGGCGGTTCAGGCGTTTGTCCTGGTGGCTGATCTGAACAGCTTCACCCGCGCCGCGGAGGCGATGGACACCACGCAATCGGCGGTGAGCCTGAAGATCAAGCGCCTGGAAGACGGACTCGGCCGGCGGCTGCTGGAACGAACCCCGCGGATGGTTCGCCTTTCCCCGGAGGGTAGCGTCTTCCTCGCAGCCGCCCGCAACCTGGTCGCCGCGCATCAGTCGGCCGTCGGTGCCTTTGCGATCGAGCATCGCCGTCTGATCGTCGGCATCAGCCATCATATTGTCGGCACCGAGCTGGCGGCTTTGCTGAAGCGCATCAATGGCAACGATCCGGGACTGGTGATGGAACTGCACATCGACGCGTCGCGCGCGGTGCTTGAAGCCTTCGACGGCGGCGCGCTCGATGCCGCCATCGTGCTTGGGCACGACGCCCATCGCCGCGACGGCGATACATTGTTCGAAGAGCCATTCGGCTGGATGGCCGCACCCGATTTCCATCGCCGGCCGGGCGAACCGCTGCGTCTTGCGACCCAGGCCGAGCCTTGCAGCGTGCGCGCCATGGCCACCGGTGTTCTCGACGCCGCCGGCATACCCTGGACGGAAGTGTTCGTCGGCGGCGGGGTCGCAGCGATCGGTGCGGCGGTTTCCGCGGGTCTTGCGGTGGCGGCGCTGGCGCGCCGGGTAGCGCCGTCAGGTACCATCGATGTCGGGCGGCGGTTTGGTCTGCCGCCGCTGCCGTCGCGTGACGTCGTGCTGCACTCGAGGCTGTCCGACGCAAGAACACGTGGAGCGCTGCGCACCCTGGGCGCGGCTTTCGCGGCCACGGCGCCCTCACGCTGACCGCAAAGCGAATCGTTAATTCCTGCCGGATAGTCTGCCGGCGTTACCCAGGGAATTTGCGCATGGATATGAGTTTGGTCGGCGGCATTGTCGCCGCTCAGTCGGGCGGCATGCAGATGCAGGTCGCCGCCACGATCCTGAAATCGAATCTCGATGCGGAGAAATCCGCGGTCATGACCCTGTTGGGGGCGGGCGGGCAGAACGCCTCGTCGCTGGCCAATGTCGCCGCCGGCATCGGCGGCAATCTCGACGTCGCGGCCTAGAGTCCGGCCGCTGCCGGCTTGACGGCCGCAGTAATCAGCTTGACGGCGTCGTCGCTGTCCCATTCCGCCGGCCCGGCAATGGTGGCGATTTCACAGCCCTGACCGTCGACGAGAATCGAGGTCGGCATGCCCAGCGCCCGACCTATGCTCTTAAGATCCTGAAAAACCTTGGCTTTCTGATCATTATAATGGCCGAGTTGGGTCAGATTGGCCTCTTTCAGGAAATTCTTCGCCTTGTCGGGGTCGCGGGTATCGATGTTGATCGCGACCACCGCGAAGTCCGGCCCGCCCAGCTTGGTCTCGAGGTTCTCAAGCGCAGGCATCTCCTTGCGGCAAGGCACACACCAGGTCGCCCACAGGTTTACCAGCACCGTGCGTCCGCGCCAGTCCGAGAGCTTTTTGGGCTTGCCGTCGGCATCCTCGAAGGTGAGGTCCGGCAGCCGCAGGGGGGCTGTCGCCATGGTCAGCGCGGCAACCTCGCCATGCGCCAGCGGCGCGAGCTTGCGCGAAAGATCGACCGCCGCGGCGCAGGCCTTGTCGCCGGCTGCATTGCGCTTGAGGCCGCCAATCCCGTATATCCCGGCAATTCCGATCACCGCTCCGATCAGGACCGCGCCGATCACGAATGGAATCCGGCGCGAGGCGGACGGGCTGGGCGAAGGTTGTTCAGGCATATCGTTTGTCATCCTGTATCAGATACGGCTATGCAGAGCTTCGGTTGCACCGGCAAACGGCGCAGGGTGGCTGTTCGCGGTGTGACCAGGCGCGGCAACCCATGAGCCATCAGTCATGAACAACAGGTCATGAGCAACAAGTCATGAGCAACAATATAATAAGATGTGGGGCGGCCGGTTCACCGAACGCCCCGATGCGATCATGGAGGAAATCAACGTCTCCATCGACGTCGATCGTCACCTCTATGCCCAGGACATCGCCGCGTCCAAGGCCCACGCTGCAATGCTTGCCGCGCAAGGCATTATTACCGCGAACGATGCGAAAAATATCGCCAGGGGTCTAGACACGATTTTGTCAGAGATCGGCAAGGGATCGTTCGATTTCAAGCGTACGCTGGAAGACATTCACATGAATGTCGAAAGCCGGCTCGGCGAGCTGATCGGGCCTGCCGCAGGCAGGCTGCACACCGCCCGTTCGCGCAACGATCAGGTGGCAACCGATTTCCGGCTGTATGTCCGCGACACCATCGACGAGACCGATGCCGCGCTCGCCGCGTTCCAGCACGCGCTGGTGACGCGGGCGCTGGAACATGCCGATACGGTAATGCCCGGCTTCACGCATCTGCAGACCGCGCAGCCGGTGACGTTCGGACACCATCTATTGGCCTATGTCGAGATGGCGGCGCGCGATCGCGGCCGTTTCGCCGATGCCCGCAAACGCTTGAACGAATCGCCTCTGGGTGCCGCGGCGCTGGCCGGCACCTCGTTCCCGATCGATCGCGACGCCACCGCAAAGGCGCTCGGCTTCGACCGGCCGATGGCCAATTCGCTCGACGCGGTTTCGGATCGCGACTTCGTGCTCGAAACCTTGTCGGCAGCGGCAATCGCCTCGGTACACCTGTCGCGCTTCGCCGAGGAAATCGTGATCTGGACCTCGCCGCTGGTGGGGCTGGTGCGGTTGAGCGACAAATTCACCACCGGCTCTTCGATCATGCCGCAGAAGCGCAATCCCGACGCCGCCGAACTGGTTCGCGCCAAGACCGGCCGCGTGATCGGCGCGCTGACCGCCCTGTTGATCGTGATGAAGGGCCTTCCGCTGGCCTATCAAAAGGACATGCAGGAGGACAAGCAGGGTGCGATGGAAGCATTCGGCGCGCTTTCGCTTGCCGTCCGGGCGATGACCGGAATGGTCGCCGATATCGTGCCGGACGAGGCGCGGATGAAGGCTGCCGCCGGCGAAGGTTATGCCACCGCTACCGATCTTGCCGACTGGCTGGTGCGGACGCTGAAAATGCCGTTCCGCGATGCTCATCACGTCACCGGACGTATCGTCGCCAAGGCATCGAAGGAGGGCGTGGCGTTGCATTTGCTGCCGCTGCAGGAGATGCAGGCGTTTGAGCCGAGGATTACGGCGCAGGTGATGGCGGTGCTTTCGGTGGAAGCGTCGGTGAAAAGCCGTGCCAGCTATGGCGGAACCGCGCCGAAGAATGTCCGCGCGCAAGCCAGGAGCTGGCTCAAGCGACTGGAAAAAGAGCGAAAATTGGGCTGAGCCGCGATTTACGTCGCAATTTCCTCGATCTCCGGGTCTCGCCACGGCGAGGCAATCTTTGTATGGTGCCGCCGCTTTGGGGATATCGCCGTGAATCGCATTACTAGCCCGTTGTCATCGAGATGGACCGTCGTCGTGCTGGCCGCCGCTGCGCTGGCGCTGGGCGGCTGCGGGCGCAAGGGCCCGCTCGAGCTGCCGCCGTCCGCATCGCCGGAGGCCGTCGCCGCGGCGCAAGCCAATGCCGACCACGAGCCGGCAGCAAGGCCGAGCCTGTTCGATCCGTCCCCCGAGGCGGCGCCGACCGCCCCTAAAGGCGCCAAGAAACCATTCCTTCTCGACCCGCTTCTGGGTAATTGAGCCGGTGCGGTGGATTTGACATTCGCTACAGTTTTTCCGCGTAAGAGCTGGAAGGCTTTTGATTGAATTGGTCTGCCGGTGGGCTGACTTCACCTCCCCCCGCCGGGGAGAGGTCGATTTGCGAAGCAAATCGGGTGAGGGGGTTTTGGACAAACGAGAGACCGTAACCCCTCACCCCAACCCTCTCCCTATGGGAGAGGGAGCGCGCTTCCGTTGCCTTTGCGTATCAAGCCAATCTCATCATGCGTTAGAGCTGGAACACCGGCCATGAATCACTTCGACTATCGCAACGGCGTGCTTCACGCCGAGGCGGTGAATCTGATCGATCTGGCGGATGCGGTCGGCACGCCGTTCTATTGCTATTCGACCGCGACGCTGGAGCGCCATTACCGGGTGTTCAGCGAAGCCTTCGCCGGCGAGAAGGCGGTGGTCTGTTATGCCATGAAGGCCAATTCCAACCAGTCGGTGCTGCGCACGCTGGCGAAACTCGGCGCCGGCGCCGACGTGGTTTCGGGCGGCGAATTGAAGCGTGCGCTGGCCGCCGGCATTCCGCCGCACAAGATCCTGTTCTCCGGCGTCGGCAAGACCGAAGCCGAACTGCGCGCGGCGCTGGCTGCGGATATTCTCTGCATCAACGTCGAATCGGAGCCGGAACTCGAATTGCTCTCGCGGCTTGCTGCCGAGACCGGCAAGACGGCGCGGATCTCGGTCCGGGTCAATCCCGATGTCGACGCCGGTACCCATGCCAAGATCGCCACCGGCAAATCCGAGAACAAGTTCGGCGTTCCTCTTCCCCGCGCGCGCGCGGTTTATGCCCGCGCGGCACAACTGCCGGGGATCGAGGTGACCGGGACCGACATGCATATCGGCAGCCAGATCACCGACCTGAGCCGGATGGAGACCGCGTTCCGCATTCTGGCGGAATTCGTCCAGACGCTGCGCGCCGACGGCCACACCATTTCGCATATCGATTTCGGCGGCGGCCTCGGCATTCCCTATTACATGGATCGCGCAGCGCCTCCGGCGCCCGATGTCTATGCCGCCATGGTCAAGCGCGTGACGCATAACCTCGGTTGCACGCTGATGTTCGAACCGGGGCGGATGATCGTCGGCAATGCCGGTATCCTCGTCACCCGCGTGATCTATGTGAAGCCCGGCGCTGCGAAGAACTTTGTCATCATCGACGCGGCGATGAACGACCTGATCCGCCCCACTTTGTACGAGGCGCACCACGACATCCTGCCGCTCCGTCAGGCCGCCAACGGCGCGCCTACGATCGTCGCCGACGTGGTCGGGCCGGTATGCGAAACCGGCGATTATCTCGCGCTCGACCGCAAGCTCGCCGAGCCCAAATCCGGCGACCTCTTGGCGGTGATGACCGCAGGCGCGTACGGCGCGGTGCAATCCGGCACCTACAACACCCGCGCATTGGTGCCGGAAGTGCTGGTCAAGGACGATCAGTATGCGGTGGTGCGCCCGCGCATCGAGGTCGATCAACTGATCGCAATGGACAGACAAGCGCCGTGGTTGTGAGTGATCGCCTGAATTGTCGCCGTAATTGACCACCATGCGCTGGAACACCGGTCGCCGGCTGGCGGTCACGCCTTCGTGTTATGCGCCTTTGACGGTGTGGGTTACCGCTCCGGAACGGGTGCCTCATTGCCGCCGTTGTGCTAGGGTGCTGTTTCGGAAACCCGGAGAGTTTGTTGAACGGCGCCACTCCCGACCCGTTAGAGCCAGCGCGCGACGCTGATGCCGTTTCACGGCTGCAGCTGATGCGGGCCTTGCAACGGGCCAAATATGCGATCGCGTGGGAGCGATGCTGGCCGCATCTGGCCCGGCTGTTGACCGTCGCCGGCTTGTTCCTGGTGGTATCCTGGGTCGGATTGTGGCTGGTGCTGCCGTTTATCGCGCGCGCCGTTGGCCTCGGGCTGTTCGGCCTGCTCGCGCTTGGCGCGCTGTTTCCGCTGGTCTGGTTTCGCTGGCCGAGCCGCGAAGAAGGCCTGAGCCGGCTGGATCGTGGCTCCGGCATTCGTCATCGCCCGGCGACCGCGCTGACTGATTCGCTGGCCAGCAAGGATCCGGTCGCGCTGGCACTGTGGCAGGCGCAGCGTGAACGCACGCTGGCGTCGATCAAGCGCATCCGCGCCGGCCTGCCGTCGCCGCGGCTGGCGATCCACGATCCCTGGGCGCTGCGTGCGCTGGTCGTGGTGTTGATGGTCGCGGCCTATATCGCCGCCGGCGACGAGCGCATGATGCGCACTGCGGCGGCGTTCGACTGGAACGGGGTGCTGTCACCAGCCAATATCAGGGTCGACGCCTGGGTGACGCCGCCGAACTATACCGGCAAACCTCCGATCATCCTGTCGGCGGCGAACAAGGAGGCCGGCGTGCCGGTCGCGGGAGCGCTGCCGGTCCCGGCGGGCAGCACGCTGATCGTGCGCTCCAGCGGCGGCACCCTCGATGTGGTCGCGGCCGGCGGCGTGACCGAAGCCGCACCGACCGAACAGGCGCCGAAAGGCACCAATGAGCGGCATTTCACCATCGCCGGCGATGGCACGGCGCATGTCCGCGCGCCTTCCGGTCAACCGCAATGGAAATTCAGTGCCGTGCCCGACCGCGCCCCGACCATTGCGCTGGCAAAGGACCCGGAGCGTCAGGCCCGCGGCTCGCTGCAGATGTCCTACAAGATCGAGGATGATTACGGCGTCACCGAAGCGCAGGCGCATTTTGCGGTCCGGCCCACGGATGCGCCGAAAGGTCCCGTCGAGCCGCGGCCGCTGTTCGACGCGCCGCAATTTTCGCTGGTGCTTCCGAATGCGCGAACCCGCAATGGCGTCGGGCAAACCGTCAAGGATCTCAGCGAGGATCCCTACGCCGGCGCCGACGTCACCTTGACCCTGACGGCGCGCGACGAGGCCGGCAATGAGGGCCGCAGCGAGCCGTTCCGCATGCGGCTTCCGGAGCGGCTGTTCACCAAACCGCTGGCGCGGGCGCTGATCGAGCAGCGCCGCATCCTGGCGCTCGACGCCAACCAGAACGCGCAGGTCTACACCGCGCTCGATGCGCTGATGATCGCCCCCGAATTGTTCATGCCCGAAACCGGCCAGTATCTCGGCCTCTACAGCGTCGCGCGGCAACTCGAAGCCGCCCGGACCGATGACGCGATGCGTGAGGTCGTGGCCAGCCTGTGGGCGCTTGCCGTCAGCATCGAGGACGGCGACATCACCGATGTCGACAAGGCGTTGCGCGCGGCGCAGGACGCGCTCAAGCAGGCGCTGGACCGCGGCGCCAGCGACGAGGAGATCAAGAAGCTCAGCCAGGATCTGCGCGCGGCGCTGGATAATTTCCTGCGTCAGCTCGCCGAACAGCAGCGCAACAATCCGCAAGCATTGGCGCGGCCGCTCGATCCCAATACCAAGATGATGCGGCAGCAGGACCTCAACAACATGATCGAGCGCATGGAGCGCCTGTCGCGTTCCGGCGACAAGGATGCCGCCAAGCAATTGCTCGAGCAGTTGCAGCAGATGCTGGAAAACCTGCAGATGGCGCAGCCGGGCCAGTCCGGTGACGGCGACATGGAGCAGGCGCTGAACGAACTCGGCGACATGATTCGCAAGCAGCAGCAGTTGCGCGACAAGACCTTCAAGCAGGGCCAGGATTCGCGGCGCGATCGCGCCCACGGCAAGCAAAGCGAGCAGAGCATGGGCGATCTGCAGCAGGATCAGCAGGGCCTGCGCGACCGGCTGAAGAAATTGCAGCAGGAGCTTGCCAAGCGCGGCATGGGACAGCAGGGACAGCAAGGCCAGCGCGGCGAGAAGGGTCAAAAGGGGCAGGACGGCGAGCCGCAGCAGGGCGACGGCGAGGATGGCCTCGGCGAGGCCGATGGCGCGATGGACGACGCCGGCAGCAAGCTCGGTGAGGGTAACGCCGACGGCGCGGTGGATGCGCAAGGGCAGGCGCTGGAAGCCTTGCGCAAGGGCGCCCAGAAGCTTGCGGAGGGGATGCAGCAGGGTGACGGCGACGGACAGGGCAACGGCCCGGGCGACCGCGCGGGCCGTCAGCAGAGCGGCGGCAATAGCAACGATCCCTTGGGCCGGCCGCTGCGGGGGCGCGAATTGGGCGACGATCTGACGGTCAAGATTCCCGGCGAAATCGATGTGCAGCGGGTTCGCCGGATTCTGGAAGAACTCCGCCGCCGGCTTGCCGATCCGCAGCGCCCGCAGATCGAACTCGATTACATCGAGCGGCTGCTGAAGGATTACTAGACGGCATTCCTCCGCGCCGCCAGCGCGCCGGCCACCGCCGCACGGATGTCGGCCACGGAAAACGGCTTGGTGATGACGTCGTGGGCGATGGCGTTGAGGCCCGACGCGCGCTCGCGCTGGTCGGCAAAGCCCGTCATCAATAAAATCGTCAGATCCGGAAAATCGCGGGCAACCGACAGCGCCAGCGCGATCCCGTCCATCACAGGCATCTGGATATCGGTGAGCAGCAGGTCGAAATTACCCGCTTCGCGGCTCAGGATCTCCAGCGCTTCGGCGCCGTCTTCGGCGGTGACGGTGTCGTGGCCGTCCATGGCGATGGCGCGCGCCACCAGCGTGCGCATGGAAGCTTCGTCGTCGGCGATCAGTACGCGCGGCATCGATGCATTGTCTTTCGAAAGCGGGGCCAGGCCTCTTCAAGCGGAGCTGGGCCTCTTCAAATCCTGCCGGCGGCGATATCATGCTTGCTGAAGAAGCGCACATCGATATTGCGCCCTTCGGGCGGTGGCGAAGCCAGCCGCGACTTGAACCAGGCGCGCTCGCCAGGCTTCAGCACCGGCTGGTCCAGCACCGCGTTCCAGGCGTAGATCTCGGCGCCATGGGCGTCGCTGACGCTGAAACGCAGCCGCGGCAACTCGACCGCCTGGCGTCCCTCGCCGACGATGACGCCCTCGATCACCAGTATCGGTTTGCCATCCACGGTCTCGGTGGTGATCTTCATGTCCTTGAACGCAAGACCGCGCACATTGACGTCGAAACCGACCATTTTGTAGAACGTCGCGGTTTGCGGCAGCAGCCGCACCACGTCGACGCGCCAGATCATCAACGCCAGCACCAGCGCGCCCATGGCGGCGCAAGCGGTCGGAAGGCTGGCGAACGATTTGCCCGGCGCGCGAAGCAACCCCGGCGGTTTCAGAAGTGTCCGGAACCGTGACGGCCGTCGCGGAGGCGCCACGGCGGAGTCCGCCAGATCGTCCCGGGCATCCTGCGGCCAGTCGGCGCGGGCAGTCTGGGGCGCGCCGTCGGCAT
Organism: uncultured Pseudomonadota bacterium; assembly: GCA_963813165.1. GTDB lineage: Bacteria > Pseudomonadota > Alphaproteobacteria > Rhizobiales > Xanthobacteraceae > Bradyrhizobium. The sequence goes on along the minus strand of CAWEYJ010000004.1, from coordinate 53,725 downwards.
CGGCCGAAGCCGGCCAATCGCCCGATATCGAAGGGCTCTCGACGACCGGGATTTCCTGCCCTTGGCTGTTGTCCCCCTCCGCCTGGGTGTCCCATTGCCCGGCCGCGGCCTGGTCGCCGGCTTCCGCCATCGCCGCCACCGGTGCGGCGGCTTCGATCGCATCCTCCGGCCGCGCCAGCCAGACTTCCTTGCAACGGGAACAGCGCACGGTGCGGCCGGCCACCCCAAGGGTAGCCAAATCAACCGCATAGGACGTTGTACAATGGGGACAAATGATGTGCATGGAGCCAATCTCCACAATGACGCTGCGCAGATGTTACAAGGCGAGCGTTAACGAATCGGAAACCATAACCGAAGCACAACCATTTTGTTCGGTTCGCAGCCGCAGCGAAACCGGCGAATTCCGGGCCTTCGGCCGCAGGTTTCCGGCCGCGCCCCACATCGAACGGAGCTGAGCTTGGTTCGGTTCGAAAATGTCGGATTGCGTTACGGGCTCGGCCCGGAGATTCTGCGCGACCTCAGCTTCCAGATCCCCGCGCACTCGTTCCAGTTTCTCACGGGTCCCTCCGGCGCCGGCAAGACCTCGCTCCTGAGGCTGTTGTTCCTGTCGCTGCGGCCGACGCGCGGCCTCGTCAATCTGTTCGGCCATGACGTCTCGCTGCTCGGCAAGGATGAAATCGCTGGTCTGCGCAAGCGGATCGGCATCGTGCTGCAGGACTTTCGCCTGCTCGACCACATGACCACCTACGAAAACGTGGCGCTGCCGTTCCGGGTGATGGGGCGGGACGAATCGAGCTATCGCAAGGAGGTGATCGATCTCCTGAAATGGGTCGGACTCGGCGAGCGAATGGATGCGTTGCCGCCGATCCTGTCCGGCGGCGAGAAGCAGCGCGCGGCGATCGCCCGCGCCGTGATCTCGCGGCCGCATTTGCTGCTGGCGGATGAGCCGACCGGCAACGTCGATCCGACCCTGGGCCGACGCCTGCTGCGGCTGTTCATCGAGCTCAACAAGTCCGGCACCGCGGTGATTATCGCCACCCACGACATCACGCTGATGGACCAGTATGAGGCGCGGCGGCTGGTGCTGCATCAGGGACGGCTGCATATCTATGAGTAGAACCGGCGACGAACACGGCCCGTTGGTCGATCTTGGACGCGAGCGCCCGCAGGTGCCGGCGCGGGCGCGCAACCTGTCGCCGATCGTGCCGCGCGCCTCGATCGCCGGCCGTGCGCTGGTCGCCGTGGTCGCCATCATGACCTTCCTTGCATCGATCACCACCGGGGCCGTGCTGCTGGTGAGCGCGTCGGCGGCGGAGTGGCAATCGGAGGTGGCCAGCGAAATCACCGTTCAGGTGCGCCCCTCGGCCGGACGCGATCTGGACCGCGACACCGCGGCGGTCGCCGAAGCGATGCGCGCGCAGGCCGGCATCCTCGAAATCCGGCCCTTCACCAAGGCTGAATCCGCCAAACTGCTGGAACCATGGCTCGGCAGCGGCCTTTCGTTCGACGACCTGCCGGTGCCGCGTGTGATTGTCGCGCGGGTTCAGCCCGGTGCCGCGCTCGACCTCGCCGCGCTGCGCAACCGGGTGACGCAGGTCGCGCCATCGGCCAGCGTCGACGATCACCGCGCCTGGATCGAGCGGATGCGGTCGATGAGCGGTGCGACGGTGCTTGCCGGCATCGGCATCCTCGCGCTGGTGATCGTCGCAACCATCATTTCGGTATCGTTCGCGACCCGGGGCGCGATGGCGGCGAACCGTCCGATCGTCGAGGTCCTGCATTTCGTGGGCGCCGGGGACCGCTATATCGCCAACCGCTTCCAGCGGCATTTCCTGCGGCTTGGATTGGAGGGCGGTGTGATCGGCGGCGGCGTCGCGATGCTGGGGTTCGGGTTCTCCGAATTGATCGCCGGCTGGTTCGCAGGCACCCCGGTCGGGGATCAATTTGCAGCGCTCCTGGGAACGTTTTCGCTGCGGCCGTCGGGCTATCTGGCGCTGGCGGCGCAGGCCGTTCTGATTGCGGCGATCACCGCCTGGGCCTCTCGGCGAACGCTGTTCGCCACGCTGGACGACATCGACTGACGCGTTTTGTACCCGAATGCCGCACGGAGCGGACTCCATTTCGTCTTAAAACGTTCTAGACTTGAAACCAGACTTGCACGCGGAAGGATCGCCAGCATCGCATGAGCCTGCAGCCCGACGATAAATCGCCGAAAGCCCCGACGACTGCGCCGCGGCGCTGGCTGCGCGCGGCGATCGTGGCGGTGCTGGCGGTGGTGTTCGTCGGTGCCGCGATCGGCTTCGTCGGGTTCCTTTCGCAGTTGCGCGGCGCCGAAATCAAGCCTGCCCGCAATGCCGACGGCATCGTGGTGCTGACCGGCGGCTCATCGCGTGTCTCCGATGCGATGGAATTGCTGGCCGGCGGCTACGGCAGGCGCCTGCTGATCTCCGGCGTCCATCCGACCAATGCGGCAAGCGACATTTCGCGTTCGCTGCCCGACAATTCGCCGCCCGACAATCAGACCTTGCTGAGCTGCTGCGTCGATCTCGATCGCTCGGCCGTCAACACCCGCAGCAACGCGGCGGAGACGCGGCGCTGGGCGCACGACCGCGGCTTCAAATCGCTGATTGTGGTGACATCGAATTATCATATGCCGCGGGCTATCGTCGAACTGTCGCACGCGATGCCTGATATTGCGCTGATTCCGTTCGCGGTGGTCGGCGACAAATGGCGCGATGAACCGTGGTGGACCAGTGGTACGACGGTGCGGCTGCTGCTATCGGAATACGCAAAATACGTCGCCGCCAAGGTGCGGGTATGGCTGGCCGAAGTCGGTATCGAGCTGGCGCCCGAGGTCGCGGACCAGCCGGCGGCCGGATCCGTCACGCCGCGCAGACCGGCGACGGCTCAAGCCAACTGATCGGGTTCTCGATGGTTTCGATTTTCCTGCGTTCGCTGGTCTACAACGTACTGTTCTACCTGCTGCTGGCGTTTTGGGTGATTGTCGGAATTCCGACCTACCTGATGCCGCGCTGGGGCATCATGGCGATCGCCAGATATTGGGCGCGCAGCAGTATCTGGCTGATGCGCGTGATCTGTAACACCAGGGTGGAATATCGCGGGCTCGACAAAATTCCTGATGGGCCGCTGATCGTCGCATCGAAACATCAGTCGATGTGGGAAACCTTCGCGCTGCTGCAATTCTTCGATCAGCCGCTCTATATCCTCAAGCGCGAGCTGCAATGGATTCCGCTGTTCGGCTGGTACCTGATCAAGTCGAACATGATCGGGGTCGACCGCGGCGCCGGAGGCCGCGCGCTGATACAGACGATGCACCGCGCCGGCGAGGCGGTTCGCCGCGGCCGTCAGTTGATTATCTTTCCGGAGGGTACGCGCACCGCCGTGGATGCGCCGCCGAGCTACAAGAGCGGCGTCGGCCTGATATATGCCGACAGCAATGTAGCCTGTCTGCCGGTGGCGCTGAATTCGGGGCTGTTCTGGCCGCGCCGGACCTTCATGCGCTATCCCGGAACGCTGGTGGTCGAATTTCTCGATCCGCTGCCGCCCGGCCTGTCGCGCCATGAATTCATCGCGCGCGTCAGCACCGTGATCGAGGATGCCACCAACCGGCTGGTGGCGACGGCGCGGCAGGAGCAGGCGCAATTGTTCGGCCGCGTTCCGGTTTCGCCGTCGGCGACGGCTGACGGGCGAAGTCTTTAGCTCAAGCTTAGCCAATGTCCGCCATGGCCCGGTAACGACCAAATTCGGTGCCGCAGCGAAATGACGCGATGTGCCACAACCGGACTTCATCTTCTCGGTCGCCGCGTCGAGCGGACTGCCGGGTCAACGGCATGCCTGCTCAAACGTACCACGTTAGCGCGTTGCGGGAGCGCTCAGGGTCTCAATCCGGCGATCAATATCCTTTACGACCTGATCGATGGTGAAACTCGCCGGGATTTGGCTTGGCGGATAGTCTTTGAACGTTTGAAGGAAGGCGGCAGCCTTCAAATTCATATATCCCATCAGATAGGCGTTCTTGACCCGCCAATCGTCATACTGGTCTGAGACGATGTCCGCTCGCTCGTACGGATCCATCCGCAAATTGTAGAGCTTCGGTATCCGATAGGCCGTCAACGGCTCGTACCAGACCTGAAAGCCGCCCGGCTTTTTCTGCTCGGAGAATACCGCCTTCCAGTCACGGTAGCGAAACGCGACCAATTCGCCATCGTCGTCGAAATAGGCAAATTCGGTGCGCGGGCCGGTATTGGTCTTGCCGGTGAGGTAATCGAGCTGGTTATAGCCGTCGAGATGCACCTTGAAGGTCGTTCCGCCGATATTGACGCCACTGAGCAGACGACCCTTTATATCGGTATCTCCAGCTGCGGCAAGCAACGTCGGGAACCAATCGAGCCCTGAGATCATCTCGTTAGAAAACTCGCCCGACTTGATCTTGCCCGGCCACCGGATGATCGCTGGCACGCGAAACGCACCTTCCCAATTAGTGTCCTTCTCACTGCGGAACGGCGTCGTGGCGGCATCGGGCCACGAGAATTGGTTAGGTCCATTATCGGTAGAATAAATTACAATCGTATTGTTGGCGATGCCGAGGTCGTCGAGAGCCTTTAGCAGCTTCCCTACATCGCCATCGTGTTCGATCATTCCGTCAGCATACTCGTTACCGGGCATGCCACTTTGGCCGATCATCGACGGGCGAACGTGCGTGAACACGTGCATACGCGTCGCATTCATCCATGTGAAGAACGGCTTGTTCGCCCTAGCTTGACGGGTCATGAAGTCGATAGCAGCAGCTGTGGTTTCGTCGTCGATCGTTTCCATCCGCTTACGATTGAGCGGGCCGGTATCGTCGATCGTCTGCTTGCCGACGCGACCCCAATGCGGCTGGACAGTTGGATCGTCCGTCTCGCTCGCCTTGGAATGGAGCACGCCGCGCGGTGAATTGCTGTCGACATACGCCTTATCGTCTTTCGGCCAGTAGGGCCGTTCAGGCTCCTCTTCTGCGTTGAGATGATAGAGATTGCCGAAGAACTCGTCGAAGCCATGAACTGTCGGAAGAAAATCATTGCGGTCGCCAAGGTGGTTTTTACCAAACTGGCCGGTTGCATAGCCCAGCGGCTTGAGCGCTTGGGCTATCGTGATGTCGCGTGCTTGAAGTCCAATCGGTGCTCCGGGGATGCCAACCTTCGTGAGGCCAGTTCGCTTCGGCGTTTGCCCAGTAATGAAGGAGGAACGCCCTGCGGTACAACTGTTCTCGGCATAGTAATCGGTGAACGTCATGCCTTCTTTGGCAATCCGGTCGATGTTCGGCGTCTGGTAGCCGACCAACCCGTGCGTATACGCACTGATGTTAGCTTGGCCAATGTCATCGCCGAAGATGACAAGAATGTTGGGCTTGGCGGCCGGTGTCTGCTGCGCGGATACCGGCACGTTGGTGAGCAAGATTAGACTTAAAAGAGATGCAGTTACAAACATCTTTTGGTAGGTCATTTAGACACCTCGCTTCGGCAAGAACCTGTGCCCACCACCATGCACATGTTGGGATCGGTGCGTTTTTTTGGTCAATTGGCAAATTCGTCGCAACCCATCGTTGTGCCGACCCAAATGTCTCCTCTGGGTCTTCGCGACCGGGTTGAGCCAACAGTAAGTCCCGCCATATCCGCTATGCGGCCGAAAGCGGAAGTAAATTCGGAACATTAGCGGTTCCGCAAGGGACGCGATTCAAGCTCCGAATCCGAAGCCTCCAATCATGCGCTACGAATTCAGCGACTTTGAATGGGTCGCCATCTCGCTCACGGCCTCTCGCCGTGCAGCGGCGTGTCGGCGTGCAGCATCAACGCGAGCTGATGCAATTGCTTGTCGCGGAAGCCCTGCTTTTCGATCGACTTGACGGTCGACAGCACGTAGTCGCGATTTTTTCCGGAACGCCCAAAGCCCTGCTGGACGTAGCGCAGCTGCTCGGCCAGGGACAGCCGGCCGGCATATTGCACGTGACCGCGGTCGACCACGTAAGCGAGCGCGCTGACCCGTTGGCGGGCTTCGTTTTCAAGCCAGACCGATCGCATGACCTCGTGATAGACGCTGGTGGTCTGCTCGCGGCTGCGCAGGTAGGCGACGGTATGGCTGCGTTGCGTGGCCGCGACCCGGAAGGCAACGCCGCGGCAGGCCCCGCCGCGGTCGAGGCCGAGCACAAGACCGGGCTTTTCCGGGGTCCCGCGATGGTCGAAGGAATAGACGCAGAGCGCGCGGTGCTCGCCGATCAGCCGCGCCGGCACCTGTTCGATGAACTCGAAGCCCGGCCGCCACATCAGCGAACCGTAGCCGAACACCCACAGGTCGCCTTGGGATAGGTCGCCTTGGGACAGATCCGCTTCGGACGGGATTTTCGCTGGCATTGCGGCGACGGCTATCAGAAGAAGCTTTTCAGGCGAAGCGGAATTTCCGTTCTCCCTCAAATTCCGCTGACTTGCCAACGGCCGGCCCGACGGTTTAAACGACCGCTTAATTGACAAAATCATTGGTCAAAGGTCGCCCCATGTCCGACATGACCCTCGCGCCGCGCCGGCGCCCGCTTTGGCGCCTTTTCTTCATGCCCGTTCTGCTTCTGATCGCCGCCGCTGCGTGGAGCGCGTTCTGGTTCTATTCCGCCTCGAAGGTCGATGAAATCGCCGATGCCTGGCGGGCCCAGGAGGCCAGCTCCGGCCGCATCTATGATTGCGCCAGGCGCTCTGTGGCCGGCTACCCGTTCCGTCTCGAAGTCCGCTGCGACGGCGTCAGCGTGTCGCTGGTTTCGCAGACCGCCGGGCAGGTTGCGACGCAGACGCCGATCACGGCAAAGCTCGGCGAAATCCTGGTCGTGTCGCAGGTCTACGATCCGAAATTGCTGATCGCGGAATTCACCGCGCCGGCCACGATTTCCGGTCCCGGCCAGCCGTCGATGATCGCGAACTGGAGCAAGGCGCGCAGCAGCGTGGTGGGCTTGCCGGCGGTGCCGCAGCGAATCTCTCTCGTGTTCGACGATCCCTCGATCGACCGTACCGACGTATCGCCGCAGACGCCGCTGGCGCGCGCAAAGCATATCGAGCTGCATGGCCGTCTGGTCGAAGGCTCGGCCGTCGATCATCCCGATATCGAAACCGTGTTGCGGATCGAGCAGGGCAGCGTGCAGGAGGTGCATCCGCTGCTGGCCGAGCCGTTCGATGCCGACGTGCGGACGATACTGACCGGCCTGAAGGATTTTTCGCCAAAGCCCTGGCCGCAGCGATTCCGCGAGATCCAGGCCGCCGGCGGCCATGTCGAGATCGTGCAATCCCGGATTCAGCAGGGCGAGCTGATCGCGGTTGCGTCAGGCTCTCTCGGGCTCAGCGCCGAGGGGCGCCTTGACGGCGAATTGCAGATGACGGTAGCCGGACTGGACAAGCTGATTGCGGCGCTCGGCATTGAAAAAATGCTCGATGAGGGCGTGCCGCAGGCAACCCTCGATCGCGTCGCGCCCGGCGTCAAAACCGCTGACGTCAATAACCTGCTCGGCGCGCTGGACCGCGCGATTCCCGGTCTCGGCAAGGTGGTCAAGCAGAACGCCAATGTCGCCGCGGCCGCCGGCATCAACGCGCTCGGCAAGGAAGCGATGCTGGAAGGCAAGAAGGCACGGTCGTTTCCGCTGCGTTTCGTCGACGGCGCGGTGTTTCTGGGACCGCTGAAGGTGGCGCAGATTCCGCCATTGTTTTGAAAAGAACCTGCTCGTCGGTTCAGCTCGCAAGCATCTTGATGGGCTTGTCGGGGGACGCGAGGAATTGCCTTTCGAACTCGGTTACGGGCGTTGGCCGGCCAAAGAAGTAGCCCTGGCCTTCTTCGCAGCCCATGGTCGCAAGAAGATCGGCGGTTGCACGGTTCTCGATACCTTCAGCAATGATCGATAGGCCGAGCTGCTTGCCCAGCACAATGGTCGAACTCACGATCGCGGCGTCGTCAGGATGACTCAGCAGGTCGAGCACAAAGGAGCGGTCGATCTTCAGGCCGTCGAGCGGAAATTTCTTGAGATAACTGAGGCTCGCATAGCCAGTACCAAAATCGTCAAATACGACGCGGACGCCGAGTTTTTGGATGCGCCGGAAGGTTTCGAGCACTTTTTTCTCGTCAAGTATCACGATGTCCTCGGTGACTTCGAGCTCAAGCAATGAAGGCGTCAGGCCGGTCGTGGCCAGCACGTCTGCGACCAATTCGGCAAGATCGCCGTGATAAAGTTGCGACGGTGACAAATTAACGCCCACGCGCACCGCATGACCGGCCTTCTCCCAGGCCCGCGCCTGCCGGCAAGCGGTCTCCAATACCCAGGCTGCAATACGCTCTGAAATGGACGATGTATTGACGACCGGTATGAATTCGCCCGGAGACACCAGTCCGCGCACCGGATGGCGCCAGCGAATGAGGGCTTCCGCGCCGATCAATTCGCCGCTGCCGAGGTGGATCTGTGGCTGGTAGAACAGCTCGAATTCGCCCCGCTCGGCGGCGAGCGCAAGCTCGGCCTCGAGCGTCAGTCGGGTCTCGAGCTCTTCTCGGATGCGAGTTTCGAACAGCACATAGCCGCTCTTGCTGGCCTTGGCTCGGCGAAGCGCAAGATGGCTGTTGGAGAGCAGTTCATCCGCATTGCTGCCGCTGGTGCGGTAGACGGCCGCGCCAATCGAGACCTTGACGCGGTGCGAACGGCTGCCGGTCGTTACCGGCGTGTCAAAACCGGCCATAACGCGTTTGGCCAGTTGGTCGATGCTTCCCGGCGAACCGGCGCCGAAGGCGGCGATGGCAAACTCGTCGCCGCTTAGCCTGGCGACGACGCCGGCGCTGCCGACCTCGCGGGTCAGGCGATCGGATATCGCGCGCAATACGAGGTCGCCATTGGCGTGGCCAAACAGATCGTTGATGTGCTGGAAGCTGTCGAGGCCAACGATCAGAAGTGCCACTTCGGTGCCGGTAGCTTCGGCGGTCGCAATCATCGAAGCCAACCTTGCTTCCAGTGTGTTGCGGTTGGCAAGGCCTGTCAGCGCGTCGTGTTCGGCGAGGTAGCGGATTTTCTCGGCTTCGCGCTTGCGCACCGAGATGTCGCGCAGGATTGCGCCATACTGGAGCCCGTCGGCGCCTTGCCAGCCGGAAAAACTGGCTTCGACGGGAAATATTTCCCCACTGCGGCGCCGGGCGTCGAATTCGATTACCTTGCCAGTGCCGAGCGCACCCGCATTGTGGATCGAGAATGGGGCATCCGCTGCCATATTTGCCGCGCAGATCTTGTCGAAAGGCTGGCCGATCATTTCGTTCGGGCCGTAACCGAAGATGGCCGCTGCACCGGGATTCCATACCGTGATCCGGTAGTTCGAATCGGTGCAGATCAAACCATCGCCGAGCGACATCGCGATACGCTGAAAGCGATTTTCGGCCACACGGCCCAGCAGATCGCGGACATCGATCTCGTCGAGTCCGATGGCGGCGATGTAGACCACGATCGCGATCTGCAGCAGTGCGGTGTCGATGATGAGTGGAAACCACATCTGGAGCAGATAGGCCGAGGCTTCGACGGCAATTGCGGTGACCGCGAGCGCACCGACGCGCCTTGCGGCAGACAGCCGGCGCCAGAGCAAAATCATCGCCAGCATAACGGCACAAAGCGCCGTCAGCGTCGTCGTTGCCGAAGTCCAGTGCAAGGTACGGCCGCGGATAATCGATTCGGCCGCGAGCGCTTGCAGCGCCGGTCCCGAGACGATGCCGCCGTTCGGAATGCTGAAGCGATCGCCCAGCTCAAGTGCGGTGCCGCCGATGATGACCTTCTTGTCCTTCAGTTGGTCCAGTGCCGCCTTGCTGCCATTCAGAACGTCGACAAAGGATACTCGGGGGATGGTCTCATGCTGGATTGAAAAGTCGATGAGAAACGGCCCGCGCTTCTCGTCGTACTGCCCGGCGATGACCGCGCCCATGGATGGCAGGAATTCGCCGTCGAGCTTCTGGCCGAAGGGATAGCGGCGCACCAGCCCATCCGGGTTGATCTCGACATTGACCACCGCGGACCAGGCGTGTGCGCGGAACGAGGCCAGTGGGCGGTTATAGAAGGTCGTGCCCCCGGAACCTGGCTGCTTGAACGAGGGCAGCACTACCGATCCCCCGGCGTGCTCCAACGCATCGAGGAATAGTCGGTCGGATTCCGGGTCCGAGGGCGTGCTGAAGTCGACGTCGAAAACGATATCGCTGGCACCGGCGCGCTCGAGTTGATGCAGCAGCTCGGCATGGAGCCGCCGCGGCCACGGCCAGATGCCGATTTTCTCGATGGAAGGCGCATCGATGGCGACGATGACGACATCGCCACTGGCCGGCTTCGACAACCAAGCGAAACGGAGGTCAGCGAGCGTGTTACGCAACCCGTTGTGCCAGCCTGAAGCCAGCACAATGGTCAAAGCGGCCGCGACCAGAATATGTGGCCGGATATGTTTCACTTCCCCATCCCCCGAAACGGACGTTCAAGTCCGTGCCCGTTTTTGTCAGCTAATGTTTGGCATTCCCATTCCCTCTGCCATTCCCTACGCCGCCGTTTCCGTTGCCATTACCGTTGCCGCTATTGCCGTTTCCATTTCCGTTTCCGTTCCCATTCGCGCCATTGCCGTTCCCATTGGCGCCATTTCCGTTGCTATTTCCGTTTCCGCTGCCGTTATTGCCGCTTCCGGAATTGGTGACGGCGGCGACGGCGGCGGCGGCGGGAGAGGCGCTGCTCAATGCGCTGCTGGCGGCGGTCGTCGCTGACGAGACTGCGTTTGTGCCGGTCGTCGGCGACGAGTTCCAGACCGTGTTGTTCACGAGGTTTCGGCTGGCCCCATTGGTCGTGGACGAGCCGCGGGCGAGTCCATGCGTGACCTTGTGGAAGTCCAGCTTCACTTCGCCGAGCGCCGACGAGATCCTTAATCCGCCATGCGCGGCGAGCGCATGGATCGCTTGCCCGTTCGCGGCGTTGCGCGGCGCGGACAGGCCGCCTTTCGGCACGGGAACACGATCTACCGATGATGGACGAGGCTTGCCTTGCTCGATCGGATTGAACGTCCCCGGTCCGCTGAGTGAAAGGCCGGGTTTACCGTGTTCGAGCGCGGTCGCGCGCTGGCCCGGCACCAGCTGGGCGATCTGGCCCGACCGGAAGTCGCTAACCTCGACCTGTCCGCGCATGACATCGACGCTGGTGCTCGTGGCGTTCACGGACACGCGGAACTGTGTGCCCTTGACCACGGCGGCGAGATAGGGGGTCTCGACCTCGAAATGCTTGACGTTGCGCTTTTCGACGTCAAGCAGGATCGAGCCGGCCCGCTGAACGATCGTGGTCGACAGTTCTTCCTTTTGCTCGGCGGGCAGCCCGATTTCCGAATTCGGCGCAATCAAAATGCGTTCCTCGCCGCGCGACAGGAGTACGCGGCCATTGCGGCCCGTGCGTATGATATCGCCCGGCTTGAGATTGTCCTCGGGCTTGACGGACGCCTGCTGCACGTCTCCGCTCGTGATCCAGACCTCGCCGGATGATTTGTTGACCGACCATATGCCGCCGCCTTCGGCCGCGAATGCCTCAGACGCAGCCACAAGGGCAAACACTGTTGCGATCAGACGCAGAAGCTTGCGGGCCATCCCGATAGTCCTTTCCTCGGTCTCGACGATCCCAAGGCATAAGGCCAAAAGTTCAATTTTGAGTGTGCGAGTGAATCGGTGCTTGGGCCGGCCGTTAACCGTTCATTGACCCTAAAATTCTATGAAAATTCATGGACCTAACAATATCGCGGTGGTTTGCGAGCGCGCATCTGGAATATTTCGGCGCCGCCAGCCGGCTGGCCAATCGCCACGCGAGGCGCTTGGCGCCGGTATTTTTGGCCCTCCCGATGCTGGTGACCGCAGCAGCTGCGCATGCCCAGCAAGCCAGTCAACCGGCCTACGATCCAAGGCAATTCGACCAGCGCTTCAACGGTGAGCAGCTCGAGCGGACCCCGGCCGGGCAACCCCGCCTGCCAATGCCACGGCTGGCGCGGTCCGCAACGCCTCCGGCGGATCCGACGCCGTTGTTCGTGCTGCGTCACATCTCGATTGTCGGCGCGACTGCGATCCCGCGTGACCAATTGGCGACGGCCTATCGACCCTACATTGGCAGGAAGGTATCGCAGGCTGACCTGGCCGCGATTGCTGCTGGTATCAGCGATATCTATCGCGTGGCAGGCTTCCATCTGAGTCGAGCGATCGTTCCCCCGCAGGACATCAACGGGGGATCGGTCCGCCTTCAGGTGATCGAAGGCAGCATCATGGCGCTCGATCTGAAGGGCGAGGGCGCCGAGGAGTTTGGGGTGCGCCAGATGCTGTCGCCGGTGCTCGCCGAACAGCCGTCGCGGCTGACCACCCTGGAGCGGAAGCTGCTACTGATCAACGCCCGCCCGGGCGTTCGTATCGAAGACACCACGCTGGAGGAGATCGGCAGTGCCAGCGGTCATTTCCGCCTGACCGTCTTCGTCAAGACGTGGCACGTTTATACCTCTTTCGGCATCGATAATCTCGGTGCTTCCGGCGTCGGCCCATGGGAAAGCTATGCGACCGCGGCGTTCAACTCCTATTTGGTGCAAGGCGATACGCTCGCAGTCAACCTTTCGACAACGCCCGGCGATCCACGTGAGCTAGCGTTCGGCCGGCTGTCCTATGATACACCGATTGGGAATGATGGTCTGAGGGTTGGCGCATCCGGCATTTACAGCGAAGTCTGGCCGGGAGATTATCGCCACGCCTACAGCGACAACACGACCACGGAAGCCCTCGAGCTCCGCGCCAGCATCGTGCCACTGCAGTCGCAACGCGCGTCGCTAACCCTGACGACCGCCCTGGACATCAGCAACGTCTCCGAAAGCGATATGTTCGGGCCGATCTACAGCGATCGCATCCGCACCATTAGCCTGACGTCGGACTCCCGTCTGCAGGACAGTTTTGGCGGCAACAACTACCTGACCGTGACGTTGCGTCAGGGGCTCAACGTCCTGGGCGCCTCGCCCGGTGGCGACGACTTCGTTTCGCACGCCGGTGCGTCCCCCGATTTCACGGCGCTTAGTGCCTGGTTCACGCGCTATCAGACCTTGTCGGATACCTGGTCGCTCAAGATCGCCGGTGCTGGCCAGGCTGCGTCCGGGCCGCTCTATCTGTCGCAGCAATTTTATCTTGGGGGCGCGGCCTTCGGCCGAGGCTACGCTGCGGCCGAGACCAGCGGCGACAACGGCATGGCCGGCTCGCTGGAGCTGCGCTTCGATCAAAAGCTGAATTCCGCATTTATGACCGGCTACCAGCTCTATAGCTTTGTGGACAGCGGCGTCGCCTGGAATGCCGGCTATCGCTATACGGACGGAATCTCGCTGGTTTCTGTTGGCGGTGGCGCACGCTGGTTTCTGAGCAACAACACGCAGGCCGATCTCGCAGTTGCGATTCCACTGAGCTATCGCGCTCCCGACAATCCCGCCCGCGACCTGCGCGTGCTATTCTCGCTGACCAGCGCGCTCGAGCTTTGTCCGGCAAGGGCGTCGACCCGCTGCCTCTAGCGCACCCTCGGTCTCGCCGCACGTTGCAGTGCGTCCACCAACGGTCTTGGTGGTGTAGAAACAATGTCGCCGCGGCCGCCGGCATCAACGCGCTCGGCAAGGCTGGCATACCGACTCAATCAAAAGCCGTCCCGCCCTAGGCTGACGCGCTGGCGGCCGCCGCCCGCACGTTGGCACGCGAGCCCGAGCTGAACTCGATCTCCTGATAGCCCTTCGCCGCGACATCGTTGATGATGCCGACGAATTTCGGCGTGCCGCCGTTGTAGACGAAGTAGCGGACGGTGCCCTCTTCGTGGCCGGCCACGTTGGAGTTGTAGCCAGTGAACCACGACTTCGCTTTGCGCATCAGCATGATCTCGTACATCTTGACCACATGGGCGGTCCAGCGCTCCTGCGCCTCGCGCGTGGCGTCGGCGCGGGTGTAGCCGCGGTCCCACATGTATTGCAGCAGGTCCGTGCACCAGTTGACGCCGTTCTCGATCCCGCGCGGGAAATTGGTCGAAGCGGACGCGCTTTGCGGGCCGGTCGGCATCAACAGATTCGGAAAGCCGTGGACGAGCATGCCGAGGAAGGTGGACGGCGCATGCTTCCATTTTCCGGCCAGCGTTTCGCCGCCGATGCCGCGGATATCGATCAGATCATAGGCGCCGGTGATGGCATCGAACCCGGTGGCGTAGACGATGATGTCGAATTCATAGTCGCGCTCGGTGGTACGAAGGCCCTTCTCGGTTACGCGAACGAGCGGCGTCTCGCCGAGATCGACGAGATGCACATTATCGCGATTATAGGCCTCAAAATACCTCGTCTCCAGCGGCAGGCGCTGCACGCCAAAGCCGTGATCCCTGGGGATCAGCTTTTCGGCCACCTTGGGATCCCTGACGCGGCCGCGGATGCGATCGGCAATGTATTCCGACAGCTCGGCATTGGCCGCTTCGTCCATGAAGATCTCGCGGAAATTGGCGAGCCAGATGCCGAAGCCGGGCTCATCATAGAGCCTGTCCCAAAATTCCACCCGCTCCTCGCGCGTCACTTCGTAGAAGCCGCGGTGGTCCGGCCCGTGCAGGAAGGCGCCCGGCGTGCGGGTGCAGGCGGCAAAGATTTCGTCATAGCGCGAACGGATGTCGGCCATTTCCTCCTCGGAGATCGCGCTGTTGTTGAGCGGCGCGCTCCAGTTCGGCCGGCGCTGGAACACGGTGAGTTCGCCGACCTTGTCGGCGATCTCGCCGATCACCTGAATCCCGGTGGCGCCGGTGCCGATCACGGCCACCTTCTTGCCGGCCAGATCGACCGGCTCATGCGGCCAGTAATAGGTGTGGAACGAGCGGCCCTTGAAGTCCTCGACGCCTTCCAGCCGAGGCATGGTCGGCGCCGAGAGCAGGCCGATCGCGAGAACCACGAAACGGCAGGTCAGCTCGCGGCCGTCGCCGATCTTCACCCGCCACAGATCGCGCGTCTCGTCGAAGCGCATCGCCTCGACCTTGCAGTTGAACTGCATATGCTTGCGCAAATCGAATTTGTCGGCGACGTAGTTGAGGTAGCGCAAATTCTCAGGCTGGCTGGAAAAGCGCTCCTTCCAGTGCCACTCGTCGAGCAGTTCGCGCGAGAACGAGAAGCCGTAGGTGTAGCTTTCGGAATCAAAGCGGCAGCCGGGATAGCGGTTCCAGTACCAGGTGCCGCCGAGATCGGCGGCCGAGTCGAGCACGGTGGCGTCGATGCCAAGATCGACCAGCCGCTTGATCTGGTAAATGCCAGCCACGCCGGCGCCGACGACGATCACCTCGTAATGGGTTTTGGCCTTTTCCATCGTTTCCTGCTCCGGAATTTTGTTTGCGTCTGATTGACCCGATTACAATCCTTTTTGCCGACGCAAGCAACCGCCCATGACCGAATGACCGACGCGCGGAAATGCGTATCGCCGGGAGATTTGCGCTACCCGCTGCCTGAACCATGTCGGCGAAGCCGGGAGTGCAAATACATCGTTCCGACTCGTTGCCGACCCGGCAATCTTCCGTATCGCGACTGACTCGATTGAAGCTTCGTTTGAAATTGCGAAGATATCTCAACTACTGCGTCGCTTTCGTCTTATTAGTTAGCAGCTTTGGTTAGGCACAGAAGTGCGGACAGGCCTCTTTGCGAATTAAACGCAATCGCAAGTCGACGCACCAATGCTTAAGGCTTCCTGCTTTTTTAGGATGACGGCGAAACTGCCTCTTAATGCCGGCCGGCTATGAAAGGCTGCGGAAGGACCCGTGAATCGTCACGCGTCTTCGTGCTGTTGGCGGACATCCATGTCAGGCAATCTATTTTCCCGAATTGAGCAAAGCCGCCTTTACGACTGGGCAATGCGATTGCCGATTGCGCTTTATTCGTTTTACGCGCTCTTCCATGACGTCGTCGGCTTTTCCGGGCAGGTCGCACAGGAGCCCGCGGTGTGGGCGCACGCCGACGTCGGAACGATCATCGCGACGCTGGCGCGGGTCTCGCAGTGGATGTTCGTGGCGTCGCTCGCGGTGCTTCCGCTGTTCCGGCACCGGCCGATCGCGAAATCGACCGCTTTGCTGCCGCGTCTCGCCGCGCTGGTCACAGTTTGCATTCCTCCGTTCTGCGTGCTGCTCGATCGCGCACCGCCAAATCTCTGGTGCAATCTGGTCGCGGTGGCCGCCGGGGTATCCGCAAGCATCCTTGGGGCATTGGCGCTGAGCTTCCTCGGCCGCTCCTTCAGCGCGATGCCAGAGGCGAGGCGTCTGGTTACCACCGGTCCCTACAGCATTGTGCGGCATCCTCTGTACCTGATCGAGCTGCTCGGCGTCGTCGGTATCGTGCTGCAGGTGCGCTCACTGGCGGGGGTTGGATTGCTGGCGCTAATCGCAACCCTGCAAATCGCGCGCGCCCGCTGGGAAGAAGCTGTCCTCGATCGCGCCATTCCGGAATTCGCGGCCTATCGCCGGCAAGTCCCGTTCCTGATCCCGCGCGATCCGCGCAGCTTTTTCGCGCTGCTGCGCGAAGATCCGATGGCGCGCCGTCGTTCGGCCGTGGTGATGAGTTCGGCATTCGGCCTGCTTGCGCTGGTCTTGATCGCGCTGCCGCGGCTGGTTGGCTAGGGACACGATGCCATGTTCGGTTCGCTGCGATTCTTGCTGGCCTTCCTGGTAATCCTGAGCCATCTGGTCGGCACGGAATACGTGGCGCATTTCGGCTTCTACGCGGTACGCGGGTTCTTCGTCATCTCCGGCCTGATGATGACGGCGGCGCTGAACGAGGTGTACGGGTTTGATGGCGTGCGCTTCTGGACCAACCGCGCGTTGCGGCTGCTGCCGCCGTATTATTTCGTCTGCGCCTTGACGCTGCTCGCGATCGCGGTCGCCCCGGAGCAGGCCGCCAACTATCTGAAATTCTGGCGCAGCGTGCCCGGCGCGCGCGATCTTCTGATCAATCTCACGGTGCTGCCGTTGCAACTTCCCTATGGCTCGTTCCGCTTCATTCCGCCGTTCTGGTCGGTCGCGATCGAGATCGACATGTATCTGTTGCTGTTCCTGATCGTATCGCGGCGGATGAACTGGGCGTTGATCGCGCTGGCGGCAGGGCTGTCGTATCAACTGACCTGCCTCTACGACGCTATGGACTGGGCTATCGAGTATTTTACGGCGCCGGCCGCGGTTCTTCCCTTCGCCGTCGGCGCGGTATTGTATTTTCTTCGGCGACGCGGTGGCTGGATCGCCTCACCGCGCGCTTGCGCCTGCGCCTTTGCGGCATGGATCGTCAACATGGTCGCGGGTGGCGCGGTGTTGCCCGCCTCGCACATTTTCGGAGTTGGCTATCTCATCGATACGGCCTGCTTCGCGGTGGTCGTCTCCGGCCTGTCGGGACTTTCGGCCGCCCAATTTGGTCCGCTCGCGGAGCGCGTTGACCGAACGCTCGGCGAATGGTCCTATTTCGCGTTCCTGGGGCATTGGCTTGCCGGCTTTTTGATAGCGGGCATCTTTTTCAACGGCGATTGGCGGGGCTGGACGCTGCTCGCCGCGGTCACGCCGGTAGTACTGGTGGCAAGCGCCGCCCTTGCATGGCTGAATTGAAAATTCGTGGAACCGCTTCGCAACCGGGTGCGCAGTCTTTATGGGCCATACAGGCCGGTCGCGTCTGCCGCTGCGCCGAGCGAGACCTTGCCAAGCCTCGGCGCCGCCGCCGAGACCAGCGCCAACTGAGTTTTCGAACGAACTGCCCGGGGCGCGAGGGTGTCACATGGCAACCACCAGGCGCGGCGATGTCGAGACGCGCTCCCGGCAAGCCGCACATCGTGGAGTCAATAAAGTCTCGAAGGGCGCGACCGGCTCAATCGGCGGGCGGCGCTAGAGCGAGATGGCCCTTCGTTGAATCGCCATCTCGCTCCATCTTTTTGTTTAAGCATGATCTTTTCGGAAAACCGGTGTCCACTTTTCCGGATCATGCTTGAGAGCGTTTTCCAGCGAAGTGGATTACCGGTTCGCGTGGAGAAAACGCGTCAAAATATGGAGATGAGATAGAGCCTCCGTTCCGATTCGATCGGAACGGAAAAGGCTCTGGAAGGCTCGCCAGAGCAATGTTTCGCAAATTCCACCACGTCAATGCGAAGAGGCCGTGCCCGGTTCAGGGTCCGTGAGCGACAGGCTGATCAGCCGCAATTCCAGACCGGCCCGATCGGTGTCTGCGTCCAGCACGGCCCAAAGCTGCCGCCATTGTAGTGGCCGCGATAAAAGCCGGGCTGGCCGAAATAGTACCAGTTGCCATCATACCCGTAATAACGGGGAACCGGATCAATATACCAGGGGCGCCGTTCGCGGTTCGCCAGACGCCGCATCGCATCTTTCTGGGCGAAAAGCGGCTGACTGTTGCTTAGCGGCTGTTCGTATCCCGGCAGGAAGCCGTAGCCGTGCCAGCGCGACGCCGGCCGCTTGTGAATCGGCTCAGCCGTCGCGACGACCGACAGCAGCGACAGAACGGCAGCAATTGATAGACACACGAGGCGCGACATGGACACACCATAGACATTCGGCTGCGGGAATTCAAATCCGAGTGCAAGGCTCTTCGCAGCCTAATGCAGACCTGGCAGTCGAGGGTCATGTCCGCTGCGCGGTCATAAGTAGCAATTTTAGCATGTCCGCAGCATGTCCAGTCAGGAGGTAATCCCGGAAATGCCTGTCCGGTTTTGCCGGTTGAAGGCATCGGTTTGGACGTCGTTCAAGTGCCCAAACCGGGGCCTCGGATCCCGCGATATGAACTCGCGGACAAGTTGCGTGGCCGAGTTGTCGACCGGCGCGTCCCCTAAATGCTCTGCCTTGGGGAAAAGGCTCCAGGCTGTGAACCCAAAACGTCCGTTGGGTCAGGAAACCATTGATCGATATCAATAAGTGGGAACCCCATAGCTGCAATTGAGAGGCGCAGGTGCACGAAGATTGCAGCAGGCATCGTAACCGTGGGGTTTTGGATGTTGCCCAATTCGACCGACGCCGAGACATTCAAGGTGGCCGCAACAGTACCGCAACCCTTGATCATGGTCGTCGAGAACGATCTACCGACCCGCACCAATTTGCGATGGGCACTTAAAACCCAGGGTTATAGCGTCCTCGAAGCCTCCAGTGCCGAGGTCGCGCTTGCACTCCTGTCCGAAAACCCAAGGTTCATTATTGTCGACCTCGACCTACCGGATATCCAAGGCGACGATTTGCTGCGTATGCTTCGCGGACACAATGACTTCATACCAAGCTCGCAGCCAACTATCTGACGTTGTCAGACCCGCATCAATCCGATTTTGGCTGCGTGCTATTCAGTCCACGGCCCAAGCCTTCAGGATGCGTTTTGAGGAAGAATTCTCTCGTGGGATCAACGTGATTTGGGTCGTCCAGTCCTACGCGCAAAAATATTGTTGTTCTCTTCCGACCCAAATCAGTTCTACATCCTTCGCCGTCCTGTCCCACAAAGGGGCGGCTCGAGATCGTCACGGACGCGGGGCAGGATGCGGTGGACGCAGGCTAGCGCATTGACGAACGCGCTTGGCTCGCGGACGGCGAAGTCGTGTGGTCCTGACGCCCCGACGCTGGCGTCAAGTTTCGTGAAAGAGATTTCACCGACGACGGTGGCAAACAAGCCCGGTCACCGAGGAGAGCGCGAAGGAAACCGTTAAAACCATTGCGTGCGGGAATGCCGGGTGATCCCGGTGCGACCGTGGTGACTAACGCGCGTGCTTACTACCACTACACGCGCGGCTGCGGGTGCGACGGGCACCCGGCATTCCCCACGCCCTTTTGTCGGGCGGAAGATAAATGCAAAACTCGGGCGCGTCGCGCCGCGGGAACGCGGAGACATGTTCTTTTTGGTCGTCGCAATGACGATGGAGGCAGTAGCCTGCGGGGCACCTATTCCGGCGTCTTGCCCAATTGCGCGTGCGGCCGGCCGAAATCGGGCACGGCGGAATCCTGGCCGATCTCGACGATGCCGCGGCGGATCGCGCGGGTCCGCGTGAAATGCTCGAACAGCGCCTCGCCGTCGCCGCGGCGGATGGCCCGGGTGAGCTTGGAAAGGTCCTCGTTAAAGGTGCCGAGCATTTCCAGCACCGCGTCCTTGTTGGTGAGGAACACGTCGCGCCACATGATCGGATCGGAGGCCGCGATGCGGGTGAAGTCGCGAAAGCCACCGGCGGAGAACTTCAGCACCTCGGATTGCGTGACACCTTCAAGCTCATCCGCTGTGCCTACGATTGTATAGGCGATCAGATGCGGCAAATGACTGGTGATCGCGAGCACCAAATCGTGATGGTCGGGTGTCATGATCTCGACCTTGGCGCCGAGCGCGGTCCAGAACGTGCGCAGCCGCTCGACCGCTGCCGGATCGGCGCCTTCCGGCGGCGTGAGGATGCACCAGCGGTTGATGAACAGTTCGGCGAACCCGGAATCGGGACCGGAATGCTCGGTGCCGGCGACGGGGTGCGCCGGCACGAAATGCACGCCTTGAGGCAAATGCGGCGCCATCTCGCGCACCACCGCGCCCTTGACCGAGCCGACGTCGGACACGATCGCGCCCGGCTTGAGACGATCCGCGATTTCCTGCGCGACCGGGCCGCAGGCGCCGACCGGGATGCACAGGATGACCAGATCGGCATCTCTTGCCGCCTCCGCATTGGTCTCCACGACGCGATCGACGATGCCGAGTTCAGCGACCCGCGCGCGGGTCCTGGCCGAACGCGCGGTGGCGACGATTTCTCCGGCGAGCCCCTGCGCCCGCGCGGCGCGCGCGATCGAGCCGCCGATCAGCCCGAAGCCGATCAGCGCGATCTTGCTGAAGAGCGGCGCGGCGTTCACGGCTGCGCCATGAAGTCGCGCAAGCCCTCGACCACCAGGCGATTGGCCTCCTCGGTGCCGATGGTCATGCGCAAGGCGTGCGGCAGGCCGTAATTGTTCAGCGCGCGCAGCACCAGGCCGCGTTTGGTCAGGAAGACGTCGGCCTCAGTCGAGGTCTTGCCCTTCTGCAGCGGGAAATGGATCAGGATGAAGTTCGCCACGCTCGGCGTCACCTTGAGGCCCAGCTTGCCGACTTCCCCGGTCAGCCAGTTGCGCCATTTCTCGGTGTGCGCCTTTGACATCTCTTGATGCGCGGTGTCCTCGATCGCGGCGACCGCCGCCAGCATCGCCGGCGTCGAAACGTTGAAAGGTCCGCGAATCCGGTTCACCGCATCGACGATATCGGCCGGGCCGAACATCCAGCCGATCCGCAGCGCGGCAAGCCCGTGGATCTTCGAAAATGTGTGCGTCATCACGGTATTGTCCGTTGTCGCCACCAGTTCGATGCCGATCTCGTAATCGTTGCGCGACACATAATCGGAATAGGCGGCATCGAGCACCAGCAGCACATGCGGCGGCAATCCGGCGCGCAGCCGCTTGACCTCGTCGAACGGCAGATAGGTCCCGGTCGGGTTGTTCGGGTTGGCGAGCCAGACCAGTTTGGTGCGCGGCGAGACCAGCTTGAGGATCGCATCGACGTCTGCGGTGAAGTTGGTCTCGGGTGCGACGACATTGATGGCGCCGTTGGCCTTGGTCGCGATCGGATACACCAGAAAGCCGTGGGCGGTGCTGATGGCCTCGTCGCCGCGGCTGAGATAGGTGTGCGCGAGCAGGTTGAGAATCTCGTCGGAGCCGGCGCCGCAGATGATGCGGTTGGGGTCAAGCCCGAAGGCGCGGCCGATCGCCTCGCGCAGCACGCGCGACGTGCCTTCCGGATAGTCTTCCAGATGGGCCGCGGCGTTCTTGTAGGCCTCCATCGCCTTCGGCGACGGCCCGAACGGCGTCTCGTTGGCCGACAGCTTGAACACCTTGCGGCCCGGCTCAGCCACCGGGCTCTTGCCCGGTGTGTAGGGCGCAATATCGAGAATGCCGGGATTCGGCATGGGGCGGGACATCGTCGGCTCCGGATTATCGAGGCGGCTTATCGGATTTGGCTGCCCCGTTCGGGGGCACCGTATAGCGCGTTGCGTGGCTGCCGACGAGAGCCGATGAACGCACCGACGCGCCGGCCTCGATCAGCGCCGACCTGATCTTTTCAAGGCGGGCAGGGCCTGCCACCGACACCAGCAGGGCGGCGCCGTCGAAGGCGGTGTCCGGCACCGCGACGATTTCCGCCAGCGGCGACAAGGCGCGCGCGATCTCGGCGTTCCAGCCGGACACCCGAATGCTCCACATCTCGACTTCGGTCACCATGGCGCTGTCGGCAACGCGCGACACCACGAATACCGGCAGCGCCGCCGGATGGTCGGCGCGTTCGACGAACGGCAGCCGTGCAATGATCTTCGGCGCGCCACTGGCTTCGAGCGCGATCCACCACGGGGTGCGGCTGGAAGTGGCGGAGACCAGCGCCAGATCGCCCTTCGAGTTCGCGACCGCCTCGACCGCGGCCGTCGCGCTGAAATGCGAGACATAGGGAACGGTGAAACCGAAATGGAATCGCGCCGAATCCCGCATCGCGGATTCGCCGAGCGAAATGTCGGCATGGACCGAAAACGGCGCCTGCACGTAGGTGAAGGTCGAGATGATGACCCGCCAGATGCTCTCGACGGTGTCGAGCGGCAGGATGCCGCGGTGACGCTGCACCAGCCGGCGCATCATGTCGGCCTCGCGCGCCGGGCGAAATGCCGAGCCGACCTCCTGGGTCTTTTTCACCGAGATCAGGCGATCGATGATGTCGCCGCGCGCCATCAAGAGGCCGTGGACCTGCTCATCGATGGCGTCGATCTCTTTGCGCAGCACCTCGAGCGAGGGCGGAGCGGGGGGCGTTTTGGACATTTTTTGACCTGACGACGTTTTCCTCGTCCTGGAGGAGCAGCACTTGCGCGGTATCTCGAAGGATGAAGACCCCGTTCTGTCTCATGGTTCGAGACGGCGCAAGGGCGCCTCGTCGCCATGAGCCCCGAGGAGCCAATCTCGCTTCAGTGCCCGGTTAGGTTAACGGCCGGACGATCTTGACGAAAAGCGGCATCGGGACTAGCTTTGGTGCACTTCGTGGTCATTTGAGCCGGCCGGCTTGCAGCCACGTTAAACAACTCGCTAAACAGGCCGGGGACAGAAGTGATCCCGGCCGAACCTGTGTTCAGGCCGGGTTTTTTATGGCCTGATTTCCGGCGGTTTCGAAACCTCCCGAGAGGTCGGTAAAGATGGTAGGCGTGCAGTCAGTACCCAGCCCGGCGATTCATGCGGAGGAGCGCGCGCGCGAAGCCGATCATCCAAGCTCGCGGGTGGCGGTGTTCGGCCCGGACCAGCCGTTGAAGCTCGATTGCGGCATCGATCTCGCGCCGTTCCAGATCGCCTACCAGACCTATGGCGAGCTCAATGCCGGGCGTTCCAACGCCATTATGATCTTCCATGCGCTGACCGGCGATCAGCATGTCGCCAACCTGCACCCGGTGACCGGCAAGCCGGGCTGGTGGGAAACCATGGTCGGTCCCGGCCGTCCGCTCGATACCGACAGGTATTTCATCATTTGCTCTAACGTCATTGGCGGTTGCATGGGCTCCACCGGGCCGGCCTCGACCAATCCCGCCACCGGCAAATTGTGGGGGCTGGATTTTCCGGTCATCACGATTCCCGACATGGTGCGCGCCCAGACCATGTTGATCGACCGCCTCGGGATCGAGACCCTGTTCTGCGTGGTCGGCGGCTCGATGGGCGGCATGCAGGCGCTGCAGTGGACCGCAGCTCATCCCAAACGCGTGTTCTCGGCGCTGGCGGTAGCCTGCAGCACGCGGCATTCGGCGCAGAACATCGCGTTCCACGAACTCGGCCGGCAGGCCGTGATGGCGGATCCGGACTGGCGTCATGGCCGCTATTTTGAAGAAGGCACCTATCCGCATCGCGGCCTCGGTGTCGCGCGGATGGCCGCGCATATCACCTATCTCTCGGATGCCGCCCTGCATCGCAAGTTCGGGCGGCGGATGCAGGACCGCGAGCTGCCGACGTTTTCGTTCGATGCCGACTTTCAGGTCGAGAGCTACCTGCGCTACCAGGGTTCGTCCTTTGTCGAGCGGTTCGATGCCAACAGCTATCTCTATCTGACGCGCGCGATGGATTATTTCGACATTGCCGCCGATCATAACGGCGTGCTGGCGGAAGCCTTCCGCGGCATCCAGGCGCGGCTCTGCGTGGTGTCGTTCACCAGCGACTGGCTGTTTCCGACCTCCGAATCGCGCGCCATCGTGCATGCGCTCAACGCCAGCGGCGCGCGGGTGTCGTTCGCCGAGATCGAGACCGATCGCGGGCATGACGCGTTCCTGCTGGATGTCCCGGAATTTTTCGACATTTCGCGCGCGTTTCTGCAATCCGCCGGCGCGGCGCGCGGCCTGACCGGGGCAGGCGGCTGACATGACCACGCAGCAACAGACCTTGCCGCTGGCCGGCGCCGCCGCGCCCGGCACTCAAAATTATCGCGGCGATCATCTGCTGGTGGCGCAGATGGTCGAACGCGGCTCCAAGGTGCTCGACGTCGGGTGCGGCGAGGGCGATCTGTTGCTGCTGCTGGAGAGCCGGGGCATCGATGGCCGCGGCATCGAACTGTCGCGCGAGGGCGTCAACCATTGTGTCGCCAAGGGTCTCGCGGTGGTGCAGGGCGACGCCGACACCGACCTTGTCAATTATCCCGACGATGCATTCGACTATGTGATCCTGTCGCAGACCCTGCAGGCGACGCGGCAGCCGCGCGTGGTGCTGGAGAATTTGCTGCGGATCGGACGCCACGCCATCGTGTCGTTTCCCAATTTCGGGTTCTGGAAGATGCGGCTGCAGCTGTTGGTCGGCGGCCATATGCCGCGCACCGAGAATCTGCCGGCGACCTGGTACGATACGCCGAACATCCATTTCTGCACCATCAAGGATTTCGTGCAGCTCTGTGGCGAGATCAACGTCAAGATGGAGCGCGCGGTGGCGCTCGATCTCTACGGCCGCCCGCTGCGGCTCAACGCGCCCTGGTGGTTCTGGAACATGTTCGGCGAGCAGGGCGTGTTCCTGCTGAGCCGGGCCGGCAAGGCGCGGTAAGCCAAAATGTTTACGCCATGACGAAACGCCAAACGCGCCGTACTAACCGATCGACCTCGGGTCGCGCACCGGCCAGCGTCCGGCCTCAACCAAAGCGATGAAGCGCTCGACCATTTCGTTGAACAGAGCGGGCTC
Organism: uncultured Pseudomonadota bacterium; assembly: GCA_963813165.1. Taxonomy (GTDB): domain Bacteria; phylum Pseudomonadota; class Alphaproteobacteria; order Rhizobiales; family Xanthobacteraceae; genus Bradyrhizobium. Next base: position 28,452 of record CAWEYJ010000004.1, on the reverse strand, counting down.
TTCCAGATTGAGCACGTGGCCGGACTTCGGGAAGAAGGTCAGCCCCGACGCGGGCAAATGCTTCTTCAGGAACAGACTGGGCTCGATGCAATTGTCGTCCTCGTCGCCGCAAATGATCAAGGCTGGCGTCGGGACTTTCCGGATGGCGTCGGTCAGGGTGTAGATCGAGGGTCTGCCGCCCTGGAAGCTGCGCATGGTGTTGGCCGAGCCCCTGGAATCGTGCCGCGCCAGCGCCGCATAGAAGTCCGCGTGTCCGCGCGGGTCCTTCAGAAGAAACGAAATGCGGCTCGGTGCCTCGCGGGTGACCTTCGCGACCTCGGCAGATCCGACCGTCTCGAACTGTTCGGCGTTTTCCCGGCATTGCTGGCGGAAGGCGTCGAGATTGCCAAGGTCCGAACCGGAGCCCACCGCGGCCAACGTCATCGACAGCGCGCGCTCGGGTGCGTTCAACCCGATCTGCAGCGACGAATAGGAGCCCATCGACAGGCCGACGAAATGGGCCTTGGCGATTTTGAGGTGATCGAGGACGGCCAGCGCATCTGTATAGAAATGCTTGTAGGTGTAGACCTCGGCCGAGGGCGGCACATCCGATGGCGTATAGCCGCGCGCGGAGTAGGCAATGCAGCGGTGCCGGCGCGAGAAGTAACGCATCTGCGGCTCCCAATTGGTGTAGTCGGCCGCGAATTCGTGCAGGAAAATGACCGGCGTTCCGCTGCCGGCCTCTTCGAAGTAGAGGCGGACCTGGTCGCTGGTGACGGCATAGGGCATTCGCTGTTCCTTCCCTTGTTTTTGTTTTGACGCGTTTTCTTTGGCCGAACCCGCCGCCGCCGCCCCGCATCCGAGCGCGGCCAGCCTTTCGCTTGAAGAGCTTCGGGCCCGCTCCGTAAATCGCAGTTAATACTCGAGGCTGCAATGAGGCGGGATTGTTTCTTTTTCGTCATGGAATGATCGCGGAATGACCTCGAAACCGATTCCGCACTGCCGCATCGTGTCTTGCTCCCGCCACACCGAAACTTGCATACGAACGTCCGCATGCCGGCTCCGGCGAGCCGGTGGGAACGGGGGTGTCACAGAGGAATGAGTATGGTTCAGTTGTTTGCGTTTCGTAGGTCGCTTCGCGTCGCTTCTCGTCACCTTGTTGCGTTAGCCTTGTGTTCGGCGGCGATCATCGCATCAGCCGCCCCGGCTTCAGCAAGATCTCATCACGGCATCGCAAGGTATGCTCATGCGCGTTACCATGGGCGTTACGCCGGCCGTCACACGGGCAGGCACTTCACATATCGTCATTATCGGCACATCGCACGCGGATCGCGCTGGGAGCGAGGCGTAGCGCAAATGCAGGCGCGGGGCCTTGCCGACACCCATGCCAGCCTCTCGTCAAGCACATCTTCCGGCGATATCGCGATGTCGGGTAACTTCGGTTCATCGAATGTCGTCGCCGAGGCGCGCCGTTACCTTGGCGGCAATCCGACCGGCCGAGGCAGCCTCTGGTGCGCACGCTTCATGAACATGGTTTTGCAGCAGTCCGGTTTTCACGGCACTGGCTCGGACATGGCGAGTTCATTTGCGCGTTACGGCCAGCGCGTATCGGGTCCGCAGGTCGGCGCGATTGCCGTGATGGCACGGCGCGGCGGCGGACATGTCGGCGTGGTCAGCGGCATCGACGCTCACGGCAATCCGATCGTGGTGTCGGGCAACAACGGCAATCGGGTCAGGGAAGCGCCGATCTCGCGCGGCCGGATTTACGCCTACGTCATGCCGACGAACTGAGATCCGTGGAGGGCGCTGTCATTCCCTTGCGAGAGGGTGACGGCGCCGCTGCAACGGTAACTCAACGCGCTTTCCTGGAGTTTTGATCGGCTCTGCAACCAATCATCCTCACCGCGCGGCTGCTTCCGAACGCAGACTGAAACCGGAAATCGGAATGTGCGCGTATCGCTGTTCAGGGGTGCCCTCACTCTTGAACCCGAGCTTCGCCATTCGGAGTTCTTCTTCCATCGTGATCAGGACGGGTGGGTATTCACCGATGATGACGGCGGCACGTTCAAGGGTAAGTGTTTCCTGCTCATCCAGGAGCATTTTATACATCTTGCCGATCGGGCGGACATGTTCGAACGTGACCTGCTTTTTCCAGCCCTTGTTGCCCGAGTTCCGCACGCGTTTGGCGGCCTCGCTGACGCGGTGATAGGTGATCCAGTTCTCCCTCGTGAAGCTCCCGCATTCAAGGTAAAGCGAGATCCCCCACAGCATCTTGTTGATCGAGAAGCTCGACCTGACCCCCGCTTTCGCGCAATCGATCAGCGCGTTGATCAAGATGCGGGCTTTCTTCGCATCAAGCGTTTTGTCGTGGATCGAATATCGCATTCGCGAGCAATGCCGTCCTGGCGAGCGAATGTTAATGCCGCGAACATTTGACGCGCGCAACAAAAAAATGGCGCGCTGCAGGGCAGCGCGACGCTCACGCGCTCCCGAGGCGAATCTGCGGTTCTTCGGCGACGATCGCATCGCCGATGCCGATGGCCCCGCCGGCGATCACCTCGGCATAGACACCGCAGTCGCCGTGCCCGAGGCGGCGCATCAGCTCTTGCGGAATGTTGAGGTCGCGCGCCGCGGTCTGGGGATCGACGTTGACCGCCGCGCAGCGAACGATCCGCTTGACGACCCTGAGCCGCGCATCGCCGATCGCAATGGTTCGGTCGAGCAGCTCGAATTCGTGCCAGGGCGGCCAGCCGCTGACATAGAGGTTGGCGCGGAACCGCAGCGGATGGACCGGGAGGCCGATCATATTCTCGATCGCGGCGAGGCTGGCGAGATTGATAATGGAGACGACCTTCCGTGCCACATCCGAAAAGCTGTGGCCGTTGCCTGAGAGGACCTTCGGCGGTCCCTTGATCGCCCTCGCATAGCTGGTCGTGAAGAACCGCTCGATGGCGGCCCGGCCTTCAACCGTTTCGAGATCGCCCTGTGCGACGATAGCGCCGTCGTGGCGGATGGTCAGGACATTGCTCGCATCGTCGAAATGCGTGTGCAGCGCCGCCAGCCATTCGTCCCGCATCAGCATCAGGAAATAGGCCTTCGACATCCATTTCGGGTCGGCCGGATCGAAGCCGCTGGGGCCATTTTCGATGGCGTAGCGGCGGTCGGCCGGAAGCGTCTGGCCGACACCTAGCGCGACCCGCGACAGCGGTTCCGGGGTCAGGCCTTTGACGGGGTAGCGAAAAAGGCTGGCGATATGGGCGGATTGGATCGAAGACATTCGGCCTTTTAGGAGATTCCGCGGCCCGGCGCCACCGCACACGAATTTGTGAAGCCGCCTCTTCCGTTTCCGGAACCTGTTCCCACATTTGCCTCAAGCCGGCGTCAGCGTCGGCGACGCGACCGCCGGCCGATTGAGGAATGTCAATACGGCCTGCGGAAACCCAATGAAGATGCCGTGTCCATGCTTTCGAGGTGGCGCGGCAGGCTGAGGGAATGATCCATGAATATTGAAAAATACACCGAGCGGGCGCGCGGTTTTATCCAGTCGGCGCAATCGCTCGCGATGCGCGACGGCCACCAGCAGTTTTCGACGCTGCATATGCTGAAGGTGCTGCTGGACGACAGCGAAGGCCTCGCCGGCGGTCTGATCGACCGCGCCGGCGGCAATTCGCGTGCGATCCTGAAAGCGACCGAGGACGCGCTCAACAAACTGCCGAAAGTTTCCGGAAGCGGCGCCGGGCAGGTCTATCTGGCGCCGGAACTGGCGCGCGCGTTCGACGCTGCCGAAAAAGCCGCCACCAAGGCCGGTGACAGCTTTGTCACCGTCGAGCGGTTGTTGCTGGCGCTGACGCTTGAGAAAGACGGTGACGCCGGCGGCATCTTGAGAAAGGGCGGCGTTACGCCGCAAAATCTGAATGCCGCGATCGAGGCCCTGCGCAAGGGCCGCACCGCAGACAGTGCGACGGCCGAGAACGCCTATGACGCGCTGAAGAAATATTCCCGCGACCTCACCCAGGCGGCGCGCGACGGCAAGCTCGATCCGGTGATCGGACGCGACGAGGAAATTCGCCGTACCATTCAGGTGCTGTCTCGCCGCACCAAGAACAATCCGGTGCTGATCGGCGAGCCCGGGGTCGGCAAGACCGCGATCGTCGAAGGTCTGGCGCTGCGGATTCTCAACGGCGACGTGCCGGAAAGCCTCAAGGACAAGAAACTGCTGTCGCTCGATCTCGGCGCGCTGATCGCAGGCGCGAAGTATCGCGGCGAATTCGAGGAACGGCTGAAAGCCGTGCTGCAGGAAGTGACCTCGGCCGAAGGCAGCATCATCCTGTTCATCGACGAGATGCACACGCTGATCGGGGCCGGCAAGGCCGACGGCGCGATGGATGCGTCCAACCTGCTCAAGCCAGCGCTGGCGCGGGGCGAACTGCATTGCATCGGCGCGACCACGCTCGACGAGTACCGCAAGCACGTCGAAAAGGACGCGGCGCTGGCGCGGCGGTTCCAGCCGATCTTTGTCAACGAGCCGACCGTCGAGGATACCATCTCGATCCTGCGCGGCCTGAAGGACAAATACGAGCAGCACCATGGCGTGCGCATCACCGATTCGGCGCTGGTGGCGGCGACCACGCTGTCGAACCGCTATATCACCGACCGTTTTCTTCCTGACAAGGCGATCGACCTGATGGACGAGGCCGCGGCTCGGTTGAAGATGCAGGTCGATTCCAAGCCGGAGGAACTCGATTCGATGGATCGGGAAATCATCCGGCTGAAGATCGAACAGGAAGCGCTGAAAAAGGAAAGCGACGCCGGCTCGAAAAGCCGCCTGCAGACGCTGGAGAAGGAACTCGCCGATCTGGAAAAGCGCTCGGCGGACCTGACCTCGCGCTGGAGCGCGGAGAAGAACAAGCTGTCGAACGCGCAGAAGCTCAAGAGCGAGCTCGACGGCTTGCGCATTGAACTCGCCAACGCACAGCGCCGCGGCGAGTATCAGCGCGCGGGCGAACTGGCTTATGGCCGGATTCCGGAGATCGAGAAGAGGCTTGCCGAGATCGAGGCCAAGGAAAACTCGGGCGAGATGATGGAGGAAGCCGTCACGGCCAACCACATCGCCCAGGTGGTATCACGCTGGACCGGCGTGCCGGTCGACAAGATGCTCGAGGGCGAAAAGGACAAGCTGCTGCGCATGGAGGATATGCTCGGCAAGCGCGTCGTCGGCCAGGCCGAGGCGGTGCATGCGGTCGCAACCGCGGTTCGCCGGTCGCGCGCAGGCCTGCAGGATCCCAATCGTCCGATGGGCTCGTTCATGTTCCTGGGCCCCACCGGCGTCGGCAAGACCGAATTGACCAAGGCATTGGCGGAATATCTGTTCAACGACGAGACCGCGATGGTGCGTCTCGACATGTCCGAATACATGGAGAAGCACTCGGTATCGCGGCTGATCGGCGCGCCGCCGGGCTATGTCGGCTATGACGAGGGCGGGGCGCTCACCGAAGCGGTGCGGCGGCGGCCCTATCAGGTGGTGCTGTTCGACGAAATCGAGAAGGCGCATCCCGATGTCTTCAACGTGCTGCTGCAGGTGCTCGACGACGGCCGTCTGACCGACGGGCAGGGCCGTACCGTCGATTTCCGCAACACGCTGATCGTCATGACCTCGAACCTCGGTTCGGAGTTTTTGGTCAACCAGCCGGAAGGCGAGGACACTTCAGCGGTACGCGAGCAGGTGATGGGCATGGTGCGGGCCCACTTCCGTCCGGAATTCCTCAACCGCGTCGATGAGATCATCCTGTTCCATCGCCTGCAGAAGAGCGAGATGGGCCGGATCGTCGAGATCCAGTTCGCGCGGCTGCAAAGGCTGCTGGAGGACCGCAAGATCGCGCTCACCCTCGATGCCGCGGCGCGCGACTGGCTGGCGGCCAAGGGCTGGGATCCCGCCTACGGCGCGCGGCCGCTGAAGCGGGTGATCCAGCGCAATCTGCAGGATCCGCTGGCGGAGATGATCCTCGCCGGTGACATTGTCGACGGTGATCGGGTCGCCATCTCGGCGGAGGGCAACGTGCTGACTTTCAACGGCAAGGCGCCGCAGACCGCGGAAATCGCGCAGTTCGAAGCGCCGACGCCGAAACGGAAGCTGAACTAAGCCTTAGCGGCCAGGCGCCTCATAATGTGATCCCCTCACGCCAACCCCACCCACCCGCCATAATGGCGGGTGGGTGGGAACGGGGCGTTTCGCCAGCTGGCGGCTAACGACTTGCAGTCAGCCGCGGCGGGTTCTGGGACAGAATCCAGAGCTCAACTGCCGCAAGGATGGCCACAACGGCGTGCCGGCGATATAGGCGTTGCTTTGAAAACAGACTGCGCCAAGGATCAGATTGGCGACGTCACACAATTTCGCATTCGTCCAATTCTCCATGACATCCTCCATTGGAACTGAAGGCTTTCCTGATGATTCAACCGGGGAATTACCGTCGGGGTTCCGCCGGCATTCGATGAAATTTGATGAAACCGGCAAGCGTTACGCCGGTTGCTGAAGAGGTCAGTTGGCGCAGCCCGACGCGCACAACTTTGAGAGTGCCGGCCGCTCGGAATTGTCTTCCTGATCTGCGCAAGCACGGCCTCGTAGACCGCTTGCGGTCGCAACGTCAGTTTGGCGCCGATTTTACCGAAGACCTCAGCGGTTGGTGACTTGCCGCACGCCAACGGTGCCCGCGGCATCCGATACGCGCGCGCTGCTTCGGTTGTTCATCTGGGCGTCGAGGCGATCGCGCTCCTTTTCGAAGCTGGCCAGCAGCGGCCCGTCGAGCGAGCGGCCGCGCGGCAGCTTGATACGCATCGGATCGACGAAGCGGCCGTTGACCAGGATTTCATAATGGACGTGAGCGCCGGTCGATTGTCCGGTCGAGCCGACGAAGCCGATCACCTGGCCCTGCCGAACCCGCTTGCCGGGCTCCAGCCCCTTGGCAAAGGCCGACATATGTCCGTAGGCCGTCTCGTAGCCGTTATTGTGCTTCAGCTTGACGTATTTTCCGTAGCCGCCTTCCCAGCCAGCGACTTCGACGACGCCGTTACCCGAAGCGAAAATCGGCGTGCCGTAGGCCGTGGCCCAGTCGACGCCGGTATGCATCTTGACGTAGCCGAGGATGGGGTGGCGGCGGCTGCCAAAGCCGGATCGCATGATGGCATTGTTAACCGGTTTTCGTACCAGGAACTTCTTCGCGCTCTTGCCGGTCTCGTCGTAGTAATCGACGACGGAGTTGTCGGAGGTCTGGAAACGGTAGTATTTCTTGGTCTCGCCGCCGACGGTGAGCGAGGCGAACAGCACTTCGTTCTTTTCAGTGATGGAGGAGCCTTCATCCTCGCCGGCGAAGAAGACATCGAAGGAGTTGCCCGGCTGCACCTTGCGCTGGAAGTCGACGTCGTAGGAGTAGATCCGCACCATGTCTTCGATCACGGATGGCGGCACCTTGTTGCGCAGCGCGGTCTCATAGATGCTTTGATAGAGCCGCACCCCGGTCCCATCATCGTCGTCGTCATCATCGCTGTTGTTGCTGTCGGCGGTCTCGGCGACGTTGTTCATGCTCTGCACGTCGACGGCGACGTATTTGCCGAGATCCGACAAGGCGGCGACGGCTTCAACGGCGGAATCGTTGGCGACGATCACCCGGTAGGGCTGCAGCCGCTGGCCGGCTCCCGGGCCGGCGGGCGCCATCAGGATACGCAGCTTCTCGCCTTCCTTCAGGCCGCCATCGCGGCCGTGGGTGCCGAGCGTCGTGGCGATGGCCTTCGCCTCTTCCGGCGTCGCGCCCTGATCACGCAGGATCGATGTGACGGTGTCGCCCTTCTTGACGATGTGAACGCGTTCGCCGGATGGATTGCCGCCGGTGGTCTGTTCTTTCGTCTTCGGCAGCAGCGTGACGTTTTCCGGGATCACCCGGGTTTCAAAGCCGGCATAGGGATCGGCGACGGTGCCCTCGGTGGCATAGGCCAATTTGAGATCGGGCTGCGCGCCGCTGGCGTCGGCGGTCGCGTTGGCAAGGGTGTAACGCACGCCGCTGCCGCCGCGCCAGTTCGAGGCGTCGCGAACGCGCATCAGGACCTCGTCGAGGGCGACCACCGCGGCGAGCTTCGCCTTGGGCAGGACCGGGGCGAGATCCTTGGTGACAAACGACACCTCGGCATCCGGTTCGGCGGCGTCGGCGTTGTTGGCATCGTCGGAGTTGGCGGGCGCGGCGTCGCCGACGTCGGTCAGCAAGCGCTGCGCGTTGAACGGCGGGATCTTGGCGCTGAGATCGCTGGTTGTCATCGACAGGTTGCCGGAGATCCGGATCAGCGGCCGCACCCGCATCACGTCACGGCTGCCGACGCGGGTGACCGTCGAGACGCGCACCACGGTGCGCGAAGCGGTCGATTCGCCGGGCGGCGGCAGGCGATCGCTTTTCCGCAGGGTGGCAGTTTTGTCGTTGGCGCCGAACGCACCGCGCAGCGCGCCTTCGACCCGTTCAGGTACCTTGGCAAAGGTCATTTCGCCGTCGAGCGACGCAAAGACGGCGCCGCCGATGAGGGCCGCGCCGCACAGACCGGTCAGGATGGTGCCGCTAAACCACTGCACGGAGACGCGGCGGCGATCGATCACCGCGGCTTCGGAGCCATCTACGGAAAGCGGCGGCTCGTGACCAAGATCGATGATCCCGGTCTCGCGTCCGTAACCGCCCCCGCGTGACGTTCCGTGGTTCAAACCGGCGTCCCCCCAAAAGCCTTCAACATTCGACAAGACCTTCGCTCATCCTGTACCGGCATTCGCCCTCTCAAGGGAGATCCGGAAGTACGGCGTGCCGCATGGATGTTCGGGAATCAAAGACCAAAAGGCTGGCCGGAATCACGAACAACAATGGTGTGTAAATCTCTCGATGTTTCTCGGCCGCAAGGAAAAGGCGGTGACTTCATGGAAGATCGCCGATCCCTTAAGTGGATAACCACCGGCAGCCCCCACTAGCACCCGGCAATTTAATGCTTACATCCCGGTCAGGACGTCGCAGGATTGTGGCTCAAGTACGGCGTGAAGTCCCTAAAAATCGAGACTTTATCGCCGTTCGAGATTCTCCTGCATGATGCGACGATTTGTTGACAACAGCCGTTGACAACAACGATCGGGCGGGCTTATAAACCGCCCACTGAGCGCGGCGCTGTCTTGGCCCTTGGCCAAGGCAAGTTTTCGTGCCCGTGAAGCTCCTCACTAAGATGAGTGAATCAACAGCCGATAGCCATCGGTTGTCATTTGCCGTCGAATGAGGTCTTCGGAAGGGCCCCAGAGATGGGGCGCTCCCAGCGATGGGAGAGGGGTTTTCGAACCCCGGGCTGTTTGACAAGTGAAGATGAAGAAAGAGAAACGTGGACGGCGGAGTCCTTGCGAGTCTCGATTACTTGAGAATTTCGGTTTTCAGGTGTTGAGGCTGGACGAAAGACTTCGGCGGTACACGTTTACATAGGTTACACCATCGTTGTTCGCGATGTGAATCGCGTTCAATAAATATGGTGGGACCTCGTCAAACGTTGTGATCAGCCGGTTTAAAGTTTCAAGTCCAACTTGAGAGTTTGATCCTGGCTCAGAGCGAACGCTGGCGGCAGGCTTAACACATGCAAGTCGAGCGGGCGTAGCAATACGTCAGCGGCAGACGGGTGAGTAACGCGTGGGAACGTACCTTTTGGTTCGGAACAACACAGGGAAACTTGTGCTAATACCGGATAAGCCCTTACGGGGAAAGATTTATCGCCGAAAGATCGGCCCGCGTCTGATTAGCTAGTTGGTGAGGTAACGGCTCACCAAGGCGACGATCAGTAGCTGGTCTGAGAGGATGATCAGCCACATTGGGACTGAGACACGGCCCAAACTCCTACGGGAGGCAGCAGTGGGGAATATTGGACAATGGGCGCAAGCCTGATCCAGCCATGCCGCGTGAGTGATGAAGGCCCTAGGGTTGTAAAGCTCTTTTGTGCGGGAAGATAATGACGGTACCGCAAGAATAAGCCCCGGCTAACTTCGTGCCAGCAGCCGCGGTAATACGAAGGGGGCTAGCGTTGCTCGGAATCACTGGGCGTAAAGGGTGCGTAGGCGGGTCTTTAAGTCAGGGGTGAAATCCTGGAGCTCAACTCCAGAACTGCCTTTGATACTGAGGATCTTGAGTTCGGGAGAGGTGAGTGGAACTGCGAGTGTAGAGGTGAAATTCGTAGATATTCGCAAGAACACCAGTGGCGAAGGCGGCTCACTGGCCCGATACTGACGCTGAGGCACGAAAGCGTGGGGAGCAAACAGGATTAGATACCCTGGTAGTCCACGCCGTAAACGATGAATGCCAGCCGTTAGTGGGTTTACTCACTAGTGGCGCAGCTAACGCTTTAAGCATTCCGCCTGGGGAGTACGGTCGCAAGATTAAAACTCAAAGGAATTGACGGGGGCCCGCACAAGCGGTGGAGCATGTGGTTTAATTCGACGCAACGCGCAGAACCTTACCAGCCCTTGACATCCCGGTCGCGGACTCCGGAGACGGAGTCCTTCAGTTCGGCTGGACCGGAGACAGGTGCTGCATGGCTGTCGTCAGCTCGTGTCGTGAGATGTTGGGTTAAGTCCCGCAACGAGCGCAACCCCCGTCCTTAGTTGCTACCATTTAGTTGAGCACTCTAAGGAGACTGCCGGTGATAAGCCGCGAGGAAGGTGGGGATGACGTCAAGTCCTCATGGCCCTTACGGGCTGGGCTACACACGTGCTACAATGGCGGTGACAATGGGACGCTAAGGGGCAACCCTTCGCAAATCTCAAAAAGCCGTCTCAGTTCGGATTGGGCTCTGCAACTCGAGCCCATGAAGTTGGAATCGCTAGTAATCGTGGATCAGCATGCCACGGTGAATACGTTCCCGGGCCTTGTACACACCGCCCGTCACACCATGGGAGTTGGTTTTACCTGAAGACGGTGCGCTAA
>CAWEYJ010000004.1:0-12500 GCA_963813165.1 uncultured Pseudomonadota bacterium | reverse complement strand
GCCGAACCAGCGAATCGTCATCCACCGTCTGGATCGGCCTGAAGTCGCGATGGGCGATGAACTCCGGGCGGGTCGGGGTACGGATGTAATTGGAAACCGCATTCAGCGTCAGATAGACGATCTTCCGCGGATACGGCGTGATGTTGCCGGCCGAGCCGTGCACCAGATTGCCGTGGAACATCAGCATGCCGCCGGCCTTGCCGGTCGGTGCGACGATGCCGCCCTGCTTCACGAGCCGCGTCACGGTTTCCTCGTCGAGCGTCCACAGCGGATACGACGTGGTTTCGAGGTCGTGCGACGCCTTGAGATCGCCGGCGGTCTGGCTCTTCGGCACCAGCATCAACGGGCCGTTGATCGGCATCACCTCGTCGAGAAAGATCGCGATGTTCATGGCCCGCGGCTCCGGCATGCCGTCGTCGCGTTTCCAGGTGCCGTAGTCCTGGTGCCACTGCCAGACGTCGCCGGTGAAGGCCGATTTGGCGTTGATCTTGTATTGGTGCATGTAGACCTTCTCGCCGAAGATCTGCTCGACCGGCTCGATCATGCGCGGATGCGCGCCGAGCAGGCCGAACGCCTCGTTATAGAGATGCGCGGCAAAGGCGGTGCGCGGCGCGCCGCTCTTTTCGCGCCACACCTCCGGACGGTCGGTGTCGTAGATGCCCTCCGCCTCGTGCGCCAGCAGAGCTACTTCCTCGCGGCTGAACAATTCGGGCAGGAACAGCCAGCCCTCGCGGTTGAAGTCGTCGATCTGTTGCTGGGTCAGTTTCATGGTGGTTCCTCCTTTTGGTTGGTCTTTCGACGGGCCGGAAGCCGGCTACGCAGCCCGGTTCGTCGCGTTCAGCTTCTCTTCGGTCATTCGTCCGGCGCTCAGCGCATGCGCGAGTGCCGAACTCTCCGCGGCTTTCGCATCGCCGGCGAGAACATGCGCGGCGATGGTTTCGTGTTCGGCCCAGGCATTGGCGCGATAGTCCAGCTCGGCCAGCACCGTCGCCATCGAGCGGCGCATGTGCGGCCATTGCGGCGCGATCATTTCCTCGATCGCCGGATTGCCGGCGAGCCGATAGATAGCGCCGTGGAAATCCACATCGAGCGCGATCAACCGGGACAACGCTGTCCTCTCGTCGATCGCGCGTCCGGCGTGCAGCGCCGCCTCCAGCTCCGCGCGCGCGGAAGCATCGGCCTTGATGCGCCCGGCCGCCAGCCGGGCCGCCAGCGCATCGATCGCGCCGCGCACCTCATAGAGCTGGCGGATCCGCAAGGAATCGAGTTGCGTGACTTCAAAACCCTTGCGGCCGCTTTCGGCGACCAGGCCCTGGCGATGTAGCAGATGCAGGGCGTGGCTGACCGGCTGCCGGGAGACTCCGAGTTTTTCCGCCAGCTCGTTCTGGCGGATGCGATGACCCGGCGGCAATGTCCGGTCGGTGATGGCCTCGAGAATCCGCGCATAGACCTGATCGATCAGGTTGGGGAACGGGTCGAGAGGGATCATGCCAGGCGTCCAGGTGGAATACGGAATTCCGAATTCGAAAACTATCGGGCGGACAGGACGGGGTCAAGGGCGCCGGGTGACCGATCCAGGTTCGGCCAAATCCAGCACGGACCCCGTCGAATCCGTCCGACGTCTTGTTCGCGACAGGCACAGCCCCTGCGCTTGCCAATGCGACCCTTCGGTCGCAGTGTTGCCTCGACAGGCCGGTCTTGCGCGTATCGGCCAACAGGAGTCCGGCATGACGGCAAACGACCGGCCGATGGTCACCAGGAAGGGCCACGAGCACGGCAACACGGCTCAATCGGGTGGCCTGAAGCTGATCACGGGCGTTGGCCCGCAGCATACGGCGGCGACCAAAATCTGGTTCGGCAAAGCCAGCAATCCGCCCGGCTTCCGTTCGTTACCGCATCATCATGGCGAGGCCGAAACCGGCGCCTACCTGCTTTCCGGCCGCGCCCGCATCTATTTCGGCAAGGACTACCAGGAATATGTCGAGATGTCGGAGGGCGATTTCATGTTCGTTCCGCCGTTCATTCCTCATCTCGAAGCCAATATGAGCACGACGGAAGAGCTCTGGTGGCTGGCCTGCCGCTCGCCCGAGAACATCGTGGTCAACCTCCCCGATATCGAAGACGCCTTGCTCGCGGGCTACCGTCGGGCCTGAGGCCGTTGGCGCGTTGGAGTTATCGCCCGGCCAGAAACTCCAGCACGACCTCGCAAAACCTTTGCGGCGCCTGTTCGAACATCGGATGCGTCGTATTGGGAATCATCGCGGTCTTTGAATTCGGCACATGCGCCGCCAGCGCGCGCAGCACCTGCGGCAGTGTGCCCTTGGTGTTGGCGCCGCCGATGAACAGCGTCGGGTTCCTGATCGATTCCGCGTCGGCCCTTGAGAACGGCGGCCGCTTGTCGCGGGCCTGCCCGATCAGGGTGAACGCATTGTCGCGCAGTTGCTGCTTGGGAGCCGCCGGCAGCCGTGCCCAGGCTCCGGGACCTTCGATCGCATCGAAGAAGAACGTCAGCCCGCCCTCGACGTCGCGGGCCGCGATTTTTTCCGCCGCTGCGGCGATCCGGGCTGCGAGCGGCGAGGGCCCGGGCTTCGCGGCGGGATCGAGCGTCGCATCGAGTTCGCCGCCAGGTTCGGCGAGGACCAGCCGGCGCAACAGATCAGGGCGTTGCTGGGCGACACGGAACGAAATGTGGCCGCCGCGGGAATGGCCCATCAGATCCACCGGCTCGGTATCCAGCTTCTCGATGAAGGCGATTACGTCGGCGACGTGCTGCGCGATCGAATAAGTGTCACTGACGCCGTCCCAGCGTTCGGGAAAGAAGTGCCGCAAGGACACTGCGATGACGCGATGGTGTTGGGTCAACGGCCCCAGCACCGCCGACCAGATGCGAAAGTCGCACAGCGAGCCGTGCACGCATACCAGCGGCCGACCTTGGCCGAGCTCAAGATAGGCCATGTCGGTGCCGTTGACGTGAAGCGTTTGCATGGGGGGACTCGGCGGGGAAGCGGGAGAGGGGAACCCAATTATTTCACGGAAGGCGGCGCGTGCCCATAGCATGACGTCGTTCCGGCATGGGCCGGCGGCTCAGACCCGGAACCCCGGAAAGCATGGGACGGCGCCGGATTTCCCGGAATCCGGGTGGATCGCAACATTCTCCAAGCCTAAATTCCACTCCAGCATCAAGCTCACGACATGGAGCCGAAGAGTTGGAGCCAGCCATGACCGAACACCATTTTGCACTATTCGATACCGCGATCGGCCGCTGCGGCATCGCATGGGGACCGCGCGGCATCAACGCGGTGCAGTTGCCCATGGGAAGCGAGGACAAGACCCGCGCCCGCATCCGCCAGCGTTATGGTGATATCGCCGAATCGACACCGCCAGCCGAGGTGCAAAGCGCCATCGACGGCATTGTCGAACTACTCGCCGGCAAGCCGAACGATCTCGCCGATATCGTGCTCGATCTCGAGGGTGTCCCGGAATTCAACCGCGGTGTCTACGATATTGCGCGCACCATCCCGCCGGGCAAGACGTTGACCTATGGCGACATCGCCAAGCGGCTCGGCGGGGTTGAGCTGTCGCGCGATGTCGGCCAGGCGCTCGGGCGCAATCCCTGTCCGATCGTGGTGCCCTGTCACCGTGTGCTGGCCGCCGGCGGCAAGCCCGGCGGATTCTCCGCCAATGGCGGCGTCACCACCAAGCTCAAAATGCTGGCGATCGAGGGCGCGGTCGTCAACCACACGCCGAATTTGTTCGACTGAGTTGTTCGTTCGGTTGCAAGATTGACGCCGGCCTTGCGTCAACGGAAACCCGCTCCCTCTCCCGTTGGGAGAGGGTTGGGGTGAGGGGTTAAGGTCTATCGTTAGGCCGTAACCCCTCACCCGGCGCTCCGCGCCGACCTCTCCCAATGGGAGAGGTGGCGCCGAGCATGGGCGTACGTCTAATTTCAAGTTCGTGGTCAGAAGCTAACTCGCCACTATCGCTTCGCAGGAAAATCCGCTGCCCCGGCGGCGGATCTTTCCGGTCGAGGGCGACGGAAAATGCGCGGTGCAGCACAACGTATCGGTGTCGCAATAGCGCTCCAGGAAATTGCGCCGCGTCACGGCGGCCTGCGCCGGATCGACATCGAATTTCGGCGACAGTTCGGGATAGCGCGTCTGCAGCGGCGAATGCATCAGGTCGCCGCTGAACACGGCGTCGTCCCTGCCGCGGCCCAGCGTGAACGCGACATGTCCGGGCGTATGACCCGGCGTCGGCAGGATGCGGATGTGATCGCCGATCTGATGATCGTCGCGCACGATCTCGGCCTTGTTGGCTTCCACGATCGGCAGCACGCTGTCGGCGAAGGGAGCTACCTGCGCCTTCGCGTTCTGCTCGGTCCAGTAATCGAATTCACTTTTGCCGAACACATAGCGCGCGTTTGGAAATGTCGGCAGCCAGCGGCCGTTTTCCAGCCGCGTGTTCCAGCCGACATGATCGACATGCAGATGTGTGCACATCACGAAATCGATATCGCCGACGGAAAAGCCTGCCGCCGCGAGCGCACGCATATAGGTGTCGTCGGTCTTCATGTTCCATTTCGGGCGCAGCGGCCGCGGCTTGTCGTTGCCGATGCAGCTATCGACCAGAATGGTATGATGCGGCGTCCTGACGATATAGGACTGGAAACAAAGGATCAGCACGTCGCTGGCGTCGAGAGCGCCGATCTCTCGCATCCATGACCGGTGTTCCGCGAGCAGGTCCGGCGTCAGGCCGGGTAACACTTCGAGCGCCGGCAGGAAGCTGGTTTCCTGCTCGATGACGCGATGAATGGTGAGGTCGCCGACCGTGAATTCGAGGCTCATGTCAACTTCCCAGTGTTACGCCGGCGGCGGGACCGAAACCCTGACCGAAGGCCGCGTCAGCATTTTTTCGTGGAATGCATCGAGCTTCGGATACGCCTTGCGCCAGCCGCAATCGGGAAAGCGGAAATCGGCATAGCCGAGCACGCAGACGAGGCCGATCTGCGCGATATCGAACGGCCGCGTCAGCGCGTCCGGGTGCTTTTCGAAGCGCGCCATGCCGTTCCATGCCCGGTTCCAGTGATCATCGGTCCATGCCTGCCATTGCAGGCCCTGCGGCCGCACCATTTTCTCGTAACGGCACAGCAGCATCGAATCGAGCATGCCTTGCAGCAGCGAGTGATCGCTCTTGACCCTCCACTTTGCCGCGCCCGAGGCCGGAATGAGCTTGCCGCCGCCGGCGAGTTCGTCGAGATATTCGACGATCACGTAGGAATCGACGATGACATCGCCGTTGTCCAGAATCAGCGCCGGCAGTTTTTTCAACGGATTGATCTGCGAATATTCATCGTTGGGGGTGCCCGGCACCACCGTGGCCGGGACGAATTCGATCTTGTCGATCAGACCAAGTTCGATCGCGGCAATGCGCACCTTGCGGGCAAATGGCGAGGCGGGGGAGTATGTGAGTTTCATGCCAGTATTCCTTCAAGAACGATACTTTCCGCTTCCGTCATGGCCGGGCCAGTCCCGGCCATCCAGGTCTTTCTTGCTGCTCGATTGCCGAGACGTGGATGCCCGGCAACACCGATAAGTCTACGCAATCTGCGCAGATTGCGATGGCCGGGCATGACGACTATCATCGCGATGGATGCATCTTACGCCGCGACGATTTGCTGCCGCTGTTCGCCGAGCCCCTCGATGCCGAGCGTAACCACATCGCCCACATTGAGGAATTTCGGCGGCTTCATGCCGGTGCCGACACCCGGCGGCGTCCCCGTCGTGACGATGTCGCCCGGCAGCAGCGTCATGAACTGCGAAACGTAGGAAATGCACTTGGCGATGGGGAAGATCATGGTCGAGGTCGATCCGGTCTGACGGCGTTCGCCATTGACGTCGAGCCACAACGACAGTTTCTGGACGTCCGGTATCTCATCCTTGGTGACCAGCCACGGGCCGAGCGGGCCGAACGTGTCGTGCGACTTGCCCTTGGTCCATTGGCCCAAACGCTCGATCTGGAAATTGCGCTCGGACACATCGTTGCAGACGCAGTAACCGGCGACATGATCGAGCGCGTCGGCTTCGGAGACATATTTGGCGCGGGTGCCGATGATGGCGGCGATTTCGACTTCCCAGTCGAGCTTGGTCGAGCCGCGCGGCTTTTCCACCGGGTCGTTCGGGCCGCTGAGGGCGGTGTTGGCCTTCAGGAAGAAGATCGGCTCCGCCGGAATCGGATTTCCGGTCTCCTTGGCATGATCGACGTAATTCAGCCCGATGGCGACGAATTTCGAGATGCCGGTGACGGGCGCCCCGAGCCGCGGATTGCCGCTGACGGCGGGGAGCTTGGCGGTATCGAGGCCGGCCAGTTTCGCCAGCGAGGCCGGCGCATAGGCCTCGCCATTGAGGTCCTTCACCTGCGCGGACAGATCGCGCAGCTGACCCGATTTATCGATCAGGCCGGGCTTTTCCTGGCCAATCGCGCCGTAACGAACAAGCTTCATTTCATCGCTCCCTAAGGTGGGTCTTGTTGCTTGGATGCTTCATGGAACAGGGGGATAAGAAATTCAACCGCTG
Source organism: uncultured Pseudomonadota bacterium (assembly GCA_963813165.1). Classification (GTDB taxonomy): domain Bacteria; phylum Pseudomonadota; class Alphaproteobacteria; order Rhizobiales; family Xanthobacteraceae; genus Bradyrhizobium. Next base: position 5,928 of record CAWEYJ010000004.1, on the reverse strand, counting down.
ACTGGCCTTCGCATTGCAGGGTGATGGTTTGGGCATGATGTTCCCGTTTTCGCGGCGTGCCCTAAACGATGAATTTGAAGGCGTCGCCGTCGCGCCTGATGCGGGCGGCGCTGAAATGTCCGCCGATCACCAGCGTCGGCGTATCGGCAAAGCGCGAGAACAATTCGCGCCGCGTCACCGCCGATTGAACCGGATCGGAATCCGCGGTCGACGACCAGTCGAGATGCGCCATCTGGCAGGGATGGTGGGCGACGTCGCCGGTGAGCAGGCCTTCTTCGCCGTTCGATCGGATGTGCAGGCTCATATGGCCGGGGCTGTGGCCGGGCGTCGGGATCAGGGTGATCTCATCGCACAGCCTATGGTCGCTGGCGACGAGGTCGGCCTTGCCGGCATCGACGATCGGCTTCACGGAATCGTTGAATACCGCCAGCTTGTCGGGCTCGTCGCTGTGATCGCGCCAATGCTCATATTCGATTCTGCCGAACACGTAGCGCGCATTGGCGAAGGTCGGCACCCACTGGCCGCCGACAAGTTTGGTGTTCCATCCGACATGGTCGACATGCAGATGGGTGCAGATCACGGTGTCGATGCTGTCGGGCGGAAAGCCCGCTTCGTGCATGGTTTCGAGAAAAGGTGTTTTCCGGTTGTTCCAGGTCGGCACATTGCGGCCTTCCTTGTCGTTGCCGAGACCGGTGTCGACCACGATCCGGCGCGACGGCGTCTCGATCACCAGCGAATGGATCGACATCTTGAGGCGGCCTTCCTCGGTGGCGAAATGCGGGATCAGCCAGGGCAATTTCCGGATTTCCTCATTGCTGGCCAAAGGCAGGATAAACCGCGTGCTGCCAACCGTCTCCAGCTCGACGATTTTCGTGATTTTGACCTGGCCCACTTTCCATTGCATCCGGCGTTTCCCTTTTAGTTTTCGTTGCTATCGCGCGCAGTCGACGATGACGGTGCCGAGCTTGTCGCCTTTCTCCACCGCGAGGTGAGCCAGCGCCGTCTCGGACAGCGCAAATCGCGCGGCGATGTTGTGAATGCGCGTGCCGCCGGCCAGCCACTTCGAAATATCGGCCTGCGCCGCCGCAAGCAAGGACGGCGGCAGCGCGAACAGCACCAGCGCGCGCACCGCGATGCATTTCTCCATCAGCTCGCGCATCGGCAGCACGGGATTGCGGTTGCCGTTGGTGGCGTAAAGCGCGATGGTCGAATTGACAGCCATCAATTTCAGGGTGGTGGCGAGGTTGCCGCCGAAATCGACGTCGATGACGCGATCGACGCCACGCTGCCCGGTAAAGGCCATCGTCCTGGCGACGACGTCCTCGGTCCGGTAGTTGATCACGAGATCGGCCCCCGCCAGGCGCGCCTGCTCCGCCTTCACGGCCGTGCTGACGGTGGCGATGACGCGCGCGCCGCCCCATTTCGCCAGTTGCACCGCGTAGTGGCCGACCGCGCCGGCGCCGCCGGTGACCAGCACCGTCCGGCCCGCGACCGGCCCGTCGCCGAACAGGCAGCACCATGCCGTCATGCAGGGGATGCCCAGCGTGGCGCCGGCAGCGAAGGAAACATCATCCGGCAATGGCGTCACCAGTTGCTCGGCGAGCGAAATAGTTTCGGCCGCGGTGCCGAAGGCGCGGCCGTTGCGCTGTCCGTTGAAGAGCCAGACCCGTTGACCGACATGGAGGCGCGAGACCCCGTCGCCGACCTGGTCGATGATCCCGGCGCCATCGCTGTTGGGAATCACTCGGGGAAATTCCATGGCGCGATAGCTGCCGGCGCGACGGCCGACATCGGCTGGATTGACGCCGGAAGCCTCCAGCCGGACGCGAACCTCGCCCGGGCCGGCCACCGGCGTCGGCATCTCGCCAAAGGTCAGCACCTCAGGCGCGGCACCGGTTCGTTCGTACCAGACGGCTTTCATTTCAGACCGCCTTCTTCAGAGCGTGCCCGGAAACGCGCCGCCATCGAGCAGGATGTTCTGTCCGGTGATGAAGCCCGCCTTGGCGCCGCAGAGAAACGCGCAGGCCTGCCCGAATTCCTCGGGATCGCCGAAGCGCCCGGCGGGATTGAGCTTGGCACGTTCCGCCAGCAACTGATCGACGGTGATGCCGCGCTTATCGGCGTCCATCTTCGAAACCGGGCCGCGCAGGCGGTCGGTATCGAACGGACCCGGCAACAACCCGTTGATGGTGACATTGGCAATCACGGTCTTGCGTGCGATCCCTGCGACAAATCCGGTGAGGCCGGTGCGCGCGCCATTGGATAATCCAAGCACCTCGATCGGCGCCTTCACCGCGGCGGACGTGATGTTGACGATGCGGCCGAATTTGCGCGCCATCATGCCGTCCACCGTCGCCTTGATCAGTTCGATCGGCGTCAGCATGTTGGCGTCGAGCGCCTTGATCCAGTCGTCGCGGGTCCAGTTGCGGAAATCGCCCGGCGGCGGGCCGCCGGCATTGTTGATCAGGATATCCGGGTCCGGACAGGCCTTCAGCGCGGCCTCGCGGCCGGCCGGCGTGGTGATGTCGCCGGCGACTTCCGTCACCGTGACGCCGGGATGGGCCTTGCGTATTTCGCTGGCTGTTTTGGCGAGCGCCTCGGCGCCGCGCGCGGTCACCGTGACATGCACGCCTTCGGCGGCCAGCGCCATGGCGCAGGCGCGGCCGAGGCCCTTGCTGGAGGCGCAAACGATGGCACGGCGGCCTTTGATCCCAAGATCCACAGTTTCACTCCCGTTATGTCCGTTTTTTGCAGTCCCGATGCGGCCACTGTAGCCAACCCGGACGGCTCTGATAAGGGATGACGGCACGGCCGAAATGCATATCAGGGAAAGGATGCGGTGCCTGCGGCGACCGCGCCCGGCCTTTATATCCGCCGGTCTTTTTTCAGCCGGTCGATCGTGGCCGCGACCTCCGGCGGCAGCGATCGGAAGCCTCTTTGTCCGGCCGCCGACAAGAGCGGCCGCAGCTGCGAACCGTTCAGGAACGCCGGCTGGCGGTCGGGCGGAATGAGCTGATCGAAAACCAGCACCAGCGTGACGGCGACCAGGCCGAGGCGCAACGCCCCAAGCGCCGCACCAGCGAGACGATCTCCGATCCCGGCGCCCGGCCCGATGGTCTCATCGAGCGCCATTCGCATCAGCTTGCCCAGCGCGATGCCGACGATCAGAAAAATTCCGAACAGCAGCAACGAATTCTGCGTCAGCGGCGAGTTGGCGTTGCCGCCGATCCGGGGAGACAGCAGCGACATCGCCCAGACCGCGATCGGCATCGCGATCAGATAGGCCAGTATCGTCACCGCGCTGCGCAGCAATCCGGCGTTGAAGCCGGTGACCACGGCGATCACCAATCCGATAGTGACCGCGGCATCGAAGCTGTTCATGGGCAACCTTCGGGTGTCGGGCTGTTGGTCAACAAACTGGTTTCGAGATCGCTAGAGCATGATCCGGAAAAGTGGGTACCGGTTTTCCGAAAAAGATCATGCTCGAACAAAAAGATAGAGCGAGATGGCAATTCGACGAAAAGCCATCTCGCTCTAGAATTGTCCGCTTCAATCAACGCGCGTCGCTACTGAACGGCCACATCTGACCTAAAGCATGATGGCTTTGAGTTGAATCGATTTCACCTCGCCCCGCTTGCGGGGAGAGGTCGGCGCGTAGCGCCGGGTGAGGGGGCTTATCCGCGAGTCCGAACTTGCGGAGAGGTCCCCTCACCCCGACCCTCTCCCCGCAAGCGGGGCGAGGGAGAAGGGGTCCCGCCGCCTCAATCTAGTCTCATCATGCTCTATTCGAAGTCAGTAAAGAAATCACTCTCGTTACTCTGAATGGCCGGCTTTTGCCCCAGATAGTGCCCGTGACACTCTTCACGTCATTGCGAGCGAAGCGAAGCAATCCATCGAGCCGAGAGTAAGTATGGATTGCTTCGTCGCTACGCTCCTCGCAATGACGGATTCGGTAAACAAATCACCCCGCCCGTAGCTCCGCCTTGATCATGTCGGCGGCTTTTTCGCCGATCATGATGGTCGGTGCATTGGTGTTGCCGCCGATCAGGGTCGGCATCACCGAGGCATCGACGATGCGCAGGCCTTCGAGGCCGTGGACTTTCAGCTTCGGATCGACCACCGCCAGCGGATCGTTGACGCCCATCTTGCAGGTGCCGACCGGGTGATAGACGGTATCGACGCGCTCGCGCAGGACTTTCCGGATATCGCCGTCGCTCTCGACGCCTGCGGTGAACACATCCGAGGTCTGCAGCGCCTTCAGCGCCGGCGCATCGAGCAGCCGTTTTGTCATCTTGAAGCCGGCGACCATGGCATCGAGATCGGCCTCCGCGCCGAGGAAATTCGGATCGATCGCGGGCGCCTGCGCCGGATCGGCGCTCTGCAGCCAGACGCTGCCGCGGCTCTCGGGGCGCAGCAGGCAGACATGGCAGGAGAAGCCGGTGCCCCAGCGCGGCTTGCGGCCATGGTCGTCCACCATCGCCATGCAGAAATGCAACTGGATATCGGGCACATCGAGGTCGGGGCGGGTCTTGAGGAAGCCGCCGCATTCGGCGACGTTCGAGGTCATCGGTCCGCGCCGCTCGCGCCGGAATTGCGCGATGCCCTTGAAGATTCGCGCAATGCCGCCGAACGACAGGCCGGCGAAGTGCGGCGAGTCCGACGTGAAGCCGAACACGAAGTCCGGATGATCCTGCAGGTTCTGTCCGACGCCGGGCAAATGCTGGACGGTCGCGATGCCGTGTCTGGCGAGCGCTGCCGCGTCGCCGACCCCCGACAGCATCAGAAGTTGCGGCGTCTGGAACGCGCCGCTTGAGACGATCACTTCGCGCCGGGCCCGGATTTGCTTCAGCTCCTTGCCCTGCCGGTATTCGACGCCGACCGCGCGCTTGCCCTCGAACAGGATGCGGGCGGCCTGCGCGTGGGTCTCGACGCGCAGATTGCTGCGCGTTGGTCATATAGGGGTGAATGTAGCCGCGTGCCGCGCTCCAGCGCTCGCCTTGCTTTTGCGTGACCTGATAGCTGCCGAGGCCTTCCTGCTCCTCGCCGTTGAAATCCTCACGGATGCGGAATTGGGCCTCGCGCGCGGCCTGCAGATAGATCTCCCGCACCGGATTGTCGGTTCGCAGTCCGGTGACATGGAGCGGGCCGCCCTTGCCGTGATATTCGCCGTCGAACTCGGAATTATCCTCCGAGCGCTTGAAGTAGGGCAGCACGTCGGCATAGGCCCAGCCGGTATTGCCGAGCGAGGCCCAGTGATCGTAATCGCGCCGGTGGCCGCGGATATAGACCATGGCATTGATCGCGGACGAGCCTCCCAACCCCCTGCCGCGCGGCTGATAGCCGATCCGGCCCTGGAGGCCGGCCTGCGGCACCGTCTCGAACGCCCAGTTGTTGACCTTGCCTGATATCATCAGGATCATGGCGCCCGGCGTGGTCACGACCCAGTTGTCACCGGTGCCGCCGGCCTCCAGCAGCGCCACCGACGTCCCCGGGTCCTCGGAAAGGCGGCTGGCGACCGCGCAGCCGCCGGAACCGCCGCCCACCACCACAAAATCGAACGAATCCGCCATGGTGCCCCCCCCCCGCTTTTGTTGTTCCAAGGCTTGGATCTAAAGGCTGGGCTTTTGCGCCCTTTCTGGCAAGAGCGGTCCGGATTCCGGCAATAGCGGAGCGGATTCTGCCATGAGCGGCGCGGAGGGGCCAATTTGACAGGTTCAAGCCGTCATAAAATCCCGAAAAGATCGATCGCGGGCCTTTCCAAAGCGGCTTGGCGTTGGTACATACCGCTCGCACCCAAGGGCATTTGCCCGGGTTGCCTTCTCAGGAAGCCTCCGGACGGGATTGATCGGCGCCCTTGGGCGTGGGCCCAATTCGTTTCGGGTCCGGTTTTTTCGAAGGCGCGCAATGGTTTATCGCGGGGTGGAGCAG
>CAWEYJ010000003.1:0-797555 GCA_963813165.1 uncultured Pseudomonadota bacterium | reverse complement strand
TCGTTGCAGAATTTCTCCTTGTCACCCGCGCGGGACAGGCCCGGCGGATTGCCGGGATGTTGTCTCCGCGAGATGCTACGCTCTTAGAAGCGTATGCCAGAGAATGCGACGACAGCGCCCGCGCAGCCTCCATCGAAAGCGCGAGAGCCAATACGCGTCCATCGGTCGACATCCAACGTAGAGACGACCGGAACTTTAGATCGCTAGTCAGAGGTCGGTTGCCGAATTAGGCCGCATAAGGTCGGGTTCTGCTTGTGAGTTGCATTTCAGCTTGATGGGAGCTGGAATTCCTCTGTCGTCTTTGTCTCGGCGTCACAGATTTTGACCCGCAGCATCGGGAAGCTTTTTTTTGGCTCTTTAGCTCCCGTCCAAGCTCCCTCTTTCGTTTCAAATTCGGTCTTAAGACGGCCATCCGCTTCGAGCGCATAGCCAGTATTCGGCAGTTCACGAGCCACGGCAGCCATTCAGCCCTCCTCCTCATCCTCGACTTGCTTAGTCGAGACGCCTTTGGACGGAGTAGTAAAGGACAGCGGTTACGGACGCCAAGACGGACGAAGGGGCTTCATTGCTACACGGTTGCGAAAGACATCTCGCGTAAGATGATGTCGCCGTAACGGTCCCTTCGCCCAGCCAAACCCTCCATTAGAATGGATAGTGCTGAGGACCCTCGATCGTAATCCACCGCAGATCCGTGAATTCGTCGATCACGGCCTTGCCGCCGAAACGGCCATAGCCGCTGGCCTTCATGCCGCGCGCCAAGGCCCAGGCTTCACTTCGAAGCCCCGGTCTGCAAAGACCAGCGGCGCACCGGATCTTCACCGTTCCAACCCTGCGCGGCGGCGAAGTAGCTGTGGTAGATCGCCTCCAGCGTGTCGGTGGTCTCGATAATTTCGAGCATGCCAGGCAGGTCGCGGCTTGTATCGACATAGACGATCCGAACGCCCCGGGGGGAGACGTCGGAAAACACGACCGGGCAGCCAGCCTTCTCATAGCGCGCCACGTCGGCGTCGAACGACCGTGAGCACACCCCCCAGTGGTGGAAGCCGTAACCTTTGGTCTTGATCGTCTCCTGATAGACTGAGGGCTTGTCGTCGTGCTGCTCGATCAGTTCGACCATCATGTGCCCGGAATACGCGACTGCCAATGTGAGGCTCATATCCGTTGGCTGGCCGCGGTAAAAGCCCCGGCTTGGCACGAACGGGCCGGTCACGAACCAGGGCCCGACGTTGAGGCGTTCAGTGAAATTGCGCATGCCGCGCGCGATATCCTTGACGGTATAGGCGATCTGGACGATGCCGCCGACTGGTTGTCCGAATGAAAGCATTGTCATCTTGCAAAAAACTCCACGCTGCCTTTGAGACGTTCCTTGGCTACTACGAAATCGAGCACGGCCGGCCGGCCGGCACGGTTAGCCGCGATCGCGCGTCGGAGCGCGGCCTCGATCCGATGCGGATCGGTGACGCGCTCGCCGTAACAACCAGACGCCCCGGCGAGCCCGGCGAAATCGAAATCGAGCGCGAATTCGGTTGCGATATAGCGTCCGTTGAAAGCCTGTGTCTGGGTGTCCCTGATCGAACCGAGCGCGCGGTCATTGAGGATGCACCAGGTCACGCCGAGATTGAGTTCGGCGGCGACCGGCAGAATGTTCATTACCATCTGGAAAGAACCGTCACCGACCAGGCACACCGCCGGGCGATCCGGATAGACGAGGCGTGCGACCGGAAACGCGGAGGCTGAGAAGCCCATGCCGTAGAAGCTCGAAGGCACGATCGTGGCGCGCGGTTGGTAGATTTTGAAATACGGATAGGCGCCCCCCATGCCTTGCGCCAGCACGCCGACATCGATCGCCACCGTGGTCTCCCGGGGAAACACGGCCCGGATGCTGTCGAGTACGCGGATCGGATGGAGCGGTTGCTGGTCCGAGCCGACCATGGTCCTGATCTCGGCTTCGAGGGCCGCACGCCGTTGTGCAAGATCGTCGATCCGAGCTTGCCCGGCGGGGCTTCGCCCGCGATCCGCGGTCACGGCCGGACCGAGTTCGGTGATGAGATCGCGTAGAACCAGCCTGGCGTCGCCAACGATGCCGATGGCGGGAACCACCGAGCGCCCGATCTCGACCGGATCGATATCGATTTGGATGTAGGTTGCGGACGGCGATGGCAGGTATGCCGGTTTCCAGTTGGTTTCCTGCTGCTCGAAGCGCGCGCCGATGCCGATCACGACGTCGGCGTTCGGCAGCAGATATTTGGTGATGTCCTGACGGTGATGGCCGATGCCGCCGGCCGCGAGCGCATGATCGTCCGGCAGGATGCCGCGACCTGCGAGCGTCGTCATCACAGGGATCGACAACAGTTCGGCGAGTTCGCGAACTTCCTGCGCGGCGTCAGCGGCGATGGCGCCGCCGCCCGAGAGGATCAGCGGCCGTTCGGCCGCCTTCAGCGCCGCGGCCGCCGCCCTGATGCGGTCGAGGTCGCCGCGCAGCCGCGCCGGCTTGCCGACCGGACGATAACCGGCGAATTCGATTTCAGCGGCGAGGACGTCCTGCGGAATGTCGAGGAGCACCGGGCCCGGCTTGCCGGAACGGGCGATGGTGAAGGCCTGACGCAGGCTCTCGACGATCAGGTCAGGTCGGTCGATCCGAATACCCCATTTGGTGATCGGGCCGAAAATCGTGACCTGGTCGATCTCCTGGCTGGCGCCGCGATGGGCGTTACGGGCGGCGCCGCGGCCGGCGATGATCACGATCGGCAATGCGCCGACATAAGCCTCCGCGATGCCGGTGACGAGGTTGGTAGCACCAGGCCCGGCGGTGACGCAGCAGATGCCCGGCTCACCGGTGAGTTGGGCAAATCCCGCAGCCATGCTGGCAGCATGCTGTTCATGGCGCACTAGCACGTGGGAGATTTCCTGCTGGCCATATAGCGCGTCGTAGATGCCGATGGTGTGGCCGCCCGGCATGCCGAACACGAACCTGACGCCCTCGGCCTTGAGCACCTCGACCACTGCGCGGCCCGCACTCATTTTTGTCATCGAGCTCAATCCTTCTCGGTAGCGCGATTTAGCGCAAGTTCAGTTCGCATCGAGCGCGAGGGGTCACTGCTTCGGCGGCTGCGGTGCGACCAGCGGACATCCGCCGGCCGCAAGCGGACGGAACGCCTCCTCGCCCGGTACCGTGGCGACCACATTGTAAATGTCCCACGTGCTTTTCGATTCCTCCGGTTTCTTGACCTGCAACAAATACAGGTTGCGTAACACGCGGCCATCGACCCGGACCTTGCCGTTCTTCGTGGCGAAGTCGTCGACGGGAAGCTCACGCATCTTGGCCGCGACCGCGTCGGCGTCGCGGGTTCCCGCAGCATTGACGGACTTCAGGTAGTGATAGACGGCGCTGTAGGACATCGCCGGATCCCAGTCGGGCGGATGACCGATCTTCGCCTCGAACCGCTTCGACCAGGCCCGCGTCTCGTCGGTCAGGTTCCAGTAGAACGGATTGACCAGCAACAAGCCCTGCGCGGCTTTGAGGGTGATCGCGTTGATGTGTTGGAGGAACAGCACGTAGGCGGCGAACTGCGCGCCGTTCTTGGTTAGGCCGAACTCGACGGCCTGTTTGATCGAATTGACCGTGTCGTCCGACGAGTTGGCCAGGCCGATCACATTCGGATTCGTGGGTTGAGCCTGCAGCAGAAAGGACGAAAAATCCGCGGTGTTGAGCGGCGCGTAGACTGCGCCTAACACCTTGCCGCCATTGGCCTCGATGACAGCACTGGTATCCTTGACCAGCGCCTTGCCGAAGACGTAGTCAGCGCCAAGGAAGAACCAACGGTTACCTCCGCGTTTCAGCACCGCGGTGCCCATGACATGCGCAAGCGAGTAGGTGTCGACCGCCCATTGGGTGGTGTAATTGTCGCATTTCGGCCCGGTGATGTCCGAACTCAGCGCACCCACAAACAGCGATATTTTCTTTTTCTGTTTTGCGAGGTTCTGCACGGCGAAGCCAACCGCCGAATTGGGTACATCGACAATAGCATCGACGCCTTCGACGTCGAACCATTCGCGTGCAATGTTGGAGCCGATATCGGGCTTGTTCTGGTGGTCGGCGAACACCAGCTCGGCCTTCTGGCCGAGTACCGGGCCGGCATCGTCGATCGCCATGCGCACCGCTTCGACGGTCTCCATGCCACCAGCCACCGCATAAACCGACGACATGTCGTTCATCACGCCGATCTTGATCGGCGGCTCGGCCGATCGAGCACCAACCGGCATCAGCATCGCAGCAGCGACAATTAGCGCAGCGCCCTTTTGCATCGCATTCTCCCTCCCCGGTATCACCGGGCGTGGCTCCGGCCGTGGCCAGTATTCTGGCGAATATCGTGGACCACCGGGTAGACCCTACTCATTGTCTCAACTTACTCTCCTTGCCACATGACGAAGCATGCGGCACCTGTGTCAGAACAGATCCCACCAACCTTCGCGACCTCGCGCTTCGAGCGCTTTCGCGCCCTCCTCGAGGATGATCCGACCGGACCGCAGCACATAAACTCGCGACGCGACGCTGAGCGCGGCGGGAATATTTTGCTCGACCAGGATCACCGACATGCCGGCAGCGGCGAGTCCCCGCACCCGCGCCATCACCTGCTCGGCGATCGCGGGCGACAGGCCGAGTGACGGTTCGTCGAGCAGCAAGAGCCGCGGCTTAGGCATCAGCGCCATCGCAAGGCTGACCATGCGCTGCTCGCCGCCGCTCATGGCGCCCGCCGGCTGGCGGCTGCGCTCGCGCAGGATCGGGAAATCGACGCAAGCCCGCTCGATGCCTGTCGCGCGATCGGCAGCGCTGAGACCCCTGGCGCTGAGGCGAAGATTATCGAGCACCGTCAGATCGGGAAAAACAAAGCGCTCGGCCGGGATCATCGCCATGCCCAACGCAACCGCGGTGCGCGCCGAATGCGCAAACCCCAAGGGCTGGCCGGCGAAGAACATCTGCCCCTGCCAGACCGGCCGCAGGCCGAACACCGCCTGCAGCAGCGTAGTCTTGCCGGCACCGTTGTGGCCAAGAATGGCGATCGCCTCGCCGCGGCCGAGCGTGAGACCGACATCGTCAAGCACGCGCTTCTTGCCGTATCCCGCAGCGATACCAGAGATGGCGAGCAGCGGCGCGGTAGCGCTGTCCTGGACTGTATCAGGCGGTGCCAAAATAGACCTCCGCTAGGCGCGGGTCGCTGGTCAGTTCGCGGACGGTACCCTGCGCTGTGATGCGGCCAAGCTCCATGAAGATCGCGGTGTCGGCCAGCCGCTCGACAACGTGCAGCGAGTGCTCAACGATGCAGACCGTCTTGCCGCTGTCGCGCATGAACGCCACGAGTTCGAGAATGCCGTCGACCCAGCGGGAATCAATACCCGAGGTCGGTTCGTCGAGCAGCAGCACGTCGGCGTCGGTGCCGAGCAGGCGGGCGAAGGAGACGAGCTTCTGCTGCCCGAAGGAGAGCGCACCGGCCTGCGTTTCAGCGACCCCGGAAAGTCCGACAAGCTGTAACAGCTCCATGGCGCGCGCCCGCGTCTCGCGTTCGACGCGCGCGGTTTCGCCGGGCCGCAGAAACAAGTCGACCAAGTTCTCGCCGCCCCGCGTGCCGCTCGGCCAGCGCCAGACTTCCGGCGCCGACTCGTGGATACCGAGCATGACGTTCTCCGCTGCGGTCATGCGGCCGAACAGCCGTACGTCCTGAAACGAGCGCACCATGCCCTTGCGCGCGATGCGGTTGGGCGGCAGGCCCCGCACCTCCTCGCTCTTTAATTCGACGCTGCCGCGGTCGGGCTTGAGCGCACCGGTGAGCAGGTTGAACACGGTAGTTTTGCCGGCACCGTTGGGGCCGACCAGCGCCACGATCCTGCCGCACTTCAGATCGAAATCGAGATCACGCACCGCGTGGATGCCGCCGAAGCTTTTGCATAGGCCGCGCACCTTGAGAATTACGGAACTATCCTTCACAACGGCCGGCGCGCCGGCGGTCGCGGGAACCGCTACCGGCGCAACGGTCTCGACGACGTCGGGCTCAGGCGCCATTGCCGCGGGCTTTCGCCGTCTGCCGCGCCACAGCGACAGGCCCTCGGGCAGCAGGCCCTGCGGCCGTACTCGTACCAACACTACGAGTCCGAGCCCGTAGATCACGAGCTGAATCAGGAAGGCATGTCCGGGATCGAGCCGGACGACCTTTTCCAGCATCGGCTGCAGCAGCTGCAGCACCGCGGCGCCGAGGATCGAGCCGGTAAAGTTGCCGAGCCCCCCGAAGATCGTCATGGCAAAGATCTTGAGCGAGACATTGAGGCCATAGACGCTGGGCGAGGCGATCTGGTTGTAGAAATAAAGCAGCACCCCGGCGAGGCCGGCGAAGGCCGAGGTCAGACCGAACACCACGACCTTGGAGGCGAACACGTTGCAGCCGAGAGCGCCGGTCGCGATCTCATCGTCGCGGATACCACGCAGCACGCGGCCCCAGGCGGATTCGCCCATGCGGTGGCAGACGAAATAGGTGAATGCAGTGAAACCGATCAGCGGCAGAACCCACTGATGAGGAAACAGTAATTCACCGCCTGGTAGCGGCCAAGGGTCGGCGGACTTGTCGGCGATCATGCCGTAAGCGCCGCCGAGCTGCGGCACCGCGCCGACGATGGTGAGCACAATCGACGATACCGCGATGGTCAGAAGCACCAGATATTCGGGTGCAAGCCGCAGCGCCGGCAGGCTCATAATGACGCCGACAGCGCCGGCGCCTGCCGCGCCCGCCAGGAGCACGGCCCAAAAACCCCAGTTCGCCTTGGCGCTGAGAAACGCGGCGAGGTAGCCGCCGACGGCGCCGAAGGCTGCATGCGCCACCGACACCTGCCCGGCATAGCCCACCAGCAGGTTCAGCGAGATCGTGAAGATGCTGAAGATCAGCACCAGGTTGAGGATGTCCCACCAATAATCCATGCCGGGTCTATCGCGCTCGCGCGCGCGCCGGCGCCAGGACGGCACGCAGCGAGCGCAGATCCAGCGGATGCAGGATCAGGTAGACGAACAGCACCGAGAACACTACGAGCGAGGTCCATTGCGGCGACACGAAATATCCGCTCAGGCTTTCAACCAGCCCAATGAACAGGCCGGCGAGACCGGTGATAAAAGGCGAGCGACGCGTCCCGCCGAGAAAGGCGACGACGAAGGCGAACACCACCGGGCGGTCGCCCATGTCCGGCAGTACGGCAAACCGTGCGCCGTTGAGGATGCCGGCGACGCCGCACAAGACGGAGCCGACAGCGAATACCGCAAGATAGATCCGGCCGGGGTCGGTGCCCATGATGCGCGCCAGCATCGGATTCCCGCGCACCGCGCGGATCGAGCGGCCAAGATCGGTGAAGGTCAGGATCGCCCAGAGCGCGGCGATCAGGATCCAAGCGCTCGCCACCAGCGCAAGGTCGAGGGTGGTGAATGTGACGTCGCCCATTTGTAGAGGCACCACCGGCACGAGCTTGATCGAGCGGCTCTCCGCCGACCAGGCGAGCGTGATGAGGTTGACGCCGGCGATGGTGACGCCGAGCGAGGAAATGAACACGGTGAGAAGCGACAATGGCCCGGAGAACAGCGCGAGCGGCCGGTAGATCATGTGCTCGATGGCAACCCCAAGCACCGCTGCGGCAAGAAGCCCGGCGATGACGGCAGCTATCACCGGCAGGCCGGCTGCGCTTTCCATCACCGAGGTGACATAGGCTGCGAAAGTGAAGATGAGCGCGAAAGCATAGTGAAACCGCCCGGTGACGCCGAGTATGAGGCCGAAGCCGACGCCCAGCAGCGCATAGAAGCTGCCGTTAATGGCGCCGGCGACGGCGAGTTGCTCAATCTGCTGCAGCCACATCGATCGGTGATGCGCTACTTGACCAGTTGGAAATGCGCACCGCCCAAGTCGAAAGTCGCAACGGGGATCGGCTTGCCGCCGTTGGACTTGTAGACGCCGAGCGGACGCTCCTTCACCGAGTGGCTGGTGGTGTCGAGCGCTATGGTGCCAAGTTCGGTCGCGCTGCCGCCGTAGACGCTCTTGAACTTTGGATCGGCCATCAGCGCGTTCTGCAGCTCCTCGCCGCTGTCGATCTTGCCGCCCTTGGCCAGTACCCGGCGGACCAGTGCCCAGACCGCGAAGGTGTCTTCATAATAGTTCGCCGCGTTGATCTCGGGCTGCAGTTTGAACTCCTTGACGTAGCTGTCGAGGAACAGCTTTGACCAGGGATTGGACGGCTTTGCCGCGTCAAACCAGTCCGTGGCAAACATGTAGTTGTCAAAGGCTGGGCCGGCGACTTCGGCTGCGTCGCTGATGTATTCGGCGCCGATGACCGGCATCTTGAGCCCAGCATTGACCAGCTGCTTCATGAAGTAGCCGGGATCGACACCCGTGCCGAACAAGAAGATCGCATCGGGATTGGCCGACTTCAGGCGGGCGATGGTCGCAGAATAGTCCGTCGCGCCAATGGTGGTGAGTTCGGTCGAGGCGAGCTGAAGCTTGGTGTCGGCGAGCGCGGCGTCGAAGTTCTTGAGCACGATCGCATTGGCCGGGCCCTGATCGAAATAGACCAGCGAGACGCGCTTGATCTTCGGATCGGTCTGCGCCCAGTAGTTCAGCGCACCAATGAAATCGTCATCGGGCTCGATCGCCCGCATACCCCAGAAATACGGCTTGGCCTGGCCGAAATCGCTGGTGCCGCCGCCGCCGTCGAGGGTGAGCATCTTGTACTGCTTCACGCCGGGAAACATGGCGCCGATGTCGCCGACATAGGAAGAGAGCACGGCGGAAACGCCGTCGATGCCGAGTTCCTTGGCGGCGCGCGCGCCGGCCTGGGCGTCGGCTGACTTGTGATCCTTGAACAGCAGTTCGATGTCGGGGCCGCCGGCGGCCTTGATCTGCGCCACCGCGAGCTTGGCGCCGTTGCCCTGGATGCGGCCATAATACGAGCCGGGACCGGTCATCGCCAGAACGATGCCGAGCTTGAAATGAACGCCGGTGCCCAGATTCTTTTCGTTCTCGAGACCAAGCACCTTCTTGATCTGGTCGCCGGTGACGCCGCCGGTGCCCGAAGTCGTGGCGTCCTGCGCCGCCGCGCCGCCGCCGAGCGCGAGCGCGCCGACGAACACGACCGCCGCGGCGAAATGCTTGGTCGAATGCTGTGTCATAGCGTTCCTCCTCCCTGTGATCCGTCCGAGACGGTTTTTGTCGTTGCCGCCAGCCGAACGATCGCCCGCGAAAGGCGGGCGACTATCGCCGCCCCTTCGCGGGTGCCGTGGTCCCCACGACCGGCTTGCCATACTGTGATCAAAGATCATAAATAGGTCGGCTGTCAAGGCGTCGCTGGAACGTTCGGCGGTACGCCACCGGCGGAGGCCGCGCGATGTCAGGAGGAGGTACGATGACTGAGAACAAGATCGAGAAGACGTTATTCGCCACCGATCAGGCCTGGCTTGATCGGCGGCGTGAAGCGATCATCGAACCGGACCTGCCGATCGTCGATCCACATCATCACCTGTGGGACCGCGGCGCGCGTTATCTCCTCGACGAGGTGCTCGCAGACCTCAAGGACGGCCATCGCATTCTGGCGACCGTCTTCCTGCAATGTGATTCCATGTACCGCTCAGGCGGCGACCCGGCGCTGGTGCCGATCGGCGAGACCGAGTTCGTCAACGGCGTCGCCGCGATGGCCGCGAGCGGCGCCTACGGAGCCATCAAGGTCTGCGATGGCATCGTCGGCTTCGCCGATTTCTTCCTCGGCGCCGAGGTCGATCGCACGCTCGAAATGCATCTGGCGCGCGGCGGCGACCGCTTCAAGGGCGTGCGATACTGCTCGGTCTGGGACGCCGACCAAACCATAAAGTCAACGCCGATGGATTTCCCGAAGGGCCTCCTGCTCGACCCCAAGTTCCGTGCCGGCTTTGCGCGGCTCGCGCCCCACGGCCTGTCGTTCGACGGCTGGCTCTACCACACCCAGATCCCGGAATTCGCCGACCTTGCTCGCGCCTTTCCCGATACCACCATGATCCTCGATCATATCGGCGCGCCGCTCGCGATCGGTACCTATGCCGGCGAGCGCGCCGAAGTCTTCGAGGTCTGGAAGAAGAATATGCGCGAGCTCGCCGCCTGTCCCAACGCTAACGTCAAGCTCGGCGGTCTCGGCATGCATGTATTCGGATTCGGCTACGACCACGCGCCGGAGCCGGTTTCCTCCGAAACCCTTGCCGAGACCTGGCGACCCTATATCGAGACGACGATCGACCTGTTCGGGCCGCAGCGCTGCATGTTCGAAAGCAATTTCCCGGTGGACAAGCGCAGCTGCAGCTACCACGTGCTATGGAACGCCTTCAAGCGGCTGGCCTCCGGCGCCTCGGCCGCCGAAAAGGCGCTGTTGTTCAAGGATACGGCCATTCGCGTCTATCGGCTTTCCGGGCTATAGGATGACGATGGCCCGACTCAGGGGGCCGGCCGCGCCGGTGCGGCGTGCGCGAACAAGCGATCGTGGAGCGGGCATGGCGCGCGCGAACCCCAAGCCAGATATTGTGGCGGCTTTCGTCCCGCTGGAACGCGAGACGCTGAACGACCGCGTCTACCACGAACTCAAGAATTCGATCATGGAAGGCCGCTTCAAGCCGGGTGCGACGTTGACGCTGCGCACCGTCTCCGACGCGCTTGGCACCAGCATGATGCCGGTGCGCGACGCCATGCGCCGCCTGGTCTCGGAACGCGCGCTTGAGGTGCGTTCGAACCGCAAGATCGCCGTGCCGGTGCTCTCGGTCGAGCAATTCCTCGAATTGCGGCGGATCAGGATGCTACTGGAAGGCGAGGCCGCTGCGCTGGCGGCAGAACGGATCACCCCGCGCCAATTGGCTGCCTGCAAGGCGCTCCTGAAGAAGCTCGATTCGCTCGACGAGGAGAGCCCGCGCCAGTTCTGGACGCTCAATCACAAGCTGCATTTCGCGGTTTACGCTGCCGCCGACTCGCCGCTCTTGCTATCGATCATCGAGATGCTGTGGTTGCAGATCGGTCCGCTGCTGACGCGCATCGCGGTGACGCGGGCGGTCAAAGACGCCGCAGACCCCCACGCGCTCCTGATCAGCGCATTGCAGCGCCGTGACAGCGTCGCAGCCCGCGCCGCGCTTGAGCGCGATCTTACCCAATCGACCGGGCGGGTACTCGAAGAGTTAACCCGGCTCAAGGCTCTGCGCAGGGATTAGTACCGTTCGTCGGCCTTCTGCCGGACGCGGCAAGGGTTCGTCAAGTTGTGATCGTTGATCACAAATTGCTTCGGTGCTAAGCCAGTCCCTGTTCGAAGCTCAAATTCAACCGGATTCCCATGCGTATTGCCGAGCTGTTCAACGTAAAAGGGCGCGTCGCGTTCGTCACCGGCGCTGCCAGCGGGATCGGTTATGCCTGCGCGGAGGTGTTGGCCGAGAACGGCGCCAAAGTCTGTCTAGTCGATCGCGAAGCCGACGGGTTGGAACGCGCCGCCGAGCGGTTGCGGGCGACATCTGCAGATGTCCTTACATTGATCGCCGACGCGACGAAGGAGGATCAAATGACCGGCGCCGTCGCGCGCGCCATCGAACGCTTCGGGCGCCTCGACATCGCCTTCATCAATGCCGGCATCGGCGGCGGTCCGGGTTTTCTCGACATGAGCGGCCAACGCAATCCCGCCGGCGCCGTCGAAGCGCTGGACCAGGCGATTTGGAACGGCCACATCGAGGGCAACCTGTCGTCGGTCTTCGTGTCGCTGAAGGCCGTGGTTCCGCCAATGCGGGCTCAACGCAGCGGCAGCATCATCGTCACCACGTCGGTGGCGGCTTGGAAGGTGGAGAATTTCGTCTGCACCGCCTACATCGCCGCCAAGGCGGGCGCTGCGCATCTGGTGCGGCAGGTTGCACTCGAACTTGCGAAATTCAACGTGCGGATCAACGCAATCGCGCCCGGCTCCTTTGTCACCGGCATCGGCGGCGGGCGCATGGCTAATCCGGAGGTGCAGCGGCGCTTCGCCGCGGCCAATCCGATGGGCCGGATGGCGCAGCCGGACGAAATCAAGGGGCTGGCGTTATTCCTCGCCTCGCCGGCGTCGAGCTACGTCACCGGTGCACAATTGACGATCGACGGCGGCGGCGGTCTGGGCCTTGCCGACCCTGTCCCGGGAGGCGCGTCGTGAGGGCCGAGGATCTCTACCGCGTTTCCCACAAGGTAGCCGTGGTCACCGGCGGCGCCAACGGGCTCGGCTTCGCCATGGCACGCGCGCTCGCCGACAATGGCGCCAAAGTCACTATCTTCGATGTCGATCGGGCGGCTCTCGACAGCGCGGTGAATGAATTGTCCGCGCGCGGCGAGAGCGTGCGCGGCCAGATTGTCGATCTTACCGATGCTGCCGCGATCTCGGCCGCTTTTGAGCGTGTCGCGACCACCGCAGGCGGCCTCGACGCCGTCTTCGCCAACGCCGGCATCACCGCGGGCCCTGGCTTTCTCTCGGTGTTCGGCGGGCGCGATCCCGACGGCGCGATCGAGAACATTCCGCACGCGCTGTGGGACCGCGTGCTCGGTGTCAACTTGCACGGCGTGTTCAAGACCATCCAGAGCGCGGTGCCGCATCTGAAGGCGCGCGGCGGCGGGCGCATCCTGGTCACCACGTCGACAGCAGCAACCAAGACCTCGCCCGCTGTCGGCACGCCCTATCTCGCCGCCAAGGCCGCGATCGCACATCTCGTCCGCCAACTCGCGCTAGAGCTGGCGCGCTACAGGATCACGGTCAACGCGATCCAGCCGGGTCCGTTCGAGACCCGCATCACCACGCCCGAGTTGCTGCCAATCTTCGAGCAGAGCTCGCCGAGCCACCGCATCGGCCGGCCTGAGGAGATCGAGGGCATCGCGCTCTTCTTTGCCTCGGATGCCTCGGGCTTCGTCACCGGGGCGCAGTACAACCTCGACGGCGGCCAATTGCTCGGCCGCGCCGACTGACGCGGCGCCGTCGATTCCGGGCTTCTTAAGAGGCATTGCCCGCTATGTGCCGTTGATCGTGAGACGCGGTCGCGTCCCCGAATTGGATCACTTCACCCTTGCTGCAGCTCTACAAGCGCGAACTCGTTCATTATCGCTCACGTAAACGATATAAGCGATAACTCCCTTGCCCGTGCTTGCGTACGCTGGTGCCGGTCCGCTGAAGGGATAGGTGACGCCGATCTTGATCTCGGTGCCGGTCACACCGGAAGCATTCTCTCCCCGAGTCACGACCGGTATCATGACAGTGGCAAGCACCGCACTCGCCAGGATAGATTTTCTTGAAACCAAAATCGACCTTGTCGCCGAGCTCGGCCTAGAACTCTACACCCAACATCATATTGGCGCGCTCGATGAGAGTTGACGGCACCGCAGGCTGTGGCAATGCCGTCGATGACGAGCAACCTCGACCGGGATATGGCCTATGGCGAGATGTTCAACGGTCAACGTGGAATTCCACGTTGACCTGACCGCTCCCGCTCGATGGGAAATAGTCGCAGAGCTGCTCCGCCTCGCCTGCATAGGCGTCCCACCCAAGTGCTGCAAAAAGCATGATGGTATCGGCCATCCCTCCTTCACCGTTGCACTTGACCGCGTATTCCGGAAGCATGGCGATGAATTCACGATAGCGGCGCTGCTGCCACAGCTCGAGTACACGGAGATCGACCTGTCGGTTGAACTCGCTCGCGATCGACGTCCATGCATCTGGGCCGAGATTCTTGTTCGGCCAGAGGCGATGTGACAGTGACCCGCTGGCGATGAGGGCAACCCGGTCATCGGAGTTTTCTGCCGCGCGCCGGGTCGCTTCACCCAGCGTGCGGCTTTCCTCAAGCGAAGTGAATAACGGCGATGCAATCGAGACAACTTTGGCCCAGCCGTCGGGATTCAGGTAATGCATGGGTACGATCGTGCCATATTCGAGGCCGAGCGATGCGACCTTATGCGCCACGACGTTAAGCTCGGCTTTGCGCGCCTCGTTTGCGATGGCGTCGGCGAGCACGGTGTTGCCGGGAAGATCGTACCGCAAGTCCTGGATCATATGCGGCGCCTCGTGGCTGGTAAACGAACCGCGGTGATGCGCATTGGCATTGATATGATAGCCAAAATTGGAGAGCCAATGCGTATCGATCACCACGAATGTGGTGACGCCGCGCTCCCTGGCGCGCCGGCCAAGTTCGCGCAGCGAGTGGATAGCGTTCTCGCGCGAAGACATGAGATGGCTGCCCTTCGTCTCTGAAAGCATCAGTGAAGGCACGTGGGTCACCTTGGCGGCAAGAACGATCTGTCCCAATGGCGTCTATCTCCTTTAGGAGCTCGAGCATGGCCCCAGCAGAACGTTGGTCGGACTAATTCCGGGCGTGATGAATGGCTTCACGCAATACATCCCGATTTCCAATGTGATTGGCCAACAGGAGAACAAGCCTCGCATTCATTCTTGATGCGTCCTCCGCGTGGAGGTCGCGTTGGCTATCAATAAGCTCCTGATAAAAGCCGTCGGGATCGACGATGTTGGGTGTCGTCACGAGTTGCATTTTCGCGCCTCAAATGCGCCGGTTGCGCGTGCGATAGATTGCCGAATAAGTTCCTCGTCGAATGAACGCCACCGTGCCGCAACATGCTGATCTGGCCGGAACAGGTAGACGGTGCCGGGCTGCCCCGCGTATCGTTTCGCCAGGAGCCCTTTGGTATCCAGGATGTCGCGGCCGACCGCCAACACGGGAGCCGAAATGTTGCCGTTAGAGATTTCGGACAAACTGGTTACAGCCCCGAAAGTTACGACCGTAAACCCGTTACCGATCGTTCCGAGAAACCAGCGCTTTTCGCTGTCGATCGTGATCGGGGCGTCCGCCGCAGCGGTCCCCGGCGTCACACCACCGCTGAACCCGACTGCGTCCGGTGTATTGAGGGGCGATCGCAGATACGGCGTCGGGGTCGACAAGCGGCCGCTGTTGACGAGCGGACGTGCGAATGAATGCCCCTGCGCAAGTTCAAGTACGGCATCGCGATAGTTTCGACTGGCTTCGCTCTTCGGCGTTATGAAATCGGTCGACCTCGTTGAGTTCAGAATATTGTCGTCGGCCGCAAACGCCCGCTCGCTGTGATAGCTGTCGAGCAGCGTGGCAGGCGCGTCTCTCCCCATCACCAGTGCCAGCTTCCAGCAGAGATTGTCGATATCTTGCACGCCGGTATTGGCGCCGCGCGCGCCGAACGGCGAGACCTGATGCGCCGCGTCGCCGGCGAACAGCACGCGGCCGTGTCGGAAGTTGTCGATGCGCCGGCAGGCGAATTGATAGATCGAGACCCATTCGAGTTCGAACTCCACCTCGTCGCCGAGCATCGCCTTGATGCGAGGTATCACCCGCTCCGGCCTCTTTTCCTCGTCCGGATCGGCATCCCAGCCGAGTTGAAAATCGATGCGCCAGACGTTGTCGGCTTGTTTGTGCAGCAGCACGGACTGACCGGGGTGAAATGGCGGGTCGAACCAAAACCAGCGTTCGGTCGGGAAGTCGGCCTTCATCACGACATCTGCGATGAGGAAGCGGTCCTGGAAGTACTGTCCGGTGAACCCGGCCCCGACCATGCGGCGTACATCCGAGTTGGCGCCATCGCATGCAATCACCCAATCGGCTTCGACGGTGAAGATGCCATCAGGCGTCTCGACCGCAAGTCGGGCATGATCCTCTTCCTGTTTGAGGCTGATCACCTTGTGCTTCCAGCGCAACTCGATCAGTTTGTTCGATTGACATTTCTCGACCAGAAACTGCTCCAGATAGTATTGCTGAAGATTGATCATGGCTGGAAACCGGTGGTCTGCCTCCGGCAGCAGGTCGAACTGGTAGGACAGCTTGTCCTTGAAGAAAACCTTGCCGATTTTCCAGCTAACGCCGCGTTCGACCATCGGTGCGGCGCATCCGAGCCGGTCCCAAATCTCGAGCGGGCGTTTGGCATAGCAAACCGCCCGGGAGCCGACGCTGACCGTGTTGCCATCGTCGAGCACAATGACGGACTGGCCGTGGCAAGCCATGTCGAGCGCGGCAGTCAGGCCAACCGGCCCGGCACCCACGATCACGACGGGATGACGCTTGGTCCTTCCGCTGGACTGTTCAGGCGAGGCCAAATAGGGGAATTGGGGATAGGAATACGTCTTAAGCATGGGCCGCCTATTACGATCGCCCGCGAGTGTACGATAAAGTAGCAATCGTCCGTCAGTTCAGTCGGTCGCGGCGAATTCTTTCTCGTGGAGCCAAGCGGTGTGCCGTGGCGGCTTCTTGGTACGCGACCACTCCTCGACCATGTCGGGAGCGACCGTCTTCATTCGCGCCAGCTGTTCGGGTGAAGCGGTCCACGCAGCGACCTCGAGCCGATGGCCGCTAGGATCCCAGAAATATATTGACTTGAATATGGTGTGATCGGTCGGGCCAACGACCTCGAGGCCAGTGGCCTCGGCGCGCTCTTTTGCCTCAAGAAGCGAGTCGATGTCCTCGACCTGGAACGCAATATGCTGCGTCCAGTCCGGTGTGTTGGGATCACGACCCATCGGTGGGGAATTCGGCAGTTCGAAGAAGGCAAGGATGTTGCCGGCACCTGCGTCGAGGAAGATGTGCATGTAGGGATCGGGAGCCTTGGTCGATGGGACTTTGTCCTCGGCGATCGCGCCCAGCAGATCCATGTTCATGACCCGCTTATAGAATTCGACAGTCTCCTTGGCGTCCCTGCAGCGATAGGCGACGTGATGGATTTGCTGGATGCGCATGTTTTCTCCCGCGCTCTGCCATAGGACTTGAAGTTTATCATTAACGCTCGTTACGGTGTGGTAGCTTTGATCTGGATCAACGACGTTCCCCGATTTGTGCGGCGGCGCTTTCAAGCGACCGCACGCGAGGCTGGTGAGCTCGAAGGGCACGCCGGACGAGGCGGTGTTGCCGGCTCTCTGGAATGCATAGTTTGCTCTCGCCGAGACGTCGCCGGAGATCGTGAATACTTCAATCAAGTGCTGGAAGAGATACTCGCCGAGGCGGAGGTAAAGGAGTGACTTTTCGAACTTGGCATCAAGGTCAAGGCAAACGCACCTGAAGAGAATTCAGCGATGCTGAGGTCTGATATCAACCAGTGGTGAGAGATGGTTCGAGAAGCCCAGGATTCCAAAGGAAATAGGACGAAAAACATCGAGGGAGAGGATCACTCTCTGGAGTGAGGATCACTCTGTGGAGTATTGCATATGTCCGGCTAGTCGGAATTAGGATAGCGCCCCATGAACCTCAAGCAGCTCGAATACTTCGTGCAGGTAGCCGAGCTGGGTAGCTTCAGCAAGGCGGCGGTGGTGCTCGACATCGCGCAGCCGGCACTTAGCCGCCAAGTGCGCGGCCTCGAGACCGAACTGCGCCAGGAACTGTTCTTGCGCAACGGCCGCGGCGTCGCGCTTACCGAGGCTGGCAAGCGATTGTTTGACCACAGCGTGGCGGTTCTGCAACTGATGACGCACGCGCGCGAGGACCTCGGCGCGAGCCGGAACGAGCCGGTCGGGCGGGTGACCATCGGGCTGCCACCGAGTATCGGCCGTCAGTTCACGCTCCCGCTGATTGACCGCTTCAAAAAGCAGCTTCCGGCCGCCAAACTGGCTATCGTCGAGGGGTTGTCGACCCACATTGTCGAATGGGTGACGACCGGCCGCATTGATGTCGGTCTAGTCTACAACCCCGAGGCGCAACCTGGGCTGGAGATCACGCCGCTGCTTCAGGAACCGCTTGGCCTGGTGAGTCATGCGGCCAAGGGCAAGCGGAAGCGCACCGCATTGCCGCCGCTGCCGATGAAGGAGTTGTCGAATTACCCTCTGATCGTTCCGGAGCGGATACATGCAATGCGCCGCTTGCTTGAGACTCAGGCGGCTCTCGCCGGCATCAAGCTCGATATCGCTTGGGAGGTATCGAGCGTTCCATCTATCATCGATCTGGTCTGCGCCGGCTATGGTCACGCCGTGCTCACTGCCAGCGGCGTTGCCGCATCGGCGCGGTCCGGCGAGTTGGTGGTGCGCAGGCTCGTCGAACCGGCGCCCGTAAGCGTACTTTGCTTGACCACCTCTGCGCACAAGCGGCCCAC
This sequence comes from uncultured Pseudomonadota bacterium, assembly GCA_963813165.1. Lineage (GTDB taxonomy): Bacteria > Pseudomonadota > Alphaproteobacteria > Rhizobiales > Xanthobacteraceae > Bradyrhizobium. Next base: position 779,421 of record CAWEYJ010000003.1, on the reverse strand, counting down.
GCCGCTGACTCAACACACCATGCGGCTACTGAACGCATTGGTACGGGAACTTCCCGCCTGATTCGTTTTGGCATGGTTCGTGCCCCTAATCCATGCCGAACTGCTATATCTGTTATAGGCCGCGAGCGCTGGCAAACGTGCTGTCGGCTCGCCAGAGTGCGGCCGTCGGTCATTCCGTAGGCCAAGGTCCAATGCAAACTCCGATCCCCTGCCTTTTCATGCGCGGAGGCACGTCGCGAGGTCCCTTCTTCAGGGCCAGCGACCTGCCTGCCGACCTGCCGACGCGCGACAGAGTGCTGCTTGCGGCGATGGGTTCGCCCGACAAGCGCCAGATCGATGGCTTGGGCGGCGCTCACCCACTGACCAGCAAGGTTGGCATCGTGTCCAAGGGCAGCATGCCTGGCGTCGACCTCGATTTCCTGTTTGCCCAGCTGCAGCCCGACAAGGACACCGTCGACACCACTGCCAATTGCGGCAACATGCTGGCCGCAGTGGTGCCGTTCGCGCTCGAGACCGGCTTGATCCGGCCCAAGGGCGACACCACCACGGTCCGCGTGCTGACGCTCAATACCGACATGCAGTGCGACATCACGGTGCGGACACCGGACGGTCATGTCGAGTACGCCGGAACGTCCTGCATCGACGGCGTGCCGGGCACCTCGGCCCCGATTACGATCAATTTCCTGGACACCGCAGGCTCGGTCGCGCCGGGATTGCTTCCCACCGGCAATGTTCGCGACGTGATCGACGGCATCGAAGTCACCTGCATCGACAACGGCATGCCGCTGATCATCTTCAAAGCCAGCGACGTCGGCCGCACCGGCTACGAGAGCGCCGAGCAAATGAACGCCGATACTGAGCTGAAGGCGCGGATCGAGCGACTTCGGATCGCCTGCGGCCACGCGATGAAGCTCGGCGACGTGACGGGCAAGAACTATCCGAAAATGACGCTGATCGCCGCCCCGCGCGCTGGCGGCAGCATTAGCACGCGCAGTTTCATCCCCCACGTTTGCCATGACGCGATCGGCGTGCTGGCGGCGGTGACGGTGGCGACTGCCTGCGTGCTCGATGGTTCGATCACCCAGGGCGTTGCGGTGATGTCGGCGGGCAACATCAAGAAAGTGTCGGTCGAACATCCAACCGGCGAGTTCAGCGTCGAAATCGAAGTCGATCCGGCCAACCAGCAAAACGTAACTCGCGCCGCCTTGCTGCGCACCGCGCGGCTGTTGATGCGCGGCGAGGTGATGGTGCCCGAGTCGGTCTGGGCGCCGAGACCCTCAACCGACGAGCTATCAGAAAACAAGAACTGAAAATTCAGGAAACCTGAGGAGACAAGTCATGCAACCCACCGACCGTGTCGATGTCCAAACCTTCCTCGACGACCACCCGTTCTCGACCTTCCAGTGGCTAGTGTTCGGCCTGTGCTTTGTTATCGTGCTACTCGACGGCTTCGATACTGCGGCAATCGGGTTCATTGCCCCGTCACTGCTCAAGGAATGGGGAGTTGAAAAGGCCGCGCTCGGTCCGGTGCTCAGCGCGGCGTTGTTTGGGCTGGCGGCCGGCGCGCTGTCGTCCGGCCCACTCGCCGACCGTTTGGGCCGCAAGCGTGTGCTTGTCGTCTCGGTGCTGGTGTTTGGCTTGGCATGTCTTGGGTCTGCTTTTGCTGCCGATCTCAACCAACTGACGATGTTGCGCTTTGTCACCGGTGTCGGGCTGGGCGCGGCTATGCCGAACGCCGTCACGCTAATGAGCGAATACTGCCCACAACGTCGCCGGGCGACGATGACCAATGCAATGTTCTGCGGATTTCCGCTCGGCGCCGCCTTCGGTGGCTTCCTGGCGGCGTGGATGATTCCTCAGTGGGGCTGGCGTAGCGTGCTGGAGCTGGGCGGTGCCACTCCTTTGCTGCTGACGGTGCTATTGCTGCTGCTGTTGCCCGAATTGGTGCGCTACATGGTGGCCAGGCGCCAGCCGGTGGAGCGTATCCGGGGTGTGCTGAGCCGTATCTCGCAGAGTGCTGCCAGGGCCCGCGACTTCGTGCTGACCGAGCAAGTGAGCGCAGGGGGCGCGAGTGTCGGCATCGGCGTGGTCCTGTCCCCTGCGTTGCGCGTCGGTTCCGCGATGCTATGGCTGGCCTACTTCATGGGTTTGGTGATCTTCTACGCACTGATCAACTGGATGCCGATCCTGTTCAAGGACGCTGGGCTCGAGCCGCAGAAGGCTACACTTATCGCTGCGCTGTTCCCGCTCGGCGGCGTCGGCGCGGTTCTGTTCGGCTGGCTGATGGACCGCTTCAATGCAAACCGGATCATTGCCGTTGGCTATGCTCTGACCGCGGTGGCGATCTTCGCTATCGGTCAGGTTGCCGGTAATCTCGGCTTGTTGGTGCTTATCGTCTTCCTGGCGGGAGCGCTTATGAACACCGCTCAGTCCTCGATGCCGGCGCTGGCAGCCGGCTTCTACCCGACGCAGGGTCGTGCAACCGGCGTGGCGTGGATGCTGGGCATCGGTCGCTTCGGCGGTATCGCCGGGTCGTTCCTCGTCGCCGAACTCGCAGCGCGTCAGCTCCGCTTCAGTCAGATTTTTGCCGTCGTCGCGATCCCCGGTGTGATTGCCGCGCTTGCGCTTGTGGTGAAGCAGGCCACCCACCCGGAGGATGCGGCGGCGAAGGCAGCCGGCCGTGCCGCGGCTCTGGCCCATTGACCGGCCCAAATCATCTGACCAGTTGCCAACCGAGAAGGAGAGCCAAGTGATCATCGACGTGCACGGCCACTACACCACGGCTCCGAAGGCGCTTGAGGATTGGCGCAACCGGCAGATTGCGGGCATCAACGATCCGGCAGTCAAACCCAAGGTCAGCGAGCTTAAGATCAGCGACGATGAGCTGCGCGAATCCATCGTCAATAATCAGCTCAAGAAGATGCAGGAGCGCGGCAGCGATCTCACGATCTTCAGCCCCCGCGCCAGCTTCATGGCGCACCACATCGGCGACTTAGAGGTATCGTCGACCTGGGCCGCGATCTGCAACGAACTCTGCTGGCGCGTCAGCAGGCTGTTTCCCGACCATTTCATCGGCGCGGCAATGCTGCCTCAATCGCCAGGCGTCGATCCGAAGACCTGCATCCCCGAGCTGGAGAAATGCGTCAAGGACTACGGCTGCGTCGGCATTAACCTCAATCCCGATCCCTCAGGCGGTCACTGGACCTCGCCGCCGCTATCGGACCGGCAGTGGTACCCGATTTACGAGAAGATGGTGGAGCTCGACATCCCCGCCATGATCCACGTCTCCACCAGTTGCAATGCCTGCTTTCACACCACCGGCGCGCACTATTTGAATGCCGACACGACCGCGTTCATGCAATGCCTGACGTCAGATCTGTTCAAGGACTTCCCGATCTTGAGGTTCCTGATCCCGCACGGTGGCGGGGCGGTGCCTTATCACTGGGGCCGCTTCCGTGGCCTGGCGCAGGAATTGAAAAAGCCGCTGCTCAGGGATCACCTGCTGCGCAATGTTTTCTTTGACACCTGCGTCTACCACCAACCCGGCATCGACCTGCTTACCAAAGTGATCCCGGTGGACAACATCCTGTTTGCCAGCGAGATGATCGGCGCGGTGCGCGGCATCGATCCGGAAACCGGCTTCGCTTATGACGATACCAAACGCTACATCGAGGCCTCCGCGATCCTCAGCGCTGAGGAAAAGCAGAAAGTCTATGAGGGCAATGCGCGGCGCGTGTTCCCGCGCCTCGATGCGGCGCTGAAAGCGAAAGGCAAGTGACATGGGCATCCCGATGAACGACCTCGGTATTGTCAGGCGCAACATCGTTCGCGCCGATAAGGCGGCGGTGGAGAAGCTGTCGCGCTTCGGCGTCGCTACCATCCACGAGGCGATGGGCCGTGTCGGCCTTATGCAGCCCTATATGCGGCCGATCTACGCGGACGCGCAGGCCTGCGGAACCGCCGTCACCGTGCTGCTACAACCAGGCGACAACTGGATGATGCACGTAGCAGCCGAGCAGTTGCAGCCGGGCGACGTCGTGATCGCGGCCTGCACCGCCGGCAACGCCGACGGCTTCTTCGGTGATCTTCTGGCGACCAGTTTTCGCGCCCGCGGCGCCAAGGGGCTCGTCATCGACGGCGGTGTGCGCGACGTAAAGGATCTGACCGAGATGCAATTTCCGGTGTTTTCCAAGGCGATCAGCGCCAAGGGCACGGTGAAGGCAACGCTTGGCTCGGTCAACGTTCCGGTGATCTGCGCCGGCGCGCTGGTCAATCCGGGCGACGTGGTGATTGCCGATGCTGATGGCGTCGTCGTCGTTCCTGCAGGCGTTGCGCAACAAGTGGCAGATGCGGCCGAGGCGCGCGAGGCAAACGAGGGCGAGAAACGCGCCAAGCTGGCCGATGGTGTGCTTGGACTGGACATGTACAACATGCGCGAGCCGCTGCAGAGAGCCGGGCTCAGATATATCGACTAACGCCGAGTTCGGGATGCGAGACATAACGATGGAATTTGAGAAGACCCTGGGCTGGCTTGACTGGTTCGCCGGCCCTTCAAAGCCCCGATTTAAGGTACCGGCCGGTGCAGTGGATGCGCACTGCCATGTGTTTGGGCCAAATGCTGAATTTCCGTTCGCGCCGGAGCGCAAGTACACGCCCTGCGACGCTTCCAAGCAGCAGCTATACGCACTGCGCGACCATCTCGGGTTCGACCGAAACGTCGTCGTCCAGGCTACCTGTCACGGCGCCGACAACCGGGCAATGGTCGATGCGCTCAGGCATTCCGGCGGCAAGGCCCGTGGTATAGCCACGGTGCGGCGCGGTGTCAGTGACGTCGAGCTGCATGCGATGCATGAAGCGGGTGTCCGCGGCGTTCGCTTCAACTTCGTGAAACGCCTTGTCGATTTTACGCCCAAGGAGGAGTTGATCGAGATCGCCAGCCGCATCGAGAAGTTGGGCTGGCACGTCGTGATCTACTTCGAAGCGATCGATCTGCCTGAATTGTGGAACTTCTTCACCGCGCTACCCACCGCGATCGTTGTTGACCATATGGGTCGACCCGATGTCAGCCAGCCGGTCGACGGTCCCGAGTTCGAGTTGTTCGTAAAGTTTATGCGGGATCACTCAAACGCATGGTCCAAGGTCAGCTGCCCCGAGCGGCTGTCGGTCGCGGGTCCGCCTGCGCTGAACGGCGAGCAGAACGCCTATCGCGATGTGATCCCGTTCGCCAGGCGCATCGTCGAGACTTTCCCCAATCGCGTACTCTGGGGAACCGATTGGCCGCACCCCAATCTGAAGGACCACATGCCCGACGACGGTTTGCTGGTCGATTTTATTCCACACATTGCAACGACGCCTGAGCTCCAACGCAAACTGCTGGTTGATAATCCGAAACGGCTTTATTGGCCCGAAGAGCTCTTGTGAGATGCTTATGATAATGGAGAAACCCGAAGAACAATCCGGCACGGCCAGCTTCGATGGCAGCTGAAACGCCGGTGGCGTCGTATCCCGCAGTATGCCCGTGGCACAGACGGGGGTGAGCACCTGATTTTGGAGAATCGAGCATGAGCAGGACCATCAAGGTTGCACTCGCGGGCGCCGGTGCCTTCGGTATCAAGCACCTGGACGGCATCAAGAACATCGACGGCGTCGAGGTCGTGTCGCTGGTCGGCCGCAACCTAGAACCTACGAGAGACGTCGCCGCCAAGTACGGCATCGCGCACGTCACCATCGATCTCGCCGACAGCCTCGCGCTCAAAGAAATCGATGCGGTGATTCTTTGTACACCCACCCAAATGCACGCATCGCAGTCCATCGCGTGCCTGAAGGCCGGCAAACACGTGCAAGTCGAGATACCGCTCGCCGATTCATGGCGAGCCGCGCAGGCTGTTTCCGATTTGCAGAGCCAGACCGGATTAGTTGCGATGTGTGGCCATACCCGCCGGTTCAACCCTAGCCACCAGTGGGTGCATCGAAAGATTGTTGCGGGGGACTTCAATATCCAGCAGCTAGATGTGCAGACTTATTTCTTTCGCCGATCAAACATGAATGCGCTGGGTCAACCGCGCAGCTGGACCGACCACCTGCTATGGCACCACGCGGCCCATACGGTAGATCTGTTCGCTTACCAGACGCGTTCACCGATCATGAAGGCCAATGCGATCCGAGGGCCGATCAATCCGACGCTCGGAATTGCGATGGACATGTCGATACAGCTCAAAACTGCCAACGGCGCGATCTGCACGCTCAGCCTCTCGTTCAACAACGACGGTCCGCTTGGCACCTTCTTTCGCTACATTGGCGACACTGGCACCTACCTCGCGCGCTACGACGACCTCTTTAACGGCAAGGAGGAGAGGATTGATGTTTCCAAGGTCGACGTATCGATGAACGGGATCGAGCTGCAGGATCGCGAATTCTTCGCTGCCATTCGTGACGGCCGCGAGCCGAACTCAAGCATCGCACAGGTGTTGCCGTGCTATCAGGTGCTACACCAGCTGGAGAAGCAGCTCGACGCCGATTGACCAAGCCTAGGCGGCCTTGTGGACTTTTTCGCGGAAGCCGCGTGGCGACAGGCCGGTCGCCCCGGAAAATAGCCGGCTGAAATAGGCCGGGTCGTGGAATCCAAGGGCATAGGCGATCGTCGAAATCGGCAGGCTGGTATAGACGAGATTGCGCCGGGCCTCGCGGATGATCCGATCGAGGATCAAATGCGATGCGGCATGCCCGGTTGCGGAACGGGTTATGCGGCTTAGATGCGTCGGTGTCACCGACAGCGCGGCAGCATAATCCGATACGGTCCAGTGCTGCATGAAATGTTGCTCAAGCAGCGACTCGAATCGCGGGAAAAGGTCGGACTTCACCGTGCCACCCGGCATCGTCCCACTCCTGGCGAGTTCGCGCGCTACCAAGCCTATCAAGGCTCCGGACAATGCTCGCAGCACGTGCGCTCGGGCAAAATGACGCCCTGCGAATTCGGCGAATATCTGCTCCATTGCCATTCGCATCGGGGGCGTACCGCGCATCACGGTCAAATGCGCCAAAACGCGGCGCAACCCCTCGGACGGTATCAAGACCTCATCTAGCATTTCAGCGGCAAAAGTGACCACCCAACCCTCCGTTCCGGGTCGGAAGGTAAAGCCGTGGACATGTCCGACGGGCACATTGACGACCCGCATCGGCCCCAGCACGTGGACCCGTTCCTCCAGCACCGCCTGTCCGCCGCCGCGCGCGATCAGCAGGATCTGATGCAGCCGTGCATGCCGGTGTGGTGAGAATTCCCATTCATGCAGGACTGAACGCGCCGCAATGGTTTCGCAATGCACGACGTCCGGCAAATCGCCGGCCTCGCCGAACAGGTTGTAGGTCCGTATGGCTCGGTTCGCCGGCGTCTCGGTCATGTTCGAATCATACAAGACAATGTGAGGTCTATCCATTCCGGGGAGAGAAAAAGTGCGTAGATTTGTCCAAAATTAAGGGAGGAAAAAGATGAAGGTCCAGGTTTGCATCATCGGTGGCGGACCGTCTGGGCTCTTGCTGTCCCAGCTTCTGCATCTGCAGGGCGTCGAGACCGTCTTGCTGGAAAAGTACAGCCGCGAATATGTACTCGGCCGGATCCGGGCTGGAGTGCTGGAGCACGGATTCGCCCAGCTGATGCGCGAAGCCAAGTGCGGCGATCGCATGGACCGTGAGGGCGAGATTCACAACGGTTTCCATATCGCCCATGACGGGGTGATGGACCGCGTCGATCTCCACAAATATTCGGGCGGCAGCTCTGTCGTGGTTTACGGCCAAACCGAACTGACGCGCGATCTCTACGAGGCGCGCGACCGAATGAACGGCAACGTCATCCATAACGCCGAGGACGTAACGCCCCACGATCTGAATTCCGAAGCGCCCTATGTCACCTATCGCGACGGTGACAAGATCATCCGCTTCGATTGCGATTATGTCATCGGCGCTGATGGGTTCCACGGCGTCAGCCGCAAGTCGATTCCAAAGGATGTGCTGCGGGAATACGAACGTGTCTATCCCTTCGGCTGGCTCGGCGTGCTGTCGCGGACCAAGCCGGTTTCACCCGAACTGATCTATGCCAAACATGAGCGGGGTTTTGCGCTTTGTTCACTGCGGTCGCAGGTGCTGAGCCGCTATTACATCCAGGTTCCGCTTGCGGATTCGACCGAAGACTGGTCTGACGATGCCTTCTGGACTGAGCTCAAGCGCCGTCTGCCAGCTGAGGTCGCAGCCGGGATGATCACCGGCCCATCGATCGAAAAAAGCATCGCACCATTGCGCAGCTTTGTGGCCGAACCGATGCGATATGGCCGCCTGTTTCTCGCCGGGGACGCGGCGCATATCGTGCCGCCGACAGGCGCGCGCGGACTTAACAGCGCAGCATCGGATATCTACTACCTCTATCACGCTATGGTCGATCACTACAAAAAGGGCGACGATGCTGGTCTTGACGGTTATTCCCAAAAGGCCCTGGCGCGGGTCTGGAAAGCGCAGCGCTTTTCATGGTGGATGACCATGCTGCTGCATCACTTCCCGGACAACATTCCTTATGACGATAAGCTGCAACAGACGGATCTGTCGTATCTGTTCTCGTCTGAGGCCGCCCTTCGCTCGTTGGCCGAAAACTATGTTGGACTGCCATTCTAGCAATCCGGTGCGGCGATTAGCTTTGAGTTTGATCCAGAGCAAATCCGCCGGCCGGCGATTATGCAAAATAGTCAAAATAATTGCGCACGCGGAAACATCTTCCTGATGAGGCCGCTGAAGAACAGGGAGGCGCGTCATGGCGCAAAAACGTGAAATCGAAGGCACCACAGTGTTCGACGGAGAGCAGGCGGCCAAGGGCTACCAGCTCAACAAGATGTGTTTCTCCTTCAACGATCCTGAAAACCGCAAGAAATTCCTTGCCGACCAGGGCGCGTACATCGACAAGTACAAGCTGACGCCCGAACAGCGGGCGGCGCTCGCCACCGGCAGTGTGCTGAAGATGATCGAGGCCGGCGGCAACGCCTATTACTTGGCCAAGCTCGCCGGCATTCTCGGCCTCGGTGTTCAAGACATCGGCGCCCAGCAGACCGGTATGTCGGTCGAGGCTTTCAAACAGAAACTTCTGGACGCAGGGAGGCAATAATGGCTCGAATCATCGGAGGTTTCTTTACGTCGCACGTGCCGGCGATCGGCAACGCCATTGCGAAAAAGCAGCAGAACGAGCCGTACTGGAAGCCGTTCTTCGACGCCTTCCCGCCAGTGCGCGAGTGGATAGGCAGGGAAAAGCCCGACGTAGTCGTGTTCTTCTACAACGACCACGGCCTCAACTTCTTCCTCGACAAGATGCCGATCTTCGCCGTGGGCGCAGCGTCCGATTACGTCAGCGAGGACGAGGGCTGGGGCATTCCGACGACGTCGTCGTTCAAGGGCGATCTGAAGCTGTCGTGGCATATTATCAACGGCATTGTCGCGGACGGCTTCGATCCCGTCATGTGTCAGGAAATGACGGTCGATCACGCGATCACCAATCCGATGCTGCTGATGTATCCGGACAGCAATTGGCCGGTGCGCATCGTGCCGATCGCCATCAATTCGATCCAGCATCCGCTGCCGGGTCCGAAGCGCTGCTACGATCTCGGCAGAGCGGTCGGCCGGGCGATCGAATCCTATGAGGAGAACGCGAAGGTGCTCGTTCTCGGAAGCGGCGGCCTGTCGCACCAGCTCGACGGCGAGAGAGCGGGTTTCATCAACAAGGCTTTCGATCAAGAATGTATGGATGCGATCTCGGGCGACGTCTCCGCGCTCAATAAATATTCGGCGCTCGACGTCGTCGAGAAGGCCGGCGCGCAAGGCGTGGAGGTGATGTGCTGGATCGCGGCGCGCGCGGCGATGCAGGGGCAGGTAAAGGAGCTGCGCCGCTCCTATCACATTCCGATCTCGAACACGGCGTCGGCGGTCATGCTGTTGTCGAATGGACCAGTTGAAGCGGCTAAGGCCGCTTAATGCTTTCCTCCCCGGGGGGCCCGCATTGGCCGCCCGCAAAATACTCTGCGCGATATCTGCCAGGAGCCGACCTCCCCACACCCGCAGTGGCCATCCCCTCGCAAGCTAAGACTCTTCTGTGGCGCGCACGAAATCGGCATGCGTCAGAATGAAAAGCGGGTCACCCTACGCGGGTAATTTCGTCTGCGGGCCGGCTACGCGTGGGAACCCAAGCGGAAGCGATCGCCATCGAGCACTGGCGCTCGGCCTGGAAATACATGGAGTTCGCGATGCCCGACGAAGAACAGGCAATCCAATGGCCGGGGCTCAAACTGATGGCCTCTCCGGACCAATTGGGCCGGCGACGGTATACGGAAACGAAAATTCACCGGGAACGAGACATCATGGATCGTGCGGCGTTGCGCGAGACCTACCGGAAGGCGAACGGATATCGACGGACGCCGTTTCTCGAGCGACCGTATTTCGGCTCACCGGGCGCGCCGGCGCAGGCCGAGAACAACGCGGCCTCACGAAAGGTTTCGGCAGGTCTCCCTGCGAGTCCCTCACCGTTTCACAGGCGATCGCGGTACGCCGAGGTGCGGCATCAATAACGTCCCCATTGCTGCAGTATGGCGCCAGAGCAACTGCACCATGCCGGTGAGGCCTGGCGATCTCTGGCGTACGTTTTCGCAATGAGGCGCATCAAGCGGCGTGCAAAACTAGCGAAGCAAGCGACCGTAAAGTGAACATTTGTCAGAATGGAAATGCGCAGCTTTGTCAGAATGAAAAGTTCTTGACAGCTTAAGTCAAGAAAAAAACTGGAGCGGGTGAAGGGAATCGAACCCTCGTATTCAGCTTGGAAGGCTGCTGCTCTACCATTGAGCTACACCCGCATGTGGGCCGATCACCTATCACGCCCGGCAGGCCGCCTCAACCGCTATGCGCCGGTCGGGACCCGAAACCACGCCGTCCCCAAGCCGCAGTCCCGCTGCCCTTAACAGGCGCTGATTCGGCGCCTATATTGATGTTTCCATCAACAACGAAAGGAGGTGATCCAGTGTCTTACACCAAGCGCTGTCACCTCGCTGGGATCGCCCGCTGAGCCTGTTTGGGCCTGGCAACAGGGCGCTCTCAGCGCCTGGACCAGCGAGTTACAAAAGTTGGGACGCGACGGGGTCATCCCGTCGCGTCTTTTTTGGCCGCCCTCAATGCAGCTTCTGCGGAAGAAGGACTTGAGCTCCGCTCAGGCCACTTCGCCAGACAGGGACGGCCGCCGTGGGACGAAACGCAGGAGGATTGGGCCGTCGCTCGCCCGTCAGGTTCTGGATCGCCGGCGCGACGACGGTCCGACATTATGTCCACCGGGCCGCCGCAAGTGTTGCCGAATTGGCGCAGAGCACAGAATTCCCGGCACACCGCGTCCAGACCGCTGGTCCGCCTGAAATATTCCACTAAGTTGCCGGGTACGCCTTGGGGCGGGGCGCGGGAATGGCCGTGCATGTGGTGTCGCGTGGCGTCAAAGCAAATCAAAAGGATGGTCCCGGCATCCTCGAGTATTGCGCGAGAATGCGCCCGTTATCGATTCGATCGCGCGTCGCTCGTCGCGATGTGCTTGCTCGGCGCCGCAGCGTTCGCGCCATCAGAGGCGTTTGCCCTGTGCGCGCCGTCCAGCGCATCATCTAACGTCACGGTCACCTGCAGCGGCGCTACCCTCAATCAGGGCACCGAGATCAACACCGGTTACGGCAGCGGCTTGCAGAACGGGCTCACGCTCAATGTGCAGACGGCCGCATCGGTGACCGGCACCAGCATCGGCATCGACGTCGGCAGCAACAACACGATTACCAATCTCGGCACCGTCACCACCGCGGGCAGCGGCGGAATCGGTGACGTGTTCGGCATCAATTCCAACGGCACCAATCTGACGGTGATCAATTCGGGGACCATCGGCAGGCTTGATATTCCCAACTTTGTCTTCGACCTGGCCGGCATCAATGCCCAGACACCGGCCTCTCGGTCACCAACAAGGTTGGCGCGACGATTCAGGGTTCGTTCGGTATCCAGGGCATCGGTACCGGCACGGTCATAAATTCCGGTCTGATCACCGGCCTGACCACTTTTGGCGGCGGCGAGGGTATCGATTTCGCCGCCAACAACACCAGCGTGGTGACGGTGACCAACAACGCCACCGGCGTGATCACACGGCGACGCCTACGGCATCAATGCCAACAGCGCCATCGTTTATAACCACGGAACGATATCGGCCCCGACCGCAGGCAGCGGCGGCACGGGCCTCAATGCCAATACGCTGGTGCTGATAAACTACCAGACCGGCCTCATCACCGGCGACGCCTTCGGCGTTTCGGGCTCGCAGACGCCCCATCTTACCATCACGAATTTCGGGACGATTTCGGCGACCGGTCTTGGGGGTACCGCCATCCAGGGCAATGTTGTCAATGTCACGAACTCCGGAACCATCTCGGCTGCATCGGGCGGCGGCTCCTTGAGCGCTATTTCCATGACAAGCGGCAGCGTCACCAACAATGCCGGCGGCCTGATCACCTCCGACTCCGCTGCCATCGCGTCGAGCGGCAACACGTCGGTCTTCAACGCCGGAACGATCAGCGGCGGCAGTGGTACCGCGATCTTTTTCGCCGGCGGCGGCAACACGCTCACGCTCGCGCCGGGCAGCGTCATCAGCGGTACCGCGCACGGATTCGGCGCCGACACGTTCCAGCTCGGCGGCATGACGGGAAGCGACACGCTCGACGCCGGCCTGTTTGCCACGCAATATTCGGGCTATTCGACCTTCAACAAGATCGGCGGGTCGACCTGGACGCTGACGGGCACCAATGCGACGGCGATGCCCTGGACCGTCAGCGGCGGCACCCTCGATGTCAACGGCACGCTCGCCAACGCGGGCATGACCGTGAGCGCCGGCGGCATCGCTCGGCGGCAACGGCACCGTCGGCAACACCATGATCGCCAGCGGCGGCACGCTGCTTCCGGGCAATGGCATCCCGGGTTCGTCGCTTGCGATCGCCGGCAATCTCGCCTTCCAGTCCGGCGCGCTGTATCTCGTCACGCTCAACTCCACGGCCTCGACCTTTGCCAATGTGACCGGCGCCGCGACGTTGGCCGGCACCGTCGGGGCGGCGTTCCTGCCCGGCAGCGAGGTGATGAAGCAATACAATACATGATCCTCGCGCGAACGGCGGCGTCAGCGGCGGCTTTGCAGGGGTCGGTCTGGCCGCTCCTTCCGGCGGCCTCGTTGCCACGCTCAGTTACGACCCGACCCATGCCTATCTCAATTTCGCGGTCGATTTCGGGATAATACCGGGCCTCAACGTCAACCAGCGCAATGTCGGCACTGCGTTGACCAACTTCTTCAATGCCAATGGCAGCATCCCGGTATCGTTCGCCACGCTGACGCCCGGAGGCTTGACGCAAGTCTCGGGCGAATTGGCGACCGGATCGCAGCAAGCGACCTTCGATGCCATGAACCTGTTCATGGGCCTGCTGACCGATCCGTTCGTCGCAGGGCGCGGTGACGGCGTGACCTCGGGTCCGAGCGCGCCAACCGGTTACGCCTCGACTCAAACGTCCGGCGCCGCGCGCGACGCCTATGCGATGTTCACCAAGGCGCCGCCGGTTACGCCCTTCGAGCAGCGCTGGAGCGTGTGGGGGGCGGGCTTCGGCGGTTCGCAGACCACCGACGGCAATGCCGCACTCGGCTCGAATACGGCGACATCGAGCATCTACGGCACCGCGATCGGCGCCGATTACCGCATCTCGCCGTTCACGGTTGCGGGCTTTGCACTGGCGGGCGGCGGCACCAATTTCAGTGTCGCGGGCAGCGGCTCCGGACATTCCGACCTGTTCCAGGCCGGCGCGTTCATCCGGCACACGGTTGGTGCTGCCTACGTCTCAGCCGCACTGGCCTATGGCTGGCAGGACATCACCACCAACCGCACCGTGACCATGGCCGGGTCCGATCAACTCCGCGCGCAGTTCAACGCCAATGCGTTTTCGGGGCGTCTCGAAGGCGGTTATCGCTTTGTCGCGCCCTGGGTCGGCGGCATCGGCATCACCCCTTACGCTGCCGCGCAGTTCACGACGTTCGATCTGCCTGCCTATGCCGAGCAAGCCATTGTCGGCTCCAATGCGTTTGCTCTCGCTTATAACGCCAAGGACGTCACCGATGCGCGCAGCGAACTCGGCATTCGCACCGACAAGTCCTTTGCGATGCCAGACGGCATTCTCACGCTGCGCGGGCGCGTGGCCTGGGCCCATGATTACGATCCGGATCGTTCGATCGCAGCCACCTTCCAGACGCTGCCCGGCGCGAGCTTCGTCGTCAACGGCGCGGCGCAGGCCTCCGACTCCGCGCTTGTCACCGCTTCGGTGGAAAAGAAATGGCTGAACGGCTGGTCGGCGGCAGCCACCTTCGAGGGCGAGTTTTCCGACGTCACGTCGAGCTACGCCGGCAAGGGCGTGGTGCGCTACACGTGGTGACGCCCAGGGCCCGGAATGGTCGACCGGGCGCCTTAAAAATCGGGTTGTGGTGCTAACGCCTGGAATACGCCGAGCACCGATGAAGTCTGGTTGGTGGGGGAAGAAGGACTCGAACCTTCGAAGTCATAAGACGGCTGATTTACAGTCAGGCCTGACACCTCGACCGACCCGGACAAATCAGGACATCTATCAGTGAAGATAGCTCGGTAGCTATTGCAATTTGGGCATTTGTCCGGCATCGTCACGGACACAGGGTAACACTAACAGACGAGGGGTAACCGTTACCCCGCTGTTACCCGGACGGCATACTGATTATGACAAAAGCCCTGACAGTGAAGCGAATTGAGAACGCGGACGCGAAGCAAGCTCGCCAGGAAATCCCCGACGGGTTGCTCGTTGGGCTCTACCTCGTGGTGCAGCCATCAGGCGCAAAGTCATTCGCCGTCCGCTACCGATACGCCGGCCAGCCGCGTAAGCTGACCCTGGGTGCGTTTCCCGCGATTACCCTTGAGGCCGCCCGCGACATCGGCGGAAAGGCCCTACGCGCCGCCGCTGAAGGCCGCGACCCCGCTACGGAAAAGCAGGCAGCCAAGGGGGATGCCAAGAAAGCGGCTGCTGAGGAGGCCCGCGGGAAGCGCGATCTGTTCGAAAACGTTGCCCGCGAATTCATCGAACGGCACGCCATGAAGAACACCCGAGAGGCCTCATGGCGCGAGACTGCGCGAATTCTGGGCTTCAAACCCGATCCGCAAAACGCCGGCGAGTTGCTCATCGTCGAGCCGCAGAAAGACAAGCCGCCCACGGTGCTCCAATCGTGGACCGGTCGGAAAGTACAAGATATCACCAAGCGCGACGTCATCGCGCTGCTTGATACAGTCCGCGACCGAGCCCCCGTCATGGCAAACCGAAATCTGGCGGCCGTTAGAAAGATGTTCAATTGGTGTTTGGCTCGGGATGTCATTCAGGTTTCGCCCTGCTCGCTGATAGAGCCCCCTGCTCCGGAACGCAGTCGTCAACGCTTTCTGAAGGATGATGAACTGCGGATGGTCTGGAATGCCGCTGAAGGCGACGGCTGGCCGTTTGGGCCGTTGGTCAAGTTGCTCATACTGACTGGCCAACGCCTCTCTGAGGTTGGTGGCATGCGCTGGGAAGAGGTCGACCTCGCGAATAAACTTTGGACGCTGCCGGCCGAGCGCGTGAAAAACGGCGAGCGCCACGAAGTACCGCTATCAGACGCGGCCATCGCCATCCTTAGCGCCCTGCCCCGCATCAAGACCAGCAAGGGCTTCGTGTTCGCAACTCGTCGGGATGCAGCGGTGTCAGGATTCTCCCGCGCCAAGGATCGCATAGACGCCGCGATCGTCGATGCTACGACCGATAGGCCGCCGGTTGACCATTGGACCTTTCATGACTTGCGCAGAACGATGGCGAGCGGCATGGCGCGAATCGGAATTCAGCTTCCGGTCATCGAAAAGGTTCTGAATCACTCGAGCGGCAGTTTCCGTGGCATCGTCGGCGTGTACCAGCGACATTCCTATGCAGACGAAAAGCGCGCTGCCTTGCAAGCGTGGGCCTCGCACGTCGAGAGCGTTGTGTCCGGTAAGCAACCCTCGAACGTCGTGGCGCTGCGCAAATGAGCAAGGGCACCATTCCAGCCAGCGCCGAATTTGACCAGGCTCAAGATGAGTTCTTCGAGCGATCATCTAAACAAGCATTACGGGATATGAGTTCAACGACAGTATGGCCAGCCGCTCAGGCTATTTGGATTGGTCTAGCCAAATGTTGGCCAGCCACGCGGCAACGTATTTTAATGTATGCCTTGCGTGAATGCAGCGACCGTCACGAGCCGCCACCAAAGATCTTGGTCGACCGAATTGAAGCGGAGTTTGCCGTAAGTGCGGCACCCCGTTCGCGCGCGAAAGATGCGTCACTTATTCAGAAAGTTGCTCACTACCTTGTGAGAAACCCGCGTAAATCGCATCGGAAGATCGCCGCTGCCTTGGGCCGCCCCGGTCAAGAGACGACGATCCATCGATTATTCAAAAAGCCGGAGTTTTGGGCGGCAGTTGCTGAACAATCCGCTCGGTTCGACGATGAGCGAAAGCACGAGGTACTGAGGAAATATACAGCCAAGTTTGGTCAGACATTTGAGTATGCCACAGAGGAAGTGGAGTTTGCTGCATTGTCTTGCCTGGTGCCCTCCATGGTTGAGGCGATCGAGAATACCGCACCACCGCTCACCAACGACGAGGTTCGGTTAATCGCACTGAACCAGGCCGATATCCGGTCTGTAGAGGCACTTAAACGTCGCCTCATGTCGCCTGTTGCACGATAAAGGTTTTGCGCCACACCATTTCCGCCCTCTATTTACGTGTCCGTCAATAACACGCACGGAGACGGACATGTCACTCATTGAGCCTTCGAGGAAACTTCCCACCCGCCAAGTGTGCGAGCGCTACGGGATCCACAACCGCACGCTCGCTCGCTGGGAGCGCGACGAAAAGCTGAACTTCCCGCGCGCGCTGGTGATTCAAAAACGCAAATATTACGACGAAACTGAGCTAACCCAGTTTGATCGCGCCCAGGCTGCCCGGCGCTGATGCATGCAGACCCCAGATACGGCGAAGCCGGCCACCGCGCCACACGGTGAGCCAGCTTCGAATTGCGAGCACCTTGGCCGGAAGCTCAGCAATTCACATACACCGAACATCGTCGCGGCGCAACTCGTCGGCAGCGACAGCGCTGTCGTCAACAACATCAGCGCGCGCGGTGCCTTGGATCTTTGCCGGCATCTCCTCGGTGCCGGCGTTGATCCTGATGCCGAACTCCGTTGTTACCGCGATGGCCAGCGTGCGCTTCGAGTGAGCTCGATCGGTTATGGCGCTGAAATCGTAGTCAGGGAAACCGCTACCGAGGGACCGCGCTTCGCAACCTGGAGGCCATTTCCAGCCGCGCGGTCGGCGCGTCCGTTCGGTGAAACCGCGATGCCGTCCATTCCCTCCGTTCAATGCGCAAACGCGCCGGTGCAGGCATGAGCGCCCCCCGCACAGCCCTCCCGAACCGGAGAGCAAATGCCTCGTTCTCGTTCGAGCATGAAGGCCACCGCTACCGTGCGACGGCTGGCAGATTTGCCAATGGCGACCTGGCCGAAATCTTCCTCGATGTAGGAAAGGCCGGAACACCGCTGCAATCGAACGCCGAAACGGCAGCTATTCTCGTGTCGCTGCTGCTTCAGCATGGAGTGAGTGTTGACACGATCCGGCATTCCGTCGGCGGTCCGATTGCGGTTGCGCTTGGCCGCTTTGCCGCGCTTCCCGGCGCCCAGGGTGGCGCCGACCTCGCGGACGGTGCCCCCGGATGACGACTGAAGACAAGCAATTCACCGCCAACAAATTTAGGTGGCTCGATCAGGTAGGCGCTGACCATAGCCTCACGCCACTCTGCTTTCGCCTGGCCTACGCCATCTTGACGTTCGTCAATCGCGCCACCGGTGATGCTTGGCCGTCGCAGCCGCAACTCGCAGGCATCTGCAATGCCACCGACCGCGCTATTCGCGATGCGCTCACGCGGCTGCGAGATGCCGGACATCTTACGATCACCGGCAAAGGTGGAAGGGGCAAAACCAGCCGCTTCAAGCCAGTCATGATGGATGCGGAAAGGCGGAACGACGCTTCCACGTTATCGCCCTCAAAGGCGGAAATGGGCTTCCAGGATAGAGAACCTAAACCTGGAAGTAATCGACCCGAAACCCGGAAGAAATCCACCGCTAAACGTGGAAGCCAGCTTCCGACGATACCTTTTATAGAAACCAATGAAGAAACCATTGAAAGAAAAAGTCTCATGGTGGTCAACAAATCAGAACTTAGCCAACCGTCAGATTTCGAGACTTGGTACCGGCAATACCCAAGAAAAGTGGGAAAGCTCAACGCCGAGAAATCGTACCTATCGCTCATAAAAAAGAAGAAGGCGACGCCTGAGGAACTTTTGGCGGGCGCCATGCGCTACGCCGCCGAGCGCGCAACAGAGGATCCGAGGTTCACCAAGCACCCTGCAACCTGGCTAAACGGCGGCTGTTGGGCCGATGAGCCGAAAACCGCGGGCCAGTTCGTTAAACCCAACCGCGCCGATTCCGCGATCGAAGGCATGCGCAGCTATTTCGAGGACAACAGCCGTGAGTAACCTTGTCAAAAAAACAGAAGGCTTGCCCGAACTTCCGCGCCAAGAGCAAATCTATGCACGCGCCAGTCAGATAATGAGGAGGCAATACCCCCCGGAGCCTAATGGCTGGGGGGAGTTCAACAGCGCCGCCACATACCTCGCCGCGCTCGACGCGATCTTGCCGGAAGCGCAAGCCGTGCTCAACGATTTGCAGCAACTCGGACGGCCAGCTTCGATGCTGGAAATTGGCAAACAACTCGCCATCCTGGTCAAGTGCTATCCTAACGCCGGTAGTGCCGACGGCGAAATCTATGGCCGGATGTTAATTGAAGACGTCGCCGCCATGCAGCCGTCCATCGGCGATATCGATGCAGCCTGCCGACACCTACGCCGCACATCCAGATTCACGCCGGCAATCTCCGAGGTGCTCGAGGCCATTGCCGAGGCCAAACATCATCGCCACGACATTACCGGCAAGATACTGGACATCACCACGTCCCGCGATCGTCGTGTCATGGAAGTCGAGAAAGAGCGCGAACAACACGAGGCCCACCTCGCGCATCAGCGCACATGCTGGAAGTACGGCGACATTATCGATCCAACCCAGCCGCCGCTCTAGCCCTGTGTTTTTCTGTGTCCGCTTTTCTGTGTCCTTTTCTGTGTCCGCGCGGTCAGGCAGAAAATTTGTTGGCCGCGGTCGCGTTGGTCCACCTCACGGCGCAGGCCTTCCAAACGGCTGGCGATCCGGCAGCAAAATCTGACGCATATGCGTCACCTGATAACCAATCAGGGCATCTTGTCTGTAATTGTCTAGGTTTGTCAGTATTTTAATTTGGATAAACTCGTGTTATTTCTAGTTCGGGTAACACGAGGGTATCGAAAGAATGCAATCCGCTCACGCCGCAGCCGCCAGGGTATCGCTTACGAACCGTTCACGCACCACGAACCAACCGCACCGGCTTGCTGGCGTTGATGGCCGGACCTCGGAAGGGCGGCGACGCCGCGATCTAATCGCGACCTATGTCGCTGCTACGGGTGGCCCCGATCAGGCCTCCCCTGCCCTGATGAACGACATCACGCGCGCAGTGGACCTCGTTTTGATCGCCGAACGGACACGCGCGGAAGCCCTTCGGGGCGGCGCAATCGACCTTAGCGCACTCACCCGCATTGAAGGCGCTGCCGATCGCGCCGTACGCCGCCTCGGCATCAAGGCCGGCGCCAACGGGAGCGAGGCCCCGACGCTCGTTCAAATCCTGCAAGGGGCAGGATCTTGAGCGCTGAGCTCAGCTCATCGGCGCTGGCCCGCTGGCGAGCGCAGCCCTGCTCGTTCATTGAGGAGGTGCTTCACGATCCAGAAACGGGAAAGCCGTTCGTTCTGAACGAAGCTGAACGCGCATTCCTGGCGATGGCATTCGATGTCACCGAAGCCGGCCGGCTCAGGTATCCGGAACTTGTCTTCGCAGCCATCAAGAAGTCCGGCAAAACGGGGTTCGCAGCGCTGGTTCTGCTCGTTGTAGTGCTGTTGCTCGGTGGGCGTTTTGCTGAGGGCGTGGTCGTTGCCAACGACCTGGAGCAAGCGCAGGGCCGCGTTTTTACCGCCGCAAAGCAAATCGTTGAGGCCTCGCCGCTACTGGCGCGGGCAGCAGTCAGCACGAACTCGAAGATTGAATTCCCAGAGCTGGGCGCAACCATTACTGCCATCGCCAGCGACTACGCTGGGGCCGCGGGCGCCAACCCTAATATGGCGATTTTCGATGAGTTGTGGGCGTTCACGAGCGAACGTTCTCGGCGGCTGTGGGACGAGCTGGTGCCACCGCCCACGCGCAAGGTCGCATGCCGTCTGACGGTGACCTACGCAGGCTTCGAAGGCGAGTTCTCAGCTCCTCGAGGAGCTTTACAAACGAGGTCTTGCGCAACCGACCGTTGGAGACAGCCTCTATGCTGGCGACGGATTGCTTATGGCCTGGCATCACGAGCCGATTGCGCCTTGGCAGACGCGGGAATGGCTCGATCAGATGCGCCAGCAGCTGCGGCCGAACGCCTACTTACGCATGATCGAGAACAGGTTCGTGTCATCGGAATCGACGTTCGTCGATATGGATTGGTTCGACCGCTGCGTCACTCTGGATGCTGCGCCGGTGGTTGCCGACAAGAAGCTGCCGGTCTGGATCGGCGTCGATGCCTCGGTAAAGCACGATAGCACGGCAGTTGTCGCGGTGACGTTCGAGATGGGTAGCAAGGTGCGCCTGATTGCCCACCGGATCTTTCAGCCCTCGCCAGACCACCCTCTCGATTTCGAGACGACCATTGAGCAAACCGTCCGCGATATGTGTGGCCGCTTTGCCGCGCGCGGGGTTCACTACGATCCGTATCAGATGGCAAGCGTTGCGCAGCGGCTCTTCGCGGCGGGCGTGCCCATGCGAGAGTTTCCTCAGACCGTCCCCAACCTGACGGCAATGGGCAGCAACCTTTATGAGCTCATCAAGGGCTGCGGCATCGAGTTCTATTCCGACGACGCGATCAGGCTAGCGGTGAGCCGCACCATTGCTCTGGAAACTCCGCGCGGTATCCGGCTGGCGAAAGAGAAAACATCGCACAAGATCGACGTTGTAATCGCGCTCGCAATGGCAGCGCATGCGGCTGTCTCCAGTGCAACCGTCCCCGAGGTTCCGATGGTCGGCCCGATCATCATCACAAAATCCGGCGAAGTGATCGACGGCAACGCGCCGGCGGCGCCGGACATTGTTGCGAACAACCCGTACCTGCGGCGAAATCAACCCCATGAACCGTGGCGCGGCGGTGGCGGCGGACTCGCTGGCCGGAATTGGGGCGGAATTTGAACCCTCCGCGGATCAGAACTGCACGCGGAGATAAACTCGGCGGCGCCAGCATCTCCCTATGGATCGGCGCCGCCATTTTTTCAATTTGAAAGGAAACTAAGAATGACCACGGTCGCAGAAGCGGAAACCAGCATCAAATCGCTGGAGGACAAGCGGCAACATCTAATTCAGCAGGCAGTCGAACTGGCCTCCGAAAGGGATCGCGTCGCCTTCGACGCTCATTCCGGCAATGACCCGAAGGCGCGCAAGCGTTTGGATGCCATCAACATCGCGACCGCTACGCACACCTCGGAAATGTCTTCGATCGAAAGCGCGATCAACGTTGCGAATGCACGTCTCGTTGCCGCCCGTGCAGATGAATCGCGCGCGGCCGATCGCGCGCAAGCCCTGCAATTGCGTGAGAAGCTGAAGCGGTTCGCCGAGCTGGGCAGCATTATTGATGATTGTTTCGCCGACATGAACTCCGCCGCGGCGGAGATGAAAGACACGCTGGTCCAGATGCATCAACTCGGCGCCACCGCTCCTTCGCATGACCAGATGCGGGTCTTGGGCGCCCTCGCGCTGAAGGCAGCCTTGATGGGGACGCCTTGGTCAAAAGAAGGCTTTGAGTATTTAGCGCCAAACCAGCGTCGTTCGTTCCGGGATCTCGTGAGCGGCTGGGAAAGAATGCTAACTCCGAACATCGACGCGCGGATCGGCGACTCCAAGCAGGAGGCAGCGTGATGAAGAAGCCGAAGGTTTTGCGGAAACTTGTCGTCACGGAAGTGTCTTCTGTCACCCGTGCCGCCAACCCAGGCGCGCAGATTTTGTTGATGAAGCGGGACGATGGATCTGCCGCGCCCAAGGCTACCGAAACACCGTCGCAGGTCAGCAGTCACGTCGGCCACCTCGCCGATTTAATCGTTGAGGCCGGCGGCGGCAGGGTCAGTCGGGCGGAAGCGATTAGTTTTTTACTTTCAACACCTGCGGGCCAAGCGATCATTCGCACGACCAAGCGGGAAACACCCGAAAAGGAACAACAACCCATGGAACAGGTTCACGCGATAGTCAAAAACTTCGGTCTTGTCGGTGTCGCCAAGGCCATGGTCGATCAACAGCGCGATTTTGGAATCTCCGAGAGCGAATTCACAGAACTCGTTCTTGATCATGCCAAACTCAACAAGCGTGACGGCGAGAGCGCCGCCGGCGCCTTCAGTCGGATCTTCACCGCTGGCACCGAGGACGGGGCGCTGCTCCGCAAAGCACATCAGCTCACCAAGAACGCGGCCTTGCAGGCAACGCAGGTCGGCGCCGAGGACGCCCTCGACACCAACACCGACGCGTCGGCGGCGTATCAGCAGCTGGTCGACATGGCCGAAAAACTGAGGGCATCGGCACCGTTCTTGTCGGTGTCACAGGCATTCGAACGTTCGTTCACCGCAAGCCCAGAGCTTGCCGCGAAGGCGCATCGTCGGCCAGCGCCGACAACCAGCTTTGCATTCCCGAGATAACAACGCGGTTCGTCCGGTTTGCGCCGGACGGATTGGCCCGCGCGGGCAACTTTCTTCCTTTCATTGCCCGCGCGGGACGCGACAAGACGGCAAGTGTCGCGGGTCCAGAAAACACCGTCAGCCGATGCGGGATACTCCCCCCGGCGATCGGCAACTAACAAGGACTGAGTTGAATGACGCGCGTTTTCTCACTTCTCGGATTTATCGCCGAGTTACCGGCGATCGAGCGCGACCTTCATGCGGCCGGCCCGAAGATCATCGAAGAGGCTTGCAAGATCGTCCAGCGAAAAGCAAAAGCCGCGATTGGGAAAGAGCACGAGCTCTGGGCGCCTCTTGCTGCGTCGACAATTGCGGACAAGCAGAGGCACGGTTTCCCGACGCCGAAGCCGTTGTTGCGCACCGGAAAGCTTAGAGATTCTATCGAATACACCGTCCACGAGCTGGAGGGCGCCGTGGGTTCGGACCTCGAGATAGCCGTCTACCAGGAACTTGGCACGAGCCGCATCCCCCCGCGCAGCTTCCTCGTCTCATCGGCGATCGCATCTGAGGACAAAATTCACCGAATGGCTGGCGCCACAGCAGTTGGGGCGCTCTCCGGTTACGGCCGCCATGCGAGCGAAGTTCGTGAAATTCTGCATCTTTTGCACGCTGCGGGACATCATTTCAAAGAGGCGATCGACGATCTTCTCGATGACGACGACGGTAAGGACGGACAGCGACGATGACGCCTGGAGAATGGGAAGCTCGCATCATGACCGCCGTTGACGACTTCGGCCTGTTTCTCGCGAGCGAGCCGGACGAAAAGGTCGACGCATCGCTCGAGCGCATGCGCACAAATTTGAATGCTGAATTTCTCAGGGCTTTTCCGAACGCCGATCCTGAGAGCATGGCCGCCGGCATGGACTCAATCGTGGTAGCCATTCAAAAACGACGGCATGAACTTGAGGCTAACGGCGCGACGCCGCGCATATTGAATTAGTGTTGTGAGTTCAAGGCCGGCAACGGTCTTGCTCGCACGGCTCGTCAACGATGGCGGACGTAACCACGTCTGACGATGCCTGCGATGCCAGTGAGGGGTAGGTGGAGTGGCGAAGCGCAAGGTCCGGAGGCTTGACGACGACGACGACGATGATCTGCCACCGCCACCGGGCGTCGTTCCGTATCGTGAATCGTGGGATAACGCGAAGACAGCGGCGGAGGTTCGCGCCGTGCTGGCAGCTTTCGACGACGTGCCGCCTCTCGACGATGCTGTCCGCCTAACGCTGCAGAAATGGCTCTATCGCCAGGACAAATTTTTCGGCGGCGGTGGTGCCGGACACATCACCGCGATTCTCAGGATTTTCCTCGAGAGCGATACAAATAGGGATGCTCTCCTGGAACCAATTTTGTGCGCGGTAGCATTTGCGCATGGGCGGTTCGCCCGTCACGGTCTAGCGCTGTTGGACGCGATGGACACCATCAAGCTCAGGGAGCTGCTGGAAACAATGCGCGGCCTAGATTTATTCGATGAGAAATCCCTCGGTACTCATATGGGCATCGCCTTGCGGAACCGGATCACGAAGATCCTCGAGCCGGTTGTACCGGAGCCGGTCAAGGTGAAGCCGCCACCGAAGCCGCCGCGTGCTGTGGCGCGAATCCCCGCGATTGAACGAAAGATCGCGCTCGGCCTGAAACTGCTGAATTTGAAATCGAACGCGATCGGCAACATGGAGTTCAGCCGACTGCGCCGCAAACTAGGCGTCGAGCCGGTCAGCGCCCAAGAGGCCATGCGCGTCGCCGGCATCTACGGCCGGCGGCCTGAAATCTATCGGAACCTGACATGGATGGCGCTCGTCGAGCTGTCGTCGTCCTCGCTGCCAGAGAACGCCAGGACGGAATTCGAATCGAAAATTATTGCCGGGGCTCGGTTTACCCACACTCAAATTCGAGCACGCCGGCCGCTGAAGAAGCCGGCGCGGCGGATGGAGGCCTAGACGGGGATAGGGTTGAATTCGGGCGTTCGTCGATCCCAAATAGGCCATTTGAACTTTCGGGAACGGATTCAGCACGAAAATATTGAACCTTCGGTCAAGTAATCTTGACCTATTGTCAACGAATTTAGCGTCCCTATATGTCGAAATGTGGCGGAAATGCCACATTTAGCTACCTATCTACTCGTAGCGAAGCGAAACAGGGTAGACGAATAACTTGACATTGGATCAACTCAGGCTCATGGAACTGGCGTCAACCCATAGCTGTGGTCTACACCGATGCCATTTGAGCATGAGGCCGGTCGCTTGCGCAGGATCGCGCGACGCGGGACGGTCTTTTTCACGGACCATGCTGAGATCGAGCGGAAGAAAGACGGCATCGAGAAGCTCGATGCCGTAAATATGCTTGGGAGGTGCTCAGTGTCGTTGGTCGAAACGAACAAGGACAATGGAGAAGAAGAATGGAGGGCAGAGGGAAGTGATAACGACGGGAGGAAAATAACGGCCGTAGTCGTGGCTTATGAGGATGTCGCAGAGGTGAAGGTAGTCACGACCTGGGCGAATAAGAAATGAGTGAAAGGGATGTCCGATGCGTTGCAAATGCAAGAATGGATTGATGGAGAGAAGTGTGAAGCCAGAGCACGTTGAAGATTTGGGCGGTTTGATCGTCAAGGTCTTGAATGCTGTTGTCGTGCAGCGCTGCTCTGCTTGCGGCGACGAAATGATTGGAATACCCGATTTGCAAGGGTTGGCCCGAGCAGCCGCGATGTCGCGCGCCCAGAGTCCTGAGCGTTTGGCGGGAAAAGAAGTGCGATTTATCCGCCGGGCGCTGGACATGAAGCAAAAGGATTTTGCGGCAGCAATGGACCTGTCCGCCGAACACGTTTCCCGATGGGAGAACGACCATAACGGAATTGGCGGCGCCAGTGAAAAGCTTGTGCGCCATAACGTCTGTGCATTGCTCAGCGATGGGACGTGCGAATATGATCCCAAAGCCATTGCAAACATGGTGTTTGTACCATTCCCCGAAGGGGGGATTGCGCCGATTGAGATGGTCCGCGTGCGTACTCCGCACCGCTCAAACGAAGAAGATGATACCATGTGGAGTGAGGCCGCTTAACTGCGGCCTCCCGTCTATTACAGTGGACTTGCGCCGCTGATCCGGCGGCCCGGACGACTGCGCGGCCCAGCTTTAATGATGTAGCCGGCGGCCTCCTTGAGGGTGACAACCTGGCGACCGCCCGGCAGATCGATCGGATTGTCGAATGGGCGTGAGCAGCCCTTTTGGACAGGCTTCGACCGGTCTTTCGGCCGGCGGGTCACGATCGCTGCAGTATCCTTTTCAGGATCGACGCCGCGAATTCTTCCCTGTCGCGTGCGACGCGTTCTTGGTGCGCCTTGAAGTTCAAAACGTGCTGTCGAATTTCGTCGCGTTCTGAGATGGGCAACTCGACACGAATGCCTTTCGCAATTGCCATTGTTTCTTTGACGAGCGCGTCAAGATCAGTTTTCCGGTCGGTCATTTTAACTCCCCCCGACAGACGGCCTAACGCACCAAGCTTGTCGGGGGCATGGTAGCGCGTCAACGGCAAATTTAGGGCGCGCGGTGTGCACGTGGATGCGCCCGGCAGGCGGAGGCACTTCGCCAGCCCCGACCCGAAATAACACATGGACGCGACTACCGCGCGATGGCAAATGGCCAAACAAAAAGACCGCCCGAAGGCGGTCTCTTGCGAAGCGACCCCGTCCCGGCAGACTGGGGGTTTAACCGAAACTGGGCTCGCCCTTGAAAAGCAGCACACGGCGGCGAGTGGCTGCGCGATAGCACTATCGATCGCGGATTCTGGCGATTTGGTGGCGATGAAATGTTTTCCTCCGCTTTAATCCTGCACCTTCAGCCCCAGTTCTACAAAGCCGGGCGTCGGCGCGCGGCACCCTGGGCATCGGGTCGCCGCAGCCTGCAAAAACACACCGGCGCCGCCACGGGGTGGCCTGCAGTCGGACTAAGGCTCGATATCTTGAATGTCCACGCGATTGGTAAATTTGATCAGATGCATTTTGGTGTTGCGGGTTGTCGCCAGATCACGAGCGGCGGGCAGCAAACTTGCCAGCCGTTCAAAATCAGCGGCGATCAGCGGAGCATAGTCGCCGCTTTGTATTTTTGCCTGAGCAACCACTTCGAGGCCTTTCTCGTTGACGTAGGTCACGAGCCAAAGCTGAGTGATGTGTTGTGTATCAGGGTCCCCTGCACTGTAACCGATCTGACGTTGTTGGATTGGTGAACTAAGAGTGGCCGCCAAACCCAGCGCCAAAAGTTTCGGGATGATGCTCATTTAGGCCTCCAGCGGGTGTCTTCGTTTAGCTAGCCGAAATTGAGGGCGAACGACGGCGCCAGGCGAGCGAGTACAGGGCATGGCCATGATTCCGCCGATCGCGCGCATGAAGGGAAGCCGCTACTGCTTGAGGATGCTCTGTGTGGGCACACAAGGCGCGCGGTGTGTGGCCGTGGATGCGTTCCGCGCTGGCGGGCACCCTGGCAGCCCCCGAGCCTGGAAGACGCACCGGCGCCGCCACCGCGCGGCGCCGCGGGCCTAGCGCCCCATGTGGTGAAGCATAGATTGCGCCATTCGGATTACACCATCCGAGAATGCGCCGTGATTGTAATTTACGTCCCAGAAATAAAGGACTGCGAGGACGATGAGCAAGGCTACGAAAAATCGCATCTCGTCTCCTTTTCTTCAAGCAGCCCGATCGCGCGGCGGCTAGGGGCTATCTATATCGCCGCCACCACTTGTTCATTCGCACTCTGCCTGAGACGGTCGCCGGTGCATCCGGCCAGCGTGAGCATGAGTGCCAGGATTCCCAGAATACGCATCAAGCAAATCATTGTTTTTGACCTGGCGGGATTATGCCGCTTGCTCGCTCTTGCAAGGATGGCGTTTCCGTCGCTGGAGCACTGCTGCCTCTCAGCTCAGCAGCTTCGCAGTCACCGGCCCACAGCTTGGTGCCCCTGACCGTTCCGACAAGTTTGCAGCCCATTGGCTCTCTCGGCTTGACCTGAGCGTGCGGCTTGTTGTCGACTTTCGGCGGCGCATCTTGTGCGAATGCCTGCGCTGATAAGCAGATCGCGACGAGAACGAGCCAGGTCTTCATCGTCCTTTCCCCTCCGCCCTCATCCCTAGAATTCTAATTCAATCGAGAGTTAGCAATGATTAATTGTAAATCCGCACGGGCGCCATCTTCGCGGCGAGACCCTTGTCGGTGATACGGTAGCATAGGCCGTTCCCAGAACCGCGTTGCTCGATCCAGCCTTTGCCGAACAGGCCATCGATGGTCCGCGGAAAGAGTGGCAAGGCGGTGGCTTTGACCCATCCCGCTCCGCGCAGTTCCTGCATCATTTGGCGCTCGCGCTGGTTCGGGACGTTCATTTCTTCGCCTTCAGCCCCAGCTCGACCAGGCGGCGGATGGCTTCAGGGCGACCCGGAAGGTCGTCCTGGTTGCGGCGCCAGTCGTCTAGCTGTTTCGCCATATCGGGCTGCACACGGACAAGAACAGGGTCGCCTGTAGCTGCTGCCCGTTTCTTTGGCGATTTCGTGATTTCACGAGTTGATTTGCTCATGAGGTCATGATATCACGAGAGCAAGCCGGCGGCAAGGTAGCAGCCTTGCGCCGGCTCTAACCCTAAGCAAGGAGTGACCCAATGCCCAAGGCTACCCGGAAGAATATCACGAAAACGAAATCCAAAGCCTCGCCCCGTGAAGGGCTGGGCCTGATCAACGCCACCCACCAAAGGAAGATGGCGCGAGAGCCGAACTTAGAGCGCGAACTGAAGACGTTGCGCCGATCGAACGACGCGATGGCGCTCGCGGTGCTCTATGATGCGTATATGGCCGCAGCCGGCGCAATGCTCGGAATTGAAAACCAACCGCGTGCGCAGGGGGGCGCGACGCTGCTGCTCCGAGGCGAAGGCGCTTACTTGATAATGAAGGCATGGATGGTCGCCGAGCAGCTCGCAAAAATGCAGCCATCGGATGAAACCGAGCGGGAGGTGTTCGTCCGCAGCCTCTTCAATTGCGCGATCGATATGACGGGCGATCTCGACGCCGCGAAGTCCGTACTGCAGGCCGCCATGGCCGCCGGCATCTCCAAGTAGGCCGATCTACATAGCCCGCCGGTTCGCGTTCGCACCGGCGGGTTTTTCATTGTCCGCAGTTCACGCCCCGGTGGGCGAGAATTGAAAAGGCCGCCGGGCAATATCCGACGGCCGCCGGGCTCAAAATAGCTTACTTTAGAAAAGCCCCGTTCGCCCCGGTTTTCGCAGAATTGCACCGGCAAGCAAAGGGGGCGAATCAAAACTGCTGTTCCGTCAAAGGAACAAAAAAGCTGTTGCGGCAAGGACACACAGCTCCCGGATCTTTGGGTGCATCCCGACGACGAGAGGTGAGCCCGCCGGTCCGCCGGCGGGTTTCACTTAACTGAGATGCCGATACAGATCATTTCGAAGCGCACGAAGAGGTCCTAACCGATCGTCTTTGTCAGTTTTGAATGCTTGCTCAAGCAATTCAAACAGCATGTTCATCTGCGCATAGTCCAGCGTAAAGGATTTTGGTTCACCGTAATCACTCATTTGAGTCCACCCAGGGACAGCTCTTCTGCTGTTATGCCAGTTCGGCGACCGGCTCAGCTTGGTCCAATGTTGAAAGTCGCTGTTCGAGCGCAGCGATGGTATCCTTAAGGTTATCGCGGCGAGTTGCTAACATTCTCGCCAGAATCGGGTAGGCGACGTCCGATCGATCAGATATCCCTGTGCGCTCTTCCTCGGTGGTAATGTCGCAATTGAGCAGCTGAACGGTGCGATCTAGGTCGACGATCATCTTCCATATCCGAACCGCCTCGCGTTGCGTGACTTCGCCCGTATCAAAATGATGCTGGTGTTTCATTACATGCTCCAAAATGAGCCGTTCTCGCGGGATTAGCGCGGGCACTCGGCAATTCTGAGAGGTAATCGCAAGAAGCTTGCCAAGGTGCGGGCCCCCGCTAAGCCATGGGC
Source organism: uncultured Pseudomonadota bacterium (assembly GCA_963813165.1). Taxonomy (GTDB): domain Bacteria; phylum Pseudomonadota; class Alphaproteobacteria; order Rhizobiales; family Xanthobacteraceae; genus Bradyrhizobium. The sequence continues at coordinate 749,417 of CAWEYJ010000003.1, read as the reverse complement.
CGGCGCCCATTCCATTTGATCCAGGCTAAGCGTCGGCGCGATCGCCGTGCTTAAGACGCCCTAGGGTTTCCTCTATGGCAATCGCGCGGTCTATGACATTTCGCGCGTTTAGCTCAGCCTGTTCTTCGGTAGCAGCTTCGCCCATCCTCAGCATCGCTGGCTGGCCGACGAGCACGCTCCATCTCCAGCGACCGCCTGCCGCGCATCTCACCATCGAGAATTCGACACCGCGATACAGCGCGTTAGTTGTTTTCTGAGCGGGGCGCCCCGCAGGGATACCAAGCCCTTCGACAGGTTTTGGAAGCAGTGGTGAACTCGGCGTTACTTCGCCTTCTGCAAAGAGAGTAGGTGGGGCCGCGTCCGGCAGCTCATTGGGACGAGTTTCAGAGGCCTCGGGAGCCGCGAATTGTTCCGTTGTTTCGGGCCCGCCTGCTTCAAGATGTTCTTCCGAAGTGATCCTTTCGTCGATAGCGAAAGCGGCCGTGGTGTCTGCGACCACAAACGGGTTTGCGATCTCATCTGATGATTTGTTGCCTAGACTACTATCGACAACTTCAATATTGACGATGTCAAGCGCAGTGTCATTCACCTCGGGTGTTGACACTTCTTCGGGCTCCGCGGCAGCGGCCTCGTCAACGAACTTCAGGTCGTCCAAATTGTTTGTTTTCGGCGGCCCAATTTCCGCGTCAGGTAGCCCTTCGTGCGTCTCGGACGCGGGGGCTATTTCAAAGCTGACAACATCAATAGATTTTGCGGTCGAAAGTTTTTCCTCGCTAATCAGGCGACGAAAATCCTCAACGTTCCAATCGATCGACACAATACGAGCCATTTCGGGCCTTCGATCACACGCTAACACCCACGACAGATCACTAGGTCTCGGTCGAGCTTCGCGTCGTCTCTTTCCTGCTTTGCCATGTACAGCGCCACCCATTCCTTCGAATATTTAGGAACTGCGTCGAGCGCGGCATCATCATCCCGCATAGATGCCATCGATGAAGCCGGATCGGTATGCTTTTTGGCCGCGATCTTTCGGTGTGTCGGGACAGGTGCAGGTTCATTAGGATCGGGCCCGAGGCCATCCCAGGCCAGCGAATTTTCCGGCAATCGTACGCGACTTCCGTAATCGGCAATCGCACATCCCCCAAGCGCAAACCCAACTAAAACAACGGCGATCGATTTGAGCATTCGACCTGTCCCCCCATCACAGGATTCCGAACCGTCGAGCCCAAAAGCGCATTAATTATGGTTAACGACTCCACTCGCCGATCCGCCAATTGATCTGGCGATTTCGTTACCCCCTTTGTTACCCTCTGCATTCCAATGAATTACGAAGGTCAGGCAATTGGTATTAAGCTATTGAAATTGTTGGTGGGGGAAGAAGGACTCGAACCTTCGAAGTCATAAGACGGCTGATTTACAGTCAGCTCCCTTTGCCACTCGGGACACTCCCCCGCTCAACAGCATCGGAACCCATCCGCCGAAATGGCGGCAATAAGGCCATGGATGACGTTAAAACCGGTCGCCGATGGCGAGCTCCCGGTTGGCGCGTTTATGGGGGAAGGGCGATGGCAAAGTCAACCAATGGGGACTGTTAATACGGCCCCTTCAGGCCCGAAATTGCCATTATCCGGAACCCGTGAGACAAGCCTGTGATGAGCGATCGCGATCGAAGGCCGCCATTTCAGCGCGGCGGCGGCAAAGGCCCGGACAAGCGCCGCGAATCCGGCCGCCGGACGCCTTGGGGCGACCGCGATCCGGGCTCGGACGGGCCGGTCGTCCTGTATGGCTGGCACACGGTGGCGGCGGCGCTGGCCAATCCGCAGCGCCGGATTCGCAAGCTGTGGCTCTCCGAAAATGCGGCCCGCCGCCTGGCCGACGACCATATCGACACCCGCGTGACCCCGGAAATCGTCCGCCCGAGCCTGATCGACCAGCGGCTCGGTCCGGACGCCGTGCATCAGGGACTGCTGGCCGAGGCCGATCCCCTGCCCTCGCCGGATATCGATACGCTGCCGCTTGAGGGCATCGTGCTGGTGCTCGACCAGATTACCGATCCGCACAATGTCGGCGCGATCCTGCGCTCGGCGGCGGCGTTCGCGGTCAAGGCGATCGTCACCACGGCGCGGCACAGCCCCGAAGCGACCGGCGTGCTGGCGAAATCCGCTTCCGGCGCGCTGGAGCTGGTGCCGATCGTGTCGGTGCAAAATCTGGCGCGCGCGCTCACCGAATTGAACGACCAGGGTTTCATGACCGTCGGTCTCGACAGCCAGGGAGCTGAGGATCTCGGCGCGGTGAAGCTGCGGCAACCGCTGGCGCTGGTGCTCGGCGCCGAAGGCAAGGGCCTGCGCCAGCTGACGCGCGAGACCTGCAGCGTGGTCGCACGGCTCGACATGCCCGGCGAGATCAAGAGCCTCAACGTCTCGAACGCCGCGGTGCTGGCGCTTTATATCGGCGCCAGCCGGCTCGGCCTGATGGGCTGAACGGAAAAACGCCCGCTCGCGGGCTGCGAACGGGCGTCGAAATTTTCCCTCAAATATGGCGATCAGTAATAGCGGCGCAGCATGTGCTCGTGATATCCGTAGAAGCCGTGATGCGCGTGCCAGTGATGGAAGTGCGCATGGCCGTGGTAACCGTAATAATACGGGTGGTGGCGATAGGCGTGCCAGCCGTACACTGTGCCTTCCCGATAGGTCGGATAGGGCGCGAAGTTGCCGGGACCGGTATAGGTCGGACCCTGATCGGCGTAGTAGTATTGCTGCACCGGATCGGGCAGCCGCTCATAGGCCCAGCCGCCGCAGCCGGTGTAGCAGCCGGAATAAACGGGGGTTGCGACGTAGCTTTGCGCGCACGGGCTGACATAGCCGACATCGTAGCCGCACGCCATCGCGGGCGCACTCGCGGCCATTACCGCGATGGCCGCTAGCAATCCTGAAATCGTCTGACGCATTACTCTCTCCTGTCGATCTGTTTCTTGTTGGTGTGGACGTAGTGGCGAAGGCCTTTCATCAGGGAACCCTTTGCCCTCTTCGCTGCCCCGGGTTTTGCGGCTGGTTGGTTTGCTCCCGCGGCATGCCCATGTTGCCGTTCTGCGGTGCGACGATCACCGGCGGCGGATAAAGCGGCACCTCGGGTTGCGCCAGTGGCGGAGCGGACTGTGCGGACCATGATCGGTCGTAGCTTGGTGCGGGCTTCGGCAGCTTGCGGTTGGCCGGAGGCTCGATTTCAAGACGGCCGTAGCCCGGCACGTGGCCCAAACTGGGATAGTAGTGACCGACGCTGGGCTCGACATCGACGTAGCGGCCGCCATAAACCGTTGGCTGCATATGCACACCCTTGCCGAGGCCGAAGTCGCCTTCGACGACGGCATAGGACGCATCGACGCCGTTGATGATGATAGGCACGCCAGGGCGACCGGGGATCACGAGATCGAAGCCCTCCCCGGCCAGAGCCGGCAGCGCGGTTCCGATCAAAAGTGCCAGTGCAAGTCCAGCGCGCATCGTTTCAAGTCCCGAGTTCTGGCGGCAACCTAACCGAACGTGGGGCGCCAAGGGTTAAAGCCGCGGCCCAAACTGCCGGTAAGCCTAACGCGGAAGCATGGCTGCTCGCTCAATTGCAAAGCATCGCGATATCGAAATGTTAACGTCGCGACGCACGAGCGATCGTGACACAAAACCGTTGCGTAATTCTTCATCGCGCCAGCCGCCAGGACGGTGACGCCGGGCCGCACGACGCTTTTTGAATCACCGACCGGTGCAGGCTCGCAAATACCGCGTGCGTGCATCCCGTTCTGCGCCGGCTGCGCCATAGTCAGCGCCAAGGCACCACTCGTAATGAACCGGAAAATCCGCTGACCAGCGGGCGCCCTGCAGGCCACCTCCGCAGCGAGGGTTGGATAATGCTCCGCGCACCTGGTTGAGGGCGGCCTGGGCGTAATGTCGGCAGAAGCCCGGATCCGCGGCGTTAGCGGCGGTCAGTCCGGACATCAGAAATGCTGATAGGAAACACGCAGCAATTACCGGCAGCCTGTTCGCCATGTCGCTTCCCCCTGGAACACCGTGATTCCCCGGCCCAATCTAACATCGTCAACAGCGGCCACCAAGCACGGCAGGCATCCCCGGCGGGGCGCCGATTTTCCCTCCCCCTCGGACTCCGTTCTGCATCTGCGAGAGGCCTTCGCACTGCACCCTGAAGGCGCGTTGGTCTCCCAGTCTTTTTCTTTTGTGTGCGGCAACGGTGGTCCCGGCGACGATCGCGCGGCCGGTAATTGTTTCTGAATTGTGAAACCGGTCCCGATCACCGACAAAAGCGCGCCGCATGCGCCGTTGCCGGGAGCGTCGTATGCGGCCAAACGAGACGGACGCTGTCAAGATGCGCCAACACGATTGCACATCAGTGTGGACAGCTCTGCCCCGCACGCATGATACCGCGTGCGCCGCAAGATGGACGCAGGGCGCGGCGATGCTATAATTTGTCCACGGGCCCCTGAGCGCGGTACGGACGCGCATCGCAGACTAATCCCCAGCACAACGCCGCACACGTCCTTCCTAGGTGCGGCACGTTCGTCCTTGCCACACAGATGCTCGTGTACGCTTTTTTCAAGCCCGATAAATACGGGCGCAAAGGAGGAAACATGGACAGACGCGCATTTCTGGCAACTTCCGCCGCAGCTGGTGCAATGTTGGCAACAACGAGGGGAGCCCGCGCCGAGATCGAGGCTCAGGCAGGAGAAACCGGTGTTCCGCTGCATGCATCATCGGAGACAAGGCTTCCACTCGGGCCGTTGCCCAACACCCGTTATCCGGACGCCCATGTCGAGTCCCTCGACAAAAAGCGTTTCAAGGGCAGCGTCGGCACCGGCGCCGTCGAGCGGGTGGCGACCGGCTTTCGCTGGGCCGAGGGCCCGGCTTATAACGCGGCAGGCCGCTATCTGATTTTCAGCGACATTCCGAACAACCGGATGATGCGCCTGCTCGAAGACGACAATCACCTCAGCGTCTTCCGCACGCCTTCGTACAACTCCAACGGCAACACCTTTGACCCGGAAGGCAGGCTGGTCAGTTGCGAGCATGCCGGCCGGCGCGTGGTACGCACCGAACATGATGGCACCATTACCGTGGTTGCCGATCGCTACAACGGCAAGCGGATCAATTCGCCCAACGACGTGGTGGTCGCTTCCAACGGATCGATCTGGTTCACCGATCCGACTTATGGCAGCGACGGAAACTACGAAGGTTTCAAGGTCGAACGCGAACAGGAGAAGCACAACGTCTATCGCGTCGATCCGCAGAGCGGCGCCGTCACGGTCGTGGTCGACGATTTCGTGGAGCCGAACGGTCTCTGCTTCTCGCCGGACGAAAAGAAACTGTACATCATCGACAGCGGCATCACCCATGGCGGTCCCGCCCATATCCGCTCCTTCGACATCGACATCGCCACCGGCAAGGCGACCAACGGGAAAGTCTTCGCGGAGGGCTTCGCCCCCGGACTCACCGACGGCGTGCGCTGCGACGTTGAGGGCAATGTCTGGTGCAGCATGGGTTGGGCCGATCCCAAGGAAGACGGCGTCCGCTGCTACCACTCCGGCGGCGACCTGATCGGCAAGATCCATTTGCCGGAAACCTGCGCCAACATGGCCTTCGGTGGACTGCTGCGCAACCGATTGTACATGTGTGCGAGCACTTCGGTCTATGCCTGCTATGTAGGCGTTTCGGGTGCGGGAAGGGCCTGATCCAGATCAACCCCAAACGGCCCCGGCGCGCGCGCCGGGGCCGTTTCTTTTGGGCGCATCTCAAAACAATCCCGCGCCGGAACGGCGATCGGTGCGCGTTGACGCAGCCCCGATGCTTCGAAAATCGCTCCATGGTTCGGTTGGCTTATCGGACTAAAGAATCAAGGAGGAACGATGATGAAGCAGGCAGGTTTGATCGCGCTCGTTGCGCTGGGATTGACGTTCTCGGCCGCCGCGCAGGCGCAGACCACCAGGCGAACCGAACTGACCAAAGGCGATTTGACCGGAACGAACATGGAAATCGTGGTCGGAACCATTGAAGCGGCTCCGGGCACTTCGGCGATCCTGCACACCCATGCCGGCGAAGAAGCCGCTTACGTCCTCAGCGGCGTCACCGCCGTCACGCCTGACGGCAAGCCGATCGTATTCGAGGCGGGCACGGCCAAGATCAATGTTCGTGATGTTCCGCACGGCGCATTCACGGTTACCGGCGACAAAACCCTCAAGCTTCTCACCGTCCATATCGTCGACAAGGGGAAGCCATTGTATATTCCGGCGAAACCCTAGCGGCCGATCGGGAAAGCCGCCGGAACCATCGAGCCAAAAGGGCTTATCGATCGGGTCAATTGAGCGCCAAGGTTGCCAAAACGTTCGTCGATTGATAACGACAGCGCGTTGAAACTTCGATCAAACGCCGGTTTAGCTCAGCGGTAGAGCAGCGGTTTTGTAAACCGAAGGTCGGGAGTTCAATCCTCTCAACCGGCACCAGCAATTTGGCGGACATCTCACGGCGGTAGGGTTGCCTCAGCCAAAAAGGCCGGCATTCCAGAGAACGAGATTTTCCCGACCGCCTTTCCCGATCCCGTGCGATTTATGGCTGCCATCATTGGCGAAACAAATGACGACGCTCCATGATGAGGCCGCTGCATGTTGAAGCAGTTCGGTCACGAGGTCTGGATCGCGGATGGACCCGACGTCGTCATATTCGGATTTCATTGTCCCCGCGCGGATGGCCGTGATTAGGCTGTCAGACGGGCGTCTCTTCGCCTGGTCGCCGATACAGCTCACCGATATTCTGCGGGCTGAGGTGGGATAGCCTCGGGTCAAGTGCAGCACATTATTGCTCCCAATTCACTTCACCACCTGTTTCTTCTGGAGTGGAAGAGCGCCTATCCGGGAGCCAAGGTCTACGCCCCGCCAGGATTGCGAAACGAAGCGCAAGGACATTGTCTTCGATGCCGATCTGGGAGATGCGCCAAGCCCGGACTGGGCCGGCGAGATCGATCAGGCCCTCGTGCAGGGCAATCTTATCACGACGGAGCTGGTATTCTTCCATGGCAGGAGCGGCGCCGTTCTCTTTACCGATCTGATCCAGCAGCTTCCCGTGAGCTTGTTCCCCGGCTGGAGAGCACTGGTGGCGAAACTGGACCTTATGGTGGGCCCCGAACCGTCGGTGCCGCGCAAGTTTCGTGTCGCCTTCGCCAACCGCCGCGCCGCGCGTGACTCTCTGCAACGCATTTTCGCATGGCCCGCCGCGAAGGTGCTGATGGCCGACGGCACACCTGTCGAAACGGATGCCCAAGCCTTCCTGCGCCGCGCGTTCGGATGGCTGGCCGCGTGATTGCGCTGGTTCGGCGTCGCAAGAAGCAACGCGAATTGGAGAGGTCCTCGCCTCGACATGCTCAAGCAGCGCGCTCCAACGGACGGAGTTTTCGCTGAACCTTGGCATTGGTCTTGCATCTACACTCCCCGAAGGCAGCCTTGCGTTTTCAAGGGTGCCCTAAGCTGCCAGCACGAGCGGTCAGCTTTCCGGATACCGGGCCCGGTCGACCGGAAACGTATTTCGTGCGGGTGGAGTCCGTTTGAGTTTTCTGCCGCCGTAGGAGATGAAAGGAAATAGATGGCTACGTGGACAAGATCCTGCGCCGCCTTTGCCGTCACCTTGCTGGCCTTTCAGCCGGCGCATGCTCGCGATCCTGACGGACGCTTTGCAAACTCGCCGCTCAAGCCATGGTTTGAAAGGCTTTCGAGCGGCAAGGGTCCGTGTTGCTCCGATGCTGACGGCAGTGTCGTGCTGGACACGGATTGGGAGACCAAGGACGGTCACTATCGCGTTCGCATTAAGGACAAATGGTGGGACGTACCCGCCGAGGCGGTGATCACTGAACCGAACAGGTTTGGTAGAACGATGGTTTGGCCTGTTTATTACTGGAACAGGGATGCTCTTGATCGCGTAGAGATTCGATGCTTCATGCCGGGCGCCATGACCTGACAACTCCAGTTATTCGGATTTCAGTCCCCGCATTTACTCACTTAGCTGATCCTTGCGCCGCGCGTGACTCCTGGAACGCATTTTTGCGTGCCCCGCAAAGAAGATGTCGATGGCTCATGGCACATACAGCTATTTGCCTACCAGGCATACCGAACGGTGCCCTTCCCGGCATAGCTGCGCGTGACTTCGGAAAACTCGCCCTCGAAGGTGGCCGCGAGCGGGAGAACGCGTTGGTATCGAAGCGCGCCTGCAATTGATCCGCCATCACCGCGCGATTGGTCGTAACATCCTGCCAGCCATAGGCCAGCGCGGCCGACAGATACGCCGACCCGACCGAGTGGCGCAGATAGGCGCCGGTCTGGAACAGGTCGGAATGTCCGGAACCGCCACCCGCGACGCTGAAGCTGGTGCCGCCGCCGGCGAGTGCGAAGCCCGCAATGGTGTTCGACGAGAAGCGATAGTCGGCGCCGACCGCGGTGCCATAAAGCTGGCTGGTTGTGCTGTTCGATCCCGCCGCGGCATTGCCGTCGGTGGTCTGCGACCCGCCGAAGCCTGAGGCCCACACGCTCCAGCGCTGTTCGAAGGATGCGACCGCCGGCAGCACCTTGTCGTAGATCGACGCGTAGGCGTTCGCATGAGCGCCCTCCTCCGCGAATGGCGGTGCATTACCCGAAGAGGAAACCGGATCGCCGCGGCTGGCGCCGAACGGATCGGTCATCACGCCCATGAACTGCGTCATGGCGTCGAACGTGGTCTGCTGCGTTCCCGTGGAAATCTCGCCCGAGGCCTGCGTCAACCCCGCAGCCGTCAGGCCGCCATATACCAACGGGATGCCGCCGTTGCTGTTGAAGTAGTTGATCAGCGCGTTGCCGACATTGGACTGGTTGCGGCCAAGGCCGCTGGTCGGCGGCGCGACGAACAGCAGCGCCAGATCGAGATAGGCATGGCCGGCGTCGTAGCTCAGGCTGGTCTTGAAGCCCGACGGCAGATTGGTGTTGACCGTGGCGCCAAAGGTGCCGCCCACGCTCGCTGCGGTCAGGATCGTGTACTGTTTGGCGACATAGCTGCCACTGGCATAGGCCGCCTTGACCGTCGCACCGCCCAGCGTCGCGGTGCCCTTTACATCGGCGAACGACGAGGTCGATGGATTGATCTGAACCAGATAGATCGCGCCCGAGGCGAGCGCGAGGCTGCCGTTGACGGTGGCCGACGATCCCGGCGCACCACTGCCCGGTGCGAAGGTGCCGCCGCTGCCGACCGAGAGGTTGGCGAGCGAACCGTTGCCGGTCAGCGTGCCGCCTCTGACGGTCGTTGTGCCGACGATAGAGCCGGTGTTGTCGGTCACACCGGCAGTGTTGACGAGACCGCCGCTCAGCGTTCCCGCATTGTTGGTCTTGCCGCTGTTGGTCAAGAGACCCGACACGGTTGAGCCGGCACTGTTGTTGAAGATGCCGGCGTTGCTGACCGTTCCGGTCCAGGTCAGTTGGTTGGTGATGGTTCCGGTGTTGGAAACGATATTGCCGGTCCATGTCCCGCTGTTGGTGATGCTGCCGGTGTTGGTCGTGACATTGGCGGCATAAGTGCCGCCATTGCTGACGGTACCGGCATTGTTGAGATCATCGCTCACGCTGCCGCCGATGGCGACCGTGATGGTGCCGCCAGCACTGTTGGTGATGCCGCCGACGGTGGCGATGAGCTGCCCGCCGCTCGCAACGGTGATCGCGCCGCTGTTGGTGAGCAATCCCTGCAGCGTGTACGTTCCGGTGGCACCAACCGCCAGGGTCGCGCCATTGGCATTGCCGAAGGTCGAATTGCTGGTCACGGCGCCGCCGACATTGAACGTGCCGCCGGCGTTGTTGGGTTAACCCGCCGAAACAAAACGGCGATGGAAAGCCGCGCGACAAGGTTCGGCTCGAATCTGGGCGAGCTTGACGCCGCGGGAAATGCGGCCCCGTCTGCCGGTAGCCGGAAGCATCGATCGGGCATTGGTGACGCCGGGGTTGCGCCGGCGCCGCCGATCGGTCAAAGCGATCCGCTCGCAGGCGCATATCTATTCAATATGCGCCCGCGAGCGACAGCCGTTGTTCGGCCCTCAGATCGCCAGTTGCTTTCCGATCGGCAGCGACCGGATACGCTTGCCGGTGGCGGCGAAGATCGCGTTGATCAGCGCCGGGGCAAATGGCGGCACGCCGGGTTCGCCGACACCGCTGGGCGGCTTGTCAGCGGGCGCCGGCATGATGTGGACGTTGGTGACGAGCGGCGATTTATCGATACGGACGACAGGGAAATCGTCGAAATTGCCCTGCACCACCCTGCCGTTCTTGAAGCTGATCTCGCCGTGCTTGGCGAGGCTCAGCCCCATGATCGCCGCACCCTCGATCTGCGACTGGATCCGCTCGGGATTGACGAACGTTCCGCAATCGATCGCGGTATCGACGCGTTCAACGGCAAGCTCACCCTTGTCGCTGACCGATACTTCGACAATGGTCGCAACGTAACTGACGAAGCTGCGGTGCGCGGCGATGCCGAGCCCGTGCCCCTTCGGCACCTTGCGACCCCATTCACCCTTGTCCGCCACCAGTTCGACGACGCCGCGCAAGCGGCCGGCATCGATCGGATAGCTTTCAAGCGGCTCGCCGTAGTTCCAGAATTCCTTCACTGAATCGTTGAGCGTGACGATGCGCGGCTCACCGATCAGTTCCAGAAGCATGTCTTTGGGATCGCGCCCCGTGGCCTGCGCGATTTCCGCGACCATCGATTGCACCGCGAAGCCGTGCGGAATGTTGGAAACCGAACGGAACCAGCCGATGCGGGTATGCGCCGCAACTTCCGGATTCTCGCAGCGAATGTTGGCGATCTGGAACGGCAGATCCACGAATCCCATGCCGAGTTCGATGGGAAATTCGTGCACGGATTTCGGCACGAAGGTCGAAAGAATGGTGGGCGCCGCACTGCGGTGCCGCCACGCGATCACTTTGCCGTTCTTGTCGAGGCCGGCTTCGATTCGCTCCGCCGAAACGGTGTGAAGGAAGTCGTGGCGTAGATCGTCCTCACGCGTCCACTGCACCCTGACCGGAGCGCCGACCGCGCGCGAGAGCAATGCCGCCTCCAGCGCGAAGTCGCATTTCGACTTGCGGCCGAAGCCGCCGCCCAGCAACGTGACGTTGACGGTGACGTTCTCGACCGGGATGTCGAGCGTCTTCGCCAGATCATCACGGGTGCCGCCGGGGCTTTGCACGGGAGCCCAGACCTCGACCTTGCCGTCCGCGAAGTTGGCTGTCGCCACCGGCGGCTCCATGCTCGCGTGGGCCAGATGCGGCAAATAATATTCGCCGGTGATGACCTTGTCGGCGCTCTTCAACGCCGCTTCGACATCGCCATCGTTGCGGACGACGGCCCCAGGCTTGCGCGCCGCTTCCTCGAGTTCGGCGCGGTAGGCCTTGGAGTCGTAGCTCGCATTGGCCCCGTCGTCCCACACGATCTTCAGGGCATCGCGTCCCTTGATCGCCGCGCCGGTATTGCGGGCGATCACAGCGACGCCGCCGAGCGGCTGGAATTTCGAGGGCCAGGGCCAGCCTTGCGCCTCCATCACCTTCTCGACTCCAGACACTTTCAAGGCATCCGCCGCGTCGAACGACACCACCTTGCCGCCGACGACCGGAGGACGGGCAATGACGGCGTATTTCATGCCCGGCAAACGAACATCGGCGCCGTATTCCGCCTTCCCCGTCGTGATGTCGTGGAGATCGACGATGCTGACCGCGCCTTTGCCGATATAGCGGAAGTCCTTTGGGTCTTTCAGTTTCAGGGTATCGATGGCCGGGACCGGTTGGGCCGCGGCGTCCGAAGCCAACTCGCCAAAGCCGAGATGGCGTCCGCTGGAAGCATGGACCACCTCATGATTGACCGCCTTCACCTCGGAAACCGGCACACCCCATCGCTTGGCTGCCGCGGCTTCCAGCATGCCGCGCGCCGACGCGCCGATCTGGCGCATTGGTATCAGGTAGTGTCGCGTGCTGCGTGAACCGTCGGTATCCTGGTTTCCGAATTTGGCTTCGTCGCCATGGGCCTGCTTGACATGAACCCGCGACCAGTCGGCTTCCATCTCGTCGGCGACGACCATGGGAAGGCTGGTGCGGATGCCGGTGCCCATTTCGGAACGATGGGCCACGATGGTCACCGTTCCGTCGGATGCGATGGCCACGAACACGCGCGGATCCACCACCGTGCCGTGCGGCATCTTGCCGGCACCTGTTGCATAGGCCGCCATGGCCTGGCGTGACATGACGGGCGCGGCGAGCACGAGACCGCCGACAATGCCAAGGCCCTTCAACACGCCGCGACGCGAGACGTTCTCGACCTTGATGCTGTTGATCTTGCTGGGGTTTGCGATGAAATTCATGATCACACCCCCGTCGATGCGAGTTGCACGGCGGCTTCGATTTGCTGATAGCAGCCGCAGCGGCAGATATTGCCCGCCATGGCTTCGCGAATCTGGGCATGTGTCGGTTTCGGATTTTCGTGCAGCAGTGCAGCGGCCTGCATGATCTGCCCGGATTGACAGAAGCCGCATTGCGGTACGTTGGCCTGACGCCAGGCCTTTTGCACGACATGGTCGCCGGTCGGATGCAGACCTTCGATCGTCGTGACTTCCCGTCCCGCGGCATCGGAAACCGCCGTGATGCAGGACCGCACAGCCTGCCCATCGATCATGACTGTGCAGGCGCCGCACAGCGCCTGACCGCAGCCAAACTTGGCGCCGGTCAATCCAACTTCGTCACGCAGGAACCAGAGGAGCGAAAGCGCCGGATCGCCGTCCCAGCTTTGTTCTTTTCCATTTATCTTCACTTTAATCATGATGTTCCTCGCTCTTTTAAGCTGCGACCCGGCTTCGGCGAGAGCGAGAACATGTTTCCCAGCCGCCCGACGCCATCGTCCGGATCTTGTGGAGATCGACCCATCCGGCAAAGGAAGCCGGAAGAGGCCTGGATCTTGATTTTTGAAGAGACCTCCTTCTGGAGGACACCTCCTTGTGGAAGTGAGCCTTGTTCTGGAAGCGACTTGAACGCCTGAAAATGACCTGAGTTTTTATAACATAACCTGGCCACTCCTTCCGAGCGGCCAGGCTACTCTTGCATTGCGATTACTTCTTGACGGCGAAAACCCAAACCACGCCGCCTTGGGGCACGTTACTCTCGATACCGATATGGTTGCCCGCCAGCGCGTCCTGGATGCGTTGTGCGTCAACGCCCCAGCCCGACTGAATGGCGATATATTCGGTGCCGTCGACTTCGTAGGCCATCGGCATGCCCATGATGCCGGAGTTGGTCTTTTGCTCCCACAGGACTTCGCCCGTCTTCGCATCGAAGGCCCGGAACATCCGGTCGTTGGTGCCTCCGGCGAAGACGAGATCGCCTGCGGTCGCGGTCACCGACCCGAACAGCTGCGATTTGGCGAAATTATGCGACCAGGCCTTCTTTCCGGTCGCCGGATCCCACGCCTGCAACTCGCCATAGTGATCGGAGCCCGGAACAACCGTCAGACCGATATCTTCGGGCTTGGTCCCGAGCCAAAGCTGGCCTGGAACCAATGGCACCTTCTCGCCGGTAAAGCCGCCGCAGAAATTCTCGTTGGCGGGAACGTAGACCAGTCCGGTTTTCTGGCTATAGGACGCCGACGGCCAATCCTTGCCGCCCCACAAGGAGGGGCAGAACTCAACCCGCTTGCCGACCGACGGTTTATGCTCGACGTCGACGATCGGCCTGCCGGTCTCGGCCTCGATGCCCTTCCAGACATTGGTTTTGACGTACGGCCAGCCGGCCACATAGTTGATGCTGTCCGGCTTACGTTCGAGTATCCAGAAGATCGCGTCGCGGCCGGGATGGATGAGGCTCTTGAACGTGCGGCCATCCCTCTTCAGATCGACCAGCATCGGCGCATCCACCTCGTCCCAATCCCATGAATTGTTTTGATGGTACTGGTGGAACGCCTTGATCTTGCCGCTGTCGGGATCGAGCCCGAGTACGGAGCTGGTATAGAGATTGTCACCGGGATGAGCTCCACCCGGCCACGGTGCGGCGTTACCGACGCCCCAATAGACGGTCTTGGTGTCCTTGTCGTAGGTACCGGTCATCCAGGCGGATCCGCCGCCCGTTTTCCAGTCATCGCCAGTCCACGTGTCATGGCCGGGCTCGCCCTCGCCCGGGATGGTGAAGGTCCGCCACAATTCCTTGCCGCTATTGGCGTCGAACGCGACGACGTAGCCGCGCACGCCGAGTTCACCGCCGGAACCGCCAACGATAACTTTTCCGTCCACTACCAATGGCATCAGAGTCATGTACTGACCCTTCTTGTAGTCCTGGACTTTCGTGTCCCAGACCACTTTGCCGGTTTTGGCGTCGAGCGCGACGACGTGATCGTCGGTCGTGGCAAGATAGAGCTTGTCCTGCCACAATCCCACGCCGCGGCTGGTCGGATGCAATTGAAAGAGATCTTCAGGAAGCTGGCGCTTGTATCGCCAATACTCGTCGCCGGTTTTGGCGTTGAGGGCGATCACCTGCCCCATCGGGGTCGCGACGAACATCACGCCATTGTTGACGATCGGCGGAGCCTCGTGGCCCTCGATGACACCGGTCGAGAACGTCCATACCGGCGTCAGGTTTTTTACGTTCGACGTGTTGATCTGGTCGAGCGGGCTGTATCCCTGACCATCATAGGTCCGGCGATACAGCATCCAATTGCCCGGTTCGGGATTATTGAGACGATCGGCAGTCACCGGGCTGTAATTTTCGATCGGCCCGGCGACGGCGGCGATTGAGATCAGGCATGTGGACCCGACCAAACTCGACAATAGCCATTGCTTCATGGTCATAGATGCTACCTCCCTGTTTGTTTCTCTTCGATTTTATATTTTGCAATCTTATATTTTATAATTGTGCGGAAACCGATGCGGCGGCGTGTCGCCATTACCCTGCTTGCTGGGCACCTACCTTTCCAATGAATGGTGCGGCCACGGTGAGCGAGCCGTCGGCTATCGCCAGCGGAAGCGCCGCAAGACGCCGCGGCGCGGGTCCAAACACGACCTCCGCACCTTGCCGGGGATCATATTCGGAATTGTGACAAGGGCATTTGAAGACGTCCTTGTCGCCCTCTTCCTCTTTCGCCCAGCCCGTGACCGGACATCCGGCGTGGGCACAGATCGCTGAATAGGCGACGATACCGTCGGCCGCGTGCGAACGCGTCTCATCATCCAGTTCGGCCGGATCCAGCCTGACGACCAGCACCTCGTTCAGCCGCGAGCCATTGCGGATCACCGAGGTCTTGGGATCCTTCGGCCAGGCGTGCACTGGCGGTCCGCCGAGTTTGAGGTCCTGCGGTTTGATGACTTGCCCCTCCTGGTCTCCCTCGGAGACAACAAGAAGGTCGGCCTTTTGCGGACGCTCGTCGCTGCCGGGCTGTTCCTCGTCCGCCGCCGCGCCAGATTTGCTCGCTGCAATGCACACGCCGGCGGCCAGAGCCGTCAAGATCAGCGTGCGTCGCGTGTGATCTGAAGGCGATGACATGTCCGTCACCAGATTCGTATCCATGCTTTCAACGGAAATGGTCGCGTTGTGATCGGATTCAGACATGGAGTGAACTGACATGCAGTAAACTGACATGAAGTAAACTGAATGCTGGAACTCGGCCAAAAAAAGGCGACCAACAACTCTGTCGTTCCTGAATTCATGTGCCTCCCACCGTTTTTTTCTTTCGTGATCTCGATGAGAGTTCGCGTCTCCGAAGATCATCGTGCGTGATCTGATCACAACTGCAGAAAACGCGCCATAACATTTCGCAGACCAGTTCAGACAATCTTCCATCAAATTGGTGCGGTGCGTTAAAGCAATGCTGCGATCGCATCGCGTGATGCGATTGTTCGAATCTCGACTCAAGATTACCTAAATATGGTCGGGCCGTTGAGCGCGCTATCAGGCCCGCACGTTCGATGCTGCCTGATTAAGCCTTGCCGATTAAAACTGCGCGATCTTCTCCAGCACCGGCAGCAGGTGCTTCAAGAATTCCGTCGGGTTCTCGCTCATCGGAAAATGTCCGAGGCCCTTCATGATGGTCACCTCGCTGCCGGGGATGCTCCTGGCAACGCCGAGCGTTTCCTCCGGCGTGCAGGAATAGTCGTATTCGCCGGAGAGCAGAAACAGCGGGCAGCGGCGGGTGTCGATCTGCGCCACGCGGTCCCTGATGTCGCCGTCGAGCTTGTAGAAATGCAGATCGCCTTTGAAGACACCGGGGCCACCCTGCATGTAGTGCCACAGCGTCTCCCAGCGCCCGTCGTCGGGCGCATCCGGCCCGACCAATCCGGAGACTATGGCGGCGCAGACCTCGCCGCCATGGACGTCGGGACGGTGCAGGAAATTCAGGTCGTAGTAGGGATCGACATGCGCGCCGGCCTGCAGGCCGATAATGGCGCGGAACGCTTCCGGGTGTTCGAGCGCCAAATGAAGCGCAATACGTCCGCCGATCGAGCATCCGATCAGGATCGGCCGGTCGAGTTCCAGCGCCGTCATGATCTCGATGATCATGGTGGTGTATTGCGCCGAGGTCAGTTGATATTCCTCGTTGTGCCATCCGGACGGCGGCGACGACTTGCCGTGCCAGGGCATGTCGAAGGCGATGACGCGGTGCCGCGACGTAATCCGCGCATCGTTCATCAGCGCGCGGTATTGCCGCCCGTCGGAGCCGGCAGTGTGCAGGCACAGCAACGGCGTGCCCTCGCCGGCTTGCTCAAGATAAATGCGATGCTTGCGCCCGAACAGCTCGAGTTGCATGTAGCGGCCGACGATCGGCTCGAATGCCGCGGTCATGCCGCCGCTCCCGCAGCGCGCAGCTTGGCCAGCGCTTCCTTGAAGTAGCGCAGGTTGGCCATGAAGATCTGAAGATTGCCTTCTGCCTTGAGGACGCGCCGCTTGATCAGCGCCATCAGATCATGCGAGCCGGGCGGCGGCCGGCTGCTCCAGAATTTTTTCCACTCCGCTTCCGGCGCGCGCAGC
Organism: uncultured Pseudomonadota bacterium; assembly: GCA_963813165.1. Classification (GTDB taxonomy): domain Bacteria; phylum Pseudomonadota; class Alphaproteobacteria; order Rhizobiales; family Xanthobacteraceae; genus Bradyrhizobium. The sequence goes on along the minus strand of CAWEYJ010000003.1, from coordinate 732,373 downwards.
GCAAACGATGACGACGGCATGACAAAGGGGCCTGACGTTACCGAAACAATCCGGCCTTCGAAGATCGCGATCAGCCAGGCGGCCTGGCCGACCTCCAAAAGGAAGGTCGTCGTGAGAAACCGCCCACGCCTGACCAGCACCTCATCGCCATTGACGAGTTGTTTCAGCGCCTCGACCATCCCGCTCCCCCTGCCTGGTCCGGCGGCCATCGCCGCGGGCGCCATTATTATTTTGCATGATGGATGGAACGGGTCCGGCGTCAATCGGCCAGGGCGTTTTCCAGCGAAGGTCTGCCCCGCACTTGATGCGGGGTAGACACCGGTTCGCGTGAAGCAAACGCGTCAAATAAAGAAGTAGAGCCGCCGTTCCGATGCAATCGCAACGGAAAAGGCTCTACAGCCAGGCGCATACCAGCAGCAGATTGGCCGCGCTGGCTGCCAGCAGCGCGACGGTCAGTCCGAAATGCAGGCGTTCGCAGGAGGTCTGGCGGATCGTGCTCATGGGTAAAAGCATCGGGCGATTCTAGCCCGCGAGTCCCAGGCGATATTTTTGCCGGGATTCAGGACTCGTTTACGACTTCAGGGACTCGCCCCCCAATTGCCTTCAGCCTGGTGGCCCCGGATTCCGTCTGCCGCCGGCCCGGCCGGAGTGAAACCCTGACCCATTCTGGGCGTTAGGGTGGTATTGGGGAACTATCCAATGCCCTATGCGCTGTTCTGCAACGAAGCCAAGCTGAGCAAGGCCTATCCGACGGAAGCCGACGTCTGGAAGCTTGCCCGGCAAAGCGGTCTGGTGGTCGATGCGGCATCGGAAGAAGAAGACGCTTCGTCGCGGCCGGTGCTCGACAATGATTATGAAATCAAGCCCTGCCAGCCGGACCCGCAGGAAGATCCCTCTCAGAATCAGGCCGACGCCGAGCGCGAGGCCCAGCTGGATTTTCAGCCGCACCCGCAGAGCGGCCCTGCCATCCATTCGCGGTAGACCCGGCCGATCCCCATAAAGCGCGATAGGGCCAAGCCTCAGGGCGTTGCCACCGCCAAAGACGCCTGCTCGGTGGCAAGCGTCACGCAGGCCTTCCTGCGATGCAGACCCCTGATCGCGCCGGTGACCTTGAGCACCTGCCCGGACGGACATGAAGCGTCCTGAACGAAGGCGATCTCATACGGTGAAAGCACAAGCGGTTCGGATTTCAGCACTGTCTGGGCAAAACACGGCAGGGCAACCGCTGAAAAAAACAGCCCTAACGCCAAAGCACGCATGTTCGTTGTCTTTGTTGTCCACCAACCGGCATCACCACAATAGCCGATCTCGCGCGGAAGTTCCGTGCACCGCAAAAATTATTTTTTGGCAGAGCAAAAGCGTTTGGATCGAGCCGAACAAAAAGGCCGGCGTGAAGCCGGCCTTGTCGGGTAGCAAAGGAACCAGCGGTTTGGCGGTCAGTCTTTGGCGACGACCGGGCCGCCCCAGCCGAAGCGGTAATTCAGGCCGGCCTTGACGGTATGCTCGTCGCCGTTGAACCGGGTGCCGATGATCTCGGCAGGGCCGCCGGTGAAGGTGGTGCTGCCGAAGTTGTAGTACTGGTACTCCAGTTTGGCGGACCAGTTCGGGGCGAACATGTATTCGAGACCGGCGCCAATGGTGTAGCCGTCCCTGTGGCCTCCATCGACGGTAAAGGGCTGCGCCACGCCGGCAAGGCTGACGCCGATATTTGGGTTGTCACGCCAGGCGTAACCGCCCTTGGCGTACAACAGTGTCGGACCCCAGGCATAACCCAACCGGCCGGTAACCGAACCGATCTGGTTGGTGTTCGCGGTCACCAGTGTGCCGGCCGGGAAGGTCACGCCACCGTTATTGTTGTTGCTCAGCCAGTCGTACTGGGCTTCAGCACCGATCACCCAGTTATTTGCGAACTGATAGTCGGCGCCGCCCTGAACGCCGCCCATGAAGCGGCCGCCGCTTCCCTCGAGACTGTTTCCGCCAGCGAACGCGCCGCCGATGTTGCCGCCGATGTAGAAGCCGGTCCAGTTGTAGACCGCCTGCGGCGCCGTATAGGCGGGAGCCTTGGTATAGGTGCGCGCAGGCAAGTCAGCCGCAGCAGCAGGCGCCGCAAACGCGATAATAGCGGCAGTGCCGGCAGTGCCGAGCAAAAATCTCTTCATGGTTATTCCCCGTTAGTGTCGTCGTGACCCTTATCAAACAACGTGGCCGCAATTTGGTTGCTTCACGGCAGCGCTTGAGCGTCGATGGTTTCTAACTGTAACAGCGAAGCAACAACGCCATATTGTTCCCTCGCTACTCCATTTCTTTCGATATTTTTGACGATAAATGGCGAGCTTGCAGCGCTACGGCCATAATCTGAGTCATCCGGGTTCCCGTTCCGGTTCAAGGCTCGCTGAAAAGTGATCGGAGTTCCCGCGCGGCTTCGACGCTCCCCGAGGATCGGCAGCCGCGTCGTTGCAAAAACGCGCTGGTCTAGCGCGTCATCTTTTCCAGTTCCGGGAATGGCACATAGGTCACGCCGGCGCAGATTTCGCCGACGTCCTCGACCACATGGTCCAGCCGGCCGTCGACATAGACAATGGCGCGTTCGCGCGACCCGCCATAGCTGCCGTCGGATTCGCGCGGGGTAAAGCGCAGGCAGCTGACATAACGCTGCCGCCCGCCGACGGTGCGCTCTACCGGTTCGGCCATCATCGCGTCATGCACGCCGACGGGATTGTTGAGGTAGGTTTTCATGAACGCCAGCAATTGCGGGCGGTAGTTGGTTGGAAGCGGCTGGTTGGTGCCGTTGCGATCGGAGGTATAGCTGATGCTTCTGCCGTCATCGCTGCCCGCGCAGGCCGCGAGCGCGATCGGCAGCAACATCATCATCGCTGCGCGCTTTGCTGGTATCCCCAAATGCAACCCGTCTTCAAAGTTCGATGCCCCGGGGCGGTTCTAGCCCTTTCGCTTATCAAAGGGAATCCGCATTTGCCGTCGGCGCCCGCGCCAATGTCCGGAATGCGGCACCGGCCCGGCGCCATTGGGGAAGCAATGGCACACGGGCCGGGTCTGATATCCGCAAGGGAGCGGCTGGATCGGCACTCCCTCGCGGATCCGTTTCAGCCGCGCTTGGTGGCAGGCGTCGCGTGCTTGATCGTGACCTTCGAGAACTGATGCTTCTTGAGCGCGCCGATCCGCTTGTGGGCATGATGATGGCGTAAATGTTTATGGTGGTGGCGGCTCATTTTGGCATTGGCGTTCAGCACGCTGTGCTTGACCTGCGCAGCCTTGATCGCCGGTGCATGCGATGTCCCGGCCGCCATCGCAGGCGCGGCGAGAACGGACACGGCAAGCAGCGCTGCGGAAATTGTCTTGAACATGATGGTTTCCTCTTTCGACGGGATCACGAGTTGGCCGGTCGGATGGCCGGGTTCGTCGATCATGCGTGCGACCTTATGGGTGACGCGCTGAACCCTTGCTGAAGCGCGGCGACGGACTTCGTTCATCTGGATGACATATTGGTCATCTTCCGGTCGCGGTCGGAGCCGCGAGCCCGCCAAAAATCCGACAATCGGGGCGATTGCCGATGAATGTTCGGTTGCGGCGGGTGTTCACATCAGCGGGCGCCGGTGTAGGATGGCGCTTAACTCCGGTCGACATATCCACACCAGGCATCGGGAGAGACGCATGAGCAAATTCGCGATCAGGATTTTGGCGCTGATGATATACTCGATAGCGTTGATCGCAGCGCCCCTCGTTTCAGCCTATGCCAACGGCGGCGAAACGCCGGCGCCGCCGCCGGACACCAAATCGGACGCCAAGACCAAGAAGGACAAGAAGGCCAACAAGAGCTCCAGCATCGACGACCCCCGGTTCATCGAGGGTTATCGCGCAGCCTATGCCACGATTTACGATCGTAACGATTATGCCGCGGCCATCGACCAGCTGAAGGCGCTCGGCCACGACGACCGCGCCGATGTCGCCAATCTGATCGGCTATTCCTACCGCAAGCTCGGCGACTACAAGGTCTCGCAGATCTGGTACGAGCGGGCGCTGAAGGCCGACCCGAACCATGTGCGGACCTGGCAATATTACGGGTTGTGGCAGCTCGAACAGGGCAACCGCGATCAGGCGCAATATCACCTGACCCGGATCGGCGAGCTGTGCGGCACCGACTGTCCGGAATATCGCTCGCTCGCCGCGGCACTGGAAAAGCCGACCGGCACCGGCCTCGTTTACTGAATTCGGCGACATCCGGTCTACCGGCGCGGCTCCAAAGGCTGCGCCGGTTTTGTCTTATCGGACAGCATCGAGAGACGTGCTTGATGAATTTCAAGATAAGTGAATGCAGCTTCCGTCCCGATTCAATCGGAACGGAAAAACCGGATCATGATCTCCTTCACTTCATCATCGCCTGAACCTCGGCGCGGAAAGCCGCGCGCGCCGCATCGCGCGAATAGAACATGTGTCCGCCCGGATAGACGACGAGCTTCACCCGTTCGCGCGAACCGTAGGCCGGAAGTTGATCGAGCAGGATTTTCGATCCGAAATAGGGTGCGGCGAGATCGAACAGACCATGCCCCACCAATAGCTTCAGTTTTGGATCAAGTGCGAGAATTTGCCGCAATTGGGAAAGCGACTCGGGGGGATTGAGGCCGTTGCCGAAATCCCAGGCCCTCTCGACCGCGCCGTTGAGCAGTTGGTACGAGCCATCCGGCCGCCAGTTGAGCTTGCGCGTGGTGAAGTCCACTGCGGCGCTGGTCAGCGGCGCGACCAACGGTTCGCCGGACGGATCGCCAAAATGCGAGACGCTGGAGTCCGGATAGGGATCGAACCCCATGACCGACGCGTCGTAGCGTCCCGTCACCTTGCCGTCGCGGCGGTCGAATTCGCGGCGAAACTCGCCAACGTCGAAGCGCCCGGCCAGCCGGCGGCTGACCGCCTGATCGATCCCCGTCAAAACCGCGACCCTGTCGGCGAGGCGCGTCGTGGCCTCGGCGTCGGCCTCCCCCTTGACCAGGTCGGCCAGGAAATCGCCTTGGGCGTAGTGCTCGACGTCGGCCAGGTCGGCGGCGGCAACGGCGCCTTTCGCCTGGCGCGCGACGGCGGCCATGGTGGGAAGGCTCGCCACATATTGCAGGAGGCTGGAACCTGAACGTTCGCGGAACTCGAACACCGGAGAGAGCAACACGAGCCCCCTCACTCCAACACCTTGCTGGACTTGCAACTCGCGAACGATCTTCGGTCCGCGGATGCCGCCATAGCTTTCGCCGACAATAAATTTAGGCGAGAGCAAACGGCCGGACTTTTCCAGCCAGCGGCGGATCGTCACCGCGATCGAGTTGACGTCGCCGTCGATCGAAAAGAACCGCTTGCGCGCATCCTCGCCGGTCGCAACGAAGCGGCTATAGCCGGTTCCGACCGGATCGATGAAGACGAGATCGGTGAAGTCGAGCCAGGTCTCGGCGTTGGGCTGCAGATCCGGCGATGCGGAAGAAACCGCCGCGTCTCCGTCGATGGCCAGCCGCCAGGGTCCGGCTGAACCAAATTGCAGAAAGGCGGAGGCAGCGCCCGGCCCGCCATTGAACAGGAAGGCGACGGGCCGCGCCACCGGATCGGCACCGTCCAGTTGATAGGCCGTGTAGGCGATATCGGCTTGCGGCTCGCCTTTATCGTCGAACAGGCGGATCGAACCCGCCGTCGCCGTGAAGGCGAGCGTGCGCCCGGGAAGAACCAGCGTTTGCTTGGTCGTGGAATCGGGCGGCAGACGGTGCAGCTCGGCGGCGGCCGGTGGATTTGACGTGCTGCCATGCCCGCCGGCGGCGCCGGACTTCTGAGCCGATGGCGTCGCGACGGGTTGCGGCCCGGGCGGCGGCGGCGCGTCCTCGGCGCGCGCACCCGCCACCAGCGAGAACATCAGAAGCGCGAGGACCACACGCGTGTGCCGCGGCGCCATCAAAAGCCTGGTCATTTCGGTTCTTCCCCTGCCCTGAGCTGCGTGGCGCGGCCGCCTACATCACGAGGCGGCATTTCCCGAATATATAAGCGCATTCTGGCTCAAAACTGCGGCAGGTTGGCATGGTTCGCAAGCTCATCACCCGGCCCCGGCGACCTGCCCCTTGAGTTGGCTATCTCGACAAGCACTGCCAAGGTCGTATAGACGACCTTCCGCGCCCCCCGCGCCCCTGTGAGCCCGCGATCCATGACCACGCCCCAGCGATATGACCGGATCGCCTTCGTCGCAAGCGCAGGCGCGGAGGCCCAGCTGGCGCTCGCCCAGCTCACCGAGATCTATGGCAATCACGATCCCGGGCGCGCCGACGTCGTGGTGGCGCTCGGCGGCGACGGATTGATGCTGCAAACGCTGCATCAGCAAATGCGTTCGGGCAAGCCGATCTATGGGATGCATCGCGGCACCGTCGGCTTCCTGATGAACGAGTTCTCAACGCACGATCTGCACGCGCGGCTGGCGGCGGCGCGGGAATCCGTGATCCATCCGCTGCTGATGCGTGCCACCGACGTTCACGGCGCGATGCATCTGCATCATGCCATCAACGAAGTCGCGCTGTTTCGCCAGACCCATCAGGCCGCGCGCCTGCGAATCCTGATCGACGAACGCGAGCGCATGGCGGAATTGATTGCTGACGGCATCCTGGTGGCGACCCCGGCAGGATCGACCGCTTACAATCTCTCGGCGCAGGGACCGATCCTGCCGATCAACGCGGCGCTGCTGGCGCTGACGCCGATCAGCCCGTTCCGCCCGCGCCGCTGGCGCGGCGCCCTGCTGCCCAACACCGCCTTTGTCGTGATCGAGGTTTTGGAGGGCGACAAGCGGCCGGTCGCGGCCGTGGCCGACCACGACGAGGCGCGCGACGTCCGCCGCGTCGAGGTGCTTTCCGACAAGACCATCGCGATACGGTTGCTGTTCGATCCCGGCCACAGCCTGGAAGAGCGGATTCTGAGCGAGCAATTCGGGCATTGAATTCGCACCTGCCGCTCTCCCCGCGGCGCCGGATCCGAAGCGATGGCAACCATTCGTTAACGGGGCCGGGATATGGTTAACGCGGGGTATACCGGGCTGTTCGGTCCGCGCTGAGAGCTGGTCCATGTTCCGCATCGATTTCAACAAGCTGCGATTCCTTGTCTGCGACGACAACCCGCACATGCGCCGTATCTTGCGGACGCTGCTGCACTCGTTCGGCGCGCGCGAGGTGTATGAGTCCGAGGACGGCGCAACCGCGCTCGAGATGTACAGCCACTACGTTCCGGACATCGTCATCACCGACTGGTCGATGCCGATTTTCGACGGTCTCGAACTCGCGCAGATGATCCGGCAGCCGGACTCGAAGGGCAATCCCTACGCGCCGATCATCATGTTGACCGGCCATTCCGAGAAGCGGCGCGTCACGGTGGCGCGCGATGCCGGCGTGACCGAATTCCTCGCCAAGCCGATCTCGGCCAAGGGACTTTATCAGCGTATCCTGAACGTCGTCGCCAATCCGCGCCCGTTCATCAAGACCAAGAGCTATTTCGGTCCCGACCGCCGGCGCAACACCAACAACGCCTATATTGGCCCCGAGCGCCGCCTCGGCGGCGAGGTCGAAGTCCTGCAACAGCCCTCATTGCTCGACAAGGCCCGGACCCCCGTCTAGCGCGCGAGGACAAGGAAATCATCATGGCGAAAGAAAAGCCCGGCACGCTCCAGATCGAGACCTTCGCCGACCATCACGTGATCACGCAGCCCAACCCGCTGCGCAATGTGTTGCGCCGCGTTGCCGAAAAGGATCTCGACGATCCGGTCGCGCGCGCTGAAGCTGCGCTTGCCAACATGTCCGGCGAATTCAAGACCTGGATGGGAATCGAAACCGACCGCCTCGCCGCGGCGCACGCCGCCATTCTGAAGGACGGTTTTACCAGCTTGACGCGCGAAGAGCTGTTTCGCGCCGCCCATGACATCAAGGGCGACGCCGCCACATTTGGATTCCCCTCCGCTGGCGCCGCCGCCGAGAGCCTGTGCCGGATCATCGAGCACGCGCCCGATCTCGACCAGGTGCCGTCCGACCTGATCGCGCATCACATCAATGCCATTCAGGCCATCATCCGCGAACGCACCAAGAAGGACACGGTCAGCACCGCCAGCGAACTGAGCCGGCAACTGCGCGCCGTCGCCGACGAATACCTTGCGCACGCCAATCGCGACCGCCCCGAACACCTCGAAGCCATCCTGGCTCCGAGCATCGCGCCGGCGGACTGAGCGGCACCGTCGTTCCGCGACACCAGGCGTGGACCCGCAATCCAGAAGTCGCCAGAATGAGATTCCGGGTTCGCGCTGGCGCGCGCCCGCAGATGCACAATTGCGCATCGGGGAATGACGACCCTAAGATTTTTTCTACGCCGCGATCAGATCGTGATGGATCGGCGCGACGGCCTCCTCGGCCGCAAGCTCGTCGCAGAACATGCGGGCTTCTTCCCGCGCCAACTCGGTCGCAAAGCGCCGCAGCAGGATCAGCAATGGCTCGGCGGCCTGCTGGTCGGTTTCGCAATGCGTGAGCACGCGTTCGACCATCCGGCGGCGCAGCCTTGCGGCACCGTCGGCACTGTCGGCAAAGCCGGTTTCATGGTTGACTTCGAGCGCCACCTGGAACGCCGCGAATGTCGATTCCGGCAATCCGGCGCGCCGCAACAGCGCGTGCAGGCTGGCGCCGCCGCGGTCGTGGAGCAGCGCGAAGACGCGGGACTGCGGCAGACCGGACAATTCCGCCAACGCGTGATCGAACAGTTCGAGATTACCCGACAATAGCGCGCGCAGGATCAGTCCGGCGGTGAGCTGGCCGGTGGCGCGCAAATGCCGCACCAGGCCACGCATGTCGTCGCCGCGCGAACGCGCCGCGATGTTCACGGTCGAGCGATCGCGCGCCTCGCCGGCAACCCGCACCGCGCGATCGGGGCTGAGCCAGTTGCGGGCCACAACGAATTGCGCCAGCGTCTCCGAAAGCTTGGCGACCAGGGCCGCCCGCGTCGCGGCCGGCAGATCTTCCAGCACCAGCATCGATTCCCGGATGGCCGCAAGATGGCCGTGGCGTTCGACGATGCGATCCCACGAAAACGGCGCGAGTTCGGCGTAGGCATTTTCGATCAGCTCCAGCGCCGCCGCAGCGGTGCCGACTTCGGCGATCGCCGCGCAGACCGAGGCCGGCAGATTGACACGGCGGGCGACGGCGCATTGCATTTCGCAATTGCCGGTCGCGATGATGTCGACGAGGTCGGCGTCGATCAGAAGCGGTGAATGTTCGAGTACCGGCAGCGCCACCGACGCCTGATCGAGCGACAGCGCCTGCACGATCGCGGCGGGGGCTTCGCCGCTGCGCGCGAACACTTCGGCCATGGCCTGGCGCACCAGCGGCGAAGCATCGTCGAGCAGCATCAGGAGCGCGCCTTCGGCGGCGGCGCGATCGTCCTCGGTGAGATCGGAAATCAGCCAGGCCCGCGCCAAGGACCGCGTTGCCTCTGCCCGTTCGCCCGCCGGGGCGGTCCGTATCCAATTGATGAACTGCCGAACGATCATGGTCCTGCCGGCTTACGCAACTTGAAACGACACCGCGACGCGGCGCCACTGTCATCAAAAATAAACCATGACGCTTAACAAAGCGTTCACCATAAACGGCTGGTTTTATTGACGTTTTGTTAAGGGTGCGGGGACGCGCCTGCTGCTGCCTGCCGTATCTCCCTCAAGAGTTCAGCGCAACGCCAACGGCCAATCCCCAATCCCTTCTATTTCGCTGAAACGAAATAGAACTCCTGCCGTCCCGAGATCGACCCGTAGCTGAAGGGCTGCTGCTTTCGCATCGTCATATCCATGACATCGTCACGGACGAAATCGAACATCCGCCGCACTTCGAGACCAGGGATCTGAATGTTCTTGATCAAAGCGGTCGCGAACGGACTGTTGGCGCCGCTGCCGTCGAGCGCGGTCTCGCCGTGCTTGGCGGCATAGACGACGAGCGTGCCGCTTTCCGGTTCGATCGACGCCAGTCCGCGGCCGATGGAGCGGCTGGCTGTGTTCAGGGTCCGGCGCATCTGGTTGGCGAACGGGTTGTCGCGGCAGGCATCGAGCAGCACGACCCTCAGCTTCTTCGCACCGTCGACTGCGCTTAATACCTGGTCCATCGGCACCGCTTCAAAACCGACATCGCGGTCGGTCGACAGCCGGGCGTCAACCGGGATCAGATAATTCGACCCGCCCATTTCGATGCCGTGTCCGGCATAATACACCACCGCCCAATCGGCGGCGTCGGCGAGCTGGGCGAAATTACGCAGCGCGTCGACGAGTTGTTCCTTGGGCAAATCGGTCAGCAACGTCACGGTCTGGAAACCGGTGCGGCGCAGGGCCTCGGCGACCGCGGCCGCGTCGCGCACCGGGTTCGGCAGCAGCGGGACGTTCTTGTAGGCGGAGATGCCGATCACGAGCGCGATGCGCCGTTCGGCGACCGCCGGCGCCTTCGGCTTCTCCGGGGTGGGTCCTGCCGTGGCGACCACGGCCTGCGGCGCGGGCGGAGCGGACGCGGCAGGCTGCCGGGATACCGTGGTGAGCGCCAGGCGCGCTGCGTCACGTCCGGGCAGCGCCTTGGTGTGATAGGGGTTCAAGGTCAGCGCGCTCTGATAATCCTCCAGCGCCTTCAGCCACTCCCCGCTGCCTCCGAGCGCTTCGGCGCGGTGGACGAAGTAGTCGGCGAGTTCAGGTTTCTTTTCAAAACGCGCCCCGTCGATGGCCTTGGTGAATTCCGCGACGGCGCCGGCGATGTCGCCCTTCTTGACCAGCGCAAGGCCGCGACCGTCATGGAATTCAGCAACCGTGGCCGAGATCGCCACCGCTTTGTCGAAATTCTCCAAGGCGCGATCGACGTCGCCCTTCGCAAGATACGCCACGCCGCGGCCGTTGAACGCCAGCGCATCTTGCGGCTGCAGTGAAATCTTTTTGTCGAAATCGGCAATCGCGCGATCGAACTGCCCCTTCTTGCTATAGGCAAGGCCACGCTCGTCGAGGAAATTGCCGTTGTCGCCGCCCAATGCGACCGCCTTGTCGAGATCCCGGATCGCCTGGTCGATCTGGCCGAGGGCTTGATAGGCATCGGCGCGTCGCCAAAAGGCCTGGGCATCGTCGCGGTATTGCAACGCCTTGCTGTAATCGTCGATGGCGCGCTGGTTTTGACCCTGATGACGGAAGGCCATGCCACGCTGGTAGAACACCGACGCGGCGCTGATCTTGTCGACCGAGGTCGGTGTCATCTTGTCGAAGATCGATTCGGTAAACTTCGAGGCTTTCGCAAGCAGCGCCACCGCCTGATCGTAATTCTGCATCGCCGCGTCGACTTGACCTTTTCGCATGTAAAGGTCGCCGCGATTTTCATAGGCCTGGATGTAATCGCGCAACGGATGCCGCTTGTCGGCAATCAATGCGTCGCACACCTTCATCGACGCCTCGATCTGAGACGGAAGGTAGGCTTCGGGCGTGCAATATTGCTTGTCCGCAAAAGCCGGGGATGCAGCTACGGCGAAAAACGTAAACAGAAACCGGGCGAGAAACCGCACCATCGCACCCCTCCCCGCTGCGCCGGACAGTCTGGCGATCACAAGGCATTTCCAGACCGCTGCCGTGAGCGAGCTTAGCCGATGAACCGCCGGGAGAAATAGTGCCCATTTCGGGCCTGCGGCCGCATTTCGCTTAATTCCTGGTCGCGACAAGCCGCCCGTCGGCGCTGTCAAGGATGAGGCATCATGCGATTAGCTGCTGAACTTTCCGCTGCGATCGCTAAACAGATCAAGCGGCTGTGCGGCGTCGCCGCCGGAGGCCTGCGCCGAGGTCGCGGGCGCACCCGAGGTTGCTGACGCAACCGAGGTCGCAGGGGCGACCGAGGTCAGCGACGAGGAATTGCCCCATAATTCGTGAATGGCGGGCGAGACCGGCTGGGTTCGGTCGCCAGCCTGGAACAACGAGCGGAACATCGGTTCGGTCGGCGCCGACTTGTTTGCCGTTGTCGAGGCAGATGCCGTCGTCATCGATCCGACATCCGGAAAGCTTGAAAGAAAGGCTGGTTTGACAACCGCCGAGGTCGCGCTGGCGATGGTTGCGGCCGACGGCGTGGCTCCGAACGCGGCCATCGCCGTGCGCGTTGTCGGTGAACTGGCCGCACCGGCGTACCGCGCATTCAGCACCGAATAAACTTCCGAGACGCTTCGGGCGCGTCCTGTACGATCGAAAAAGATCGAGCGGTTGGCCGCGGCGGCGTTGGGAAACAACGCAGCCCCCGAGGCCTGCGGGTTGTCTTCGGCGTTCGAGATCAGCTTGGCGGCCCCGCCGACGCCCATGAAGTGCGCCATATAGAGTTCGCTGTCGGTCGGGCGGCGGCCGATCATGCCGGTCAGCTGGAAGCTGTTGGACTGGGTCAGAACGGCCGCCATCGCCGAGCTGGCGACCGGATCGTCGCGCAGCTTCATGATCGCCGTCCGCGCCGTGGCGTCGCTGACCGAATAGGTGCCGGAGGAGGATTTGCTGATGGCGTCGGCGTAGTTGCCGTAGCCGAGCTGCGCGCCGGCTTCCTTGACGGTGCCGAGCCAGGTCTGGTCGATGAACTGATAAAGCCCGTGCGCCGACGACGTCGAGGCGCCTGCCGTCGGATTGAAATCGGATTCCATCTTGGCGGTGGCAAGCAGATACTCGAAGCTGGTGCCGGTGGTGCTCGCGGCCTGCTTGATGGCGCCGGCAATCCGCGCGCGCGACGGGTCGACACCTGCCGTTGCCGTGGCGTTTGAAGTGTCGACCGCCATGTGTTGGTGCCCCGCTCCCCGCGAAACGACCGTTCGGCCCGTTCAAGCGCCTTTTCTCCCAAAAAGCCGCTCATGCCTCCGTCACACTGCGGCAATTATGGTTAATGGCGGGTTAAGCCATAGGACGCGGCACGGCTCGAAGAGCGCAGTACCGCGGTCCGTGGACGCGGCGCAGCTATTTCCGATAAACCGCCTCCGGGTCGAACAGCCGTTCGGCGTCCACGAACGCCAATAGCGCGCCGCCCTCGCTTGCGGTCACGGCGCGGTAGAAGCACGAGCGGCGGCCGGTGTGGCAGGCCGCCCCGGTCTGCTCGACCCGGATCCACACCGCGTCCTGATCGCAATCCATCCGCATCTCAACCACGCGCTGGACATGGCCGGAGCTTTCGCCCTTCCGCCACAGCGAATTGCGGGAGCGGCTGAAGTACCAGGCTTCCCCGCTGGCGATGGTCTTGCGCAAGGCCTCATCGTTCATATGCGCGACCATCAGCACCTCGCCTGTGCCGGCGTCGGTCGCCACGCAGGTCAGAAGGCCCGAGGCGTCGAATTTGGGCTTGAACCCAAGCCCTTCCTCGATGTCATTGATCGCTGTGGATGTGGACACGGCAGTCCCTCGTAATTTCAAGCGAGGGCCGGCTAGCGCTGCGTCCCTCGCACCATGGACAGGAAACGCGCCTGCTCCGCCGGATTGTCGCGGAACATGCCCGTATAGCGGCTGGTGAACGTCATCGCGCCATGCTTGGCGACGCCGCGCACCGACATGCAGGTATGCTCGGCCTCGATCACCACTGCAACGCCGCGGGGTTTGAGAATTTCGTCGATCGCGGCTGCGATCTGCGCGGTCAGATGCTCCTGGGTCTGCAGGCGGCGCGCGAAGATATCGGTCAGCCGCGCCAGCTTCGACAGTCCCACCACGCGCTCCACCGGCGTATAGGCGATATGCGCCTTGCCGTAGAACGGCATCATGTGATGTTCGCATTGCGAGGTGAATTCGATATCGCGGATCAGCACGAAATCGTCATAGCCGGCCGTTTCGCCAAAGGTGCGGTTGAGCACCTCCGCCGGGCACTGGTGATAGCCCTGATAGAGTTCATCGAAGGCTTCGACCACCCGGCGCGGCGTATCCACCAGGCCCTCGCGGGACGGGTTCTCGCCGATATAGCCCAGCAGGGTCTGCACCGCCTGTTCGGCTTCCGCGCGCGACGGACGCGGCTGGTCCGCGCGTACCGCGGCGGCCAGAAATTCGGAAGGATCGAGTTCAGCGGGACGGGTTTCCGGAATCCTCTGGTCCGAGACCTTGGCGTCGGAAGGCGGGAGATCGGAAGACTTGGCCGGGCGTAGCGATTTGATCAATGCGTCCATGTCAACTCCGTTCGACCGGCCTTGAATTGAGACCGGAGTGTCACCGGCAGACGGGGCGGCTGGGCCGCCGGACGCCTGAGTACCACAATGCTAGCACCGTCACGGCCGAATTGGTTCTTATTTCCGGTAGCGCGGCAGGCGGCCGGACTGTATTTCCGCCACCTGGCTCCATATATAGGGCGGTGGACCGCGCTCGCCAAGGGCGGCCGTGCCGGGGAATCCGAGACCTCAATCTTATGCTGAACGACATCTACAACAAGCGCATCATCGAACTGGCCGGCAATATACCCCGGCTCGGACGGCTGGCCTCACCCGACGCCAGCGCCACCGCCCATTCCAAGCTGTGCGGTTCGACCGTCAAGATCGACCTCAAGATGGACGGCCCCGTCGTCACCGACTTCGCCCATGACGTGAAGGCCTGCGCGCTCGGCCAGGCCTCGTCCTCGATCATGGCGAGCCATGTCGTCGGCTCGACGGCGGACGAGCTGCGCGAATTGCGCGAGACCGTTCGCAAGATGCTGAAGGAAAACGGCAGCCCGCCGCAAGGCAAGTGGGCCGACATCGCGCTGCTCGAGCCGGTACGCGATTACAAGGCGCGGCACGCCTCGACGATGCTGACCTTCGACGCCGTCGTCGATGCGATCGGCCAGATCGAAGCGAAGACCAAACAGCCCGCGAACGCGCAGTGATCAGCTACTGAGCCGGAGCCGCCAACGCGCCGCCGGTCGGAACGATCGCTTCCGCCGTCTTGGTCGGTTTCAGCGGCGGCTGATCTGCCTCGGCGGGCGCTGCACGGCTTGCGAAGCGATCCTGCAACGGTTTGGCGCTCAGTTCCGCCACCGGTGCATTGCGATTGTCGATCTGAGGCAGCACCTCGGCGACCGAATCGGTGGTGACGAGCTTGGTCAGCCGCAATTCGGCCGGCGACAATTCGTGCAGATCCTCCCATGGCGGCACGCTCAGTGACAGCGACAACAGATCGCCCGCACCGCCCATGTCGAAGGTGTATTTGGCGAGACGCCCGATATCGCGTTCCACGATCATCAAATCTTCCGCGGTGTAGCTCGCGGCCTTGGCGTCGTCGGCGCGGTCGCCCATCCAGATTTGATGCACCCTGACATGCGCGGCCTCGGGCACGTAGCGCGTCTTGCCCGACAGCAGCAGAAACACGCACATCGACTCGCAATAGGCCCCGGGCATGACGCTGGCAGGACCGCCCTGCGCGGTACGATTTTCCATGCTGGTGCCGACGGTAGTCAGCGCACCGAGGCTGCGCCAGTGCCGTCCGAGCGTGATGGCGTCGTTGACCGACCCGCCGCTGGAGTCCAGCACGATGGTGACGCCGTCGAGTTGGCGTCCCTGGGCGAATTGATCGAAATCCTTCGGCGTGTCCGCGGTCACGATGCCGACCGCACTGACCCAGCCCCGGCAATTCGGCCGGCACTCGACCCAGTTGAACCGCATCGGCAATTTTCGCTCTTCGAGCGAGGTGCCGGCACGCGCCGTACCGCCGAGCGGTGTCACCATGCCAGGCAATGCGATGCAAAGGGCGGCGGCGCTGAGCAGCACCCAGCCGCGAAGATCAAGCGACCTCACAAGCCTCAATTCGGTTCCTTCCCCCAAGCCCCCAACGGGCAGTGGCAATGGCCCCAGTTCAACGCCACATGATTCAGACGATTCTGTCATATGGGCGTTATGAAAAAGGTAACCGCGCGAATCGCTACCGTCCATAGGACCTTCGCTGTGCCATGGCCCAAAATATGCGATATTTCCCGAAGTGTGGCGCAATTACCTGCGCCCGCAGGTTCCATGCTCCGGAACCGCGCACATCCACGCTCATGATTGCAGCATGCCGCCCATGAAGCATTCATCACCCCATTCAGGGCGGTGCCCCGACTGCGCCGGCGTGGTGCAGCGCCTGCCGCGCAATGCGGGCCGTGCGCTGATCTGGATTTACCGGCACACGCTGTCGCCGCTGGTCGGCTTCAACTGTCGTCATCTGCCGACCTGTTCGGTCTATGGCGACGAAGCGATCGAGCGGTTCGGCCTGTGGGGCGGAGGATGGATGACGCTGGCGCGGCTATTGCGCTGCCAACCCTGGGGCACCTCGGGAATCGACAACGTGCCGCTGACAAGACCGCCTGGCGCGCGATGGTATATGCCGTGGCGGTTCGGACGCTGGCGCGGGGTCAACGCGCCGTAAGCTGCGATCGAAAATCAACCGCGCTCAGGGCACCTTGATCGACAGCAGCAGGTTCGATTCGTACGATCGCCACCGATAGCCAATGCCGAAATCCAGCGGCTGGCTCCTTCTGAACAACTCGGCATATTTCGGCTGGTAGCGTCCCGGGAATTCGGCGATCGGACCGGCGTAGCGGCCGAACGGAAAAAACCGCCATTTCCTTGGGTCGTAATCGCCGAGCGGAATGCCGGAATCGTCCTGGATGATGGTGGCGCTGTTGGCGAGCAGGAAATCCCGCACCGTGGAGAAATTGCCGGCATGCAACAGGTAGGACGCACTCTTGATCAGGCTGTTGCCGGGCGCCAGTGTTTCGCAAAATTTCAGGAAGCCGCTGCTCCTGACGCCGCTGTTGGAAAGATCAGTGCTGAAAAAATACAGCGTCCGTTCCTCGCCATCGCTGCCCGCGAACGCGATCCGCACGCCGCGTGTGGCATTCTTGCCGGCATTTTCGTTGGCGAAATACGCCGCACCGGTGTCGTCGAGCGAAATCAAACTGACGTTGCGGATGGTCTTTCCCGAACGCGCCAGGAAAACATACAAAAGCGGCAAAGTACCGCTTATCTGTCCGGCGTTCAGATCGGTCCTCATATGCTTGGTGATGAAAAAGCTGAAGCTCATGATCGAGCCCAGCGAGTGCTCGACGTTGTCGAGCGCGGACCCGATGCTGGCGCTCGACATTTTGGTGAGGTCTGGCACCGACCCGACCGGCTCGAGCGCGCTCAGCACATAGGTCATCGCCTTGGAATAAAACGCGTCCGCATAGAGGAAGTCTGGACCGCTGAACATGTAAAACATCGTCGGCCGCGGCGCGGCCAGATTGGTGTCTGCCCAGGCCCGGATCTTCGAAATCTGCCTGCGCTCAAGTTGCCCGAACGCGGCATCGAAGAAGCGTGCGTGGCGCTGCCACGCTGCGTTGTTCGTCAACGGCATCAGCGGCGATTCCGCCGACGGCGGCATGCCGGCAAGAAACCGCGCGGTATCGTTGGCGGTCGCGGTGTCGGCCGCGCGCGCCGGCGCCACGATCGCGAGGATCGCGAAGGCAGCGATCGCTGCAATTTTCATGGCTTGAAGCATTTCTATTCGCGGCTTGGGGATGCGGCCGCGGCGCCCTGATCGGGGCGTTTGCGGAAAACGGCATAGATCAAAAGGCCCGAAATCATAATCAAAATTCCCAGAAACGACTGCAACGGCCGATCAACCAGAAGATAGTACATCATGAAGGCGGTCACGAGCAGGAAAACCATGGGAGTTAGGGGGTATCCCCAGGCGCGATAGGGCCGCGGCAGGTCGGGTCGGGTAATGCGCAGCTTGATGACACCGAGCACGGTGAAGAACGAACAGAACAACAGCGCGAACTGGATGAAATCGAGCACCGCCTCGAAACTGCGGGTGAATAGCATCAGGTTGGCCACCGCGAACTGGAAAAGGATGGCGTAGGCCGGCGCGCCCTGGGTCGATTTGCGGGCGAATACCCGAAGCGCCGGTATGTCTTCTCCCATCGTCATCATGACGCGCGGGCCGATCCACATCATCGCGCTGATGGAAGATACGAGCCCGATGCAGATCATCGCACCGACGACGCGACCGCCGATTTCGCCGAAGATGTAACTGCCCGCGATGCGGGCGACATCGAGCTGCCCGGACAGCCTGTCGATCGGCGTGGTGTGGAGAAACACGGCGTTCAGGGCGACATACAGCACAAGGACAATCAGCGTCCCTGCCAACAGCGCGCGCGGCAGGCTTTGCTGCGGGGTACGCATCTCGCCGATGATGTAGGTCGCGGCGTTCCAGCCGGAGAACGAATACATCACGAACACCAGCCCGATCGCGAACGGCGCGCTGGTGATATAGCCAAAGTCGGGCGCGGACGGCGCGAACGAGACCGGCTGCTGCGTGCCGACGAGAAATCCCGCGACCAGGAAGGCGACGATCAGCACCACCTTCAAGATAGTCGAGATCAATTGAAAGGTGCTGGAGTGCCTGACGCCGGTCAGTTGCACGATCGACACCAGCCAGACGACGCCAATGGCAAGCGCCAGCGGCGAAGCACCCGGCAGCACCGACTTGCCATATTCGCCGAAAGCCATCGCGGCCAGCGCCACCGGGGCTGCGAAACCGACCGTCGCCGACACCCAGCCGGCCAGAAACCCGAAGGCCGGATGAAAGGCGCGGCTCAGGAAATTGTATTCGCCGCTCGAGCGCGGAAACATCGCGCCAAGTTCGCTGTAGGAAAACACCCCGCACAGCGCGACGATGCCGCCGACGGCCCACAACAACAGAATTGAAAAGCCCGACGGGATGTCCTTGACCTGAAAACCGAGGCTGGTGAAGACCCCGACGCCGACCATGTCGGCGACAACGATGGCCGTCGCTACCATGACCGAGACCGTGGACCCGCCGCCGGGGAGCCGGCCGGTCCATGCCGCGCCTCCCGTTTCTGATGCCGCCATGCCGGTCCACGCTTCGGGCGTCACGCCCCTGACTTTTCCATCGTGCAGGCTGGCCCCAATCAATTCAAGCAGTGTTAACAATGATTTAAATCAGACCCGGATTTGGTATTATAACACCTCTAAAGGCGTCCGTAGCCTGTGGGCCGGCTAGATGATTGCGAAAAGCCGATGACCGCCCCACAATCGCGACACGATTTCGTGCTCTTCTGAAGGTTCCGAGTGGGGAGTTTTCTCGGAAACTTAACGTTACCGCAACCTAAGCGAGCTGACATACGCCGATCGCCGGCGGATAGTGGGGCAGTGGGGGATGGTCGGAGTCAATCCGAAATTCCGGACGTTTGATCGCGCAGGCCCGGTAACTCCGTCGGGCGCGGCGCTGCCTGTGCAGGCGCAAGCGCCTCGGCATCGCGCCGGTTTTCATCGCTGGCGTTGGGCTCGTCATCTTGTCGGCGTTTGTCCCGCTGTCGTTCGTTCTCGTGCAATGCGGACAGGCGCCGACCGCCGGAACGCTTGCGGCCAATGTACAGGGCTCAAGGGGCGACTCTTTCGACGATCGCTTCCCGAAACCCCAATTCAAGGACCGCTTTCCGACGCCAGGCGAAAGCCTGGTCCAGTTGCAACCCTCCGACGCCCCTCCCCGGCGCGCGGCGCGGGCGGAACCGGCACCCTACCGGGTTGCATCGCTGGAGCCGCAGGTTCCCTACCAGCGGCCGGCCAGAGAAGACCAGACCACGCTGGTCAGCCTGAAATCCTCGGCGTTTCCCTATCTCGGCAACAATCCGCGCACCGACCAGCCGTTCCTGAATATTTCAAATGGCGAACGCCGCGGCCACCGCAGTTACAGCGGCCGGGTCTACTGGCAGGACGAGACCTTCAACGACAGCCGCGTCCTGATGCATGTGCCGGAGAATTTCGACATCCGCAAACCGGGCGTCATCGTCGTGTTCTTCCACGGCAACGGCGCGACGCTGGAACGCGACGTGCGCAACCGGCAACTGGTGCCGCAACAGATTTCGGATTCCGGCGTGAACGCGGTGTTGCTGGCGCCCCAGCTTGCGGTCGACGCCGCCGATTCCAGCGCCGGGAAATTCTGGCAACCCGGCGGCCTCAAGCGCTTCGTGACGGAATCAGCCGACCACCTCGCCGAACTCTACGGCGATCCGCGCGCCGCCAAGGCGTTCGCGAACATGCCGGTCATCATCGTCGGTTATAGCGGCGGCTTTGTGCCGACCGCCTGGAGCCTGGAAGTGGGCGGCCTTGGCAATCGCGTGCGCGGCGTGTTCCTGCTCGACGCGGTTTATGGCGAGTTGGACAAGTTCGCGTCCTGGATCGAAAATAACCGGTCCGGCTTCTTCGTGAGCTCCTACACGCATTACACCGAGCGTCACGACCGGGAACTGATGCACATGCTGAGAGAAAAAGGCATCGCCGTATCGGAGAACATGGACGGGCCGTTGAAGCCCGGCAGCGTGGTATTCGTCGAGACCCCCGAAGGCGTGACGCATCGCGATTACGTCACACATGCCTGGACCCAAAACCCCGTCAAGGAAGTGCTGGTCAAAATGGCGGCAACACCCGCACTGACACGGGTGGCGACCAGCGCCTCGTCCCCCGCGGACCAATGATCCCCGCCAGCGGCACCATCGCTGCGTCGGCCTGACCGCCTCATCCTGTCGCTGATCGAAATGTGAAGTTAATGGCGGAACGATTTCCGGCGTGCGGGAATGTTCGGCGCGGGCGCCCGACAATGATGACCCGACCTTCAAGCCGCTGTTCGGAACCGACATGAATCGCGCTGATGCTGAAAGGCAAAGAGGACGGTGACTTGGTCGACGGCTCGGCGCTGCAGTCGCCCTGCGTCGCCTTCAAGGCGGTGCTGACGCGCATCGGCGATTAAGATCGCGCGCCGGAGAGCCTACCGCTGCTGATCACCGCGATCAGCGCCAGCGCGACAAAGCCCATCGCAACGTATCCCGCCCCATACAGGAGATCGCGCGCGTATAGCACGCCGCCGATCGCCGAACCGACGGCCTGGCCGATATAGAGCACGGACGTGTTGAGCGACACCGAGGCCGAGGCGAGCGCCGGCGCGGCTGCGACCAGCCGTACCTGCTGCATCGAGTTGGTCGAGGCGAAACCCAACCCCCAGAGCGCGACCGAGCCGGCCATCAGCGGATAGATGCCGGCGCTGAGCGCCCATCCGGTTAGACCCGCCAGCACCAGAATCGTGAACAGCACCGAGGTCTTGTAGGGCCCCCAGGAATCCACCATGCGGGTTGCGATCGCAATTCCAATAAAACCGAACATGCCGTAGAGCGCGAAGACCAACCCAACTCCATCCGGGCCGGCATGCGTCAGCTTGGTCAAAAGCGGCCCCATGAATGTGAACACGACGAATTGGCCGGACATCTGCACGGTCGTGATCAACAGCAGCAAAACGATCATCCGGTTGCGCGCGACATCGGTCCAGGTCTTGAGATCCACCCGCGCCCCGACCAATCCGCCCGGCAGTCGCCACGCCAACAGAACGAAGCTGAGGCAGCCGATCACGCCGATGCCGCCATAAACCGCGCGCCAGCCATAACGGCTGGCGACAAAGGTGATCAGCGGCAGGCCAACCGCGGCGGCCAGCGACCAGCCAAGAAAGATATAGGCAATGGTGCTTCCGCGTTTCTCCGGTGAGACGATCAGCGCGGCGGTGCCTGCCGCCTGTGGCGTGTAGAGTGCGCCGACTGCCAGCATGATCAGGCGAATGACAAGCAAGCTCGCATAATCGGGCGCGAACGCCGAAGCGGCGTTGCTCACCGCCATCACCGCGAGCGTCGCTGTGAGCAGGGTACGGCGCTCGATCCGGCTGGTCAGCCACGCCGTCAGCGGCGAACCGACGCACAGCATCACCGCGCCAAAGGTGATCAGCAACCCGGCATCGCGCACCGTGACGCCAAGGTCCGACGACAATTCAATCAGCATTCCCGCGGGCGCCAGCACGGAACAACCGGTGACGATATTGCCGAACATCAGGGCGCTGGGCGCGAAGCGGCGATGGACGTGGGCGTGTTCCGGCGGTTTTTTCATGCAAATGCATGTAGACTGCGCCGCCATGGAATAAAAGGCCGAGCGCGGATTATTTCGCAGGCGCGCTGCGCGGCGCCCGCGGGTTTTCCGGAGAATGTCGGATTGCGCGACGCGAATCCCCTGCTATACCGCTGCTTTCCCGCTTACCTGCGCTCGTTCGCAGGAGTGAGCCACAGGAGACTGCCATGCCCGACGACAAGAACAAGCCCGCATCAGGATTCCAGTACAGCGTCGCGAATTTGAAGCCGGTCGAATCCAGCAAGATCGCTCTCACCTTCCCCGACGGCGCCAGGCGCGAATTTCCCAAAAACATCACCGGCCTTGATATCGCCAAGGGCATTTCGCCGTCGCTGGCCAAGCGCACGGTGGCGATGGCGCTCGATGGCGTGGTCAGCGACCTCGCCGATCCAATCGAGCGCGATGCGAAAATCGAATTCATCGCCCGCGACGATGCCCGCGCGCTGGAACTGATCCGGCACGATGCCGCGCATGTGCTGGCCGAAGCGGTGCAGTCGCTGTGGCCCGGCACCCAGGTCACGATCGGTCCCACCATCGAGAACGGCTTCTATTACGACTTTTTCCGCAACGAGCCGTTCACGCCGGAAGACTTCGCCGCGATCGAAAAGAAAATGCGCGAGATCATCGCGCGCGACAAACCCTTCACCAAGGAGATCTGGACGCGCGAGCAAACCAAGCAGGTGTTCCGCGACAACGGCGAGATGTTCAAGGTTGAACTGGTCGACGCGATCCCGGCCGACCAGACCATCAAGATCTACAAGCAGGGCGACTGGTTCGATCTCTGCCGCGGCCCGCATATGACGTCCACCGGCAAGATCGGCAACGCCTTCAAGCTGATGAAGGTGGCGGGCGCCTATTGGCGCGGCGACAGCAACAATCCGATGCTGACGCGCATCTACGGCACGGCGTTCGCAAAACAGGAAGAGCTCGACGCCTATCTGAAGCAGATCGAGGAAGCCGAGAAGCGCGACCACCGCAAGCTCGGCCGCGAACTCGACCTGTTTCATTTCCAGGAGGAAGGTCCCGGCGTGGTGTTCTGGCACGCCAAGGGCTGGACCATCTTCCAGGCGGTGACGGCCTATATGCGTCGGCGGCTTGCCGGAAATTACGACGAGGTCAATGCGCCGCAGATTCTCGACAAGGTGTTGTGGGAAACCTCGGGGCATTGGGAATGGTACCGCGAGAACATGTTCGCCGCGCAGTCGGCCGGCGACGAGGCCGAGGACAAGCGCTGGTTCGTGCTCAAGCCGATGAACTGTCCGGGCCATGTGCAGATCTTCAAGCACGGGCTGAAAAGCTATCGCGATCTGCCGCTGCGCCTCGCCGAATTCGGCGTCGTGCATCGCTACGAAGCATCGGGCGCGATGCATGGGCTGATGCGGGTGCGCGGATTTACCCAGGACGACGCGCATGTGTTCTGCACCGAGGCGCAGCTCGCCGACGAATGCCTCAAGATCAACGATCTCATCCTGTCGACCTATTCCGATTTCGGCTTCGAGGGCGACCTCACAGTGAAACTCTCGACCCGGCCGGACAAGCGGGTCGGCACCGACGAGATGTGGGATCATGCCGAGCGCGTGATGGCGACGGTGCTGGCGCAGATCGAGGCGCAGGGCCACAACCATCGTATCAAGACCTCGATCAATCCCGGCGAAGGCGCCTTCTACGGCCCGAAATTCGAATATGTGCTGCGCGACGCCATCGGCCGCGACTGGCAATGCGGCACCACGCAGGTCGACTTCAATCTGCCGGAGCGCTTCGGCGCGTTCTACATCGATGCCGACGGTTCGAAGAAAACGCCGGTGATGGTGCATCGCGCGATCTGCGGCTCGATGGAGCGTTTCATCGGCATCCTGATCGAGCACTTCGCCGGCAATTTTCCGCTCTGGCTGGCACCGGTCCAGGCCGTCGTCACCACCATCACTTCGGAAGGCGATGAATACGCCAAGGTGGTGGCGGCTGCCGCGCGGCGCGCGGGGCTGCGGGTGGAGATCGACCTTCGCAACGAGAAGATCAACTACAAGGTCCGCGAACATTCGCTGGCGAAGATTCCGGCACTGCTGGTGGTCGGCAAGAAGGAAGCCGAGAGCCATTCGGTCTCGATCCGGCGGTTGGGGAGCGAGGGCCAGACCGTGCTGCCGCTGGCCGACGCCCTGGCGGCGCTGGTCGATGAGGCCACGCCGCCGGACCTGAAGCGGACCCGCACCGCGACCTGAGTTTAGAGGCCTGCTAGATCGCGGCGCTTGCAAACCGGGCCCGGTCGCCCGATATGCCGGTTGGCCGCTCAACGATGCGAAATCATGGAATGCCGATGCCCGACGCCATTGAACTCCTGAAGATTCGCCGCTCCGTGAAGCCGCGCGAGATGGGTGATCCCGGCCCCTCGCCGGCCGAACTCGAAACCATATTGACCATCGGCGCGCGGGTTCCGGATCACGGCAAGCTGGCGCCGTGGCGCTTCATCGTGTTCGAGGGCGATGCCCGCCTGCGCGCCGGCGAAGTCATCGCCAAAGTCTTTGCGCGGAAAAATCCGCAAGCGACGCCAGCCGAAATCGATATCGAGAAGCGCCGGCTCACCGACGCGCCGCTGGTGATCGGGGTCGTCAGTTTCACCAAGCCGCATCCCAAGGTGCCGCCCTGGGAGCAGGAATTATCCGCCGGCGCGAGTGCGATGAACATCGTCACCGCGGCGACGGCGCTCGGTTACGGCGCGTGCTGGCTGACCGGCTGGTTTGCGTTCGATCGCGACGTGTTGGACGGGCTTGGACTGAAGGCGGACGAAAAGCTCGCCGGCTTGATCCATATCGGCACGCCCTCGAAATCAAGCGAAGACCGCCCTCGTCCGGCGCTCGCCGATATCGTGACGCGGTTCTGAGCTGCGTTCTCACGCCGCTTGCGACGCGCCCTGGCCAAACCTGAACAGCAGCGCTTCGATTTCGGCCGCGGGCTTTGCCGCGCTGAACAGAAAGCCCTGCACCTCGTTGCAGCCTTCGGCGCGCAGCCAGTCGAGCTGGTCGACGGTTTCGACGCCTTCGGCTGTGGTGGTGATGTTGAGACTGCGGCCAAGGCCTGAGATCGCCCGTACGATCGCCACGCAATCGGAGCGCTGCGCCAGATCCTTCACAAACGAGCGATCGATCTTGATCTTGTCGAACGGAAAGCTTCTGAGATAGCTGAGACTGGAATATCCGGTGCCGAAATCGTCCATCGAAATGCTGACGCCGAGTTCGCGCAGCTGATGCAGGATCGCAAGATTGGCCTCGGTCTCTGCCAGGAAAAGCAACTCGGTGATTTCAAGCTCGAGCCGCCGCGGCGACAAGCCGGAATGCGCCAGCGCCGAGATCACCACCTGAACCAGGTTGCGGCTGCGAAACTGTACCGGGGACAGATTGACGGCAACCTTGACATCCGCGGGCCATTTCGCGGCCTCGGTGCAGGCCTCCCGCAACACCCATTCGCCCAGCGCGACGATCAATCCGATGTCTTCGGCGACCGGGATGAAGTCCGCCGGCGAGATCATGCCTCTTTGAGGATGCCGCCAGCGCAGCAGCGATTCAAAGCCGCTGATCCGATCAGCGGCGATATCCACCAGCGGCTGATAATGAAGTTCGAATTCGCCATTTGCGAAAGCGCGGCGCAGATCGAGCTCCATGTCGCGGCGCTTTTGCGCCTGCCGGTCCATCTCCCGCTCGAAGAACCGGTGAACACCGCCGCCGTCCGATTTTGCCCGGTACAACGCCATGTCGGCATTGCGCATCAGTTCCTCGCTGGTCTCGCCGTCGCCGGGCGACAGCGCGATGCCGATGCTGGCGCCGATCACCACCTCGATGCCGTCAATCTCGTAACAGTCGCTCAAGGTCTTGATGAGCCGCGCGGCATAGTCGCTCGCCTCGTTCGGCGAAACAATGTTGGTCAGTATGATCGCAAACTCGTCGCCGCCGAGCCGGGCGACCAGATTGTTGCCGAGGACGTGCGACCGCAGCCGGTCGGCCACAGACCTCAACAGGCGATCGCCCATCGGGTGGCCGAATGAATCATTGACGTTCTTGAACAGGTCAAGGTCGACGCATAGCACCGCTATTCTGCTGTTGCCGGGCCGCCCTCCCGCAAGCGCCTGCTTGAGGCGTTCCTGAAACAGCTCCCGGTTCGGCAAATCGGTCAGGCCGTCGTGATGGGCCATGTAGGCAATCCGGGCCTCGGCCTGGCGACGTTCGGTGATATCGACCACGGCGACGAGGTAGCCGTCGCGGTCGTCGAACGTGACGCGCCGCCCAAACGTCAGCACCTGAATTTCACTGCCGTCGGCCTTGAGATGCCGCCAGTTGCGCCCGGAGTGATAGGCATCGCCGACCTGCTGCAGGGCCTGGCTGTGGATGGCCCATTCATCCTCCGGCCATATCTCCTGAAGCTTCATGCGCAAAAACGTCGAGCGGCTGTATCCATAATGCTGCACGGCTGCGTCGTTGACACCCAGGAATTCGCTCGTCTTGGCATCGAACACCCACATCGGCATCGGGTTGTTGTCGAACAGCAGCCGAAACGAAGCCTCGCGCCGCTTGAGAGCCGTGACATCAGAGACCGTGAGCGCGAGAATATCGCCGAATGCCGTGGCGCCGAGCTTGAGGCACCGTTCGTCGCTGTCAATCTCGAACTGATCGCGGCTGCCGCTCTTGATGACGTCAAGCAATCGTTCGATCACCTGCGGCCGACACAGCAGAATCCCCCCGGCGCTGAGCCGACGCCACAACAACCCCGTCGACGGCAGTTTGAGCAGCCGCGAGGCGCCGTCATTATGGTGCACGACCTGGAAATCGAACGGCTGGCCGCCGCTATCGCGAACCGCCGCAAGCGACAGCACGCCCTCGTCGGTGGTGGAAAAAATCGCATCGAGCAGATTATATTGCGGGGCCCGTTCGTTGACATAGGCGCCAATCAGCGTGCCGCCCCAACGTGAGGTGGTCGGCAGCGCAAGGATGTCGTAGGTCTGGACCAGACCATCGCGCACGCAATGCGCCGCGGCGAGATAGGGACGGTTGTTTTTTAGCGCATTGGCCGCCGCCTCGCCGAGCGCGGTGGCGCAATCGGGCGGCAGCGCGCTTAGCGGAATATCCCAGCGCTCGTCGTTTAGCCATTGCTGGACGTAGCGGCCGGTGCGCGAAACTTCGAGCGCTTGATCGTTGTTTTTCAGCAGGACGATGTGATCCGCCAGACGACCGAGGCTGCCCAGCATCACATCTTCATAGCGCGGCAGGCCCTCGCCCGGCCGCAGCGCGGCCTGCCACTTGCGTTGCAGGACGGGAACGTCGTCAAACATTTCGGTATTGAATTTTCCGGATGACCTTTTGGCGGCAAACATGAAATTCCCCACAACGCGAGCGTCCCCGCTGCATCCAATGCAGCGCAACTTAACGCAGTGTGAAAATCACGAAGCGGTAGCAGTAAACCGTCGATTATGAAGGTTTTAAGTCATGCGATGGTTAGTGCGCGTTAGTGACTATGACAGTTGTCAGCGGATCCTCCGCCTGACTAATGCGCGATGACCTCGACCTCGCCGTCGACACCGTTGACGACGTTGAACGGGCGCTCGAACACCTTGCCCTCGTTCTTGGCGATGGCGCGATATTCGCCTTCGGACAATACGACGCGGGGGAAAGCGCCGATCAATTCCTTGATGACGTCGCCGCCGGGCGTGATGACCGACCATGCCGTGTTGGCCAACGCCTCGCCGCCCTTGTCGCTGACCAGCTTCAGCGTGATCACGGCGGCGCGATGCGTGATGATGACGTCGGTCAGCTTGCCGGCCTGAACGCGGATATCGGAGCGCACCACGGAATTGGCGTCGCCATAGTTGGAAATGATGTAGTAGGTCCCCTCCGGCAGCAACGCGACATCGCCGGCGGAGACGCTCGGCACCAGCGGCGCGCGCTCGCCGACTTCAAACTGGCTGCCCTTGTAGATCGAGAACGAAATCTGGTTCTGCGGAATTTTGCTGGTGCCGACGCGCCCTTCGATACGCAGGCCGCCCGCCGGAAGCACGAAGGACTCGCGGACGGTCTCGGACTTCAACGTCACCGGCCGCACCGCGCTGACCAGGCCGAACGCGACGTGGACGACATAACTGCCCGGCGGCAGCACGATGTTGGGCGTCGCGCCATGGTCCTCGCGGATCATTTTGAAGGTGCCGGTCTCGTCCGGCCGGTCCGGAAAAACCCGCCACACCAGTCCGCTGGTGATTACCGGCATGTCCTTGCCGTAACGCGCTGTGAGCGACAACACCGCCTGGCCGGCCGTCGACGTGCCGGGAGCCGCAATCACCGGCGGTATTGCGGCAATGGGCGGCTGCGTCAACGGCGCCGGCAAAGTGGGGGCCGAAACCGGACCGGACGGCGGGGCGAGGCTCATCGCGCCCCCCGAGGGTTCTGGAACCGACGCCGGCGGCACCGGTGGCGGGCGATCGGTGAACATCTGAGCCGAGACACCGGCCGGAATCCCCGAGATCAGCATGGCGGCGAGCGCACATGCGAAAACCCGGCGTCTGCCTCGCCCGGATCCAGTGATGCGGTTACCCCCGAGAGTCATGGCGCATGCTTTTGACCGAAAACGAGGCAAATTCAAGCCTGCGGACTGGCTTTGCGGCGCGGCGCGCGACACCGGCAAAAAGTCTCGGTATTGGTGGGGGGTCGCGGTGCAGTCACAATCCCTGCCTAGTCCGTCCGGAGCGGCATAAACCATGCTTGTGGCTGGTTCTGGCAGGGTCGGACCGTGTCGAATAGGCTGCTCTTCGAAGGAGAAATCCGGTGCTGGAGAAATTAATCGGGCGCGGCCAAAACGACACCAATGGCCGCGACAAAGAGGGGCTTGGCAGCATCCGGCGGCCGGTGATCGGCCTGGCATTGGGCGGCGGCGCGGCACGCGGATTTGCCCATATCGGCATTGTCAGGACGTTGGTTGAGCACGGCATCGTCCCCAATATCGTGGTCGGCACGTCGATCGGCGCGGTGGTCGGCGGCGCCTACGCGGCAGGCCACCTCGATACGCTTGAAGAATGGGCGCGCCGCCTGCAGCCGCGAAATATCCTTGGTTACCTCGATATCCGCCTCAACGGCTCGGGTCTGATCGGTGGCGACAAGCTTGCCATGCAGCTCGAGGCAGCCCTTGGCCACACGCTGATCGAGGACCTGCCGCTGAAATTTGCCACCGTGGCAACCGAGGTTCGCACCGGTCACGAGATCTGGCTGACCCATGGCCGGATAGTCGATGCGATGCGCGCCTCCTACGCCCTGCCCGGGATATTTGCGCCGGTGCTGGTCGGTGACCGCTGGCTGGTCGACGGCGCGCTGGTCAATCCGGTGCCGGTGTCGGCGGCGCGGGCCTTCGGGGCGGAAATCGTCATCGCAGCCAATCTCTCAAGCGACGTGTTCAACCACTCAACGACGATCTATGCCCACGGCCCGTCGGCCGAGGTCAAAGCGGCCGTCGCGGCGGACCCCGTGATCGAATTTGCTGCGCCACCGAAACGCGGCTTCGGCAGGTTGTTTTCCGCCGAGCGCACCGTGAAGCGCGAGTTTTTCGGCGGCGGCGGACGGCCGGGCATCTCCACCGTCATGGTTGATGCCTTCAACATCATGCAGGACCGCATCACCCGCGCACGCCTTGCCGGCGATCCGCCCGATCTGCTGATCTCGCCCCGCGTCGGTCAAATCGGCTGGTTCGATTTCCACCGCGCCGACGATCTGATCAGGCATGGCGCGCGCGCCGCCGAGCGCGCTATCGAGTTGATCCAGGAAGTGATCCACATTCTGTCGCCCGGCGCGTGACCGGTCCGGTCAGGCGGTCTTGATATATTCGCGCAACGCTTCCTGTTCGGTTTCGTATTCCCTGACCCGCCACTTGACGATGTCGCCGATGGAAATCAGGCCGACAACCTTGCCGTCCTCGACCACCGGCAAGTGCCTGAACTTGCCCATCGTCATCATTTCCATGATCGCGCTGACGGTATCGGTCTGCTTGCAGCTGATGACCTTGCGCGTCATCACCGCGCTGACCGGTTCGTCGAGCACTGCGGCGCCGCGTTCACCAAGCACGCGCACGATATCGCGCTCCGACAGGATGCCTTCGATGCGGCCTTTGCTCATCGCCAGCACGGCGCCGATCTTGCGCTCGGCCAGAACCTTGATGGCAGCCGATAACTTTGCGTCCGGCTCGACGCTCTGGATCTGACGACCTTTGGAATCGAGAATTGCACGTACCGTCATTGTCGCCTCCTGAAGTCGATCGCGCCAAGGAACGAGCGCGATCTCTGTTCCCTTGAGTTTTCAATCAACAGTTCAGCGCCTATTTCGTTGCGGGCGCGTTCGGCGAGCAAGGCTGTCAGGCACGCCAAGCCTCGCCTCATCACGCTTCGGATGATGAATGAAATCGCCTTGCGCCGCAAGCGACGATCAGCGGCGATCCGATGCGTCCTGCGATGACGCATCCGCAGCATCGGCCGCGACGCGGGGAACCGGATCGAACAGGGAAAACAGCACGAGCCCTGCGAAAAATCCGCCGATATGCGCTTGCCAGGCGACGCTGCCGCCGTCGGCGCCAATCGCGATCGATCCGATGCCGAAAATGATGTTGACGCCGAACCAGACGGCAAGAAAACCGAGCACGCGCGGGTTGCGCAATGCACGCATCAGCGAAAGCGCCGGCACCCTCGCTGCGGCGTCGGCATCGCCGCGGCTGAACGAGAGGAAGCTGCCCTGCACAAAGGCAAAGCGGATCGCGGCCGCCATCGTGCCGGACACCGAAGCCGAAGCGCCGATCATCGGCGCCACCGCGTGCTCGTGGGTTACCAGATGCGCCAGCGCGCCGGCCACGGCCGTCACCGCCATGAATGCGAAAAACCTGATCGCGCCGAAACGGCGCGCCAGTGCACTGCCGAACGGCAACAGCCACAACACATTGAATCCGATATGGCTGAGATTGGCGTGCAGCAGCGAATAGGTCACGAAGCTCCAAACCTTGGCGCCTTCCCCGCCGGGGAACTGGATCGCCAGCAGCGTCGAATTGTAGCGCTTCGGTATGAAGCCGAACATCTGGATGACGATGTCATCGATATCGAGCGGCAACAGCATCCGCACGGCGTGAATCACCGCAAGCAGCGCAATATACACCGTCAAGGCGCCCGGCAGCGTCAGGATCGGCTCGTTCGGGGCCTCCGGCGGCAATTCTGGCGGGGATTCCAGTTGAGATTCCAAGGGGTCGAAGACCTCAGGCGGCGGCTCACACGAGCGATTGCGCCCCAATAGGCGGCTTGGCGCTGCAGCGCAAGCGCACAAAAGGGTGGTTCATGCGCTGCACTGCGCCGAGGACACGATCTGCGGCTGCACATTGCAAAGAAAAAGGGAGGGCTCTGAGAAAGCCCTCCCTCGATCGACGTTGACCTTGCGCGCCAGGGAAACCGGGCGACATCCCCACCCCTCCCCGCGCGATGACCAAACCTGCTTGACAACCACCTGTGTAACAACCTCGCGCGCCGCTGGAGAACAACGAGCGAGGGTTGCGATGGGCTGACCATAGCAGCCCCGCGCCGATCGCCAACCTCATAGTTAACTTAACGTTAACGACGCAAACACGACGCCAATCACCCGGAAACGCGCCATCGGCATGGACGCTGCAAAGGCTGTCCTGCAGAACAAACACGGGAATGCCGATGCCTGAAAGCGAGACAGATGTGTCCCGTCGAACCGGGTGCGGGGACGAGGTTGCTTAAATGAAACATCCTTCGAGCCGCGAGTTTTTCGCATATTGGGACGAACAGCGCGGCGACGCCCGCGCGCCGGACCGCAGCGAGATCGAGCCCGGCGCGGTGCGGGAACTGCTCGGCGATATCTTCGTGCTCTCGTACGATGCCGCCTCCGGCTATCCGTTTCGGGTCGCCGGCACCCGGGTCTGCGCCCTGCTCGGCTGCGATCTGAAGGATCGGAGCTTCTCGGCGCTATTCGCGCTGGATAGCCGCCGCGACATCGAAGACATCATCGCCGTGGTGGCCGAGGAAATGCTGGCCGCCGTCGCGGGCATCAGCGCGACTTCACAAGACGGCTCACCGGCGCATCTGGAATTGCTGCTGCTGCCGTTCAACACCCGCGCCCACACGCCGATAAGCCTGACCGGGCTGCTGGCGCCGTTTGCCGAAAGACACAACCTGCTCGGCGACTTCAAGCTGACATCGTGGCGCTATCTCGGCCATCCGCCGCAGCGCTTCATTCCCCGTGCGTTGCGGAAGCTGGCGATCGCGCGCGGCTTCATGGTCTATGAAGGCCTGCGCTAGGACGCGAGCTTATACCTACAAGTCGTATTCCGGCAGCAACACTTGACGCGGCCGAGTCGGCGGGCTCTCGGCAAATAATTCCGGCGATACGATCAATTCCCTCAGCATGCAGAATGTAGATACGCCGCACATCGCGCGCCGCGCGGAGCGCAGCAAGGACTGAAATCCAACGCTGCTTTGGCTGCGTGCATGCCATATTAAAGAATCATTTAATCGAGCAAATTCTCTCGTTGGCTAAGGTTTGCAGCAGGGCGACAAAGACCACCACTCACACGGTGTCGTCTTGGCATTCGTAGCATGCCGGCACTTTCCAGGAACGAAGGGATATTCAGATGACTCTGATTCGCGCTGCAGCGATCGTTGCGGCAGGATTAACCCTCGCGGCCGGGCCCGCCACGGCGGGACCGGCCGGTCCGGCCGGCCAACAATGGGTCGAGCCGGGTTCGAATATTGTGCAAATCCAATACGAAGGTGACGACGTTCCCGGAGCGATCATTGGCGGCGTTATCTCCGGCCTCGTGGGCGGCGCCTTGGGCGGCGGCTGCTACTACAACGACTGCGGTGACGACGGTGGCGGATATTACGGCGGCGGTTATGGCGGGGGTTTCAGACGCGGCGGGTGGCATGGTGGACACGGCGGTGGCCATGGCGGTTTTCATGGGGGTGGACACGGCGGTTTTCATGGCGGCGGCCATGGCGGATTTCACGGCGGCGGTCATGGCGGCGGCAGGAGATAGTCGCTCAGAACCGGCCTTTGACTTCGATAAGGCGCAGTCCAACCTTCTTCGATCGACGTGATCCGAAGCCGGAAGTGGTCGCCAGCACACAACTCAATACGGGAGCATGAAAATGAAGGAAGTGAAAGTTTCGGCGCTGATCGTGGCATTCGCGGCCTTTGCCGCGGTCCTTGGGCCAGCACAAGCCGCGCAGGACCGTCATCATAGCGCGTTGTTTGAACACTTTTGCGCCCATCAGAGCGATCCGTCTCGTCACCGCAAGTTGGGTGAGCGGTTGGCCGATTATCTCAACCTGAATGACGCGCAAAAGGCCGCTTACAAGGAGTTTCAGGACGCCCGCGTGAAATCGCTCGACGATTCGAAAGCCAAGCTCTGCGCAAAGGAGCCCGACTTGTCATCGTTCGAAGAAAGGCTGGTTTTCAGCCAGACTTTCCTTGAAGCCCGACTCGAAGCGTTGAAAGCGGAAAATCCGAAGCTGATTGCATTCTACGACAGCCTCGATGCAGACCAGAAGCACAAGTTCGACAAATACCGCGCGCGTATGGCGCGTCATTGAGGCTCACCCGCTGCGGCGCCAAGGGAGGCGTGATCTGCACTTCCTGCAACCGTTGCTAACCACTCATTAACCCTGCCGGCCGTAGGGTCAGACGACACCGGAAGCCGGTCGTCAGGTGGCGAAGATGGCGTTAGCGCACAGAAAATCAATTCTTCCGGCCGCCGAAGAACGACGGCGTTTTCAGCGGGTAAAAGTTCACCTGCTCGGCCGCTACATGCTTCCGGACCGGCGCGAATTTCCGTGCCAGATCATCAATATGTCGCCCGGAGGGTTGGCCCTGCTGGCGCCCGGCATCGGCAATGTCGGCGATCGCGTGATTGCCTATCTCGACCACATCGGACGGGTCGAGGGCAAAATCACCCGCATTATCGACAACGGCTTTGCCATGAGCGTGGGTGCGACCGCGCGTAAACGCGACAAGCTCGCCGCCCAGCTGACCTGGCTTGCCAATCGCGACATCCTCAATTTGCCGGAAGACCGCCGCCACGACCGTATCGTGCCGCGCAACCCGATTGCGCTCCTCACGCTCGAAGACGGCAGCAAGATGACCTGCCGGATTATCGACATGTCGATGTCCGGCGCCGCCATCGCCGCGGAAAACCGGCCGCCGCTGAAATCCCTGGTCCTCTTGGGCAAGGTCCAGGCCCGGGTGGTGCGAAACGTCGAAGAGGGCTTCGCGCTGGAGTTCGTTCACGAGCAACTCGCCGAAACCCTCGAAGACAGCGTTACTGCGCGGTAAAGCGCGGCGCTCCGCGATTCCTACCATTTCGTCAAATCTGAAGGCGGTATCCGCGTCGTCGGATGCCGCCTTTCGCCGTTTGGCGCGAGCCCGGACGGGTTAATGCGGCCCGCGTCTGCCATCGCAAACCGCTGATGCGGCAGGTCGGAACGCGTTAATGCATAAAATTTGAATCAATTGCAGTCGTTTAAAATTTTAATCGAAGTTGATTCAAGTATAGATCAACTTAGGCGCGGTTTTTACCTGCATTCGTCTCAATTGTACTTGGCTTACTTAGCCGCGGCGCAAAACGTTTGTGCGAAACGTGGTCCCAACAAGAAACGGGGGCCACAATGTTTGAGATCAGGGGAAAGGGATTGGCGATTGCTGCCATCCTGTTGGGGTTGACTGCGTCGGCACGTGCCGGGGACGAGCGAGTTCTTTATGCGAGCCTTGGCGACACCACGCGTTCGCCGATCGGCTGGGTGGAATTCTGCGCCGACAATCCCGGCGAGTGCGCCGGCGGTGCGTCGCAGCCACGCGATATCGTGATGTCGCAGACGGCGTGGCGAGACTTGCTGCGGGTCAACCGCTGGGTCAACGAAACCGTCAAGCCGATGACCGATATGGATCATTGGGGCGTGATCGAGAAATGGTCGTTGCCGACGGACGGCTACGGCGACTGTGAGGACTATGTGCTGTTGAAGCGCAAGATGCTGATCGACGCCGGCTGGCCGCGTGAGGCGCTGCTGATCACGGTGGTACGCGACAAGAAGGGCGAAGGCCACGCGGTGCTGACCGTAAAGACCGACAAGGGAGAATTCATCCTCGACAACCAGAATGAGAACGTCGTGGCCTGGACCGAGACCGGCTACCGCTTCGTCAAGCGTCAGTCGCAGAGCGATCCGAATGTATGGGTCTCGCTTGGCGACAGCCGCCCGGCGCCCGCCACCGCCAGCGCCCGCGACCACTGAACCCGGAAATAACAGGACCCGCGACCCGGTCACATCCCCACCCCTCCCCGTCCCAGACCGGATCGCGCGCGGCCAGCTCTCCCCCAAGAGCTGGCCGCAACTTTTTGAGGCTTGATATTGGGTCACGCCAGCGCTGAATTTATTGGAGTTTTGTCCTTCCAAAATCGCCTGGCGACCCGCAACGAGACCCCATTGGCGGCATCAGTGCCCAACCATTTTGGCTTGAATCCGGGTCCGGCACCTCTATCATCAGCCACGACTGGAACTTTCGCTTCCCATCGCGCTTGGGAGTCCCATGATCGAAGCCACCTCCGATGACGCGAAGATCAACGGCATCGGGCGTATCGGCTCGCAGCCGATTGCGCTTGCCGCAGCGGCGCTCGTCATCATCGTGATCGGAGCTGGCTCGATCGGGCTATGGCGCGTTTATTCGGGCACTTCGCCCGAACAGGATCGGATCGCATCGATCCGCCTGGCACAGGCCCGAGCTACGCTGGCCTCCGAGCAGCTTGCAGACAGAACCAAGGCCGTGGAAGCCGCCCAGCAGGAATTGATCGACCAGTTGCAGGTTGTTCAGGATCAATTGCAGGCGGCAAAACGCCAGCTTGCCGCGCAGCAAGCGGATAGCAAGCGGTTGTCCGAGCAGGTTGGAGACCTTTCCACCGCGATCGACGGTCTTAAACAGTCTTTCGCGAGCGCCCAGGCTCCCGAAGCATCCAGTCCGCGCTCGCCACGAAACAGCTCGATCCGAGCAATACACCACGTGAAAAGGGCCAGGTATCGCAGGCCCGCCAAATCACGACACTGACGCCGTCCCGGTCTTGGGAAGCCCGGACGCCGGCCACCCGCCCCACTTTCCCCTCGCCTCAAAGAGCCAGCCGCAACTTTTTCGCGCCGATTGTGAAATGGATCACATTGGCCGGCGCCCCGCCTATGCACTCTATGGTTCACCGGGCGGCGCAAGCCGATTTCAATGTCCGGGCAGGGCAAGGCCGCACAGGCGTCATACTCCGCCGGCGGCCTTGTTTTTTTCGGGCCGGATTGACCCGGAAACCCCAACCCCAGCAAGTCCTGAGGAAATCCACCATGAGCGCCGAACCCCTGCATACGCCTGATTTCATCGGGCTGACAAAAGTCGCGCCGTTTTCGCGCCGCGGTTTCATGACGGCTTCCGCCGCTGTAACGGCTGGCTATACGCTGGCGGCGGGACCGGTGCGGGCCGACGTCATCAAGACCGATACCGACGGCCTCACGGCGGGCGATGCAAAAATAAAGGTGGCCGATGGCGAAATGCCCGGCTATTTCGCGCGTCCGAACGGCGTCAATAATCCTCCGGTCGTGCTGGTTGCGATGGAGATTTTCGGCCTGCACGAATACATCAAGGACGTCACGCGACGTCTTGCCAAGCTCGGGGCGTTCGCGGTCGCGCCGGACTACTATTTCCGCAAGGGCGTCGATCTCACCAAGATATCGGACATTCCGCAACTGCTGCCGATCGTGAATTCCAAGCCGGACGCGGAATTGCTGTCCGATCTCGACAGTACCGTCGCCTGGGCCAAATCTCAGGGTGGCGATACCGGCCGGCTCGGCATCATCGGATTCTGCCGTGGCGGACGGACGGTCTGGGAATACGCCGCGCACAGCAGCAACCTCAAGGCGGGCGTCGCGTTCTACGGCCCGCCCATCGATGCGCCGAACCCGCTCTGGCCGAAGAGCCCGATCCAGCTCGTCCCCGACATGAAGGCACCGGTGCTGGGCCTGTATGGCGAGGCGGATGCCGGCATCCCCGTTGCGACGGTCGAGGCGCTAAAGGCCGCCCTGGCGGCGGCCGGGAAAACCGCCGAATTCAAAATCTATCCGGGCGCACCGCACGGCTTCCATGCCGATTATCGCGCAAGTTATCGCAAGGAAGCCGCCGAGGATGCGTGGGGCCGGATGCAGGCCTGGTTCAGAAAATACCGGGTGCTCGGCTGACCGGCGCATCATCCCCGACGACGCGCGGCCCCACCGCCGCGCATCTTGCTGGTTCCGGGGCTGGAACAATTTCCATCGGCCACCATTAATCACCATCCGTGGCGACGCAGGAGGCAGGCAA
This sequence comes from uncultured Pseudomonadota bacterium, assembly GCA_963813165.1. Classification (GTDB taxonomy): domain Bacteria; phylum Pseudomonadota; class Alphaproteobacteria; order Rhizobiales; family Xanthobacteraceae; genus Bradyrhizobium. The sequence continues at coordinate 695,024 of CAWEYJ010000003.1, read as the reverse complement.
TCGTGCGCAAGTTGATCGCCTTCGACGACGACACTTTCGACAAGCTGACGCAACTCGCGCGCGACCGGATGGCGACCTTTCAGGAATTGGCGGACGAAGCGTTCGCCGATCTGCTCAAGAAACACGGCATTCCGGTCGACCTGCGGGACGCGCTGCGCAAGAGCGCGTCCCTCTCGAGGACGCCGGTGAAAAAACAACGCCAGTGAGAACATCGCAAGATCTGGCCGATCAAGGAAATCGACATCATGACCATCGATCCAGATCCGTTCGAGGAAGGCCAGCGCGCCGCGCGCGAGAACATTCCGGCCGAGGGCAATCCGTATCGGGACGGCAGCGAACAACATTCGCTCTGGGCCGCCGGCCACGAGAGCGTGGCCGGCGAGGCCGAAGCCAATGAATCCGAGGATTCCTGAAGCGCTACTCAGCCGATCTTCGTCAGGCCCTTCCTGAAGCGCCCGCCGTTGCTGACGTAGAACTTCGCCGCGCCCCCCATCTTCGCGACCTGCGCGGGATCGAGCGTCCGGACCACCCGCGCCGGCGATCCGATAATCAGGGAATGCTCGGGAAACTGTTTTCCCTCGGTGATCACCGAGCCCGCGCCGACGACGCTGCCGCGGCCGATCCTTGCACCGTTCATGACTATCGATCCCATCCCGACCAGCGCGCCGTCTTCGATGGTGCAGCCGTGCAGGATGACGTTGTGACCGACGGTGCAATTCTTTCCGATCGTCAGCGGAAAACCCAAATCGGTATGGCAGGTCGAATTGTCCTGCACATTGGAGTTTTCACCGACCTCGATCCACTCATTGTCGCCGCGCAGCACCGCGCCGAACCACACGCTGGCGCCGTTCAGCAGCCGGACCTTGCCCATCACCGCGGCGGTGTCGGCGATAAAGTAGCTTCCGTCCGCGGGAAGTTCGGGCGCCTGCCCGTCGAGTTGGTAGATCGCCATGCCTGATTGCTCTCCTGTTTTCGGGGAGACCTTGGCATAGCCGTGGCGCTCAGACCAGCAATCCGGCGGCGCGCAGCGTCATCATGAAAAAAGTACCGGACATCAGGCTCCAGAAACCCGCGAGCACGGTTGCTATCATCACGAATTCGAAACGGCGGCGTTCGATCCGCGCGCCGCGCAGGGTATTGCGCATGATGATGAAGGGTGCCGCAAAGACCAGGAACGGCACCGCTGCGAACGCCTTCGGCGCGGCGCCCTCCTGCAGCAACCCAAAGCCCGCCGGACGCTGCGCCAACGCCTGATATCCGCTGGCAAGCGCACCGGCCAGCGCGAAGCCGATGCAAAGGGAAAATATCGAATTCAACGCATCGGGCGACATCGCAGGATCTTCCACTCCACAAGCAACCCGCATTGCTTCGCAAAATTGGCCGGCCGCCGCCACACTATCCTTAAGAAAAGGTTAACGCCGCGGACTCTGACCGCCGATTGCATCTCGTTGCGTACGGCCTCGATCGCGCGAAATCATGCGAAAATTCGATCGCACATGGCATATTCGGAGGTGATTCGGCCGAACCCCTCACGATGCTCTGTTCATGACACTCTTTTCGACGGCTCAGCACCTCGCCCGCTACTCCCGCAGGGACCCCCGCGGCCACATGGTTCCGATCTTGCTGGCGAGCGCGATCAGCGCCGGTGCGATCGCCCTCGTCGCCTATTTGCTGTGGCCGACCTGGGGTGCGGAGGCTTCCAGCAATCCGGCGAGGTTGCCGGTAAGCATCGGAGGAACGCTGTTCAACGTGCCGACCATGGCTGTCCGCATGAAAATCCAGCGCCACTCCGGGCCGCAGGAACGCGTCGATCTCAACTTCGCTTTTCCGTCACTTCAGGCTCCCGTCGCCCCGAAACACGTCAGCGTCGATACCATCGAAGACGCGGTACAGCCGATCGACCGGATCTTCCTGTCGATATCGGCGCACCATGATGCGCTGGCGCCGGAGACGCGCCTTCAGACGATCTATCCGCGCTACCTCGAGCAGACCGCGAGGCCCGGGCAAGACGGCCTGACGATGCGCGCTTTTCGGGACGGCTCGCCTTACAGCAACGAAGACCTGTTCCTCGCGAACACGCCTGGTCTCGACGCGCGCTGCACGCGCGATGCGACGACCCCCGGAATGTGCCTGAGCGAGCGCCGCGTTGAAGGGGCCGATCTCACGTTTCGTTTTCCACGAAGCTGGCTTGCGCAATGGCGCGACGTCGCCAGCGCCATGGATCGATTGACGATGGAATTGCATGGACCGAAGGGGTGAACTTCTGATCTCCGCGCAGCGGCTTTGCCGCTGCCGCTGGAGCAGTGCATGCTTGCGCGGCGTCTTGCACGATGCGTCCCAAGGCCGTCGCGGCGTCAGCCCTGCTCCACCAGATCGTCCTCGAGGATCGCCATCTGGAACTGAAACGAACGGTCGTCGTCTTCGTCGTCGACGAACAGCACGCCGATGAATTCCTCGCCGATATAGACCTCGGCCGAATCGTCCTTTTTCGGCCGCGGCACCACGCGAATCTTCTGATTGCCGAACAGGCGCTTGAGATAGGCGTCGAGTTTCCTGACTTCCTGAACGTCCACGGCAGTCTCCAATACGATTTAGGTTTCGGGAAGTTTTAGGACGAGACGAAGCGAACTGCTAGCCCAACTTGCAGAAATCGTAGCCGCGATTCAAGTGGCGTTGAATCAAGCGGCGTTGAAATCAAACGGCTTTTGAAACCATCAGCTTTTGAAACCATAAAGCCTTCGAAATCAAAGTCCGATGGCGTTGATCATTTGATCCATGGTGCGCGACGGCTCGGCGCAGCCGGCCTCGCCGACGATCTTGGCCGGAACCCCGGCCACCGTCACGTTGTGCGGCACCGGCTTCACCACCACCGAACCGGCGGCGATGCGGGCACAATGACCGACCTCGATATTGCCGAGAATTTTCGCGCCCGCCCCGATCAAAACGCCGTGGCGAATCTTGGGATGGCGGTCTTCGTTTTCCTTGCCGGTGCCGCCCAGCGTGACGCCGTGCAGAATCGAAACATCGTCTTCGATCACAGCGGTCTCGCCGACGACGAAGCCGGTGGCGTGATCGAGGAAGATGCCGCGACCGATCCTGGCCGCGGGATTGATGTCGGTCTGGAACACGGCCGAAGCGCGGCTCTGCAGATAATACGCAAAATCCTTGCGGCCCTTTTGATAGAGCCAGTGCGCCAGACGATGGGTCTGGATGGCATGGAAGCCCTTGAAGTAGAGCAGCGGATCGATGAACCGGGAGGTCGCGGGATCGCGGTCGTACACCGCCACCAGGTCGGCGCGAAACGCATTTCCAAGGTCGGGATCGTCGCGCAGGGCTTCATCGTAGGCCTGCCGGATCAAATCGCCCGACAGCGCCGAATGATCGAGACGCTCGGCGATGCGATGCACCACCGAATCCTCCAGCCGGTCGTGATGCAACACGGTCGAATAGATAAAGGAGGCGAGTTCGGGCTCGCGGCGAACGATGTCTTCCGCCTCGGTCCGCACCCGATTCCAGATCGGATCGAGCGCCGCCAATTTGGTGCCTTGCGGATTGACCTGATGCATAGCCATGTGCTGCTCTCGCAATTCGAACCGTTTCGTTGTGTGGATTATAGCACGACAGATGGACCATTGTCCCGTGGCGCTCTCGGCCAGGGTGAACGCCGGATTTGGCCTCGAATGTACGCTAATATATTGAAGCGACACATCTTCTTCATGCCGACCGAACCCTGCCCTGTCCGAAAACGTCGCCTCAAAATGGTTGGGAATTCCGGGAAATCAAGCGCCGCGGTGTCCGACTATTTGCGGATTTCCGATTGGCATTCGACCCGGGCATGTTCGCCGTAAAATCGGGAGAGGCAGCATTACCACACAGATCTTGCGCGCGCGTACCACGGCCTCGGCCTGGGTGTGGATCGCTGCCATCGCCATACCGCTGATGTTGATCGCGCCGGCGCTGTGGAACGGCTATCCGCTGCTGCAGTATGACACCGGGGGTTATCTGGCGCGGTGGTACGAAGGCTATCTGGTCCCCAGCCGTTCGACGGTGTTCGGGCTCTACCTTCATTTCGGCGAGGATTCGCACTTCTGGATCAACCTCGGGATTCAGGCGCTGGCAACGCTCTGGATCCTGCAACTGACGCTGCGCGTGTTCGGCATCATGCGTCCATTGCGCCTGATGGCGGTGAGCGCCGTCTTGATCCTGACCACCGCACTGCCCTGGCTCGCCAGCATGCTGCTGACCGACATCTTTGCCGGCCTGTCGGTGCTGTCGCTCTTCATGCTCGTCCTGCACGGCGACAAGACTTCCACCGTCGAAAAATGCTTGCTGTTCGCCTTTACGGCCTTCGCCGCGGCCACCCATAGCGCAACGCTTGCGGTGTTGCTTGGGCTGTGCTGTGCCGGCTGGATCGCGAGACCCTTGCTGGGCGATCGGATCGCCATTTCCGGATTGGTGCAAGGCAGCCTGACCCTTGTCACCGGCGCCGCCATGCTTTTGTCGGCGAACTTCGCACTGTCCGGACAGTTCGCATGGACGCCCGGCGGCTACGGCATCGCGTTCGGCCGCATGATGCAGGATGGCATCGTCGCGCGCTATTTGAAGGATCATTGTCCGGAGCAGCGGCTGAAACTCTGCCCCTATCGCAACGAACTTCCGCCCACCGCCGACGACTTCCTGTGGGGCCACAGCATGTTCGACAAGCTTGGACGTTTTCAGGGCTTGAACGACGAGATGGGCTTCATCGTCCGGCGCTCGCTGGCCGAACACCCGCTCTGGCAGGCCGAGGCCGCTCTCGTCGCCACGGCACAGCAACTCGCTGATGTGGCAACCGGTGAAGGCACCAACGGCTCGATTCCCCATACCTATGGCATCATCGAGCGCTATCTGCCGGCGCAGGTCGCGCCGATGCGCGCGGCACATCAACAGCATTGGGACATCAATTTTGCAGCGATCAACCGGATTCACGTTCCGGTCGCGCTTGTCTCGATGCTGCTGGTTGCCGCCATCTTCGCAACCGCGATCCGGCGTCGCCGGCTCGACGATCTCGCGCTGCTCGCTGCGACCGTTTCACTGGCCTTGCTCGGCAACGCCTTTGTGTGCGGGGTGATTTCAGGGCCGCATGATCGCTATGGCGCGCGGATGGTCTGGATCGCGACCTTCGTGGCGCTGATCGCGGCGATCCGGCGTTCCGCCGACGACGACAAGCCGCGCGGCAATTCATTTTCGCCGTGAGAGAAAATCCAGCACGCCGGTTTTGTAAACCTTGTCGCCCACCGCCCGCATGTGATCGCGATTGGGAATGTCGAGCACCTTCGCGCCGGGAATGACCTTGCCAAGCGCGTCGGCTGAGCCGGCGATTTCGTCTGATGTGCCGACCGCGATCAGCACCGGAACCTTGATGCCGGCGGCTTCATCCCGCGTCATCAGGCGCCGCGAACCGCGCAGGCAGGCCGCCAGTGCCCGGTGATCGGAGCGGGTCTGATCGGCGAAGGCGCGAAACGTCCGTCCCACCGGATCGGTCACGTCCTCGAGCGACGGCGCTTCCAGCGCTTTCGCCACGGTCTCGCCGGGACCGCCGCCTTCGATCAGGCCCATCCCGAGACCGCCGAAAATCGCCGAACGCAGCCGCTGCGGCCGGCTTTGCGCGAGCCAGGCCGTCATCCTCGCGCCGAGCGAATAGCCCATGATGTCCGCCCGCTCGATGCTAAGGTGATCCATCAGTGCCGCGACATCGCCGGCCATGGTGCCGATATGATACTGCTCGGCATCGTAGAGCTTGCTGGAATCGCCATGGCCGCGGTTGTCGAGCGCGATCGCGCGGCGGCCGTTTTTCTTCAGCTCGGAAACCCAGGTCGGATAAACCCAGTTCACATTCTTGGTCGATGCGAAGCCGTGCACGAGCAGGATCGGCTCGCCCTCGCCTTCGTCCAGATAGGCAATTTCAACAGCGCCGTTGTGAAAGCTCGGCATTGGTCATTCCGTTTTGGGAGGGATCGCGGATCGAAGGCCGCAAACTTAGCCCTGGGCGACGGCGCCCGCCTCAGACACATCGGATGCCAACGCTGCGGCCGCCATCTGGTTTCGCAGCCGCCGCGCTTTCTTGCGAAGCAGCCACGATAAGGTCAGGCGTTCGGTGGTGGCCTTGATCGAGGACAGAAAGCCGAACAGCGCCAGCACCGCGCCGAACACCCACAGCGTCAGATCGAACGCACCGGCCGCCAGCAGCAACGCGCCGCGGCCGAGGACCTTCAGGATCGCGCGGGTCTGGCCACCCTTGGACTCGGCGAGTTGTGCCGCGCGAGCGACATCCTTCGGGCCTTCGGCTATTTCCAGCGTATCTAGCGCGCCGCGCATGCCGGCCTTCTCGCCGACGCGTCCAACGTCCTTGGCGAGACGGACCAGTGCGCCGGCTTCCCCTGGGTGAAACGCCGCCTTGATCGCGGCAACGGTCTGGCCGGGCCGCATCACCGAGCCGGTTTCGACCGCATTTTGCAGCATCGGCGTGTCGACGACATTGCGGGCCGAGCGGCCCGCCCATTCCGTAAGCCCCTCGCCCAGCCGCCCGACCTTGCGGGCATCCTTGACCAGCGTGAGACCGGCGCGCACCGGCGCCACGCCGCCGAGCGAGACATAGGTCGCCGCCGTCACCGCGAGGCCTGCCGCGGCGAGCCCCAGCACCAGCCGATCGGTTTCCTCGCCCATCGCAAGGTGCTTGCCTTCGCGCACCACGTCCCTGATGTCACCGAACACGAACAAATCGCCCGCCACCGTGCCCGACATGCTGGCGACATCGTCGGCGTTTCCGGTCACAAGCCCGCTGGCGAAGCGCCTTGCAAAATGCGACGACGAATTCGCCTCGGCAACCGCATCGTGCACCCGCCGCGACAGCTCGTCGGGAAGGGAAATGTTTTTCGCCCCGGCAAGATCGACAAAGCTATTGGCCAGATCGGCATCATTGGCAGCCAGCGCCGCCTCGACATTCTGCTCGATGACGGCGCGGTTATTTCGCAGAGCAGAATTGAGCTGAAGATCGGAAAGTTCAACCGGATCGTTCTGTGCCGCCAGAATAGCGCCGGCATCGCGCGCGTGTGGCCATAGCGCAACGCCGGCAACCGCGCTGACCGCCATGCCCCCTACCGCCAAGCCGAGCCGCAATCGCTTCATCCGGAGAATCCGACGCTTTCGCTACATCCCAAAAATCCGACGCTTTCGCGTCCTGCCAAGATGGTGTGCCTCTTTTAAGACACAACGGCCCCGACGAAAGAAGGGCTTCTCTGGGACGACAAGATTGTGTCGAATTTGCATGAGCCAATGGGCGGCCGGGGCTCTAGGAATCAACTGCACCCGCCAGTATGGTGCGCGGCATTTCAGCATTGCCGCGGTCCTCTTGATTCCGTCCGTCCCATTGCGACCCAAGGTGAATACCATGTCCGACCACGTCGTTCCGCACTTTCACAACGATGCCGGCGTTTCGGTCATCGAAATCGGCTCGCAGGAGTTCATGTGCGTGGGCGCCAACCCGCCTTTCGATCATCCGCATGTTTTTCTCGATCTCGGCAACGACAACGAGATCATCTGCCCCTATTGTTCCACCCTGTATCGCTATGCTGCCGACCTCGCCGCCGGTGAAGCCCGGCCGCCCGAATGCGTGGTGAAAGACAAGGCCGCCTGATCGGTCGGTGGCGCCCTCGCGCACGATCTTCGTCGCCGGCGCCGGGATCGGAGGATTGACGGCGTCGCTGGCGCTGGCGGGCCAGGGCTTTCGCGTCGTCCTTCTTGAAAAAGCCGAACGGCTCGAGGAAGTCGGCGCCGGCCTGCAGCTTTCACCCAATGCCAGCCGCGTTCTGATCGGCCTCGGGCTGCAGCCGCGGCTCTCCGCGCAGGCTGTGGTCCCGGACGCCATCAGCATCATGAGCGCGCGAAGCGGCGGTGAAATTGCCCGCCTGCCGCTCGGCGAAGCTGCCACAGCTCGCGCCGGCGCGCCCTATTGGGTGGTGCACCGCGCCGACCTGCAGGCGGCGCTGCTGGCTGAGGTCAGCGACAATCCCGACATCGAGCTGCGGCTCGGCTGCCAGTTCGAAGACGTCGTCGGCCACGCCAAGGGCCTGACCGTGGTCCAGCGCCGCGGCACGACGCGCCAGCAGGAGCTGGCGCTGGCGTTGGTCGGCGCCGACGGAGTCTGGTCCACGGTCCGGCAGCATTTGTTTCCCGAGGTGCGGCCGCAATTCTCGGGCCTGATTGCCTGGCGCGGGACGCTCGAAGCCACGCAATTGCCGCGCGAATATACCTCGCGCCGGGTCCAGCTCTGGATGGGACCGAATGCGCATCTGGTCGCCTATCCGATCTCCGGCGCGCGCCAGATCAACGTCGTCGTGGTGGTGCCGGGAACCTGGAACAGGCCGGGCTGGAGCGCGCCTGGCGACGTGTCCGAGATCAAGAACATCTTCGCCTCATCGCCGTGGCCGGGTCCCGCGCGAATGATGGTCGGCGCCGTCGACGATTGGCGGAAATGGGCGTTGTTCACGGTTCCCGACGGCGGCCGGTGGACCGAAGGTGCGACCGCCTTGCTGGGGGACGCCGCGCACGCCATGCTGCCGTTTGCCGCGCAAGGCGCGGGAATGGCCATCGAGGACGCGGCGGTGCTCGCCAAATGCCTCGGCGAATCCCAAAACGAAGGCGGGTCGACCATCTCGACCGCGATGCAACGCTACGCGCGCCTGCGACGCTCGCGCGTGGCGCGAATCCAGCGCACCGCGCGCGGCAGGGGACGGACCTATCATCTCACCGGCCCCGCGGCTTTCGCCCGCGACCTCGTGATCAGGGCGATGGGCGCCCCACGACTGCTGGCGCGACAGAACTGGATTTACGACTGGCGCGTGTGACCGATAGCTTGAGACTGCCGCACGAGCCGGCTGACAACACGGGTCACGGTCAATTAAGCCCGCTACCGGAATGCTGATGTTGATGCTTTTGTTTGGCATCCGCGGGCGGCGTTGCCGGCGCAGCCGCGGCCGGTGGCGTGTCGTGGCATTTGTTGCGCCGCCAGACTTCATCGGCAAGCTTATACTGGGCGCGCGCCGTGACGAAGTCGTTGCGATACGCAAACTCCGCCACGACGGGGCCGGCAGCGCCGGTGTCGGCCTTCGCCATCAGGCCCTGCAATTCAGCGGCACGTATCGTGAGGCTGGTGCGCTCAGCCTCCAGTTGCTTGCAGTCATACAATTCGTATTTGGCGGGATCGACGAACGCGCCGGAGGCAAAGCCGTCTCCCAAACCAGCGCAGCCAGCGAGCCCGATGCCGGAAACGAACAGCGCCATCACAGCGGCGGCGCGCAACCGCGGCCGCGAAGAACAAACAAGAGCAATCATGCGGCCTTCATAAACGGACAACCTTGAGGTTGCGTAAAGCAGGCGCTGATGTCCGCATTGAGGCTTTGGCCGGGCGCGTCCGCCGAAAAAATGTCGAGTTGGCGCATGATCTTATCGCCAATTCGCTCAGACTGTGGTGGATCATGCTAAGGAAGGGTCGCGTTTTCGTCAGCCCAAGCTCATTCCACTTGGCCAGAAAACGCGCTAAGCCTCTGATCTGGCGACCAAAGCGGACGGGTTAACGCCAGGCTTTGCGCGGGCCACCGTCGGCGTCGGCATATCTGTGGTGCAGCGGGGGCTGATTCAGGCATGATGCCTAGGGCGGGGCCGCGCCCGCGGCGGCATCGACGGCGGCTTCGCAAAACAAACCAGTCCACCGCACTCTGCCGGATTGCTGGTGTAGCTCGAACCGACACCACCACTAACACCAGCACCACCGCCCCCCATCGCAAATGCCGTTGTGCTGGAAAGCGTCAGCGCCGTCGCCAATCCGATTGCCGCCAGTTGCATTGCCTTTTCCCTTGATCGTTTCAGGCTGACGCAAAACGGCCCGCGCGACTAGCCGTTCCGATCCCAATCCTCACGATCTCGACATGCTGCTGAAAATCGCCCGCGTTGTCGAACCGGTCGGCCCCGGCCTCGCCGGTCGTCTCAAGCAGTGCCGGCGACCACGGTTGCGGGAAGTGGTGGAAGAAGATTGCACCAATCGAGCGTGGCGAACACCACGAAGATCACAATCATGCCGATGGCCAGCATTCGGATCCACGCCGACACATCGTCGGCGGGGGCCTGATCGACGCCGATATCTCGCTCATCAGTAAATTCCATCAACGTGAGTCCTCTGCTGACGTCGGCGATTTCGCCGCCAGTGATTCGTCACGAATTTATCACAAAGCGCACACATTTGCCGGCTGGGGCTTCGACGGCGCTCTGCAGGGGACGGTCGTCGTGAGAAGTCGAAAGCGGGCTTGCGGGTCTCCCATGCCGCGTGGTGCAAGCCGACCGGGGGGCGCCAGCAATTCTCAGGTGGCCGACCTGCTCGGCGATGAATCGGAAAGCGCAGGCAAACACCACACCCGGCACGCCGATGCCGAAAACAACTTCATCCGCGCGTTCGGCAGGGTGACACAGGCCGCGAGCGCGATTTGCAAAACGCGAAGGAATAGCTGCAAAACGTTTGCTGCCCAAAGGCGAAAAGGCTATGCAAATCAATGATGCGGACGTGGCGGAACTGGTAGACGCAAGGGACTTAAAATCCCTCGATGGCAACGTATTTCAAATTACGTTTTATCATTTTAATTCAATTACTTAAAAAAATTTGACACTAGCACAAACCTAGCACATAATGGAACTCGGCCGGTTTTAGCACACTGAAATCCAGTGCGGCTAAGGCGACGCGAGTTGTTCCGGATTTATGGGCACAACTCGTTTCGAACCTGTCATACTGAATTGTTGAAAAGTCCCTTTCAGCATTAGCACAGAAAGTCCCATCAGCCCTTTTGCAATGGTTTTCCGATGACGGCACGACACGAAATTCTTGGTGGAAAGGTCACGCTTTACAGGCGTGACGGGCGCTTCTGGCAGTGCGCCGCTTCGGTCGGCGGCAAGCAGTACCGCGCAACGACGAAGAAAGAAGAACTCTTCCAAGCCGAGGACGCCGCCGAAGATTGGTATTTGGAGTTACGCGGCAAATTCAAGCGCGGCGATCTCGGCAAGCTGGAAGAAGCAAATGGTGAAAAGAAATTCGCAGAAGCCGCGGAGCAGTTCATTCGCGAATTCCCCATCATAACTGAAGGACAACGCAACGAGCAGTATGTCGAGGGGCACATCAGGCGGATACGCAAATATCTGGTCCCCTTTTTCGGCGACAAAGGCCTATCAAAAGTAACTTCCGGCCTCATTCAGGAATACCGCATAAAGCGGATCGAGGATGCGAAAGCCGCACGCGGTAAACCCCCGGCGCGCAATACGATGCATCAAGAAATCGTCGCGCTGCGCCAGGTGTTGAAATCGGCTCTCCGGCACGGCGACTTGTCCGCGCTTCCGGATATGTCGCAGCCCTATAGGACCAATAGCAAAATCTCCCACCGGGCGTGGTTTTCCCCCGAGGAATACAAGCAGCTCTACAAGGCCACGCGGGACCGCGTGGAGAATCCCGCCGAAAGAAGTATCAGGCGGACTATGAGGACTTGCACGACTTCGTGCTGTTCATGGTGAACACCGGCCTCCGGCCTGACGAAGTAAAGCGCATCGAATTCCGCGATGTGAAAATTGTGCACGATCGCGGCAGCGGCGAAACAATCCTTGAGATAGATGTCCGTGGCAAGCGTGGCGTCGGCTTCTGTAAAAGCATGCCGGGAGCGGTTCATCCGTTCGAGCGGGTTAAGAAGCGGCGCAAGCCAGCGCCTACCGATCTCGTATTCCCCACCCGCCATCATGACCTGTTCAACACCATTCTCGGAGAGATCAAACTCAAATTCGACCGTGAGGGGCAGCGCCGCACCTTCTACAGCTTACGGCACACCTACATCTGCATGCGTCTGATGGAAGGGGCGGATGTGTATCAGATCGCGAAGAATTGCCGGACCAGCGTGAAAATGATCGAGGACTTCTATGCCTCGCATATCAAGAACATGGTCGATGCGTCGGTCGTCAATGTGCGCCGTTCTAAACTCGCGAAGAAGCCTGTAAAAAGGGCGCGCAGCAGAGAATTGGCCGACTAATTTATTGGAAACACAACAGTTCCTTGGCCTCGGCGCTTTGACCCGCTATACATGGAATCGGTACGCGGGCGTGGCGAAACTGGTAGACGCAAGGGACTTAAGCAAATTGAGTGCCCTCCGGGAAACCGAAGGTGCAGAACTGCTCAAATTCGGGGAAACCGGTAACAGGCAATCCCGAGCCAAGCGCTCCGGTCGAACGGCCGGCGCGAAGGTGTAGAGACTAGACGGGCAGCACCTAACGCGCGAACGCGCTAGGGTGAAGGTATAGTCCAGACCACAAACGAGCCGAAAGCGCGAACGCGCCAAGGCAAGGCGGCGAAAGCCGTAGCTGGTAAGAAAATCCCTCGGCTCGAAAGAGCTGTGCCGGTTCGACTCCGGCCGCCCGCACCAATTTCGGCCCGATCTTTTTTGTTTATTAATCGGTCAGCAGCCATGCGCATCACGCGACTTCGCATTCAGAATTTTCGATCCATCAAATCACTGGATTTGAAACTGGGTGAAACGACCGTATTTATCGGCCAGAACAATTCGGGAAAAACTGCGATTCTCGACGCCGTGCGGATTGCCCTGACGCGCCGGTGGGGGCAACGCGGCACCGGTTTTACAGAATACGATGTGCATCTCGCGACGGATGAGGATGATCCCAAGCAATCGGCTGGCGTGTCCATCGAAATTCGTGCCGATGAAGCCGTACCCGGCGAATGGCCGGAGGAGCTTCAACAGGGGCTGGACGAGATTGTTCAAGCGGACCCCTCGACCGGACGCAGTTTCGTGAGCCTGCGCGTGACTTGCGCCTGGATCCGACGGCCGAGTCATTTGAACCGACCTGGGAATTTCTCAACGCAGCGCGCTCGCCACTCGTTGGAATGTCGGCACGCCGCACGAATTGGAGCGCTTTTGGCAATATCTGCCTGTCTTCTACCTTGGTGCTTTGCGAGATGCCGAGGACGAATTCTCGCCGCGCTCACAGTTCTGGGGACGCCTGTTGAAGGCGATGAAAATTCCTACGCAACTTGAAGGAAAGCTGAAGCGCGTTCTTGACCTCCTAAATAAAAAATTGCTTCGTGCAGACCCGCGCCTAGCGCAGATCGCAACAACGTTGAGCGGCGCCACCAAAGTCGCGGCCCGGGACCGTGAAGGCGGCGTTGACCTGCGGCTGTTGCCGCTGAAGTCGTGGGATATTCTCTCGAAAGCCGAAATCATTCTTCGGAACGAGCCAAATTGGCCGTGGCTTCCCCTACAACGGCACGGCCAGGGCGTTCAAAGCCTGTCAGTCATTTTCCTCTTTCAGGCTTTCGTCGAACATCTTTTGAAGGAACTTTACGAGCCTGAAAGCACTCCAGTTCTTGCGCTTGAAGAACCAGAAACACATCTTCATCCTCAGGCAGCGCGCACGTTGTGGTCTCATGTCAGCACATTGCCAGGTCAGAAGATCATTACGACGCACTCACCATATTTTGTTCAGCATGTACCTTTCAGGGATCTCAGACTTGTGCGTTTGACTGAAGCCGGAACCGAAGTGTCGTCTTTACCGGCAAGCTTTTCCGCCATCATCCCTCACGTCGCCGCTATCGACCCGATCGTAGCTGCCTCTACCGCGCTGCTCACCTACGATAGACCGACCAAGACCCTGACGGTGCATGGCGAACTGGACGAAGGCCGTTATCGCGACCTTCAGACAGCCTATGGGTCTCATCAGGATCGGGCAGTAATCGCCGGAGTTTTGCGCCAACTGCGCGATAGATCGCATCTCTTTATTAGCGACGACGAGCTGCGCGCGCTCGAAACATTTGCCCGTCGCATTCGCGGCGAGATTTTCTTTGCCAAGCGATGGCTGATTGTCGAAGGCCAAGCCGAATACTTACTCGTCCATGCTATCGCTCACGCGCTCGGATACGACCTCGACGAACACGGCGTCTCCGTTATCGACGCAGTCAACAACGGAAACCCAACAACGTTCGCCATCTTGGCGAGGGCTTTGTCGATTCCGTGGCTGGCAGTCTTTGACGGCGATCATGCCGGAGTTGGTTATTGTGACGCCATTGGTAATCGGCATTTCCCGCCAGCCGTCGTCGTTCAGAGGTGTCGGCGCTTACCGGCTGGCAATCTCGAACAGCAACTATTGTCCGATGGACTTGAGCCGGAATTGCGGGCGATATTGGTCGCGATCGGACAGGCAGATGCTGCAACCATAGACCGGGCTGCGCTCGAAAAGAAACTGGACAATTACAAGACGCTTACGCGGCCGAGCTCGCTACGAGGATCGGCGCTGATCCAGCGCTTGCTCTGCGGATGCCGCAAGCATTCCGCGACGCAATCGGCGAATTGAGAGGGCTCACATGACGGTCAGTCCTCTCAGTGCGGCGATGGAAAAGCTCACGGACATCCAGAAACGTGCTGTGGAGTGGGATGCCGGAGCGTTATTGGTTCTCGCTGGCCCCGGGTCCGGCAAGACACAGGTCTTAACTTGTCGGATCGCGCGCATCCTCGACGGTGCCCGCGACAAGAACTTTCGCGTTCTTGCGCTCACGTTCACAAACAAGGCCGCCGACGAGATGAAAGGACGGGTCGCGACCTTTGTGCCCGGCCTTGAAGACCGTGCCAACATTGGCACCTTTCATAGTTTCTGCGCCCAAATACTTCGCCAACACGGTGTTCATCTCGGAATCAAGCCCGACTTCGCCATTTATTCGCTCGATAATGATCGCCGTGCCGTGCTGGAAGATGCGCTCGTATCTGCCGCTGATCGCGGCGTTGCCGTCCGAAAGGACGACGTAAAGCTTCTCGGGCTGGTCGACCGGCTAAAGGCTCGCCTCGTTTCACCCGAGAACGTGGCAAAAGCTCTGCCTCAATATAGCAACGTTGAGCACCTTGTTACGGTATATCAGTTGTACGAAGACGAACTGCGAAGGCTGAATGCACTTGACTTCAATTCGTTGATTTTCGAGGCCCACCGTCTGGCTGTGACTTACCCGGCGTTAGCCGAGCGCTACAGGCGTTCCCATCCATTTTGGCTTCTTGACGAATTCCAAGACACGAACAGCGCGCAATATCGTTTCGTCCGAGCCCTAGCGGGCAACGACTTCAAGAATGTCTTCGCAGTCGCTGACGATGACCAGATTATCTATCAATGGAATGGCGCGAGCTTCCGGCATATTCAGGCATTTTTGAAGGACTTCCCTGCGGAGGCAATTCAACTGCCGACAAATTACCGTTGTCCTCCGGCGATTGTTGATGCTGCGAACAAGCTTGTTGCTTACAACGCTCAGCGGTCGGCTGACAAGAAACCATTGTTGGCGGGTAAGACAAATCTGCGTTTCCCGGTCGAGCAGCATATACAGCTTCGAGATTTCGACGATGAAGACGATGAAGCCCGGGGGATCGCCGAAGAAATCGCGGGCCATGACAAAGCGGATTGGGGCGAAATTGCTATCCTTGCGCGAACTCGCGCGCGGCTCGAACGAATGCATGCGGCATTGCAGACGCATCATGTGCAGTCTGTCATTGCGCAGCGTCGAGACGACTTCCTATCCGCGGAATTCAGGTGGCTGGTTGCTTTTCTCACGCAACTTACGAGGCCGCTCGATAAGCGAAATTTCGCTATCCTGGTCGAGGCGTTTAATCGGGTGGCAGGAATTGAATATAATGCCGATCAGATCGCGGCTGACGCGGAGGCCACGGGCAAAGGCTATACGAATTCGTGGTTGGCAACCGCATCCAGTTCTATAGCGGATTCGCCGAGAGCGAGGCTGCTGGAGCTGTCGAATCAATTGCTTACTACCACAGCCAACTTCAAGGCAACCGTTGTTGAAATCATTAGCGCGTTCGGAGCGGCGACGACTGACGACGAGGTTCAGGTTGACCTTGTCGAGGATCGAGCGGCATGGATAGAGTTGACGGGTGATATAGCTCGGAACGTTGGACGAAACATCCCGTTGGAGCAATTCCTTCAGGAGCTTCAGTTGCGTTCTAAGGAGCCATCACCGAAGCCGGGCACGGTCACGCTGATGACCGTCCACGGCGCTAAAGGTCGCGAGTTCGACCATGTCTATGTGATCGGATTGGCTGAGGACATACTGCCGTCGTTCCAAAGCAAGCAGAAAGGCGACGCAAGCCCGGAGATGGAAGAGGAGCGTCGCAATTGTTTCGTCGCTATTACGCGGACGAAAGAACGTCTAGTTCTTAGTCGTGCCTCTCGATATCGAGGGTGGCAAAAATTGCCTTCACGGTTTCTCGTCGAGATGGGGCTTGTGAATCCAAGCTAGTTATACCTTTCGGCGCATCGGCGAACGTCCGCAGCAAGTCACCTACGCTAAAGCGTGGACTTCGATCTCTGAGTTCAGTCAATCATAGCCCTTTTTCAGCTTGCCTATCTGAGCCTATGACAACAGTGAAAACGTGACCGACACAGACTCTAACGCGGCTGGCGCTACGACAGACGCCGCACATCCTGACATAGACCAGATGGCGATGCTTCTGGCGCAGCAAAAACTCGTGCCCTTTTTCGGCGCCGGGCTCTCGCGCAACCATCTGGGACTGGCGGCTGCCGAACTTGCACAAGAAATGGCAGAACGCGTCGGCGTGCCTCACAGCATGCTCCTTTCCGAAGTATCCGATATGTTTCTCGACAGGTTCGGCGAAGGCGATTTCCTCGAATATCTGAAACGAAAATTGGTCGTGGCAACGCTCGAGACTTTGAAACGTCGGCCCACCGCCTCCTTCTCAGCCTAACGCAGAACCTCCTCTATACAACGAACCAAGACAATATCTTCGAACTTACTGCCGCAAAGTATGGCCGTCCTTATCGGCGCATCGTCACGCTGGATGATCTAAGCGAAGCCATTCCCGGTGAACGGCTCCTCATAAAATTTCATGGCGACACGGATGTGCCGTCGTCCGTCGTGTTTGGTGCCCGGTCTTATCGCGAGCGGATGGGCACTCAAGACCATCCATTGGACATAAAGCTACGCGCTGATCTTCTCGGAAAGCGACTGCTCTTCCTCGGATACAGCTTTGGTGATGAAAATGTCTCAAAACTTCTCGACACGATCCGGCGGGCATTTTCCGGGAAACTACCGCCGTCTTATCTAATTGCCTTCGAATACACCGAGTTGATGGACCTGTTATCTGAAACATATGGCATCAAGATCATCGATCCGCATCGGCTTTTCCCCGATGCACCAACAAGCGCCGCCGCTTTTGAACGGTGCCTCAAGACACTTTGCGATTACACATTGAATCACCAAGTGAAGCATGGCTTGGAAACGATGTTCTCGGGCGACAAGATCAATCCGCGCATGGTGACGGATTACGAGATTGATGCCGTCGCATCCATAATTGAAACGGGATCGTTTGACGTTGGCGTCAAAGCTTTTCGTGGAGCTTTTGACGGGGCAATCGCACCAACCCATTTGCAGGAGCGCGTCACGGAATTATTCGGTCAACTCGCCAACAAAGTGTCAGCAACGAACGATAAGGAAATGCAAGAACTCGTCGGAGCCCTGTTTGATTTTCATCTCCCCATCGTTTACGCAACCGAAGCCACTGCATTTGTAATGACGGCTTGCAATCGGAGGGCGGCTCCGAACGGTTTCGATAGCCTTAGCACTCTCGTCTGTCCCGCCATCCCTGACGACGCCTATCCTGTCGCGGCCGCGATGGCGGTAGCGATCTTGCTTGATCGTAATGAGCCGATCTCTGAAAGTTTTCGGCCTTTGGCAGTTCATGGTTCGAAGGTTGCAATGAAGTGCAGCCTGAGTTCGGGACAATGTGAAGCTGATGATCGATGCCGCCTGAAGGCAGCGGTTCAACTTTCACGCCGTTAGACCGACCGAGCTTTCTTCCGCGGAAGGGTTTCCATCAAATAATGGCAGACTTGACCTCGAATTTCCCAAAACGATTTAAAAACCCAGAAAGTAAATTGCGCGGCCCGTCCGCGCAGCCCGCCTCGCTCTCAGATCGTCACAAAATTCTTGGAAATCAGATAGGCGCGGATGATTTCGGAGCTTACTGGTTTTGGGAGACCAGCCGCCTTGCAATAGTTGAGAATTTGCGCATGACGGCGAGCAGCACGACTGCTAAGCGTCGAGGGTTTTCTTGCGCTTCGAAATTTCCGTTCAAGCACATCTTCTGCCGACTTCGATCAGCACAACCGGCATCGACCGTTACCATCATTCTGAAGAGTATGTCGCAGAACCCGACCACGCCGCGAAGATGAAGGGCAATCTTGTCACCTTCGGAAATAGGGTCATGTATGAGGTCACCCTCATACCTAGTGACGCCTTATCGGAAACTGGCCAAAGCGGCATATGCGTTCGCCGCAAGCTTCGATGCAACGCCGCCGTTATGAATTTGAGAATTTCTGAGTTCTTTGTAAAACCGATAACACGCAATCAAATTTTTCATCAGGGGCCAGGAGTATTTCGGGCTTCCGCAAAAAACCGGATAGTAGGCCGCCTTGAGTGTCCGCGATTTTGTCGCGCATATCGACTTTACGGTGCCGGGCAAACCAAGTTTGCCACCCCTTACGTCGTCGAATTGAAGCAGCCTGCCTTTCCCACCTGGCTTGCCGACGCAAGCAAGAATTTCGTCTGCCCAGTGCTCGTAAACCGCGAACGCGTTCGTCAGAAGAATCCCGGACATTCTGATGTTTTTGGGCTTGCCACGTCGTCTCGACGCAGGCCTTCTTGAGGTTTGTGCCGTGAATTTTGCTACCAAAAACAAACCGATCATTGAGCTGAACCGGACTTGATTTAGGGACTTCCTGTAAGAATCCGCTCACCTGCCAACGAAGATTCCACAATGCTGCCGCTGTCGGCCAAACAAAATCGAACAATTCGCTAATCTGGGCGACCGCAACTCGGGTTGGCGGGAAGAAATAGTACGCCATTGAAGGCCTCCGACAAAGCCATGCGCTGTTCAGAATCAGCTCAACGACTACCCTAACAGATGCCTCATTATTGTTCATCGCCGACTCAGAATGGGGTGATTCGGTTGGCCGTCATCGTCCTTTCGAACTCACCTGACCCGCCAGCAAGGCGTCCTCTCTTTGTGCCCGGTTCTGCCGAGGCGCGCGTTGCTGTCAAAGCCGCTCGCTTCCGCACTGCGTTTGTGCAGCTCCGCGCCTTGCGGGGGCCCTCGGCCCGCTTGTGACAGCGCCGCTTTTCCGCCGCGGCCTTGAAACGGGCATCGAGGCCGCCATAGGGGCGGGCTCACAATCGAAAGCACAAGACCATGACGACCGAAACCAACAACACTCGCCCGACGCATCGCATCTTTGCCGTCACCAAGGGCGACAAGAAGAAGTTCTGGCAGCCGATCGGCGCTCTCTGGGCGCACCAGGACGGCAAGGGCTTCAACCAGCGGCTCGACTATCTGCCGCTGACCGATGCCGAGATCGTCATCCGCGTCATCAGCGACGAACAGACCGAGGCAACGGGGGCGCTCAGTGAGCGCCCCCTCACGCCGCCGGGCGAAGAAGCGGATCATTACCTTCACCCTCGTCATTGAGGCGCAGGAGATGATCCTTCAGCTACGAAGCGGACTGGATGCCCAAGATGTCGGGCATTTTGAGTTCCGCAGCCCGCATGAGCCGCCGAGGCGAATTCCGCTCAGCGAGACCGGCTATCGCAGCCCCTGTCCCCCCGATGGAGATCGCGACCTCCTCGACAGCCCGCAGGATTATGCGCGCGACTTTGTTCTTTCGTCAAATTCGATCACGTCACTCGAATGCGAAAACCAGGATCGCAATCAGCTTCCGCTGTTCTGATCCGCAGATTTCCCCTGCCGGCGCCGACCGGCAGGGGATTTCAGTGGTCTGGTGCAGCTTGTATTACGCTGGAAAAATTGCACACTGCGTTCAAGGCTGGCCAGTCAGCCGAGGTGCCATCCATGACGCCAGATGATTACTATAGAGAAATCCGAGACCACATAAAGCACGAGGACCTGTTATGTAATCAGCGAATGACCTGGCTAGTCACGCTTCAGGCTTTTTTATTTGGAGCTTACGGATTTTCGCTAAGCGCAGAGTTTGGCCCGCACGGCACTTTCTCGAATGTACAAATAACCGTAGCAACGGCGCGCGAAGGTATCGCGCTTATGGGAATATTATCTTCTTTTGTTATCTTCGCTTCGCTATTCGGAGCATTGCGATCCATCGATCGTCTTGCGCGAAATTGGCATGACTATGCCTCGAAAATGGTGCTGACTTCGGTTCCTCCGATAATAGGAACCTATTCCGAACTTCAACCAAAAGGCACGGGCCTCGGTCAAATACCGATTTTAGTCATTCCTGTGACTTTTCCCTTGATATGGGCGTATATGCTGTTCGGCGATACACCGCTTGGCAACTTCTTCGCGGCATTCGGATTGATCATAGCAATCGGCTTACCGGCTTACATGTTCGCGCGGTTGGGGCGCGATTTTCTGAAAAAAGCGAAATCAAACAGGCGCGAAGCCTGAAAGTAATTTCGTCTTAGGAAGATTGTCGCGATAGGAATATAATCTATACAACTTCAACTTGTATGGATTGTTTATGAATGAACCGAATTATTATGAGAGCAGAATTGGTGACCTTGCTATTCTTGGCGTTGCGCTGGCCGTATTCGGGTTGACCTCAGCAGCGGCACTTTGGAAAGTGAGAGAAACATACGTAGCCGCGCGCCAGAACGATCCCGAGCTGCTTTCGGCCGCACGACCCGCGCCCGCACTTCCGGCGAAGTCGAATCCGGCATTGCCGAGAATTCAAATCCCGGCCCCGAAATAGCGCTCCGCAATTTGCTCCTGCCAGTATGAACCGGCAGGAGCTTCTGCTTGCAATCAGGGCGAGTAGTCGCGCCGCGCGAGACGAGGCGGTGTTGCGCATGTCGCGTGGCGTCGTGCTCGGCGGAGCCTTCGGGAGGTCCGGCAGCTCGTTTGTCATCCGCGCGCCAGACCGCAAAGTTCGATCCGCGTCAGGCGCATCAGTTCGGTTATTGTCAGCACGCGCATTGTTTCCTCCATCATTTTCGACCGCGCCAATCGCGGCCTTCTGGTGGAGGCCCGTGCGCCGGAGGAGGCGGGTGCATCGCTTGCGACCGGAACGAAGAGGAGGAGTGCGTCAGCACTTGCAGCCATGCAGCCGACGAACGGTGCGAAATGGCCAAAGAAGGACGGGATTGGTGCGGTCGAGATGGAGATGAGAGAGTGCTAACGGCCAACGATGCCCTAGCTGCTTGCGTGAATCTGCCCTCGATTGCTTGCCGTCGCTCCGCTTAGGATGAACAAACATGACGAGAGAGGGTGTGATGCGCGTCCGGCGTTGCCGGTCCGGCTCTACTCGCTGCGCTCACCGAGCCCCGCAGATCCCGCAAGCGGGATGCCGGGTCTCGGCCCTTCGGTGACGATCCCTCGCGCAAGAGATAATGCACCCCTCGCCGGGGGCACTCGGTCCCGCGTCCCGCCTGACGGCGGCGCTATGCTGACGCTCCTGCGGCTGCCCTTTTAACCGGTCTCGGGGCTGGCGAATGGTCTCCGCTTGCGCTCCGCGCCTGATACGCCCATTTTTCTTGTTCAGTGACAGCCTTCGGCTGACTTCATTTCTTTAAGTCGGGGCCTGCGGCCCCCTGGCCGTCAAGGCCAAGCCGGCAAACAACGCGGGCGCGTATCCCCGTTCGTCCGCGCAAGGCTCGTGCAGATCGGCTGATCCGCCCCACCCCACGTTTTTCGGCCTTGACGGCCCAGCCCCCGCTCATTGGCGCGGGCCTAGTCGGTTGCATGCGCAACCCGCAAGCCAGGAAAGGACAGGCAATGAGAACCGATGTTTATCAGAGGATCACCGATCAGATCGTGAGCGAACTTGAGAAAGGCGTCAGGCCTTGGCTGAAGCCGTGGAACGCCGAGCATGCCGCCGGGCGCATCACGCGGCCGTTGCGCGGCAACGGCATTCCCTATCAGGGCATCAATGTCCTGATGCTGTGGTCGGCGGCGATGGAGAAGGGCTACGCCGCGCCGATCTGGATGACCTTCAAGCAGGCGCTGGAATTCAAGGCCCATGTCCGCAAGGGCGAGCAAGGCAGCCTTGTCGTCTATGCCGACAAGATCATCCGCACCGAGACCGACGCCGACGACCGGCGAGGAAGCCGAGCGCGCCATTCCCTTCATGAAGGGCTACACGGTCTTTAACGTCGAGCAGATCGACGGCTTGCCCGAGCAGTTCTACGCGAAGGCCGAACCGCGCGGCGAGACCGTGCAGCGCATCGCGCGCGCGGAAGCGTTCTTTGCCGCGACCGGCGCGAACGTCCGGCATGGCGGCAACCGGGCCTACTACAGCGTCGCGACCGATCACGTGCAGATGCCGCCCTTCGAGGCTTCCGCGACGCCGAAAGCTATTACGCGACGCTCGCGCATGAGACGACGCATTGGACCCGCCACCCGTCGCGCCTTGACCGCGATTTCGGGCGCAAGCGCTTCGGCGATGAAGGCTACGCCATGGAGGAGCTTGTCGCCGAGCTTGGCTCGGCCTTCCTGTCCGCCGACCTCGACCTGACGCCCGAGGTTCGCGACGACCACGCCGCCTATATCGCGTCATGGATCAAGGTTCTGAAGAACGACAAGCGGGCGATCTTCACCGCCGCGTCCCATGCGCAGCGCGCGGCGGATTTCCTGCATGGCTTGCAGCACAGTCAAGACTGCCTAGCTACCCAAATCCTTATAGGTCGACACACAGCCCTTCATGTAATTGGCAATGCCACTCGCATCGTTATTGCGGAGCAATTCCGCCGCCGATGACGCTCCCTCCTGCGATAGCCTCGTTACCTTCGCGGGGTCCATTTTGGTCGCGTACTGCTGGGCCGCATTGCCGACCGCCATCGTATCGTTGACGGTAATGCCATCCTTCGCCAACGCAGCCTCGGCTGCTTTTTCCAGTGACGAGCCAGACTTTATGTTCATCATGATTGATAGCGAGAAGCCAGAACATTTCACAATATCTTCACGCTTGGCGTCAGCCGACTTGCCGCAGCCTGAAAGTGCTGCCGCTATCGTTGTCACTACGGCAGCTCGCCTCCAACAAGAATAGTACATTTTAGTTTCCTCGGTCATGCCGCCACCGACCCGAATGATCGACGGTTGAAGGTGGGCGTTGGATTTGATTGTGGAGTGAAGCGGTGCACGCGCCGCCCAGGCGGCCGATCAGAGCTTCGGCTTGTTTTGCGAGTCCTTTGAGATTTTGGCCTGCTTCGCCGCATCGACATGACGAAAGAAATCAGTTGCGAATTCTTTCAATTCTGTATGCCCCCTTGCCAGGTCAACAAGGCCAGCCTCCATACGGGTTACATGCGTTTTGTCGTCGGATACAGTCAGGCTGATATTCAATACGGTTCCGCATTTGGTAGTATTAGAAAATGGGTCCCGGATTCCCGCATCGACTTTGTTTACTGCAAAGGTGAAACCTATACCTACGTTATTCGTAGTCGTGATCTCGGGGTTTTCATAAAAAAGACTGCTGCCCCCACTGTAATCGTCAAAGCATTTGATGCGGTAGGGCTTTTGTGTGCTCTCAAACAAACCGGGCGCCATCCATGTAAATGACAGACCATTAGAGCGCGGTGGACGGCCAGACGGCTGACCGTATTTTTCTATTAAGGAGTTCACGAGGACCTGAGTGACCGGCATCGAATTTTTCGTAAATTCCTTGTGGCGGGCCACGGCAAATATATCGGTGGCGTTGTCGTTTGGATTATAGAGAACCACCACTCTTTCGTTTCCGAAATCACCCGCCGAAGCGAAAGTCCTGTTCAACGGTGAATCGCCAAATCCCGCAGCTTTCTTGGCCTCAAAATCTTTGCGGCCTTGCTCGTTAGTACGCTGGTTGGCGGCTTGATCTTCTTTGCCCGTGATATCGGCCGCGAAACCGGCCACGGTCGATTTGTTGAATTCCGGTGTTCCAAGCTCGACAGGGAGTTCGACAATAGGAGAGCCCGGATAGGTGTCTGCGATCAATTTCTTAACCTGATCTCGGCTCATTGAAAGTTTGATTCCGAGAATGTCACTTTCGTTGCTGACGGGACCTCCCGCAAGGCCCGGCCCGGCCGTGAAAACAAATACCGCCTGTATTGCCGACAGTGCGAAGAACTGACGGTATGAACAGAGTCCGACCCGCGCTCATCAATGCAGTCCTTCTTCGAATGGAATGGAGGGCGCGGACGCTACCGAAAATCCTGAGTTTTGCATGTCGCTGGAAAACGGCGAATGAAGCCGTTTCGTTAAAAGCGGAATCGTATTGGTTCTTTGTCTCGGCTCATGCCGAAACCGCATGTTGGGCGGGTTCACCGCCGCGAACAAATAGGTGAAATCGCTACTTGCAAAAGTCAGGACTTACGCACGGCCCGGCCGGGCACTCCCGGCAGGGGAATGCTCAGGAATTGGACAATGCCGATTTACGGATATGCCCGCGTCAGCACTTGCCGGCCAGGAGTTGGATATCCAACTGGTCGCAGTTGCGCGCGGCCGGATGCGAGCGCATTTTTTGTGAGAAGGAGAGCGGAGCGCGACGACGACCGCCGCGAACTGAAGCGGATGCTTAGGGCGCTCAGGCCGGGCGACGTGGTGATTGTCACGGCGCTCGACCGCCTGACGCGGGGCGGCCCGTTCAAGACGCTGAGCATCCTGAATGAGATCACCTCCCGCGGCGCGGCCTATCGGTCGCTTGCCGAGCCGTGGGCGGATACGACCCACGAACTCGGCGAGGTGCTTGCGGCGCTGGTCGGCTACATCGCCCGCAAGACCCGCGAGGACATTATCCGGCGGACGACGGCAGGGCGTGAACGCGCACGGGCCAACGGGGTCAAATTCGGGCGCAGGCCGAAGCTCATCTCCGGCCGAACGGCAGCAGGCGCTGGCGCGCCGCGCCGCCGGCGAGAGCCAAAGCGTCGATCGCTGCTGTCATATGAGGTCAGTTGCTCGACGATCTCGCGGCTGGGTCAGGGGCGGCTGGTCCGATGACAGCCGTGGAGGAAGACCAACTTCCGGCGCAAGGAACGGGATCGGAGTGTTACCGCGAGAGCGACCCATTCTCCCCGATAGTCAGAATTTGCGAGCCGAAAAATGGCTCCCAAACAGATGTTGCGATGCGTCAAATCCGGCCTCTCGATCACCCGTGGCCGGGGCGAAGTCGAAACCGATCGCAATAGGTGTGACACGTATCCGAGCTATCTGCCTTTCCGCAAATTTCTGCCTTAGGTCCAAGTCTTAACAAGAAGCAAACGCTAAATTTGGTAGCTTGAAGCGGAGTCGGATAGTGAAGTCTGGCAAGCCATGTGATGTTACACGCTTTGCCTTGCGGGCAAACCCGTCACATCACGCTTGGCAAGGGGGCGCGGCCCCCGTTGCATCCCGGCCCGGATAGGGCGTTGCCCTCCCGGACCCACCCGCCTTTGTAGGGAGCGACGCGGCGATGACCGAGCCAACGGTTGCACCTGCGAAGAAGCGGACGAAAAGGCCGGGCCCCGGCGCATGCGCGTCGATGACGCGCGGACTCAGTTCATCGCCGTCCGCTGCACCATAACCGAACGCGCCGCTATCACCGAAAAAGCCAACCTAGCGCGGCTTGAGCGTCGGAGCCTTATCTGCGCAGTCAGGCCCTCGGCAGTCCCGGTCCCCGAGCGGTGCGCAAGCCGCCCGTCGAGCGCAGAGAGTTGGCCCGCTTGTTGGGATGGCTCGGCAAGCTCGGCTCCAACGTCAACCAACTCGCTCACGGCTTTAATCGGGACCGGGATAGTTGCCGCGGCTTCCCGAATTGCTCGCCATCCGCCGCGAGGTCGGCGAAATGCGCGCGGCGCTCATTAAGGCGCTCGGCCGTGGTGATTAAGGGCACATCCTGTCGCCGGGGCCAAGCGGCTTGCCGTGCATCTGATGCGCACCGATACCAACGAACGGGCCGAGGTCCGGGAGCTGTCCGGGCGTCGCCGCCGAGGATTTGCGGGGCGCGCTTCTTGAGATGGAGGCCGTCGCCGCCGGGCACCCGGACCACCAAGCCGTTCTATCACGCCTCGATCAATACCCGCGCCGACGAGAGGCTGACCGACGAGCAGCGCGCCCACGCCATCGACCGGCTGGAGGAGAAGCTGGGGCTGTCCGGCCAGCCGCGCGTGGTCGTGGTCCACGAGAAGGAGGGCCGCGAGCATTGCCATATCGTCTGGTCGCGGATCGACCTCGAGCGGATGCGGGCGATCAGCGACAGCCACAATTACCGCAAGCACGAGGAGGTCGCCCGCGATCTTGAGCGGCAGTTCGGGCACGAGCGGGTGCAGGGCGCGCATGCCGAACGCGACGGAAAGGACCGCCCCGACCGGACGCCCAGCCATGCCGAGATGCTCCAGGCCGAACGCGGCGCGGTTAGCCCCGGACGAGGCAAAGGCGCTGATCACGGCGACATGGAGGCGCACGGACAGCGGCCAGTCGTTCAAGACGGCGCTTGAGGAACAGGACTGGCTGCTGGCACGGGGGCGACCGCCGCGATTTTGTCGTGATAGACCCCCACGGCGGCACTCACAGCCTAGCGCGGCGGGTGGAAGGCGCCAAAGCGAAAGATATCCGCGCGCGCATGGCCGACATCGATGCCAGCGAGCTGCTGACGCGCCTCAGGGCTCGGAGCGCCCGGGCACCGCCAGCAGTCGCAAGCGACAACCGAGCCGAGAGCGCCCGATCGTGCGGCCAATGCGCCAAATCGATCAGCCCAGATGCGCTGACGCCGACACCAAGTCGGACAGCCGCCGCTCAGGCAACTGGCAAAAGGCGGCGAGCAGCCGACGCTCAGAAGCTCCGCACCAGCCCGTCCGGCAGACTGAGCGCCGAACGCGCGTTTGGCGATGCCGCGCGCGCAGCAGGCGCAAGAGGTGCAGGAACGAACGCCATGAGCAAAACTTCTGGGCGCAGCAGGAGGCTTGGCGCGTGAGCGTGAGCGTGAACGAACAGAAACCCCCTACACCCGCGCCGGTCGCCGCGAAGCCAATCGAGAAGGGATTGCAGGTCGTGGACCGGACGATCAGGCGCGGTCATGAAGCTCGGGGATTTCATCCTCGGCTTTCTGTCGGGTCCGGCAGCTCCAGCCCCCGACAAGCGCACCGACATGAAGGCATTCGTCAGCGATCCGGCCGCGCGCAAACAACAGCAGCTCGCCCGCCTGGCGGCGTCGCGTCAGGCGGACACCGCCGCGAAAGCGCTCGAAAGCATGCGTGAGGACCTTCAGGCGGGCCGTCATCTGAAATCCGAAGATATCAAGAACCTCACGCGCCAACATCAGGAGCAGATAAGGTCTTTCGGCGACAGCGCGGTTCATCAGATGGTGGACGAGGCCCGAAAACGAAGTGAGAGCTATTGGAAGGGCAACGAGCGGGAACGGTAAAAGGTTCTCGCGGCAGGCCCCGGGAGGACCAAGGAAAAACACTCGCCTCACTCAGTTACGAAGCGGAAGTCGCCGAAATCTCCGCTACGTTCCAGCGCAAGCTGGCAGGGCTCCGGCGCCGTCTGCCGCCTTGGGAAATCCCGGCGGCGGTTCGTGCACTCCAAGATGAAAAGCAAGCCGCGCTCAAGGCGTTGCGCGAACGGCGCTCAGCCGCCGAGCACAGCAAACGCGAAAATCGTCGGCGGCCACGTTTTACGCCGCCGCCCGGCAGTGCACCGAGTTAAGGCTCTCGGCGGGTTACGGCCGACCGTGCCCGTTCGGCTGCGAGGGGTTCGCCGTATACGTCATCCGATAAGCCTGCTGCACGGTTTCGTTTTTCGCGCGAGCTGGCGCCGAATTAACGCGACTTTCCTGTGCCGCCGGAGGCGGGACCGGCTTTTGCGGCGGGGGCGAAACGGGTTGCATTGCAACGGGTCGCCTTTGCGGCATCCGGGGATCGTCCCATAGGCCGTTAAGAGATTTGTCGTTCCAGTAAGCGACGCGATCCGTCACGATGGGGTGGGAGCCTTGCGCAAGCACCAGCATTTTTCCTGAGGCGAAATTCATCATCAGCTTGTCGGTAGGCAGCAGCGGTCGCATCGCCTCCCCGACATTGTCGCCCTGGCTCAGGCCATAAAGGTCCTGTTGCCTGCTGCGGGTTTCGAACATACTGCCGCCTACGAACTTCGACCAATATTCCGCGGTCGCGAAATCATCGAGACTGAATACGGCACGAACGCCCGCGTTACCGATGAACGAAGCCCACCTCCCCTTATAGAGGTGCTGCATCTGAGCGATATCCTGAAACACGCTGACAAGCTGTATGCCGTATCCCGCTGCCAGTCCCACGGCGTTCTCGATGGTCTGCAAATGTCCCAGCGTCGCAATCTCATCAAGCATAAAGCAGACGGGCAGTTCCGGCGGATCAAGCGTATTCGTCATCTCGTCGAGTGCCGAAGTCAGAACAAGACGAAGCCAACGATTAAAGACCGGAAATTTCGGCGCGGCGAGACACAGATACACGGTCATCGTGCCGTCGTGCCACATGCTGAAATCGACCTCCTCGCCGCCGCCGGTCGCCGAGAGGCAGTCGATCATGTAAGGATTGTCGAGAATTTCCGTCTGGCGTTGCGCCGTTGAGACGATGGACCCAAACTCTCTTTCCGGCGTTTCGAGGAACGAAACCGCCAGATCGCGCAGCAACCCATCTGCCTCGTCGATCTCGATCATTGCGTTGAGCGCGGGCTTCAAACCGCCAAGCAGAACCTTCCGCACCGTCGGCAAATCTCTTTGATTATCCGGGATATCCTTGGAGACATAAACGTACAGAATAATAGAGGCGAGCAGTTGCTGTCCCGAGGCGTTCCAGTGATCGCGTTCGCGGTCGCCGACGAGAAATAGCGCTGCGGCGAGCGCCTTGCTTTCCGCTTCCATATTGTCCGGCGTGAACCGGGAAAGCGGATTAAATCTCGACCTCGGCAGGCCCGAAATGCCAAACGGATCAAGATAGTGAACTTTATGATTGAGCCGGGCGCGCTGCCGTCCCGTCGCGCGGGCGTTCTCGCCCTTGGGATCGAGGACGAAGGCGCTGCCCTGATATCGCAAGAGATGCGGAATGATCAGCGTCACGCCTTTGCCGGATCGCGTACTCGCCATGATCAGAACATGCTTGTCGGTTTTTATTTTAAGCGCATTCCCTATATGGCCAAAGGCCATGCTTTGCGGCGCGTTGGGTTTATGAGCGCGTGAAATCTCCGGCATGGTCGCGAAACGCGCGCCTTTGCTTTCATCGGGCGGCGCAACGGGCCTTTCCTCGTTCCGTAACCAGTAGATCGCCCGGACGATATAACCGGACAGCCCTTGTGCCTGATAGCGATAGACGTGCACCGCGTTCTCAAAGGTCAAAATTTGGTTGAACAGCATCGCCGGGATCGCGACAAAACACGAGAACAGGGTCAAGGCTAAAAGGCCTAACGAGATAATGGCTATCAACCCGGCGACCAACAGTACAAACGGCATAAGCACGAATACGAGCGCCGGTTTCGGCGCTATCGGCAGATACATGAGAAGCCCAATAGCTCCGCCACCGGCAGCGCGGCCAAGGATCATGGCAAAGACCATGCTCCCGAAGACAAGCCGTTTACCATTCAGCCATGCAAATGGATTGGCGACGATGAAGGCTATAATGCAGCCTGCGACCAGCCCCCAAACATTGAGGGAGAAAGAGTTGGCAACTTGGTCCGCGAGGAACGGATATCTCGACGCCTGATCCGACGAAATGTGCATGAGTATCGCGCCAGTCTGGACGCTATCCCATGTCACCCAGGCCATATAGATAAGCCAAAGACCGGCAAGGATCAGGGATCGCACCGTCGGTCGGCTAAATCGGGGCGCGGGATCGGCAAATTCTTCAGCTGAGTAGGAGGCATCGTCAGACATGGGTGAAATCCCAATTTCTTCCTAAGGTTGCGCGCCTTTGAATTATATCTTCGTGCCGGAAGCAATTTCCCTCGGCACGGTTAATCGGGTTATGGTCAACGCCGACGTTTCAGAATATTTCTGGGTCGGAGACATGACATTCAAATCTGTCGATAGTTACCGCGACTTTGCGCGTGCCGTTCGCCGGGACTATCGCCATGCGCGGACAGCCGATCAGGAGAAGTTTCTAAAGTCGCTTGAGGCGACGAGCCATTCGAGAAGCCTGACCATGAAGGCCGGATATGTCTTATGGCGCGCTCAAATCGGGTATGACTGGCGGAAGGTGGAGCAGGACGGAATTGACGAAGAAGAGCGCACAGCGTTCTCGCCCCAAAGAATGAAGCCTATCCCCGAGAAGGCCGCCGACGGTCGCGTCAATCCTAGGGGCATCCCTTGTTTATATCTCGCGACCAAAAAGCAAACGTCAGCCCTTGAGGTACGCCCGCTGATTGGCTCCTATGTATCAATCGCCCAATTCAAAGTGGTCAAAGACCTCAATATCGTAAACTGCTCCGCGCCCGAGATCGGCAATCTTGCATTCCTCGACGAGAACCTGAACTCAGGAAGGGGTCGAAAAAGTCGTCTGGTCTGCGATCAATAGGGCGTTTTCCGAACCAGTCGAACGCGGCGATGATAGTTTGGATTACGTCCCCACGCAGATTATCGCCGAGACGTTCAAGCTGAACGGGTTCGACGGCGTGGCATACAAAAGCAGCTACGGGGAGGATGGTTTCAACGTGGCCTTGTTCGACTTGACGGTGGCGGACCTTATCAATTGCGGCTTGTATCGGATCGACGACGTGTCGGTCAAAATCTCAGAGCAGGACAATCCGTATTTCATTAAGCCGCACATTGAAAAGCGTGATGTACCCTCGTTTCCCAAAGCCGATTAGTGCCGCGCAGCTGCGAGCGCATCGAGGCAGGCGATAAGTCCTTGCCAATTGTTGGTGTGGTCATCGCGGGGATCAACTGGAACAAAAGTATGTAAACATATAGAAGGCTCCTGCATAGACGTTCTGATAAGCCAGTCCGCCTGCGCCATTACTATTTCCGACTGCGTGCGGACTGGTGCCGGAGGGACAGTTGCAGGCCCCCGTGAAGGGATTACCGCCGTTCCAGCAGCGGTTAAGCTGATCTATGACGTACATGCCGCCGAACTGATGGGCGGACGCCGCCGTGGTTTGGACCGTTCCATCGGGGAAGGTGATGCCGCCGCTTGTAACATCGATACCCTGTCCAAAATTGACTACGCCCGAAACGTCGTTCACATAGAGCGGGCGCAGCCCGTTCCAGGCGCCGTACTGGTCGCCCGCCGCCGTGAGCAGGAGATAAGTGTTGCCCCCGTCGTTCCTGAAAAAAGCGCCGTAACTTCCCCCGATCATGCGGACTTGGCCATAACCGCCCTGCATCGTGCCGATGAATTCATTATTCGATGTCGTGGTCCCGGCGACAATCACATTGCCGTCGGCATAGATATAACCCGAACCAAGATGCAAATAACTGCCGGTGTCGTAAACCGTCGATCCGTAAAGGTGGAGCACGCCCGGACCGCCATTGCCGACGGTCAGGCTGCTGCCGGCAAAGTTGCCGCTGCCTTGCGCGATCAGGTTCCCGCTTTGATCGACAGAGAAAAGCTGTGCGTTCCACGGACTGTTTACGAGACGAAAAGTGCCGTTGAGATTCTCGGCATACATCGTCACGCTGTTGGCGCCGTCCATTTGGATCGTCGCCCCTTCACCGTTGATGCTGCGGATGCGGACATAGCCGTTGACGTCAAGCGCTTGCGTCGGTCCGATCAGATTGACGCCAAGACCGGTGCCAGTCAAATCCATCATCTGCGTGCCCTGAATACTGAACGGCAGATCGGTGACGCCCGTCGGGGTATCGAGACCTGTCGCGGCTGAAAATGCGGGTAGCGGTATGATCGCGGCCGAAAGCGCCTGCGCGAGCATTGAAGCAATTAAAAGAGGCCGGTTATTTGACATGTGATCAGCTCCTTTCCATTAGTGATGACTGGCTTCGAGCGCATCAAGACGCGCAGTCAGGGCTTTGATTTGCGCGGCTTCGTTGTCGTTGTCGGCTGTCAGCTTAGCGATAGCATCATGGTCGCTATCGAACATAGTCTTGAGTTCCTGAATGGCTTTGACCATCGGCGAGATGAAGCCTTGATAGTCCAGGAAGTACCTGTTCTCTTCTTTACCCGGCGGTTGCCCCACGGACGGTAAAGAATTGGTGGGTTTGGGCTTCGTATCCGCCGCTTCGCCCTTGGTTGGCCCGTCCATTTCTTCTGGATTTAAATGTACAGGTCCTTCGCCCACCAGATCCGGCATTACCTTTAGGACATCCTGCGCGATGAAGCCGTATTGAATGGCTGTTTTGTTTTTGTCGGTGAGAAGCTCGGGGTTTCTGCCATTGCGTTTCCACCTATAAGTGATCGGCTTAAGCGCCATGATCGTGGAAAGGCCGTTTTCAACCGGCGCAATGTCTTTTTTCAATCGCGCGTCGGAACTGAAGCCGGGAGAGCAACTGCTGTAATTCGAGCCGCCGCCATTGCCCCAAGCGAGAATAACTTCGCAATTGGGGTTCTGGGCATTGACGGCGAAGCCCGCACTAGTGGTAGCGGTTGTTATAAAGTTGCCGACGCCGCCAGCACTTGTCGCGGTAAAAGCCAGAGCTGTCACCGTGCCGTTAACCTGAAGCGCGGTAGAGGGACTCGTCGTCCCGATGCCGACATTGCCGGAGGAGTTGATCGCAAGACTGGTCGCATTGGCTAACGTCGAAAACCAAAGGCCACCATTTGCGATCGACGTGATAGCGCCAGAAACGGTAGAACCATCCTCAAATATAAGTTCGCTTCCGTAGTTGCCGCCGCCGTTATGGGATTCCAACTGCACATAATTTATGCCCGAACCCAACTTCAAAATAAGGGCGGCCATTGCTCGCGGCATAACTATGCAATATCCCACTTGGATTCGCCGTCCCGATGCCGACATTGCCGGTATTCGCGAGCGTTATCGACTTCGCCGCCGTACCAAGACCACCCGCGCCAATGCCATAAGTATTCGTGATATAGAAATTAGCATCGTTGGACAGATGGCCAAGTGTCGCCTCAGCCTGGCCCGTCTGTATGAAGTGCATGGCGACAGCGGTGCTTGCCGGTCGCGTGATGTCCAGAGCAGCCGTCGGCCCCCGTGGTCCCAATGCCGACATTGCCGCTGACAATTAGTCCGTTGGTCGGCGCCGCGACATTGTAGCCGATGCTGGCCGCGCCATTAACGTCGAGAAGATTTTGAGGGCTAGACGTACCAATTCCGAGCCGATGATTAGTTGCGTCGTAGAACAAGTTTGCGTTGTCCTGCGAATAGACGCCGCTGGCGCCCGCGAACACGACGCTGCCTTGGGTAAACGGTGTCGTCCTGCCGGTGCCACCGTTGGCGACGCCCAAAGTTCCCGTCGCCTGCGTTCCCATGTTGAAAGCTTGCGTACTGCCCGACGAATAGGCCGTGATCGTAATGCCTCCCGCTTCGCCAGGGCCACCGTTATAACCGTTGGTGCCACCATTGCCGCCAGAGCCGCCGCCGCCGATCGTGTAGTAATAGTTGCCAGCGGGATTATTTATGAACTTGCTGGCATACCCACCGCCGCCGCCGCCATCGCCGGGTGTTGAATTGACATTGGCAATCCCGCCGCCCGCGCCGCCGCCGCCATAAGCAGCGCCGCTGGGTTCATTACCCGTATAATTCATTAACCCAGCACCGCCACCTCTCGGCGCATTGCCGCCCGCGCCACCTGCAACAACGGAACTGACGTTTGTTGAGATACCCGCACCGCCGCCGCCGCCGGTTAGATTTACATCGCCGCCAGAACCGGCACCGCCAGTACCACCGTTTCCGCCGCCCGTCGCGCCGCCGCCGCCCCGCGTCGCACTGACGGTCGGGCTTGTGCAGGCCGTCGAATTTGTACCGAAGCAGGTTGAGCCACTGGCCGTGCCGTTGCCTGCAACGCCGCCAATCCCGCCGCCCGCACCACCACCACCACCACCCCATGTCTCGACGACGATGTAAGCTGTGTTGGATGCGAGCGTGAGCGTGCTGCCGGAAAAACTTGGGGCTGAACCCGCAGCGCCCGTCGAACACAACCGAGTAATTGCTAACCGGCGTCCCGCTCGAATAACTGCCGAGCAACTGCCCGCCGCCCGCGCCGACGGAGACCCATGCGCCGTTGACGCAGGCTTCGACCGCCGGAATGGTGCTGTTGTAACGCAGCGCGCCATTGACGCCGACGCTGCAAGTCGGACGCGTACCGGTGGTACCGACTGGCAGCGCAATCGCATCGGTTTTCTTGACTCAGGTCAAGACCAACCGTTGGCGCGGGTGAACCGATACCGAGCCGGTTGTTGGTGTTATCCCAGAACAGATTGCTGGTGCCGAGGAAGGCGCCGCTGTTGTTGAACTGCACATAGCCCGTCGAGCCGCTGGCCGCACCGCCGCCCGCGCCGTTGAGGCCGAGCGCGACGGTCGCCGTGGTGCCGCCGGTCAGAACGCGACCGATGGTTTGCGCCGTGGTCCAGCGTGTCGCCGCGCCGGTATCGTGGCAATCGCCCGCGGTCGTGCTGCTGATCGTTACGAAATGGCCGACCACCGCCGTGCCGTCGAAATTACAGATCGCCTGGCCGTTGATGGCGATCTGCGCCGTGCCGCTGGTGCCCGCGCCGCCGACAACGATACCGATGACTCCGTCCGTATCGCTGACAAGCGCCGCGGTCGCCTTGCCGGACGCGTCGTTTTTGGCCAGCGAGTTCAAAACCGTCGCCACCGTGCCGTTGGCGATTTCAGATACATATAGCCGTTTCCGGTGGCGTCGATGCTTTCGCTGGACGAGACGATCGTGCCGTTATCGGTCAGGCCGGAAACCGCCAGATTGCCGGTACCATTGCCCTTATAAATGACGTTGCTGGTCAGCGTTGCAAGCCCAGTGCCGCCATTGGCGACGACAAGGACGCCGCTCAATACAATGGCGCCGGTCGATGCTGAGGCTGGGGTCAGTCCCGTCGTGCCCGCGCTGAAACTGGTGACGCCGCTGGCCGGCGCCGGCGACCAAACCGGAATGCCGCCCGCGCTCGCCGTCAAAATATAGCCCGAAGTCCCGATCGGCAGCGCCGACAGCGTATTGCTCGCCGAAGCGTAAAGAATATCGCCCTTATTATGAGTGCCGAGGCCGGTACCGCCGTTTGCGGTGCCCAGCGTCCCGGTTATCGCCGCCACCGAAGACAGATTGAGCGGGCCGAACACCAAGCCAGTGCCCGCGCTGTTGACTACCAGAACCTGATTGGCGGTACCAGTGATAGGGCCGACTTGCCGGTCGAACTTCCGGTATTGCCCAAAACCGACAGGCCCGCGATCTGCGCTATGTCGGCCATGAGCACTTTGTTGGCGCTGATGGTCGTGGCGAGGCTTCCTGCCGTCGTGGTAACGTCGCCGGTCAAAGCCGGGAACTGCGCCGCTTGCACTGTGCCGCTGGCTTGCGAGGAAAGATTGATGGTCGCCGTAGTGCAGGAAATCTGCGTGCCGCTGGTCGCGGTGCAAAAATCGGTGGGGGTCAAAGTGCCGAAACCGACCGGCTGGTTGACGCCCATACCGATCCAGCTCGTGCCGTTGCAGTAGGCCATCTGACCGCTGAGCGAACTAAAGACGACATCGTCTGCGTTTCCGGCTGGCGTCGTGCAAGCCGCGAAGGCGGGAAGAACCATCAGACAAAGGATGAGTAATGTCGTTACCGATGTTGCCCAGATTTTCGGAACACGCGTCATGTTCAGCGGCCTTGCTGAAGCATGTAACTCGTTGTGGGCGCTGTCAGCGTTCCGGTCTTCGAGCGGCCTTGCTCGACCTCATGCAGACGGTCGTTCAGGATGACGGTAGCCTGCATAAGGCAGACCACGGCCGCGTGTGCCGCCGCATCGTTCGATTGCAATGCTCTTTGCGCAGCGGCGAGATTTTCTTCGACCGTAGCACCGCACTTTTGCGAATTGGTTGGTGGCGTAGTTTGCGCTCGTGACGATGGCGGCGCGATTAGCAGCGCTGATGCGATAGAGAATCAGACATGATAATGAACGCCTACGCAAACCCGACAACTTCCCCCGTTAAAAAAGCTGACCAGAGTTTCGTTCTCTGGTGAGCCGGGAGTTGAGAAGTCGCATATAACCACGACTGCGACGGCCTTTAGCCGCGAAGCCTGTACCAACCGCCGCCTCCCGGCCCCATGAGGGTCGAAAGGCGCGTATGTAACGGTAACGCTATTACCGGTTATATGTGAGGTTCTCACACCCCAAGAGAAGATAGAATTCCTCTCTCGACATTCAGTCTGCTCAGAAACTCAAATTAACGTCAAACAAATTATACAGATGCCGTCGTATCAACGCTTCGCGGCGCGTCGCGCTGCATGCGCCAGAGTCAGTTCATTGTATAAAGACAAAGATCGCGCGGTTATTAGTCTAACTCGCGCTCAGGCTCATGAGGAATTTCCGCGTGCTCAATAACGCCCGCGTCCTGATAGCGGTCCGAGACAGTTATTATCGCGCCGCTTCCGCCGCGATATGACCGGCAAAAC
Organism: uncultured Pseudomonadota bacterium; assembly: GCA_963813165.1. GTDB lineage: Bacteria > Pseudomonadota > Alphaproteobacteria > Rhizobiales > Xanthobacteraceae > Bradyrhizobium. The sequence continues at coordinate 658,424 of CAWEYJ010000003.1, read as the reverse complement.
TTGTTATGAACGTCTTGAGGCTCGTCAGTTCGGACAGGTCGTTGAATTCGCCTGTGCCGCAGCCGTGCGCGGCGACGCCATGATGGTTGCGGTCGTATAGAGACGTTCCTGCGCCAGCTTCCGGCAAAGGATTTGTAGCGTTCAAGATAAGACGCGCCCTGGAATTCAGGAAACATCGGAAAATGCGGTGAAGTATCCCGACCGGCGCGCGCGACTCCGGCGCATCTTCGACCAGCATCAGCCAGCCCACAAACGGGCGCGGCGCTTCGCCGAATGCGCCTTCGCGAAACGCCGTCCAGAGATCGATGGCCGTGCCGAGCGCTTCTTCCGTCCGGTTATTGAAATTGTTGCCGAACGATGGCCCGACCTGGGACTTGAGTTCGAGCGCAGCCACGAGACGGCCCTGATTGATGATCAGCAAGTCCCAGAGCTTCGTCGGCCGGAAAAAACCCGGTAAGCTCAGAACCCTCCGGCCCATCATCATATGCGCATCGGTCAGGCCGTTGGCGCGGATCACGTCCTGAATGAGAGCGATAAATCCGTCCATATTCTTGCCGCCGGTGACGCCTGCGCGTTCGCCCTGGTCCTCACGTCCAAGTTCCTTTTGCTTTGCGACGGCGGCCGCCCGGTTGCCCCAGAAAGCCTTGACCGCTTCCTTGGCCTTGTTTTCATAGTCAGCGAGATCAAGCGGCATTTGCAACCCCGGGATCAGCCGCGAGGGCTTGCCGCTCCTTAGGGGTTAACTTGTAAAGAACCGCCGTAGCATTGTTGCAGGCAGCAGCGTCGCGGGAATTGCCGCCCTATGAGCTCCTTGCGCAGCGCGGCGGGTACATCGCGCCAACGCGGCAGGCGAAGGCGGCGCAGATATTGCGCCTGAAAGCGCAAATAGCCGCCGCGCATCTTGGTCGAGTAGAGCGTGATAAAGGCGCGCGTCACATCCGATAGCAGCACCGCTTGCAGCGCATGCAGATCCCAGTCGGTCGCCGTGATGAAATAAAGATTATGATGCGGATAGAGCTTGCCCGGCTCATAAACGATATGTGCCTCGCCCTTGATGTCGGGAATCAACAGTTTCGGAACGGAGACGAGTTCAGGATAAATCCGGTCGATCGTGCGATACCAGCCGTGCGGATTTTTCTTCGACACATGGCGCGCCTTGATCGCCGCGCCGTGCCGATCCAGGTAGCCCGCCAGTTTGGGATAGTCCTTGAGCGCGACCAGTTTGCCGTCGGCCCGAACGGGTTGATGACACCGAAGCCGCGCCACTTGACCGAGCCGGTCAGTATGTCGCGGGTCATGGCGAGCGGAAGCTTGCGGTCTGGCTCGACATCGAGCTCTTCGAAGGGCGCGATGAATACCTGATCCGCGCCCGTGGCGACCCCGATGCCGACCTTGCATCCGGTCTCTTCGAGCGTCGGGTATTCGGCCTCAAGGCGGCGCATGAGGCTGAGCTGATCCGGGCGCTTAAGCATCCAGGGCTCGACCCCGTCAGCAGCACGCGCGACTTCCGTGACTCGCTTGTCCTTGCCGAGCTTTGCAGCCGTCATCGCTTTCGCGAGCTCTGCAAGCCTTCCGCTTCGATGGCCGGCCGCACGGCAATGCGGGTCGGCCCGGCTTTCTCGCGGCCGATAACGACAATCGCCGGATAGGCGATCACGTCCGAAAGAAACGCATCCGTATCGACCATGTCGACGAAGCATCTGAGATGGAACTTGTCGGCCACGAAGCGGCGCAGCGGACCGCCATAGCGGTTTTTAAGCCAGCGATCCGCGCAGATGAAACCCAAGCTGCCGCCGGGGCCAGCAGCGAGAGCGATCGCTCGATGAACGGCACATAGATATCGGCGCGGTCATAGATCGTTCTGAAGCGCCGCCGGTATTCGGCCATCAGCACGTCGGGAATGAGTTCTTGCCGCACATAAGGCGGATTTCCGATCACATGCGTGAAGTTCGGTTCTAGCGGCAGAAGCAGAAAATCCCCTCGCCGCAGCCATCGTTCGCACAAAGCGCTGCTTTGCGCCGGTGTAAGGCCCTTGTCCCGCAGGACATCCATACGACGCCGCGCGTCTCCTCATAACTGGCGTGGTGCAGTTCCACCGCAACGATGCAATCGCCAAGGTCTTTGACGACATCGCCGCGACCACCCACTTCACGGCTGTACGCTTCGAGCAAGCGGTCAATGACGGGCGTGAGAAAATCGCCATGCCCCATCGACGGTTCAAGCACGCGCGCGCGATGGAGCGGATTGTCAGCCGTGTAACCGGCGAGATCGAGTATGAAATCCACGACCTCGCGGCGCGTGAACACCGCGCCACGGGATTCCGCTCCGGCCTCGGCCATACCGGCGACGGCGGCATCTACTTCGGGCCGTTCAAGGAACGATAACTGCAATTCCATAGTAAAATCCATAGCAGCGACTCAGGCCGTGTTCCAATAATTTCGCCCGACCGACGGTAGCCGCCCCATTCGCAAACCACGAGCGAACACGCTCAGATCGGGAGCGTATCCACACGCTTATTTCAGGGAACGACCGCAATCCACCGATCCGTAAGCAGGCATCCGATGCGTCCCGGCAATCAAACGGACCGTCAGAACCGGACCCTTTGATGTTTTGATTGTAGAACCGGCCCATCGACGCAGCGCCCCTCAAGCCGTCAAACGTCGCGGTCGGCAATTCGCAATAGTGGTAGTAGGTGCCTTTCAGGCTTATGATCATGTAGCTCTGCGCTTTGTCATAACAGACGCGTTGTATGAAGCTGCTACGATTGATGTCACGGCATTCGAAGGCTTTAAGATCGACGTTGCCGCCATATTTTACGTCAACGGTTTCGGATCGTGCTTCGGCCGCCAGCAGGATCAGGATGAGGGCTGTTGCAATTCTGATCATGCCGACCTCGATTACCCGGAAAAATCGACGTTTTCCCCGGTTGACTTTATGAGAACATAATGAGAACATTCACGGCGTCCAGTCAAGTCGGAACCGTCCATGCCGAAAAGCGCCGCGCCCAATCGACAGGCCGACGCCGACAGGCTCGAATGGCGGCAGACCAGGCGATTGCAGCGTGCGGTGGCGACGCGCGTGATGCGCTCAAGGCGCTAATCGTGGTGAACGAATATCTGGAAGGTGAAGTCTGCGAATTGATGCAGGCGGTTTCGCATGCCTATGTGCGCGGAAGATTCAAAACCTATACCGGCTAGGAGCGAAGAAGATGGCCGAAGTGACTTACTATGTCGCGCTCCCCTTCGTCGCGGCCGATGACGGCGTTGCAGCAGGTGAGCCAACCGAATGCTTCAATCCAATCGCGGCAGTCATGCGCGCTGAGGCGCTTTCGCGCAAAGAAGGTCACGTCGGCGCCGTCGCGTTTAGCCGCACGGGCGATCCTGCGACAGGTGATTTTAGCGATGCGAAAGTGATCAAACAATTCGGCGACGTGCCGGATGATCTCTGAGAATAAATGAAAATTCACAGCGAGTGATAGTGACAGACTTTAGTGTTGGGCTACATCGGCTTTTTGCGTTTTGCCATACCCAAGGAAATTGTCGATCTGCTCAATGACTCGCAATATCCGCTGTAGGACCTTCTAACGAGGCAGCCGATACAATGACTTTGAATTCTTCAAGTATTTCGGGATGGTTTTGATCGAGATAGCGCTCAACTTTTCGATTGGCCATCATCTTAGAAAGATACCCCGCAGCGATTACCAGATGAAGTACATCCTCGCCATATGAGGTCTCAATCGCCTTAAAGTCCCGTTGCAACGTTCCCATCTCTCGTTCCATCCGTGCCATCTGCTCCGATGTCATCCCGTCTACTTGTTTAGGCCGGTCAGGTTTAGCGAGGTCGCATTGTTTGGTCGCGGCCAGGAGTGCCTTTGCGTAACTCGAAGAAAAATTCGATGCCGACTGCATCAATTCAATCACCTCAATCTGACGCATCGGTTTCATTTTACGAATAACTTCGAATGTCGCCGGATTGATTGCTTTGTCCTTGAGCAGATCGACAACTTCGGGGCATACGCCATCAAGCAGCGTACGCCGGCGCTTGATTTGCTGGATGTTTACGTTGAGCGCGTTAGCGAGCTTTTCCTCGGAAACGCCCCGTTCCAGAGCCCGCACGATCATGTAGTGCTCTTGGATCGTCGCCAGATGATTTATTCGTTTGTTGTAGGTAAACGCCTCATCGTCATGCGCTAGAAGACAGCGAGCAGTTGTCTCTCCACTGTCCATCAAAATGGCTCGCCGCGAGTGCCCATCAAGCAATAGATATTTCCCGTTCTCGTCGGCATTCTGTGAGACAACGAGAGGCTCGATAATCCCAACCTCGGCAATCGATTGAGCGATCCGCTTATATTTAGAGATGCTCTTTACTGAATCCGGCACCTGCTTAAGCGGAAGGATTGATAGCAGAGGAAGAACCACAATATTTTGTTCGAACGAAATTCGTACGTCGGTGCTCTCCATATCAACCTCCCGATGAACCGAGACGTTCCGCAAGCGGCCGTGGTAGCGTATGCATGGACTTCAGCGCGCAGTAGCTTTACGAACATTCGCTCGTTCATTAGACCACGCAAGGCGTTGACCACGAAGAGGAGACGGCCTTGGGCCAGCCCGGCTTTCTTGACGATTAACTTCTGGCGATCAGTCTCCTTGCGGTATGCCCGGATCAATGCGCCAGACGTGATATTCTTCTTCTGTGGGTATCGTTTGCCAATAGAATGTATCCCTTTGCCGGTCAAATTGCGCTGCTCGATGATTTTCCTGATGGCAAGCACCCGCTTGCCTGGGAGGGCGCCCGTTTCATACGCTTCGGCCAACGCCTTTTGCACATCACCATCCTTTGCCCGTGCGATTTCTATGGCGACCGAATGGGGGATGATTCCCTTCTCGACGGCGGTCAGCAGCCGTTCCTCGCCATGCTCGAGCAAATAGCAGATCGCTTGAATGTATTCGGGACTAAAGTCGATCTTTGCAGCTATCTGATTGATCGAATAGCCGCGCTTTTTTAACCCGCTGATTTCCCCTATGAGTTCCAGCGACGAATGATGACGGCGAGCAAGATTTTCGACCAAACTCATGACAAAACAATCTTCCGGCGAAGCCTCGATGACGACAGCAGGAATTTCCTGTTGCCCCAGCGCAATGAACGCCTCCAACCGTCCTTGACCGCACACAAGGTCGAAACTGCCATTGCCGTTGCGTCGGCTGACGGTAATCGGCTTTTTAAGTCCAAGATTGGCGATACTGGTGACCAGTTCATTGAACACACGCTTGTTTCGCGCACGGGGGTTCAAGACCGTAATGGCCGAGACCGGGATTTTCTTGATTTCTTGAGCATTTTCGATCATGCGGCAACTCCCAAGTCCTTACGGGCACTCAAACGAAATAGGATATCCAGGGTGTCGAAGCGGTAGGCATCGATATAAATGCCGTTTTCCTCGGCAAGCCTTATCTTGCTCGCGGACATATCGATGCTCGGCAACAGGTAATAGTCGAGAACGTTCTCATTGGCCTCGTCCATCCTGACCGCGACGGTGAGGTCCGGGCGAAGACCCGTATCAAACCTGATTTTCCATCGAAGAAGCCCGGAGGGTGTCCGAAGGCAACGGGCAATAACAATCGACGCGGTGAACTCGCCGTTTATTGTCAACACATCAGTCAGATTATCGAAATCGACAAGGCCGCCAGAACTTTCGATGTTAGTTATGGTGTCCGCTAATATACCGGGAAACATCGACCGAAGCGCACGGTTCACCTCGACATATTGGTAATCCCGACCTGGTTGGTAACCCACAAGTTTGTAGGCATGTAGAAGGCTGCCAAAGCGCGAACGATAAACCGAACTCGAAGGCATATCGTCCACTTCATCAATGACGAGACCCGATAGATGCCCTTTTTCACTTAACAGGCTGGTAAGGCGAACCAGCATTTCTTCGTCGGAAAATCGCTTGCTCCGTTGCTCGATAATCCGCGTCGCCGCCGCGAAAAAGTCGGCATCGATAACCGCTTCAAAGGCTTTTTCGTTGCGTATCCACATGTTCGGCGGGTTCGCAACGCGTCTCTGCTTCAACTTGAATGAAATGCGATTGTAGACGTTGTTTCCGATATACTTTTCATTGGTTAGTATCTGATGGATGGTGCCTCGGGTCCAGGGACGCCCATGTTCGTTTGCAACGCCCTCAAGATTAAGCTCCGCAGCGATCTCCGTCTCCGACAGTAGGCGAACGACAAACGACCGGTAAATACGCCGAACGACTTCCACCTCGTGCGGGGGTCCCGGCTTGAGAATGACCCGATCCGTTTGCAGGCTCTTGTATTCCCCACGCCCGAGGTCAGCTTTGTGCGACCGGTTTTGATCGATCAGTTCGCGCCGTAGCCCGTACCCGGGCGGACCACCTTGCCGGAAGCCCAGATTGACCAGACGGCATTGGCCTGCAAACACCTTCGCCGATAGTTCCCGGCTATACTCGCCGGCCATCGCCCGCTTCATGTTCTTGATAATGGTTGAGGTCAGGCTTCCGTCATTCTCGAATTGCTCGGCGCAATAGAGAACCTTGATACCAGCTTCCTTGCAGATGAATTCGTAATAGGCGCTTTCATCGGCATCCTGAAAGCGGCCCCAGCGGCTGACATCATAGACAAGGATCACACCGAAATCCGCTCGACCGTTCTGTACGTCGCTGATGAGCTTCTTGAGGGCATCCCGATTATCAAGCCGGAGTCCGCTGCGTCCTTCGTCGGCGTAGGTACGGACGATTGTCAGATTGCGCCGCGCGGCATAGGCCGCAATCGCGTCAGCCTGGTTTTCGGTCGAATATTTCTGATGATCCGTGGACATGCGCACGTACTGCACTGCCCGCAGGCCATTCGAGACCTCGTCAATTCTGGATAGCTTTACCTGTCGCACGGACGGTTACTCGGTCATCGATCAACCTGAATTCGGGCTGAGTTTCGTTTCCTCAGCGTAACCAAGGGAGACGTGGAATGTCGCCTACAAAAAAGGACCGAAAAATTCAGTCCATTTCCGGAAAAGCTATTCCGGATTTGCCGGACGACATTGCTAACGGGAGATTTGCCCAAGTGATTGCTGACGCCCTGCACCGCGATTTTGGCGAAACGCATGCGGCGGTAAAAACCGTCGTCGGATTGACCAAGGCCAACGAGCGCGCCGTGAAGAACTGGTTCACAGCTAAGAATGGACCAACCGGGCGGCATCTGGTCGATTTGGTCCGAACTTCTGATGAAGTTCTCGTGGCAGTATTGTTGATGTCGGGTCGCCAAGAATTGGTCGTGGCCAAAAAACTCGCGGACTCAAAGCAGGTATTGATCAAAATGCTCAAGCTCATAGGCGATTTGCAGCGCGCCGGATAGCTATGTTGCTTTTGCGCAGTATCGGGGCGTGCGAACCCGCATAATCACAATGCGCCCGGGTGCTTGGCGAAGACCCGCTGCCCCGTCACCTTTTCCAGAAACTGTTCGGGAAGCACACGTTCGACAACGGCAAGAAAAGCTTCAATGAGAACGCGCATATGATCAAGGTCACCTTCCTGCACGCGCCGCCAAACGCTTGGCCGATAGCGAACGACAATAGACAGGGCATAGAGTAAGGCGACGCAAATGGCGCGATACTCGCCTACAACCCCGAAAACGGGCAGAATAATTGCGCTGCGCTCAAAAGGGCTGTGATGGATAGGAAGGGCTTCAAACCACATATCCTTGCCAGCATGGTCTATCGCTACTCTGAAGTTGCGACCGCTATGCTCCGCGGGCGCGGGCACAATCTCACTAATCGGGCCGGGAAACGTCGCGATATCTTCCTTAGTAAGCCGGGCCGAGTCGTCCACGAGCAGTACATAAGATCGAGCTGCCCTTTGCTTATTGGTAAACATTGATGGTCCCGCGTTCGCAATCGGATCGTACACGGGCGTTACCCATCGCGGCGCGCTTTCGAAGATGTCATTGAACAAGTCTGATACTTCGGGAATGGATGCGAATAATTGTTCCAAAGTCAGCCAGCTTGAAGTTGGCATACCCGAGAGATCGCCATACTGGCGCGGTTTCTTTTCCGGAATTGGACTTACATTCAGCCCCATCGACTTCATCCATGAGGGGAAGAACCCCGACGATATGACGCCCACTACCAGATGCTCTAAACTGTTATCCTTGCTGTCCAGCGTATAGAGGCCGTGCCCTTGCTTGGTACTGTCCTCGATTTTTCCTAAAGTTGTCGGCCCGATAGGGGACGCGAGCATCTCGGCAAATGCAAAAGCTAGGCTCCCATAATAGAGATTAAGAACGCGCTGGCTAACATTGCGCACTTCCGGCGCGTGAAAATAATCTGACGCGTTACGAAGCGCGAACGCTACACCTTCGGCCTTCGATCGAACGGAATCGTCGTCGAGTTCGACATTCTCTCGATGCGCTCGTTCCTTTATGAGCTTCTTTGCAAGAGTTACGCTCTGGTATTGTCGGAGGCGTAGCCAGATTGCTTCAATTGGCTCTTCGGACAGAAGCAGGCGATGTTGCGGACGTTGCTCGGCGACAGGTTCGGCGTCTTCCGCAAAGGGCACGAATTTTCCATCGGCACTCGACTCGTTCCACTTCAAAAGCAATTCGTGGAAGTCCTCTGCCGACCCCACTGGCTTGTCGAGGCCATAGGCGAACGATTTGACCATGTACGGCTCGCCGTTGTAAAATATGTGCTCAACTTGAAGTGCCAGCTTTTTGTAAACTTTGTTGTCGGTCGCCGACGAGTATATGAGAGCGACGAGATGGCGATGCCCACCGCGCTCGGCCGAGATCAGCAGAGATTCGTCGCCATCCGCAGGTGCGATTTCTGCCTTCCAGCCATGAGTCCGAAGCGAAGCGAGAATCTTCCGTTCAGCGTCACGCTCCAAGATATTCAGTCGTTGTTGCCGTCCAGTATCCAAGGAAATGTATCCTCAATCGTGAATGGCCGGTGTGAATCCACTAAAGCTGCGCCTGTCGCCAGCGATACTCAAGGCCTTACACGCTTGTGTTTATAGCGCCTCTGTTGCCGCGAGGCCGCACGTTTGGGTGCTGTGTTCGCATCGTCGCGAATTTTCTTTGGAGAGAGGCATGATTGCGCTATGACCGAATGAAGGGTCGGGTGGCCAGATTTGGTGTATTCGGTCCTTTAACGAATTTGCTTTAGTGCTTGCCTGACGCGGTTTGCCGCGTGATTTGGCTCTCAGATCGAGCGAATGGGACCTGCTAAGAAGCGGGTCTTTTGGCATTTTTAGCACAAGTTTTAGCACATTCGTCTTTGGTCCGAAGAATATGCTGTTATTTCAATAACTTACCTAAACAGCATTACACTTAAAATCCCTCGATGGCAACGTCGTGTGGGTTCGAGTCCCACCGCCCGCACCAGCTAGAATTTCCATTTCAAATCAATAGCTTAGCATGGGGATGGTAGCTCATTTTGTAGCATTGTTGTGGGTATAGTTTTGGACTATGCAGTAATTCGATGCCTCGTAACGCATCTATACAATAAAGCGAGACGATATACTGAATACACGCCTTTATTCTGACACTATCAAAGTAGAAAATAGTAACGTCCGACGGAATCCAGCGTTCAGTCACTGAGCGCCCCGAACCTAAGGCAGCAACAAAGCCGGGGATTTTTCCCCGCCGATCGCAACTCGCGACGGCACCCCTTTTGTTAGCGAGCCAAATTGTCGGTTACCTCACGATTCCAAAAGCTCTTCGACCTTGAAACCAAGGGCTACCTAGCCACGCCAGAACCGTGGTTCTTCGAACTGTTCGGTTCCGCGCCCGCCTCTTCTGGCGTGATCGTGACGCCGCGCATAGCGATGACATGCGCGCCAGTGCGCCGCGCGGTTCAGTTGATTGCCGAATCGATCGGCCAACTTCCCGTTCCCGTTTATAAAACCGACAACGAGGGCGCTACAAATCGCGCGCCTGATCATCCCGCCTATGCCTTGCTCAATGACGCTGCGAACGATTGGACACCGGCTTCTAAGTTCCGAGAAGAGATCACGCGGGATGCGCTGCTCTATCCGAACGGCGGCTTCGCTTACATCAATTTTGTAGACGACAAGCCGTTCGAACTTACGCGGTTCGACCCGGAGATAAATCCGGTCATCGTCGAATACATCGGCACTGAGCCTTTCTACAGCGTCGGCGACCGCGAAATTCCACGCCAGCACATGCTGCACATTCCAAGCCCCGCTTTGCACTATTGGGGCCTCGTCCATGACGCCCGCGACCCGATCGGCCTTTGTCTGGTTATGGAGCGATACGCTTCGCGGCTATTTGGCAACAGCGCCCGGCCCAGCGGCATTCTAAGCCTTGGCGGTAAGCCGGGACCGGCGGACATAGCCAAAGCGGCAGCGGCATGGAAGGCGACGCATGGCGGTTCCAATTCAGGCGGCACTGCCGTTATCCCCGCAGAGGCGAAATGGCAGTCCCTGACATTCACGTCAGCCGATGCGCAGTTTCTGGAGCTTCGCAAAAATCAGGTCAACGAGATTGCCCGCGTATTTGGCGTTCCGCCGCACATGCTTTTTGAAATGGACAGGGCAATCAAATCCAACGCCGAGCAGATGGGCCAAGAATTCATCCAATATTCGCTGATGAGTTGGATCACCCGTTGGGAGGGCGAATGCCGTCTGAAGCTCTTCACACCGGAAGAGCGCAAAATTTATACCGCGCGTTTTCAGACTGATGAATTCCTGCGCGCTGATTTCTTGGCGCTGATGGGAGGACTCGGCAAAGGCGTTGCTGCTCGGATCATCAATCCGAACGAAGCGCGCGCCAAAATTGATCTTCCTCCCTATTCGGGCGGCGAAAAATTCGAAAACCCCAACACAACCACGGCGACCTTAACCGTAACGACCTTGGTATTTCCCCTCGCCTGAAAGCCCTCGATCGCCCAGCCCACGGCGGCAAGAGCTTCCGCATCCGAAAACCGACCGCTGGCGACGTTGCGCAGCATGACCTCATAGGCGGGCTGGAATAGCCCGGAGCTGTTCGGTGGTAAGTCAGCCGGATCAAATGAGCGCTCAGCATCGTCGATTGCGACCTCGCTGTCATAATGTGCGCCAGCGAGGTTGCGAAGGCTTAGGGCGCGTCCGCGCGTAGTCGGCACCATCAGCTTGCTCGCTGGCTTCTGCTCGGCACGGGCCGCGACAAGGACATCATGCATCCGTCCGACCGCACCCGGCAATTTTCGCAATGCTTCAATCCGATCGGGACCAAGCGATTCCAAAAGCTCGCGCTTGTTGACGATCGACCGCAGCGCGGCGGGAACACTCAGCCGCGCCCAATAGCGACCATTTCGATTGAGCAAATGAGTGCGTTTGGCTAGCGTCTGGGCGGTCATGGCGGCCTCAAATCTGGAAATTCTGTGCAAAATTTTGTAGCACAGGTCCGGACGCCAAGTCTTTAAAAAGGCTATTCTTTTTTCATTTGAGTGGCTTAGGTCTTGTGTAGGTATAAGTCCCACCGCCCGCACCAACGGCCGGCAAGCGCAGCGAGGTCGGAATGCCCGACGAGAACGATGATCTTTTCGGCGAGGACGGGGATAAAGCGGTTGATGACTTCGACCGCCTCACCGATCTCCTGTTCCAACGCGTTTCGGACTTCGCCGACGAGGAGGACGTTGCCGACGACATCCTTCCGCTGCTGCTGCTGCGACTTTCGGCGACCATGCGCATGATGGCCTACGCGGTGTCGGTGGCCAAACCGTCCGGCGGCGGATTGAAGCTCGACCTCGATCGCTTTCGCCGCGACGCCGACGAACTCATTCGCGAGATGAAAAAGGACGCCGATCGCTTCATCGCGCAGGTCAGGGAGTTGATGGCGGCGGACGAACCGGGCGAGGATGAGCGCTGAACCAGCAGGCCTTGGTGCCCGCGACGCAGCGCGCGCCGCGCGAGAAGCTGATTGTTTTTCCGATTTCACAGCACTGCCGTCTGTCCGCCGTCACGCGAAGCCTCACTCCGACTTGTCGACATTCCAGAACAGCGGGGTGGCCGGGCCGTCGAGCACGCCGGTCAGCGATTTCCGCCAGGCGCTCGGCGCGAAATATTGCCCGAGCGGGATGTAGATCACCTGGTCGTAGACCTCCTTCTGGATATCGGCGGCGATCTTCTTCTGCTCTTCGGGCGAGGAGGAACGCGCGAAGGCATCGCGCATCGCTTCCATCTTGGCGTCTTCCGGCCAGCCGAACCAGCCGCCAACCTTGCCTCTGCCGCTGATCGAGACGTTGACAACCGGATTCACCACGTCGGCGCCGACCCAGTTGGTGAAGAACATGTTCCAGCCGCCCTCCTTCGGCGGCTTCTGGCTGGCGCGGCGCTGCACCACGGTCTGCCAGTCGGTGGCCTGCACATCCACCTTGAAGCCGGCTTCACGCAACAACTGCGCTGCGACGATCGGTTGCGCCTTCAGCGCGCCGACATCGCCGGGCGCCATCAGCACAACCGGCGTGCCGTCATAGCCGGATTCGGCGAGCAGCTTTTTTGCTTCCGCCATACCGTTGCCCTTGACCAGCGTCTCCGAGCCGACATCGGTCGCAAGCGGCGTGCCGCAGACAAAAACCGCCCCGCAGATCTTGTAATATTCGGGGTTGCCGACCAGCGCGTCCAGAACGTCCTTCTGGTTCATCGCCAGCAACGCCGCGCGCCGAACCTTCACGTTATCGAACGGCGGATAGAGGAAGTTCATTCGTCCGAGCGTCACGTAGCCGAGCTTGTTCAGGGTTTCGATCTTCAGCTCCGGGTTGGCTGATAGCACCGGGAGAATGTCGAACGTCGGAGCTTCCAGGAAATCGATGTCGCCGGATTGCAGCGCATTCACCGCGGTCTGGGCATCCGCCATCGTGATCCATTCGACGCGATCGACCTTCACCACCTTAGCCCCGGAGGTCCAGCTTGGCGGCTCCTTGCGCGGCACATAATCGGTGTTCTTCTCATAGACCACCTTCACGCCGGGCTGGAATTCAGCCTTCACGAACTTGAACGGACCGGAGCCGATCTGTTCCGGGATCGGCGTGCCGGGCGGCGTCTCCGCCAATCGCTTCGGCATCATGAACGGCACCAGCGATGACGGCTTTCCGATCGACTCCAAGCACCAGGCCGTAGGGCTCCTTCAGTTTCAACGTGATTGTTTTCGCATCCGTGGCCTCCAGGCTCGCGGTGAAATCCATCAGCTTCTGGCCCATGCCATCGGCCTTGCCCCAGCGCTTCAGCGACGCCACGCAATCTTCCGCCGTGACCGGCGTGCCGTCATGCCATTTCAGGCCGTCGCGCAGCGTAAAGGTGTAGGTGAGCTTGTCGTCGGACACCTTCCAGTCCGCCATCTGCGGCTGGATCTTGAAATTGGAGTCGGTCGCCAGCAGCGTGTCATACACCATGTAGCCATGGTCGCGCGTGATGTAGGCGGTGGTTATGCCCGGATCGATCACGCGCAAATCGGAATGCATCACCGCGGTGATGGTCTTGCCCGCGGCCTGCGAGGGCAGCGGCAGCATCGCCGCCAGCGCCACGGCCGATGCTATCGCGGAACGCTTCCAGTGCGGGATCGGGGACATTCGTGCTCTCCTGACGTGAAACTGATCAAAGGCCGGTGATTCCTTGTGCATGCGGTCCGTTATTTGGGCGCACTAACACGCTGTAAATCCTCGACATTTGAGACTTGCACCAAGCAGGTTGCGCGTCAATCCGGTTTTGCCTCATTGCCGCACGGCGAATAGGCCTGATGACGCGCGCAGGTTTGACTTTACAAAACCCTCGCCGATCCTTCCCGTAAGCCGCTGCAGCTACACCTTCGCATCGCCGAACGAACCCTGTCCGAAAACCATGAGAGAATTGCAATGAACCTCGCCAACCTTCCGTTCGATTCCGAGGCCATGCTGCAGGGGCTGCGCGGCTGGGTGGAATGCGAAAGCCCGACCTGGGACACCAGTGCGGTGAACCGCATGCTCGATCTGGCCGCGCGCGAAATGGCTGTCATGGGCGCGTCGATCGAACGCATCGCCGGGCGGCAAGGGTTCGGCGGCTGCATTCGCGCGCGCTTTCCGCACCCGAAGCAGGGCGAGCCGGGCATTCTGATCGCGGGCCACCTCGATACCGTTCACCCCGTAGGCACCCTGGAAAAACTGGCATGGCGCCGCGAAGGCAACAAATGTTTCGGCCCCGGCATCTTCGACATGAAGGGCGGCAACTACCTGACGCTGGAGGCGATCCGGCAGTTGGGGCGCGCCTCGATCGCGACGCCGCTGCCGATCACGGTGCTGTTCACGCCGGACGAGGAAGTCGGAACCCCCTCCACGCGCGACATCATCGAGGCGGAGGCCGCGCGCAACAAATACGTGCTGGTGCCGGAGCCGGGCCGGCCCGACAATGGCGTCGTCACCGGACGCTATGCGATCGCCCGGTTCAACCTTGAAGCGACGGGCAAACCGAGCCATGCCGGCGCCACACTGTCCGCGGGACGCTCGGCTATTCGCGAGATGGCGCGCCAGATCATCGCCATCGACGGGATGACGTCGGCGGACTGCACCTTCAGCGTCGGCATCGTGCATGGCGGCCAGTGGGTCAATTGCGTCGCCACCACCTGTTCGGGCGAAGCGCTGAGCATGGCGAAGCGTCAGGCCGATCTTGATCGCGGCGTCGAGCGGATGCTGGCGCTCTCCGGAACCGTCAACGACGTGACGTTCAAGGTGACGCGCGGCGTCACCCGGCCGGTATGGGAGCCCGATGCAGGAACCATGGCGCTGTATGAAAAGGCGCGCGGCGTGGCAAAGGCGATGGGCGTCGAGCTTCCGCACGGCAGCGCCGGCGGCGGCTCCGACGGCAATTTTACCGGCGCCATGGGTATCCCGACGCTCGACGGGCTCGGCGTCCGGGGCGCCGATGCGCATACGCTCAACGAACACATCGAAATCGACAGTCTCGCCGAGCGCGGCCGCCTGATGGCCGGATTGCTGGCGACGCTGGAGTGAGGCTGGCTTCGCCGCGCTGCCGATGGCACAGGATTTGCTAAACCTTGCATTGGGGCGACAGAGTGCGAGACTGGTATCATGATGGATTTCCGCAACGCCCCGAAGTCTCGCTCGGCAGTCCCGGCGCAAACTGGGACCGGTAGCCAGCCTGGATTGGCTAACCCGCCCACATTGGCGTTTCAGGGGTCTGCGCCGGCATTACACCGAGACTTCCCCTCGTATCGTTCCCTGCCTTCGCAACGCCGCCGCGGGTACGCCTGATGTTCGGTTATCTGATCCGTCGCATCCTTGCCACGATTCCCGTGATGGCCGTGGTGGCGCTGTTCGTGTTTCTGCTGTTGCGGCTGACCCCGGGCGACCCCGCCGCCGTCCTGGCCGGCGACAATGCGACGCCCGAGCAGCTGGAACGCATCCGCATTTCGCTCGGATTGAACGAGCCGCTCTACGCCCAGTTCTTCACCTGGGTCGGCAAGCTGCTGCATGGCGATCTCGGCGTGTCGCTGATTTCGAACGTGCCGGTGCTGCAGATGATTGGCCAGCGCGTCGAGCCGTCGATCAGCGTCGCGGTGTCGACCATCATTCTCTCGATCATTGTCGCGGTGCCGCTCGGCGTGATCGCGGCGTGGAAGCACGGCACCTGGATCGACCGCTTCGTGATGGGACTGTCGGTGATCGGCTTCTCGGTCCCGGTATTCGTGATCGGCTATGTGCTGATCCAGATTTTCGCGATCGACCTGCACTGGTTGCCGGTGCAGGGCTTTCGCAGCATTGCCAAAGGATTCGGGCCGTTTCTCGAGCGCATCATCCTGCCGACCTGCGCGCTGTCGTTCATCTATGTCGCGCTGATCGCCCGCATGACCCGGGCGGCGATGCTGGATGTGCTGGGCGAAGACTATGTGCGCACGGCGCGCGCCAAAGGCATCAGCGAAAGCGGCGTGCTGCTACGCCACGCGCTGCGCAACGCCGCCGTACCCGTCGTCACCGTGATCGGCAGCGGCTTTGCGCTGTTGATTTCCGGCGTCGTGGTCACCGAAAGTGTGTTCAATCTGCCGGGTATCGGACGCCTCACCGTCGATGCGGTGCTGGCGCGCGACTATCCGGTGATCCAGGCCATGATCCTTCTGACATCGCTGATCTATGTCGCGGTCAATCTGCTGGTCGACGTCGCCTACACCGTGCTCGATCCCCGAATCCGCTACTGAGATAGGCCACCGATGGCGATCGAAACCCTGCCCGAACCCTCAATCCCGATTACCACGCCGTTCCGGTCGGGGCTCGGATTCCTCACCGCAACGCCGATCATCGCCGCCGCCACGATCTGCCTTGGGCTGGTGATCGCCTCGGCCATCTTCGCGCCCTGGCTTTCGCCGCACGACCCGCTGCTGCTCGCGCCGGCGCAACGGCTGAGGCCCGCAAGCGCGCAGTTCCTGCTCGGCACCGACGCTTACGGCCGCGACGTACTGTCGCGGATTCTCTACGGCGGACGGATCTCGCTCTTGATCGGCCTCGGCGCGGCCGTCTTCAGCATCGGCGTTGGACTGGTGATCGGCCTCGTCTCCGGCTTCTTCAAATGGATCGATGCGGTCATGATGCGAACGATGGACGGGCTGATGGCGATCCCGAGCATCCTGCTGGCCATCGCTGTGGTCTCGCTGTCGGGCGCGAGCGTGACGACCGTTCTGGTCGCCATCACCATCCCGGAAATTCCGCGCGTGGCACGGCTGGTGCGCTCGGTGGTGCTCTCCGCGCGCGAGGAGCCTTATGTGGAAGCGGCGATCTCGGTCGGCTCCAGCCTGCCGAAGATCATGTGGCGGCATTTGATGCCGAACACGATCGCCCCGTTGATCGTGCAAGGCACTTACGTTTGCGCCTCCGCCATTCTCACCGAAGCGATCCTGTCGTTCCTCGGCACCGGCATCAATCCGGAGACGCCGACCTGGGGCAATATCATGGCCGAGGGCCGCGCCTTTTTCCAGATCAAGCCGTCGCTGATCTTCTGGCCAGGTCTCGTGCTGTCGATCGCGATCCTCAGCATCAACCTGATCGGCGACGCCGCCCGTGACGCGCTCGATCCCCGGCTGAAGCAGCGCGAGGGCGGCAAGTGAATTTACCTCATTGCGAGCGAGACAGCATTCCACGCCTCATCCTGAGGAGCGGCGTCTTCGCCGCGTCTCGAAGGACGGTTGTTTCGGCATCATGGTTCGAGACCCGCGCTCCTCACCATGAGGGCGGGGCACGATGACATGACCAACATCGCTCTCGATATCGACAACCTCACGGTCGGGCTCGGCAAGGATCCGCAGAGCACGCGGATCATCGACGGGGTCTCGCTGCAGGTCCGCGAAGGCGAAACCTTGTGTCTGGTCGGCGAGAGCGGATCGGGAAAATCGGTCACGTCGCTGGCGGTGATGGGACTGCTGCAAAAGGGCTCGCTGGCGCCGCGCGGCGGCAGCATCAGACTGGTCGGCGAGGAACTTCTTGGCGCCAGCGACCGCCGGCTGCGCCAATTGCGCGCCACCACCATGGCGATGATCTTCCAGGAGCCGATGACGGCGCTCAATCCGGTGGTGCCGGTCGGCCGCCAGATCGACGAGGTGCTGCGCGTCCACACCGATCTCGATGCGCGGGCGCGGCGCACGCGGATTCTGGCGATGATGGAGCAGGTGCGGCTGCCCGACGTCGAGCGCATTTTCGCCTCCTACCCGCATCGCCTCTCCGGCGGCCAGCGCCAGCGCATCATGATCGCGATGGCGCTCGTGCTCGAGCCGAAACTATTGATCGCCGACGAGCCGACCACGGCGCTCGACGTCACCACGCAGAAGCAAATCCTCACCTTGATCCGAGACCTGCAACGGGACCATGGCACCGCCGTGCTCTTCATCACCCACGACATGGGCGTGGTTGCCGAAATCGCCGATCGCGTCGCGGTGATGCGGCACGGCCGGCTGGTCGAGACCGGAACGCTGGACTCGATCCTGCGCGCCCCGACGATGGAATATACCCGCAACCTGCTCGCGGCGGTGCCGAGCCTGATACCGCGGGCGCCGCGCCCGGCGTCGTCAGAACCGGTGGTTCTGGAGGCCAATGAACTCGGCAAGGTCTATCGCGAACGCTCCTTCTTCGGAGGCGTGCGCGAAGTGGCCGCCGCCCAGGACGTCACGCTGACCCTGCGCAAGGGCCGCACGCTCGGCATCGTCGGCGAAAGCGGGTCGGGCAAATCGACGGTGGCGCGCTGCATCGTCCGCCTGATCGATCCGACCTCCGGCGGCATTCGGCTGGCGGGTCACGAAATCTCGGAGCTGTCGCGCCGGCTCTTGCGGCCGCATCGCAAGCGAATCCAGATCATTTTCCAGGATCCCTATCGATCGCTCAATCCGCGCATTACCGTCGGCGAGACCATCGCCGAAGGTCCGATCAATTTCGGCATGTCGCATGCCGACGCGTTGGAGAAAGCGCGCGAGCTGCTCGAACTGGTCGATCTGCCGGTCGATGCCATCTCGCGCTATCCCCATCAATTCTCCGGCGGCCAGCGCCAGCGCGTCGCCATTGCCCGCGCGCTGGCGCTCGATCCCGACGTGCTGGTGGCCGACGAAGCGGTTTCGGCGCTCGACGTCTCCGTGCAGGCGCAGGTGCTGGAACTGCTCGATGAGATTCAGACCCGGCTCGGCATCGCGCTGTTGTTCATCACCCATGACCTGCGCGTGGCGGCGCAAATCTGCGACGACGTCGCGGTCATGCAGCACGGCCGCATCGTCGAACAGGGCCCGGCGGCGCGAGTCCTGACAAATCCGCAAGTTGCCTATACCCGGGCGCTGCTTGACGCCGCCCCCGGACGGGAGTGGGATTTTGCCAACTTCCGGCCGGTTACCATGGCTGCCGCCGCGACGTGAATCCGTCGTCATTGCGAGCCAATCACGCGCGCGGATGCGCGCCCGACGGCCGGCTTTCGCGAAGTAATCCAAACTACTTGCGGGCATGCAAAACTGGATTGCTTCGTCGCTTGCGCTCCTCGCAACGACGAGTCTAACGTCGAATCCATCCTTGCCTGAGACCGATATATGACCCGTATCGCCATTGGCGGCTTTCTGCACGAGACCAACACCTTCGCGCCGACGAAGGCGAGTTACGACGATTTCGTGCATGGCGGCGGCTGGCCGGCGATGGCACAGGGTGCCGACGTGCTCAAGGTCATGCGCCACATCAATGTCGGACTGGCAGGCTTCGTCGAGCAGGCGGAAGCCAATGGCTGGGAACTGGTGCCGACCATCTCCTGCGGCGCCAGTCCTTCCGCGCATGTCACCAAGGATGCATTCGAACGCGTAGCCAAAGTGATGATTGACGGCATCAAGGCGGCAGGGCCACTTGATGCCGTCTATCTCGATCTGCATGGCGCCATGGTCACGGAACATCTCGACGACGGCGAAGGCGAAATTCTCGCCCGCGTCCGCCAGGCGATCGGCAAGGACCTGCCTCTGGTGGTCAGCCTCGACCTGCACGCCAATGTGACGCCGCAGATGGTCGAACACGCCGACGCGCTGATCGCCTACCGCACCTATCCCCATGTCGACATGGCCGACACCGGCCGTGCCGCCGCCGATCATCTCGCCATGCTGTTGCGTACCAAGCAGCGCCTGGCGAAAGCGTTCCGCCAACTGCCGTTCCTGATTCCGATCAGTTGGCAATGCACCGGCGACCAGCCCTGCAAAAGCATTTATCAGAAGCTTGCGGCGCTACAGGGCGACGCGGTACCGACGCTGTCTTTCGCGCCGGGCTTTCCGGCTGCGGACTTTTTCAACTGCGGACCGAGCGTATTTGCTTATGGCAAGACGCAAGCCGATGCTGACGCCGCGGCGGACGAGATGGCAAAACTCATCGTCAGTCACGAGAGCGATTTTGACGGCCGCATCTTCACGCCCGACGAGGGCGTGCGCTACGCCATGGAACTCGCCACGCGCGCGGGCAAGCCGATCGTCATCGCCGACACCCAGGACAATCCGGGCGCCGGGGGCGATTCCGACACCACCGGCATGCTGCGCGCGCTGGTCCGCAACAATGCCACCCGCGCCGCCATCGGCGTGATCTATGATCCGCGGTCGGCAAAGGCTGCGCACGCCGCCGGTGTCGGCGCCACCGTCACACTCGCGCTCGGCGGCAAGTCGGGCATTCCGGGTGACGCGCCCTACAAGGAGAGCTTCATCGTCGAGAATCTGTCCGACGGACAATTCGTCGCCGCCGGTCCCTATTATGGCGGCCGCGACATGGACATGGGGCCCTCGGCAGCTTTGCGGATCGGCGACGTCAGGGTCGTGGTGAGCTCGCACCGGGCGCAGCTCGCGGATCAGTCGATGTACCGCTTTGTCGGCATTGAACCGACAGAGCAATCCATTCTTGTCAACAAAAGCTCGGTGCATTTCCGCGCCGATTTCGAACCGATCGCCGAAAGGCTTCTGATCTGCGCCGCGCCCGGCGCGATGCCGGCCGATACGGCGGCATTGCCATGGACGCGGTTGCGTCCAGGCATTCGGATCAAGCCGAACGGTGCCGCCTTCGTGCCCGAAACCAAATCACGTTCCACCTCTTCTGCAACCGGATAACAACAGACATGCCCAACATCGACCGCATCGAAGGCTTTGCCGACGAACTCACCGCGATCCGCCGGGATCTGCACGCGCATCCCGAGATCGGCTTCGAGGAAGTCCGCACCTCCGGGATCGTTGCCGACAAACTGACGCAATGGGGCATCGAGGTGCACCGCGGATTGGGCGGCACCGGCGTGGTCGGCGTGCTGAAGGGCAAGGGCAGCGGCGCCAAGCGCATCGGCCTGCGCGCCGACATGGACGCGCTGCCGATGGAAGAGAACACCAACCTGAAATGGCGTTCGAGCATTCCCGGCCGCTTCCACGGCTGCGGCCATGACGGCCATACCACCATGCTGCTCGGCAGCGCGCGCTATCTCGCCGAGACCCGGAATTTCGACGGTACCGTGCATTTCATCTTCCAGCCGGCGGAAGAAGGTCTCGGCGGCGCCCGCGCCATGATCAAGGACGGCTTGTTCGAGAAGTTTCCCTGTGACGAAGTCTACGGACTGCACAATGCGCCCGATCTCAATCATGGCGAGTTGGCGATCCTTCCGGGGCCAGCCATGGCCGGCGCCGACTTCTTCGACATCACCATCAACGGCTATGGCGCGCACGGCGCCATGCCCGAGCGCTCGAAGGACCCGGTCGTGATTGCGCTGACGGTCGGACAGGCGTTGCAGACCATCGTCAGCCGCAACGTCGATCCCCTGCAATCGGCGGTGCTGTCGATCACGCAGATCCACGCCGGGTCGGCCTACAACGTAATCCCCGGCGAGGCGAAACTCTGCGGCACCGTCCGCGCCTTCTCCGATGAGGTGCGCGCGCTGGTCCGCGAGCGGATGCGCGCGATTTGCGCCGGCATTGCCAGCGCCTTCCATGTCGAGATCACGGTCGACATCCGCGACATCTTCAGCGTGCTGGTGAACCAGGAGGAACAATCCAGGGTGGTCGCGGAGGTGGCGCGCACGGTGGTCGATCCTGCCAAGGTCATCACGCGGTCGCAGCCGAAGATGGGCAGTGAGGATTTTGCCGACATGCTGCATGCCGTGCCCGGTGCTTATTTCTGGGTCGGCCATGACGGCTCGGTGCCGGTGCACAACCCCGGCTACATCCTCGACGACAAGATCCTGCCGATCGGCGCCAGCATGTTCGCGCGCATCATCGAAACCCGTCTGCCGGTGGCCGCCCATGCATAAATCGACATCGAAAGAAACGGCATCGAACGAAACTGTCACCTCGCTGCACGATCTCAGCGCCGTCGATCTGATCGCGGGCTTTCGGGCCAAGCAGTTCTCGCCGTCGGAGGTGCTGGAGGACGTGCTGGCGCATATCGCGGTGTGGGAACCCCATATCAAGGCGTTGTACGCATTCGACCCGGAAGGCGCGCGCCTGACCGCCAAGGCATCGACCGAACGCTGGCAGCAAGGCCGGTGCATGGGCCTGCTCGACGGCGTGCCCGTGACGATCAAGGAAAACATCGCCACCAAGGGCGTGCCGGTGCCGCTCGGGGCCGCCACCGTTCCGCTGGTGCCGGCTGCGGCGGATGCACCGCCGGCCGCACGGTTGCGCGAGGCAGGTGCGGTGATTTTCTCCAAGACCACGATGCCGGACTACGGCATGCTGTCGTCGGGTCTATCGAGCTTTCATCCCCTCACCCGCAATCCCTGGGATCTTTCCAAAAATCCCGGCGGCTCCAGTACGGGCGCGGGCGCGGCAGGTGCCGCCGGCTATGGCCCGCTGCATCTCGGCACCGACATCGGCGGCTCGGTGCGGCTGCCGGCGTGCTGGTGCGGCCTGGTCGGGTTAAAGCCGAGCCTTGGACGCATTCCGATCGATCCGCCTTATGTTGGCCGTGTCGCCGGTCCGATGACCCGCACCGTCGATGACGCCGCCTTGATGATGAGCGTGCTCTCAAAGCCCGACCGCCGCGACGGCATGAGCCTGCCGTCCAACGACATCCACTGGAAGACCCACGACAAGCCCTTGCGCAAACTGCGCATCGGCCTGATGCTCGACCTGGGCGTTGGCCAGGCGCTGGAGCAGCCGGTGCGCGACGTCGCGGTAAGAGCCGCACGCGCGTTCGAGGCGGCCGGCGCCGTCGTCACCGACGTGGCCGGCGTCCTGACCCGGGAAATGCTCGACGGCCTCGACAATTTCTGGCGCGCGCGGATGTGGGACGATCTTTCCAAACTCACCGCGAACGAGCGCGCCAAGGCGCTGCCCTATATCGTCAAATGGGCGGAAGCCGGCGCCAGGCTGTCGGGCGTCGACGTGATCCGGGGCTTCAACGCCACCATGGCGATCCGCGCCGCGGCGGCCAAACTGTTTGCCGATATCGATTATGTGATTTCGCCGGTGTCGCCGGTGGTGAATTTCGCCGCCGAGTTCGCCGCCCCGATCAACGATCCCGACCGGCCGTTCGAGCACATCTGCTACACCGTGCCCTGGAACATGTCGGAGAATCCGGCGATTTCGATCAACGGTGGTTATGATGCAAGCGGATTTCCGATCGGCGTGCAGATTATCGGCCGCCGCTTCGACGATCTCGGGGTGCTCGGCATGGCCAAGGCGTTCGAAGCGATGCGCGGCCCGCAAAAACCCTGGCCGAAGCCACCGAAGTGAGAACATCATAGATAAAACCGTCATGGCCGGGCTTGTCCCGGCCATCCACGTCTTCATTTCGCGCAGAAAGAAAAGACGTGGATGCCCGTGACGTCTGCGCGAAGACGCGCTTCGCGCTTTTGCACGGGCATGACGACGTTTTCAAATTCGGCGATGGAAGTCGAACGGTACAAACAACATCACAGAGGAACCCCCCAGATGCCGTATGAGACGATCAAATATGAGGTCGCCGAGCAGGTCCTGACCATCACCCTGAACCGGCCCGACAAGCTCAACGCCTTCAACGCCGCGATGCAGAAGGAATTGATCGACGCCTTCGACCAGGCCGACAAGGACGACAATATTCGCGTCATCATCGTCACCGGCGCCGGGCGCGGGTTCTGCGCCGGCGCCGATCTTTCCTCCGGCGCCGACACCTTCGACCGCGACGCCCGGCGCGGGCCGGTGAAGCGGCTGGCCGACGGCAGCGTCGACTACAGCGATCCCAATGTGCGCGACGGCGGCGGACAGGTGACATTGCGCATCTTCAAGTGCCTGAAGCCGGTGATTGCGGCGGTGAACGGTCCGGCGGTCGGCATCGGCGTCACCATGCAGCTTGCGATGGATATCCGCATCGCCTCGGAGAATGCGCGCTTCGGTTTCGTGTTCTCCCAGCGCGGCATCGTGCCGGAAGCCGCATCGAGCTGGTTTCTGCCGCGCATTGTCGGCATCGCGCAGGCGCTGGAGTGGTGCTACACAGGCCGGGTATTTCCGGCGCAGGAAGCGCTGGCCGGCCGTCTCGTCAGCAAGGTGGTGCCCGCGGACGAGTTGCTGCCGGCCGCCCGCGCGCTGGCCCGCGAAATCGTGGCCAAGACCGCCCCGGTGTCGGTGGCATTGATCCGGCAGATGATGTGGCGGATGTCGGCGGCCGACGATCCGATGGAAGCCCACAAGGTCGACAGCCGCGGCATCTATGCGCGCGGCCGTTCCGATGACGTCAAGGAAGGCGTGGTGTCATTTCTGGAAAAGCGTCCCGCCGTATTCAAGGACAAGGTGTCGTCGGATATGCCGGATTACTTCCCGTGGTGGGAAGAGCGGGAGTATGAGTAGCCAATTCGAGAACTCGCCGGTCAACGTCGTCATGCCCGGCCTTGTGCCGGCCATGACGATGTTGGTAAGACGGCCAATAACTCACCGCATTATCAGCGCAACCCGGCCGATCGCCTTGCGGTCGATCAAGAGCCGCATCGCCTGCGCGCAATTCTCGAGCGGCAGCCGGTGCGAGACGTTCGGCCTGATCCGCCCGGCCTCCGCCCATTCGCTGAGTGCCTTCAGGCGCACCTGGCCGAGCAGCGGGTTTCTCCGCACCGCCTCGCCGGCGCGAACGCCGAGCACGCTCGCGCCCTTGATCAGCAGGAGATTGGTGCGAGCGAGCCCGATGCCGCCGGTGAACCCGACCACGAGGATGCGCGCACCCCAGGCAATGCAGCGCACGCTATCCTCGAAGATTTCGCCGCCGACCGGGTCGAACACCACATCGGCGCCACGCCCGTCGGTGATGCGCTTGACGGCATCGCGAAACGGCTCGCGCTTGTAGAGCACCAGATGATCGGCGCCCCGCGCCTGCGCGACCGCAAGCTTTTCCTCCGACGAGGCCGCCGCAATCACGGTCGCCCCGAGCATCTTGCCCATCTCCACCGCGGCAAGGCCAACGCCGCCGCCTGAGCCATGCACCAGCAGCACCTCGCCGGGTTGAAGCCGGCCGCGATCGATCAGCGCATAATAGGCCGTACCGTGGGCAGCGAGAAATGTCGCGCCCTCGGCGTAGTCGAAGCTCGATGGCAGCGGCATCAGTTGCGACGGCGCAACCACGGCCTCGTCGGCATAAGCGCCGTGCCTCAATTTGAGGATGACCTTGTCGCCGACAGCAAAGCCCCCCGCCGCGCCGTCGACCTCGATCACGTCGCCTGCGGCTTCCATCCCCGGCGTGAATGGCAATGGCGGCTTGAGCTGGTACTGGCCCGCCGCCATCAAGATGTCGGGAAAATTGATCCCGGCGGCATGAATGGCGACGCGCACCTGGCCTTGCGCCAGCGGCGTGGCTTCAACGGTTTCGATGCGCAAACTCTCGGGCGGGCCGAGTTCGCGGCAGACGATGGCCTTCGGCATCAGGCCGCGCTCGACGCAGCACTGGTCTTGCGGCGCTGCAGCGCCTCGCGGATCAGCGACATCCGGTCGTTGCCGAAATACATATCGGTCTTGTCGACGAAGATGGTCGGCGAGCCAAAGCCGCCGCGCGCCATCACCTCGTCGGTATTGGCCTTGAGCTGATCCTTGATCGCCTGTTCGCTGATGCCTGCGAAGAATTTCGTGGGATCGACGCCGACGCTCTTGCAGATTTCGGTCAGCACCGCATCCTGCGAGATGTCCTTGTCGCCGCCCCAATAGGCCTCGAACACCGCGCGCGCGAACGGCACCATTTCCTTATCGAGCCAGATGCAGCCGCGCATCGCCTTGACGCTGTTCACCGGAAATACCGTCGGCGGCATCTTGATCGCAAGCCCCGCCGAACGCGCCCAGTCCGCAAGGTCTTTCTTCATGTAGCGCGCCTTCAGCGGCACCGGCGTCTCGCGGGAAGCATAGACGCTGGGATTGACCGTGTTGAAGATGCCGCCGACCAGGATCGGCCGCCATGAAATCTCGACGCCGAATTCCTTAGCCAGCGGCTGGATGTTGTGGAAGGCGAGATAGGTCCAGGGACTGGAGCAGTCAAAGAAGAATTCGATCATGGCAGCGTTTCCTTTGGTTTGATTCCTGGTTTTGACTTGCAATCCTCATCCTGAGGAGCGCGCCCTTCGCGCGCGTCTCGAAGGATGAGCAGCGCTTGTGGCTTCATGGTTCGAGATGGCGCAAGAGCGCCTCCTCACCATGAGGGCTTCGTTTTACTTCCTCCCCGCCAGCTCCTTTGCGGCTTGCCCGAACATGTTCTTTCGCGCCTCGTCGTCGAACGGCTTTTTCTCGAATTTGCCGATCGCAAGCCCCGCCTGCACCTTCGGCCGCGCGCGGATTTCGGCATACCAGCGCTTGACGTTCGGATAATCGTCCAGCGTAAACCCCTGCGCCTTGTGCGTCATGGTCCAGGGAAAACAGGCGATGTCGGCAATCGAATAGTCGCCGGCCACGTAAGCGCCGGTCTTGCCCAGTTGCGTATCGAGCACGCGGTAAAGCCGCGCCGCCTCGTCGCGATAGCGCTCGATGGCGTAGGGGATCTTCTCCTGCGCATAGAGCGCGAAATGGCCGTGCTGTCCGAGCATCGGACCAAGCCCGCTCATCTGCCACATCAGCCATTGCGTGACGTTGGACCGGCCGCGCATATCCTTGGGCAGAAAGCGGCCGGTCTTGTCGGCGAGATAGATCAGGATCGCGCCAGTCTCGAACACCGAAAACGGCCCGCCGCCGTCGGGGGGCGCATGATCCACAATGGCCGGGATACGATTGTTCGGGCTGATCGCGAGAAAATCCGGCTTGAACTGATCGCCGGCCCGGATGTCGACAGGAAACACCGTGTAGGGAAGGCCGAGTTCCTCGAGCATGATCGAGATTTTCCAGCCATTTGGCGTCGGCGCGTAGTGAAGGTCGATCATGGGATGATCCTGAGGGAGGCTCGGACAATCCTACCCCCTGCTTTCGGCGCATTCCACCCCGCTCGAACGCCATGTACGCCATGCTCAGGACATGGCAGATAGGACCCGGCAGATAGACCGTCCAATCAAGAAATCACGGGGATACGCCGACATGCTGTTTCCTACCACGATCGCCGGCTCGCTGCCGAAACCGGAATGGCTGGCCGAACCCAACACGCTGTGGGCGCCCTGGAAATCCAAGGGCGATGAGTTGGCCCGCGCCAAGCGCGACGCCACCCTGCTCGCCGTGAAGCTGCAGGAGGATGCCGGCGTCGACATCGTCACCGAGGGCGAGCAGGCCCGCCAGCATTTCGTTCACGGCTTCCTGGAGAAAATCGAGGGCATCGACTTCGCCCACAAGGTCGAGATGGGAATCCGCAAGGATCGCTACAAGGCGATGGTGCCGCAGGTGGTGGCGCCGTTGCGGCTGAAGGGCCGCGTCCATGCCGACGAGGCGCGCGTCGCCCGCGCCCATACCACGCGCCAGCTGAAATTCACCCTGCCCGGCCCGATGACCATCATCGACACCATCGCCGACAAGTATTACGGCGACCGCGTCAAGATGGCGTTCGCCTTTGCCGAACTGCTCAACGAGGAAGCCAGGGCCTTGCAGGCTGACGGCGTCGACGTCATCCAGTTCGACGAGCCCGCGTTCAACGTCTACATGGACGAGGTCTCGGACTGGGGCATCAAGGCGCTCGAACGCGCCGCCGAAGGCCTGACCTGCGCCACCGCGGTCCATATCTGTTACGGCTACGGCATCAAGGCCAATACCGACTGGAAGCAGACGCTTGGCAGCGAGTGGCGGCAGTATGAGGATATCTTTCCGGCGATCGCCAAAAGCCCGATCCAGCAGGTCGCGATCGAATGCCGCAACTCGCGGGTGCCGCTGGAACTGCTCGGCCTGCTGACCGGCAAGGTGGTCCAGGCCGGCGTCATCGATGTCGCCAGCGATACCGTCGAGACCGCCGAGGATGTCGTAGGGGTGATCGAGCAGGTCTCGAAATTCGTGCCGAAGAGCAACATCGTCGCAACAACCAATTGCGGCATGGCGCCGATGCATCGTGATATCGCCGAAGCAAAGCTGATGGCGCTCGGCGCCGGCGCCAGGCTGGCAAGGCAGCGGTTGGGGTGAGTCGCAGACAAAAACGTGTCGTCATTCCGGGGCGTGCGAAGCGCGGGCCCGGAATCCATAACCCCTGCAGGGAGTATGGATTCCGGGCCTGCGCCAAGTGGCGCATCCCGGAATGACGGCTTTTGAAATTTACTTCTCCACCGCACTCTCATGCAGCACCGGCCGGTATCCCGCGCCAAACGCCCGCAATGTCGACGGCGGCGTCAGCAGCATGGCGCCGGTGAGCGCGTTGCGGACTTCGCGATAGCCAGCCGGCGACCACAGCAACGCACGGCTCTGCGCGATCAGGTAACTCTCCGCTCCGGCCTGAACCATGGCGCCGTCGGGCAATTGCTGCAGCGGCATCGGCAGTGCGTGTAATCGCTTCCTTCCGCCTTCGAGCCGCTCCCGGTGCAGGACGATGTCGATGTCGCGCGCGAGAACGCCGCTGACGCCATTGCCCTCTTCCCACGCGGCGCGAAACCGGTTGGCATCGTCGCGGCGGCAGAAGAAGCACGGACGATGCCCCGCCGCGAACGCGGTCGCCTCGTCGAGAAAGAACAGCTCGGTCCAGCTGCGGCCGCCCATCACCTTGCGCCGCCGTCCCTTGAATTCGCAGACGCAAGTGAGCCAGGCATTGCAGCTCCAGCGCCGCGTCAGTAGCGTCCTGGTTGCGGGATCATGAATGATGCCGCGATTGCCGGTGAACATGCCGCGATGCGGTGTTGCGATGATGTCGCCCTGCGGCGTGACCCGGTTTTGCAGCGGCATTTGGTGCATTTGCGAATGGCGAGTGGCGAATAGCGCGTAGTATATCGCTGTTCACCGCTCCCTACGCGCCATTCCCCCATTCGCGCCCTCAAGCCGCGCCGTCGCGGATCGGCGGCTGGAACGAGAGCGCGGTATCCCATGGAAAGAAAATCCAGGTGTCCTGCGACACCTCGGTGATGAAGGTGTCGACCAGCGGACGCCCCATCGGCTTGGCGTACACGGTTGCGAAATGCGCGTCGGGGAGCATCTCGCGCACCAGGCGCGCGGTCTTGCCGGTATCGACGAGATCATCGACGATCAGCAATCCCTTGCCGGTGCCGCCGCCGAGCCTCGCAGTGTCGGCCGAAACGCCTTTCAGGACTTTCAGGTCGGTCTGCCTGGTATGATCGTAACTGGTAACGCACACGGTATCGATGACGCGAACGCCGAGTTCGCGCGCGACGATCGCCGCCGGCACCAGCCCGCCGCGGGTGATCGCGATCACGGCATGAAACGGCCCGACGTCATTCAATCGCCAGGTCAGCGCCCGGCAATCCCGGTGAAACTGGTCCCACGAGACCGGAAAGGCCCTGCCGGACCGGTCCTGCGCGCTCAGTTCCGGGTGCTCCGCCATCCTCATTCTCCGAATTCTTGTCCACGTTACCGCCCTCGCCGATCCGCTACCGGACCACGTTCAATCCCGCCAGCATCTCCTTCACCGCGGTCATCGCGGCATTCAGCTTCTCCGGGTCGCGCGAGCGGACGACGAGGTTGGTGTTGGGCTTCTTGTCGTCATCGAGAAACGGGTAGCTGCCGATGATGGTGTCGGGATGCGCGTCGGCGATGGCGCGCAACGGTCCGCCGATGTCGCCTTCCCGGGCATTGGCCCGCACCGAATCCGACAACATCTTGACGCCGGACTTCAACTTTGGCGCGACGATATCCATCATCGCCTGCATGATCGACGGCACACCGGCCATGACGATGACATTGCCGATCTTGAACCCGGGCGCGAGTATCGTGGCACTCTGGATCAGTTCGGCGCCGTCGGGGATCCGCGCCATGCGAAGCCGTGCCTCGTTCAGCTCGCCGGGGTTCTTGAATTGCTCTTTGAATTGGGCCACCACCTCGGGGTGATGATCGATGCCGACGCCGAAGGCCTTGGCGACGCTGTCGGCGGTGATGTCGTCATGGGTCGGCCCGATGCCGCCGGTGGTGAAGACGTAGGTGTAGCGGGCGCGCAGCGCATCCAGCGCTGCAATGATATCGGCCTCGTCGTCGGCGACGACGCGGACCTCCTTGAGGTCGATTCCGATATTGGTCAGGTATTCCGCGATAAAGCCGATGTTCTTGTCCTTGGTCCGGCCGGACAGGATCTCGTCCCCGATCACCAGAATTCCAGCCGTAACGATATCGCTCATGACCTCTCCTCGCCGTCTCGCGCGCGTTCGGCGAAAATAGCCGGAAAATGCGCATCCACACCCTCGCTCAAGCAGCGCCTTGAAGCTACCGGGTTTTGCCGCCGAAATGAGCACCGCCCAGCCGTTTTTTCGGGCAACATTCCGATGATCCATAGCAAATGCCGTCCGCGAATGCATATCGCGCTGGCCCGGGCCTTGCTACCATCCCTTTTTGTCATGCAATGTCCCGCATGGCCGCAAAAAGCGTCGGGGTATATGGCAGTTGCGTTCGATGAAATGAACGGTCCCGACGGCGACCTCCGTCCGGCCTACCAGGAGCTCTCCCGCTGGCTGAAGGAGACGCCGCCGGACGCCCTGGAATATCGCCGTCAGGAGGCGGAATTGCTGTTCCGCCGGATCGGCATCACCTTTGCCGTCTACGGCGACGCCGAGGCCCAGGAACGGCTGATTCCCTTCGACGTGATCCCGCGGATCATGTCGGCGAAAGAGTGGGCGATCCTCGAAAAAGGCCTGAAGCAGCGGGTGCGCGCGCTCAACATGTTCCTGCGCGACATCTATCACGGCCGCGATATCCTGCGCGCCAATATCATCCCGGACGACCTGATCTTCCAGAATCCGGTGTTCCGCCCCGAGATGAACGGCCAGGACGTGCCGCACGATGTCTATGTCCACATCGCCGGCATCGACATCGTCCGCGTCAATCCGGAAAACTTCTATGTGCTGGAGGACAATGCCCGCACGCCTTCCGGCGTGTCCTACATGCTGGAAAACCGCGAAATCATGATGCGGCTGTTTCCGGACCTGTTTGCCCGCCACCGCGTCGCGCCGGTGGAAAAATATCCGGACGAGCTGTTGTCGGCGTTGCGATCGGTCGCCCCGCTCAGTGCCTCCGCCGAACCGACCGTGGCGCTGATGACGCCCGGCGTCTACAACTCGGCCTATTACGAGCATTCGTTTCTGGCCGACAAGCTCGGCATCGAACTGGTGGAGGGCCGCGACCTCATCGTCAAGAACGACGAGGTGTTCATGCGCACCACCGAGGGCCTCAAGCGCGTCGATGTGATCTACCGCCGCGTCGACGACGACTTCCTCGATCCCCTCACCTTCCGCCCCGACTCGGCGCTCGGCGTGCCCGGGCTGATGTCGGCCTATGCGGCCGGCAACATCACACTGGCCAATGCGGTCGGGACCGGCATCGCCGACGACAAGGCGGTCTACTCCTACATGCCCGAGATCGTGAAATTCTACCTCGGCGAAGAACCGATCCTGAAGAACGTGCCGACCTGGCGCTGCCGCGAGCCCAAGGATCTCGCCTACGTTCTCGACAATCTCGGCGATCTCGTGGTCAAGGAAGTGCACGGCTCCGGCGGCTACGGCATGCTGATCGGGCCGGCCGCGACCAAGGCGACCATCGAGGCGTTTCGCGACAAGCTCAAGCGCGAGCCCGAGGGGTTCATCGCCCAACCGACACTGGCGTTGTCGACCTGCCCGACCTGCACCGAATCCGGCCTTGCGCCGCGCCATGTCGACCTGCGGCCGTTCGTGCTGACCGGGCGCGATCACGTCACCATCGTGCCGGGCGGATTGACCCGCGTGGCGCTGAAGGAAGGCTCGCTGGTGGTGAATTCAAGCCAGGGCGGCGGCACCAAGGATACCTGGATTCTGGACGAATGAGATGTTGGATTTGAGCACCGTTCGCACCCCCCTTCCTGACCCTCCCCCGCAAGGGGGCAGGGAAAAAAGCTGAATCTCGCATGCTGTCACGCACCGCCGAAAATCTTTACTGGCTGGCCCGTTATGTCGAACGCGCCGAATATCTGGCGCGCACCATCGAGGCGACGCTGCGCGTCACCGCGCTGCCGAATACCTATATCGGCAAGACCAATGAATGGGACTCGGCACTGCTGACCGCGGGCGTCAGCGCCAGCTTCTACGAGGTCCATGAGGAAGCCAACGAGCGTAATGTCGTCGATTACCTGTCGTTCTCTCCGGCCAATCCCTCCTCGATCCGCAACTGCATCGAAAACGCGCGGCTCAATTCGCGCTCGGTGCGCACCGCGCTGACCAGCGAGATGTGGGACACCATCAACTCGGCCTGGATCGATCTTCAGGAAGTCTGGGGCAAGGGCACCAAAACCCGGGAAGAGCTGACGAGGTTTTTGCGGTTCGTGCAGGAAACCTCGCTGCGGTTCGACGGCTCGGCCTACCGGACCATGCTGCGCAACGACGCCTACTGGTTTTCACGGCTCGGGCTGCATCTGGAGCGCGCCGACAACACCGCCCGCATTCTCGATGTGAAATATCACGTGCTGCTGCCCGAGGAGGAGCATGTCGGCGGACCGCTCGATTATTATCAGTGGACGTCGATCCTGCGCTCGGTGTCGGCGCTGACCGCCTATCACTGGGTCTATCGGGAAACACTGAAGCCATGGCTGATCGCGGACCTCTTGATCCTCAACGATTCGCTGCCGCGTTCGCTGGCCAGCTGTTACGGCAACCTCGTGCGCAATCTCGACCAGATCGGCGTTGCCTATGGCCGCCAGGGCGCCGCACAGCGCCATGCCCGGGGCGTCCGCAACCGCCTCGAACACAGCCACATGGACGATATCTTCCAGCACGGCGTGCATGAGTTCATCCAGGAATTCATCGCGGATAACTCACGACTTGGTGAAATCATCAGCAAACAATATTTGATTTGACTGATATCGTCATGGCCGGGCTTCTCGGGGCCGTGGTAGCAACGCCAACAACGTCATTGCGAGCGCAGCGAAGCAATCCATCCTTACCTTGCCGCCAAATGGATTGCTTCGTCGCTTCGCTCCTCGCAATGACGATCGTCTGAATCTCGAACTCCAAGCCGGTACGCCATGCGCCTGCGAATTGCCCATTCCACCAGCTACCGTTACGAACCGCCGGCTACCGGCGTCATCCAGATCCTGCGAATGACGCCCGGCAGCCATGACGGGCAGTATGTCGCCGAATGGCAGATCGACGTCTCCACCGATTCCCGCCTCGATGTGCATCAGGACGCCTTCGGCAATGTCACCCATGTGCTGACCCATGGGCCGCTCGCCGATCTCACGATCACGGTCGAAGGCCTGATCGAGACCCACGACACCGGCGGCGTGCTGCGGGGCACCGACGAGCGCTTTCCGCCGAGCCTGTTCCTGCGCTCGACGCCGCTGACCGAAGTCAACACCGCGATCGCGGCGTTTTCGCGCGAACTGCGATCGGAATCGGAAGACGACGTGCTCGGGTTTCTGCACGCGCTGATGATGCAGATCAACGAGCACATGACGTTCGATGAAGACCCTACCAACAGCGGCACCTCGGCGATCGAGGCGTTCGCCGGCAAGCGCGGGGTGTGTCAGGATTATGCGCATATCTTTATCGCCTGCGCACGCTCAGGCGGCATCCCGGCGCGCTTCGTCGCCGGGCATTTCCTGCGTTCCGACGCGATGGTCAATCAACAGGCCGGACACGCCTGGGCGGAAGCGTTCGTGCCGGATCTTGGTTGGGTCGGATTCGATCCGGCCAACGCGATCTGCACCACCGACGCACATGCCCGCGTCGCCATCGGCCTCGATTATCTCGGCGCGGCGCCGGTGCGCGGCACCCGCTATGGCGGCGGCATGGAAACCCTGACGGTGGCGGTCAAGGTCGATCAGGCCGGAGGACGGCAGGGTCAGTGGCAATCGCAGTGACTGTCGTCCGGGTCAAGCCCGGCCATGACGAAAAAGCGAGTGACTGTCCAACGGGACCCGCAAAATTACCGGTTGATTTCGGCGGAGCTTCGTGCCGATTGGGGTGACCCGTTCCAATGCCGTTGTGCCTGACATGTCGCGAGCGCCTGCTGCCCCGTCCGACCTCCCTGCTCCCACCGTTGCCGGCAACGGCCCGGCGCCCCGCGACGATAAACGGAGGGTCAACCTGCTGGTTCTTTGCGGCCTGGCGCTGATCGTGGGCGTCATGACGGGCTGCGGCGCGGTCGCCCTGCGCGCGCTGATCGGATTTTTTCACAACGCGTTTTACAACGGCACGTTCAGCATCTGGTACGACGCCAATATCAGCGAGGGGCCGAGCCGTTTTGGCGACTGGGTATTGCTTTCGCCTGTCCTGGGCGGTCTGGTCGTTGTCTTTCTGGTGCAGCGGTTCGCGCCCGAAGCGAAAGGCCACGGCGTTCCCGAGGTGATGGACGCGGTGTTTTACAAGCACGGCAACATCCGCGGTCAGGTGGCGATCATCAAATCGCTGGCCTCGGCGCTCTCGATCGGCAGCGGAGCCGCGGTCGGTCGCGAGGGCCCGATCATCCAGATCGGCGCCGCGCTGGGTTCGGCTTTCTCGCAGGCCATCAAACTCTCGACCTGGCAGAAGATCACCCTGCTCGCTGCCGGCGCCGGCGCCGGCATCGCCGCGACCTTCAACACGCCGCTGGGCGGCGTGCTGTTCGCACTGGAGATCCTGCTGCCCGAGGTCTCGAACCGCACCTTTCTTCCCGTAGTGGTTGCAACCGGCGCTGCCACCACCATCGGCAGGATATTGATCGGGCCGGCGCCGGCTTTCGTCGTCCCTGACATCCAGCTTTCGCTGGCCCAGTCGATTGGCGTCGAAGATTCCATCGCGTTTGTCCTGCTCGGAATCCTTTGCGGCGTCGCCTCCTGGGCCTTCATTCGTCTGCTGGTCGTCATGGAGGACGGCTTTCCCAAGCTGCCGGGAAATGCCTACACCCAGAATATTCTCGGCATGGCCATCATCGGCCTGATGATGGTGGTTCTGACCCACGCCTTCGGCCATCCTTATGTCGATGGCGTCGGCTATGGCGTGATCCAGTCGACCCTCGACAATCAGATGACCTCCGCGGGCCTGCTTGCATTGCTGTTCGTACTGAAGATGCTGGCAACCACCATCAGTCTCGGATGCGGCGCCTCCGGCGGCATCTTCTCGCCGTCGCTCTATCTGGGCGCCACCCTGGGGGGAGCGTTCGCCGTCGTGGTGGGCGCCGTCTTTCCTCATGCCGGTATAACCGCGCCGTCGGCTGCGATCGTCGGCATGGCCGCGATGGTTGGCGCGGGCACCGGCGGCGTCATGACCGCCATCGTCATGGTTTTCGAGATGACGCGCGATTACGCCATCATTGTTCCCGTCATCGTCGCGGTCGCGATCGCCGCCGGCATCCGGCGCGGGCTGATCGGTGAGACCATCTATACGATCAAACTGCGCCATCGCGGCCACCGCATCCCGAAGGAGCGGCACATCAATCTTTATCTGGTCAAGCAGGCCCGGGACATCATGGAACGGCGTTTCATCCTGGCCAAGGCTGGAACATCGCTGAAAGACACCATCAGCGCGGAAGCCGCCGACGACCTGCGCGCGATCATCGTCGAACGCGAGGGCCGTATCGTCGGCCTGATTCCGCCGCGTTCCGGGCTATGGCGCGAATCCCAGACCGATCCGAACCTCTTGGTCGAACGTTTTGTCGAAATCCGCCCGGTCATTTGCCGGGACACCGATCTCTTGAGCCTGGTATTCGCCAGATTGAAACGCCGCCGCTCCGGTGCGGCGATCGTCTTCAGTGGCGTGAACCGGCCCAGGGCCCGCGATATCGTCGGCGTCATCACCAAGCGCTCGATCGCCGACACGGTGATCGACAGCTACGACGATTGAGCGCCGGTAAAAGCTAGCTATTCCGAACCGGACAAGGCGTGGCATGCGCCCATGAAAATTACGCCGGATCAATTGCTGACCGGGCCTGGGTCCGGCCGCTTGAAAGCCTGCATCAACATTCTGCAGTAAGCCGAAACTGCACTGCCGGGAACGGCCCAACTGAGACGTTGATACGAGGCAGCAATCGGCGGCTCTTCGGTGGCCGTCAAGGCGTGCTCGACGCCGAGCCTGTCGATAGATTTGCGCTTGCCGCTCTGGTCGAGGTCAACGCTGCCTGGGTGGTCGTGCGGCGATCCTTGACATAGCCGATGGGAACCCCAAGCCGCGAAATGGTCGCGACGACCTTGCCATCAATGATCCTGTCGCAGCTCAGATGCGTTGGAGCGATGAAGAAGTCGGCTCGGCCCCATTGCTGATTCTTGATCCAGCGTAGCCGGACCCGCTTCAACCGACGCTCGAACGCATACCGTTCCCGCTCGAACGAGACTCGTTCGCCGCAAACTCCCACCGTATAGTCGTGCGCTGTAAGCGAGCTGCCATCCCGCTCGGTGCGATCGAGATATTGCTCAAGTTGATTTACAGCCTCCGGCATGATGTTGACCCAGTAGTCGGTCACGTAGAGACGCGATGCGCCGTTGAGGCCACCGACCACAGGGTTGTAGTAAAGGTATTCGTATGGGTGCAGCCGAAGCAGCACGCTGGCATTCCAGGTGAAGTAAACGCTTGCGGCCGCGAGCGCG
This sequence comes from uncultured Pseudomonadota bacterium, assembly GCA_963813165.1. Lineage (GTDB taxonomy): Bacteria > Pseudomonadota > Alphaproteobacteria > Rhizobiales > Xanthobacteraceae > Bradyrhizobium. The sequence goes on along the minus strand of CAWEYJ010000003.1, from coordinate 621,884 downwards.
GCAAATCCGAAGGGCTTTCGCCACGACGACAAAGCGGTCACCGCGGCGTCGATGCCGATGCCGGACAGGACCGCAAGCGGCGGCAGCACGAACGTGAAATGCCGCAAGCCGGTGAAGGCGGGGCCTTTCGAGATCACCTGACACGCAAGCGGGAACACGACTGTAAGCGCAACCAATGCGATCTCCCGGCGACTGGATGGCTGCAAGCCGGCGCGTCGGGCTAGCGGTGAGGCACCGGCAAACAACAGCCCAATTGCAGCGCCGGCGAGCGTCATCAGCGAGACGCGGATCAGGATATAAATCGGCACATAGAGACGCGGAACCGTCTCCATCGGGTAAATATGACCGTCAAGCAGTGTTTCGATGTGTTTCTGAAACTCAGCGAACTCGAACAGGCCGCGAACGGGATTGAGCGGCGCCAGCGCCGCCCAGGGCCAAGCCGCGATCATGATCAGGTAAGCGACGACAAGCGCGGGGCAGAGATACACAATTGATCGCAAAATGAACCGGCTGGTCGATCGCCAATTCCTTTGCAGTGGTCGGGGCATCGCAAGCAACACCGCAAAACCGGCGTAAAATGCCAGTAGCAGCGCGAGAACGCGAATGCCGAGAGCGCACCCCGTCAGCAAGCCGAACAGCAGCACGTCGCCGAAGTGCGGACGCGGCAGCCTGCGCATGATGCGTATCAGCATGTAGGTGGCACCGATCATACCGGCCGCGAGCGGAACGTCCTTGGTATGGTTGAACATCGTGCCGTACCAGCAGCCGCAGACGGCAAGCGCTACGGCCGCAATGAACCCGGCGCGGGAGCCCGAGATCGTCCGTGCGGTGGCCGCGGTCGCTGCGATGCCGGAGATGCCGATCAGCGCGCAGAGAATATGCCTAATGTCATAGACATCGATGCTGGCAAAAATCTCGCTCAGGCGCACCGCAACGATATCGAACAGGCCGCCGTAAAGATAAAGGTCGCGGAACCCGAATACTGTCTCGTCGGTCATGCCGCTTCGATAGTATTCGAGGATAAGCTGCCCATAGTGATGTTGCAGGCCCTCGTCGTTCGATACCGCATAGTCGCGGAAGGTCCAGAGCGCGATTAAGGTGATCGCGGCAATCAGCAGCGCGGTCGCGAGGTCGAAGGCACGGAAGGGATGAAAAAATTCCGTATCTTGTTTGCGGCCGTATATTTGGTCTTTCGCAGCCGGACTCGTGCTCTCGGCAACATTCTCGTTCATATTCGTCCTTGTTGGGGTTTGAATTCCGGGGCGGGTAAAGCGTGCCGGTAAATACATCCGCAACATCACGCCGCAGGTGTGATTGCTCTTATTTCTGCCTCCAGCCAAGCGATGCGCTTGGCCTCTGGGTTTTCCGGACACGGATAGCCAATAAGTTTTGCTCTTAGATATTTTTCGAGTGGCGTTTTGGCTGCCTCTCTACCAAAATCGGTTAACTTGAAGATTAACTTGGTTTCATTTTCGCATCGATCTTGCTGGACAAGATTTGCTTCGATTAAGTCACCTAAAATCTCGCAAGAGAGAGTATCGATGACAACGCCGTCCGTGCGGCAGACTACGATATGTTTCTTATAAGCGGGCGTTGGAGTTCGCAAAGCCACAATACAACCGTCTACGGAAACCATTCGCCGTAAAATCTCCGCGGTTGTCATAGACATCCAAGCCGCTATTTTTGACACGAAGCCAGTCCCAGCGGCGTGGGCCGGCAGTCCATTTTGCAATTTTATCGAATGAGGAGGTATTGAACCAAAGCCTTACGTGCGCTCCGGAAAAGCTAAGCTGTTTGTGCAATGCAAAACGGGCGGGCACTGGTATGGGCCGGAAGCTTCTGTTCAGGATGACTATTTCGCATTTCGACCCGGAGCGGCCATCGACATTGCGCCTCGATGACAAGGTGCTAACCTTCCACCATGAAAACTCAGACCGCCCTGATCTCGGGGGCCGGTATCGCCGGTCCGACGCTTGCCTATTGGCTCGATAAAGCAGGATTACGTCCTACTCTTATAGACAATGCACCATCGCTTCGCTCGGGCGGCTATGTGATCGACTTCTGGGGACTAGGATACGATATCGCCGACCGGATGGGGTTGTCCGAAGATCTCGATCGTCTTGGATACCACATTCAAGAGATGCGGATTGTCGATGACAATGGTCAGCGGGAGACCGGGTTCGGGACCAATGTTTTTCGCGAGCTGACTGGCGGGCGTTTCGTGACAGTCCGGCGCAGCGACCTCGCGCGCTTGTTGTTCGAGAGAGCGAGCCCGGTTACGGAAATGGTATTTGGCGACGAGATCAGCGGCCTTGAACAGGAGCAGGACGGTGTGAATGTCACCTTTCAGCGTGGGTCGCGCCGGCGGTTCGATCTTGTGATCGGCGCCGACGGGCTGCATTCAAACCTCAGGTATCTCGTGTTCGGCCCGCAGGATCATTTCGAGGTGTCGTTGGGCTACACCGTGGCTGCCTTTGAGGCCCAAGGCTATCGGCCGCGCGACGAGGACGTCTATATCATCCACAATAAGCCCGGCTGCATGCTTGCGCGGTTTGCCCTCCGCGACGACCGGACCCTATTTCTCTTCGTCTTCGCAGACAATGTCCGCGACGTCACATCGGCCCATGGCGTTGAGGCGCAAAAGGTGCTGCTGCGGAGCCGGTTCCGCGGCAACGGTTGGGAGAGCGCGCGCATCCTCGACGAGTTGGAGAGCTCCGATGATCTCTATTTCGATCGTGTCGGCCAAATTCACATGCCGGCGTGGTCGCGCGGACGAATTGCGCTTGTCGGCGATGCTGCATTTTGCGCGTCGTTGATGGCCGGCCAAGGATCAGCCTTGGCCATGACGGCCGCCTACGTGCTCGCTGGCGAGTTAGCCCGCAGGGGCGGTTTCCATGAGGAAGCCTTCCGACGGTACGAGACTCTTCTGCGGCCCTATATCGAAACAAAGCAAAGAGGCGCCACGAATTTTAGCAGCGCCTTTGCGCCAAGGACCACCATGGGCCTGTTCGTACGCAACTTCATCATCGGTGCTGCAGCGATCCCAGGACTCGCGAGATTGGCCTTCGGCAGGGACATCATCGATAGATTGGCGCTTCCCGAATATGCTTGGGGTTGACCCATTCAACGCTGCCGCTTCGACGGGATCGGCCGTCTCTTCGCGGCACAAGCCGGCGGTTTGAGGCCGGGCAATTCGCGTCAGCTGCCGGAGCACCATCCGACTCAAACCAGCTTGATCGTTACTTCAATGTTGCCGCGTGTCGCTTTTGAGTACGGACAGATCTTCTCTGCTTCGTCTATCAGGTCTTTTGCGAGATTGCGCTCCAAGCCCGGCAGCCTGACGTTGAGCCGAGTGCTGAGAAAGTAGCCACCGTCCCCCAGGTTCAGGTCCACTTCGGCATCGATGCTCATATCGGCCGGAAGCGCGATTTTTCTTTTGCGAGCCGCAAGCGCGATCGCATTCTCGAAAGAGGCCGACCAGCCGGATGCGAACAGCTGCTCCGGGTTGGTTCCGATGCGCGCTGAACCAGGTGTCGAAAGCCTGACGTCGAGCAGGCCGTCAGAGCTGCGCGAGGCGCCATTTTCGCGGCCGCCAGTGGTCTTGGTCTTGGCCGTGTATACAACCTTTGCAATCCGGCTCATGGTGCTTTTTTTGAAGTCATTGTCCCAGCGCGAGGGGTCGGCGCGCGCAACGCGCGCGCCGAAGTTCTCAGGCCGATTTGCGGAGTGATCTGAAGCCCGCGCGAAGCTCTTCGGTTAAAAGCTTCGGCTGTTCCCAGGCAGCGAAATGACCGCCCTTTTCCACCTTGTTGTAGTGGATGAGATTGGGATAGGCCCGCTCCGCCCAGTTCCGGGGCGTCTGGTAGAGTTCATCCGGGAAGACGCTCACGGCAGTCGGGACTTTGACACCCTTGGGACTGAAAAAGGGGAGCTTGTTCTCCCAATAGAGGCGAGCTGACGAAACCCCTGTGCCGGTTAGCCAGAACAGCGTGACATTGTCGAGGACATCGTCCGGCGTGAGGCCTTCGGTCTGCCCGTCGAACGAACGCGCGATGAGTTCCAGACTGCGCGCGTCGTGGTCGAGCAGGAACGTCGCGAGGCCGATGGGCGAGTCCACAAACCCGGTCATTGTTTGCGGGCGTGATCCCATCCAGAAGGCGTAATAGACATGCTTATAGAAGAAGACGAGCTGTTCGTACGAGCTTCTCTCCTCGGCAGAGAGACCGGACGGCGCCGGCGCACCGGCGAGAGAGGCCTGGTCGATTTCTGCAGGAATCGCGCCGGGCATGTTGGTGTGAATGCCGAGCAATTCAGGTGGCGCCTGCACACCCAGCATATCGGTAATGACTGCGCCCCAATCGCCACCCTGCGCGACGAAGTGCTTGTAGCCAAGGCGTCGCATCAACGTGGTCCAAGCGCGCGCGATGCGTTCGGGACCCCAGCCGGTCGTGGTCGGCTTGCCGGAGAACCCGTAACCGGGCATCGACGGGATCACCAGATGGAAGGCGTCCGATGCGCTCCCGCCATGGGCGGTGGGATCGGTGAGTGGAGCGATGATCTTCAGTTGTTCGATCACCGAACCGGGCCAGCCATGCGTCACGATCAGAGGCAGTGCATTTTGATGCCTGGAGCGGACATGGATGAAGTGGATATCCAGCCCGTCGATTTCGGTGATGAAGTTCGGTACGGCATTGAGCCGCGCCTCAACTTTGCGCCAGTCATAGCCGCTCTGCCAGTGGCTCAGAACCTGCTGGACGGTCTTGAGCGGTACGCCCTGGGAATAATCGGTCACGGTTTCCTTGTCGGGTAACCGGGTCTGCGCCAGGCGCCGGCGCAGGTCGACAAGGGCCTCTTCCGGAATATTGACGCGGAAGGGACGGATGGAATTGCCGGCGGGCGCGGCGGCCAATTGTGACGGGAGCAGGCTCGCGGCGCCTGCGGCAGCGATGCCCATCGCGGCTGTGCCCAACAGCCAAGGGCGATCCTGATCGGTAGTTTCGCGGGTCTTGATCGTATCCATGGGTTCCCTCCTCGGGTTGATGGTTGGCTTGGGATGCACCTGCGTGCTGGCCAACACCTACGCCGACAAGGCGGGCATCACCCGTTAGGCGTTATGAGACCCTGTTAGTCGCTGCCAGCCCTGCCCTTTTTCCGAGCAGATTCAAGGGCGCCGGGCGGCGGGGAATCCGATCGCCGTTCCCTTGTGGCGCGGCCGGAACCCTTGACGTAAACTGCGGCCCGGGATGGGCTTCAAGAGAAGACGGCATGACGACAGCAGACGGATTGTCGTTTGGTCCTTTCCATTTGGTGGTTAGCGAACGGCTCCTCACACGAGAGGGCGCCCCCTTGGTGTTGGGCTCGCGTGCTCTCGATATTCTGATCGTCCTGATATCCAGGCCGAATGAAGTCATCAGCAAGAAGGATCTGATGTCGCGGGTTTGGCCCGACGTCATCGTGGAAGAAGGCAGCTTGCGGTTTCACGTGGCGAGCCTCCGCAGGGCGCTGGGCGATGGCAAAGATGGCGCGCGTTACATCACGACCATTCCCGGGCGGGGCTATTGCTTCGTCGCGCCGGTCTCGCAGCCGGGCAGTCCGCGCGATGATACGCCTGTCGTTGCCGGCAACTTTCCGCACGCCAATCTTCCCAGCCGGCTAAGCCGAGTTGTCGGCCGGGACGAGGACGTTCTAAGACTGGCGGCCCAGCTGAACGCTTCGCGCTTTGTCACCATCGTCGGCGCCGGCGGCGTCGGCAAAACCACCGTTGCGATAGCGGTCGGGCATCACCTGATCGACGCTTTCTCGGGCGCTTTGCTATTCGTCGACCTCGGAATGCTCGGAGATCCCGACCTGGTGACGGCAGGCATAGCCTCCATGCTTGGGTTATCGGTTCAATCGAACGATGCGACACCCAATCTGATCGCTTACCTGCGCAACAAGCGAATTCTCCTGATCCTCGATACGTGCGAGCATCTCGTCGAAGCGGTGGCACTGCTGGCGGCGAACATCATCGATGCCGCACCACAGGTCCACATTCTGGCAACCAGTCGCGAAGCGCTTCGGGTACAGGGCGAGCATATCTACCGATTGGATGGGCTGGCCTGCCCGCCGGACGACCCGGCGCTTACGGCGGCCGTAGTCCGCACGTTCCCGGCCACGCAGCTGTTCGTGGAGCGCGCGGTGGCCAGTGGTGCGCGTTTGGACGTCAGCGATGCGGAAGCCCCGATCGTCGCAAGCATCTGTCGAAAGCTTGACGGAGTGGCACTCGCCATTGAACTGGCGGCCAGACGCGTCGAATCCTATGGATTGCGACAAACCGCTGCGCTGCTCGATCAACGCCTGACCCTGCTGTGGCTAGGGACGCGAACCGCGCCACCGCGGCAAAAGACACTGCAGGCCACGCTGGATTGGAGCTTTGGGCTCCTGACAGAACTGGAGCGTGTGGTGCTTCGCAGGCTCGCTGCATTCGTTGGCCATTTCACCCTCGATGCGGCGCTGGAAGTCGTCACCAGTGCTACTCTCGACAGATCGAGCGTTATCACCGCCATAGATAGTCTCGTCGCCAAGTCGATCGCGGCAACGAGTCCCTTCGGAGCGATGATGCGCTACCGGCTCCTCGACGCGACGCGCGCCTACGTCCTCGAAAGCAATATTGACGACGCGGAGTCCGCCGATTTGGCCGTGCGCCATGCCGCTTATTATCGAAAATGGCTTGAGCAGGCCGGGACCGAATGGTCCGGCTTGACGACCGGCGCGGAACGGGCTCCCCACTTTGCCGCCGTCAACAATGTCCGGGCCGCTTTGGAATGGTGCTTTGGAGCCAAAGGAAATACTGACATCGGCATAGGACTTGCCGCTGCTGCCGCGCCGGTCTTCTTGGCGATGTCCCTGCTTACGGAATGTCACCGGTGGTCGGAGCGAGCATTGCTCGCACTCGACGACACCACTCGCGGGGGGCCCGAGGAGATGCATCTGCAGGCGGGCCTCGGAATTTCGTCGATGTACACCATGGGGAACAACGAGCAGTCCTATGCCGCCCTCGTGAGAGGTCTGGAGCTCGCGGAGAAATTTCACGATCCAGTCAACCAGTTTCGCCTCATCAGCCAGCTGCACAGCTTTCATAGACGGGCAGGCAATTTCGATCGGATGCTCGCAGTCGCCCAACGAAGCGAGGCCATCGCGAAGGAAATGGCCGATCCAATCGGGATCTACGCCGTGCATTCGCTGCTCGGAGTCTCGCATCATTTGATCGGAAATCAGGCCGAGGCCCACGCTCACCTGGAGATGGCACTCGCGCAGGCGTCCGCGTCCAACTCCGCCAAAGCCCGCCACTTCGGCTTTCACTACGAACGCCCGCGGATCGTAATGGCTCGGACCCTGTGGCTTCTGGGCTATCCCGACCAGGCGGTTCGATTCGCACGCGAGACCGTCGACGGATTGACAGCGACTGAAACGGTGACCATTTGCATCGCGCTCATATGGGGTGCTTGCGTTTTCCGGTGGACCGGCGATTTAGCGAGCGCCGACGAATGTATCGATCGTGTGATCCCGCACGCCGAACGCCATGCCCTGACGCCTTACCAGGCCGTCGCTTACGGCCTTAAAGGCGAGGTGTTGATCCAACGGGGAGAGATCGAGACCGGTATGGAATTGTTGCGCAGCTCACTGGCAACTCTGTCCGCAGAACGATACGAGCTGTATGCGACGGAGTTCAACGGCTCGCTGGCCCAGGGTTTTGCGATGATGGGTCGTCTCGACCAGGCGCTTCCGATCATCGACGAAACGATCGCCCAGGTGAAGCGGCATGGTGAATTGTCAGAGCCGGAGCTGCAGCGCATCCGGGGCGAGTTGCTGGAGAAGACGGCGGATGATCAGGGCGCCGAACAGGCTTTCCGTCGCTCGATCGAACTAGCCGACCAGCAATCGGCGCTATCCTGGCGGCTCCGCGCGTCGATAAGCCTCGCCCGGCTGCAATTTCGACAAGGTCGCCGCGAAGAGGCTCGGAAGGTGCTTGGCGAGACCTATGCGCGTTTCGGCGAGGGTTTCGGTACGGCCGATCTGAAGACCGCCGAACGCCTATTGGCAACGTTGCGCTAGCTATCCGCCTGCGCGGGTTCTTGGATTGCGCCCCCCTCGCCGCTTTTGGCCTCACATCGTCCCGGGCGGCTCGCAGGAGCTAACGCCCGCTAACGACCCATAACGGGCAATTTCCTCAGGCCGGCGCGAATATCCGGGCAGATCAACCGGTCGGGCCCTGGCTCAGCGTCGGTTGGGTTCACCAAGCCCCAACTCGAGGAGATCGACATGAGCACCAGTTTTCTGAAGGCAGCGCGGATCGCAGCGACAGCGATGCTGATCAACGGAGGCCCTCTGTCGCCGCAAGCGGCGATAGCTCAGACAGGAACCAAGCGAACCGATCTGCAGCGGCATGATCTTGGAATGACCGGACGCGAGGCCATTCAGGTCCGCGTCGACTTCGACCCGGGAGCAGCCTTCGGGAGGCACACGCATCCGGGCGAAGAGATCATTTACGTCATGGAGGGCTCACTTGAGTATCAGGTGGAGGGAAAACCACCGGTGACGCTCAAGGCAGGCGACGTCTTCTTTATCCCGGCTGGAACGATCCATGCCGCAAGGAATGTCGGCAGCAGCAATGCCGCCGAGCTTGCGACGTACGTTGTCGAAAAAGGAAAGCCGCTTGTGGCCTTGGTGAAGTAGCGGCCCGACGCCTCAAGTAAGCACAACCGCAATCCCGAAGTCTTCGCGATCCAACTGTTCCAAAGAGGAAGACGCCATGACAGGACATGCATATGACAGGGAGATCACGGGGCTTCTGGTGATCGATCCGTACAACGACTTCATTTCCGAAGGAGGCAAGCTGTGGGGCCGCATCCGGGCCGTTGCGGAAGCAAATGATTGCGTCCCTCACATGTTGCAGGTCCTGAACGCTGCGCGCCAGGCAAAGCTACGGGTCTTCTATGCAATGCACCACCGCTATCGTCCGGGCGACTACGAGACATGGAAAAACATCGCGCCCGTTCAGAAGGCGGCGTGGAAAAACAAAACCTTTGAATTCGGCACGTGGGGTGGGGAGATGCATCCCGGGTTTGAGCCCAGGCCGGGCGAGATCGTCGCGACGGAACATTGGTGCTCGAGCGGGTTCGCAAATACCGACTTGGATCTGCAACTCAAGAAGCACGGCATTCAACGGCTCATCGTCATGGGGCTCATCGCACATACGTGTCTTGAGGCGACCGTTCGCTTCGCCGCTGAGCTCGGCTACGAGGTCACGGTGATAAGAGATGCAACGGCCGATTTCTCGGACAGGGAGATGCACGCCGCTCTCGATGTCAATATTCCGAGTTACGCGACCGCCATCATGACTGCAAATGATGTCATCGATTTGATGCCTTCTGTTCGAGCCTCGTAACGCGGCGATCATTAGCTCGGCTGCCCGGGCTTCCTGGAGGCCGCCGATCTGCCGGCTACCCAGTACCGAAGTCAATTTGTACGCAAGCTTATCTGCCAATCAACCTAGGAGACGTGCCATGACCAACACTTCGCAATTCACGACCGACCGCACCCATCCGGGCCGGTGGACGATCACCTTCAGCAACCCGCCGATCAACATGTTTCTCCCCGAAACGATCGACGAGTTGAGAGCGCTAATGACCGACGTCGAGGCCGACCCGTCCGTCAAGGTCGTTGTGTTCCAGTCGGCGAATCCCGATTTTTTCGTCGCCCATCTCGACGTAGCAAAGGCCGCCAAGCGGCCGGACGTCCTGGATCTTTGGCGTGACTTTGTGCTGCGCCTCTCATCAGCGTCTGTCGTGAGCATCGCCAAGGTTCGCGGCCGTACGCGCGGCATCGGCAACGAGTTCGTGCTGGCCTGTGACATGCGCTTCGCCAGCCGGCAGAACGCCCTGTTCGGCAATCCTGAGGTTGGCGTCGGACTGATCCCTGGCGGCGGAGCGCTGGAATGGCTCCCGCGCTTGGTCGGCCGCTCGCGGGCGCTTGAGATCGCGCTGAGCGGCGACGATTTCGACGCCGATATCGCCGAGCGCTATGGCTGGGTGAACCGCACGCTGGACGACAACAACCTCAACTCGTTCGTCGACACGCTTGCCGGGCGTCTGGCCTCGTTCGACCGTGAAGTGCTCGCCGCGGCGAAGGCGCAGATCAATCGGTTCGGAATGCCAACGGCTGCCGAGCTTCAGTCGAGCAACGACATGATCTTCTCAATCCTGGCCGGGCCCAGTGCGCAGGCGCGCCGTGCCAAGATCCGCAACATCGGTTACGGCGTGCCGAGTGACTTCGAATTGAACTTCGGCCGGTACCTTCCTTCGTTCGGGCGGGCGGACGGCAATGGCACGGTCACGCCGCCCGACTGATCTTCGCGCTAGAGCCGGGGTTTATTTGGGCGCTGACCACCGTTCGCATGAGGGCATCACGGTGACAACGGAGCGAGTTGAGAGGCGACTAGCGGCGGTGCTGGCAGCGGATGTTGCTGGGTACAGCCGACTGATGGGGGTCGATGAGGAAGGCACGCTGGCGCGGCTAAAGGCTATCAGAAAGACCCTCGTCGATCCCACCATCGCCGCCAATCGTGGTCGCATCGTCAAGACGACCGGCGACGGCGTGCTGGTGGAATTCGTCAGCGCCGTCGATGCTGCGCGCTGCTCGGTTGAGGTCCAGCGCGGCATGGCCGCGCAAAACGCCGACGTCCCGCGAGATTTCAGGATCGAACTTCGGATAGGTATCCACATCGGGGACATCATCATCGACGACAACGATATCTTCGGCGATGGGGTAAATATCGCTGCGCGGCTGGAAGGAGTTGCGGAACCTGGTGGGGTCTGCATCTCCGACGACGCCCAACGCCAGATCAGGGGCAAGGTCGATATGACCTTCGACGACATCGGTCCGAAAAACTTGAAGAACATCGCCGAGCCGGTTCGCGCCTGGCGTTTGCGGCTAAACGGCGACGGTACAAAGGTGCTGATTAAGTCGCGGTCTGAATCTGTATCACCGTTAGCTTTACCCGACAAACCTTCCATCGCCGTGCTTGCATTCCAAAACATGAGTGGCGATCCAGACCAGGAATATTTCGCGGATGGTATTGTAGAAGACATAATAACGGCGCTGGCGCGGATGCCGTGGTTTTTCGTCGTCGCGCGAAACTCGAGCTTTACCTACAAATCACGAGCGGTGGATTTGAAACAGGTCGGCCGTGACCTGGGGGTGCGCTATATTCTTGAAGGAAGCGTGCGGAGCGCCGGCAACCGAGTTCGGGTTACGGGGCAGCTGATTGACGCCATTACGGGAACTCACCTCTGGGCCGAGCGATTTGATGGCAATCTCAAGGACGTTTTTGACCTCCAGGATCAAATAACATCCAGCATTGTTGCGGCACTCACGCCGAAATTGGAGCAGGCCGAGATCGAACGCGCAAAGCGAAAGCCGACGGAGAGCCTCACGGCCTATGATTTCTACATGCGAGGCCTGACATGTTTCCATCGCGGTTCGCGCCAGTCTTTGATCGACGCGCTCCAATTGTTTGATCGAGCAATCGAACTCGATCCTGGCTTCGCCTCGGCTTACGGCATGGCCTCTTGGTGCTGCATTATTCGCAACAATAATGGCTGGCTACCCAATACCGAAGTTGAGCGATTGACGTTACTGGCAAGAAAGGCGGGACGGCTTGGAAAAGACGATCCCATTGCTCTCGGTGTGAGCGGCGTCGTTCTAGCGCAAATCGAGGGAGACCTTGCCGCGGGTTCAGCGTTGCTTGATCGAGCACTGATGTTGGGGCCAAGCCTGGCGGCAGTTTGGCACCTCAGCGGATGGGTACGGCTCTACCTTGGACAGGCGAAGAACGCGATTGAGCATATGAAGCGTGCGCTACGGCTCAATCCCCTTGACCCACTGCGCTACGCCGAACAAAGCGGGCTCGCCGCAGCTTATTTCCTGGATCGCCAGTACGGCAAAGCTTCTACCTGGGCTGACCGAGCTTTGCATGAGCAACCAAATTACACGGCCGCGATCCGGATGGCGGCAGCCAGTTGTGCGCTTGCTGGACAGACCGCCAAGGCACAGTCCCACATGGCGCGCATGCTTGAGATCGATCCATCTTTGCGGACCTCCAGGCTCACCGGCATAGTGCCTTTCCGTGGAAATGACGATGCTGCACGGTACGTGGACGGCCTTCGACGAGCCGGTTTGCCCGATTAGACAGATAGATGCGCATGGATTTTGGTATGAGTGTGGAAGTACATGTACATATTGGACGGTAGTGCGTATCGTATCGGAGCACTGACCTTTGTAACGCTGTGGTCGCTTTCACTTGATCCTACATGGTCATACTCCTCGGGTTCGAATATAGAGAGCGCGAGAAGGAACGGGCGTCCCCGTCCGCGGTCGGTGAAAGCAGATCATCATCTGGTGCTACAAGAGCCGATTGCGACCTCGATAGTCTGGTTCATCCGGGTCGATTGGAGCGAACGGACGGACAAACCATCACCTTCAGGCGTAAGGTTGTAGCGAGCTAAAATACCGCCCCGATGGGCTCGCCCCAAGCTCATGAATTGTGTATTCAGGTTTAACGGAACGCCGGGGATGATCGAGGTTTTGTCGCGGGTAATGCGATGATCGATGAAAAAAAGCTCGAAGAGCGCTTGGTCGCGCTCGAAGCGGCCAAATCCTGGAGTCCGCGCGTCGTCTCGCGGCTGGAGACGCTGCTGCGCTCGGGCACGGACGAGGCACTCTACCGCATCAATCCGATCCAGTTCGCCACAGAGAAATCGATTGCCGAAGCTGAAGGGATCGATCTTTTCCTCCATGCCTGCGTGGCCGGGCTATTCGACATGGACTGGCTGCTCGTTTGTCCGATGTGCTCCGACGTTGTCGAGAGCTTCCGAAGCCTGCGCAAACTGCACACGCATTTCCACTGCCACCTCTGTCAAGGCGATTACGAGGCCGCACTCGACGATTACATCGCGGTGACGTTTACGGTTTCGCCCGCCGTGCGAAGCATCCGCTTCCATAAACCGGATGCGCTTTCGGCCTGGGATTACGTCTTCTATTATAGAATGACGCCGGGCGGCGTAATGCCCGACGGCGTGCCATGGAGCGAGGCTGCCAAAGGGCTGATGAGGGCGCTCGCCCGCATAGAGCCAGGTTCTGCGGCCAATCTCGAGGTTGACGCCGCCGAAGGCGCGCTTCTGGGCCAGGATTTCGACAGCGACGCCCAATTTTTTTTCCCGGTCGCACATGGGGCGGGTGTAACGCCACCCCATGTGCCGGTCATGCTCGACCGCGGCAAATGCGTGACCGCCCCAGCAAACATCGCACCCGGCAAGGTCGTGTTCGAAGTTCGCAACACCGGCAAGCTGCCGGTGGTATTCGGCATCCTGCAGCTTCCGATGGCGGCGTTTCAGCGCCCGAAGCTTCACTTCACGCCATCGCTGTCCGGCAAGCGACTGCTGATGACACAAACCTTTCGCGACTTCTTCCGCTCAGAAGTGATCAGCACGACGGAGGGCATTGCGGTTCTCGACGTTACCCTCGTATTCACCGATCTCAAGGGTTCGACGGCGCTCTACGAGCGGATTGGCGACCTTAACGCCTACATTCAGGTGCAGCGGCACTTCCAGCATCTTCTCGACGCCACTGTTCGGCACAATGGCGCCGTCACCAAGACGATCGGTGACGCCGTGATGGCGGCGTTCTTGACTTCGGCCGACGCGGTGCAGGCGGCGCTTGATATGCGCGAGGCCGTGGATCAGCTAAATCGGGACCGCCCGCAGCGTGATTTCATCCTGAAAATCGGCGTGCATCGGGGAGCCTCGATCGCGGTGACGCTCAACGAGCGGCTCGATTATTTTGGCCAGACGGTGAATATCGCGGCGCGGGTGCAAAACCTTGCCGATGGCGACGAGATTTGTATCACCGAAGAAGTTTACGGCGCGCCGGCTGTGGCGGAAATTATTGCGCCATACCCGGTGGCAAAGAGCGAGGCGGAACTCAAGGGCGTCAGCAAGGCCATGTCGGTCTATCATCTGGCCCGAATGGCATCCTAGTGGTTCATCACAGTGATTTTGACTCTTTGGCGGTGACTGGATAGGCGCGGCCGAGTTTGGCGCGGGCTTTGTCGGTTGTGAACATCCATTTGATGCGAGCTCGGATTTTATTTCGCCGCCGCTGCCATGCGGCGATCTCGTTTCGGAGCCTTTTGGGGTGGTCGATGCGGCGGCCGAGACACTGGCGCTGAAGCACGCTGATCTCGCACTCGACCATGTTGAGCCAACTTGCGTGCTTCGGGGTGAAGTGGAATTCGAGGCGGCGCAGGATACGTCGGGCCTCGGCGGGCGCGAAGGCCTCATACAATGCCCCAGGCTTGTGGATCGACAAATTGTCCTGCACGACACGGATACAGGTGGCGCCGGGATAATGGACGTCGACGAGTTCACGCATGCAGTGGGCATAGTCCACGGCGGCGCGGCGGTCGGTGACCTTGACGTTGCGCCAACCTCGATATGGATCGAAGGTGACGAAGAGATTGGCGGTGCCGTTGCGGCGATACTCGTAATCATAGCGCTCGCGTCGTCCCGGTTGGGCCGGGACCGGCTGGCGCACCTCGCCGATCAGCTGGACGGGGGTCTCGTCGAAGCAGACCAGGGGCCGCTCAGGATCAGGCGCTTCAGCATAGAGATCGAGCACATCTTCCATGCGAGCGACATATTCGCCATCGACATGGGGAATGCACCACATGTTCCTGCGCCATGGCTTGAGGTCATTCTCGGCCAGCCGGCGACGCACGGTCTCGCCCGACAGGCTGTCGTGATCGGTGAGCTTGACCATCGTGTCGGCCAAAAGCGTCAGCGTCCAGCGTTTGCGGCCGGCCGGTGGCTTGGCGCATGCGGTTGCTACCAGCAGGGCCTCCTCCTTGCCGGTCAGCTTGCGCTCCGCGCCCGGACGCAGCTCCTCGCTCAAGGCCCGCTCCAGATTGCCTTCCACGAAGCGGCGCTTGGTCCGGCCGACGGTGGAAAGGCTGACCCGGACGGTTCGAACGATCTCCGCGTCGCAGCGGCCCCCATCGGCCGCCAGCAAAATCTGCGCCCGCTTCAGCTTGCGGGCGGCGTGCTTGCCGCCGCCGAGCATCGCCGTCAGTTCATCGTGCTCGGCTTGGCTCAATTCGACCCGATAACGTACATTCATGCTTTGCCTCCTTGTCAGAGGCCGGGACGAATCCAACGATGAGTCAAAAATCAGGCGCGCGCTTCACCGAGAAGCAGGGGCACTACCTCGCTTTCATCCATACCTATTCCTACATGTTCAGACAGCCGCCCGCCGAAGCCGACATCCAGCGCCATTTCCGCGTCAGCCCGCCTTCGGTCCACCAGATAATCGTCACCCTCGAACGAAACGGCTTCATCCGACGTCAACCAGGCGTCCCCAGAAGCATCGAAATCCTCGTGCCGCTCGAAAGCTTACCGATCCTCGAATGGCTCGGTATCAAAAACGTCAAAATCACTGTGACGAACCACTAGTCTTACTGAGTCAGAAAGTCGCATTTTGGGAGCTTGGGATCCTTGATAATTTTGGGAGATTCGTTTTTCGGCATGAGGAGCTGAGATGGATCACCCAATAGCGGCTGACAGTGCATCGCGATTTGAAGCATATGTCGAGGGACTTGTGAGCGTGATCGGCCATGCGGACCGTGCCGGGCCGCTGCGGGATTACTGCGTTGGCCTGATGATGCCATGCGAGCGCAAGAGCGTAGAGCCTATGGCGGCGGTGACCGCACCTGAGCGGACGGCAGCGCAGCATCAATCACTCCTGCATTTTGTCGGCGAAGGGCGCTGGTCGGACGAGAAGGTCTTGGCCAAGGTGCGCGAGATGGTCCTGCCGGAGATCGTGCGCCATGGGCAGATCGAGGCCTGGATTATCGACGACACGGGTTTCCCCAAACAGGGCCGGCATTCGGTAGGGGTGGCACGGCAGTATTGTGGTCAACTCGGCAAGCAGGACAATTGTCAGGTCGCGGTGTCGCTATCGATTGCCAATCGCCACGCCAGCCTGCCGGTGGCGTATCGCCTGTATTTGCCGGAACAGTGGGCGGCGGACGATGAACGCCGGCACAAGACAGGCGTGCCCGGGGATATCCGCTTCAGGACCAAGCCCGAGATAGCGCTCGAGCAGATCCGTGCGGCCAGTGCAGCCGGCCTGCCGCTCGGTGTGGTGCTGATGGACGCCGGATATGGCTGCAACACGGAACTGCGCAGCAGCATCAGCGCACTGGGGTTGACCTATGTGGCTGGCATCTTGCCGAACACCACGGTATGGGCGCCGGGCATGGCGCCGTTGCATCCCAAAACCTGGTCGGGCCACGGACGTCCGCCGAAGTTGATACGGCGTGATCGCAATCATCGGCCGACCTCAGTCAAGCAGCTTGCTTTGGGCTTGCCGGCAAAAGCCTGGCGCAAGATCGTGTGGCGTGAAGGCTCGGCCGAACAGTTGTCCTCGCGCTTTGCCCGGTTGCGTATCCGTGTCGCCCATCGCGATTACAATCTTACCAAGAGCCGCCCGGAAGAATGGCTGTTGATCGAGTGGCCGAAAGGTGAGGCCGAGCCGACAAAATATTGGTTCTCGACGCTTCCGCAAAATATCACCTTCGGCAACCTGGTAGATCTCACCAAGCTACGCTGGCGCATTGAGCGCGATTATCAGGAGCTGAAGCAGGAGGTCGGGCTCGGGCATTTCGAAGGGCGAGGATGGCGCGGCTTCCACCATCACGCCACACTCTGCATCGCGGCCTACGGGTTCCTGATCTCCGAAAGGGAGACGATTTCCCCCTCAGCATCTCGTCCCACCGCGATGTTCCAGGCGCCTGCCATTCCCGAAGGTTACAGACCCAGAGGCTCCACCGCTGCGGCCCGAGCGGCACATTCCAAACTCGATTGCGACCATGCGCCGACGGCTCGTTCTCGCCCTCGTCAAAAACTTGCCGCGATGTCCGTGCTGCGCCGCTCCGATCAGGAACCTGCCGAAGTACCAAACTTTATGACGCAGTAAGACTAGTCGGCTGTTGGCACATCGCGTCACTCATTGCGGCGCCGCGACATGTCCTCAGTCAGTTGTAAACCGGAAGCGACCCGCTATCCCATTCGTTTAAAGCGGCAGCCTGGCACGAAAGCGGTCAAGGCATCGTTGGATCGCGGCTCCCGGCACGATTGTGGAGTGTCGCCGCGCCTGTGATGTGGTCGCCAGACCCTCGCCGAAATCCAATCGCTGGTCTAAGAGACACTGCTCGCAAAAAGGAGTTGACCGTCCGATGAAGAATTTGTTCGAAGCGGGGAGACTTCTGCTGCTCGACATGGCGTCGACGCTCTTTTTTCTCGCCCTTTATCTATGGACCAATAACATTCTTTTGTCGGTGGCCCTCGGTGTCGCGCTGGGCATCGCCCAGATCGGCGGGCAGTTCGCCCGCAAAAAGCCGATCGAGACCATGGAGTGGTTGAGCCTCTTTTTGGTCGTAGGCTCGGGCGTGGCCACTCTTGTCACCAACGATCCCCGCTTTGTGATGATCAAGCCGAGCCTGATCTACGTCATCGTTGCCGTGGTGATGCTGAAACCCGGATGGATGAACCGCTATTTGCCTCCCGTTGCCATGGAGATTGTGCCAGACGTCGCTTTCATCTTTGGGTTCGTGTGGTCAGGTCTGATGTTCTTTTCCGCCGCACTGAACGTGATCATCGCTTTGAACTTCAGCGCTGTGACATGGGCATCGTTCATGTCGATCTATGCAATCCTCAGTAAACTCGGTCTGTTCCTGACCCAGTATGCCGTCATGCGTTACATTGGCGTCCGTCGCCGCCGCGCTCAAATGGTGCCAACACCGCCTTGACTGTGATATCCCGCAGGCGATGCCGACGCCAAAATCAAACCGCTGTCCGCGCTTGGCATTTCTTCTCCTGGCAGCCATCCCGCCATATTGAAGGTCCTTGCCGATCGTCGGCTATGCGTGGCGCCGATGGCCTTCAGCGGATGTTCGGAGAGGAGAAGCAGGATGGCGGCGGTAGGCTGATCTGCGTACGGTACGCGGGCGCTCGAAAGGTAGCTTTTCCATCTCCTTGACTTCAACAATGTCGGCGATGCTGTTCCAATCCGGTATGCGAAACCTGCGCTGATAGCAGCATCGTGCGACTTCAACAGCCCGCCGAGCCGTTCTAGCGCGCCCAATATCAATCATGAACTGGAGACACTTGAACGGGTGTCCATCGGAACTCAGCAAGGTCTTGAACACGCTTATGCGATATTTGCCCATGATCCTCCCCTCCTGAAATCTCCACAATGCGCGGATCGATTGTCGCTGTGTTGAGTTACATCAAACTCCAGGAACCACGCTTGGAATAGTTTTCGCCGCCGGTGGGTATTGCCGTCTTCCCGGTAGCAACCAAGTCTCTGATTATTGTCTCAAAGGTGCACTTCCCTTCGTTTGGACGCAGTCGGAATAGAAGCAGGTGGCCTGTACGGCGGGCGGATCGGGAAATGGTCATGGCGGGTGACGGAGGAGAGTGCGAGGGGAAGCCTTGGCCGCTTGGCTGTTCCTGGAGCGAGGCAAACCAGAGCTATAACTTTGCGCTTTATTCCAAGCACGCAATCGCAGTTACGCTTCTGCTGTATGACGATCGCGACCTCGCGGTCCCGATCCGCGTTCTGCCTTTCGCGTTTCCCGGCAACAAGACCGGTCGGGTTTGGCACCAGCAGGTTTCTTCGCCACAAGCCAACGGAGCCCGTTATTACGCCTATCAAGTCGATGGCCCCTTCGATCCCGGTCATGGAGACCGTTTCGATCGGGACAAGATCCTGCTTGATCCCTACGCAAAGGGCGTTTTCTTTCCGCCGGCCTTCAGCCGCGAGGCGGCGATCGGCGCGGGATCAAACGCGGGAAAGGCACCGCTTGGCGTGTTGCCCGATCGATTGGCCGCGCCGCTCTTGGGTCGGCCGCGAGCGCCGCGGCATGGCCATGATCTGATCATCTACGAGATGCATGTGCGCGGCTTTACGCGCCGCTCCAATTCGAACGTTCGCGAAGAGGAGCGCGGGACCTTTGCCGGTGTTGTCGCCAAGATCCCATACCTGAAGGAACTGGGCATCACCGCCGTCGAGCTGTTGCCGGTCCAGCAATTCGAGCCGTCTCAAGGCAATTACTGGGGCTACATGACGCTCAACTTCTTCTCGCCGCACGCCCAATACAGCGTCGCCGGTACTCCGGAAGGCGCGCTGGACGAACTTCGCTGGATGGTCGATGAACTCCACAACGCCGGCATCGAAATCCTGATCGATGTGGTCTACAATCACACGGCGGAAATGGGCAATGACGGCCCGACCTATACGTTCCGCGGCATTGACAATTCGACCTACTACGCCTTGTCACCGTCGGATCTCTCCAGTTATCGCAACCTCAGCGGTTGCGGCAACGACTTGAGAACCACCCATCCTGCGGCGCGCCTTTTGGTTGTTGACAGCCTCCGCTATTGGGCGACATCGATCGGCGTCGACGGTTTCCGCTTCGACCTCGCGTCGATCTTCGCGCGCAACGAGGACGGCACGCTCAATTCCGAAGATCCTCCCATCATCTCGGAGATCAGCGGCGATCATCATCTCGCCGAAGTACGGCTGATCGCCGAGCCGTGGGACGCCGAAGGCGGCTATCTGATGGGACGCGCCTTTCCGGGCAGGTCGTGGTCGCAATGGAACGACCATTTCCGCGACACCGCACGCAGCTTCATCCGAGGCGAAGGCGGCGTGGTCGGCGATCTGATGACCCGCCTGTACGGCAGCACGGACCTTTTTCCCGACACCCTGATCGATGCGGATCGGCGCTATCGGAGCATCAACTTCATCGATTGCCATGACGGCCTCAACCTCTGCGATCTCGTCAGCTACACCAGCGAGGCGCAGCGCAGCTGGAATTGCGGTTACGAGGGTACCCAAAATGTCCCGACCGGGGTTGCCGCGATGCGAAGGAGGCAGGTCAGGAACTTCTGTTGTCTCCTGATGCTATCGAACGGCGTTCCGATGTTCGTGGCGGGTGACGAGTTCATGCACACGCAAGGCGGAAGCCCGAACGTCCACGATCAGGACAACGAAACGACCTGGCTCGACTGGGATCTGACCACAACAAATGCCGATATCCTGCGTTTCTTTCGCCTGATGATCGCCTTTCGCAGGGTTCACCCCTTGATCGCCCGGAGCACCGGTTGGGGAGCCGACTGTAGCTGGCATGGCTTCGACGGTGATCCGGACCTGAGTAATGCTTCGCGCTCCATCGCCCTGCATTTGCGCGGCGCTTCATCAGGCGATGCAGACATCTACGCCATGTTCAACGCTCATTCGGATGCGCTTGGCTTTAGATTGCCGACGACTTCGACTTGGAAGCGTGTCGTCGATACGTCGCTGGAGAGCCCATGCGACATAGTGGAAGAAGCAGAAGCTCCGTCGCATGATTGCGGATCGTACCGCTTGGGGCCACGCTCAATAGCGGTGCTTCTATCAAACGCACCAGCTTAAGATCGACTGCGACTCCCATCTTCATCTGGACCGGCTGTTACGTCGTTGCGCGTGTTGGCCGGTAGGAGGAGAAGAGCGGACTCCGGATAGGGCAGGAAACGCTTCCGCCACTGGCACAAATGCGAAGTGTCGACCGAATTGAACAAAGTCCGCTTTCAGGGGTAACCGAGAAGACATTTGCTCACACTGAGTTCTTCTCAATTTGACCCTGAACGGACTTGACGCTCCTTGCCAACCGACCATCAAGCTGATGTTCGTGCGTCAAGCCTACGGCAAACGTGGCCGCCGACGTCCGGCCAGTTCACGCCTGGCGAGGACAGGCACGGGTTGATGAAATTTACCGCCGATCGACCCTACGCCGATCCGAAAGCCCGGACGTGCAAGCTGCTCGACGAGATCGCCAACATGATCGAGCCGGTGGGTGGCGACCAAGTTCGATCCACTGGCTCCATTTGATCTAATTGATTTGGGTCAAGGAGACGTGGCCGCCGGCATGCAGTATTAACAACGCTTGGCTGATTTCATTACGACCAATAGGAGCACGACGATGCGTTACGCAATTTTTGGTGCGCTGATTCTAAGTTTGGAATTGTTTGGAGCGTCCATCGCTACCGCAGCAATGCCAACGAGCGGAAATGCTATCGTGAATTCGGATTTGTCGAGATATGTGATTCAGGTTTACGCTGGTTGCGGGCTCAAATATAAACCCAATCGGAAGACGGGCAAGTGCGAGCCTTACTAGCAATGTGCCAGTCATTGCGACATAGGGTTTTCTTTTGTTGTCATTGAGATCGACGTCGAATAGTTGGTTAGGCTCCTTGCAGGCGACGTTTGCGCGGCGTGCATCCGGCTGTGCGAATTGGAATGGCAAAGCCAGCATCTTCGTCTGAACCTCGCGTTTCAAGATTTGAGAAGCCGCCTTCGGGCGGCTCTTTCTTTTGGACGACTTCCACGTTCGATGTCGCATCTTGGCACATCGGGTCTCTCGGCGCAGTTCCGCAGCGCGTCCGAAGTTGGGGGGTAGACCGGAAGTGTCCGGCGCACCTTCGGGGCGAAGCGATTGACCCAACTCGGACATGGATAAAGGCGCTCCAAATGCGTCGAGTTCCGACGCTTCACTTCGCCGCGTCCTCTCGCCTCGGCCACGGCATACGAGGCAGCGCTCTGTTCTCAACGGGCCATACTCTTTGAATCAAGCCGTACATAAGGGCTGTGGTCAGTCCGATCAGTATTACGCCGTTAAGCGCCTCCAGCGCGCCCATAAGCCTCCAACGATCAGTCAGAAAGAGTTGCGAGTGTCCGTAGGTTGTGATGGCGCTGAGCGAATACAGCATCGCTGCTTCGCCGTCAGGCAGTGCACCGAGAAGTCGATAGGCCGCCGCCCATATTCCAGCCTCGATGGAGTGCAGGCAAGTTGCCCAGATAGCGGTGCCTCCTATGCCGAGCGCAAATGCGTAGATGAAATGAGGGCGGCCTCTGGCAACAGTCAACACTTGAACCATTTTCACATTGAACAACCCCAGCCCTACGACGTGAATGATCACCGTTGATACGATCAACGGTATGCTCCACGCCCAGCTGCTGTTCCACACCGGTGCACCATCCATGGCCAGATTGCCCAAACCAGTCGCTTTTCCTTGGCACGTCGACCGCGCGGACGCGAAAATACCTATGCGATTGTAACACTCCGCCAGTGGACTCTTCCAGACACCCGAAGGGTCTCCTGTTGGCACATCGGGTCTTCTTGGCGCAGTACCGCGGCGCGTCCGAAGTTGGGGGTAGACCGGAAGTGTCCGGCGCACCTTCGGGGCGAAGCGATTGACCCTGAACGGACGTTAAGTCGCAGCGTGTGCGGCCGGTTGTTGGCCTTTCTCCCCCAGCCCGTCACAAAGTGCTAGGTTTTAGAAATTGATGGGCGTTCCCGGTCGGGCCCGCCATCACATTCTCGGCGCCTGCAACGAATGCAAAATAAGAAAGGGAGAGGATCAAATGTGGATAATGACGAACAACAGCTACCTGTCGATCGCAAGCAAGGATTGTGGCCCGGCTGAACTGCTGGTCAGGGCTCGGCGTCCCGGGGATATCGAGAAGGTATTCCCAAATGCCAAGGTGACCCGGCAAACCGACAGTGATTATCTATATCGGGCAATTCTGCCACGCGATGTGGTTAAACAGGCCTTGGCCGCAATGATCGACCTTATCGATTACCCGAACTTCAAGGATAGCGTTGAAGACAGGTCATTGCATGCTGCCTATGTCAGTGTCTGGTGTGCAATGGCAGGACTACAACATCCGCCGCCGGAGATAGAACGCGCGACCCATGCAAGGTCAGCTCTAACCTCGAAAAACACACGGTAGCGCCCAGACGGGTTTTTCTTGAACCCAAACATGCTTGCGCGGGCGACATGTCTAAGATGTGCTCTGTTGGCCCTTTTGAGAAGGGCCGAAGGTATCGAGCAATGTCCGAGTTCGAGGGCAAAGCGGAAAACATTTGCTCACACTGAGGTTCTTCTCAGTTTGACCCAAGGCGGTCATGGCGCCTTCTGTCAGCACCGGCGACGGAGGCAGAAACGTCGCGGGCGAATACCTTGTCGCCGAACCGCTTGATTACTTCCATTTTGCCGAGGCGCCTGACTGAGTTTACGGGTTGGTGTTACAGCCCGATTCCGAAACAAGACCTGCCGCCTCGGTGAGGGCAATAGACGTGGCACATCCATCGAACGGAAGGGCAGCGGCTTCGAGCTGGAAGTGGTGTAAGGTGCTGCAGGGCTACGCCATCAAGGCGGTGAAAATCCCGCTGTCGGGATCGGTGGCAGGCTTCGCCGGCGACATCGGTGCGCTGCTGACAAGGCAAGATATTTTGACTAACCTTCAATGCGGGCCATCAAGACGGGGTAGGACAGGGCCCACGAGAGGAGATCGATGAGCACAGTAAAAAGCGCTCTGGCCCAGAAGAGTGGCGCCCTGATCCATGTTCGTTCCGGCGACATGGTCGTCGAAGCCCTGCGCCAGATGCGCGAAAACCGGGTCCGGTCGGTGCTGGTAATCGACGACGACGTGCTGGTTGGTATCGTGACCCAGGGTGACTGCGCCATCAAAGTGCTGCTGCCCGGGCTCGATGCGAAGCGGACGCCGGTGGGCCAAGTGATGACGGGCAACCCGGTGACGGTCAAGCCGGACGATCGGCTGGAAGGCTGTATGGCAATGATGGCTGCGCGCGGTTTTCGCCATCTGCCAGTGCTGGACGCGGGCAAGGTCGTGGGCGTGATCTCGATCGGAGACGTCGTCAAGGACATCATCCGGGATTTGGAGCACAACGTGGGCGACCTGATGGGCTACATCATGAGGGACGGCCCCGGGGGCTGACAGACGAACCGCGGTGCCGTCGCCCCGTCCGCGATCCTGCGGCGGCCCTAGTTCTTCTAAAATTGAAAACCGCTTTTCACCTTCACGGAATCGACTTGTTTCGGCACCGGCCACTTCTAAAAGTATCTGAACTCGCGTTGCCGCTATTTGGAATAATCGGTGCGTCGATTTTACTGCTCAGTCGGAGGATGCCGAGCCGGGAAAAGAGTTCCTATTAGTAATCAAGTGCTTCATGCCGGGCACGATGACCTGAGAACGGGGTTTCAAGATAAGCCAAGCGACCATCGACAGGTTGGTCGAGAACTCGGAGCGCGTTACGTCCCGGACTGCGCGCTTGAGAGGTTCATGGTCGCGTCCGGAATCGGTCGCCGCGATGATCCAGCGGTTCGCTCACGTCTGCCTTAGGAAGCTGGGATTGACCATCAATTCCCCGGGCGCCACTTTACCCATGAATACCGGCCGGAGTGTGTGTGACTTGAATCGCCACATGTTGTCTTTGTCCAATACACACTCATTGATCAAATCTGCCACCATAGGGGGATTTGATTGTTGCTTCGATGGACCACCATAGAAAATGACTATACCCCGCACGGTCGCGCAGCGTTCGCCGGTCGATGCTACATATAGATTGGTGACCAGGTGACGCACTGCTTTCACGCCGCTAATCCCTAGTTGACGCACTGCTTCCGTGGGGCTTTGACGAGCACGCCACTCATAGAATGCTTGGATCTGTTCACGCCCTTCAAACCGATGGTGACCCACTATCTTCACACTGTCCGGAGTGAAGAATTCATGGGCAGTGCGCCCTTCGTTGACGTCAACGTCGTACCAATATGCCACCTCAAGACGATGGAGAGCGTGCCAGAGGAGCAATTCGTCGTGAGTACTCGTGGGCGCTTCAGGCAACTTGTGATTGGTCGCAATTTCGTTATCTGTCATCGAATGGGCCTTTCGATTTGTAACGGCGCTCCGTTGCGGTGAGTTTTCCCTGCTAAATCGGCTTCGCCCGTGAGTTCCATTCAAACCGTCTCGCTAGAGCCATGAGGCAGCCGCCGCCAGCACGATTGCTGTCTCTAATGAGGTTGGGATAGCAGTGTGGATTGCCAGAATTATCTCGCATTCGTGATTGAAGGTCGTCGGAACGCTAGGCGAGAGCATTGGCCAAACATTACTGTGGCACGCTTGAGAGCACCGATGAGCCGACCACGGCGGAAATCGTGCGGAAACTGGCGGTTGCCGCGTATTATTTTGGAATGATCAACGGCACTCGGAGCAAAGGGCCCCGACTTCTGGTGTGCTTTTGAAGAGGTGAAGGTGATTGGTGATGAGCCTGACAACGCCTGATAAGATCCGGAGCCTTCAGAGAAAGCTCTACTGCAAAGCGGAAGGCGGAGCCCGCCTTCCGCTTCTATCTGCTCTACGACAAGATCTGTCGCGAGGACATCCTGGTCCACGCCTATCGGCTCGCCCGCGCTAATGCGGGTGCACCGGGTGTGGATGGGACGACGTTTGCTCAGATCGAGGAGCAGGGCCTGAAAGCATGGTTGGCGGGCTTGCGCGAGGAACCGGTCCCGAAGACATGCCGACCTGATCCGGTGCGGCGGGTGATGATCCCCACCGCGCCAACCGACCTTTAGGGGCTGATAGTTTAGACGAATTAGCCGAAATATATCGCCCCAATTGCTGAGTGAGGACCGCTCAGAGATTAAGCTGTCCGCTTGGCGTAGATCGCGAAATCTTAAGTTCTTCCTCATTCATGTCTGCCGATACATCGGCGAAGAGAGGCGTGCTCAAATAGCGCTCGCCGGTGTCGGGAAGCATACAGAGAATATTTGCTCCTTTATCGGCTTCCGCCGCAACCTTCAGCGCGCCGGCAAACGTCGCGCCGGAGGTAATGCCGACAAAGATGCCCTCTTTGGTGGCAAGCTCCTTGCTACAGCGAATAGCGTCAGGGCCGGGGATCGGAATAATGCGATTAATTATCTTCATCGCGACGGCATCGTCGGTGAGTTTCGGAATGAAATCCGGTGTCCAGCCCTGCATCGGATGCGGCTTGAATGTAGGATGCGGTGCCGCCGGCGTACCGTCCGAGTTCCGCAATTGGGTGATACCACTGGCCAACAGCTGTGCATCCTCCGGCTCGCAAACGATAATCTTCGTTTTGGGGCTCTCCTTGGCGAGCACCCGGCCGACGCCCTTTAGTGTTCCACCGGTCCCATAGCCAGTGACCCAGTAATCTAGCTTTTCCCCAGAGAAATCGTCGAGTATCTCACGCGCCGTTGTGCGGGAATGAATATCGGGATTGGCTTCATTCTCGAACTGCCGGGTCATGTACCAACCATGCGCCTTGGCTAGCTCGATGGTCTTGTTGATCATGCCTACAGCGCGCTCTGCAGCGGGAGTTACGATGACCTTCGCGCCAAGGAAACGCATCAGCTTGCGTCGCTCGATGCTGAATGGCTCTGCCATGGTAATAACAAGCGGGTATCCCTTGGCGGCGCAAATCATGGCAAGGCCTATCCCCGTATTTCCACTTGTCGCCTCGATGACCGTCTGACCGGGCCTAAGCTCTCCCGACTTCTCAGCTGCCTCAATCACCCCGAGCGCCAATCGGTCCTTAACTGAGCCAAGAGGGTTGAAGGCTTCGATCTTGACGAACAGGTTCACGCTTTGTGGAGCCAAGCGATTGATCCTCACCACTGGCGTGTTACCGACCGTCTCGTTGATATTTTGGTATTTTCGCCCCATGCTGCCTCTCCCGTATTTGCGTCGCTCTGCGGCGAAGAATACTATGCGTTCGGTTGCCGCACTTGGGAATGCGTCAAAGCAAACTAACTGGTCTTCCCGCAATCGCTGGTGCGGCTCGTATACGCAATTCTCTCTGTACTTACGTCTTGGCTCAACGCGCAAAGTTCAAAATATCCCCTAACGATCTTGCCTGCAGCCGATTTTGGACCTAGCGGGGGTGCCTCGGCCTATGTTCTGATGGCCTAAGTAGATTCCATTGATCCGGGGGCCTTATTGCCCAGCGAACGTGTCGAACGGCGATTGGCGGCGGTGCTGGCGGCGGATGTCGCGGGCTATAGTCGGTTGATGGGTCGCGACGAGGAGCGAACACTTTCACAACTAAAGACGTTCAGAAAAACGCTTGTAGACCCCGCGATCGTCGCGCACCGTGGCCGCATCGTTAAGACCACCGGCGACGGTATGTTGGTTGAGTTCGCGAGCGCTGTCGACGCGGTCCGCTGTGCGGTAGAAGTCCAGCGGGAGATGGCCAAACAGAACGCCAGCGTGCCGCAGGAACTCAGGATCGAATTCCGCATAGGCATTCACGTCGGCGATATCATCATCGACGACAACGACATTTTCGGTGATGGAGTTAACATCGCAGCCCGCCTTGAAGGAATCGCCGAGCCGGGCGGCGTCTGCATCTCCGACGACGCGCACAGGCAAATTCGCGGCAAGGTTGAAATTGCTTTTAATGATATTGGCGAGCAGGCTCTAAAGAATATTGCCGAACCGATGCGCGTGTGGCGAGTACGGATTACCAACGGGACCACTCTCGTAGTTCAATCGTCCCCGATACCACCATCTCAAATTCTTACGTTGCCCGACAAACCCTCGATCGTCGTGCTGCCGTTCGACAACATGTCTTCGGAGGCCGGGCAAGACTATCTCGCGGATGGAATCGTCGAGGCAATTACTGCGGCGCTTTCATGCATCCGCTCTTTCTTCGTGATCGCACGTAGCTCGGCGTTCACCTACAAAGGTCGTGCTACGAATGCGCGCGACATCGGCAAAGAGTTAGGGGTTGCCTATTTGTTAGAAGGCAGCGTGCAGAAGGCGGGCAACCGGCTCCGAATTATCGTCCAGCTCATCGAGACCGACGGAGGTGCGCACGTCTGGAGTTCGCGCTTTGACGGGGCAATCGAGGAGTTCTTTGATCTCGAAGATCGAATAACGGAGCAGGTGGCGGGCGCTTTACAACCTTCCATCCGCATTGCCGAAATCGAGCGATCACGACGCAAACGGCCGCAAGACCTGGGTGCTTATGACTTCACCATGCGGGCAATGCCCCATGTCTGGGCGCTGGAGAAAGACGAAAGCGTCAAGGCGCTCGAACTCCTCGAAAAGGCGCTGAAGATTGATCCGAAATACCCGTTGGCGCTGGCGCTTGCCGGCTGGTGCCACGCCCAACGTTCCGTCTACAATTGGGCGGATGATATCGCGGAAAGTCAGGCTATGGCGCGATCGCTCGCGGAGCGAGCGGCGGACCTGAGCGGCGACGATCCTCTTATCCTGGCAGTCCTCGGCGCTGTCCATACCTTTGTACGCAACTACGGAACCGCTCGCGTGCTGCTTGAGCGGGCCCTCGCTCTTGACCCCAACTGTGCATGGGCTTGGAGTCGACTCGGATGGATCGACAATTATTCGGATCAGCCCACAAATGCGATCGAGAAGTTCGAGCGCGCGCTGCGTCTCAGCCCGATCGACCCGATGAACTTCAACAACTATGCCGGTATCGGCTCCGCGCATGAAATCTCCCAAGACTACGATAAGGCCGCAGCATTTTATCTGCGGGCGCTGGAGGAACGGCCCAATGCACGCTGGATTTATAGAAATCTGGCATCGACCTTGTCGGGAGCCGGCCGGACCGAAGAGGCTAAAGAAGCATTTACGGAGATGCTACTCAGTTACCCGAATTTGACGGTTTCGAAATTTAAACAAGCAATGGTGTTTTCAAACGTCGCTCTCGACCGCATGGCAGAAAATCTCCGAAAGCTGGGCTTGCCAGATTGACCCGGCATTCTCCTTTGGAGTCATGGTTCCTGCCTTCGATCTCGCGCTGGGAAATCGAATTATGTGCGTTTTCCGCGAGCCGCATGTCCGAGTCTGGGCACCTTTCGGAAGTACCGCAATGTCCGACTTGAGTCCGGAATGCGCACCCAAGCGGACGTCCGCCGACCAGTTGAACTGATGGGTTGGCGCCCCAGCGATAATAACCAATCCGCCGATTGCTTCGCCGCAGCCGGTTGCGCGCCAGGTAGCCCGGCGGGCAAATCAGTCATTCGCTTGTCGAGTCCTCTTCGCAAAAATATTCCGGTTCACTTTTGACCCAAATCACTTCTACATCTACCACCGTCCCGTCCCGAGAGAGGGGCGTTTCGCGATCGTCACGAACGTAGGGTGCGGGATGCGGTGGACGCGGCAACGTCAAAAGACGAATGACATTGCGCGCGGACGGCGAAGTCGTGTGGTCCTGACGCCCCGACGCTGGCGTCAAGTTGGTGGGGTTTACTCCACCGGCGAGGGTGGCAAGAAAGCCCGGTCACCCGGGAGAGCGCGAAGGAAACCGTTAAAACCATTGCGCGGGGAATGCCGGGCGACCCGGCGTGACCGTGGTGACTAACTCGCGTGTTTTTTTCACCACGCGAGGCTACGGGCGCGTCGAGCGCCCGGCATTCCCTGCGCCCTCTGATCGGGCGAAAGGCAAAAGATACAAGCACAACTCGGGCGCATCGCGCCGCGGGAACGCAGAGTCTTATCCAGCGTTCCTCCGGTCCGGCCTTTGGCAGGCCAGATGATCGGCTTTTGCAAGTCGAATGGGGTTGGAGGACCTGCCGAAATTGGCTAGTAATTCCCCGCTGAAGCATTCGAGGATCGGGAATGACCTATTGTTGCGGAGTGCTGGTGCGGGACGGGCTGGTCATGATCGCGGACACCCGCACCAATGCCGGCCTCGACAATGTCTCGACCTTTCGCAAACTCCATATCTTCGCAAAGCCGGGCGAGCGCATCATGGCGATCGCGAGCGCCGGAAATCTCGCGATCAGCCAGTCGGTGCTGTCGACCCTGACCGAAGGGCTTGAAGACCCGCATACCGGCGAACTCGAGACCCTGCTCAACGCGCCGACCATGTTCCAGGCAGCGCAGCGCATCGGCCGGGCGATCCGGAGCGTCCACGCCACCGAAGGCCTCGCGCTGCAATCGGAAGACATCAATTTCGACGTGTCGTTCCTGTTCGGCGGCCAGATCAAGGGCTCGCGGATGCGGCTGTTCATGGTCTACCCGGCCGGCAATTTCATCGAATGCACCACCGACACGCCTTATTTGCAGATCGGCGAGCACAAATACGGCAAGCCGGTGCTCGACCGCGCGATGCATTACGATGTCGAATTGTATGAAGCGCTCAAGACCAGCCTGATCTCGATGGATTCAACGATGCGTTCCAATCTCGGCGTCGGCCTGCCGATCGACGTGCTGGTGGTGCGCTCCGACGTCTGCGAGGCCGATCTCAACCACCGCATCGAGGCCGGCGAGCCGTATTTTCACGATCTGCGCTCGCGCTGGTCGGCCGCATTGCGCGCGGCGCATCAGAATATTCCAAGGCCACCCTACAAGACCGAAATTGAAGCAAAAACATAACAAGGCGGGAGCAAATGACCGAGGTAAAAAACAAGATCGCGTTGGTGACCGGCGCCGGCACCGGCGTCGGACGCGCGGCGTCGCTGGCGCTGATGGCGGCGGGCTTCACGGTGGTGCTCGCCGGGCGGCGGATCGAAATGCTGGAAGAGACCAGCAAGCTCGGCGAAAATGTCGGCAAGAGCCTTGCCGTTTCCGCCGACATGGCCGATCCCGGCTCGATTGCCGCCCTGTTCTCCAGGGTGATGGACGTCTACGGCCGGCTCGATGTTCTCTTCAACAACGCCGGTATGGGCGCGCCGCCGCTGCCGTTCGAGGATTTGAGCCTCGCACAATGGCAGGCGGTGGTAGCAACCAATCTCACGGCGCCGTTTTTGTGCACGCAGCACGCATTCCGGATCATGAAGGACCAGACCCCGCGCGGTGGCCGCATCATCAACAACGGCTCGATCTCCGCGCACGCGCCGCGGCCGTTCTCCGCGCCCTATACGTCCACCAAACACGCCATCACCGGCTTGACCAAGGCGAGCAACCTCGATGGCCGCGCCTACGACATCGCGGTCGGACAGATCGACATCGGCAACGCGGCGACCCCGATGACGGATCGCATGGTCGAAGGTGTGTTGCAGCCGGACGGCCGCAAGATTCCGGAACCGCGCATGGACGCCAAGGCGGTGGGCGACGCCGTCGCCTACATGGCAAGCCTGCCGCTCGACGCCAATGTGCTGTTCATGACGGTGATGGCCAGCAAGATGCCGTTCGTGGGGCGGGGCTGAGGAATCCACGTCACGCGAACACGCGATGGCCCTACTCCAGCTTCTCCACGCTGCTCAGCGCCGGGAACAGCTTCATCCACAACAGCGCGATCGCGATCGTGCCGACACCGCCGAGCACGGCAGCCGGCATCGCGCCGAACAAGGCCGCGGTCACGCCGCTTTCGAACTGGCCGAGCTGGTTGGAAGCGTTGATGAACAGGAAGTTGACGGCGCCGACGCGGCCCCGCATCGCATCCGGCGTCGCCAGCTGCACCAGCGAAAACCGGATCACCACACTGATGGTATCGGCCGCGCCCAATGTCGCCAGCGCCAGCACCGACAGCCACATCCAGTGCGAGAGCGCGAACACGACCGTCGCCGCACCGAAGACGGTGACGGCCTGAAACATCCGCATGCCGACGCGGCGCCTGATGGTATGTCGGGCGAGAAACGCCGTCATCAGCAAGGCGCCGACCGCGGGCGCGGCGCGCAGGATGCCGAGGCCGAGCGGGCCGGCGTTGAGGATATCGCGCGCATAGATCGGGAGCAGCGCCGTGGCGCCGCCGAGCAGGACGGCGAACAAATCGAGCGAGATCGTCCCGAGGATCGCGGGATTGTTGCGGACGAACCTGACCCCCGCGAACAGATCGCTCGGCGTCGTCGAATCCCTGATGGCGGCCGGTTGCGTCAGGCTGATGCCGCCGGTCAGGATCGCCCCCAACAGCCAGAACAGGGCCATGATGCCATAGGGCATGCTGGGCGTGAGCGCATAGGCGAGACCGCCGAGCGCCGGCCCGGTGATGGTGGCCACTTGGGCTGCGCCGCTCGAGATCGCGGTCGCACGCTGCAGCGAACCCCGCGGCGTGATCAGCGGCAAGAGGGCCGCCGTCGTCGGGCTCTCGAATGCCCCGGCCGTTCCCAGCACGAAAGATGCAACAAAAATATGCGTTACCGTGAGAGAGCCCGAATAGGCGCCCCAGGCCAGGAACAAGGCTGTCAGCGCTTCGGCCAACTGGCAAAGTTGCACGACGCGCCTGCGCTCGTAGCGATCGGCGGCGCTGCCGGCGACGAACAGAAACAGCGCAGTCGGAAGAAATTGCACCAGGCCGACCATGCCGAGATCGAAGGCGCTGCCGGTCAGCTCATAGACCTGCCAGCCGATCGCGACCGCCCCGATCTGGCTGGAGAAGCGCGAAAGGCTGCGCGACAGCAGAAACAGCAGAAAGGAACGATGCTTGAGCAGAGCGCCGGCGCCCGCGGGCATGACGGAAGACATCGACCGGATCCTGCTTTTTCCGAGCTTAACGCCGTGGCCGACCCTCGAACCGTTGTCAATGGCCGTGTCGGCAGAGGTGCCCGGCATTGCGCTATGAAGTCCGCCGCTGCCATAATCGCGTGAAGTGGGGCTTCGGAATCATGCTGCAGCTGCAATCGGCGTTCGGCGTATTCGCATTGCTGGCTGTCGCGTGGGCATTTGGCGAGAACCGCCGCGCGGTCTCGCCGCGGCAGGCCGCGATCGGCCTCGGCGTAACCTTTCTCACCGCGCTGGCGCTGATCAAACTGCCGTTGGTCGCGCACGCCTTCGGCGCTATCAATAATGCCGTCGGGGCGATCTCGGCGGCCTCGCGTGCGGGAACGTCTTTCGTGTTCGGCTATCTCGGCGGCGGCGCGCTGCCGTTCGACCTCAAGGCGCCGGGTGCGGATTTCATCCTGGCGTTTCAGGCGTTGCCGGTCGTGCTTGTGATGAGCGTGCTCACCACGCTGCTGTTCTACTGGCGGATCCTGCCGCCGGTGGTGCGCGGCATGGCGTGGCTGCTGGAGCGCACGCTCGGCGTCGGCGGCGCGGTCGGACTGTCCACCGCCGCCAACATCTTTCTCGGCATGGTCGAAGCACCATTGTTCATCCGCCCCTACCTTGCTCAGTTGACGCGCAGCGAATTATTCCTTGTCATGACCGGCGGCATGGCGGGCATCGCCGGCACCGTGCTGGTGCTCTACGCCACCCTGCTCGCGCCATTGATCCCCGATGCCGCGGCGCA
The DNA here is from genome assembly GCA_963813165.1 of uncultured Pseudomonadota bacterium. Taxonomy (GTDB): domain Bacteria; phylum Pseudomonadota; class Alphaproteobacteria; order Rhizobiales; family Xanthobacteraceae; genus Bradyrhizobium. The sequence continues at coordinate 588,730 of CAWEYJ010000003.1, read as the reverse complement.
TTTTGTGATTGCCTCGGTGCTCGGCGCGCCTGCGGCCATCCTGATCAGCCTGATCATGGTGCCGGAAACCGAAGAACGCCGCACCGGCGGCGCGCTGGAAGATCCGGACCTGCATGCGTCCAGCACCATGGACGCCATCGTCAAAGGCACCACGGCCGGACTCGAACTGCTGCTCAACATTGTCGCGATGCTGATTGTGCTGGTGGCGCTGGTGCATCTCGTCAACGCGATCCTCGGATTGTTGCCCGATATCGGCGGTGCCGGGATCTCGTTGCAGCGGATGCTCGGATACGCCATGGCGCCGGTGTGCTGGCTGATGGGCCTGCCGTGGCCGCAGGCGATCACGGCCGGGGCCTTGATGGGCATCAAGACCGTGCTCAACGAGTTGATTGCCTATGTCGATCTGTCGAAGCTCGGTCCCGACGCGCTCGATCCGCGCTCACGGCTGATCATGCTCTATGCGATGTGCGGCTTTGCCAATTTCGGCAGCCTCGGCATCATGATCGGCGGCCTCGGCACCATGGCGCCGGAACGCCGCAACGAGATCAATTCGCTCGGATTGAAATCGATCGTCTCCGGCACGCTGACGACCTGCCTGATGGGCGCGATCGTCGGCGTGTTGAGCTGATGCCTGCAGCATGCGCCGCCCCCGGGATGACGATGGGTCACGCCGCGAGTTCGACGGTCCGGAACTCCGCGGGCAGGATGACCTCCAGCAGTTCGCAATTGTCGGCGTAATCGAGGATCAGATGCTTGATTCTCGGCGGCTGGCTCCAGCAGCTGCCTTCTTGCATCAAGGTCTCGCCCTGCCCTTCCATGTAGGTTTTGACCCAGCCCTTGAGCACATAGACCAGTTGAAACTCGACCTCGTGGAAATGCAGCTTTGAGACTTCCGCCGGATTGCACGGCCCGATCAGCCGGATCACATGCGCCTGCGCCAGGCCGTGGCTGGCGGCGGCGATGCCGAGATCGCGATAATGCGCGTAGCGGCGCAAGCCGTTGGCGACGAAGTCCTCCTCGCGATAATGGCTGATGGCGACGCGCTGCTTCGGACGACGCGGTGGCTTGGCTGCCGCAAGCGCGCGCACGGTTTTGCGACCTTTGGCCTTGCGATCCTGGACTTGAATTGGTTTTCGCGATGTGGATTTGGCGGCCGTCTTGCGGGCGACGCCTTTGCGCGGCTGCGATTTTTTCTGCGCGGTAGTCCGGGCCGCGGCCCGCGATGTCGGCTTCTGCTTGGCCATCGACTTTCTCCCTTTCCGTTCGATGCGGAAAGGTTAGCACAATTCGAGGCGCGGTGGGCTCGGCGCGCGAGCGCCTTATCCTTGGTAGTTAGTGCAGCCGGAACACGCCGTCGACGGCGCGCAGTTCGGCAGGCTTGATCAGCTTGGAATGGGCGACGGTCACGGAGAACAAAGGTCCGTCCAGCGATTTCTCCCAGAAAGAGAGGAAATCCTTCAACGCCGGAAATTTCGGGAATAGATCGTAATTCTGCCAGACGTAGGTTTGCAGCAGCGAGGGATGATCCGGCATCCGATAGAGAATTTGCGCCGTCGTCAGCCCGTAACCCAACGCCAGTTTCCGGAAGTCCTCGGAAACCCCAACCTGCGAGACCATGCCAACCTCCATTGCTGGAGCGCATATTCCGAAGTGGCCACCGACCGGGAGCCACCCGGTGGAGATGCGCTCACATGAGAGAAATGTGACGCACGTGACCTAGCCATCACAAGCCTAAAAGTTTAACGAACTGTTGATATTTCAAGCGCTGGCAGCCACTTACCGCGTCTGCTAACGGCACCGGCGAGCGCCGATCCCTATCGTTAACGATGGCTTCTGATTTTGGCAGCCGTCATATTTGAGTGCCAATTTTTCTGCTACAAGCCCTTGTCCCCCTGACAAGTCTGGACTATCTCCACTTTGGCTGTGTTGGCACTCGCTGGCACAGACTGCCAGAATTTAAAACTCTACAACATCTTCAAAAGCTTAGGAGGACTGCATGAAATTCCGTCCGCTTCACGACCGCGTTGTGGTCAAGCGCATCGACGCCGAAGAAAAGACAGCTGGCGGCATCATCATTCCGGACAGTGCCAAGGAAAAGCCCTCGCAGGGCGAAATCACCGCCGTTGGTCCGGGTGGTCGCGACGAAGCCGGCAAGCTGATCCCGATCGATCTCAAGGTCGGCGACCGCGTCCTGTTCGGCAAGTGGTCGGGCACCGAGGTCAAGCTCGATGGCCAGGAACTGCTGATCATGAAGGAGAGCGACATCATGGGCGTTCTCACCGATCTGCCCGCCGCCAAGAAGAAGGCCGCGTAAGCGCCGAAGCCCGTTCCCTCATCCTGAGGAGCCGGCGCAGCCGGCGTCTCGAAGGATGAGGCCAAGCATACATCATCTCATCCTTCGAGACGTCCGCCGAAGGCGGGCTCCTCGGGACGAGGACCCCATTTCAAACGGAGAAATCTATGTCAGCTAAAGAAGTCAAATTCGGCGTCGATGCCCGCGACAGGATGCTGCGCGGCGTCGAGATCCTCGCCAACGCGGTGAGGGTCACCCTCGGTCCGAAGGGCCGCAACGTCGTGCTCGACAAGTCGTTCGGCGCACCCCGCATCACCAAGGACGGCGTCACCGTCGCCAAGGAAATCGAGCTTGACGACAAGTTCGAGAACATGGGCGCCCAGATGGTGCGCGAAGTGGCCTCCAAGTCGGCGGATGCTGCCGGCGACGGCACCACCACCGCGACCGTGCTGGCCGCGGCGATCGTGAAGGAAGGCGCCAAGGCGGTTGCCGCCGGCATGAACCCGATGGATCTGAAGCGCGGTATCGATCTGGCTGTCGAAGCCGTGGTCGCCGACCTCGTCAAGAACTCCAAGAAAGTCACCTCGAACGAGGAAATCGCCCAGGTCGGAACCATCTCGGCCAACGGCGATGTGGAAATCGGCAAGTTCCTCGCCGATGCCATGAAGAAGGTCGGCAATGAAGGCGTGATCACGGTTGAGGAAGCCAAGTCGCTCGAAACCGAACTCGATGTCGTCGAAGGCATGCAGTTCGACCGCGGCTACATCTCGCCCTACTTCGTCACCAACGCCGACAAGATGCGCGTTGAAATGGACGATGCCTACATCCTGATCAACGAGAAGAAGCTCTCCAGCCTGAACGAACTGCTTCCGCTGCTGGAAGCCGTGGTCCAGACCGGCAAGCCGCTTGTCATCGTCGCGGAAGACGTCGAAGGCGAAGCGCTCGCCACCCTCGTCGTCAACCGTCTGCGTGGTGGCCTCAAGGTCGCAGCCGTCAAGGCTCCGGGCTTCGGCGATCGCCGCAAGGCGATGCTGCAGGATATCGCGGTCCTGACCGGCGGTCAGGCGATCTCGGAAGATCTCGGCATCAAGCTTGAGAACGTTACGCTCGCCATGCTCGGTCGCGCCAAGAAGGTGATGATCGACAAGGAGAACACCACCATCGTCAACGGCGCCGGCAAGAAGGCCGACATCGAAGCCCGCGTGGCGCAGATCAAGGCGCAGATCGAGGAAACCACCTCGGACTACGACCGTGAGAAGCTGCAGGAGCGTCTGGCCAAGCTCGCCGGCGGCGTCGCGGTGATCCGCGTCGGCGGCGCGACCGAAGTCGAAGTGAAGGAGCGCAAGGATCGCGTGGATGACGCGATGCATGCGACCCGTGCGGCGGTCGAGGAAGGCATCGTGCCGGGCGGCGGCGTCGCTCTGTTGCGCGCCTCCGAGCAGCTCAAGCGCATCAAGACTGTCAACGACGACCAGAAGACCGGCGTCGAGATCGTGCGCAAGGCGCTCTCCGCGCCGGCCCGCCAGATCGCGATCAACGCAGGCGAGGACGGCTCCGTCATCGTCGGCAAGATCCTCGAGAAGGACCAGTATTCCTACGGCTTCGACTCGCAGACCGGCGAATACGTCAACCTGATCTCGAAGGGCATCATCGACCCGACCAAGGTGGTTCGCGCGGCGATCCAGAACGCGGCTTCGGTTGCAGCACTTCTGATCACCACCGAAGCCATGGTGGCCGAACTGCCGAAGAAGAACGCAGCCGGCGCCGGCATGCCTCCGGGCGGCGGCGGCATGGGCGGCATGGATTTCTGATCCAGGCGTTCAAGCGGTTTCAACAATGCAAAATCCCGGCAGCGATGCCGGGATTTTTTTGTTGTGGGTGAGTTTGCAGTCTGGAAAAAGCCTTTTGAAGAGTCATGCGACCAGTGCCCGGCCGCCCTGCAGGTAACGGCTCTTGCCGATTTCGAAGATGAAATGCGGCGTTGCGCCGGTCGCCTCCCGGGTAAACAGCCCACTGCGCCTGACGCCGCCGATCTTGGTCATCGCGCCCTGGGAGCGCCAGTTCTGCTCGCCTACCCAGAAGATCACGGTATCGACGAACGTAAAGGCGTGATCGAGCATCAGCCGTTTGACTTCGCGATTGGTTGTGCCGCCCCAATGGCTGCGGGCGATGAAGGTCCAGCCGATCTCGATTTCACTCCGCCCGGCGTCATACCCATAATAGCGGCTTGAGCCGATCAGCCGGCTGGTCGGCCGGTCGACGAAAACAAATCCCATCCCGGAGGCGACCGCACCGTCGAAATACTCCCTGAATGCCGGCTCTGTGTAGCGATCGGAACAGGGATGCACTTTCCAGATTTCCGGATCGCAGCCGGCGGCGAACAACTCCGCCCAATCGCCCGACGTCACCGGTCTTACGATCACGGTCGGGCCCGTCAGCGTCGGTTGAAAATCAGGTTCGGACATGCCGAGGTGATAGCGTCGTTCGGTCTCGGAGCGCAAGCCGCGAGTCGGACCTACGAGCAATCGATTCCGCGAGCGCCCTGCGCCGCTCAGTCTATACTTGCCACAACGGCCAACCGCCTGATGCCCCGGTTCCGATAGGCATTCAGGAAAGCGTTGTAATCCCGAAAGGATACGCAGCCGTTGGAATCACCCCTCGGACCGAGCATGAAGGTATGCGCGAGCAGACCTGCGCGTCCGTAAATTGCCTCTTCGCCGCCGACGGGATTGAGCCGCAACGCCGGCACGCCGTGAAACAGCGCCTCGCGCGGCGTCAGCTCGTAAAGATGCGGCGGCGTTACGCCCCGCATTCTGATCCTGGCCGAGCGCGGATCGTCGAGGCTTGAGCCGAGGCCCGAATGCGCTTCCAGCTTGGTGCCGTCGGGCAGGTAAACCATGTGCGCGGAGATGTCATAGACCGCGGTCGATTGATCGTAGCGCGGCTGGGTGCCTTCCAGCGCGAGATTCTGGTTCGGTCCAAGCGACGATGTGCTGCTGGCGTCGGCGGAAGCGTAAGCCAGCAGCGAACTCTTAGGTTGCGGCTTGCCCCACAACCTTTCAACGATCGAGGGCTTGTCCGCGGACGCGATCGACATCACGGCCGCCTTGGCGCGTTGCGCCATGTCGCGGATGGCAGCGCCTGGACTTTTCGCCGGCGGCGCCTCGGCGGGACGCGACGTTGGCGCGACGGCGGCAACCTGCACCGGCGCGGGCGGCGACCACATTGGCCTGGGCTTTGGCGCTTCCGCCGATTTCGGTGCGTCGGTCCGCGGCTTCGGCGCTTCCGCCAGCTTTGGCGCTTCCGTCTTCGGCTTCGGAGCTTCCGCCAGTTTGGCTGCGTCGGTCTGCGACTTCGACACCTCGCCTTGCGCGGCCGCCGCCGCAAAGCGGTCATCGAACGAGAGCGATGGGCCCGGCGGGACCGTTGCGGGCGCGGCAACCGCCCGCGGCGACTCCACCACAATCGTGCTGTTGGCGACCGTCAGCGCGTTCCGAACCGCAGGCGCCGGTCGCTTGACGGAAGCCGCATCAAAATTGCCGCCGGACACGGCCGGGTAAATGCTGGCTCCGAAAACATTGGCATAGACGGTCCAGACACACCCCAGCACGAGGCAGCCAACGGCCACGCCGCCGAGGAAATTGCGGGAACTGGCTTTCCGGGCTGAACGTCTGGGATGGTGGGCCGTAAAACCATAACACGCACGCGTACTGGTACTCATTCGCCTTGCATCCAGAGTGATTCCACTTTGTTCCCCTCGCAAGCAGCGTTCGATCACCGGTGTGCCGACGGCACCATCGAACGCAAGCCCGCGCACGATGCGCCGCTTAAGTTCCAGCGGAGCATCTCGCAGAGGCGCGAAGCGTCATTAAGGCGACTTTTAGTTAAATGCAGATTAAGTGCAGGCAGATGTAGGGCGCGGTTAATGCCGGCTCGCTTCGGGACAAAGCGGCCGCCTCAAAAATGCCTGATTTTGCCATCCCTGCGCGCCCACCACGCCCCGCCCTACTCCAGCTCGGGCGGCGGGGAACGGTCGAGCACGTCGCCCCTGGCGCCATCAAGCAGTTCAAGCGCGTAGGTTTCGATCGTGAGCGGTCCGCGCTTGCGCGGCAGCTCGGCAACCTGTTCGACCCGCGTGAATATTTGCTTCAACTGCGGGTGCCCACCGGGCCGCACCTCGTCGACATACAGGAGCTTGCCTGCAAGCAGCGCCGGATCCGGTTCAGGCATGTTGACCCAACGGATGCGCTGGGTTTGCTGCGCCACACAGGTGCCCTTCGGCAGATAGAAGGCAAGCCAGCCGGTGGTGCCGTAATCCGGCGCCAGCACGCACCCAGCGCCGACGCGCAGGCGCACCGCCTCGATCCCGGCGGCGAGTTCGCGCCAGCCGACCCCGACGCTGCGCACGGTGGCGTCGCGGCGATAGCCTGACAGCAAGCCGGTATTGGCCTGCACGATCAGAAGCGCAAACATCAGGATGCCGATCGGCGAAGCCCAGCGCGCGCAAAAATCGACCACGCGCTGCGGGCGCCTGTCCCAGCGCACGAGGTGGGCGGCAACCGCGGCTGCGATCGCGAAGGCGGGATAAACCGGCGCGAACCAGTTCGCCTCGACGCGGGCGTGCAGCGAGTGCCAGACGAAATACAGCGTGATGGTCCAGAACGTCGCGTTGATCAGCGTGCGCGCGGCCAGCGCGCCGGCATTGCGCCTGAGCAGCGCGTAAAGCCCCATCGCGCCGAGAAACCATACCAGCGGGGTTGCGAACGCGATCTGGGTCGGAATCAATTCGCCGATGAACGCCGGCCTGAAATCCGCGATCCGCGCGCGGCCGATCTGCTTGATGAAGGAGACCCAGTGGTGATCGGCATTCCAGAAGATGACCGGTGCAAATATCGCCAGCGCAATGATACCGCCCAGATATGGCCAGGGCGAAATCAGCCAGCGCCGCAGTTTAGGCACCGTCACCAGCCAGACCAAAATCGCCGGGCCGAAAAACAGCGCGGTGTATTTCGACAGCAAGGCGGCACCGACCGCACCTCCGACCGCAAGCCACCATGCGCCGCGTCCGGTCTCCAGTACCTTGGCGAGAAAGAACAGAACGAAGCTCGAGGCTACCAGCAGCGGCGCGTCCGGCGTGACGATCATGGTGCCGACCGCTGCCATCAGCGTCGCGTTGAGCAGCAGCGTCGCGGTCGAAGCCAGGCGATGGCCGCCGAACAGGATTGCCGTGGCGCGATAGACCGCCCAGCTCATCGGCAGCGCCAGCAGGATCGACACCAGGCGCACGCCGAGTTCGGTGTCGCCGGCGATCATGGTACCCAGTCTGATCACCAGCGCGACACCCGGCGGATGATCGTAATAGCCGCCGGCGAGATGCTTCGACCACATCCAGTAATAGGCTTCGTCGAAGGTCAGCGGGGTCGAGGCCGCGGCCACCAGCCGCAGCGCCACCAGCGCCAGTATCGTCAGAACCGTGCCGCGGACGAGCCGCACATCGTACGGGCTCATTGCAGTTTCATCGCCTGCGCCAGACGAATAGTCCGGACATGGCATAATTCCACACCACGCCCATCAGCGCGCCCGCAGCACCCGCCAGCCACCAGATCGGTGTCTGATCGTAAACCGAGAACGCCACGCCGACATTGGCCGCGAGGCCGACGCCGCATACCAGATAAAACAACAGCAATCCCCGCAGAATGGCAAAGCCCCTCAGCCGTTGGTCGCGGTAGGTGAGAAAATTGTTCAAGATGAAATTGCTGGTCATGGCCAGCAGCGCGCCGCAGGCTTGCGCTTGCGGAAACGGCAGACGAAACCCTTCGAGCGCGACGAACAGTGCGGCGAAATGCACCAACAGTCCGATCGATCCGACCGTCGCGAACAACAGGAAGCGCAGCGAGACCACATCATGGGTCAGCTTTGCCAGCACGAGGCCGAGGAAATCCAGCGCCACCATCGAATCCAGTTTGCTCTCGCCGTGCAGCCGCGAGCCGAAGCTGTAGGGAATTTCGACAATCCGCAAATTCCCGCGCGCGGTGGCGACGATATCGAGCAGGATCTTGAAGCCCTGGGTCGAGAGCTGGGGCGCCAGCTGCTCAAAGCGATCGCGGCGGATCATGAAGAAGCCGCTCATGGGATCGGCAATCTTGACCCGCAACACGCGCTTTGCAACTTCCGTCGCCAGCGCGCTGGCGCCGGCGCGCTGCTTGTTGAAGCTGTCGGCGCTGCCGCCTTCGACATAGCGGCTGCCGACCACGAGATCGGCTGAACCAGCCTGCAGCAGCGCCAGCATTTTCGGCAGCTGCGTCTCGTCATGCTGCAGGTCGGCATCGATCACGGCGGCGCACGGCGCGCTGGAAGCCAGGATGCCTTCGATGCAGGCGCCGGACAGGCCGCGCCGTCCGATCCGCCTGATACAGCGAACGCGGGAATCCTGACGCGCCAGCTCTCGAACCACTTCCCAGGTGCCGTCCGGGGAATTGTCATCGACAAAGATGACTTCCCACGCCACCGCGGCGAGCGCGGTCTCCAGCCGCCGAAACAGCGTGGTGACATTCTCGCGCTCGTTGAAGGTGGGCACCACGACCGAAAGCTGCGGCAAACCCACGGTCAGCGGCGGGTTTTCGAGGCCCGGTCTGATGGCTTCATTCATGCCGCCAGCGTATATCCGCAGCCCCCGGCGATGCCAAGGCGCAGCTCCACAAAGCCAGTGGGCAAGACCAGGTGCCAGGACGAGACGAGGTGCCAAGACCGCGGCAGGAGGACCTCAAACGGGCCAAACCAGCCCTAAAATGCCAACGACCACGAACAACAGGCGCGCGTACATCCGGCGCAGCCGAGCTATTCAGTGGTCGTCCCAGCGCCGGAGCTATCAAGCATCGACGTCGCCGTTGGGAACCAAGTGGGGACGATCGGGACGTTTCGCAAGGGGCGGGTTTCCCGCAAACCCTGAATTGTCAGCCTATTGGGGCACCTCTCTGACCACTGGCCCTCTGACGGCCGGCGCAACAGGCTGCGCCTTCGGCGGTTCAGCCTGTTGCATCGGCTTTTCAGGCTTTCCTGCTTGCCACGGCGGCGCATAGGTGAACGCCATGGCGAGGGCGGCCGCCCCGACAATGGCGCCCAATACGCGGGCGACGGTTTCCGAGTTCATCCGGGTACTCCCTGGTTGCCTTGGTGTCCCAACCAAACCATCATGCCAGTCGCCGCAGCGCGAGGGATAGCTATTTCGCCGCCGCCTTGTGCTTGATAGACGCGTTCACGATATCCGCCTGGGCCAGCGCGATGGCTTTGTTGGCGGTCGTCAGATGCTCGCCGGCGTTGGCCATCGCGGCCGAGGCCGTCATCGCCAAGATCGCCGCTATCACCGTCCGCATCCTGTTCTCCTTTTTCCGAGCCCGCCTGAATACGCGATCATATACTTCGGCAGGCAGCGGCGCTGACTTGGGTGGCCTCATCCCCAAAAATATCGGTCACCATCACATAACCGGCTTTTGTTCCCGTACCGGGCAGCCCGGCCGGACGACCCATCTTACCAACATTTCATGCGGCCTCATGCTTGGTTATGTCCGCCCGCCGCCTAGCTCTTGGGGTAGGAGAACACCATGAAGCAATCCGATCATTTCCGCGAAAATGCCGAAAATTGCCAGCGCCTGGCGGAGCGCGCGCCCGATCACCCAAGCTATCTCCGGTACAAGCGGATGGAAGATGCCTGGCGTTCGCTGGCCAATGAACAAGACTGGCTCGACGGGGAAACCCCGCCAGTCGCCATCGCCCTGGTTTGAACGACCTTGCGACGGCGGCGGTACGAGGTGATCTGATCGTCATTGCGAGCGCTGCGAAGCAATCCAAGTCGCTGCGAAGAAAGAATGGATTGCTTCGCTGAGCCTGTCATCGGGCGCGCATTCGCGCGACCCGTTGGCTCGCAATGACGGCATGATACAGCTCCACACTCCCGCGGCGCGGATCGCGCCCGGGTTGTGCATGAATCCTTCGCCCAAAGAGGGCGTGGGGAATGCCGGGTGCCCTTTGCACCCGCAGCCTCGTGCGCAAAGGTAGAAAGCACACGAGTTAGCCACCACGGTCGCACCGGAACACCCGGCATTCCCGCACGCAATGGTTTTAACGGTTTCCTTCGCGCTCTCCCGGGTGACCGGGCTTGTTTGCCACCCTCGCTGGTGAAATCGGCGTGTCGCGCCCGTTGGGGCCGACATCGCCTTTCACCAACTTGACGCCAGCGTCGGGGCGTCAGGACCACACGACTTCGCCGTCCGCGTCAGCACCGTTCGTCCGCGCAAAATCCCTGCGCTGCGTTGCCATCGCGTCCACCGCATCCCGCGCCCAACGTCCGTGACGATCGCGAAACGCCCCTCTGTGCAGGGCGGGACGGCGAGAGATATGCAGGTGATTTGGGTCAAAAGGGAACGGAAATATTTTTGAAGCAGGGACTGGACAGGCAAATCACTTTTTTCCTTTTTCCGTCATGGCCGGGCTTCGCTGCAGGCGGGATATCTCAGCCGCGTGGTCCGCCCAGCCCCACGTAGTTCCACCCAACGGCGCGACACGGAATCGCGCAGGCCAAGTTCCTTGGCCACTGATCCGATCGAGCGACCGCTCGAAGCCACCCGATCGACCGCTTGCCGCTTAGAGTCGTCCGTAAACGACCGACGTTGCCGTCCTTCCATCCAACACCTCCTGGCTCCTTGAGCCTACTACAGGTGTCCATCAATTCGGAGGAGGTTCAAGATCCAGAACGGGTCCGATCCTGATCTCAAAGAGTTTGCGCGTCAGACCCTGCCGAAGATCGTGGATCACTTGCATCGCGCCGAGAGGCTTGCCGCTGCAGGGACACCTCGCCCCGAAATGAAGCAACGGTAACGCTGGCAGTTCGATGAACCGACGCACTCATCTACTATGCCGCCAGGGGAAGACACCATCAAGCGTGTCGTTGTCGCGTGCGGTATCGCGCTCGGAGCGGTGGCGTTGCTCACGTTTCCAAATCTGCTCGAATACGGCTTCCGGAGACAGTTGCTGCATCAGGCCCTCTCATACTGAAGTGTAATGGCGACTGAACTTCAATTTAATGGGCTTCTATCGTACCGATCCCAAATCTCCTTTCATCGATGGCACCGACGTCGTCGAACGATCAGGAGATAAGGTAATGAAAATAATTCTCGCGACCGTGGCCTTTACCGCGCTTATGGCTTCGCCGCTCTTTGCCCAGTCGCCAAGAAACGAGGGACGAGCCCCAGGGATTTACCACCAGAGGCAATTCCACGTTGACAACCGCGACTTGTATATGTCCGCGCCGAGGTTGAACCAGGGTCGGACGGATAACTCGCTGTGCAGTACAGCACATGATTTCTGTCCCGGCTTCCACGGTGATAACGGCTAGATGAACTTTGGAGCCCGTCGCGAACGGGCTCAGTTCAGCCGAGACGTACTGCTGTGATCGCGGTGCTCTCGGTTCTCCGCGCTTCTGCACAATCCATGTGGTGATCGCCTGGCATGAATATGCTGTCTTCAAAACCGGACCAGGTCTGTAGATGCTGCCAGCACCGCTGAAAAAGCCCATCAACGATGGGCTGCGGGTTCAAGGGCTCCTTTCGCGTCCACCCAATGGCAGCGCGAAGCACAGGTCGGTGCGATCAAGAGGAAGACGAAGCGGATTCGCACAAGCCAGAGAAATTAAAAATGCCGTTGAGAGGTTTCGTCACCTGTTAATTCTGGGCTTTTTCAGCGGCTGGGGCCAAGGTGACTCTGATTACTGACCGGGCAACATCTCGGAGATTGATCGGATAACTAGGCCGTGAACCTATAAATCTGCCGGCCTGACGCCGCGCCAGAGTCCGCTATGCCTCGATAGCCGACGTCTTGCTGCTTAGCAGGAAAACGACGCTATGTGCCAAACGGCACATTGCCCGGCTATCCTCACGAGGCCGTTTGCAGGCATTGCGATAAAACCTTTGGAGGAAGCTGGTCATACCAACGTATGACTGGCTGGTGTTTTGCAACGTTTTCGAGACAGTTGAGAATGCGTTCCGACGGATTTTCACGGCTGCTGGCTGGCTAATGCCAAAAGAAAGCGGTGCGAGCGTACACCCAACGATGCTAACGTTGCGGCGGCCGTGGGGTCCGCGCGGCCGCTCAAAGGCGAGGCATGTGAGTGGGGCCATCTTTTCGGTTCGGTTCGAACGGAATCGGCAACCTCGAGATTTTATCGGAGGATGGCGGACTCGTCTTCGCCCGGGGGCGGCGTGACGGCACGGAAGCCAAACGTAATGGCGTTCTGGTCGCGTTCCCGGCCTCGGAACAACCGGCGCCAGCCACTGTAGATCGCCTCGCCCACGAATACTCCTTCAAGGATGAGCTGGACAGTACGTGGGCGGTTCGGCCGATTGAGCTTGTGCGAGATCGCGGTAAGGCCACTCTGGTGCTTGAGGATCCCGGTGGCGATTTGCTCGACGCGCACGTCGGTACACCGATGGAGGTCGGCCGTTTCCTGCGCCTCGCCGTCGGCGTTGCCGCGGCTGTCGGCAAGATGCACCAGCGCGGCCTCATCCACAAGGACATCAAGCCTGTCAATATTCTGGTGAACGTCGCGAGTGGTGAGGTACAGCTCACTGGCTTCGGAGTTGCGTCGCGATTGACGCGCGAGAGACAATCGGTCGAACCGCCAGAGCTCATCGGCGGAACACTTGCCTATATGGCCCCAGAGCAGACCGGACGCATGAACCGTTCGATCGATTCCCGCAGTGATCTCTACGCGCTCGGCGTCACGCTCTATCAGATGCTGACGGGTTCGCTGCCCTTCACGGCGGTCGATCCGATGGATTGGGTCCACTGCCATATTGCTAGAAAACCGGTGCCGCCCGGCGAGCGGGTTGCAAGCGTTCCGCCCGTCGTCTCCGCTATCGTCATGAAGCTGCTCGCCAAGACCGCAGAGGAGCGCTACCAGACCGCCGCGGGCGTCGAGCATGATCTGCGCCGGTGCCGCGCCGAGTGGGAAATGCGGGGTGAAATCGATGAATTCCCGCTCGCAGAGCACGACGTGCGGGATCGGCTATTGATTCCCGAGAAACTGTTCGGGCGCTCGCACGAGGTCGCAGCTCTTCTCAACTCGTTCCATCAGGTTGTCGCCACCGGCATACCGGAGCTGGTTCTCGTCTCCGGATATTCCGGCATCGGCAAGTCCTCGGTGGTGAATGAGCTCCACAAGGTCGTGGTTGCACCGCGCGGCCTCTTCGCCTCCGGCAAGTTCGATCAGCACAAGCGCGACATCCCTTACGCCACCTTGGCGCAGGCCTTTCAAACTCTCGTCCGGCAGATTTTGAGCAAGAGCGAGGCTGAACTCCGGGGCTGGCGGGATGCGCTTCGCGAGGCACTCGGCCCGAATGCGCTGCTGATCGTAGGCCTCATCCCCGACCTGGAACTCATCATCGGCAAACAGGCGCCCGTCCCCGATCTGTCACCGCAAGATGCGCAGCGCCGGTTCCAGACGATGCTGCGGCGATTTATCGGCGTCTTTGCGCGTCCGGAGCACCCGCTGGCGCTCTTCCTCGACGATCTGCAATGGGTCGATGCCGCCACGCTGGATCTGCTCGAAGATCTTCTAACGCAAGGGGACATCAGGCATTTGCTGCTGATCGGTGCCTATCGGGACAACGAGGTCGACGCCGTGCACCCGCTCATGCGTAAGCTCGATGCGATCCGTCGAGCTGGCGTAGCAGTCCAAGATATCGTATTGGCGCCTTTGACCTATGACGACCTCGAACAGTTGATCTCGGAATCCCTGCGCTGCGAGACCAAGCTCGCGAACCCGCTCGTGCAGCTGGTGCACGAGAAGACCGGCGGCAATCCTTTTTTTGCTGTTCAGTTTCTCTACGACCTCGCGGATGAAGCGCTGCTGGTCTTCGATCACGTAGACGCGCGATGGTTTTGTGACCTCGGTCGAATCCACGCCAAACGCTACACTGACAACGTGGTCGATCTCATGGCCGCGAAGCTGAGGCGGTTGTCTGCACCCACCCAGGACGCCTTGAAACAGTTCGCCTGTCTGGGCAACGCCGCGGAAACCTTCATTTTGATCCTCGTCCAGGGCGAGACGATCCACACCGCATTCGGGGAGGCCGTACATGCCGGGCTCGTCGTCCAACAGGAGCGCGCATACAAGTTCCTGCACGACCGCATCCAGCAGGCGGCGTACTCGCTCATTTCCGACGCGCATAGAGCCGACGTTCACCTGAGCATCGGCCGGGTGCTGCTGGCGAGCATGACGGCCGATCAACTCGCCGAGCATCTGTTCGATGTGGCGAACCAGCTCAATCAAGGCGCTGCGCGCCTGATCGATCGCGACGAGAAAGCGCAGGTGGCGACGATTAACCTGCGTGCCGGACGAAAGGCCAAAGCGTCGGCGGCCTATGCGTCCGCGCTTGCGTATTTCTCGGCCGGCATGGCGTTGTTGGACGAAAACGACTGGAGCAGCCAGTATGAGTTGGCATTCAGCCTGTGGCTCGAGCGAGCCGAGTGCGAGTTTCTGACTGGTGCACTTCGACACAGCCGAGCCAACTGATCGATCAATTATTGCCGCGTGCCGCGTCCAAAGTCGACGAGGCCGCCGTCTACGATCTGAAGGTTCGGCTCCATACTTTGAAGTCGGAAAACCACGACGCTGTAGCCAGCTGCGCTCACATGCCTGCGCCAGCTGGGCATCGACATGCCGGCGCATCCCGACCCAGGAGCAAGTCCAGGCCGAATACGAAACGGTCTGGCAAATCCTCGATGGGCGTTCGATCGAGAGCCTGATCGATCTGCCGCTGATGACCGACCCAGTACTGCAGGCCGCCATGCAGGTGTTGTCGGAGGTAGCTGCCCCAGCCTACTTCGTCGACCTCCTCTGTTTTGCTTGATGATATGCCGCATGGTGAAAGTCGGCCTTCAGCATGGGCTGAGCGGCCCTTCCGCATACGGCTATGTCAATTGGGGACTTTTACTTTGCAGGGGCCTTTCACCGTTACAGTGACGGTTATCGTTTCGCCAAGCTTGCATGCGATCTAGTCGCGAAACATGGCTTCATCACGAGTCATGCGAAAGTTTACGGCGCGACTGCAGTGGTTTCCAGCTGGGCGCAACCGATCGCCGTCGCGATCGATTTTGCGCTAAAAGGTGCTCGGACAGCAATTGAGACAGGCGATACGGTCTTCGCCTGCTACTCGAGGTACGGAGATATCGCACTCCTTCTCGCGCGGAACGATCCACTCGACGCGGTGTGGCGCGAGTCGGAGACGAGTTTGGATTTCGTCCGGAGAGCCAAATACGCCGACGTCGCAGACATTATAGTTAGCCAGCAACGCTTTATCGCGACGATGCAGGGCCGGACCGCAACCTTCTCTACCTTCAGCGATGCGCAGTTCGACGAAGCCACGTTCGAGGCTCAAATCACCGCCCCCATGACGATCTGCTGGTATTGGATCGTCAAACTGAAGGCGCGGTTCCTGTCAGGCAATTATACCGAGGCACTGGCGGCGGCCGACAACGCGAAGCCGGTGCTTGCAGCCTCCGCCGGCCAAATCCAGCAGCTCGACTATTTCTACTACACCGCATTAACGGTGTCGGCGCTCTATGAAGCCGCGGGGACCGATCAGCAGCAGGCGTGGCGCGAACTGCTGACGGGGCACCGGGAACAACTGCGTGAGTGGGCCGAAAACTACCCACCGACTTTCGCCGACAAGCACGCGCTGGTGTCGGCCGAGATCGCTCGTCTCGAAGAGCGAGACGCCGACGCCATGCGCCTATATGAGCAGGCCATTCGCTCAGCCCGCGAGCATGGTTTTGTACAGAACGAAGGCGTGGCCTATGAGGTGGCAGCACGATTCTACGCGGCGCGCGGCGTCGAGAGCATTGCCGACGCCTATATACGGAACGCGAGGGACTGCTATCTCCGCTGGGGCGCCGACGGCAAAGTGCGGCAACTCGATCGGCTTTATCCACATTTGGCTGTTACCGAGGGACGGCATTCCGCGGCCGCCATTGGCTCCGCGGTCCAGCAGCTCGATGTCGCGAGTGTGGTCAAGGCTTCTCAAGCTTTGTCCAGCGAGATCGCGTTGCCCAAGTTGATCGAGCAGCTGATGAAGATCGCGATCGAGAACGCAGGGGCGGATCGCGGCCTTTTGATACTGCCATCAGGGGATGAATATCTGATTCAGGCGGAGGCACGGGCGGCCGGCGGTCAGATCGAAGTCACGATGCGCCAGGAGCCGATCACTGGGGTCGCCTGTCCCGAATCCCTCGTGCGCTATGTCATCCGCACGCAGGAAAGCGTAATTCTCGATGATGCCTCCAAACCTAACCTGTTCTCTGGCTGACGATTATCTGCGTGACCGGCAAAGGAAGTCGATGCTCTGCCTTCCACTTATCAAGCAACAGCAATTGACCGGGATTCTCCTCCTCGAAAATGCGCTGACGACGCATGCATTCACGCCAGCTCGGATCGCAGTCCTGGAACTGCTAGCCGGACAAGCCGCGATCTCGCTAGAGAACACGCGTCTTTATAGCGATCTTCGGGAACGGGAGGCGAAGGTCCGACGCTTGGTCGACTCCAATATCATCGGGATATGCATTTTCGATCTTGACGGTCGCATCATGGAGGCCAACGACGCCTTTCTCGACATCGTGGGATATAGCCGCGATGATACTCATCTCGGGCCGCCTACGCTGGACCGCCCTGACCACTCCAGAATGGGGCGGAGCTGTCGAACGTGCCTTGGCGGAGCTTGCTTCGACGGGAACCTGCAAGCCTTTCGAGACGGAGTATTTTCGGAAAGACGGCAGCCGCGTGCCCGTACTTGTAGGCGGGGCGAACCTTCGGCGAACTCCGGCACCAGGGCGTCGCATTTGTCGTCGACCTGACCGAGCGAAAGCGCGCCGAGGCAGAGCTGGCGCACGCGAACCGCGTCGCAACCATGGGCGAGCTCTCGGCCTCCATTGCCCATGAAGTCAACCAACCTATCGCTGCTGCGCTGATGAGTGCCGGAACTGCTGCGCGCTGGCTCGCCCGTCAGCCACCAAATCTGGAAGCGGTCAGGCAGTCGATCGACCGTATTATCAACGACGGCAAGAGGGCCGCTGATATTGTGAGCCGGATTCGTGATTTCTCCAGAAAAGCGCCGGCGCAGAAGGGAGACGTGGAGATAAACGAAGCCATATTGGAGATTATGGGACTCACCCGTGTCGCAACGTCAGAGCATGGCGTTTTGGTGAAGCTGCAACTGTCAGACGGATTGCCGCACATTTTGGGGGACAAAGTCCAGTTGCAACAGGTGATCCTCAACCTGATCATGAACGCTGTTGAAGCAATGAGTGAGGTCGCCGAGGGCCCGCGCGAGTTGCTGATCAGCACGAGTGAGGCCGAGCCGGGCAGCGTGCTTGTCGCCGTAAGCGACTCCGGCCCCGGCCTGCCTCAAGCCAATCTCGATCGCCTCTTTGAAGCATTCTACACCACCAAAGCCAGCGGCTTGGGGATGGGGTTGTCGATCTGCCGCTCGATCGTCCAAAACCATGGCGGACGGCTATGGGCAACGCCGAACGAACCCCACGGCGCCGTCTTTCGCGTTATGCTGCCGATCGGGCGAAACTCGCCTGAAAACCCCGAGTCATCTACGCCCTAGTACCGCCGATCTGAAGTTCCTGCACCACCTGCCGCGAACTCGTCCCAGGAACTTCAGATCGAAAAGCGGTACTAGAATCATAGATTTGCTAGTGCCCTCTCGCATCCGAAGTTCGTGCAAGAGCGTGCTGCAACGTATCACGAACTTCGGATACGGGGCACTAGTCTCGCTGAAAAGTCGAACTTGACTGGCTTAATTGCCGTCACCGAGCGGGACCGCTTTGGACGAAACCACCGAGACTGCCGAAACCGAAGCCGTCCCATTTTGGTGAGGTGCGCCACGCGCATATCCGCAGGGGGTCAATCTTGACTGAATTGGGCTGTCCGCGCGATGTCCGGTCCACCCCTGTTAGCGACCGGATAGCGGACATCCCGGATCAACAACAGACTTCATTCCACTTTCAGCGGATCGGTAAGACCCATGTCTTGTCGGCTGCTGTCTGCTCTGCACCATAGAACCGAAAGATCAATCGACTTCAAGCGAGAGGGTCATACCAACGTATGTCGCGGATGGGACTCACGACGGATTGGCGCAACACCACGCATCGACCATGGTTGGTTTCGGCCGAAGAGGCTTGCCCACGCGGCTGGTCGCGATTGGAACTCGGGCGAATAGCCAAACCTGACGATTGATGGCGATAAGGAGGCCAGGATGACAAGCACCCTCATGGGCAGCACGGCACAGAGCCCTGCTCCGTCCACGATGATGGCCTGGCGCGTGCATGAGTTCGGCCCGCCGGAAACGATGATTTTCGAAACGGCTCCTCGACCAGACCCTGGTCCAGGCGAAGTCCTTGTTAGAGTTCACGCAGCAGGCGTCGGCCCCTGGGACGGATGGATCAGGGCGGGCAAGAGTGCATTGCCACAACCTCTTCCTCTCACGTTGGGCTCTGATCTGTCCGGCGAAGTCGCGGCTCTGGGTTCCGGGATTTCCGGGTTGGCGGTCGGAGACGAGGTTTTCGGCGTGACCAACCCTCAGTTCGTTGGCGCTTACGCCGAGTACGCTGTGGCGTCGGCCGGGATGCTCGCGAAGAAGCCAAGCGCGCTCAGCTATATCGAAGCGGCTTCCGTTCCCGTCATCGCTGTTACGGCTTGGCAAGGCCTTTTCGACCAAGCCCGGCTCGAAGCTGGCCAGACGGTCGTCATCCATGGAGCTGCAGGAAACGTCGGAGCCTACGCGGTTCAGCTCGCTCGTCACGCTCGCCTGCGCTGCATCGCGACGGCGGGAACCAAAGATATCGATTACGTTCGGGGCCTCGGTGCGGACAAGGTGGTGGACTATCACACGCAACGCTTCGAAGATGAGGTCAAGGATGCCGACGCGGTGCTTGATCTCGTCGGCGGCGAAACGCAAATACGTTCGTTTCAGGTGCTTCGCCCGGGCGGAAAACTGATCTCCACCGTGTCCCAGCCTGATCAAGAGCGCGCAAAGCACCACGGTGTCAGGGCAGCCTTCTTCCTGGTGGACGTAACGACCGAGCGGCTGCGCAAAATTGCCGAACTTATTGATCGTGGTGAACTGAAAACACACGTCGGCGCGGTCCTCCCTCTCGCCCATGCGCGAGACGCCCACATGATGTTGGAAGGCCGACGGCCGCCGCCGAGAGGGAAGATCATTCTCAACGTAGAAGCCGCGGGCGAAGTGACTTCAGCCGCGTGAATACGTGGTGATCCTTAGAGTCAGTACAGGCAGGCGTCGAGAACGGCGTCGGCCCGCCGCGCGATCGATGGCACGCGGCCGACGAACGAGATCAGTGCGCCTTCGATACTGCGTCTTGATCGCAGTGATGGCTATGTCCGAGCAGGGTCAATCGCTGCACGGGCGACCCAGCGGCAAGTCCGGCCATGTCGGCTATCGGGCCGAAAGCGGAAGTACATTCAGAGCATTAGCGGCTTCGCGGCCAGTGATTGCGGCTTGCTGGCCCTGCCCGAGACGTGATTTAAGCTCCGAAACCGGAGCCTGAATCATGCGCTACGAACTCAGCGATTATGAATGGACCGCCATCAAGCCGATGCTACCCAACAAGCCGCGCGGCGTTCGGCGGGTAAATGACCGTCGCGTGCTCAATGGCATCTTTTGGGTTCTGCGCTCTGGTGCGCCATGGCGCGACCTGCCGGAATCCTATGGTCCCCGCACCACCTGTTACAATCGCTTCGTTCGGTGGCGGCGGGTCCCCCCCCTTCCCCCCTCCCCCCCACCTCACCTGACCCCCCATGTCGCGCTCACGCCAGGTGAGGCGCACGACAATCGGCTGTTCGGTCCTCCTCAGCGCCCTGCGTCCACACACGATGTTACTCGCGGATCGGGGCTACGACGCCGACTGGATCAGGGAGCTTGCCCGCCAGCAGGGAGCATGGGCGAACATTCCGCCGAAACGAAATCGCAAGGACCCAATCTGCTTCAGCCCTTATCTGTATCGCGCCCGCAACCTGATCGAACGGTTCTTCAACAAGATCAAGCAATGTCGGCGTGTCGCGACCCGATACGACAAACTCGCAGCCAATTATCTGGCGTTCGTCAAACTCGCTTCAATTAGAATTTGGCTACGTGCTAATGAGTCCACGCCCTAAAAGGCAATTTCCTGGACGGTCGGGCCAACCCTACCCTCTTCCTTGCAAATGTTCGACGCTGGAATGCAAGCCTCAGAGTACCTTGGCGGATTACCGCCCACCGCGATTCCCGAACAATGACGCAGGCAGTTGGAACCGGTTTTTACCGGCCGGTCTACTGCTCCGAAGCCTCGCCGTAATCCTTTCAAGGGCGTTGACGGCGGCCGCATTTGCTCTCCGGTGCTCGCCGCAAGTCGTTTCAACAGGTCTCGAAAATGAAACCGAATTTAAATGCCTGTGCATCAGTGCGCGACTATCTTGGATGCTAGGTGCAAATTTTCACGGCGCCCATCGAAACCCAAAGAAGCCTAGCAGCTATGAAAATGCAGAGGCGCGGGATCGTAGCAAGGATTGCGACATGCAGCATGCAATAATCACCGAAGTACCCTTCCGAGGCGATGCCGATTTTAGTTTAACCGGAAAGCCTCATCGACGGTCGATCCACAAATTGCCGGTATCGTTTTCGGCCGCCTATTTCTCGGCCGCTCTGGTCACCGATCTTGTCTATTGGCAGATACCCAATGTGATGTGGGAGAGGTTCTCCATCTGGCTGATCGTCGCAGGTCTGATATTGGCGGGCATTGCCGCCGTCGCCTACGTAACTGATCTTGCAGGCGGCAGACAAATCGAAAGGCCCGCCTGGCCCCGCGTGGTTGGCTACGCGCTTGCCGTCTTGCTCTCGCTGATAAATGCCTTCGTTCACAGCCGCGACGGCTACACTGCCGTGGTACCAACAGGCCTGATGCTTTCCGGACTTGTTGTTGTCGTTCTCTTGCTGACGGCCTTGACTGGCACGGCCTTCACAAATCGCTCTCGTGCTGGAGGTTAAAATATGAAGCGCGCGCTCAAAATTGCACGCTCGACGAAACCATCGCGTCTCGCCGTTCTGCTTCTCGCCGTCGCCGGCCTTGGGCTCGCCGGCTGTGACGATCATGCTGGCGACCCGGCAAGGCAGATCGGCGCCAATCCCGTGCTGCCCGGGTTGCAGCAGTACTTCATGCCGCCGATGCGGGTTGCAAAAGCCGTCGGCTGGGGAAAGGGGGAAAATCCCACGGTGCCGCAAGGATTGCAAATCCATGCATTGGCCACCGGCCTTGAGCATCCGCGGTCTCTTTACGTTCTCCCCAATGGGGACGTATTGGTGGTTGAGAGCAATGGTCCGAAAGCCCCGATCAACCGGCCGAAGGACATCATTACCAGTTGGGTGCAATGGATCGCCGGCGCCAAAGCTAAGGATGCAAACCGCATCACGCTGCTGCGCGGCAACAATGCTGACGGCAGTCCCCAGCTGCGGACCACATTTCTGGATCACCTCAACTCGCCATTTGGCGTCGCCCTCGTTGGCCACGATCTCTATGTCGCCAACACTGATGCCATCGTCCGTTATCCGTATCAGGATGGACAAACCAGCATCACGGCCGCCGGCACCAAACTCACCGATCTTCCTGGTGGACCCATCGACCATCACTGGACCAAGGCGCTGTTGGCCAGTCCAGATGGCTCCAAGCTTTATGTCGGAGTCGGATCGAACAGCAACATCACTGAAAACGGAATTGGGGCTGAATACGAACGAGCTGCGATCTGGGAGGTCGATCGGGCCTCGGGCGCCCATCGCATCTTCGCCAGCGGAATCCGCAATCCCACCGGGCTGCAGTGGGAACCCGAAACCGGCAAACTCTGGGCCATCGCCAACGAGCGCGACGAAATCGGCCCTGACCTGGTCCCGGATTACCTGACTTCGGTGCGCGACGGAGGCTTCTATGGCTGGCCCTACAGCTATTACGGTCAGCACCTGGACCCTCGCGTTGAACCGCAGCGGCCCGATCTGGTCGCCACGGCGATCACACCGGACTACGCGCTAAGCTCTCACGTGGCGCCGTTGGGTGTGGCCATGGCCGCAGGCTCGGACCTTCCTGCCAAGTACCGCGACGGTGCGTTCGTCGGCGAACACGGAAGCTGGGATCGAACTCCTCTGAACGGTTACAAAGTTGTCTTCGTGCCCTTCAGCGAGGGACGGCCGAGCGGCGTGGCGCAAGATGTCGTTACCGGATTTCTTGACGCTGACAATCACGCGCGCGGAAGGCCGGTCGGTTTGGCAGTCGATAAGTCCGGCGGACTGCTCATCGCCGACGACGTCGGAAACACGGTCTGGCGGATGTCATCGCTTCAGCCGGGTCCGGTGTCGTCGATGAGGTAGATTTAGCTCAGTCAGCCAGTTGGTCGAACGGGCCGCCCACGTTGGAGTTGAAAAAGCGCCATGCGGGCGGCGCTGGCCGATCTCGCTCAATTGATGCGTTACTTGTCGCGTTGACAGCCGCCGCGACGTCGCCGTCGAAATCGTTCCCGATGGTCGTTAGCTCGAACAGCGACTTCAATCCAGCACTCGCGTATGGCGGACCAGTGCAGCCAAAATCCTGACGGTGCCCGCGGCACACTATTGCGCCATTCCTGATTGTCAATTTTGTCGTTCCAATCGGCATCATTTTTCCAGACCGGAAAAAGGGGAACACCAATCGGCAGCCTCCTGCCCTCGGAATCAGATATCGCCGCGCACCCCGGCACGTGGTAAACTGCTCGTTCAATTGGCGCGCTCCTGCATGGGACGAATTTTAGCTTAGTATCTTCTCACCGATCTGGCGGTGGAGTCCGACGGATGATCCCATCCTCTTGGTCCGACGTTGGGGTGGATAGCGGCCTCCGGGTTGCGTGGGAGGACGGTGATCGCATCGTCTGCAGGGGATGGCGCGATGACGTCGACGGCAACCGGAACACAGTCCTCGTCGTGCGTTCCGCTACGGAGCAGCCGACTTCTGACAGCCTCAATCGTCTCACTCACGAATACGCACTGAAGGACGATCTGGACAATGCGTGGTCGGCGCGACCAGTCGCGTTGACGCAATACAACAACCGCATGACGCTGGTGCTTGAGGATCCCGGCGGTACGCCGATCGACCGGCTGCTTGGCCGACCGTTGAAGATATCGCATTTCCTCCGCATCGCAATCCCGCTTGCGGGCGTGCTCCGCCGCGTGCATGAACGGGGGCTCATCCACAAGGACATCAAGCCGGCAAATATTCTGGTCAACGAGGCAAGCGGCGGCGTGTGGCTGACGGGGTTCGGCATTGCCTCACGTCTGCCGCGCGAGCATCAAGCCCCGGTGCCGCCAGACGTGATCGCCGGGACGCTCGCCTACATGGCGCCGGAGCAAAGCGGCAGGATGAACCGCGCAGTGGACTCACGCAGCGATCTCTATGCCCTGGGCGTCACCTTCTACGAGATGCTCACAGGAGCGCTGCCCTTCATCGCTGCCGATCCGATGGAGTGGATGCACTGCCACATCGCACGGCAACCGGCGCCGATCGAGGATCGGGTCTCCGGCGTCCCTGGGCTGGTCTCGGCTATTGTGATGAAGCTCCTCGCGAAGACCGCCGAGGAACGTTACCAAACCGCCTCCGGCCTCGAAGCCGATCTTCAACAGTGCTCGAGGGAATGGGAGACGCATGGTCGCATCGATCCGTTCATGCTGGGCGCTCATGACCTGCCCAACCAGCTGCTGATTCCGGAGAAGCTCTATGGCCGCGAGCGCGAGATCGACTCTCTGCTGGCTTCCTTCGATCGGGTGGTGGCGACCGGCACCGTGGAGTTCGTGCTGGTGTCCGGATATTCCGGCATCGGCAAGTCCTCAGTGGTAAACGAGCTGCACCAAGCGCTCGTTTCGTCGCGTGGCCTGTTCGCGTCCGGCAAGTTCGACCAGTACAAGCGCGATATCCCGTACGCCACCCTGGGCCAGGCCTTCCAGAGCCTGGTCCGCTCGCTCCTGAGCCAGAGCGAGGCCGAGCTTGGCCGGTGGCGAGACGACCTGCGCGAAGCCCTGGGTCCGAATGGTCAGCTCATCGTCAACCTCGTTCCCGAACTGGAACTCGTGATCGGGAAACAGCCAGCGGTCGCGAACCTGCCGGCGTCGGATGCACAGAACCGCTTCCAGATGGCGTTCCGGCGCTTCCTTGCGGTGTTCGCGCGCAAGGAGCACCCGCTCGCACTCATTCTCGACGATCTGCAATGGCTCGATGCGGCGACGCTCGACCTTCTCGAGCATCTGGCTACACAATCGGAGGTGCGGCATCTGCTGCTGGTCGGTGCCTATCGGGACAACGAGGTCGGTCCCTCTCATCCGCTTCTGCGCACGCTTGATGCCATCCGCAAGGCGGGAGCGTCGGTGCAGGAGATTGGTCTTGCGCCGCTCACCCGCGAAGACATGGGCCATCTCGTTGCGGATACGCTTGGCTGCAGGCCGGGCGATGCCGCCCCGCTGGCGCAACTGGTGCACGAGAAGACGGGCGGCAATCCTTTTTTTGCGATTCAGTTCGTTTCTGATCTCGCCGAAGAGCGGTTGCTCCGCTTCGATCATGACGCGGCGCGCTGGCGCTGGGAGCTCGATCGCCTCCACGCCAGGGGATACACCGACAATGTGGTGGACCTCATGGTCGGGAAGTTGACCCGCCTGTCCGCGCGAACCCAGGCGGCCTTGCAGCAACTCGCCTGCCTCGGCAACGTCGCCGAGATCGCGATGCTTTCCATCGTTCTCGGAAAATCGAACGAGGAGGTGCGGTCGGATCTGTGGGACGCGGTTCGCCTGGAGCTGGTCGAGCAGCCGGAGGGTTCGTACAAGTTCACCCATGACCGTGTCCAGGAGGCCGCCTATTCATTCATACCGGAACAGGTGCGCGCCGAGGCGCACCTCCTGATCGGCAGGCTGCTCGTGGCGCATACCCCTGCGGAAAAACGCGAAGAATCCGTGTTCGAGATCGTCAACCAGCTCAACCGCGGCGCCGCCTTGATCACTTCCCGGGACGAGCGTGAGCAACTGGCCGAGTTCAACCTGATCGCGGGCGGGCGCGCCAAGGCTACCAGCGCCTATGCTTCCGCCCTCACCTATCTCACTGCCGGTGCGACGCTGTTACCCGAAGACTCGTGGGAGCGCCGGCACGAGCTGAGGTTTGGGCTCGAGCTGCGCCTGGCCGAATGCGAATTCCTCACCGGCGCCCTGGCGGAAGCAGAGCAACGGTTGAATGTGCTTTCAACTCACGCCGCAAGTACGGTGGAACGAGCCACAGTCGCGTGCCTGCTCGTGGATCTGTACACGGCCCTCGACCAGAGCAGTCGTGCCATTGCCGTCGGTCTCGACTACCTCCGGCATCTGGGCATCAACTGGTCGCCGCATCCGACGAACGAGGAGGCGCGGCGCGAATACGAACGGATATGGTCGCAACTCGAGAGCCGCACGATCGAGGATCTGGTCGATCTTCCTTTGATGAGCGACCCGGTATCGCTGGCGACGCTGGACGTTCTGACCAAGATCGGGGCGCCAGCCGTGTATACCGATGCGAACCTGGTTGCCCTAGTCGCCTGCCGAGCGGTCAATCTCAGCCTTGAGCGCGGCAACTGCGACGCTTCGTGCAGCGCCTATGTTTGGCTGTCGATGGTCGCCGGCCCGCGCTTCGGTGACTACCGGACCGCGGTATATCGCTTCGGTCAGCTCGGCTGTGACTTGGTCGAACGACGCGGGCTGACGCGTTTCCAGGCAAGGACTTACATGGAGTTTGGATATGGCGTTGTGCCCTGGACGAGACATGTCCGGGCGGGCCGCGATCTAGTGCGCCGCGCGTTCGAGGCCGCCACCAAGAATGGCGATCTCACTTACGCCGCCTACTGCGGCGACCAATTGAACACGAACCTTCTCGCGGCGGGCGACCCGCTGACCGAGGCGGAACGTGAAGCTGAGCGGGGCCTCGCGTTCGCGCAGAAGATGCGTTTCGGACTCGTCCTTGACGCCATCACTACCCAGCTCGGGCTGATCCGAACGCTGCGTGGCTTGACGTCGACATTCGGCTCGTTCGACGATAACCTGTTCAATGAGGTTCGGATTGAGCGGCGTTTTTCCGATAATCCGGATTTGGCTTTTGTCGAGTGCTGGTACTGGGTGCGCAAACTGCAGGCGCGCTTCTTTGCTGGTGACTACGCGGCGGCCATCGATGCCTCCTCGGGAGCACAACGGC
Organism: uncultured Pseudomonadota bacterium; assembly: GCA_963813165.1. Lineage (GTDB taxonomy): Bacteria > Pseudomonadota > Alphaproteobacteria > Rhizobiales > Xanthobacteraceae > Bradyrhizobium. The sequence goes on along the minus strand of CAWEYJ010000003.1, from coordinate 562,110 downwards.
TGTTGTGGACTTCGATCTCACAATTCGAAACGGCGGAATATTACTTCTACGACGCGCTGTCTCGGGCCGCATGCTGTGATTCCACTGCTGACGCCGGGCGGCAGCAGCACCTGGACGCTGTCGCTGCGCATCACAAGCAGCTCCAGGTCTGGGCGGCGAATTGCCCAGATAATTTCGAGAACCGCGCCGCGCTGGTCGGCGCCGAGATCGCGCGGATCGAAGGCCGGGAGCTCGATGCCGAGCGCCTCTACGAACAGGCCATCCGCTCGGCCCGCGCCAACGGCTTTATTCACAATGAGGCGCTCGCCAATGAACTTGCTTCCCGCTTCTACGCGGCACGAGGCTTCGAGAAGATCGCCCGTGTATATTTGCAGGATGCCCGCTACGGCTATCTACGTTGGGGAGCCGACGGCAAGGTCCGGCAGCTCGAACAGCTTCATCCGCATCTCCGCGACGCACCAGTCCCTGCATCTCCCACCGCCACCATTGGTGCGCCGGTCGGGCAGTTGGATGTCGGGACGGTGCTCAAGGCCGCGCAGGCGGTGTCGGGCGAGATCGTCCTCGACAAGCTCATCGAGAGGCTCATGCGGATCGCGGTCGAGCATGCCGGTGCCGAGCGTGGCATGCTCGTTCTGCTTTCGGGCGACGAGCCACGGATCGCGGCGGAAGCGACGACCGGTCGCGGCCTGGTCGATGTCACGCTGCGCGGGACGGTCGTTTCGCCGACCGAGCTTCCCGAATCCTTGCTCCACTACGTTATCCGGACCCGGGAAACCTTGATCATTGATGACGCCTTGGTTGAGAATCCTTTCTCGGCAGATGCCCATATCCGTCGGAAGCACATCCGGTCGATCCTTTGCGTGCCAATGGTAAAGCAGACCAACCTGATCGGGGTGCTCTACCTCGAGAATAACTTGGCATCTCACGTGTTCACGCCTGACCGGATTTCGGTATTGGAACTGCTGGCGTCGCAGGCGGCGATCTCGTTGGAGAACGCCCGTCTCTACAACGACCTCCAGGAACGGGAGACCAGGATCCGCCGCCTGGTCAACTCGAACATCATCGGGATCTTTATCGCGGATTCTCGGGGCGGTATCAGCGAAGCCAACGAAGCCTTTCTCGACATGCTCGGCTACAGTCACGAAGACGTTCTGACGCATCGAATACGGTGGACGAATTTGACGCCCGCAGAGTGGGCATCCGCCGACCGGGATGCGTTAGCCCAGATGAGCACGACCGGCACTTGCAGGCCTTTTGAGAAGGAATTTTTTCGCAAGGACGGCAGCCGCGTGCCAGTCCTGGTCGGCGGAGCGTTTTTCGAGAGAAAGCACGATGAGGGAGTTGTCTTTGTCATCGACATGACGGACCGCAAGCGGGCAGACGAGAAACTGCGCGCTAGCGAACAGCGCCTGCTCAACGCCCAAATGGAGCTCGCGCATGTCAATCGCATCACCGCCATGGGACAGCTCACCGCCTCGATCGCCCATGAAGTGAATCAGCCGCTCGCCGCCGTCGTTGCCAACGCGGAGGCCTGTCTGCGCTGGCTCGATCGTCCCGACCTGGACGCAGCTCGCCGCTCGGTGGAATGGATTATCGACGACGGCAATCGGGCAAGTGGGGTGATTCGGCGGTTCCGGGCGCTCGCTAACAAGACCCGCATCGAGAAGGTGCCGCTCGACGCCAACGACGTCGTTAACGAGACCATCGCGCTGATACAACGTGAGTTGATCAGCCATGAGGTGTCGCTGCGAGTGGAGTTGGCACTCTCTCTACCCATGATCCTGGGCGACCGGGTCCAGCTGCAGCAGGTGATCATCAACTTGGTGATGAATGGCATTGAAGCGATGCAAGCGGTCACGGATCGGTCGCGCGAACTAGTGATCCGATCGCGTCAAGATGAAGCACGCGAGGTGATCGTAAGTGTGACGGACTGCGGCATCGGGATCTCCGCCGAAAACGCGGAGCGGCTGTTCAACGCCTTCTTCACCACTAAATCCGGTGGCATGGGTATGGGGCTCTCGATCTGCCGTTCGATCATCGAAGCTCACGGAGGCCGGATCTCGGCCACGGACAACTTGCCCCACGGTGCTACGTTCCAGTTCACCCTGCCGGTAATCGCGAACGAGGCGTCGTGAGGTTGCGCTGCTTGGTGGGAGCCGGACAGCGGACCGTGAAAAACGATCCTTGACGGCCAGTTCACCAAGAACCGCGTTCCACGAAGACTAACTCATTATTTAATGGCGCAAACAGCTCTCCGCACCCAGATCATGTTCAGAACAGTCACGCCACGCTTGCCCCCCGAAGCGATATCATGCGGCGGCTGTCGAGTTGTCCGTGAATAAGCCTCTAAGCGATTGAGCGGGATTCTGTTTTCCGGATTCGGAGGCATTTGAGATTGCAGGGATTTGGGGCTTGAGAGCCCTGAACGTTGCAATTTCGTTTTTGGATTCCCTTTCGCTGCGGACCATGATTCTGTGGTGCATCGGAGGGAACGATGCGGCCGAAGAAGCACAAGACGACGGGATCGAACGATCTGTTCCGGGCGCGGCTGGACCAGATCATCAACATGAAGCACGAGCTGGTTCTGCTTGCTGGCAAGATCGATTGGGACTGGATCGACGGCGAGGTCGCTCCGCTCTACAGCGAGAACGGCCGGCCGGGCATCGAGACCCGCTTCATGATCGGGCTGTTGTTGCTCAAGCACATTTACGGGCTGTCCGATGAGGGGGTGTGCGAGCGCTGGGTCCACGACCCATATTTCCAGTTCTTCACCGGCGAGGAGTTCTTCCAGCACGCCTTCCCGCACGAGCGCTCTGACCTGAGCCATTGGCGCAAGCGGCTCGGCGACAGACTGGAGTTGCTGCTGGCCGAGAGCCTGCGAGTGGCGCACGCGGCCGGCGCGTTACGCGGCCAAGACCTCAAACGGGTCACGGTCGACACCACGGTGCAGCCGAAGGCCATCACCTTTCCGACCGATGCCAAGCTGCTGCATGCGGCCATCAAGGGGCTCAACCGCCTGGCGACCAGGCACGGCGTCAGGTTGCGGCAATCCTATTCTCGCGTGGCCAAGGCCGCCGCGATGATGGCAGGCCGCTACGCCCATGCCAAACAGTTCAGGCGGCATCAGCGGCAGTTGCGTATCCTGCGCAGTCGGCTGGGCCGGATCATCCGCGACATCCGCCGCAAGATCGTGGACCAGCCAGCACTGGAGGAGGCGTTCGCCCTCCCGCTTGGCCGAGCCACGCAGATCCGCTCGCAACAGCAGCGCCAGCGCGGCTGGAAGCTTTATTCCTTCCATGCCCCGGAGGTGGAGTGCATCGGCAAAGGCAAGGCCGCCGCGCCTTACGAGTTCGGAGTGAAGGCCTCCATCGTCACCAACAACCGCCGGGCTCCCGGAGGCCTGTTCGTGCTGCACGCCAGGGCGATGCCCGATAACCCGTACGACGGTCACACCTTGCGGGACGTCATTGACCGCACCGAAACGCTCACCGGCTGTCCATCGAGCGGGCCTATGTCGACAAGGGATACCGCGGCCACGACGCGCAAAATTCCCGTCGTGTCTTCATCTCCGGCCAGAAGCACGGCGTCTTCGGTGTCATCAAGCGCGAGCTGCGCCGCCGCTCCGCCATCGAGCCCATCATCGGACACCTGAAGGCCGAAGGACACCTCGGCCGCTGCTACCTCAAAGGCCGCGCAGGCGATGCTGCCAACGTTGTCCTCTCAGCCGTCGGCCACAACTTCCGCCGCATCCTCGCCTGGCTGAGAGATTTTTGGCGCCTTATCCTGACCGCACTCATCGCAGCCATCAGCGTCCAATCAGCCCTCAGATCAGCTTCTTAACGGGCGACTATTTAATGGCGCAAACAGCTCTCCGCACCCAGATCATGTTCAGAACAGTCACGCCACGCTTGCCCCCCAAAGCGATATCATGCGGCGGCTGTCGAGTGGACGGCGCAGGCTGCGTCTTGTGCCCCTCAGGCGGGTGTGCGCCGTCCGATTTTTTTGAAGCGCGTAAATCACGGCGTCCAACGCGCGGATATCATCCGTTCGCGTTCGGGAGCGGATGGCCGAATTCCATGCGCGGGATTCGTTGAATCTTCGCTGACAATTTTACCATAATAACTGCCCATCAAGGGCATTTTGCCCGTTCGACAGGCTTGCTGAAAACTGCAATCGCCACGGCTTCCGTCGTGCGATTGAGAGCGCATGCACACGACCGACCCGATCAATCGAGCTCTCGATGTTGTGTGCGCTTTCGTTGGGTTGGGCGCGCCTGTGGTGAAGAATTTAGTTGAGATAGCAGCTAGGCGTTCTCATCTCCATTGTATCGCGACGTTGGCGTCTACTCTGTTGAGCACGTCGATGTCTGACAAGATCCTGTGGCGGAACGATCCGTCCATCTAAATGGAGAATATCATGAAACGACGAGTGATGATGATTTTGGCAAGCGCAATGCTTGCCGGCAGCCTTCTTGCAACGGGCGCACAAGCCAAGGGCGGCGGTGGCTTCGGTATCGGTGGCTTTAGCGGAGGCCACGCGGGTGGCTTCGGAGGAGCTCACATGGGCAGCGGCGTGGGCGTCGGTCGCATCGGAGGTCTCGGCGCAGGCCACGTTGACAGCGTTGGCGCAGGTCGCATGGCGCACGTCGACCAAGGGCACCTTGGCACTGGAACGCGTCATTTCATCGGCGGCATTTACGACGATGGCCTCGGTTGCCCTTATAACCCGTCGTACACCCCACCGTACAATTGCACCTACTAGGTGGCCGACCGGGAGTCGACGACGGCCGGCTCTTCCTGACTGAATGAGCCCCCCCGTGGAGACGTGGCCAATAAGGCGTACCGCGGGCTCTACGGGTGGCCCAATTCGTCCAACGGCTCGAACCATCGCCGTTTGAGTGTCCTCAGACGGCAGTGCCGTTCGCTGTGGTACGACCCGTTCGCCGGCGAGTGAATGCCGGATAGATGGAACGGGACGCGGCAAGGCCGCCGCGCACGATGAGCCTCGCGCCTGAATTCAAATTTAGGGTATTAACCTTCAATTTAATGGCTCCATACGCTCAACGTCTATCTTTTAGTAATCCGCTCGAGTTTCGAACCGCGGAAGAACAGAGCTTTACAGGACGGAGCGATTTAATATGGGTATCGAGGGACAATTCCGGAGCCTCACGGCGAGAGCGCGAACCGAACTGGCGCTTGCCAGCGGTGGGCGCCGTAAAGGCTATCTCTCTGACATCCGGCGCTTCCCGATGCTCGAAAAAGACCAGGAGTACAGGCTCGCCAAACGCTGGCGCGAGCAGGGTGACCGCGACGCGGCGGACCAACTGATCACAAGTCACCTGCGGCTTGCCGCCAAAATCGCAATGAATTACCGCGGCTACGGTTTGCCGATCGCCGAAGTAATCTCCGAAGGCAACGTCGGGCTGATGCAGGCATTGAACCGCTTCGAGCCCGAACGGGGTTTTCGCTTCGCCACTTACGCAATATGGTGGATCAGGGCTTCGATACAGGATTACATTCTGCGTTCGTGGTCACTTGTAAAAATTGGCACTACCACGAGCCAAAAGAAACTCTTCTTCAAATTGCGCTCGGCAAAAAACAAGATCGCCGCACTGGAAAGCGGTGATCTGCACCCCGATCAGGTTGCCCTGATCGCAAAGAACCTTGATGTCGCAGAGGTGGACGTCGTCGACATGAATCGACGCCTCGGCGGCGATAAATCGATCAATACGCCGCTTCGTAACGATGGGGAAGCCGGCGAATGGCAGGACCATCTCGTCGATCAGTCCCCCTCGCCCGAAGCCCTTGTGGTCGAACAGGACGAGAGAGAGCATCAGCACAACGCACTGATAGCCGCGATCGACGTCCTGAACGACCGCGAACGTCGCATTTTCGAAGCTCGGCACCTCGCCGACGAACCACTAACGCTCGAGCAGCTCGCGGAAAACTTCGGCGTCTCGCGCGAGCGCGTGCGGCAAATCGAGGTGCGTGCGTTCGAGAAGGTGCGAAAAGCGGCCAAGAATATCGCCACAAAAGCGTCTGCGGCGATGCAACAGGCCTGGATCGCCTGAACTGATCGCCCGATCTCGTGTCGGATTGAGCCAAATGATTGAGCCATGGGTCAAGCTGCGTCAATTCGGACGTTCCAAATGACGTGGTGCGACTCCGCCTGCTGGTCTTTAGACGCCCCTGCGCGCTCGTCTCGGGCGCCGGCGCGCTGCTACGATGTTCATCGCGACATTTCAACTCATTAATAATTGGCGGCTCTCAACCAATCGGCGAGACGTCTAATGGTCTGCCGAAGCGCGCAACAGAACCGGAGTTGATTTGTAGGACGGCGTTCCGGATTTGACGTCGTAATGATCCAGTGCCACCAGGACGTTGGCTTCGGGATAGTAGGTCGCAATCGAGCCCTGCGCGATATTATAGGCGACAGCCGTCAGATTGCGCATAACGCGTTCGCCCGGTTTCGCTCCCGCATCGGGTACGACGCTGAGATCGACCAGGTCGCCGTGTTTTAAACCTCGGCTGCCGAGGTCGCGCTCATTGACGAATACGACATCGCGCCGCCCCGTGATCCCACGGTAGCGATCATTCATGCCGTAGATCGTTGTGTTGTATTGATCATGACTTCTGATCGTCGTCAGTGTAAGAGCTTCACGATTCGCGGCCCGCGGATCTTCATCCAAGCCGGAGTATACCAGAAACTTTGCCCTCTTCGTCGGGGTCTGCCACTCTCGTTCGGACGCGGCAATATACAATCGAAATCCGCCCGGCTTCTTGATGCGAGCATTGAAATCTCTAAATTCGGGGAAAATCGCCTCGATGGCGTCGCGAATTTTTCCGTAGTCGGCGATGAGGTCTGCCCATCCGACCCGCGTGTTCGGTAATGTGGCCAGCGCCATCCCTGCGATGATTGCCGGTTCTGATCTCAGGTACTCGGACGCCGGTTTCAGCCCACCCCGGGACGCATGAACCATCGACATTGAATCTTCCACGGTGACCGACTGCCGGCCCGTCGCCTGAACATCAATCTCGGTACGCCCCAGACAGGGAAGAATGAAGGATTCCTTGGCGGGCAGCAGATGGGAACGATTGAGCTTGGTAGCGATATGCACCGCGAGATCGAGATTCCTCATCGCCTTGAAAGTGACTTCCGGATCGGACATGGCAACGGCAAGGTTGCCCCCAAGACAGACCAGAGCCTTCGAGCGCCTATCCCGGATCGCCTCGATGGCTTCGATGGCGTTGTGGCCCTTGTTGCGCGGCGGCTCGAAACCGAATACGCGGGCTAATCCATCCAGAAGGGCGTCATTCGGGCTCTCGGTAATGCCGACCGTCCGATCCCCCTGCACATTCGAGTGGCCGCGCAGCGGAGAAATGCCAGCGCCCTTGCGCCCGATATTGCCGCGGAGCATCAACAGATTGGCGATCTGCTGCACGTTGCCCGTGCCGTGTCGATGCTGGGTGATCCCCATGCCGTAGTTGACGATAACTCGCTCCGCTTTGGCGTAGACGTTGCCAGCGAACTCGATATCCGACCGCGACAGGCCCGAGGCCTCCTCGATCGCATCCCATGAGGTCGCCTCGATGTCGGCCAGCAGTTCGTCGATGCCGGTCGTATGATTCTTGATGAAGTCGCGGTCCAGAACACTGGTGTCACCTTCGGCAATGCCTTTTTTGTCAAGCGCCACCAGGTGCTTCATCATGCCCTTCATCACTGCGATATCGCCGCCGACCTTGAGCTGATAATAAGTTGACGCGATCGGCGTAGAACTCAGTGTCAACATCTCCGCGGGGTGTTGCGGTGACGTAAACCGCTCCAACCCACGCTCACGTAAAGGATTGAAAACGATAATCGGCGCTCCACGCTTCGAGACCTCACGCAAGGTCGTCAGCATGCGTGGGTGATTGGTCCCGGGATTATGACCGATGCAGATAAGCGCGTCGCAGTGATCGAAATCTTCCAACGTCACAGTTCCCTTGCCGACACCAATCGACTCCGGCAAGCCGACGCTGGTCGCCTCGTGACACATGTTCGAGCAATCGGGAAAGTTGTTGGTTCCGTATTCCCGCGCAAACAGCTGATAGAGGAAGGCTGCCTCGTTAGACGCTCGGCCTGACGTGTAAAACTCCGCCATATCCGGCTGCGGCAACCGGCGGAGCGCGGCGCCGATCCTCGCGAGCGCCTCGTCCCATGAGATTGGCAGGTATCTATCAGTTGCCTGGTCGTAGACCATCGGATGTGCGAGACGACCTTCATTCTCCAGGTCGAAGTCTGACCAGTCCCAGAGCTCGCTGACGGTATGGGCCGCAAAGAATGCTGGCGTCGTCCGTTTGGCTGTCGCCTCCCAGGCGACGGCCTTGGCACCGTTCTCGCAGAACTCGAAAGACGAGGTATGTTTTGGATCGGGCCAAGCGCAACCAGGGCAGTCGAACCCGTGCGGCTGGTTCATACTAAGGAGACCGCGCGTCTCTTTTACAACAGCCATCTGACCGCGAACAGCATCGGCCACAGCCTTCAGAGCGCCCCACCCTGCCGCGGCTCCCTTGTAATCGCCGACGCCGACAACATCGTCTTCGCCCATTGTGCTCTCCATAGTCCCGTAAGATTTAACTCTCCCGGATCAAACAAACATTTCTGTCAGAGGCGCTCCATGGACGTAAATCTGAGCGCACGAGCACCGCTCAAGTAACATTTCGTTTAACCTTTTGAATACTCACAGGTGGCTGAGGCTGATTTGATTACCGCTGGGGTTCAGCGTCGGATACTTCGCAACGCCCAGCGTGCATGCCACGCGCGCAATCTGCGCCGCGGCTCAATCATATCCAACGTCAAATAGCTTAAACCGCTATTTAATTGAACGGTTTAGGCATCCCGCCACTTAACTGTCGAGAGCGTTTTCAGCCGACGGCTGCAAGACACCGATCGTTTGCGTTGGAAATTTCACAAAGCGTGTTGGCAAACCACGCGCTTCAGGCGTGAACATTGATCAGGGAACCGGGGATTGACCAATGTCGGATAGTTCCGCGCCGGGAGAGCTTGTCGCAAAACCGATCGACGCGGGTGCTGCAACATCGCACCGCGGCGGCCACTTGAACGACATCGCAAAATTTCACTCCGGATCGTTGAGGGGCTTCAGGATCAGCAACACGGGCTTCAAAAGGAGAACGACAGCAAGACTCTCCGTGATTGCTGCGGTCTTTCCAGCGCTGTTCGTCTGCAACGTGGCGATGGCCCAAATTGATGATTCGGCCGTGCCGACACCCACGATTGGCGCAACTTCGCCGCTTGGCATGGGGATCGGTTCGACAAGTTCTCCGACCGGAATCCCGTTGGGCTCGACCGAGATCACATCAGCCGGCGTGAGTCCGGCGCCGACCGGCTTGGCGGGCACCATTTCAATTCCGGGCGCAAGCAGCAGCACGGCGTGTTCGACGGTGGCCACTTCGCCCTCGGTTATGTACGGGTCGAGCGCGATGTACGACGGGGGCGGAACGACACCCGGAGCCTCCGCACCCGCCACCGCGGTTGACCCAGGAACCCTGCCAATCCCTGGAGTAGCGACACCGTCGAATGCGGGTACGTCAACGTCGCCGGGAATGTCGACATCCTCGGGAATGCTGGACACTTCGGGAACGTCGGGAATGTGCGGTTCAGGCTCAAGCAGCATTGCTGCATCGTCCAGTCCCATGTCAACAACGCCCACTACTCCGGGCGGCAGCGCTCGAACCGGAATTCCGTTCGGATCATTTGAGATCGCCAATCTCGGCGTTGGTTCTACGCCGCCGGTACCGTTGCCAAACGTATTTCCCATTGTGGGTACGCTGGGGCCGAATTCGTCGATACCAACGTTGCCCACCGTTTCGCCGACAATGGGCGGCGCTGCGACTTCACCTGCGACCGCAACCAATCCAGCGTGTGCGACCACCACAACCTCCGGGCCAGTCCCTGGGGCCGGAAACGCCAGTCCCGCAGAGCAAATGCTCAGTCAGTTTTTTCTATGTGAGCGATCATTATGAAAAAGAAAATCATGGCCAGCGCCGCCGTACTGGCTATCTGCGGGGCCTCGTCGTTGTTGTGCCATAGCGCCGCCTTCCCACAGGCCGGTATAACCACGGCCCCGGCTTCGCTCGGCGTCACTTCTTCGTTTGGAATAGCTCCCGGAGAATCCGTCGGTCCCAACGGCTTGCCGTTGGGTGCATCGCCTGACGTCAGCGCCGCTCCCAATGGCTTGACCGGCACGATTCCCGTTCCGAGCGCAAGTAGTGGCGCGGCGTGTTCGAGCGTTGCGACTTCGCCGGAGGGAACGTTCGGATCCCCCACGACCTATGACGGCGGCGGAATGGCGGGCGGAACCACGGCGCCGGCTACCGCGGCAGCGCCGGGCAGCCCGTCGATGTCACCAGGAATGGCGTCGTCTGCAATATCCACGACGTCGGGAGTATCGACAACCTCGGGAATGCTGGCGACGTCGGGATTGACCGGAATGTGCGGCTCCGGCGCGAGCAGCATTGCGGCATCGTCGAACCCGACAACGACCACGTCGTCCACCGCGTCGGGTAGCGGCATTCGTACGGGAATTCCGTTGGGATCTTACGAGATCGGGAATCTCGGGGTTAGCGCGGCTCCGGCAGTACCGACAGCAAATGTATCGCCCTTTGCCGGCACGGCGGGATCGAATTTGGCGCCGGCGATGCCGATTGTCGCGCCGCCCGCCGGTTCATCCACCACGCCAGGCACTGCTCCCACGTCAGGCGCTACCCCGTGAGTCAATTGACCATCTGTGAACGAGAGCGGCCATGAGCAAGAGAGTTGTTGTTTCTGCCTTACTGATCGCAGCGCTTGCGGTCGGCGGCCTGCTGTACTTCACGCGCAACTACCCGTTGGAGAAGGTCGAAGCCAAGCCCACCGTGCCCACGGCGCCGATCGTCGCCGGCACTGTCACGCAGCATGACGTGCCGATCTATCTTACGGGGGTCGGCACGGTGATCGCCTACAACACCGACATTGTGCGCGCCCAGATCCAGGGGCAAATCATCAGCATCAACTTCACGGAAGGCCAGACCGTGCATGCCGGCGACCTGCTCGCGCAGATCGACCCGCGTCCCTATCAGGCGTTGATCGATCAATACACCGGAAACCTCGAGCGCGATCAGGCGCAGCTCAAGAATGCCCAGGCCAATCTCACTCGCTACACCACATTGGGCGGCAAGGGCTGGGCCACTCCACAATTGATCGAGACCCAGCAGGCGCAGGTGGGGGAATTGCAGGCGGCTATCAAGACCGACAATGCGCTGGTTGAAGCCGCGAAGGTGCAGCTCAGCTATACCCGCCTGACGTCACCGATCGAAGGTGTAGTCGGCATTCGTCAGATCGATGTCGGCAACATCATCAGCCCGTCAAATACCAACGGCCTCGTCGTGGTCACACAAATCAATCCGATTTCGCTGATCTTCACTCTGCCGGAGACGAGTTTGCCGCAAATCCAACAGCAACAGCAGACGACCAAGATGCCCCTGAAGGTTCTCGCCTACAACCAGGGTAACACGATGAAGCTGGATGAAGGAGAACTCGGCCTCGTCAACAATGAGATCCTGCAGACCACCGGCTCGATCCAACTCAAGGCAAACTTCGCCAACAAGGCGAACAGGCTCTGGCCGGGCGAACTGGTGAATGCGCGGCTGCTGGTGGACACGCGCCACAACGGCCTGACTGTTCCCGCCGCGGTCATCCAGCAAGGCGCGAAAGGGCCCTATGCTTACGTCGTTAGTCCCGACAACATCGTGGCGATCCGGCCGATCAAGGTCGCGGAGATCAGCGACGGGCAGGCACTGATCGATTCCGGTCTTAAGGCCGACGAGCAGGTGGTGGTCGACGGACAATACAAGCTGCAGCCAGGCACGCATGTCACATTGCTGCACGGCAAGGCGGCACAGGAAGCGGCCGCACAGGACGCGCTGCAAGCGCCGATCCCATGAATATTTCCGCGCCGTTTATTCAACGGCCGATTGCCACCGCGCTGCTAATGGTGGGGCTATTGGTGAGTGGTCTGATCGCCTATCCGCTCTTGCCGGTGGCGTCGCTGCCGAACGTCAACTATCCGACGCTTTCGATCACGGCGCAGTTTCCGGGTGCCGACCCGCAGACCATGGCCTCCACGGTGGCATCGCCGCTCGAGCTGCAGTTCGGCGAGATTCCAGGCCTTGCCCAGATGACGTCGGCGAGCGGACTCGGCTACGCCCAGATCACCCTGCAGTTCGATTTGAATCGGCCGATCGACGGGGCGGTCAGCGACACGCTGTCAGCAATCAATGCCGCGACGGCCTATCTGCCGAAGAACATGCCTTATCCGCCGCTCATCCGCAAAGTCAATCCGGCTGAAACGCCGATCCTGGTGCTCGGGATCACTTCGGACAGCCTGCCGTTAACCGTTGTTGACGCTTACGCGCAAAATATCCTGCTGCAAAAGATCTCTCAGATATCCGGAGTAGGCCTCGTGGGCATCGGAGGTCAGCAGCAGCCGACCGTCCGCGTGCAGGTCGATCCGCAGGCGCTGGCAGCCCGCGGCATCAATCTCGAGGACGTGCGCACAGTACTCGGCCAGGCGAACGTCGACCTTCCGAAAGGTACGCTCAACAGCCCTCGCCAGACCTTCACGCTCAATACCAACGATCAGCTGTTCAAGCCCGACAAATACGCCGACCTGATCATTGCCTACCGTAACGGGTCGCCGGTCCGCATCCGTGATATCGGCCGGGCCGTGAGCGCGGGAGAGAACGAGCTGATTTCCGCCTGGTTCAACCAGAACCGCGCCATTATTCTGGCGGTGCAGCGCCAGCCCGGCGCCAACGTCATCGAGACGGTCGGTCGGATCAAGGCGATGATGCCGGTGCTTCAGGCCTCGATCCCGGCCGCCGTCAAGATAAACGTCATTTCCGATCGCACCCAGACCATCCGCGCATCGGTCGACGACGTGCAGTTCACGCTGCTGCTGACGGTTGCGCTGGTCGTCATGGTGATCTTCATATTCCTTCGTAGTTTCTGGGCGACCGTTATTCCGGCCGTCACCGTCCCGCTGGCGCTGGTCGGTACTTTCGCGATGCTTTACGAAATGGGCTACGGTCTCGACAACCTCTCGCTGATGGCCCTGTCAATTGCGGTCGGTTTCGTGGTCGACGACGCCGTTGTCGAGATAGAGAACATCGTGCGGCATATCGAGGAGGGCCTCTCGCCGTACGACGCGGCGATGAAGGGGTCCGGCGAGATCGGCTTCACCGTCATGGCGATCACGTTCTCGCTCATCGCCGTGTTCATTCCGCTGTTCCTGATGTCCGGCTATGTGGGATTGCTGTTCCGCGAGTTCGCGGTGACGGTGAGCGTGGCGCTCGTCCTCTCGCTGGTGATCTCACGGACACTCACGCCGATGATGTGCGCGTACCTGCTCAAGCCGGAGAGCAAGGAGCACGGCTGGCTCTACCGGATGTCCGAGCGTGGCTTCGACGGCCTGCTCTATGTCTATGAATCAGGCCTGAAGATCGTGCTGCGGCACCAGTTCATCACGCTGATGGTGATGTTCGGCACTATCGCGCTGACCGGGTATCTCTATGTAATCATTCCCAAGGGCTTCTTTCCCCAACAGGACACCGGATTGATTATCGGCCAGTCCGAGGCGGCACAGGATATTTCCTTCCAGGCCATGCTGGAGCGCCAGCAGGCCCTCCAGGATGCCATCATGCGGGATCCGGCCGTCGACACCGTCGGATCAGCGGTAGGTGCAGGCGGCGGCGTCTATACACTCAACGACGGCCGCGCCTTCATTCAGCTCAAGCCCGCAAATCAGCGGGACAAGATCGACAAGGTAATCGCTCGTCTGCGGACCAACCTCGCCAAGATTCAGGGCATCACGCTCTATATGCAGCCCGCGCAGGACATCACCATCGGCGCGCGGCTGAACAAGACCCAGTTTCAGTACACCTTGAACGACGCCGATGCCGGCGAACTTGCACACTGGGCTGCCCTGTTTCTCGACAAGATCAAGACGGTACCCGGCGTCTCCGACGTCACCACCGATCAGCTCAATGCCGGCCCGATGCTCGACATCACCATCAAGCGCGATGTGGCCTCAAGCTATGGCATCCTGCCCTACACGATCGACAACACGCTTGACGATGCCTTCGGCCAACGCATCGTCTCGACCATGTATACCACTCTTCAGCAATACCATGTGATTCTGGAGGTCAATCCCAAATTCCAATATGGACCCGAGGCGCTGAACGGCATCTATGTCAAATCATCGAGCGGGCAGCAGGTGCCGTTATCCACGTTGGTCGATACGGTGGTGAAGACCGCGCCGCTCGTGATCAATCATCAGGGCCAGTTCCCCTCGGTGACAATCTCGTTTAATCTTGTGCCAGGCGCTGCGATCGGCCAAGCCGTGAGTGGCATCCAGGCGGTTGAAAAGGAGCTTCACCCGCCACTCTCGCTGCAGACCAGTTTCCAGGGAAACGCCCAGGCATTTGGAGCATCGTTGAAGAGCACGCCGATCCTGATCGTCGCATCGCTGTTCGTCATCTATCTCATCCTGGGGGTGCTCTACGAAAGCCTGATCCACCCCATCACCATCATCTCGACCCTGCCCTCGGCCGGCATCGGCGCACTGCTATTGCTGATGGCGGTTCACATCGATCTAAGCGTGATCGCGATCGTCGGCTTGATATTGCTCATTGGTATCGTCAAGAAAAACGGCATCATGCTGGTGGATTTTGCCCAGCAAGTCGAACACGCCGAGGGCTTGACGGCCGAAGAATCGATCTACCAAGCCTGCGTGCTGCGCTTCCGCCCGATCCTGATGACAACGATGGCGGCGCTGCTCGGCGGCGTTCCGATGATGGTCGGCACCGGCGTCGGATCGGAAATTCGCCAGCCGCTCGGTTACGCTATCGTCGGCGGCCTCGCTTTGTCCCAGATCCTCACGCTCTACACGACACCGGTCGTCTACATCTATCTCGACCGGCTGCAAACCAGACTGTTCGGACGCGGAAAGCAAGCGGCGCCCGGCAGCGCGCAGCTGGCACCCGCCGAATGATGGGATATCGCAATCGTTCCAATGCCGTCAATCATGGTTGCCCGGCATCTGAATTGAAAGACGGTGTTCGCGGAACGGCCTGACAACATGCCCGTGGATGAGTCATTCTAACCTTCAATTTAGTGGCGCACGTACAGCTCGCTGCTATTTCACGATGGTTCGATTTTTTCCTTGCACGAGGAGCAAAGCACGATGTTCTCGAGGCGAGACGTGTTGGCGGCGACTGCCGCAGGTGGGATGATGACGGCAGCGACAATGACCACGGCGACTGCCGCTCCGGTGAAGAGCGATATCACCTTCGGCAATCCGAACGATCCGCCGCAGGGAGCGATCAACGCCAGGAATCCAAGGAGCGTCAGCGATCCCGGCCCGCAGAATCCGGCCATCAGGGATCAGTTTCCGGGAGCATTTTCTCCACCAGCCACCGACGTCGGCAGCATGCCGCTGAGTTGGGCATCTTTCAACAACGCGCCGCGGCGCATTCAAAATGGCGGCTGGGCGCGTCAGGTAACGCAGGACTCCTTTGCGGTTGCGGACACGATCTCCGGCGTCAACATGCGGCTGACGGCCGGCGGCATCCGGGAGATGCATTGGCACCAGTTCGCGGAGTGGGCCTACATGACCTACGGCACCTGCCGCATCACCGTTCTCGACGAAATGGGTCGGCCTTATATCGCCGACGTGAAAGAAGGCGACCTCTGGTATTTCCCTGCCGGCCTGCCGCATTCGCTGCAAGGCCTCGGTCCGGACGGCTGCGAGTTCATCATATGTTTCGATGAAGGCAAGGCCTCCGAGTTCACTACCCTCCTGGTGTCGGAGTGGTTCACCCATACGCCGCCGGATATCCTCGCCGACAATTTCGGTGTTCCGGCAGAGACGTTCCAGGACATCCCGCTGCGCGACCTCTACATCTTCCAGGGCAAATTGCCCGGCGATCTCGCCGCAGATCGCGAAGCGGTCAGCGGAAAGGGTGCGCCGCCACACCCCTTCACCTTCTCGCTTGGATCGGGTGCCCCCGCGCGCGAAACGACGGGCGGTACGGTGCACATCGCCGACAGCCGCAACTTCACCGTTTCAACAACCATCGCTGCCGCGCTGGTAACGGTGCGTCCCGGCGGCTTGCGGGAGATGCACTGGCACCCCAACGCCGATGAATGGCAGTACTGGATCAAGGGCAAAGGACAAATGACGGTGTTCAACACCGGCCCGAACGCCGTCACGATGGACTTCAACGCGGGCGACGTCGGCTACGTCAAGAAGAACCTCGGACACTACATCAAAAACACAGGTGATACCGACTTGCAGTTCCTCGAAGTGTTCAGAAGTTCCTATTTCGCGGATGTCTCGCTGTCCGACTGGATCGCCCGTACGCCGCCGGCGATGGTTGCCCAGCACCTGAACGTGAGCGAGGCCACAATCGCAAAATTCCCGAAGAACAAGCCGGAAGTCATGCCGGTGTGATTGGATCGTCGGGCGCGCATTCGCGCGCCCCGTTGGCGATGCTTCTTACAATGAGGTCTTGGAACCTCATGGTGAGATGCGCGATTTCGCGCGTCTCGAACGATGAGACCGCCGGAGCAGTGGCGATAATTCGATCAATTCGTAAATTCGTTGAGCCCTCCGTCTCAATTCGACGCGGAGTTCTAAACCGCAATTTAGTGGCTCTCCAACCGGCCTCTGCCTAACTACCCAATCGAAGATCCAAACGATCGGGGACACCATGAACCCCTCTACTACAATCCACATTGTCAGCCCGGCTGAATTCGATCGGGCAACAGCGCAGACGCCGGGCTCCGAGCGTCGCGCCGCGATTGCGCCGGCGCTAGGTATTGCGTCGGCCATCTGGGGCGGACTTTTCGAAGTGGAACCCGGATCCCGGACAGGAATCCATCACCACGGGGAACAGGAGACGATCGCGTACGTTCTTTCCGGCCTCTGCGAGATTCGCTGGGGCGAAAGAGGAGAATTGGTGGCACGCGCAAAGGCCGGAGATTTTATTCATGTTCCCGCTTTCCTGCCGCATATGGAAATCAATCCTTCGAACCAGGAGCCGTTTCGATGGGTTGTCGTGCGAAGCACTGCAACGCCGATTGTCGTCAATCTTCCTGACAACACCTGGCCGTAAGCCGGATCTTTCCGAGTTGCGGGATGGCATTTGGCCGTAAGCCGACCGTCTTCCTGCAACATCTTTCGCGGGCTTCGCAAAAACTGGAGTATGTCATGGACGAGAACGAATCCAATGCGGGGCCAAATGCTTGCGGTGCAGTCGAGGTCACCCGCCGCACGGTGATAGAGACCGGCACCACTGTCCTGCTGCTCACCACGTTACCGCGCGCAGCTCTCGCCGTCGGCCCGGTCGATGACAACGAGCCATCCCCGCCTCTTGTGGAGCTCGAACTTCAGATCAATGGCAATCCTCATTCGCTGACGCTGGATGCCCGCACGACGTTACTCGACGCTTTGCGAGAACACCTTGCGCTGACCGGCTCGAAGAAAGGTTGCGATCACGGCCAATGCGGGGCTTGTACAGTGCTGATCGAAGGACGCCGCATCAACTCCTGCCTGACACTTGCGGTGATGCATGACGGCCAGTCCGTCACCACGATCGAGGGGCTCGCGCGGGGCGACGATCTGCATCCGATGCAGGCGGCCTTCGTCGAACATGACGGCTTTCAGTGCGGTTACTGCACTTCCGGCCAGATCTGCTCCGCTGTTGGAATGCTTGCCGAAAGCCGCCAGGGGATGCCGAGCTATGTGACGGAAGACTTGACGCAAGCGCCCGCCGAACTGACCGACGCGGAAATTCGAGAGCGGATGAGCGGCAACATCTGCCGTTGCGCGGCCTACCCCAACATCGTCGCCGCCATCAGACAAACCGCGGGAATGCCGATATGAAGGCCTTCACCTACCAACGAGCGGACTCGGCTGCGCATGCGGCTGCCGCGACACTCAAGCCAGGTGCGAAAATCATCGCTGGGGGCACCAATCTGCTCGACCTGATGAAGTTGCAGGTCGAGACGCCTTCGAACCTGGTCGATATCAATCGCCTGCCGCTCGACAAAATCGAAGAAACACCCGATGGGGGTTTGCGTATCGGCGCGTTGGTTCGGAACAGCGATCTTGCCGCCGACGCGCGCGTGCGGAAGCATTACGGCGTGCTGAGCCGCGCCTTGCTGGCCGGCGCCAGCGCACAGTTGCGCAACAAGGCCACGACCGGCGGCAATCTGCTGCAGCGGACGCGCTGTTACTATTTCTATGACGTCACGAAACCCTGCAACAAGCGCGATCCCGGCTCCGGCTGCGCCGCGCTCGCCGGCTTCAACCGCATTCACGCCATCCTGGGCGCCAGTGAGCACTGCATCGCGACGCATCCGTCGGATATGGCGGTGGCCATGCAGGCACTTGATGCCAATGTGGAGACGGTCAATCGCGAGGGTGAAACCAAGGTTATTCCAATTGCGGAGTTCTACCGTCTACCAGGGAGAACTCCCGACATCGAGACATCTCTGAAGCCAGGCGAAATCATCACCGCGGTGACGCTGCCCCCGCCACCTCCTGGCGTGCAGGTCTATCGAAAGGTTCGTGATCGCGCTTCCTATGCCTTTGCGCTGGTTTCCGTCGCCGCGATCGTTGATGGCACGCGGGGCCGGATCCGTTCGGCCCGGCTGGCGTTCGGTGGCTTGGCACATAGGCCGTGGCGTAGGGCGACGGCCGAGCAAAGACTGACCAATGCAGCTGCGAACACCGCCACTTTCAACGCGGCTGCTGATGCCGTGCTCGATGGCGCACGCGGCTCGGGTGGCAACGATTTCAAGATACCGCTGACGCGACGCACCCTGCATAGCGTGCTGGCAGAAGCGACCCGGACCTGAGGGAGAGAACACATGGAAATGAACTCACCCGTTGGCCCGAATGCCCTCGACGCACCGGGCATTGTCGGTAAGCCCATTGACCGCATCGACGGCCGATTAAAAGTGACCGGCGGAGCGCGCTACGCCTACGAAATGCAGCAGGAGAACGTGCTGTACGGCTTTGTGGTTGAAGCTTCTACCGGCAGAGCAGCGATCGGCTCGATCGACACGCGTGCCGCCGAGAAGGCACCGGGGGTGGTGCTGGTTCTCACCCACCGTAACGCGCCCGCCCAGGGCGCCGGCAATCATCGCGAGGCGCACCCGGTACTCGTCGGCCCGCAGGTGATGTACTATGGCCAGCCGGTCGCCTTCGTGGTTGCCGAAAGTTTCGAGCAAGCCAGGTCGGCTGCCTATCTGGTCGATGTGAAATATGAACGGCTGAACGGAAAATACGCGCTCCGCGACAACCTCAATCAAGCCCGTGTTCCGAAGCCGAACGATGCACCGGCGGCCGACAGTGCGGTGGGTGATTTCGCAGATGCGTTCGCCAGTGCCCCTGTGCAGATCGACGCGTCATATACCACCCCATTGCAAAGTCACGCGATGATGGAGCCCCATGCTACGCTTGCAATGTGGGATGGCGACAAGTTGATCCTTTATACCGCGAACCAGATGCTCAATCAGGGTCAGCAGGTCATCGCGACAACCCTGAAAATTCCGGTTGAGAACGTGCGCCTGATCAGCCCGTTCATCGGCGGCGGATTCGGTGGCAAACTTTGGGTCAACGCCGATGCCATCCTGGCGGCGATTGCCTCCCGGCAGCTCAAGCGACCGGTGAAAACCGCGCTGACGCGGCAGCAGGTCTTTCACGTCACGACGCATCGTTCCGATACGATCCAACGCGTTCGCCTGGCCACGGACCGCGACGGCCGTATCCTGGCGATCGGCCACGATGTGTTTTCAGGCAATCTGCCCAGCGAGCAAACGTATGAGGGGGCTGCCCTGCAAACCCGTACGCTTTATGCCGGGCCTAATCGGCTGACGCGGCATCGTCTCGTGCCACTGGATATTCCGGTTGCGTCGTCAATGCGCGCGCCCGGCGAATCCGTCGGTCTGATGGCACTCGAATGCGCGATGGATGAACTTGCCGACAAGCTCGGCATCGACCCGATCGAATTGCGCATTCGAAACGAGCCGAGCGAGGATCCGGAAAAACATATTCCCTATTCCAGCCGTCATTTGATCGCCTGCATGCAGGAAGGCGCGCGCCGATTTGGATGGGACAAGCGCAACGCGGAGCCTGGTCAGGTTCGTGATGGACGCTGGCTTGTTGGAATGGGCATGGCCGCGGCCACGCGCGGCAACCCGCTTCGGTTCTCCAGAGCCAATGTCCGGTTGGACCCAGACGGCAACGCCACCGTGCGAATGGCGATGACCGACATCGGCACCGGCACCTATACCATTCTGGCGCAGATCGCGGCCGAGATGCTCGGGCTGCCTACAGAACGTGTCCGGGTCGAACTGGGCGATACCGATTTTCCGCAGGCCGCCGGTTCTGGTGGCTCATGGGGCGCTGGCAGCTCGGGCTCGGCGCTGTTCGAGGCCTGCGACGCCTTGCGCGAAAAGCTGGCCCGAGCCGCCGGCATGGATCCGGCAACCGTTCACTTCGCCGACGGCAATATCACATCCGGAGAACAGTCCAGAAAGCTGACCGACCTTATCAGCGCCGGGATGGAGGCGGACGGTGAGATACGACCGGGCCGCAACAACAAGGATTTCTCGCAGCAATCATATGGTGCGCATTTCGCCGAAGTCGGAGTTGACGAGGATACCGGTGAGGTGCGTCTGCGGCGCATGCTCGGTGTATTCGCCGCTGGCCGCGTCCTGAACGCAAAGACAGCCCGGTCGCAGGCGATCGGTGGAATGGTGTTCGGCGTGGGCGCGGCGCTGCATGAAGAGATGACGCTCGATCCGCGCTTCGGCTATTTCGTCAATCACGATCTCGCCGAATACCACGTTCCGGTGCACGCCGATATTCCGGCCGTCGAGGCGATCTTTATTGCCGAACTGGACGACAAATCCAATCCATTGAAGAGCAAAGGCATCGGTGAGCTCGGAATTTGCGGGGCCGCCGCCTCCATCGCCAATGCGGTTTACAACGCGTGCGGCGCCCGGATCAGGAATTACCCGATCACGCTCGACAAACTGCTTTCCAAACTACCGGTGCCCGCGTGATCGAGACAGAAGCCGCAACCATCCGGCGCCTCGCGATCGTGGTCGCGGCGACCGCAGTTGTCACGACCGTCATGATCACGATTGGTGTCGGGGCCTCACGCAGTGCGGCCGCTGAGCCACAGGTGCCATCTCCGGCTCATGCCACCGAATATCTGCCGAGCATCAGCGATCTGATGATCGCGACGATTCAGCCGCGGCACGAGCGACTCTGGCGCGCCGAGCAGGATGAAAATTGGGAATTTGCCGCCTACGAGCTCGGAAATCTCCGCGGCGCATTCGGTCGGCTCGGGAACGCTCATCCAATTGAACACGACATCCCCTTTCCCGAAATGATCGCCTCGGTTACAGAGCACCCGTTCAAGGAGCTCAACAGCGCGATTCAATCCAAGGACCACACGGCATTCGCCAAGGCCTATGCCGACCTGACTGACGCCTGCAATTCCTGCCACCAGGCCCTCAACCACGGCGTGGTCGAAATCCGTGTACCGAGCCGGACATCTGCATCGGATCTAGACACTAACAGCACGTCCCGAAATTGATGCGCAGTCGTCTCCGGGCCGGAGTCATTCAACGGTTTCGCCCGGAAAGTGATGGTAAACGCGAATTGAATTCGCGACAGGAGAAGCGTCGTAGATCCATTGCAACTACTCCAGGCCGAGCGTGAACTGCGTGCGTTGCGTCACGCCGCGACGCTGCGTGACGGCGGCGCCATGAATTCGGGACCAACCGGATCGGCTATGGTTTCGCTCAGGATCCGATTGATCTCGGCCTTGGCAGAGGCGTCGAGCGACCAGCCGGTCACATCGCCGACGGGCTGAAGCTGAGCGGGACGGCGCGCGCCCCACAACGCGGTGGTAATGCCCTGATCGAGCATCCAGCGGACCGCCAGGTGAATAACGCGCTTGTTGTAACGTTGCCGCGCAAGCTGATCAAGCTTTTGCACGGCGGACACATATTGTGCGAACCGAGGCTCGACGAATTTCGGGTCAGTACGCCTCAGGTCGTCGCCATCGAAGACCGTACTCACCTTCATTCGGCCGGACAGCAGGCCGCGGCACAGCGCTCCATATCCCAGCGTCGCAATTTTGTTTCCCCGGCAATACGGCAGAAGGTCAGCCTCGATTCCGCGTTCGAACAGATTGTAGGGCGGCTGCAGCACATGCAGCGGCGCAACGCGGCGGAACCGCTCCATCTGGAGAACCGAAAAGTTGCTCACTCCGATGGCGCGGATCTTGCCCTGCTTCAAGAGCGTGTTCATTGCGTCCGCGGTCTCTTCGATCAGAACCAGCGGATCGGGCCAGTGAACCTGATAGATGTCTATGTAGTCAGTTCGAAGCCTGCGCAACGAGTCCTCGACCTCGCGCAGGATGCGGACGCGGCTGGCATTGCGGAATACCCTTCCGTCATTCCATTCCAATCCGGCCTTGGTGGCAATGAGAACCTGAGAGCGCAGCCGGCCTTCGGCGATCGCCTTGCCGACGATTTCCTCCGAACGGCCAAATCCGTAGACCGGGGCCGTATCGACAATGTTGATGCCGTGCTCGAATGCGCTGCGAATGGTAGCGATCGACTGAATTTCGTCGGTACCGCCCCACATCCAACCACCGATGGCCCAAGTGCCGATAGCAACCGGCGACACATTGAGCGACGTGCCGGGAATGCTGGTAAGTTCCATTTTCGTTTGGAGGGCTTCTGCATGATCAGCCATGATCCCGTTCCTTCTATTGGTACTTGCGTTTCGGAGCGCGAGTGACGGAGAGGTCCAACCTCAACCGGCGGTGACGGAAGGCACGGCGTCGAGTCCCGCTTCCTCGGCGGCGATAAGGCCGAGGGCGGTCCAATCGAGTTCACCGTAACCGCGCGCGATTCCCGTGATCAGCCGGTCCCGGACCACGTTGACCGAGGGCATCGGTGCGCCCGCTTTCTCCGCTTCGGCAAGCGCCAGGCGCACATCCTTGAGCACGAGAGGCAGAAGAAATCCGGGTGCGTACATCTGCGTGGCAATCTTGTCGCCGTATATTTTGTGCGCGCGTCCACCGAACATCGTGCTCGTCATAATGTCGACGAAGGGCTGCGGATCCAGCGCGTGCTTTCGCAACACGGCGACGGCCTCCCCGAGCATCTCCAGCGCCGTCGCAGTCATCATGTTTCCAAGCAGTTTGATGAGGTTTGCGTCTTTCGGGTCGGCGCCGACCACAAAGGTTCGCTGTCCGAGGCTATCGAAGATCGGTTGACAGCGCGCGACATCGGCTGGAGCGCCCGCGGCGATGATGAACAGCTGGCGCGCCTTGGCAGCATCCGGATTTCCGAACACCGGCGCAGCCACGTAGCCTTGCCCGAGCCGCGCATGCTCGCCTGCCAGGAGCGAGGCTGCCGCCGTGCTGATCGTGCTCATCGACAGATGGATCGCACCGGGCATCAGGCCACCGGCCAGTCCATCGAGACCATTGGCCTCGTGACCAAACACGATTTCACGCACGGCATCGTCGTCCGGCAACATGCTGATGACGGCTTCGCAATCGAGCAGGTCACC
The DNA here is from genome assembly GCA_963813165.1 of uncultured Pseudomonadota bacterium. Classification (GTDB taxonomy): domain Bacteria; phylum Pseudomonadota; class Alphaproteobacteria; order Rhizobiales; family Xanthobacteraceae; genus Bradyrhizobium. The sequence continues at coordinate 538,403 of CAWEYJ010000003.1, read as the reverse complement.
GATGTCCATCGTGGCCCTGATGCCGATTGCCGCAAGTTGTCCAATCTGACCGGCGCGGCGGACATAGGCGATTACGGGCCGTCCTGCAGCAGCGAGATTTGTGGCCATTGCCGTTCCCATGCGGCCAAGGCCGATGAAACCTATTTCGCCCATGATGGGCCCGCAACCGAATTGAGAGCGGCCTCGACCCTCGCTTGGCGGATTTTCGAATACGCCTCCGGCAGCAAGGGGCGTGTGGATTTCGTGCTTGGACATAGGGACTCCTGATCACCCGCAGCAGCACCGCATGATGCGCACCGTGCGAGGATTGCGGTGTTTCATCAATCGTTTGATTTCGGTCCGCCGTGATAGTGGTACCGATCGGGCTCGTCCGCATGATGCTGCGTCATGGCATTCCTGGTCTGCCAGATTCGGCTATCGTCGGCGGGCGGACCTAGTCCCTGATTCCGACCGTTTGCGCTGGAGTAGAACTGTACCCGATAACCAAGGTCTTCAGCGGTCTGCGCCTGTGCAGACTCTGCGAAAGCAATTGCGACGGCGGCCATGGCGCCAATCAATGCTAATCTCATCTTTAGTCTCCTGGTGGACGATGTTGACCACGTAGGGAGGCAACTGAAGTCCTGCCAATAAACTCTCTTTTAACCTGCTTGGATGCGGGCGATCGCGCCTTGATATCATTTAGACGGATTCAATGACCGCAGTGCGCGCCGCGGGCCGGAAGACCAAGCTGCGCGGTCCGAAGATCCGCGAGCTGAAGCACTCGCCGTCGCGACAGCCATCAATGCCGGGGCCGCTTTCGTCTGTTCCGCACGGGTTCTGGATTCCTCGGCCGCCGCGCCAGACCGCCCGATCTCTACTTGTCGACGCCGCGCCGATTTAGAGCTGTCTCGATGCAGTCAATCAAGACAGGCCCAGCAAACGGCTTCGCCAGAAAGCCGATGGCTCCAGCGTTAAGCGCTCGAGCCCGGACGCCGTCATCGGGGAACGCCGTGATAAAAATAAATGGCAAGGTGTAACCTTGAGCGCGTACATGGCTTAGAAGGTCCAAGCCGCTCATACCGGGCATCTGCACATCCGCAATGACGCACGACGAGTTGCCGAGGTGGTTCGATTGCAGGAAGTCATCGGCCGACACGAAGGTCTGGATCAGATATCCATGCGAGCTGAGAAGATTATCGGTCGCGGCGCGGACGGATGCATCGTCGTCAATAACTGAAATCACCGAAAGCGTGGACAAGGCGTTCTTCCTGAAGCGGGAGCACGGCGCCTGACTTAGCGCTGCTCTGGCCCAAAGTGGGCCGGTAATCAGAATTGTAAAATAATACATAGGTTTGTAGGCTTGAGACCCAGGCGCGCAACCGCTAACATGTCGAGGGCGCCTCTCGCTTGCCGCATCAAGGTCGCCCGATGGCAGAATTGGTCGGACTCAATCCGCGCTGTTAGGGCCTGATCCGTTGAATTCCTAGCATTTCGGCCTTTCTCACCAGCTCGGCGAGCGACTTTGCAGCCATTTTCTTCATGATATGCCCCCGATGAATCTTCACGGTAATCTCGGCCAGTCCGAGCTCAGCCGCTATCTGTTTGTTCATGAGGCCGGATGATACCAACGCCAAAATCTCCCGCTGGCGGTGGGTCAGGGTCTCGAGCTGCGCCTGCAAATTCGCGACTACCCTGTCAGCTTCGCGGCGCTTTCGATCCCGCTCAGTCGCTGCCAGTACCGCATCGAGCATGTCTTGATCACGAAACGGCTTGGTCAGGAAATCGACCGCTCCTCCCTTCATGGCCCTGACGGTCATTGGAATGTCGCCATGGCCGGTCATAAATATAATTGGAATGTTAATGTTCGCTTTGGCCAGTTCGGTTTGGAGATCCAAGCCGCTCAATCCAGGCAACCTGACGTCAAGCACCAGACAACTGGCAACATCTGGCAGCTTGTTTTCCAGCATTTCCGAGGCTGAGCCGAATAGCTGAACTTTGAGTCCCACCGATTGAAAAAGGTTGGTGAGTGCCCTGCGCACCGATTCGTCGTCTTCGACAACGAACACGATCGGCTCCTTGGCACCGGCGGGCTCACGCGATGAATTGGGGCGCTCGGTCACGACACGCACTCCTCCTGTTGCAAGGGCAGGACGAATTGAAACGTCGTACCGGGTCCCTCATTGCGGAGAGCTGACAGACGTCCCCCATGCGCTTCCACGATCGAGCGACATATTGAAAGCCCCATACCCAGACCCCCGGACTTTGTGGTGAAAAAGGCTTTGAACAGCCGGTCCGCATCCTCGATGGAAATACCGACGCCACAGTCCGTCACACTTAGGAGCACTCCATGTGTCTCGTTATGGCGCGACCGGATTACCAGCTCGCGCGGCCGATCCTTGACATGTTCCATTGCTTCGATGCCATTCATTACCAAGTTGATGATTACCTGCTGCAGCTGGACCCGATCGCCGCGGATCATTGACGGAGCCGATGCCAACTCCGTTCGTAACGATACGCGATGGCTGCTCAACTCACGCCGCACCAGCGCGATGACCTCCCTGACGACCTCATTGAGGTCGAGCCGCACCTTCTCCAGGTCGGTCTTTTTCGCAAGCGCCCGGACACGTCTGATTATCTCGCTTGCCCGGTTTCCGTCTTCCACGACCCATTCTACCGAGCGGCGCGCTTTGGCCATGTCAGGCGTTTCGAGGTCAAGCCAACGCAGACAGGCCTCAGCATTGGTAATGACGGCGGAAAGCGGCTGGTTCACTTCATGGGCGATGGATGTTGTCAGCTCGCCCAGCATGGTCACGCGCGTCACATGAGCGAGCTCCGCCTGTGCCTTGCTCAGCGCCTGCTCCGCATGGTCTGCGCGGATCGTCGCCGTAATATTTGTGCCGGTGCCCCGATAGCCGAGAAAATTGCCGTTTGTGTCATAAAATGGCTTGCCGCTCGTCTGGACGTATGCCGGAGATCCAGTTCCGTTGACGGTATACACGAAATTGCGAAATGGCCGATGCGCGTCGAGCATCGTCCGATGCAGTCGCCATTTTTCTGGTTCCGATTCCACATCGGTTGCGATCTCCCAGCGAGCCACGCCAATTACGTGTGAGGGCGGGATGCCAACATCATAGAGGTCCGATAGCCGGGTGACCCTGTGGTCGGGCCCGGTCTCCCAGAGCCAGTCGGAGGCGGTTTCGGCGTAATCCCGAAAGCGCTGCTCGCTCTCGCGAAGCGCCTCCTCGGTCCGTTTGCGGTCCTCGATGTCGGTAGACGACCCGTACCATTTGACAATAGTGCCCGCCTCGTCGCGCAGTGGCTCGGCCTGGAACAAAAACCAGCGATATTCGCCATCGAAGCGCCGGAGCCGAGCTTCAAGCCCGCCTCGCACACCGGACTCCCGTATTGCGCTCCATTTCCGCAACATGCCCTTCTTGTCGTCAGGATGAAAGGCGCGGGGCCAGCCGGTTTCGGCTTGGTCCGGTGAGAGGCCGGTGTAGTCCAGGGCTGGCTGATTGAGGAAGTCGGGGATCCCATCCGGTCCAGCGCGCCAGACCAGCGTCGGGATGGTATCGATGACCAGTCGAAGGCGGTCCTCCGATTTCTTGAGATCGTCAAAAGCTCTTTGTAATTTCTCCTTTGCTTCATATTGCTCGGTGACATCCACGTGCGTACCGACCAACTCGATGACATCGCCGACGTTATTGACGATCGGATGTCCCACGGAATGTACGCGCTTTACCAATCCGCCCGGAAGAGCTATCCGATAATCGACTTCGAAATCCGTCTTGTATCTAATTGCCCGTTGCGCCACTTCGACAACCCGCGCCCTATCTTCGGGAACGATACGTTCTCGGAAGGGTCGCTGTCGTCCAGCGTCCTTTTCCTCGTCCAACCCAAACAGGTGATAGACTTCGGCTGATCGATACACGAACTGTCGATGGCACACATCCCAGGCCCAGCTACTTGTATGGCTGAGATGCTGGGTTTCGGCCAAATAGGCCTCGCTGCGTCGCAGCTTCCGCTCTGCTTCCCTTGCTACCGTAACATCTGTCACCGCTCCAACAAACTCGATACCGCCGGATGGATCCCGCGCAGCACGAGCCATGGCGTGGACATATTTCACAGAGCCGTCCGGCATCAGCAATCGATATTCACGGTCAAAATCCATTCCCGTGCGGGACGCGTCATCGAAGGTTTTTTGCACGGAAGTGCGATCGTCGGGATGAGTCCGTTGGAGAATCAATTCCAGATCTGGCTTCACAGTTCGGTCGCATTGAAAAATCCGGAAGGTTTCGTCCGACCAGATAATTTCTCCATTGGAGACGTTCCATCCGAAGTTCCCGGTGCGACTCAATCCTTGCGCTTCCGTCAAATACATTTCGCTATGCAGCAGCGCGGCTCCGATCCGCCTTTGATCTTCAATAGCCACCTGCAAGTCATCGCGGGAGCGCCGGAGAGCCTTCGTTGCCTTTCTCTGCGTCGTGACCACGAATGCAACAAAGAGAGATATAATGGCAAACAGCAACAGACGCGGCACTTCAACAATACCAATATGAAAAAGATCGTGCTTCCACATAAATGAATTGGTCGGCGGCACCAGGTAGTAATAGAAAGCGAAAAGGGAGAGCGCGATCGCCAGAATCGCCGGACCGAACCCGCCAATCCACGCAGTAGAAATCACAGCGCAAAGCATCAATAGTGCAATGGGCTCAGCTTTCAGCAAACGTGCTGTAATTTCCGTAGCGACCACCGTAACGGCGACCGACAAAATCGCCATTGCGTAGTAAGAAATCCCATGCGGCTCTGGTCGCGGTTGACGGAGATCCGATTTAATCATTCTCCTTGCTCGTCCCGGTTAAGGCGATGAGACTAGCGACCGTTGTCGAGTTGTGTCGCGACGCCGCGCGCCTCTGGGCGAGAAGATAAACTGCAACTTCGCACCCCGCCCAACATTTTGTCGCAGGCCGAAAGTCATCCCTCATGAGCTTCGATCGACCGCCTGCCGAAGGTCGTCGACGCAGATCAGCCTGAAGGCAAACCAACGCTGGGTTCGCTAAAGCCGCAATGCAGCCGAAGAGGAACCGCGCAGCTGAATTCTGGAAATTTATGGTGTCGCTACGCGTCATTCGCAGAGCGTCCCGGGATTTCCGACTAACGCGATTAGAGCACTTTGGAGGACAATCGGCAATTCGTTCCAGCCCCAACGGGCGCATCATGGCGATTTAGCGAAATCTGCTCTTCGCTCAAATCACATCATCGCTACCGCCGATCCTTCGCGGACGCTCACCGCTGCGGCTTAGGAACAATGGGCGCAAAACGGGGACCACCACAAACCTCCGTATAATTCTACGATCCCTTTCTATGTCGGACGCTTACCCGCGTACAATTGGTCGACGGTCTCGATCCTCTTAGTCTCACTGCTACTCGGAAAAGCCGATTGCAGGTGACAATGTGTCCACGATTCCGGCCAAGGGGATTGAGCGAAACCGTAGCAAACTCCGCCGTGGGGATCACCTATGTATTCTTTCGGCAAATCACAGCTGTGGCGACCATTACGATCCCACCGTGCTCCACTTGTACGCGAAATGCGACGGCCAACGGCTGGCGAGCACTGACCACTACCCACGCGAGACCCACAGGAGGCAAGAATGCGCGACGGTTTTCAATATCGATTCAACAGCGCAGCCAATCGTTGCGCGATCTGTGAGGGACGGTTTGGCCTCATCCGGTACTACTCCTGCCGAACCGCCCTCTGCTCCAGGAAGTGCGCCGACCGGTTCAGGGTTCGTCGGGAGGACGACCGTAGATTTCTACCCCGTAACTAGGCCGCCTAACAGTTGCAGCGACGATCCCGCCGCAATTTCGGCTTCGCGCTAGGAGGCGCCACATGAAGTTCGTATTGGTGAATGACCGAACGCCCAGCAAGCAATCCTCCTGTGTACTGTGTCGTGAGCCGATCGGGAGAGGCTATCTGCGAGAAGTCGGAACCGGGCTCTTCTACTGCGATCACGATTGCTATGCCGATCACTGCAAGAGTGCCGCCCAGGCCCTCGCAAATCTCGCCAGAACCTCGTTGAGTTTCCTAGCGTCATCTCAAATGAAAGCGGGATCCGAAGCCGAACGTTAGTGGAAGGAAGACACAGGTTTGGCCAGACTCGTCGGATCACCGCCGTTGTGACCACGAGATCTGCTGAACGATCAACCAAGGTCCGGCCGGTGGCGAGAGTCCGCGCGGTCGGGATAAAGGAAACTGCGATGAGAAGTCATAACAGCACCCGCGTGATACCCGATCGGATGGAATCGGCATTTGTCGGACCTGACTCGAGACCTCCGCAACCGGGCTCAAACTATTTGCTGAATTCATCAACCAGACCTGGACAGCATCGGAGCTTTGTTCAGCGCGTGCAGATGCCGGCGACGTTGCGGGATGGAATAGCGGAGGTTCTGGCCAATATCGATGGCCTACCTGTTCTGTTTCGTATCCTCGTCAAGGATGCACCCGCGCAGATACAGTCCGATTTTGGATCGAAAGATGCCGACATTCATTCGCTACTGTCGAGCACACTCGAGAAGATGGCTGATCGGATGCGCGGATCCTCCCTGCAACGTGACTGTCGTTCAAAACAGCGACTCTCGATAGTGGAATTTATATCTGGCGGAGACCCTTCGACCGAGCGCCCTGCCCCGCCGAACGAAACGTTGCTGCGCGTGGGGCCGCTGCAGCTTGATCTTCTTGATCGAACCGCAAGGCGCGGCGACCGGAAGATTGATCTGCGACCGCGCGAGTTCCAGTTGCTTAAGTACATGATGCAGCGGAGCGACAAATTGTTGACGCGGGCAATGCTCTTCAAGGAGGTGTGGCACTATAAGTTCGTCCCCGAGACGAACCTCGTCGATGTTCATATGGGCCGTCTGCGCCGCAAGGTTGACGGGCCAAATGAAGCACCCATGATTCGCAATGTCCGCGGCGCTGGATTCGTTCTAAGCGCGATTCCTGCCTTCCAGGATTCACCGACCATAACTGCTGAGCAATCAACGGTCGCCCGAGACAAGTCTCCGCAGTCGCTGGAAGGGACGTTGCAGTAACGACGCGTCGTACAGGCTGCGCCACGATCACTCTTTCTTAAAAAGCGACACGTCACTCCATGGAGCAACCCAATGAGCGATAATTCCAAACGCCCGAGCGGCCCAGGGACGCCAGCGATCCGCTCGCGGGTGGCGCCGGTTGCCGGGCAATGTGGCGGTGGACCCACTCCATCGGATCGACGACCGTGCATCTAGCGGAGGGCCCCCGCGCCCGTTGGCAGGTGCGTTAGGGCAAACCAGCACATCCGCAGGCCTGCGGCATCTCGGCAGCATAAACCAACGTATGTGTTAGCCCAAACCAATAGAACGTATGTGTTACCCCAAACCACTACGATATCGAAATCAAAGAACCGGCGGCGGTCGCATGACATTTGGGCTCGCTGGCAGGAGACGCGCGATGAATATCGATCTTACGGTAAATACTGATCTTGCGGGGATCAGAATTCCCGATAGCAAGCTTGCCCGCGAGATAACCGAGTTGGTGCGGGAAACCGAACCGGCGCTGCTGTTTGATCATTCGAGCCGCGTCTATTACTGGGCCGCTCTGGCAGGCAAGCGTCGCCGGCTCAAATTCGATCCCGAACTGCTTTATGCGGGCGCGATGTTCCACGACATGGGCTTGACCCACCAGCACAGCAGCGCGGATGAGCGCTTCGAAGTTGACGGCGCGAACGTTGCCCGTGACTTCCTGCGAGGCCACGGCATCGCGCAACAGGATATCGAAACGGTCTGGACCGCAATCGCCCTGCACACGACACCCGGCATTCCGCAGCACATGCACCCGGTCATAGCTCTGGTGACAGCCGGCGTCGAAATGGACGTGCTGGGGATAAACTATGCCGAATATTCCGACGCTGAGCGCGAGGCAGTGGTGCACGCACATCCGCGCACACCGCATTTCAAGGAAGACATCATCCAGGCCTTCTATGATGGCATCAAGCACAAGCCGGAAACAACCTTCGGCAATGTGAAAGCCGATGTCCTGGCGGACAAGGATGTGTCATTCCGGCGCGGTAATTTCTGCGGGGTGATCCGCGCCTCAGCCTGGCGAGGGTAAACCTCCCCGCATCCTCCAATCGAAAAATCAGCACCGAGGCTTTCGGACGAATCAGTCAGACGGCCCCGGCCGCCGCACGCGAAGTCTCGCGCATTCATCAGATCAACATGTCGAAGACTCAGGAGCCTACCATGTCCAAAACGAAACCATTCACCAATGCCACCGGCGCGCCGGTCGCTGACAACACCAACATCATGACCGCAGGTCGACGGGGCCCCGCGTTGCTCCAGGATATATGGCTAATCGAGAAATTGGCGCATTTCGACCGTGAAGTGATCCCGGAGCGGCGCATGCACGCCAAGGGCTGGGGAGCTCACGGCACGTTCACGGTAACTCACGACATCACCCGCTACACCAAGGCCAAGATCTTCTCGAAGATCGGCAAGCAAACACCGATGTTCGTGCGCTTCTCAACCGTCGCCGGTGAGCGCGGCGCGGCCGATGCGGAACGCGACATCCGCGGCACCGCCCTCAAGTTCTATACCGAGGAGGGTAACTGGGACATCGTCGGCAACAACACACCGGTGTTCTTCTTCCGCGATCCGCTGCGGTTCCCCGACCTCAATCATGCGATCAAGCGCGACCCGCGCACAGGGCTGCGCAGCGCAGACAATAACTGGGATTTCTGGTCGCTGCTGCCGGAGGCGTTGCACCAGGTCACGATTGTCATGTCCGATCGCGGCATTCCGAAGAGTTTCCGCCACATGCACCTGTTCGGCAGTCACACTTTCTCAATGATCAATGCCGCCAATGAGCGTGCCTGGGTCAAATTCCACTTCCGGTCCCAGCAGGGGATCGAGAATCTTACCGATGCTGAGGCGGCGGCCCTCGTCGCCGGGGATCGCGAAAGTCACGGCCGCGACCTGCTCAATGCGATCGAGGCGGGCAACTTCCCGCGCTGGAAATTATTCATTCAGGTGATGACGGAAGCTCAGGCGAAAACGCACAAACACAATCCCTTCGATCTGACCAAGGTTTGGCCGAAAGCGGAGTATCCATTGATCGAGGTCGGCGTGATGGAGCTCAATCGCTATCCGGACAACTATTTCGCGGAAGTGGAGCAGGCCGCCTTCTCTCCCGCCAACATCGTGCCTGGCATCGGCTTTTCTCCCGACAAGATGCTCCAGGGGCGGTTGTTCTCCTATGGCGACACCCAACGCTACCGGCTCGGCATCAACTTCAACCATATCCCGGTCAACGCCCCCAGGTGCCCGTTTCAAAGCTACCACCGCGACGGCAAGATGCGTACCGACGGCAACTTCGGCAACACGCTTAGCTTCAATCCCAACAGCGCGGGGCTTTGGGACAACCAGCCCGATTTCGCCGAGCCGCCGATGCCGATCGAGGGCGATGCGGCACATTGGGATCACCGTGTCGATGATGACCATTGGGAGCAGCCCGGCAACCTGTTCCGGAAAATGACGCCGGCGCAGCAGCAGCTGTTGTTCGAGAACACGGCGCGGGCGATGGGGGACGCCAAGCTGCACATCAAGCAGCGGCACATCGACAATTGCACCCGCGCGGATCCGGCCTACGGCGCTGGAGTGGCGAAGGCCCTCGGGCTCACACAGCCGCGGACGGTCGCCGCGGAGTAGGTCGGCTCGCTTCACCGGTCGGCGGCGCTCCCGGGCCGTTGGCCATTCGCAGCCAACCTATCGTCCCTTCACGCAAAGCTGATCGCGGCGGAGCTTCAAGCTCATCTTTGGAGTCAACAATGTCCAACCGGATCGCACCAAAACTCCTGGCCGAGTTCATCGGCACCTTCGCGTTCGTATTCATCGGTGCCGGCACCGCAGCCGTGGTCGGCGATGGTGTCGGCCTGCCCGGTATTGTCGCGATTGCGTTCGCTCACGGCCTGGCGATCATGGCCTTCGCCTTCGCCTACGGTTCCGTTTCGGGCGGGCACATGAACCCCGCCGTCACTGTCGGCGTGCTCGCCGCCGGCGCGATGGGCGTTGGAGAGGCGATTGGCTACATCATCAGTCAGCTCATCGGCGGTGTTGTCGGAGCGCTGTTGTTGCGGACGGTTCTAGGGGGAACTGAGACCGGCCTCGGCACGCCTGTACTCGCCCACAACCTCGTTCTGGGCGCGATGTCACTCACGATTACGCCCGCTGCCGGCTTCATGATCGAGGCCCTGCTCGGCTTTTTTCTGGTCACCGTTGTACTCAGCACGGCGGTCGCAGGACGCGCCGGCAGCCTGGCACCGTTGGCGATCGGAATGACGCTGACACTCAACATCCTCATGGGCGGAGCCCTCACCGGCGCGCCCTTCAATCCGGCGCGGGCATTGGGCCCCATGGTCGCGACCGGCAATTTCAACGATGCCTGGCTCTACGTGACAGGCCCGATCGCTGGCGCCATCGTCGCTGCCATTCTGCACACGGGCCTCGCCCGCCTCGCCCAGGAGGGGATGGCAGCCGGCCCGCGCGCCGCCACCGGGGTGCCCGCCGAATGATTCCGAATTGCCCTTAGCAGCGTAGAAGATCTCGAACACCAAAGGATCCCAGAAATGTTCGACTATACCGGGTGTTTTGAATCTGCCATTGCTGCGCTGAAACGCGAGCGTCGTTATCGCGTCTTCGCTGACCTGGAGCGCAAAGCGGGACAGTTCCCCTATGCGGTCTGGAACGGCCCCAGCGGCAGCCGGGCTGTCGTTGTATGGTGCTCAAACGACTATCTCGGCATGGGCCAACATCCGAAGGTCATCGAAGCGATGTGCGCCGGCGCACGCGCCACGGGTGCCGGCGCGGGCGGGACGCGCAACATCTCGGGTACGAATCGGGCTCTGGTGGAGTTGGAGGCCGAACTTGCAGACCTGCATGGCAAGGAGGCGGCGCTCGTTTTCACGTCCGGCTACGTGTCCAACCATACGGGCATCGCAACGATCGCCAGGCTCCTTCCGGATTGCCTGATCCTATCCGACGCACTCAACCACAATTCGATGATCGAAGGCGTGCGTGCCGCCGGCTGTGCCAAGCAAATCTGGCGCCACAACGATCTCCAGCACCTGGAGGAGTTGCTCTCGCGCACGACGGCCGGCCGCCCGAAGCTCATCGCCTTCGAAAGCGTCTATTCGATGGACGGCGACGTCGCGCCACTCGAAGGGATATGCGAACTCGCGGAGCGCTATGAGGCAATGACCTACCTCGACGAGGTGCACGCCGTTGGCATGTACGGCCCGCGCGGCGCTGGTATCGCCGAGCGGGACGGGGTGATGGGGCGCGTGGACGTCATAGAAGGAACCCTTGCGAAGGCCTTCGGGACACTCGGCGGCTACATCGCGGGCAGCAGCGTTATGGTGGACGCCGTTCGATCCCACGCTCCGGGATTTATCTTCACGACGGCCTTGCCACCCGCGATAGCTGCGGCTGCGACAACCGCGATCGTTCATCTCAAGACATCGGCGACGGAGCGTGCGGCTCAGCGCCGCGCGGTCGCAGCGACCAAGGCCGCTCTGCGGGAAGCCGGCCTGCCGGTGATGGCGACGGAGACCCATATCGTGCCGGTCATGGTCGGCGATCCCGAGCTGTGCAAGCAGGCGAGCGACCTTCTGCTTGACCGGCACGGGATCTATATCCAGCCGATCAATTATCCAACGGTTCCCCGCGGCACCGAGCGATTGCGGATTACCCCTACCCCGGCGCATGACGTTCGGCTGATCGCGCAATTGGCTGAAGCCATGGTCTCGGTGTGGCACGAACTCGATCTCCCGCTAGGCAATGATTATCCGGAACAGATGCCGTGCTCCCCGGGCGGCGGCCGCGGACGCGCAAGCCATTCCGACAAGTCGATCCTGAATTTTGGTATGGAGACCAGCACGCCGACCTCCGTTTCTCGCCGCGTCAGCAACTCCCGTTATGGTTCAGCCGACATAAGCAGTGCGGCGCCGTGACGAAGAACGTTATGCAGCGCTTTGCGAATCTCGTCGGCTCCAGACGCAAAAGGAGCGTTGCTGTTCTCAAAAAGATCAACGGCGCGCACGTCAAGCTCGCAATCGTCGCGGCGGCTTTATTCATCCTGGCTTATGCGGTCGAGACCAAGGCGATTCTCGCTCTGGAGTCATCGCATAATCTGTTTGAAGTAATGCGCTAGCAGCGGCGGTGCCGAGATGGATTCCAGGTTTGATTGCGCCGTCGATTTCTCCTCGTTTTCCTGCATTGCATAACCATCCCGTCCACGCATCGACCTCACAAGCGTCTGCGGATTTTAAACCCGCTTTTAATGGTGACGCTGTTGCGCTCCCACTACATCAGACTGAGTAGCCCCGCGGCAGCAGCGGTGTTCTGGTTTGTTTGGTCCGACGGAGAACCATTGTGAGCAACTTTCTGGTCATACTGATTTTCGTATGCGCAATTGCCTCAGACAATGCCATGGCTCAAGACGCGGCAATCATTACTCCCACCGTACCGCCAGCGCCCGTCGGCCACGCACAACCGACGTCGGGGAGCTTTACGCTCAACTCTGCCGCCGACGAGAGCGAACAACGGCGCCTTTCAGCATTCGACGCCGAACAGCACAAACTGGACGAGATGCTCGACAAGAAGATGAACATCTGCCGCTGCAGATAGCAGCAGCACGGCCAAGCCCTGTCGCCGCGACAGCATCCTTGCAAAACCAGACGACCGGACATTCACGGAACCCGATATGGGCATTGTTCGATTTGCACTGAGGTTTCCGCACGCTTTCTATGTGCTGGCAGCGCTGATCCTGTTTCTTGGCTTCGCTGCCATCCGGGGGATGCCGACCGATATCTTTCCGGAAATCCGCATTCCGGTGGTGACGGTCATCTGGCAATATACCGGTCTCACCACGCCGGAAATGGAACAACGCGTCAGCACTTACAGCCAGTATTCGATCAGCGCCAACGTCAACGGCATCAAGAACATGGAAGCGCAGACCCTCAATGGTCTGTCGATCCAGAAGCTCTACTTCCAGCCCGATGTAAATCTCGACCTCGCCATCGCACAAGTCGTGTCCGCGACCAATTCAATTCGCGCACTCATGCCACCCGGAATCGAGCCGCCAATCATCGTGCAGTTCAATGCGTCGAGCGTTCCCGTGCTGCAACTCAGCCTCAATTCGGACAACCTGAACGAACAGCAGCTTTACGATTTCGGCATTTACCGCGTTCGCCAGGAACTGGCGCCGGTTCCCGGCGTCACGCTACCGACGCCGGCCGGGGGCAAGTATCGGCAGATCATGGTCGATATCGACCCCGACAAACTGCTGGCCCGGGGATTGACGCCGCTCGACATCGTGAATGCGGTCAATACCCAGAACCTGACGCTGCCGTCGGGAACCGCGAAGATCGGAAAAATCCAATATACGGTGCGAACCAACGCGACACCGGCGACGATCGACGATCTCAACCAAATGCCGGTCAAGTTCGCTAACGGTGCAACCATCTTGTTGAAGGATGTGGCGCAGGTACGGGACGGAGCGCTGGTGCAGCAGAACGTCGTGCGCGCGGACGGCCACCGCTCGGTCCTGCTCAGCGTCATCAAGAACGGCAATGCCTCCACCCTGGCGGTCGTCGATGGCGTGAAGCAGGCTCTGCAGACGATCCGCGCCGCCGCGCCGGCCGGACTCAAGATTACGGAGCTGTTCGATCAGTCGGTGTTCGTCACTAACTCGGTCAATGGCGTGCTGCGCGAAGGCGCGATCGCTGCAGGCCTCACCGCGTTGATGATCCTGGTCTTCCTTGGTTCGTGGCGCTCGACCCTGGTGGTGATGATCTCGATCCCGCTTGCGATCCTGTCGTCGCTCATCGTGCTGTACTTTCTCGGCGAGACCCTGAACACCATGACGCTCGGCGGCCTTGCACTGGCGGTCGGCATATTGGTCGACGACTCGACCGTCACGATCGAAAACACCCACCGTCTGTGGACCGAGGAGCACATGCCGCTTTCCGAGGCGACGTTGCACGGCGCCGCCGAGATCGCGGTGCCGACGCTGGTTTCTACCCTCGCCATCAGTTGCGTCTTCACTTCCGTGGTGTTCCTCGACGGGCCGGCCAAGTACCTGTTCACGCCACTTGGACTTGCCGTCGTATTTGCGATGCTGGCTTCCTACGGATTGTCGCGGACCCTGACGCCGATCACGATCGGCTTGCTGCTCAAGGGTGAGCGTCATGGCACGGACGACGGGACCCCAGCGGGCTTCTTCTCTCGGATCACTGCCGCATTCAACCGCGGCTTCGAGCGTCTGCGTGATGGCTATATGAGAACCCTCACGCTTCTGCTTCGTGAGCGGGCCATCGTGCCTGTCGTCGCGGTGTTGATCCTCAGCCTCGGCGCAGGAATGTCGATGCTCGTTGGCCGGGACTTTTTCCCGCTGATTGACGGCGGCCAGATCCAGCTTCACGTTCGCGCTCCCGCCGGGACCCGCATCGAAAGCACCGAGGCGATATTCCAGAGGGTCGAGGACAAGATCCGCGAAGTCATTCCGGACAAGGACCGCGGACTCATTATCGACAATATCGGGCTGCCGGCGCGAGCCTACAATCTGGCATTCGCGGACGGTTCCACAATCGGAATCAACGATGGCGTCATCCAGGTGGCGCTCAAGGAAGGCCACAAGCCGACCGCCGACTACGTCAAAAACTTGCGTGAGGTGCTGCCCGCTTCGTTCCCCGAGGACACCTTCTATTTCCAGGCCGCCGATATCGTGACGCAGATTTTGAACTTCGGATTGCCGGCGCAGATCGACGTCCGGACGGTCGGCACCGGCCTCAACAACCTAGCGGTTGCAAAGAAGCTCCGTCAGCGCCTCGCCGCGATTCCCGGCATCGCCGACGCACACTTGCAGCAGGAGGTCGACGGTCCGGCGTTCTACGCCCAGATTGATCGGACCCGGGCCGCACAGCTTGGCCTCAATGCCAGCACGATAGCCACCAACATCAACGTCAGTCTGAGTTCGTCGGTGCAGGTATCGCCCAATTTCTGGACCGATCAGAGTTCGGGGATTCCGTATTATCTGGCCGTGCAAACGCCCGAATACAAAGTCAACTCGCTGAATGCGCTCGGGAACACGCCGGTTTCAACCTCGCTGGCGGTCAGCGGCCAAACCGTCCCGGGCATGCTCAGCAATGTCGCGACGTTCAAACGCGACAAAGTCGCCACCAACTCCAACCAGAGCAATATCCAGCCAGTTTTCGACGTCTACGCCAGCGTGCAGGGCCGCGATCTCGGCGGTATCGCGGCCGACATCAATAAAGTGACAACGCAGCTGCAGAAGGAACTTAAGCCCGGCAATTCAATCCAGGTGACTGGCCAGATCCAGAGCATGAACGATTCGTTCCGGAACCTAGGCATCGGGCTGCTGTTTGCCGCGGTCTTCGTCTACCTGTTGATGGTCGTGAACTATCAGACCTTTGGCGACCCGTTCGTGGTGATCCTGGCTTTGCCGGCAACGCTCTGCGGCATCGTCACAATGCTGTTCATTACCGGCACCACGCTGAACGTCCCATCGCTGATGGGGGCGATCATGGCAGTCGGCGTCGCTTCCGCGAACTCGATTCTGCTGGTGACCTTCGCGCGCGAACAGCAATTGAAAGGGCACTCCGCCTTCGAGGCCGCACTCAGTGCCGGCCATACCCGAATCCGTCCGGTGCTGATGACGGCGGCCGCGATGATCGTCGGCATGATCCCGATGGCGATCGGCGGCGCCGGCGAGGAACAGAACGCCGCGCTTGCGCGCGCCGTCATCGGCGGCCTGCTTTTCGCGACGCCGACGACGTTGCTGATCGTACCTTACCTGTTCGCCATGCTGCGCAAGGGCAACGACGGAAAGCCTCACCACGGCGTATTCGAGGAAATCTAGCAATGACCGAGAGCAGTATGCGGCCGAAAAGAGAAGTTGTTCAGGATCGGCTTGATCCCGACACCGATCGGGTGGTTGCGTTACCGAACGCAACGCCCCCCAAGCGGCGACGTAATTACGGAGGCACACTATTCGGCGCAACTGCGTTATTCTTGCTCTTGAGCGGCCTCGGAATAGGCGGCTGGCGCCATTACCAGGACGAACTCGCGGTCGCGGCCACCGCGGAAGAGAGCCGAACCGCTGTTCCCCAGGTTCGAGTCGCGACGGTCCGCGCTAGCGACAGTAAAATCACCGTCAGCCTGCCCGCCACGACGGCGGCGTTTGAGGCGGCGAATATTTTTGCGCGCACCAGCGGCTATATCGAAAAACGCTACGTCGATATCGGCGATCGGGTCAAGGCCGGCGCCCTGCTGGCGGAAATCACCGCTCCTGAGCTCGACCACCAAATCGCGCAAGCTAAGGCGACACTGGCCCAGAATCAGTCGACGTTGCAGCAGACAGAGGCAAGCCGGGATCTCGCCGACGTCACCAACGGGCGCGACAGCAAACTGGTCAAGCAGGGTTGGCTCACGCTTCAGCAGGGCGACAATGATCGCCTGACCTTGCAGGCACAGCAAGCAGCAGTGGGAGTGGCTCAGTCCAATATCACCGCCCAGGAAGCCCAGATTCGGATCCTTGGGCAGGAGAAAGCCTACCAGCGCGTGATAGCGCCGTTCGATGGCGTGATCACGCAGCGCAACATCGACAACGGCAGCCTGGTGACATCAGGATCGACCTTCATGTTCACTCTGATGCATCCTGACGTGATCCGCACCCAGGTATTCGTCCCCCAGGACGAGGCCTTCGGACTTGGGCCTGGCGTCGATGCGGTGGTTCGCGTTCCGGAAATTCCGGGTCGCAGCTTTCCCGGCAAGGTCACGCGCATCGCGAGCGCGTTGCAGCCCGGCAGCCGTACGCTGCTGACTGAGATCGACGTCCCCAACCCGGACGGCGCACTGAGCCCCGGCATTTATTGCACCGTCGAGTTGTTCATTCCGCGCAAGACACCATCGATGATCATACCGTCCGACGCGGTCATATTCGATGAGAACGGCCTGCATGTCGCGGTCGTCAAGAATGGCACCGCTCATCTGCAGAAGATCGCAATCGCGCGTGACTTCGGTACGGAAGTCGAAGTGCACGACGGCGTCAAGCCGGGCGATCAGGTGATCCTCAACCCGATGATCGACTTGGCGGACGGCAGCAAAGTCACGGCGCGCAAACCGGCGACAAGCTAGATCGGGCGCGGAGGCAATCATAATGCGACGCTGGCCATTCATAGCGGCAGCCCTTCTGCTCGATTCTAACGCGAGCCTGGCGCAGGTCTCCAGCATCGGCACCACGGCCATGGGGCTTTCATCGACGCCTGGGGCGATCGTGACTTCCCCGCTTAATGGCCCGAGTCCGTTCTCGGCGACGACCCAGCCGGGTGCTCCCGACACGACATTGGCGCCGGTGCCGCTGGCTTCTGATCCCACGATTCCGGGGACGGTTGTGACGTGTTCCGCACCGACAGGGCAAATCACGCCTGGAACTCCGACAGTGCCAGTTACTTCGCCACCGTTAGTGGCTGGGACAAACGCAATGACCGCATCGAATTCCGTGGTGTCGACGGCATCAGCAGTCCCGGCCAGCTCTTCCACTTCCGCAAACGGAAGCACGGTGGTGGTTGTGCCGACAGCTTCAGTAGCGGCGATACCGGCGCCGCTGCCGCCCGTAATACAAAATCCGCCGTCGCCCCCCATTACGGCCATACCTGTCCCGACGTCATCGACGGGACTGAGCCCGGTCCCCACATCGATCATGACACCTGCGGCACCGTTGGGTACCATTCGCACGCCAATCGTCCTCACCACGACCGGGAACCTTCCGCCAACGACCCCGCTTGGCAGCCCCTCGATTACCGTATGCAGCTCTTTGCCGGGAGGCACGCCGACCAACGGCGCCGCTTTACCGCTCTCAACGCCCGAAATTCCGGCGAACCCGCCACCCGGTACGATTCAGCAAGCCGTCACGCAGCTTGGCGGCACCAGCATCGATCCGACAATGGCGGTTATGCCAACGCCGAACACATCGGCATGCGCCGAGAGTACGACGATGAATCTGGCGACGCCCGGCACAATGGCACCTGCTAACGCCACGGGCGCCGCGGCAACGCCGGGCGTATCGCCGCCGCCCGGTTGCTGATGCAAACTACACCCGCAGTTGGCGCACGGCAGGAGGGCGGAAGTTATTTCGGCGTACCTGTGAGCAAATTCCGAGGATAGAAACAAAATAACCGTGCCTCGCCCAAGACCACCGGTGCTTTGACGACTTTGGAAGGCTAACCTTCTATTTAATTGAAAACGACTAACTCGGCAAAGATTTGTAGGTAATCTGTAGGCGCCTCAGACGACTCGATCTCGCCTACGGTCGAAAGGCCACAGACCAACGATCAATCAGGTCACCCACATGTTACAGAGAACGTCGGCGAAAATTCGTACGGACCTTTCCGAAAACGCGGTTCACGACATTTCGGAAGCGCTGCGGCTGCTTCTCTCGGACGCGTTCGCGTTGTATCTCAAAACCAAGAACTTTCACTGGCATATGTCGGGCCCGCATTTCCGCGATTATCATTTGATGCTGGATGAGCAGGGTGACCAGATATTCTCCATGACGGATGCCATTGCTGAACGAGCTCGAAAGATAGGCGGCACAACCATTCGCTCGATCGGGCAAATCTCGCGCCTTCAGCGTATCACGGACAACGACGCCGAATACGTCGAGCCGCTCGATATGATAGCTCAGCTTCGCGACGATAATGCGATACTGACTCACAGCATGCGTGAGACGCATTCGTTATGTGATGCCGCCGGGGACGTCGCCACAGCGAGCTTGCTGGAGAACTGGATTGACGAATCTGAGAAGCGCAGCTGGTTCCTCTTCGAATGCGGTCAGCATCGCTGAAACCGAGGCGCGCGCCAGGAGGCACCCATGAATGCCAAGAGCAACCGGTCAGTTACCAAGCGCCCAATTAAGGAGCGGAAGAAGCTTCGTTCCACCAAACAGAGAGTGCAAGGCGCGGACTGAAAAGATACGGATGAACGACTCGACGACGCCCTCCGACAAACTTTCCCAGCCAGTGACGCGCTATCGATGATTCAAAATGTTCGCGGTCACTGACTGCCACAAATTCCCGCGGCGCAGCGGTAATCGCCACGATCGGGGGCGGTTACCGCAACAAACTCCGACGCCCTTGGCGTCAGCCGTTATCGCCGTGGAAGTCGCGACAGAAATCGTGTGCCGTACTGCACAGCCGCTGTTCCGACGCGTCCGGGTACGACGTCGGCTGATTTGACTTCTGCGTGGACAGATATAGGGCGCGGTAGTCAACGCCGAGCTGCTTCTTTTGCCTTAGATGAATTGCTGAGGCGGGCGATCCTTCGTTTCTTTGCGGCTGGGCAAAAGCCGGTGCGGTTATAAGCGTAGCCAAGACCAAGCCAGCGAGAATCATTTTCATAGCTCATCTCCTTGTTGTTCGAACGGCGTCTGCGCCATCGATGACAGGAGATTTGGAGAGTACCATCCAATTAATCCAATTCATTGTTCGTGTGCTTCCAATCGACGGAGACGATCGATCGAGTTGGATTTTCTCCATCGCGCCGGTTCGGAGCATATCGTTGCAGGAGGGAGCACTGACGATTTCATCGAATACCAAGCTATGCGTGGGACGTCGTTCTCGGTCCCGTACCGCCCTCGCGGTTTGCTTGACGTTAGCGGTGGCGAAACCAAAGTATGAAGCGCCAAAACCAATGGGACACTTGAATCAACCTCCGTAGGATTGAGCCGTTCGTCGTGATCGAACCAGACTGGCAAAATCGCATGGAGCAATCGGTTTGGGTCGCGCCACAAATGCCGAGGAGGTTTAAATGGCGGAGGACGGTACTCTTCATCGCATAGTCACGCGACGGCGACTGCTGGGTGCAGCAGGTGCGGCGAGCTTGGTTCTTTCAAAACCAGCTTGGGCAGAACAGATGATCGATCTTTCGCTACCGGGTGGTCCCGGTGAGCGGCAGATCACGACGGATTTTCCCCAGAAAGGGCCGATGATCCTGCAGCGGACCCGCCCACCGCTTTTGGAAACGCCGTTCGAAGTTTTCGACAAAGGGGTGTTCACCCCCAACGATCAGTTCTATGTGCGCTGGCACTGGGCGGTCATTCCTACCGACATCGACATCGGCAAGTTTAGCCTCACCGTGCGGGGCCATGTCAATCAGACGTTATCGCTGTCACTCAATGAGATTCTCGATGGATTGCCGAGCGTTCAGCTCTCTGCGGTCAATCAATGTTCCGGCAACTCGCGAGGCTTCTTCGAGCCTCGCGTGCCCGGCGGGGAATGGGCGAACGGCGCCATGGGCAATGCGCTCTGGACCGGAGTCCGTCTCAAGGACGTGCTGGATAAAGCCGGCGTGAAGCCTGGCGCGGTTCAGGTTAGATTTAGGGGGCTGGACGAGCCGGTAGTGGCGGATGCTCCGCATTTCATGAAGTCGCTCGACATTGACCATGCGCGCGATGGCGAAGTGATGATTGCCTACGCCATGAATGGCGAGCAACTGCCGTTGGTGAACGGATTTCCGCTGCGGCTCGTCGTGCCCGGCTGGTATGCGACCTATTGGGTCAAAATGTTGAACGATATCGAGGTTCTGGATCAGCCGGACACGAATTATTGGACGAAAGTTGCCTATACCATTCCCGACACGCCACACGCCAGCATGAAGCCGGACGAGAGCGGCGTGAAGATGATCCCTATCAATCGAATGGTGCCGAGATCCTTTGTGACAAATCTTGCCGCCGGCCAGAAATTGAACGCCGCT
This sequence comes from uncultured Pseudomonadota bacterium, assembly GCA_963813165.1. Classification (GTDB taxonomy): domain Bacteria; phylum Pseudomonadota; class Alphaproteobacteria; order Rhizobiales; family Xanthobacteraceae; genus Bradyrhizobium. The sequence continues at coordinate 517,562 of CAWEYJ010000003.1, read as the reverse complement.
GCGCCCGCGACGTTGCGCGGCATTGCGTTCGGCGGCGATTGCGGTGTGGCAAGCGTCGACACTTCCATCGACGGCGGCCAGAGCTGGAACCCGGCGCAACTGGGGAAAGACGAAGGCAAATATGGATTCCGGCAGTGGGAGACGCAATTAACAGTTCCCGCCGCCGGTGCCTACAGCTTTCTGGTCCGCTGCACCAACAGCAACGGCGTATCGCAACCCGACACGCCAAACTGGAATCCGGCAGGCTTCATGCGCAACGTCATAGAATCGATCGATATCACTGCGGTTTGACGGAGTAATTCAAAATGTTTCGCAAGCTGCTCCCGGCCGTCATTTTCCTGGGCGTCGCGTCAATGCCTCTTGCCGCCCGCGCCGCTACACCATTCGAACTGAAGTCGGTGAAGATCGACCTGCCGGACAGTGACCGAATGTTTCCCGCTGGCCCGGGTTCCGATGCCATCAACAACAACTGTCTCGCCTGTCACTCTGCTGGCATGGTACTGAACCAACCTGCGTTGTCGAAACAGGCGTGGGCGGCGGAAGTCAACAAGATGATGAACAACTATAAGGCTCCGCTAGCTCCGAAGGATGTCCCTGCGATCGTCGAATATTTGACTGGGTACCAAGTAGAACTCCGCTTTCCATCGCATGGTCGCCAATAGCCTGGGGGCCTTTCGCCACATTTCGGCGTCGAAGCAAAGCGGTTGGCTCTGCAAGCCGCAAGGCAACGGTACTCGGAGGGTGCGACCGGCTAGGCTCTGCATCCGCATTTGGATCGTCGATGCCATGAGCATGTTGTCGCAAAGACCGCTATGACCCGGTGACCGCTTCAGCTACCGGAGACGCAGCTCAAAAAGCGGCAGGGTATCGCGGCCAGCCGCCGACCAGACGGCTCAGCACCGCGTAAGAGATCACGGTGGTAAGCGTGAATCGCAGCACGACCAGAATTGCAAACCATGCTCCGGAATGCAGCAGCGCAGGACACATCGCCAGAGCAACACCTGGCGGATGAAAGACTCGCAGCAAGGGCAGCATGATCATGGCACTGAGCGCCGCCAGCAACGCTACGCCGGGACCGAAGCCGATTAGCACGCTGAGTACGGTTCCGATCGACGCGCCAAGGAGCGAGCCGCACACTACTGCGATGGGTTGAGCGATGGAGACATTCGGCTGATAGACCAGAATCGTCAGTGTCGCGGCGAAAGGTGGGATCAGAAAGATTCCGCCATCTCGGAAATCGAGACAAGTCAGAGAGCCCAGCAGCACGGCCATCCACAGGCAGCCGAGTATTGCAGGCCGATGCAGCGTGCACCAAGATCTGAGCATGCGACCGAGCATCCGAGTTCACTGACGCAGAGTGGCGAGGGAATCCGATTCGCGCGGCGAGGCGGCGCTCGGATATTCCTTAAATGCATCCATCACGCGTGCGGAGTAGACAAGCGCTGCCCCGGCATTGACGTTAGTCGCAACCCCGAGCGCTTCCGCAATCTCTTCCCTGGTCGCGCCGCATTTAATTGCGGCCTCGGTATGCACCGTAATGCAACCATCGCAACGCAAGGTGACGGCCACCGCGAGAGCGATGAGCTCGCGGACTTTCGCTCCGAGCCGATCCGTCTTCTGTCCAGCCGAGCCGAGGGCCACATATCCCTTGATCGTATCGGGACTGAGCTGGCCGATTTCTTTCACGCCAGCCGCCAGTTGCCTGCGATAATCGTTCCAATCGAGCATCATCTCGGTAGCTTTCACAGCGAACTGTTGGCAAAGACCTTTGACGGGTGGAGACGGAAGCCGATCGTCAAACGACGATCCCCTGATATCTGAACTCCGTCATCATGCCGGTGACCATGTGGTAGAGATTGTGACAGTGCAACGGCCATCGTCCCGGATTGTCGGCGTCGAAAGCAATGCGGACGCGGCCCATCGGCATCACCAGAACGGTGTCGCGCATGGCCCCCTGAATCGGTCGCCCATCAATTGCGATCACTTGGAACACGTGGCCGTGCAGATGGATCGGATGCGCCATCATGGTGCGATTGACCAGATCGATCTCGACGCGTTGTCCCTTTGTCAGCATGAGCGGCGAGACCTGTGGCCAATACTCGCCGTTCATGGACCAAGCGTACGGCTTCATTCCGCCGCCGAGAACGATGGTGCGAATGATATCCGCGGAGCGTGGCGGCAGCGGCTCCCCTGCGGTAAGCCGGGCTTCGAGCGAATGATCGACTGGCGGCGCGACTTCAGCGCTCTGGGCGATCAGCGAAATTGGCGCACCTGCCGTCGCAAGAATGATTCCCGTCTGCCGACCTTCGCCCTCTGGACGGGCAAGGATCGGAAACGCGCCGGTCCGAGGTAAATCGATCAGGATGTCGAGGCGTTGGGCCATTGCGAGCGGGAAACGGCTGCCCGCCACTGGCTGTACGGGATGGCCGTCGGTCGCGACTGCACGGCCGACGAGTTCACCGAGGTCGACCCAAAACTGACTCGAGGACGCGCCATTTATGATCCGGAGGCGAATGTGACCGTCGCGTTCGACGCGCACGATCTGCGGATCGGCGAGGGTTCGATCATTCGCAAGGAAAGCGTCGTATTGAACGTCATTCAGATCCATGTGCATTTGCATGGCGTCCGGTCCTGACACGGCCGTTCCCGGCATGGCCATGCGGGGCGCGCCGCCAGCCATGCCCGCCAAGCGTGCTTCCGGCATATGGGCGTCGTCCTTGGCAGCTGGGGCCTGCTCGGTCTTTTGCGCTATAGCCTGTGCAGCGGCTACGCTCGTGCCGGTGAGACCAGCGAGCACTTCCACCGGTGTACGGAAGGTGAAGTCGTGCAGCATGAGGACGACGTCCTGCCGGTCATCGCGAAGCTCAGCGTGGCTGTGAACGATGAGCGGCGCGGTCATCAGGCTTTGCTCCTGCATGTCGTGATGCGAGTGCATCCAGTAGGTGCCGGCAATCGGAAGATAGTCATAACCTTTAACCGCGCCGTTTGTGACCGGAGGGGTCTCCGGCCAGGGAAAGCCATCCTGCGTCCAAGGTGGAAGCTGCCCATGCCAGTGGACAAGGGTGCGTGTTCCGGATTCGTTAGCGAGCTCCACACGGAATCGTTCACCCGCAGCAACGCTAATGCCGGAACGCCCGTCGGGACCTGTCAGTCTGAAGACTTTGGCTGGTCGGCCGTTCACCTCCAATACGCGCGTTCCCGCGACAAGACGCTTCGAAGCAGGCGAAGCCCCGCGCGTGCCTTCGGTAAAGATAGGCAGTACGCTGGCAGCAAGCGCAGTGCCCAGAAATCGGCGGCGAGAGAAGGGCTTGCTCACGGCCTCGCTCCCTCGTCATCAGCGCGGGTGCGACTGGAGAACAGCAGCCAGCTCAAGCCCAGGGTCACGACGACGTCGATCACGAACGCCACGTAACTCTGACGATCCGGGCTGCTGCCCCCGACGTCAATAGAAATGGCCGAGCGGGTCAGGATGGCCACGACCAGCAACACGGGCAGCACGGCGGCAACGACCAAATCGTGGCTGCATAACGATCGAGCGCCTCTCGCGAAGAGCTTGCCGCTGTCGTGAACGAAATTGGGATCAAGTCTCATGGCAGTTCATCCTGAAGCAGCAGTTATGCTGGATGTACGCGACACCTTCTTCCAGTGACGGTCCTCTCCTGTTGCTGCTTCAAAAGATGTGCACCGAGCGCTCTTGAGACCAATAAATCTTTTGATAAGATCAATCGTAAATCGCGCTCCTTGATTGGAGCGAAACGCCGTGGATGAGATTGCAGATACCGAAAAGCGGATGTCCGCTCCCGGCGTCCATGAAGAGACAGCGCGCAGGAGCCCGCGTCGGCTTGGGACGCCCAAAAGCATAGCCGTCAGAGCAGCGTTATTGCTGGCTAGGTAAAACCGAAGAAGCCGAACCAAGCATGATCATTCGAAACCTAAGCGTGAGTATGTAAATTTCCACCGTCGTGAATGAATCTAATAATCAAACTCACTAGTCGCACGTTATGTGATATTGTAGTCAGGTCTCGTCCGGATTGGCGGGTCGCTACTACCTCGCCACGATGATGGTTCGTTCGTGACCCATCGATACTTGCCCCGCACGTCAGGCCATTATCCGGAGGTCCGAACTCGCATCCTATGACCCCAATTTTCGCGATTGGTGATATGCAGGCGTGCAAATTCATCGGTCGGAGGTCGAGCAGACCGTTGCCGCCACCTCGCCGTGCGCCATCCAGGTTGCGAAGAACGGCGCCAGCAGCAACAGGGCCATTTCCGTGCGCACGATGATCTGGAGCTTGCCGAATTGATCCGGCGCCAATTGTTGCCCCTGGCCGGCACCCGTATCGGATCGCCAGCGCAGGAAAATCACCGTGGGATAGACCGAAAGCAACGCCGCGAAGATGAAAATCCCGAGCAGGATATGAAACGCGATATGGTGATTGTAGTAGGCTGGGCCCTTTTCCAGGAACATGCGCAGGATGCCGGTGATCAGCACGATGGTCGCTGACGCGCCGTAGATGATATCCAGCCGCTGGATGGTCCCGGCCTGAGCGGCCGTCAACTCCCGCTTCAAGAAGAGATGTTCGCCGAGCAGGCTGGCGATCATCAGCATGATCGAGACGTAATGGATCCAGGCGACGATAATGGGCCAGGCCATGAAACCATCCTCCGAGACAAGCCGCAGCCTTTTAGCGCAGAACCGGGATTCCGCAAAGGAGCACGCTCGTTCATATTCGGACAAGCCCGGCGGAGCTTCAGTTGAAGGATTTCCACTTGAATGCGATGTAGACAATAATTGCGAGCGCGATCAATCCCCCGATCAGGATCTTGACGGCATCGGGACCACTCGCCGGAGCGATCCCGGTCGCGACAAGATAAACGCGGCCGAGGATTTCGGCACCGATGAAAAGCATGCCAAATGCAGCGCCCCATTTCTTCCTCGTGACGAGAACAGACAGACCGCCCAGGCTGTAGAAGAGGCCGGTAAGCCCCGCCGAAAATGAGGGTGCGATGCTGTGGGCGAGGATGCCCAGATAATTGCCGGCAAAGCCGACGACGATCTCTCCAAGACCGGCGATAACGGCAAATACCCCGACGATGATGATCCCGACCGGCGGGCGTCGATTGGCGGATTTCATGACCAATGATATCATCGAAGCCGCGATGGACCAGCCGACAAGGAAACCTGGCCGTCATGGACGCGGACGCACGGCTCAGCCAACTGGCCAATCCCGGTCGATTTAAATAGGCTCGCTCCGACAACACATCACACTTTCGCGACGGGACCGATCAGGTGAGCAAGACCCCCAAGACAACCCCGAAGACAGCTTCAAAGACGGCGCCAGAGACAACTTCGAAGTCCGGCAAGATCTACATCGGCATCGGCGGCTGGACCTTCGCGCCGTGGCGCGGGGTGTTTTATCCGGAGAAGCTGACGCAGGCGAAGGAACTGGAATACGCGGCTTCGAAGCTGACCTCGATCGAGATCAACGGCACCTATTACGGCTCGCAGAAGCCCGAGACGTGGCGCAAATGGGCGCGCGAGGTGCCCGATGGTTTTGTGTTCTCGGTGAAGGGATCCCGCTTCACCACCAACCGCCGGGTGCTGGCGGAAGCTGGCGACTCCGTGAAGCGGTTTTATGATCAGGGCATACTTGAACTCGGCGACCGGCTCGGTCCGGTATTGTGGCAGTTCGCACCGACCAAGAAATTCGACGAAGCCGATTTCGGCAAGTTTCTCGAGCTGCTACCGCGCCAGCTGGAGGGACGCGCGCTGCGCCATGTGGTCGAGGTCCGCCATGACAGTTTTTGCGTGCCCGGTTTCATCGCGCTGTTGCGCCAATTCGCAACGCCAGTGGTGTTCGCCGAACACGCCACCTACCCTGCGATCGCGGACGTGACCGCCAATTTCGTGTACGCGCGGCTGCAAAAGGGCAATGACGAGATCAAGACCTGCTATCCCCCGAAGCAACTCGATGCCTGGGCCAGGCGGCTGCAATCATGGGCCGGCGGCGGCGAGCCCGACGATTTGCCGCGGGTCGATCCGGCGAGGCCGAAACAAGCGCCGCGCGACGTCTTTGCCTATGTGATTCATGAGGGCAAGGTCCGCGCGCCCGCCGGCGCCATGGAATTGATCGAACGGGTGAAATAATCAGGAGCGTCCCATGGCCAAAGCCAAGAAGCTCTTCACCATCGGCTATGAGCAGACGCCGGCCAAGTCGGTGCTCGACGAACTCGAGCGCGCCGGCGTGAAGCTGCTGGTGGACGTGCGCGCCGTTGCCTCCTCCCGCCGCCCGGGTTTTTCCAAGAACCAACTCGCGGCCGGGTTAGACGAACGCGGCATTTCATATGTCCATTTACGCGGACTGGGCACGCCGAAGGACGGCCGCATCGCCGCGCGCAGCGGCAAATTCGACGCGCTGCACAAGATTTACGCCAGGCATCTGAAGACGCCGCAGGCCAGAGAGGAACTCGACGAGCTGTCGTCGCTGGTCAAAAAATCCGGGCCGGTCTGCCTGCTCTGCTACGAGCGCGACCACCAGCACTGCCACCGGCAATGGATCGCCGAGATCATCGAGGATCGCGACAGCGTCAAGATCGAGAATCTCGCCGCGCCGCAGCTGTGAGATCGGGATTGCGAGCTGATGACGGCGATTGAACTCTGGAATATGATGAAATCAGATTGATCCGTGAAGGCAACGGAAGCGCGCTCCCTCTCCCACCCAACTCGGGTCTACCCGAGTTGGGCATCATGAATTGACGAAGTCGGATATATCCGGCTTCGATCGGGAGAGACGACCTCTCATATTCCAATGCCCCTCACCCGATTTGCACTGGACGATGTTTTGCATCGCCAGGAGCAAATCGACCTCTCCCCGGCGGGGAGAGGTGAAGTGAGCCGCTGGCAGAACCCGGTCCAATCAAGGCCCTCCCGCTAACCCAATCGCCACACCGTCATCGGCTGGTCATAACCCCTGACGGCGACTTCGCCGAGCGACACCGCGTCGCCGCCGGCTTCACCCAGCGCATCGCGAACCGCGCTCGAGATCAGGAGCTGCGAACCGAAATCCTTGTTGAGCGCCTCCAGCCGCGACGCAAAATTCACGGTGTCGCCGATCACGGTATATTCCTTGCGCCTGGGCGAGCCGATATTGCCCGCCACCACTTCGCCGAAGTGGATGCCAATGCCAATCCGCAGCGGCCAGTGAGACGCGCTGTTGATGCGCTCCATCGCGGCGAGCATTTCGCGCGCTGCGCCGACCGCGTGATGAGCGGCGTCAACCACCTCGAACGGCGCGCCGAACAGCGCAAGGAATCCATCGCCGAGGAACTTGTTCACGATGCCGCCATGGCGATCCAGAATCTCCACCAGCACCGCGAACGCGCCGTCGAGCCGGTCGACGACCTGCTGCGGCGAGCGCGAACGCGCCTCCGCCGTGAAGCTGCGAAAATCGACGAACATCACCGCAACGCGGCGGATATCGCTATCGGTGCTGGCGCCTTCGACCAGAAGCCGCTCCGCCACCTGCGGCGAAACGTGCTGGCCGAACAGGCTGGTGACGCGATCGCGCGCAGACGCGGCCGCGATGCTCGCCGCGAATTGACGGCGCAGTTGAACGCCGACCGCGCCCGCGAGAACCCCGGAGATCAGGATGATCATGCTGCGCGCGGCGTGATACCAGATATCGGGCGCCGGATCGGACGTCGCGACCGGATGGTAAAACATCGCCATGCAAAGCAGCTCGGCGGCCGCAACGAACCCAGTGAAGGTCGATAGCCAGAAATCGAGCCGCAGCGTCGAAAGGATGATGAAGATGAAATAGGCAAACGGCATCACGAACCCCAGCGCCTCAACCGGCCCCATGTTCTTGATGTGCACCGCCAGCGCGAAGGTCGGCAGCGAGGTTTCGATCAACGCTCCAACGTATCGCCGCAGCACCGGCAGGTCGCGATCGAGCCTCAGATACCGGTTGATAGTCGCATGGATCCAGAGTTCGAACAGGATGAACGGGATCAGGATGATCGTGAGATATGCCGGGCGGAACCGGCCCCGCCAGATGCCATCGAGTCCCTCGGGGTCGATCAGATCGACCGCCCAGAGCACGATGAGGAGGCCCAGTGCGGTGGCGATCAGCGACTTGATCCGCACCAGTTCGGTGCGCAGCACTTCCCGCGTCAATGCATGATCGAAATCGACCGACACCGCGGGCCGATCCACGCCGTCCCCACGCCACCATCGCTCCAGCATCGTGTTTGCTCGCGTATGATCCGCCACAATGTAAGCGGTCCGGCGAAAAGATCATGCACGCTTTCAGGAGTCCAGAGCACGCCATCGTCCGCAGCGGCGCGGCGCTAGCTGTGAAACTTCAACCCGTCGACGATCTTGTCGATCACCTTGCGCTCGGCGCGCACGGCGAGCCCGACCAGATTGAGTTCGGCGCGGATCACGGCCTTCACCGCGTCGCGGTTGGCCGCATCATGCGTGGTCTTGAACATGTCCTCGGTATAGACGGCAGGCTTCACGCCCCTCGCCAGCGCCCGATCCAGCGCGCGCGTCAGCGCCGGCCGGTCGGCGCCATAGATCAGGATCGGCTGGCCGATCAGCGACAAATAACGGGTACCGGAGCCGTCTTCGTAAGCTTCGCCGATACATTCGGGAAACGCGGCGGCGATGCCTGAGGTCAGGAACGACGCCACGTTCAGCTTTTGCCAGGCCTCAAGCTCGGTCCGGATCACGACCGCGATCTTGGTGTCGAATTGCATGGAGGCTCCGGTGTCATCCCGGGGGCGCGCTGGAATGAATTCTAGCTAACCCCTGGCGTCGCAGGCCCAGGCGCGGATCACGCATGTCTTGCCGCCGAATTCGTAGCACTTGCGGGTGGCTTCGTTGAGCGAGCTCGAAATCCGCGAGTTGACGGCATAGCCGTGCGCGCCGCAGGGGTTGGTCATGTCGATCGAAAGCGCGGCACAGGCCCGCTTCATGGTCACCGTCGTGGTGCACTCGCCCTTGCATTGCTTGCGCGCCGCGGCCACCGCGCCGGCCTCGCCGGCATAATCATAGGCCTGGCCGTAAGCGCCGCATTTGCCGATCGCGAACGCGCCCGCCGCCCACGATTCAGTGATGAAGCGCGAGGCGCCGAGCACCATGGTCAACGCAAGAATGAACAGCGCGCGGCGTTGCGCAACGGCAGTCGAAACGATCAAAATCCCCTCCCCCGAGGCCGGTCCGCCGCAAATCTACGGGAGAGGACGTTTCAACTTGGTGAACGACAGGTTGAAACGGGGCCAGTTCAGCCGCGCCGTGCGTCCTCGAGCGCCTGGGGTGTATCGATATCGAGAAATGCGCCATGGCCCTCGACCGGGACTTCCGCCACCGTCTCGCTGTGCCTGGTGATCAGGTGGCGGGCGCCGATATCGCCGTCGAGCGTCATCAACTCCTTGAAAAACCGCCGCGACCACAGCACCGGATTACCGCGCCGGCCATCGCTGACGGGCACTGCGATCAAACTGCCGCTGTCGGGCGCAAACGCCTCGATCAGCCGGTCGATCAAATGCGCTGATATGAGCGGCATATCGCCAAGACATACCACCGCGCCGTCGGCATCGTCGGGTACCGCCGCAATGCCCGCCTTGACGGAGCCGGCCAGTCCGGCGGCAAAATCCGGATTGTGCACGAACTTCACCTTGAGCCCGCGCAGCGATTTCTCGACCTCGGCGGCCTGGTGCCCGGTGACCACGATCACCCCCCGGGCTTTCGACGCCAGCGCCTGTTCGGTCACGATCCGCACCAGCGTCTTGCCGCGGAATTCGGCCAGAAGCTTGTTGGGGCCGCCCATCCGGGTCGAGCGCCCGGCGGCGAGAATGATGGCGGCAACGTTGCGGTTACCGTCGGCGCCGAGACTGGCGCGCGGCTGCGGCCGTGTCACGATCTCCATCAGCAAGCCGCCGACGCCCATGCCGGTGAGTTCGGCGCGGGTGACCTTGAGACCTGCCAAAAGGCGCATCAACACCCAGTCGAAGCCGTTCTCGACCGGCGAGCGTGCGCAGCCCGGCGCGCCCAGCACCGGCACGCCGCCGGCATTGCCGATCAGCAGCAGGTTTCCGGGATCGACCGGCATGCCGAAATGCTCGATGGCGCCGCCGATGCCCGAGATCGCCGCCGGAATCACGTCGCGCCGATCGGCGATCGCGGACGCGCCGAACACGATCACAAGCTCCGCGCCGAGCCCGAGCAGTTCCTTGATCGCGGCCGCCAGCGCCGTCTCGTCATGCGGCACGCGGCGCTCGGCGATGATGGTGGCGCCGGCAGGCGCCAGCCTCTCCGCCGTCACCCGCAAGGTCTTTTCCACCACCTTCAGCGCCAGCCCCGGCAGCAATGTCGAGACGATGCCGACGCGTTTGATGGTGTAGGGGGCGATCCGCAACGCGCCCCCGCTCGCCGCAGCCACCGCCGCGTCGCGCAGTTTCGCCTCGACCCCGAATGGAATGAGCTTGACGGTCGCGACCATCTCGCCTTCGACCACCGGCTTGTAGGCGGCGAGCGTTGCGAAGGTGATGGCTTCATCGACGCCGTTGATGCGATCAACCGCCGCGCGGTCCACCACGAGCACGCCGGCCCTGGCCGCGAACAGATTGGCGCGGCCGGTAAACGCGCGTTCGACATTGACGCCGTCGCCGGCGACCGCCTGGGCGATGCTGGCCGCCGCCACATCTTCCGAGACGTCGCCGTCTTCAAGCCGGACCACGACGATCTCCTTGACGCCGGCGTGGCACAACGCCTCCACCTCGGCGGGTCCGATCGTGGTGCCCTTCTTCAGCACCAGCGATCCCTGACGCAGGGTGTGAACGGTGACGCCGCCGATCGCGTCCGCCGGGCTGGCGGGACCGAATTTCATGCGGCGTTCTCTTTTGGCAACCGCAGCTGCGCGGTGATCTCGGCCATGATGGCGACGGCGATCTCGGACGGCGAGACCGCGCCGATCGGCAGGCCGATCGGGGCATGAATACGGGCGATATCGGCATCGCTGGCGCCCTGTGCCTTGAGGCGTTCGCCGCGCTTGGCGTGGGTCTTTCGCGAACCCAGCGCGCCGATATAGAAGCAGTCGCGCTCGAAGGCGTGCAGCAATGCCGGATCGTCGATCTTGGGATCATGGGTCACCGCGACGAACGCGGTGTAATGATCGACATGGAGCGGCGGCAGCGCCACGTCGGGCCATTCCGCGATCAGCGGCACGTCGGGAAACCGCTCGGGGCTTGCGAATGCGGTGCGCGGATCCACCACCGTCACGTCGTAGTCCAGCGACCGCGCCAACGGCGCCAGCGCCTGGCTGATATGAACCGCACCGATGATGACGAGGCGCGCGGTCGGCGCATAGACGTTGAGAAACAGTTTCTTGCCACCGGCCTCGACCATGCCGCTCTTGCCCATGCGCAACTGCCGGGCGAGTTCGGCGCGCAGCGGATCGGCAGCGATGTCGGCGGCCTTGACCAGCCGTTGCTCGCCAGTAGCGGTATCGGTGACGACAATCACCGGCCGCCGCGCGGCGCGCTCGACATTGACCGCTGCCAGCGTTTCAAGCTTCACGACTGGCCGACTTTCTCGACGAACACCCGGATGGTGCCGCCGCAGGACAGCCCGACATTCCACGCGGTCTCGTCGGCGACGCCGAATTCGAGCATTTTCGGCTGGCCGCTGGCGATCACATCGAGCGCCTCGGTGACCACTGCCCCCTCGACGCAGCCTCCGGACACCGAACCCAGGAAGGTGCCGTCGTCGTTGATCACGAGGCTGGAGCCTGCGGGCCGCGGCGCCGAGCCCCAGGTTTCAACCACGGTGGCAAGCGCTACGCCGTGACCGGCCTTCTGCCAGTCCTCAGCCGCCTTGAGGATGTCTTGGTCGCGATTGAGCATGGGAGCCTCTTTCAAGCTGCGGAACGGATCAGGCTGCGGTGATGCGGCGGCGTTGCGGACGAGAGCGCCGATACCAGCCCCTCGATTGAACTCAAATTATGCACCGGGCGGAATTCGTCAACGTGCGGCAGCATCATTTTGATGCCTTGCGCCTTGGCCTCGAACCCGCCGTAGCGCAGCAATGGATTGAGCCAGATCAGCCGGCGGCAGGACCGGTGCAGCCGGTCCATCTCGAACGCCAGCCTGGCGTCGGCCTCGCGCTCCAGCCCGTCGGAAATCAAGAGCACGATCGCGCCCTGCCCGAGCACGCGCCGGCCCCACAGCTTGTTGAAACTGTGCAGCGAGGTGGCGATCCGGGTGCCACCGGCCCAGTCCTCCACCGTCAGCGAACAGCTCGCCAGCGCCTCGTCGGGATCCCGCGCCCGCAGCGCCCGCGTCACATTGGTGAGGCGGGTGCCGAACAGAAACACCGAAACGCGCTTGCGCGCATCGGTGATGGCATGCAGGAAATGCAGGAACAGCCGGGTATATTCGCTCATCGAGCCCGATATATCGAGCAGCGCCACGATCGGCGCCGGCTTGTCGATCCGCCCGAGCCGATGGATGTCGATGATATCGCCGCCGGTGCGCAGACTGCCGCGCAGGGTGCGGCGCATGTCGAGCCGCAAGCCCCGCGCATCGGGCTGATAGCGGCGGGTGCGCAATTCGGCCTGCGGCAATTTCATCTGGGCGATGGCGCGGGTCACGGTCGCGATTTCGGCCGCACTCATCTGCGCGAAATCCTTCTTCTGCAACACCTCGGCGTCGGATACCGAGAGCCGGATTTCCCGTTCCTGGGCCTGCGGGGCTTCGCGCGTCTGCGGCTGCGACATCGCCTCCTGGACCCGGCGCGAGGCCGGCGGCGGCTTCTTCCTGGCGTGATCCGGCAGCGGCACCGAATCGAGCAGATGCTTCCACTCCTCGGCGGCGCGAAAGAACAGGTCGAACGCCTGCGCGAATATCAGCGCGTGCTCGTGGCGCTTGACGAAGATGGCCTCGAGGGTGGTGTAGACGTCGGCGCGGTTGCCGATCTCGATCAGGCGCAGCGCCTTCAGCGCGTCGATCACCGCACCTGGCCCGACCGGTATCCCGGCGGCACGCAGCGCGCGGGCAAAGCCGACGACGTTGTCGGCGATCAGGCCGGTCGGGGGTGAGAGATGATTGATGGCCATCGCAGATAATCCAGTTATGCCTCTCACGCGGGCGGCGCTTCCCCCTCTAATTCTCGCTCGTCGCCTCTTTCAAGACCTTCTGCAGCGTGTCGCCCTGCATCCGCGCAATGTCGTCCTGGTATTTCAGGAGCGCGCCGAGCGTATCGCCGACCAATTGCGGCGTCAGCGAACGGGCGTCGAGTTCGGTCAGCGCGGTCGCCCAGTCGATGGTTTCGGCCACCCCCGGCGACTTGTAAAAATCCTGCTCGCGCAGCGCCTGCACGAAGGCGACGACCTGTTGCGACAATTTCGCGGAGATTCCAGGCACGCGCGACTTGACGATCGCAAGCTCACGCTCGGCGGAGGGATAATCCACCCAATGATAGAGACAGCGGCGCTTCAGTGCGTCGTGAATTTCGCGGGTGCGGTTCGAGGTGACGATCACGATCGGCGGGTGCGGGGCCTTGACGGTGCCAAGTTCCGGTATCGTCACCTGGAAGTCGCTGAGAATTTCCAGAAGATAAGCCTCGAACGCCTCGTCGGCGCGGTCAAGCTCGTCGATCAGCAGCACCGGGGCGCCGGCGACATCCGGCTCCAACGCCTGCAGCAGCGGCCGCTTGATCAGATAGCGTTCGGCGAAAATGTCGCTGGAAAGCTGCTCGCGGTCGGTATCGCCGGCCGCCTCGGCCAGCCGGATCGCAATCATTTGCGCAGCACTGTTCCACTCATAGACCGCCGAGGCGACGTCCAGACCTTCGTAGCATTGCAGCCGGATCAGCTTTCGACCCAATGCCGCCGCCAACACCTTGGCGATCTCGGTCTTGCCGACGCCGGCCTCGCCTTCCAGAAACAGCGGCCGGCCCATGCGCAGCGACAGATACGTCACCGTCGCCAACGAGCGTTCCGCGAGATAGCCGTGCGATGTCAGCAATTCGAGCATCGCATCGACGGACGTAGGCAGCGCCGATGCAGTCATGGGACAACCAGTCTTGATGCGCCAGGATTTGGCGGAGGATTTGGCAATGTCACGCTTTGCCGGTCGCAGCTTCAACGGCGCGGCGCGCCAGCACCGAGATCAGATGCGCGCGATATTCGGCACTGCCGTGCAGGTCGCTGTTCAGTCCGTCAGCCGGCACCGTCAAACCATCGAGCGCCTTGGGCGAGAAGCGCTTCTTCAAGGCTTCTTCGAACGCGGTGACGCGGAACACGCCCTCCGAACCGGCGCCGGTCACGGCAACGCGGACATCCGAGGGACGCTTGGCGACGAACACCCCGACCAGCGCGTAACGCGAGGCCTGGTTGCGGAATTTGATGTAGGCGGCCTTTTTGGGCAGCGGGAACATCACCTTGGTGATGATCTCGTCGCTCTCGAGCGCAGTGGTGAACAGCCCCTGGAAGAACTCTTCCGGCTTCAGGCGACGCTTGTTGGTGACGATGGTCGCGCCGAGCGCGAGGCAGGCCGCGGGATAGTCGGCGGTGGGATCGTTGTTGGCCAGCGAGCCGCCGATGGTGCCCTTGTGGCGCACCGCGGGATCGCCGATCAGGCCGGCGAGTTCGGCCAGCGCCGGGATCGCCTCCCCCACAGTGGCCGAGGTCGCGACATCGGCGTGCTTTGCGGTAGCGCCGATCACCAGCGAACGGCCCTTCATCTCGATGCCGTCGAGACCTTCGATATGGGACAGGTCGACCAGATGCGGCGGGCTGGCGAGCCGCTGCTTCATGACGGGCAACAAGGTGTGGCCGCCGGCGATAACCTTGGCGTCTTCATTCTTGAGCAGCAGATTGGCGGCCTGCCGCACGGTCGCCGGACGATGGTATTTGAATTCGTACATCGGATATTCCTGAGCGCTGTGCGCTGAAATCGTTACGCGAGATCGGAGTTCGCCATCGCCTTGGCGCCAGCCGCGATCGACTGGACGATGTTCTGATAGCCGGTGCAACGGCACAGATTGCCTTCCAGCTCCTCGCGGATGGTATGATCGCTGAGATCGTGGCCCTTGCGACGGACGAGGTCGACGCCGGTCATGATCATGCCGGGTGTGCAGAAGCCGCATTGCAGGCCGTGATGCTCACGGAACGCCTCCTGCATCGGATGCAACGGCGCGCCATCGGCGGCAAGGCCCTCGATGGTCCTGACCTCGTGCCCGTCAGCCATCACCGCGAGCGTCGTGCAGGATTTGACGGCCTTGCCGTCCAGATGCACGACACAGGCGCCGCATTGCGAGGTGTCGCAGCCGACATGGGTGCCGGTCAGCCGCAGATTCTCGCGTAGAAATTGCACCAGCAGCGTACGGGGGTCGATATTGGCGTTGACGGGATTGCCGTTCACGATCAGGGAAATCTTGGCCATTCAGCACTCTCTTCATCTGCACTGCCGCATTGCACGGCGGCGCAGTCATTAAAATCATTCCAAGGCCATAATATGGGCCATCCCGGCAATCGGCAACCTCGCCCGGGGCCCTGCCTGATATGACTTTGCCGGACTTCGGCGGGCCGGCCCCGTTTGGCGGACCGGTCTTTCCGGGAGAATCAGCCTCTATAGAGCCTCCGTTCCGATGGAATCGGAGCGGAGGCTCTATGTCTCTATTTGACGCGTTTTCTTTACGCGAACCGGTATCCACTTCGCTGGAAAACGCTCTGGCGGGCTAGGCTTGCACCGCCTTGGCGAAATTCGCGAAAAACTCATCGGCCAGTTTCTTGGCCGCGCCGTTGATCAGCCGCTGTCCGAGCTGGGCCAGCTTGCCGCCGATCTGGGCCTCGACATTGTAGGTCAGCAAGGTGCCGCCGTCCTTGTCGGCCAGCGCCACCGTGGCGCCGCCCTTGGCGAAGCCCGCGACACCGCCCTCACCCTCGCCCGAAATCTTGTAGCCATTGGGCGGATCGAGATCGCTCAGCGTCACCCGGCCCTTGAAGCGGGCCGACACCGGGCCGACCTTCATCTTGGCGACCGCGCGAAAACCGTTGTCCTCGGTTTTCTCCAATTCCTCGCATCCGGGGATGCAGGTCTTGAGCACCGCCGGATCGTTCAATTTGGCCCACACAGCCGCGCGCGGCGCTCCAAGCTGAACTTCGCCGTTCATTGTCATGGCCATGGAATGCCTCCCGGTTTGCACACAGTGTTTCCCCCAAGTAAAGCACGCACCGACCAAAAGGAAGGGGACCAATGGAGGAGAGGCAATGCATCTTCGCACCGCAACAGACGTCCCGGAGCCTTTGGGATGGGCCAAGACTTGGGGATTGGCAGAGACAGGCGGGAATGGTTAGGTCGCGCGCATCATGAGCACCTCCCTGTCACCCCTGCTCGCGCCCATGCTGTCGAGCACCGCCATGCGCGCGGTCTGCGACGATGCGACATATCTGCAGTATATGCTCGATTTTGAAGCAGCCCTCGCGCGTGCCGAAGCGGCGACCGGGGTCATCCCCGCAAAGTCAGCCGCTCCGATCACCGCAGCCTGCAAGGCCGAATCGTTCGATCTCGGCGCCCTCGCCGAGGCCGCGACGCGGTCCGGCAATCTCGCGATCCCGCTTGTCAAGGCGCTCACCGCCAGCGTCGCCGGGGCCGACGCCGATGCGGCGCGCTACGTGCATTGGGGCGCCACCAGCCAGGACGTGATCGATACCGCCGCCATGCTGACGTTGCGGGCAGCGATCGACGCGCTGCTGCCGGATCTGGATCGCGCCATCGCCGGCTTTGCCAAACTTGCAAGGCAGCATCGCGCCACCGCCATGGTGGCGCGGACCTGGCTGCAGCATGCGTTGCCGATGCCGTTCGGACTGAAGCTTGCGGAATATGCCGCCGCGCTACAGCGTTCGCGCGCCCGGTTGCATCGAATGGGCAAGGAGACGCTGGCGCTGCAGTTCGGCGGCGCCGCGGGGACGCTCGCAGCACTCGGCGACAACGGATGGCGCGTTGCCGAGAAACTCGCGCAGGAACTTGAGCTGCCGCTGCCGGATGCGCCGTGGCACACCCACCGCGACCGCATGGCGGAGGCGGCTTCGGTGCTGGCCATTCTCGCGGGAACATGCGGCAAGATCGCCCGCGATGTGTCGCTGATGATGCAGACCGACGTCGCCGAGGCGTTCGAGCCGTCGGGCGAAGGCCGTGGCGGCTCGTCGACCATGCCGCACAAGCGCAATCCGGTCGCGGCCGCAACCGCGCTGGCCGCGGCCACCATGGCACCCAATCTGGCGGCGACGATGTTCGCGGCACAGGTGCAGGATCACGAGCGCAGCGCCGGGCCGTGGCACGCGGAATGGCCGACATTGCCGATGCTGCTGCTGGTTACATCGGGCGCGCTCGCCGCCATTGTCGATATTGCCGAAGGGCTGGAAGTCGATCCGGCACGCATGCGCGTCAATCTCGACGCCACCCACGGGGTGATCATGGCCGAATCCGTGACGATGGCGCTGGCGGAAAAGATCGGCAAGAGCGAGGCCCATCATCTGATGGAGGCCGCGAGCAAGAGGGCCATCGCCGAAAAGAAGGACCTGCGCGGCGTGCTGACGCAGGATCCGAAGGTCACCGCCCATCTCGACGCCGGAAAAATCGAAAGATTGTTCGAGCCGATGGCCTATCAGGGCGTCTCGCAGACCCTGATCGACCGGCTGCTCGCCTCGCTCGACAAGAAACAGTAATCATCAATGCCGTCATTGCAATGACGAATAACGTTCCCTGATATATGGAAACATACCATGCCGATGATCGATGCCGACGGCTGCCTGCTCCACGTATCCGTCGAAGGCCGTGACGGCGGACCGACCTTGATGCTGTCGAATTCGCTGGGCTGCACCATGCGGATGTGGGAGCCGCAGATGCCGGCGTTCACCCGGCTCTTTCGCGTGATCCGCTATGACCGGCGCGGCCAGGGCAAATCCGCCGTGCCGCCCGGCCCCTATTCCATGGAGCGCTTCGGCCGCGACGTGCTGGCGATCCTCGACGACCTCAACATCGAGAAGGTGCATTGGTGCGGACTGTCGATGGGAGGCATGGTCGGACAGTGGCTCGGCGCCAACGCGCCGCATCGATTCCACAAGATCATCCTCTGCAACACCAGTTGCTACTATCCCGATCCGACCAACTGGCTCAACCGCATCAAGGCGGTGAAGGAAGGCGGCATCGCCTCGATCGCCGACGCCGTCATCGCCGGCTGGCTGACCGCAGACTTCCGCGAACGCGAGCCGCAGATTGCCGCCAACATGAAGGCCATGCTGATCGCTTCCCCGGTGCAGGGCTATCTGGCCTGCTGCGAGGCCCTGAGCACGCTCGATCAGCGCGCGCTGTTGCCAAAGATCAAAAGCCCGACGCTGGTGATCGCCGGACGTCACGACATCGCGACACCGGTCGCGGCCGGCGAGTTCATCCGCAGCCAGATTCCCGGCGCCGCCTTAACGATTCTCGATGCCGCGCATATTTCCAATGTCGAACAGCCGCACGCCTTCACTGAAGCCGTGGTCGGCTTCCTGACGCAACGTTGACCCTAACAGCCGTCATTGCGAGCGCAGCGAAGCAATCCATAGCGCCACAAAGGAAGAATGGATTGCTTCGTCGCTTCGCTCCTCGCAATGACGGGAGGAGAGCTGCATGAACGATCAAAAGCGCCGCGACGACGGCATGGCCCAGCGGCGCAAGGTGCTTGGCGATGCCTGGGTCGATAAATCGATCGCAAACAGGAATTCGTTCAACGGCGAGTTCATCGACCTGATCACGCGCCATGCATGGGGCGAAATCTGGACCCGGCCGCATTTCGACCAGCGCACCCGCCGCGTGCTGGTGATCGGCACCATGGTCGCGCTCGGCCAATGGGATGAATTCCGCCTGCACGTGCGCGCAGCGCTCGCGGAAGGCGGCTTCACGCCCGACGACATCAAGGAAATCCTGCTGCAGCAGGCGATCTATTGCGGCGTGCCCGCGGCCAACCATGCCGTCAAGGAGGCGTCAGCGATTGTCCAGGAACTGGGGCTGCTGAAGGGGTAGATCCTCAGCCATCGCGCTGCGATTGGTCTCCGCCCGAACGGGAGGCTCGACCAGCAACACGATCGCGGTGCCGAGCAGCATCAGCAATTCGGTCGCGTGCAGCCGAAGGGCTGCGGTCTCGCCGACCTGCGAAGCCATGACCATGCTGCCGAGGCTGATCAGGCTGCCGATCGCAAGCGCCATCGCCAGCGCTTCGTTGCAGCCGCCGGCCTTGCGGATCGAGGGGCGGGTGATGAAGATCAGAAAGACTGTAAAAAAGGCCACGACGGTAAGCCTTCCCAGCGCCAGCAGCCACGCGAAGCGAACCGTGGTCGCCGACGCCAATTGCAGGTGATCGCTGACAAACAACGCAACCGATACACTCGGCTGTTCATAAAGGCCGTGGATCGGCGAAATCATGATCCTGAAAGCGATGATGGTCCAGGTCGGAATGAAATAGGCCGCCAGCAGCGCGCCATTGAATGAACTGATCCGCCAGTTTGTGGACATCTTATTTCCCGCGTTTCCGCCGGCTCCGATCGGGAGCGGCGGCGTTGCGGAGGTAACGCCCTTAAACTGCGAGGGGCAATTTAAACCTTTTGTTTACCTTAATTGGCGCACCGGCTTACCGGCAGGCGGCGCCGCCGCAATCCCGCGCGCCTAGTCGCGGGCGCAGGAACCTAATCAAGAAAAATCCCGCCTTTCGGCGGGACTCTCCTGCTCTCGCGTAGTTCACCTTCGAACTAGCGATCCTTTGGCGTCTGCTGGCCCGGCTTCTGGTTCGGATCCTGCTGTTGCTGGCCGGGCTTCTGGCCGCCGCCCTGTTGCTGGCCGGGCTTCTGGCCCGGATTCTGATTCTGCTGGCCCGGGTTCGGGTTCTGGTTCGACATCGAAGGTCTCCTCTGTTGAACGTGGTCCGGGACAACCGAACAGCCTGGCGTTGGTTGCCGGGAGTCCCCAGTTCCGTCGTGATCATTGCGTGGTGATAGCTTGTCGCAACTGCGGCCACGGAACCGGAAGACCAAAACTAGCTATGTACAAGCGCTTGGGCGGCGCTTCACGCTGTTGCCGCACCGGGTTCCCGCTGTTAGAAAATGAGACGACGCGTCGTTCCGGCTGCCGGGGCCATCGCCGCGGAGTTTGTTGAAGCGAGCATTTTCTTTACGGCAAACCGGGTCCACTTTGCCGGAAAATGCTGCAAACAGCGGCAGCGCATGGACTATTTCGCCCAGCAACTCATCAACGGCATCGTCCTCGGCTCGATCTACGGCCTGATCGCCATCGGCTACACCATGGTCTATGGCATCGTCGGCATGATCAATTTCGCCCATGGCGATATCTTCATGATCGGCGGCTTTATCGCGCTGATCAGCTTCCTGATTCTGGTCTCGATCGGCCTCACCGTGGTGCCGGTGATCCTGCTGATCGTCCTTCTGGTGTCGATGGCGGTCACAGCACTCTACGGCTGGACCGTGGAGCGTATCGCCTACCGGCCGCTGCGGCACTCGTTCCGCCTCGCTCCGATGCTGTCCGCCATCGGCATGTCGTTCGTGCTCAGCAATTATTCGCAAGTGGCGCAGGGCGCGCGGGTCAAGCCGGTGCCGCCGATCATCACCGGCGGCTATACATTATTCGAACGGAACGGCTTCGTGGTGCGGCTGTCCAATGTCCAGATCATCGTCGTCCTCACCACCATCGTGCTGCTCGCGATTTTCACCTGGCTGGTGGCGCGGACCCGGCTCGGCCGCGACATGCGCGCCTGCGAGCAGGACCAGACCATGGCGGCACTGCTCGGGGTCGATGTCGACCGCACCATCTCCATGACCTTCGTGATCGGTGCCGCACTCGCCGCCGTCGCCGGCATGATGTACCTGCTGTATTACGGCCTGGTGGATTTCTTCATGGGCTTTGTCGCCGGCATCAAAGCCTTCACCGCCGCCGTTCTCGGCGGCATCGGCTCGCTGCCCGGCGCGATGCTGGGCGGGCTGGCGATCGGCCTGATCGAAACGCTTTGGTCGGCATATTTCTCGGTCGAGTACAAGGACGTCGCCGCGTTCTCGATCCTCATCGTCGTGCTGATCTTCCTTCCGACCGGCCTGTTGGGCCGGCCCGAAGTTGAAAAAGTTTGACGGGCGACGGCGTGACCACATTGGCGCCCGAACCGACGCCCGCTTCGCGCCTCCCCGGCGTCGCCTTCATCTTCAAGAAAGCCCTGATCAGCGCGCTGGTGGCGCTGGGACTGTTTTCGCTGATGATCGGTATCCGCACCGAGGCCGGCCCTGAAGGGCAGCTGATCTATTGGACGCGCTTCGGCGATCTCGCCGCCATGGTCGCAATTGTGTTCGGCGGCAGCATCGTGGTGGAGTTGCTGCGGCAGTGGTGGGGACCGGTTGGCACGATCAGGCTGGTGCCGCCGTCCGTGAAAAGCACGCTGGCGGTGCTGCGGCGCGGAGTAGCACCGGTACTCCTGATCTTCACGTTTCTGGTGCCGGTGATTTTCTACGATCAGCGCTACATCCTCGATCTCGGCATTCTGGTGCTGACCTATGTGATGCTGGGTTGGGGACTGAACGTGGTGGTCGGCCTCGCCGGCCTGCTCGATCTCGGCTACGTCGCCTTTTACGCGGTCGGCGCCTATTCCTACGCGCTGCTGGCGACCAATTTCGGGCTGTCGTTCTGGGTCTGCCTGCCGCTTGCCGGAATCCTTGCCGCATTCTGGGGCGTGCTGCTCGGCTTTCCGGTGCTGCGGCTGCGCGGCGACTATCTCGCCATCGTCACACTGGCATTCGGCGAGATTATCCGCCTCGTCATCATCAACTGGCAAAGCCTGACCGGCGGCCCCAATGGCGTCAGCGGCATTCCGCGGCCGACCCTGTTCGGCATTCCGCTCACCGCAGGCGATGACGGCCTTGCCGCCAGGCTCGGCATCGAGTTCTCGCCGACCCAACGCATCGTGTTTCTGTTTTACCTGATCCTGGCGCTGGCGTTGCTCACCAACTGGGTGACGATCCGGCTGCGGCGGTTGCCGATCGGCCGCGCCTGGGAGGCGTTGCGCGAGGACGAGGTCGCCTGCCGCGCGCTCGGCATCAACACCACCACGACCAAGCTGACCGCATTCGCGACCGGCGCCATGTTCGGCGGCCTCGCCGGCGCGTTCTTCGCCACAAGGCAGGGGTTCATCAGCCCGGAATCCTTCACCTTCCAGGAATTGGCGCTGGTGCTGGCGATTGTCGTGCTCGGCGGCATGGGCTCGCAGCTTGGCGTCGCGCTCGCCGCGTTGACCATGATCGGCGGCTTCGAGCTGTTTCGCGGTCTCGACCAATATCGCATGCTGGTATTCGGCGTGGCGATGGTGCTGTTGATGATCTGGCGGCCACGCGGGCTGATCGGCCATCGCGCACCGACCGTCTTCCTGCGGCATAGCCACGCCATCTCCTCCGACCTCGTCAAGGAGGGTCACGGATGAGCGGCGATTCCATTCTCGCCGTCGATCATCTGTCGATGCGCTTCGGCGGTATCGTCGCGGTCAACGATCTGTCATTTGGCGCCGGACGGCGCCAGATCACCGCGCTGATCGGGCCGAACGGCGCCGGCAAGACCACCGTGTTCAATTGCATCACCGGCTTTTACAAGCCGACCGGCGGCACGATGCGGCTGATGCATGATGATGCCGCGATCCGCCTCGAGCGGCTGAAGGATTTCCGGATCTCCAAACAGGCCCGGATCGCGCGCACCTTTCAGAACATCCGGCTGTTTCCCGGCATGACCGCGCTCGAAAATCTGATGGTCGCCCAGCACAATGCGCTGATGCGCGCCTCGGGCCTGACGTTTCTCGGGCTGATCGGCGCGCCGTCCTGGCGCGCGGCCGAGAAACGCGCCATCGAACTGGCGCGGCGGTGGCTCGACCGCGTCGGGTTGCTCGAGCGCGCCGACGATGCCGCTGGCAACCTGCCCTATGGCGATCAGCGCCGTCTCGAAATCGCACGCGCGATGTGCACGGAACCGGCGTTGCTGTGCCTCGACGAGCCGGCCGCCGGCCTTAACGCACGCGAAAGCGCGGCCCTGAGCGAGTTGCTGTTCTCGATCCGAGCCGAGCACGGCACCTCGATCCTGCTGATCGAGCACGACATGTCGGTGGTGATGGAAGTTTCCGACCACATCGTGGTGATGGACTACGGCGTGAAGATCGCCGAAGGTACGCCGCAGCAGATCCGTGACGATCCCAAGGTGATCGCGGCCTATCTTGGCGCCGACGAGGAGGAAGCGATCGCGGTGATGGGGAGCGCCACGTGACCGCGCCGTCCGCCACGCCCCTGCTCGCGATCCGCAGCCTTCGCGCCGCCTATGGCAAGATCGAGGCTCTGAAGGGCGTCGATCTCGACATCAACAACGGCGAGATCGTCGCCTTGATCGGCGCCAACGGCGCCGGCAAATCAACATTGATGATGACGATCTTCGGCAAGCCGCGCGCCCGCGCCGGAAAAATCCAGTTCGACGGCAGCGATATCACCGGTGTACCGACCCATCAGATTGCCAGGCTGCGCATCGCCCAGGCACCCGAGGGCCGCCGGATCTTTCCGCGCATGAGCGTTGCGGAGAACCTGCAGATGGGCGCCGATGCCACCGATGGCAGCGAAGCCGATCGCGCCGCCGGACTCGAACGCGTCTTCACGCTGTTCCCGCGGCTCAAGGAACGCATGACCCAGCGTGGCGGCACCTTGTCGGGCGGCGAGCAGCAGATGCTCGCGATCGGCCGCGCGCTGATGAGCCGCCCTCGGCTGTTGATGCTGGACGAGCCGTCGCTCGGATTGGCGCCGCTGATCGCCCGACAGATTTTCGACGCAATCCGCACCCTGAACCGGCAAGACGGCCTCACCGTGCTGATCGTCGAGCAGAACGCCAATCATGCGCTGCGGCTCGCTCATCGCGGCTACGTCATGGTCAACGGCCTGATCACGCTGAGCGGAACCGGCGCCGAGCTGTTGCAGCGTCCAGAAATCCGAGCTGCCTACCTGGAAGGCGGCCGGCGGGCATAGCATTCCGCGCCACGCTCAGGCCGGTCGTTTCGGCGAAGGCCGAACGACCTGCAATTGAGTTCACGCGGCGAGCTGTTGCGAAAGGACCGCGGATTTGCCCAAAAATTTGCCGATGACTTCACGGTAAAATCAGCCGACAATGGGCCTGATTTTCGGGCCCGGCGGCGTGTCGGGTGCTTGCCGCAGCGACCAACCGCGAGGACTCCCCATGAAATCATTCAAACTCATCGGCCTGGCATTGGGCGCATCGCTTGTGCTGTCGCCGGCGGCCTTTGCGCAGGACCTCACCATCGCGGTGGCGGGCCCGATGACGGGCGGCGAATCCGCCTTCGGCAGGCAGATGAAGAATGGCGCCGAACAGGCGGTGGCGGATCTCAACGCCGCCGGCGGCGTGCTCGGCCGGAAATTGACACTGGATGTCGAGGACGACGCCTGCGATCCGAAACAGGCGCGCTCGGTCGCGGAAAAAATTGCGAGCGCGAAAATTCCGTTCGTCGCGGGCCATTATTGTTCTTCATCATCGATCCCGGCGTCGGAAGCCTATGAGGACGGCAATGTCCTGCAGATCACGCCGGCTTCCACCGCGACGAAATTCACCGACGGCAAACTCTGGAACGTCGCGCGCGTCTGCGGCCGTGACGATCAGCAGGGTCCGGTCGCCGCGGCCTACATTGCCAAGACGTTCGCGGGCAAGAATGTCGCGATCCTCAACGACAAGACCAGTTACGGCAAAGGTCTCGCCGACGAGACCAAGAAGGCGCTGAACGCCGCGGGCTTTACCGAGAAGATGTTCGAATCCTACAACAAGGGCGACAAGGATTTTAACGCCATCGTGTCGCGGCTGAAGCGCGACAACATCGATCTGGTCTTCGTCGGCGGCTACCATCAGGAAGCCGGCTTGATCCTGCGCCAGATGCGCGACCAGGGCCTCAAGACCATCCTGATGGCGGGCGACGCCTTGTTCGACAAGGAATTTGCCTCCATTGCCGGCCCGGCCGCGGAGGGCACGCTGTTCACCTTCGGTCCCGATCCGCGCAACAACCCTGCCGCCAAGGCCACCGTCGAGAAGTTCAGGGCCAGGAACATCGACCCCGAAGGCTACACGCTCTACACCTACGCCGCGATGCAGGTGTGGTCGCAGGCCGTCGCGAAGGCCGGCTCGACCGATGCGAAGAAGGTGATGGACAAGATCAAGGCCGGCGCCTGGGAAACCGTGATCGGCAACCTGTCATTCGACGCCAAGGGTGACATCAAGCAGGACTCCTATGTCGTCTGGAAGTGGGACGCCAAGGGCAACGCCGTCGAGATCAATCCGAAGGGGTCGTGAGCCACTGCGATCGCGCATACAGCGCCCCGGTTCGCCGGGGCGTTTTCGTTTTGCTAACGCGGGATGTCGACCTCAATGAGGTTGACCACAACATAGCCGTGCCGTCATCTGTGCCTTCAGGATCATACGATGAAAAATCTGCTCACCGATATTGCCGGCGTCCGCGTCGGCCACGCCGACGATGCGGCGCTGGCGTCCGGCGTCACGGCGGTGGTGTTCGATGCGCCCGTCGTGGCAGCGATCGATGTACGCGGCGGCGGCCCGGGCACCCGCGAGGGCGCGCTGCTCGACGTCGCCAATACCGTGGAGCGGATTGACGCCATCGCGCTGGCCGGCGGCTCGGCATTCGGGCTCGAAGCCGGCGGCGGGGTGCAGGCCTGGCTCGCCGAACACGGACGCGGTTTTGCGGTGCGCGGCGCGATCATTCCGATTGTACCCGGCGCGATCATGTTCGATCTGTTGAACGGCGGCGACAAGGCCTGGGGCCGCTTTCCGCCCTACCGCGATCTCGGCTACACCGCGGCCGCTGCGGCGGCGACGAACTTCGCGCTTGGCAGCGTCGGCGCCGGCCTCGGTGCCACCACGGCGAACTTCAAGGGCGGGATCGGCTCGGCATCGGCGGCCACCCAAAGCGGCGTCCGGGTCGCGGCACTCGCGGTGGTCAATGCGATCGGCACCGTCACGGTCGGCGACGGGCCGTGGTTCTGGGCCGCACCCTTCGAGATCGGCGGCGAATATGGCGGGCGCGGATTACCGCCCTCGTTCACGCCCGACATGCTGACGATGCGCCTCAAGGGCGGCGCCGCGGCGACCGCCGTCGAGAATACCACGCTCGCGGTGGTCGTGACCGACGCGGTATTGAACAAGCCCCAGGCCAAGCGGCTCGCGGTGATTGCGCAGACCGGATTTGCCCGCGCGATCTATCCGGTGCATGCGCCGCTCGACGGCGATGTGGTGTTCGCCGCCGCCACCGGCCAAAGGCCGATCGATCCGCTGGCCGGCCTCACCGAACTCGGCATGGTCGCAGCCAATGTCGTCGCCCGCGCCATTGCGCGTGGCGTCTACACGGCGGCCGCGTTGCCATTTCCCGGCGCCTTGCCGTCGTGGAAGGAACGTTTCGGGTAGCAACGAACCCTTTGGGAAAAGCGTTGCCTTTAGCGCCTATACCGACGTTTCGCGAGATCAGACGCTGAATGACAGCGGCGGAGCGGAGAATGACATCGCATTCATCTGTTGCTGAAACATCTGCTTGATCAGATTGTAGGACGATGCCGTCGCGCTGGAGTCGCTCGATCCGGCGTCGCTGTCGATCTGCGAGGACAGATCCTGCCAGGCGCCCGAGGCGCTGGTGGGCGCGGACGAGTTCGATCCGGTCGATGCCTGGCTTTGTGCCGCCAGCAGCGTGTTCAGGGTCGCCGGCGATAGTTGCGAACCTATGCTGGACCCGGAAGCCGGCGCGGAACCTGTCGACGCCGAGACCGGACTTGCGATCTTAAACGGATCGACCGCGCTAAAGCCGGTCGATTGCGGCGAGGACGACCCACTCGACGAGGTCAGCGAACTGACGGCGTCCAGCGCGGTCGCCGCGGCGCCAAGAGCAAACAGCATGGCCAAACTCCGACAATTGCCGCTTCACGCGGCCAATCTTCCATGCCGATGGATCAGCAAGCCCCGTGCCACGCGGAAAAGCCCAATAAATTGGCGGTTTTTCGCGGCCCGCGCGGTCCGGCATCCCCGGCAATTGATGCCGCTGCGGCAGAATTTTCCGCCCCGATAGCGACGTTCCCGGCCGCATTTGCCCCCACGCTTTGCGCGTGTTAGGCGAAAGCCGTCCGCACGCTTCGAAAATGCCAAGGGAAACGCGCATGTCTCAACAGTTTGCGTCACGCCCCCTCGTCATCGCGCCGTCGATCCTGGCTTCCGATTTCGCCAAACTGGGCGAAGAGGTCCGCGCCGTCGATTCCGCCGGCGCCGACTGGATCCACCTCGACGTCATGGACGGCCATTTCGTCCCCAACATTTCCTACGGCCCCGACGTCATCAAGGCGATACGTCCGCACACCAAAAAGATCTTCGACGCGCATTTGATGATCTCGCCGTGCGATCCTTATCTTGAGGCCTTCGCCAAGGCCGGCTGCGATCACATCACGGTGCATGCCGAGGCCGGCCCGCATCTGCATCGCTCGCTGCAGGCGATCCGAGCGCTCGGCAAAAAGGCCGGCGTCTCGCTCAATCCGGGCACACCCGTCAGCGCGATCGAATATGTGATCGATCTGATCGATCTGGTGCTGGTGATGTCGGTCAATCCCGGCTTCGGCGGCCAGGCCTTCATTCGCTCGGCGCTCGGCAAGGTCGGCGACGTCAGGGCCATGACCGCGGGACGCCCGATCGATATCGAGGTCGACGGCGGCGTGGCCCCGGATGTTTCCGGTGCGCTTGCGGCCGCCGGCGCCAACGCTTTCGTCGCCGGCTCCTCCGTGTTCAAGGGCGGCACCATGGAGGCCTACAAGACCAACATTTCCGCGATCCGGAATGCGGCGGCGGCGGCACGCGGCGAGATGGTCTGACGCGGCTCGTCGGACAGCGCTCATACGGGCCGATGCCGGCGTAAGCGATTTCCGGGATGTGTTGCCGAAATGCTGCAAATCAAACACTGAAAAGTGATACCGATCCTGCTTGGAAAGCTTTCCTTGCGAGGCTCCGTTGAAAAAGTTTGCCGCCGCCAGCGTCGTGTTATTGGCCCTCGGCGCATTTGGCGCGGCCGGCGCGGCTGAGCTGCCGGTGAAGGCGCCGCTACCGAAGCCACCGCCGGCGCCGACCTGGTGGGTGAGCGGCGGAGCGCTGTTGTGGTCGGTCAAAGCAGCACCTCTGCCGCCGACATTGACAACCTTCGCTCCGGGCAGTCCGTCCGCGGTGACCGGATTCGGCGGGGCACTTGGGGTTCCCGGCACCATCCTGCAGTCCCCCGATCATCTGAACTACGGCCCGTTCGGCGGCGGCCGCTTCACGCTCGGTCACTGGCTCGACTCCGATCCCCGCTTCGGATTGGAGGCCGACGGATTCTTCCTCGGCAGCAAGAGCACGGGCTTTTCGCAGATGTCCGACGGCAGCGTGCCATTGCGGGTGCCGTTTTCCAACGTGCCGCCCGGCGCCGGCTTCCCGCTCGGCTCGTCGTCGTTTGTGCTGGCCGATCCCGGCTTTGCCGCGGGCGGGCAGGTCATCAGTTCCTCGCTCCAGCTCTGGAGCATCGAAGGCAATGGCCTCTATCGTGCCTATAGCGGGTCGGGGCTCAGCGTATCCGTCATCGCCGGCCTTCGTTATCTCGATCTCCGCGAAGGCCTTTCGATTGCCTCTACCGAAAACCTGCTGCCGCTTGGCACGGCAAGCTTCACCGCTACCGACAATTTCTCGACCAGGAATCAGTTCTTCGGTGCGCAACTGGGTGTGAAGGCGGAAAGGCAATTCGGCCAGTTTGACGGCTCGGTGGTCGCCAAGGTGGCACTTGGCGACAATTATCAAAGCGTGTCCATCAACGGGAGTTCCCTGGCTTCCGGGGCTTTTGCCGCGACGCCGGGAACAAGTTCGGGCGGCATCTTCACGCAGGCGACCAACATCGGCCTGCAAACCCGCAACCAATTCGCGGTGGTGCCGGAAGCCCAAGTGCAATTGGGCTATACGATATGGAGCGGAATTCGCCTCTTCGTCGGCTACGACTTCATCTACCTCAGCAACGTCGTACGCCCGGGCGACCAGATCGACACCACGCTCAATTTCACCGGCAACTCCACCATTGCTCCGGGCTCGGTACTGACCGGCGCGGCGCGTCCCATGCCGTTGTTTAATGGCTCGTCGTTCTGGGCGCAGGGCGTCAAATTCGGCGCAAGCTACGTGTTTTGAGCGGATAACGCCGCGTCGGCCCGCGCACCGGTAAAATTCCTTAACGCTTGCGCGGGGCTTCCAGGCCTCTCAGCAGCAGCGCCAGAAGAGCGTCGATCCGCGCACCGAGCTGCGGATCGCTCCATTCATCGGCATGGGCGGGATGGTGGAAACGGCTGGTGGCGTCAAACAGCGCGCGCGCGGATGTCTTGAGGTCACTTACCTGGAACACGCCCTGCTTCACGCCCTCGGACAGGATCTGCGCGATCTGATCGACCAGACCATCCTTGTGCGCCTTGACCACCTCGCAGGCTTCTTGCGCCAGCGTCAGGTAGGTCGCGAACATCTCGGGATCCTCGCAAACCTTCTTGTGCTTGATCGAAATCATGGTGCGCAGCCAGCGCTCCAGCTTGGCCGGCGCCGGCGCTGAGCTCTCCGCAACCTTCTGCAGCGGCGCGTTGACCCGGTCGAGCCAGCGCTTGGCCACCGCCTGGCGCAACGAAGCCTTGCTCGGAAAATGCCGATAGACGCTGCCGTGGCTGACATCGAGCGCCCGGGCAACGTCGACCACCGTGGCCTTCGTCAGCCCGAAGCGGCGCAGCACGTCCTCGGTGACCTCGAGAATTCGCTCAGGGGTCAAAACCACAGCTTCGTTCATGCGCGCACCTTCTGCTTGTCGTCGAGCATCGTTGTCTGCGATGTGGCCTGGCGGATCGTCATGGCCGTTCCGACTTAATGGCTCAGCTTCGCGGCCTGCGAGGCAAGGTAACGGGCCACATGGAGGTCGAGCCAGCGATGGATTTGGGCGGTTAAAGAAAAGATTTCGGCAGTCATGGCAGTACGTTCCTGTTCGGGTCCGGGGCTGGCGGCCGATCGACCAACCAGCCCAGGTAACGCCCCAATACCGGCGTCGGATTGCATATAGCATATCGCGCTGACAGATTTCAATATCTGTCAGTCAATATTTTGTGATAACGTGCCTCCGGAAATGTCCCGATCAGGGCGTGCCGCCCTCGCCGGGCCGGCGTTTGTCTCACCGGGGCCGCTCTGCTAAAGCGCGGCGTAATCCCCAACGGTCAGAGTGCGAAATGATCCCCCGCTATACCCGCCCGGAAATGGCCTCCATCTGGGAGGCGCAGACGCGCTTCAAGATCTGGTTCGAGATCGAGGCGCATGCCGCCGACGCGCAGGCCGAACTCGGCGTGATCCCCAAGGAGGCCGCGAAGACGATCTGGGCCAAGGCGGGGGATGCCACCTTCAACGTCGAGCGGATCGACGAGATCGAGCGCGAGACCAAGCACGACGTGATCGCCTTCACGACCCACCTGGCCGAGATCATCGGCCCCGAGGCGCGCTTCGTGCACCAGGGCATGACCTCCTCCGATGTGCTCGACACCTGCCTCAACGTCCAGCTCAAGCGCGCCGCCGACCTGTTGATATCAGACATCGACAAGGTGCTGGCGGCGCTGAAGACGCGCGCCTTCGAGCACAAGATGACGCCGACCATTGGCCGCTCCCATGGCATCCATGCCGAACCCATAACGTTCGGGCTGAAGCTCGTTTACGCCTATGCGGAATTCAGCCGCGCCCGCGCGCGCCTGGTCGCCGCGCGCGACGAAATCTCGACCTGCGCGATCTCGGGGGCGGTCGGCACCTTCGCCCAGATCGATCCGCGCGTCGAAGCGCATGTTGCAAAAGCGATGGGACTGACGCCGGAGCCAATCTCCACCCAGGTGATCCCCCGCGATCGCCACGCGATGTATTTCGCCGTGCTCGGCGTGATCGCATCCTCGGTCGAACGCCTCGCCACCGAAATCCGCCACCTGCAGCGCACCGAGGTGCTGGAAGCGGAGGAGTTTTTCTCCGAGGGCCAGAAAGGCTCCTCGGCGATGCCGCACAAGCGCAACCCGGTGCTGTCGGAAAACCTCACCGGCCTCGCGCGGATGGTGCGCGCCTATGTGACGCCGGCCATGGAGAATGTGGTGTTGTGGCACGAGCGCGATATTTCGCACTCCTCTGCCGAGCGCATGATAGCTCCCGATGCCACGGTGACGCTGGATTTCGCGCTCAACCGGCTGGCAGGCATGATCGACAAACTGCTGATCTATCCCGCGAACATGCAGAAGAATCTCGATCGGCTCGGCGGCCTCGTCCATTCCCAGCGCCTGCTGATCGCGCTGACGCAGAAAGGCGCCAGCCGCGAGGATGCCTATAAGCTCGTGCAGCGCAACGCGATGCCGGTGTGGCGCGGCGAAGGCGATTTCGAGACGCTGCTGAAGAAAGACGCCGACGTGAAGAAATATCTCAGCGATGCCGAGATATCGGAGCAATTCGATCTCGGCTATCACTTCAAGCACGTCGATACGATTTTCAGGCGGGTGTTCGGCGAGAGCTGATCGAAAACGGGCCCCATGGGCAGCGTCGCAGCGTCAGCCCATGCGGCGGTGTGACCTCTCCCCCGGTTCAGCCGGCGACCAGCAGCCACGCGGCGCACCCATGCGGGCGTGCAATAACAACTGAATGGTAACCCCGGATCGGCTAGGATTGCGGCGTGTCTGCGGCTCCGACGATTCTGGTATTCGATTCCGGCCTTGGCGGCCTCACGGTATTGCGTGAAATCGTCGCCACGCGGCCTGACGCGCATTATGTCTATGTCGCCGACGATGCGTTCTTTCCCTACGGCCACCATAGCGAGGACCGGATCATCGCCCGCGTGGTGCCGCTGATCGGCGAATTGATCGCCGCCCACGCCCCCGACCTGGTCGTGATCGCCTGCAACACCGCCTCGACGCTGGTGATGTCGCATCTTCGCAGCGAGTACAAACTTCCCTTTGTCGGAACGGTGCCTGCCATCAAACCGGCCTGCATGCGTTCGAAAACAAGGCGCGTGTCGGTGCTCGGCACCAAGGGCACCGTGCAACGCGAATATACCAAGGCGCTGATCCGCGACTTCGCGCAAGGCTGCGAGGTGACGCTGGTGGGCTCGGCGAATCTCGCCTCGCTGGCGGAAGCAGCCTTGAGCGGCCGTGAGGTGCAGGATCCGGAAATCCTGGCCGAGCTCGCACCGTGTTTTGTCGGGGAGAGCGAAGAGGTTTTAGCGCGTACCGACACCGTCGTGCTGGCCTGTACCCATTATCCCCTGCTGATGGACCGGTTCGTAGCCCTGGCGCCATGGCCGGTGGACTGGATCGATCCTGCGCCCGCGATCGCCCGGCGGGTGGCGGATTTGCTGAAGCCCGCCGGCGGTGATGCCGATCATGCCGGCGCCGAAATGATTTTTACCTCGAAGCGGCCGCACCGGCTGAGCCACGCGCTCACGCCGTTTTTCGGCGGCCGCGTCCCGGCGTGAAGGCAAACTGATCTTTCCGGCATCATGCGGCACTGCTAGCTTCCAAGCGAACCCGGTTTCATCCATCAGCCCACGGAGTTTCGGATTTGACGCCCGCAACGCCTGCACCCCTCAATCGCCTTCGGCAGTTATGGCGGGAGGGACGTCCCACGTTTGGAGCGATTGCGACAATTCCCAGCATTCAGACCGTGCAGATCATGGCGCGTTCAGGGCTCGACTGGATCATCGTCGATCTTGAGCACGGTCCGATCGACCTTGGTTCCGCGCACGGGATGATCGTCGCCACGTCAGGCACGCCTTGCGTTCCGCTAGCGCGGATTGCCGCCAACGAGCCCTGGCTCGCCAAGGCGCCGATGGATATCGGCGCATTGGGGATCAATTTTCCGATGATCTGCAGCCGCGAGGATGCCGACAAGGCCGTCCGTAGCGTGCGCTACCCGCCGCGCGGCGACCGGCTCTGGGGACCCTTCCACGCCCCGTTTCGCTGGGGCGTCTCGATGTCCGACTACATGGCGACCGCCGACGATGACATGATCTGCATGATCACGATCGAACATGTCGAGGCGGTCAACCGCATCGACGAGATCATGGCGACGCCCGGCATCGACGTCGCGGTGATTGGACCCGGCGACCTCGCCACCAGCATCGACAAACGCGGCCGCGCGGATGATCCAGAAGTGCTCGCGCTGATGGCGCGCGCCGAGGCCGGCATTCTCAAGAGCGGCGTCCCGATCGGTGGTGTGGCGCGGACGCCGGAACAGGCCAACCGGATGATCGAGCGGGGCTATGTGGCACTGGCGCTCGGCTTCGACTGGTCGCTGTTTGCCCGCGGCATCGCGGCAAGTTTTGAAGGCATCAAGCGCTGAAGCGGGTCTATTGCTGCATGACGCCGGGATCCACGAAAGCAAGCCATTGAAAATACTTGTGATTTATCCGGCGGTCAGAATCACGCCGCTGGCTTCGCCCGCGCCGTGAACTCGAGAGCCACCTCGATCACGGCAAAGCGGCGCGGAGAGCCGGTCCGGGCGATCGCCGCATGGCGGAGCATTTGACAGAACGGCCATTTCTCCCTAGAAACCGCCTGCTCGCGGGCCGATTTCGGCCCGCGTTGCGTTTCGCGACCCGTGGCCCATCCTTTCAAGCTTAAGGGCTGGGCCTGTCGGCACCGGGAAATTCCCGGCGCACAGGAGGGCGCGTTTCCTCAACTTTGAAAACAAGAACGCCATCGCATCCGCGATGGCTATGCATATCAAGAGGACGCGATGACTAAGCGCAGTGAGGCGAAATACAAGATCGATCGCCGTATGGGCCAGAATATCTGGGGCCGCCCGAAGAGCCCAGTGAACCGCCGGGAATACGGCCCCGGCCAGCACGGCCAGCGCCGCAAGGGCAAGCTCTCCGACTTCGGCGTGCAGTTGCGCGCCAAGCAGAAGTTGAAGGGTTACTACGCCAACATTTCCGAACGCCAGTTCCACGGCATCTACGTCGAAGCCGGCCGGATGAAGGGCGATACCGGCGAAAACCTGATCGGGCTGCTCGAGCGCCGTCTCGACACCGTGGTCTATCGCGCCAAATTCGTGGCCACCATGTTTGCCGCGCGCCAGTTCATCAATCACGGCCACGTCAAGGTGAACGGCCGCCGCGTCAACATCGCGAGCTTCAAGGTGAAGGTCGGCGATGTCATCGAGGTCAAGGAATCCTCGAAGCAGTTGACCGTGGTTTTGGAAGCCAACCAGCTCAGCGAGCGCGACGTGCCCGACTTCCTCGAAGTCGATCATTCCAAGATGACCGCGAAGTTCACCCGCATCCCTGCTCTGTCGGACGTGCCGTTTGCCGTGCAGATGGAGCCGCATCTGATCGTCGAATTCTATTCGCGCTGATCCGCCGGCTTTTTTTGACATCAAGGCCCCGGTTTTGCCGGGGCCTTTTTGTTTGCGTAAGGTCTTGTTTGCGTAAGGTCAGCCGCCGAACGAGAGAACCCGCCATGATCTATACCCCTGCCCCGCGCGACCCCGGACAGCCCCCGGTTCGCATCAACCTGCTGTCGGACACGCAGACCCGCCCGACGCCTGACATGCGCGAGGCGATGGCGCGCGCTGAAGTGGGCGACGAGCAAATCGGCGACGATCCGACCGTGAATTTGCTCTGCGAACGGGTGGCCGATTTGCTCGGCAAGCAGGCCGCAGTGTTCATGCCCTCCGGCACCATGTGCAACGTCGCCGCGACCCTGGTGCATTGCCGCCCCGGCGACGAGATCCTGGCGCATGAGACCTCGCACATCCTGGCCCGCGAAGGCGGCGCCCACGCAGCACTCGGCGGATTCCAGATTACGGCGCTGCCGGGCGCCGGCGGTCAATTCACGCCCGATACGCTCCGGGCAGCCCTTCATCCGCGCACGCGCTACCAGCCGCCGCAAACCGTTGTCAGCGTCGAACAGACAGCCAATATCGGCGGCGGCACGATCTGGAAGAAATCCGATCTCGATGCGATCGTGCAAATCGCCAGATCGAACGGATTGGCGACCCACATGGACGGCGCGCGGCTGCCGAACGCCTGCGTCGCCACCGGCATCAGCGCGCGCGACTTGGCCGCGGGATGGGATTCCGCCTGGATCGACTTCTCAAAGGGACTGGGGGCGCCGATCGGCGCGGTGATCGCGGGCTCGCGCGATTTCATCGACGAGGTCTGGCGCTGGAAGCAACGCCTTGGCGGCTCGATGCGCCAGGCCGGCATCTGCGCCGCCGCCTGCGTCTACGCGCTCGACCACCACATCGACCGGCTGGCGGACGATCACGCCAACGCCCGCGCGCTGGCGCGGGGGCTGTCGCAGATTGCGGGCGTCGAGGTGCAGCAGCCCGAAACCAACCTGGTTTTCTTCCGTCCTGAAGGCGCCGGCATCACCGGTGAGAAAATGGTCTCGGAACTGCGCCAGCGTGGCGTTTTGCTTGCCATGATGGACGGCCGGATCAGGGCCTGCACCCATCTCGATGTGACGGCTGCGATGATCGAGGAGACGGTCGGCCTGGTGCGCGACATCGCGCGAGGTGGGTAGGAGAGCTATCCCACTCTCAGCGATCGGCGGCATCCGTCGCAAGCCGTAGCCCTGCGAGCATCGACGTGAAGACCATCGTGAACAGCAGGATCGCAACGGTCGTCTCGCGCAAATCTCCAATTCGCCAGACGTGGCCGGCCGCATCAACTGCCTCACCGCTCTGGCCCATGATCCATGGAGTGACATGGGCAAGGCCGGAACAAAGATACAGCAAAATCGCCGAGAGCCTGAACGCACGTCCTTGATTAACCGTCCACGCCGGCACGTCGTGCCGACGGCTGAGATAAATGGCAAACGCCTGATAGAACAGCCACGAGGTCAATAACCAACCGAGATAATTCGACAAGGGAACGCCGAAATGCGCGCCGCCGTCGTGCCATATCCAGGCTTTTGAAATGGTTGCCGCGGGCGGGTCCATCACCACATCCCATTGCGTCATTATGAATGCGGCGACGACGGGTAGTGCCGTGAGCTCGATTTTCGCACTCAAACGCCGATGTGCTCCGCCAAGCAACGTTCCGGCCAGAATCCAAGCGAAATATCCCATGCCGAACCACAATGGACCGACAATGATCGGGATGGCGCCGACGTGCATTAGGTTCGATCCGACTTCAAAATGATAGTGGCCAAACGGAAACCCCGTGGCTACGCCGATGTTCTCCATCGTGAATGTTATTGCGAGACAGATCGCAAGCAGGACCACCGCATTCTTCCAGCCATAGAATAATGCTGCATGAGCGCAGGCAATCGCGATTCCGAGCGCCGCCAGGCCTTGCGCGAAAGCCGTCGGATTCCAGGCGAAACCAACGACCAGAACGAGATAGATCGCAAAGACGGTCCAGCCGACCGCTTCAAGCCACGGAAAGGAATGCTCACCGATGGCTTTCACCGTCTGTTGCACGGACATCGCTTGCCCCAAACCAGGTAATCACTCGCCATGAGGTTTGTTAAAACACTCACTCCCCCAGCGCCTCGTAGATCAGCGCCTTCAGCTCGGCCTGTATCCGGCCGCGCTGCGATGGCGTCTGGATCATGCAGACCGCGAACATGTCGTCCTTTGGATCGACAAAGAAGAAGGTGCCGCCGAAGCCGTCCCAGCGATATTCGCCTGAGGGCCACGAGGTATTTGCCGGCTGCGCGGTGCGCACGGCAAAGCCGAGGCCGAAACCGCTGTCAGCGCCCGGAAAATAGAAATAGTCGC
This sequence comes from uncultured Pseudomonadota bacterium, assembly GCA_963813165.1. Taxonomy (GTDB): domain Bacteria; phylum Pseudomonadota; class Alphaproteobacteria; order Rhizobiales; family Xanthobacteraceae; genus Bradyrhizobium. The sequence continues at coordinate 480,671 of CAWEYJ010000003.1, read as the reverse complement.
GCGCAATTCCGGTTTCCGGCCCGATATGATCCGATGTCATCAAGACGATCGTCTCGGGTTTGAGGTAACGCCGGCCGTCCAATGTACCGCCGTTCAGGAGCATTTGCGCAAAACGCGCGTAGTCCCCGATCGTCCCGACCATCCCCGCCCCGCCGGATTCCCAGCGTGTCGGCAGCATCGGGTCCCTGATTCCGGCGGGAGCGCGGGCAAAACGTTCGTCGGGCATCGGCTCGGCGATGCGCGGTCGCTTCGCCGCATTCGCGACGTAAAAAGCGGTCTCGGTCATCCCCAGGGGATCGAGCAGGCGCTGTCTTTCAAACCCGTACAGCGATTGTCCCGACGCAACTTCGATGACGCGACCGAGCACATCGGTCGAGTGGCCGTAATCCCACAGCGTTCCCGGCTGTTCAGCGAGCGGCAGTTTCGCGATGCGCGCGGCAAAGCTGGCGTTGTCGAAATCACCCTCGAACAGATTCGAGCTGGCATAGAGCTTTCGCACCATGCTGTCGCCATAGAAACCGTAGGTGAGGCCCGATGTGTGGCGCAGCAGATCTTCAATCGTGATCGGGCGGTTGAGCGGTTCGAGCACCAGCGTCGGCTTCCGGTCGTCATCGCGCTTTTCGACACCGACTTTGACATCGGCAAAATCAGGGATGTATTTCGAAACGGGATCGTCGAGAGAGAGCTTGCCGTCCTCCACCAGCATCATCGCGGCGACGCTGGTGATCGGCTTCGACATCGAAAACAGGCGGAAGATGGTGTCATCGGTCATCGGACGCTTGCTCTCGATGTCGCGCACGCCGAAGCTTTCGAAATAGACGGGATGACCATGCTGCTGGATCAGCAGAATCGCGCCGGGGATCCGGCCGGCCGCAATCTCGTTGCGGATGTAGTCGCCGACGCGTTCCAGTTTCGCGCGCGAAAAGGTTGTCGAGGGAGGAAGCGGCGATTCGGCGCGGCCGGCACTGGAGCGTCCGGACCGCCACCGCGACGATCAGCAGCGCAAGCGCTGCCGCAACGCCGAACCGGTGCCAACCGAATTGGGGTTTACCCGAGTTCGGCAACGTCATTATCCAAGCCGGCAACAGCCGACCTGGACGGCCGTCAGTTCTCCATTGCTTCATAGATCATCTTCTTCACCGCCGACTGAATGCGCCCGCGCTCGCTCGGCGTCTGCTCCATCAACACGAAGAACATGTCCTGCTTGCGGTCGATCCCAAACAGGCAGCCGCTGGCGCCGTCCCATTTCAGTTCGCCGAGCGAGCCCGGCCGTGGCGGTTTGGCTTCGCCGGGACCGGTGCGCACCGCGAAGCCCAGTCCGAAACCGAAGCCGTCGCCGGGGAAATAAAAGACATTGTGCGCCACGCCGGAGCCCGGTCCGATGTGATCCGACGCCATCAACTCAAACGCCTTCGGGCTGAGATATTGCCTGCCGTCGAGACTGCCGCCGTTGACCAGCATCTGCGCGAACCGCGCATAGTCCGCCATGGTCGAAACCATGCCGCCGCCGCCGGATTCCCACTTCTTGGAAACGTCAGGGGCGCTCTCGAAGCCGAGCCTGAAGTCGCTGTCGTACGGCATCGGCTGCGCGATCAGCTTGTGTTTTGCGGTATCGGTGACGAAAAAGCCGGTGTTGGTCATGCCGAGCGGGCCGAGCAGATTGTCTTGCTCAAACTGCAGGAGCGATTTTCCCGACACCACCTCGATGACGCGCCCGAGAATGTCGGTCGAGTGGCCGTAGTCCCACAGCGTGCCGGGCTGCACCGCCAGCGGAAGCCGGGCAATGCGTTCGGCGAATTCGGCATTGTCGAAATCGCCGTCATAGATTCTGGCGGCGCTATAAAGGTGCCGAACCATGCCGTCGCCGTAGAAACCATAGACGATACCGGAGGTATGCGTCATCAAGTCCTGAATCGTGATCGGCCGGTTCACCGGCACCAGTTCCAGCACCTGCTCGCCATTGTCGGCCTTCTTTTGCACCCCGACCCTGGCTTTGGCGAATGACGGGATGTATTTGGCGAGGGGATCGTCGAGCTTGAGCTTGCCGGCATCGACCAGTGTCATGGCCGCGACGCTGGTAATCGGCTTGGACATCGAATGCAGGCGGAAGATGGTGTCGTCGGTCATCGGCAGCCTGGTCACGACATCGCGCACGCCGAAGAATTGGTGATAAACCGGCTTGCCATGCTGCTGGATCAGCAAAATGGCGCCCGGGATCTTGCCGTCGGCAATTTCGCCGCGGAGAAATTCGCCGATGCGCTGCAGTTTTTGCGGATTGAAATGCGCGCCGGCGGGAATGTCGAAGCTGCCTTGCGCAAAAGCCGGCAGCATCGCCGCGATCGTGAGCAGCGCGCCTGAGACCAGCGACCGCACCGCGTGCCGTGAATTCATTGCCGCTCCCTGGCCGCTCTCCCGGAATTCTTGTTGCCAAATGTAGCGGCCGGTTCAACCGGTACAAGAGCCGCCGGCCTCCGCCATCGCCTGCGCATGCTGCCGGGCGCTGGCGTCGGAAAAGCAGCAAAACACAATGCGCTTGACCGCCGGCGCCGCAGCCAGCGCATCGACGGTGGCCGAGATGGCGATCCGCGCCGCGCGATCGGCCGGAAAACGATAGATGCCGGTGGAAATGGCCGGAAACGCAATCGAGGCAAGACCATGGGTCTGGCCGAGTTCGATCGCGCGGGCGTAGCAAGACGCCAGCGCCTGATCTTCGCGCTGGCTTCCGCCGTGCCACACCGGACCGACGGCATGAATCACATGCCGCGCCGCCAAACCATAACCCCTGGTGATTTTGGCGCCGCCGGTCTCGCAGCCATGGAGCGTGCGGCATTCGGCCAACAGCTCAGGCCCTGCCGCGCGATGGATCGCGCCATCGACGCCGCCACCGCCGAGCAGGGACGCGTTCGCAGCGTTGACGATGGCATCAACGCGCAGGGTCGTGATGTCGGCGACGATGACTTCCAGCCGCGCCGAGCCGATCTGGCGCGCGGGGAAACTCAGGCGGAGGCAGCCGCGTTGACGGTGACGCCCTTATCGGCAAGGAGCTGCTGCAACTCGCCAGCCTGGAACATCTCGCGGATGATGTCACAGCCGCCGACGAACTCGCCCTTGACGTAGAGCTGCGGAATGGTCGGCCAGTTGGAATAGGTCTTGATGCCGTCGCGCAGATCGGCGGATTCGAGAACGTTCAGGCCCTTGTAGGTGACCCCGACGTGATCGAGGATCTGCACGACCTGACCCGAAAAACCGCACTGCGGAAATTGCGGCGTCCCCTTCATGAACAGCACCACGTCGTTCGACTTCACTTCATTGTCAATGAATTGCTCAATGCTCATATTCGCGTCCTTTTGAGGATCAGCCCGCAGGCCGGCATCAGCCCGGTTAACCTTGCACTGACATATATGTACCCCAAAGCATTGTGCATCCAAAGTAAAATGGCGGGGAGCTGACATGCGTGCCCGGAGCCGTCCACATCTCCGGAAAATCAGGGCGGTCGCCGCAGGCGCCCATCGGCGGGCCCTCGCCCCCCGGGGGGAGGCTTTTATCCCGGGCGGAAGCCCCTATCTAGGACAGACCATTCTCGGGGAACCCCTCCGCCAGAGCAACGTTCTCTTCCGAACCGGAGACTGTCGTGACGAAACCAGCATCCGCTGCAGCCACGCTTGACGCCCCTCGCCCGTCATTATTCTCCGATTCCGGCAGCCTCGCCCAGGATCTGGTGGACGCTTTCCTTGACGTCCGGAACGAGACCGAGCGCCGCGCCGCGCCGCTGACGCCGGAGGATCAGTTGATCCAGTCGATGCCGGACGCCAGCCCGGCGAAATGGCACCGCGCCCATACCACCTGGTTCTTCGAGCAATTCCTGCTCGGCGAACACAGCGAGGGCTACCAGCCTTTTCACCCGGATTACGCCTTTCTGTTCAATTCCTACTATGTCAGCGCCGGACCGCGGCACGCCCGCCACCAGCGCGGCCATTTGACACGCCCCGGCGCGGACGAGGTCACCGCCTACCGTCGGCATGTCGACGCTGCCGTGGTGAAATTCTTGTCCGACAGCAAGGAGGACACGCTCGCAGCGCTCGCGCCGCTGGTGGAAGTCGGTCTCAATCACGAGCAGCAGCATCAGGAATTGATGCTGACCGACATCCTGCACGCTTTCGCACAAAATCCGATTCCGCCGGCCTATGATCCGGCGTGGCGCTTTCCCGCATCACGCCGTTCAGGCGATGAATGGGTCGCGCTTGGCGAGGGCATCCATACCATCGGACATGCCGGCGAGGCCTTCCATTTCGACAATGAGAAGCCCGCGCACCGCGCCCTGGTCGGTCCGGTGAAGCTGGCGCGCAACCTCGTCACCAATGCCGAGTGGCTCGCCTTCATGGCCGACGGCGGCTACGCCACGCCGACGCTCTGGCTGATGGATGGATTTGCGACCGTCGATCGCGAGCAATGGCAGGCGCCCGGCCACTGGCGCTGGATTGACGGCGAATGGCGGGTCATGACGCTCGCGGGGCTGAAGCCGGTCGACCTCGACGCCCCGGTCTGCCACGTCAGCTATTATGAAGCCGACGCGTTCGCGCGCTGGAGCGGCAAGCATCTGCCGACCGAAATGGAATGGGAGGTCGCGGCCCGCGCCGGCCATCTCAACGACGCCTACGGGATCGTGTGGCAATGGACCCGCAGCGCCTACGCCCCCTATCCCGGCTACCGTGCCATCGAGGGCGCGCTCGGCGAATACAACGGCAAGTTCATGGTCAACCAGCTCGTGCTGCGCGGCTCGTCGCTGGCGACCCCCGGCGGCCACAGCCGCGTCACCTATCGCAATTTCTTTTATCCACATCACCGTTGGCAATTCACGGGACTGCGCCTCGCCGACTACGCCAGCTGATATCTTCGAATTCAATCGCGCCGGAAATGCGCGTTCGGGAGACTGTCATGAATGTGCACGCCGCCGCTTCGGCCAAAACGCACCACTTCGATGAACAAACCACCGCCTTTGCCAGCGACGTGATCGACGATTTGTCGCAGCATCCCAAGCGGCTGTCGCCAAAATATTTCTATGACGCCACCGGCTCCGAGCTGTTCGAGCAGATCACGGTGCTGCCGGAATATTATCCGACCCGCACCGAGCTTGCGATCTTGCGCGATCGGGGCCGCGAGATATCGGCCAGCATCCCGAAAGATGCCGCGCTGGTGGAATTCGGCGCCGGCGCGACCACCAAGGTCCGGCTGTTGCTGAACGAACGCGCCTTCGGCGCCTACGTTCCGGTGGATATTTCCGGTGATTTCCTGAAAGCGCAGGCCGACGCACTGCGCAAGGATTTCCCCGGTCTCGACGTCTATCCGGTCGCGGCCGACTTCACCGCACCGTTCGCGTTGCCGGACGCGGTCGCCGCGATGCCGAAAGTCGGGTTTTTCCCGGGGTCGACATTGGGGAATTTCGAGCCGCATGAGGCCTGCGGTTTCCTGCGCAGCGCCCGCGACATTCTGGGAAAAGATGCGCAGATGGTGATCGGCGTCGATCTCGAAAAGGACGAACGCGTGCTGTATCAGGCCTACAACGATGCCGCCGGCGTCACCGCGCGGTTCAATCTCAATGTGCTGGTCCGCATCAACAGCGAATTGGGCGGCAATTTCGACACCTCCGGGTTCATCCATCGCGCGATCTACAATCGCGACCGGCACCGCATCGAAATGCACCTGATCAGCAAGAAGGCGCAGAGCGTGCGGGTGCTCGGCCGGAATTTTTCATTCCGCGCCGGCGAGAGCATTCACACCGAGAGCAGCTACAAATACAGCCTGGAGCGCTTCGCAGCACTGGCGCGGGGATCGGGCTGGACGCCGCGCGAATCGTGGACCGATGCCGCCGGCATGTTCTCGGTTCATGCCTTGGTGGCATCCGACTGAGCCTCGACCGCGGCAGATTTCAGCGAGATCGATTCCCATACGGCGACCATGACCAGGATCGCGGTGGTCAGGGTCGACAGCATCAGCGGTGACAGCCCGCTTGCGAACCAGGCAAGGACGCAAAGCGCCACGATGCCGACGCCGTGGGAGAGTTGAAGAAAACGCCTGAACGTATGCTTGAAGAGAATGGTTCCGATCAGAAACAGCAATGGCCCGCCGATCGCGCTCAGGACCGTCTTCAGATCGGAATGATCCGCCGGATGGGTCAGCACCAGTTCATCGGCAACCGCGCCGAGAATGATGCCGGCCACGATCGGCATATGGAGATAGGTGTAGGCGAGCCTGGCCAGCCGGCCCGGCTCGCTGGATCTTGAAATCTGTTCGGAGCCCGCTTCGGCACCCTTGTGGAAATAGATCCACCACATCGCGATCGCGCCGATGAAAGCCGCCATGAACGCCGTGACGGTTTCGGTCGTCCAGTGCAGATCGGCGAACGTCGCGCCGGTGACGACGATGGATTCGCCGAGCGCGATGATGATGAATCCGGCGCAGCGCTCGGCCATATGGCCGCCCTCGACGACCCAGTCGGCCACCGAAGACGCGCCGTATCGCGGGATCCAGAAACGGACCGCCGGCGAAATGTATTCGATCGCCAGCGCGATGGCCCAAAGGATCAGCCGCTGCTGCCCTTCCGCAAGACCGCCCGCGATCCAGAACACCGCCGACACCGACAGCCAGACCAGGATGCGGATCGCATTCATTCGTCCCAAAGGCCGGGTGGACGGCGTCGATGCCAGCAAAAACAGCGTCCGGCCGACCTGCATGACGGCGTAAGCGGTGGCGAACCACAATCCCCGTGATTCGAAGGCCTTTGGAATCGAGGTCGAGAGCACGAGCCCGCCGAGCATCAGCAGAAACAGCAGCACGCGGACCGGCGTGAGTTCGGGGTTGAGCCAGTTGGTGATCCAGGAGGTGTAAACCCACACCCACCAGACGCCGAGGAACAGCAGCGTCGTCTGCAATGCCCCCAGCGGCGTGAATTGCGCAAGCAAGGTGTGAGATATTTGCGTAACCGCGAAAACGAACACCAGATCGAACAACAGTTCGGCATAGGTAACGCGGGCATGCTGGTTCGGCACAAGGGGGCGAAACAGCGCGCCGCGTTGACCGTCTTCCGCCATGGCGTCCCCTGCTCCGCCTGGAGCCTTTTTCCGTTCCGATTGGATCGGAACGGAGGCTCCATTTCTTCATTTTGACGCGTTTTCTTCGCGCGAACCGATATCCATCCCGGATCAAGTCCGGGGCAGGCTTTCGCTGAAACGCTCTACCCTTCCGGCACCCCGGTCTGCAGCGCCAGGGCGTGAAGCACCCCGCCCATCTGGCCCCGCAGCGATTGATACACGATCTGGTGTTGCTGGACGCGGGATTTGCCGCGGAACGATTCCGAAATCACGGTCGCCGCGTAGTGGTCGCCATCGCCGGCAAGATCGCGGATCGTCACCTCGGCGTCGGGAATGGCTGCCTTGATCATCGATTCGATATCGCGGGCGTCCATCGGCATCCCATATTTCTCCCATCAAGCGTTCGAACGTGGCCGGCAATCGCAGCGGCGGCGCCGGAGCCCGGCGCGGACACCCTAGCGCATGATTGGCCAAAGTGTGAGCGGTTTGGCGATCAGATCACGCGCAATTATCATGCTTTGGAGTGCGACCGCGGGACAGATGAAGACGTTTTCCCGGCAAAACCGGGGTCCAGTTTGGTCGATCGCACTCTGGATGTCATGCGCTGCCGTACTATATTCTGGTTCCGATCCCTGCAAAGCCGCTGGATCGTGCCGCACGATCACAACGGGCTGACCAAAAGGCTGATCACCATGAAACTACCTGGCCCCGACCACCCGATCACCATCACGGCGAACCCGAAGCGCGTCCGCGTGCTTGCGGGCGGCATCGTGATTGCCGACACCACCCACGCCCTGACGTTGAAGGAAGCAAGCTACCCGGCCGTACAATATGTGCCGCGAAGCGACGCCAATCTGGCGCTGCTGACGCGTACCGACCGGGTGACGCACTGCCCCTACAAGGGCGATGCGAATTATTTCAGCATCAATGCCAACGGCAAGACCATCGAGAATTCGATCTGGACCTATGAGACGCCGTTCCCTGCGATGGTGGAAATCTCCGGCCATCTGGCGTTCTATCCCGACAAGGTCAGGATCGAGGAGGTGTCCTGAGGGTCTGCGCGCAAGCCGGCTTGCCGGCTTGGCGCCTCACGCCCGAAAGATCGTTAGACCAAGGATCAGCAGGACCAGGAAGATCACCACGAAGACATAAAACAGGAAGCGAGCGACATCCGCGGATGCCGCCGAAATCCCGGTGAAGCCGAGAAGGCCGGCGACGACAGACACCAGAAAAAAGATCAGCGCCCATTTCAGAATGGTCATGGCCTATCCTCCAGCCCTTTTTCAGCGTGGTAGCTGCGGCCCACGCAAGACGCTGATCTAACCTCGATCGACGGATGTGGTTCCGGTTTGGGGTTAAAGGCAAGCCAGCCGGGCCGCGACCGCAGGGCCCCGCGGATGAGGCCGTTGGCACCAAACCGCGTTGATTTTGGCGGGGGCCATCAGCCCCACCATGCCGGTAACGGTTTCAGACCTGCCCTGAGCTTAAGATTTGCCCTGAGCTTAGACCTGCCCCGACGGCTGGGCACTTCCCATGTAGTCTGGAAACCAGCTCTCGAAGGCGGTTGCCAGCGCCTCGACCGACACCGGCGCCTCTCCCGCAATGCTGATGGCGTTACCACCGGTGGTGCCAATGCGCGCGCATGGCACGCCGGCGCCCTTCATCTTGGCCAGCACCAGTGCGGCCTGCTCGGCCGCGACCGTCACGATGTAGCGGGCCTGATCCTCACCGAACCAGTAGGCATGCGGCACGATCGATTCCGGCGCGGCCAATAGTTGCGCGCCGAGCCCGCCCGAGATCGCCATTTCAGCCAGCGCGATCAACAGACCGCCGTCGGAAACATCATGCGCCGATGTCGCCGTGCCGGCGTGGATCATGCCGCGCACCACATCGCCGTTGCGTTTTTCTGCCGCGAGATCAACCGGCGGCGGGGCGCCCTCTTCACGGCCGCAGATGTCGCGCAGATAAACCGACTGCCCGAGCCATCCCTGGGTTTCGCCGATCAGCAGGATCGCCTCGCCCGCGGCCTTGAACGCCAGGGTTGCGGATTTGGTAAAATCGTCGAGCAGCCCGACGCCGCCGATCGACGGCGTCGGCAGGATGCCGCGCCCGTTGGTTTCGTTGTAGAGCGAGACGTTGCCGGACACGACGGGAAAATCCAGCCTGCGGCAGGCCTCGGCGATCCCCTTCAGGCAGCCGACAAACTGGCCCATGATCTCCGGCCGCTCCGGATTGCCGAAATTGAGATTGTCGGTGATCGCCAGCGGCCGGCCGCCGACCGCTGTGATGTTGCGCCAGGCCTCGGCCACCGCCTGCATGCCGCCCAGATAAGGATCGGCTTCGCAATAACGCGGCGTCACGTCCACCGTCAGCGCCAGTCCCTTCGGACCGTCCTGCACCCGCACCACGGCGGAATCGCCGCCGGGACGCTGCACCGTATTGCCGAGAATGACGTGATCATATTGCTCCCACACCCAGCGTTTCGAGCACAGCTCCGGCGTGGCGATCAGCTTTTCCAGCGCCGCGACAATTCCGACCGGCGCGTTGACCTCGCGCGCATGAATGACCGGCAGCAGCGGCGTCTCCACATGCGGCCGATCGTAGAGCGGGGCTTCGTCGCCCAGTTCCTTGATCGGCAGGTCGGCCATGACGTCGCCGCCATGTTTCACCACGAAGCGCTTGCTCGGCGTGGTGTAGCCGACCACGGCGAAATCCAGTCCCCATTTCCGGAAGATCGCCTCGGCTTGCTTCTCCTTCTCGGGCTTGAGCACCATCAGCATGCGCTCCTGGCTCTCCGAGAGCATCATCTCATAGGCGCTCATGCCGGTTTCGCGGGTCGGTACCGCGTCCAGATCGAGATCGACGCCGAGATCGCCCTTGGCGCCCATCTCCACCGCCGAGCAGGTGAGACCTGCCGCCCCCATGTCCTGGATCGCGATCACGCAATCGGCCTCCATGATCTCGAGGCAGGCTTCCAGCAGCAGCTTTTCCGCGAACGGATCGCCGACCTGAACGGTCGGACGCTTCTCGGCCGAATCGTCGTCGAATTCGGCCGACGCCATCGAGGCGCCGTGAATGCCGTCGCGGCCGGTCTTGGAGCCGAGATAGACGATCGGCATGTTCACACCCGACGCCGCCGCGTAGAAGATCTTGCTGGTTTCGGCGAGGCCGACCGCCATCGCATTGACCAGAATGTTGCCGTCATAGCGGGTGTGGAAACGCACCTGTCCGCCCACCGTCGGCACCCCGAACGAATTGCCGTAGCCGCCGACGCCGGCGACGACGCCCGAGACCAGATGGCGCGTCTTCGGATGTTCCGGGGCGCCGAAGCTCAGCGCATTGAGGCAGGCAATGGGGCGCGCGCCCATGGTGAAGACGTCGCGCAGGATGCCGCCGACGCCGGTGGTCGCGCCCTGATACGGCTCGATGTAGCTCGGATGGTTGTGGCTCTCCATCTTGAACACCACCGCCTGGCCATCGCCAATGTCGATGACGCCGGCATTCTCGCCCGGTCCCTGGATCACCCACGGCGCCTTGGTCGGCAGCCCGCGCAGGTGCAGCCGCGACGATTTGTACGAGCAATGCTCGTTCCACATCGCCGAGAAAATCCCGAGCTCGGTGAAACTCGGCACCCGGCCGATCAGCTTGAGGATGCGCTGATATTCGTCGGGCTTGAGACCGTGGCTGGCGACGAGCTCGGGGGTGATTTGCGGCTGGTTCATGCGGCTTCTTGCGGGACGGAGGTCCCTTATTAGGGAGATCGGAAGGCGCGGAAAAGGCCTTTTATGGCCCAATTTCCCGCTGTCCATAGATTTGCAGGCGTTCGAGGCGTGGCGCGGATTTGCACATCGCAGACGGATCGGATTTAAGAACGGAAACCCTCAAACCAAGGCCAAATCGCGTGGACGACCTGACCAAATCTGCATTCCTCAACCGCCCCGATCTGCATGTCGGCACTGAGGGCGAATTCAAGGGCTGGCGAACCTGGAGCCGCGACAATTTCGAGACCCATAACGGGCCGTTCTGGCACCGGATGGACGACGATGGCCAGATACGCTGCGCCTTTCGGGTCGAAAAGAAGCACCTTAACGGCTCGCGCAATATCCATGGCGGCGCCTTCATGGCGTTCGCGGATTATTGCCTGTTCGCTATGGCAGCTCCGGTGCTCGACGGTCCGGGGGTGACGGTGTCGTTCGCCTGCGAATTCCTTGATGCCGCGCGCGAAGGCGAGTTGATCGAAGCGACCGGCGAGATCATGCGCGCCGGCGGCTCGATGATCTTCATGCGCGGCCTCTTGAAATCCGGCGAGCGCTCGCTTTTCACGTTCTCAGGGACCATCAAGCGGGTGAAACGCAAAGCATCGACGATAGCCAGCCCCGTTGCCACCTAGCTTGATCCAGCCCCTGCCACGGGCCCATCGCGGCTGGCGTGACTATGCGTTGCTGCTGGCGCTGGCCTGCTGCTGGAGTTCTACCTATCCGCTGACCAAGATCGGCCTCGGCTCGATCCCGCCGATCACCTTCATCTCGGCCCGCTCGCTGACCGCAGCGCTCTTCCTTCTCATCATCCTGAGCCTGCGCGGTGTTCGAATCCCGACCGACGCCGCGGCCTGGAAGCTGTTTGCGTTCCAGCAGACCATCAATTCGACGATCCCGTTCCTGATGATCACCTGGGCGCAGCAATATGTGCCGGCGGCCAGCACCGTGGTGCTGGCCTCGACGACGCCGATCTTTGCCTTCCTCATCACGCGGGGCGTCACGCGGCACGAACCGGCCACGCTGATGAAGCTTGCCGGGGCCGTTTTGGGCCTGACCGGAACCGCCGCAATCATCGGCCTCGACGCGCTGGCCGGTCTCGGCGGCAATATCTACGCGGAGATCGTCATCCTGCTCGCCACCATCTCCTTTGCCTGCGCCACGATCTTCGGGCTGCGGCTGTCCGAATACGACCCGATGGTGGTGGCGGCGGGATCGTTGCTGTTCGGCGGCCTTGTCCTGCTGCCGGTCGCGCTGATCGTCGATCACCCCTGGACCTTGCGGCCAACGCAAGAAGCGCTGGTGGCCACCGTCGCCATGGGGATCTTCTCGAGCGCGCTGGGACTGATGCTGTTCTACATGTGCCTGACACGGCTCGGCACGCTCATGACCAACGCGCAGGCCTATTTGCGCATTCCGATCGGCGTCGGCCTGTCGGTCATTCTGCTCGGCGAATCCGTTCCGCCCAACCTTGTGCTCGGCCTGGTGCTGGTGGTGGCCGGCGTTGCCGCGATGACGGTTCCGGATGGCGGATATGGGCGCTGGATCAACCCGCTTCGCGCAGGGCGGGCAAAGCCACCCGGGCCGGAGGCTGGATGACGCGAGCTTAAGCGGCGCGCTCCAGATGGGCGACGAGGCCTGCGAACAGGCCGCGGCCGTCGGTGCACCCCATGATGTCTTCGACGTGGTTTTCCGGATGCGGCATCATGCCGAGCACATTGCCGCGTTCGTTGACGATGCCGGCGATCGAGTGCGCGGCGCCGTTGATGTTGGAGGGCTCGTCGACCACGCCTTGGGCCGAGCAGTAGCGATAGAGCACCCGCCCGTCGCCTTCGAGCCGCTTCAGCGTCTCTTCATCCGCCTCGTAATTGCCCTCGCCATGGGCGACCGGCACGCGGATGACCTGCCCGGCATTGTAGCCGCGCGTAAATGGCGTATCCGAGCGTTCGACCCGCAGATGCACGTCATGGCAGATGAATTTCAGCCGCGCGTTGCGCATGAGCACGCCGGGCAACAGGCCTGCCTCGCAGAGAATCTGAAAACCGTTGCAGACGCCGAGCACCAGACCGCCTTGGGCCGCAAACGCCCGCACCGCGTCCATGACCGGCGCGCGCGCGGCGATCGCGCCGCAGCGCAAGTAATCGCCATAGGAAAATCCGCCGGGCACCACCACCAGATCGGTACCCTTGGGCAGCGACGTCTCGGCATGCCAGACCATCGCGGGCTCATGACCCGACGCGAGCCGCAGCGCGCGCGCCATGTCGCGCTCGCGATTGATTCCGGGAAAGACGAGAACAGCGGATTTCATCAGCGGACGTTGCCTAGCTCAGAACCTCGACCCGGTAATTCTCGATCACGGTATTCGCCAAAAGCTTGTCGGCGGCAGCTTTCAGTGCCGCCTCGGCCTTGGCCTTGTCGGAGCCCGACAGTTCGATATCGAACACCTTGCCCTGGCGCACGCTGGCGACGCCATCGACGCCGAGCGATTTCAGCGCGCCTTCGATGGCCTTGCCCTGCGGATCGAGAATGCCGGTTTTTAGTGTAACGGTGACGCGCGCTTTCACGGACGACCTCAGCTCTTCACCAGCACCGGGCCGGAGCCCGCGGGCCGCTCGTTCTCCATCAGGATGCCCAGCCGCTTGGCGACTTCGGTGTAGGCCTCCAGCAGGCCGCCGAGATCCCGGCGGAAGCGGTCCTTGTCGAGCTTCTCGTTCGACTTGATGTCCCACAGCCGGCAGGAGTCGGGCGATATCTCGTCGGCGACGATGATTCGCATCATCTCGTTTTCGAACAGGCGGCCGCATTCCATCTTGAAATCGACCAGGCGGATGCCGATTCCCAGAAACAGCCCGGTCAGGAAGTCATTGACGCGGATCGCCAGCGCCATGATGTCGTCGATTTCCTGCGGCGTCGCCCAGCCGAACGCGGTGATGTGTTCCTCGGAGACCATCGGGTCGTTGAGCTGGTCGTTCTTGTAGTAGAATTCGATAATGGAGCGCGGCAACTGGGTACCTTCCTCGATCCCGAGGCGCTGCGACAGCGATCCCGCCGCCACGTTCCGCACCACCACCTCCAGCGGCACGATCTCGACCTCGCGAATCAACTGCTCGCGCATGTTGAGGCGGCGGATGAAATGGGTGGGCACCCCGATGTCGTTGAGGTGCTGAAACAGGTACTCCGAAATCCGGTTATTGAGGACGCCCTTGCCCTCGATCACCTGGTGTTTCTTGGCATTGAACGCGGTCGCATCGTCCTTGAAGTGCTGGATCAGGGTTCCCGGCTCCGGTCCTTCATAAAGGACCTTCGCCTTGCCTTCATAAATGCGTCGGCGTCGGCTCATTGGGATGTACCGTGTGTTGTTGAAATCCATGAAATTGGTTTGCTCCGGATGACAAGGCTGCGACCCACGACGGAGCTGCCGTGAAGGCCAGGAACGGAAAAACAGAACGAGAACCGGGCCTGAGTTCGAACCTAGCCGATTGGCCTATCCAGTACAATCGATCCGGCCTTCCGGGGCCAAGTTTTACCGCTCTGCCTGCGGCTTTTAGGGCCGTTGTTTTAACCATTTACTCTGGTTATCTAGGGATCGGGGGGAGTTGCCGCAACGAGGCCGTGCCTACCAATTCGGCACGAGATCGGAACCTTGGTCATGACCACATTCGACAAGCGCGAGGAGACTTTCGAGCGCAAGTTCGTTCTCGACGAAGAGTTGAAGTTCAAGGCCGAAGCCCGCCGCAACAAGCTGTTCGGGCTATGGGTGGCAGATCGGCTCGGGTTGTCGGGCGACGCCGCCAGTGCCTACGCCAAAGACGTGGTCGCCTCCGATTTCGAGGCCGACGGCGACGGCGTGGTCCGCAAGGTGACCGGCGACCTCAACGCCAAGGGCATCGCCATGGCCGAAGCGCAGCTTCGCGCCAAGATGGATGAGCTGATGGCGCAGGCGGTCATGCAGGTGAAGGCGGGGGAGTAAGGCGCGCTCGCCCTGAGATTCTGCCTACTTCATCGTGATCTGCAAATTCATCGAACCGTTGACGGTGTAGCCTTCCTGCTGTTGTTGGCCAAACTGTCGGCCAATATTGACGTTGACCGATTCCATGCGACAGTCTTTTGCAAGAACTTCGCGGAGCAGATCGCATTCACGTGCCGCCATTTCGTAGACGGTGCGGCGCGCCCTATCGCGCAATTTCTCTGCCTCCACGCCTTCTCCTGAGGGGCCGGTAACGAAGAAATTGATGCTCGATTGAATTCGGACCAGTCCCTCCTGGCGCGACGGCGAGCCGGATTGCTCAATTGTGATCCGCTGTCCCGGCGTTTGCGCGGCAACAGGTGCCAACAAGAGAAACAGGCTGGCGCTGGCTAAAGCCAGTTGCTTGAACGGACTCATCAGAAACCCTTTTTTCGGCTGGAGCGATGCTCGCACCCTGTCAACTTCGGTTTGCGATTTAGCAAAGCTTCACCCGCAAAAGTCGTTACATCGTTTCATCCGCCGTTAACCGGCAGAGGGGCTAGCCCTCCTTGAAGCCGTATTCCGGCACATTGCCGCTGGCGCCGTAGTATTTGTAAGGCAGGAACTTGCCGGACATCGTGATCTTGACCCGGTCGCCTTTGGGATTGGGCAGGCGTTCCATCACCATGTCGAAATCGATCGCCGACATGATGCCGTCGCCATATTCCTCCTCGATCAGCGCCTTCCAGGCCGGGCCGTTGATCATCACCAGCTCATAGAAGCGATAGATCAGCGGATCGGTCGGCGGCATGGCCATGCCGCGCATCGGTGTCTCGTTGAGCATCGCGGTCTCGGATCTGGAGAGCCCGAACAGCTCGGCGGCATTGGCCGCCTGCGGTTTTGTGAGCTTCATCTGGCCCAGGATGGCGCCGACGATCAGCACTTCGGAATAGCCGCCGATCTTTTCGCAGATGTGTTTCCAGCTCCAGCCTTTCTCGCGCTTGATGTCGAGCAGCTTTTCGGTGAGGTCGGATCGTTTCATGGGCTCGCTCCCCCTGGCACTTCCTTGGATAGGAAGGGTCGGCACGCAAGGAGCATGCCAAATTGGCAGGGATGAAGCCGATTTCTAAAGCATGATCCGGAAAAGTGGGTACCGGTTTTCCGAAAAGATCATGCTTAAACAAAAAGATAGAGCGAGATGGCGATTCAACGAAGAGCCATCTCGCTCTAGGGTGAATCGACCAGGCCGGATTCAAGCCGGTCGAGTTCACCGGCCAAATCGCGCTCGATATCCGCGACATGCATGATGACGACCCGGTAGCCGCGCTGCTCCAGCCAGGCCTGCCGCGTGGCACGATCTTTGGTGATCACTTCGGTCTCGCCGGGATTGATCAGTTCGACCGCGACCCGATGCACGAACGAAACGAAGTCCGGAATATGCCGGCCGACCGGGGTCTGGCGCTTGAATTGTCCGGCGAAGCGGCGATCGGTGGTCAACGCCCGCCATAGCATGCGTTCCGCATCGGTCGGATTTCGCCGCAGCAGCCGCGCCAGCCCGCGCACGGTCCCGCTTTCCGACGGCGAGGCGCCCTGCCCGTGCTCGGCGAGCAAAGCGCGCAGCCTGGTGGCCTGCTCGCCGTCGAGCACGCCGCCCTTGGCCGGCCCCTTGCGCCCCTCGGCGATCGCCATCACCACGCCGTGCAGGGTGTGCATGTCCTGCTTGGTCGGGTCCATGCGCGCGAAGATGTTACGCAGATTGACCAGCATCGTCTCGCGCTTTTCCGCCGGGCGCAGGAATTCGACCTTGTCGAGCTCGCGCACCAGATTGTCGAAGAAGGCCTGCATCTGATGCTGCGACGCGCGCTCGGAGCGTTCGGGCATCGCGAACGGCAACGCGCCCTGGGTGGCAAGCTTGAACCATTCATAGCCGATCAGCAGCACCGCCTGCGCCAAGTTGAGCGAGGCGAAGCCGGGATTGACCGGGAAGGTGACGATGCGGTTGGCGAGCGCCACCTCCTCGTTCTGCAGCCCGTAACGCTCGCGGCCGAACAGGATGCCGACCTTGCCGCCGCCGAGGCACTGGCTCGCGATCTCGCGCGCGGCGGCTTCCGGGGCAATCACGGGCTTGGCCTGATCGTGCGCGCGGGCGGTGGTCGCGAGCAGCAGCGTGCAGTCGGCGACCGCCTGCTCCACGGTATCGAACAGCTCGACATGGTCCAGGATGTGGTCGGCGCCGGAGGCCGCGCGCCGGGCCTGAACGTTAGGCCAGCCGTCGCGCGGATTGACGATTCTTAGCCGCGTCAGCCCGAAATTGCCCATCGCGCGTGCCGCCATGCCGATGTTCTCGCCGAGCTGGGGCTCGACCAGAATCACGATGGGCCCCGCCAGATCGACGCCTGATTTGGTCCTGTCGGTGCCCGAGCCGGACATCTCACTTCACCTTCTGATTCAACTTCTGAAGATCTTGAATCAAGTTCCTAAGAGCCTGATTCAACCCCTTGCGGCCGGCCCATTTCGATGGGCCCTTGCCTGGCGTTTCTCAAGCAAAATAATCACCTTAGCGCCATCAATGAATCCTCGAGCGAAGTCTCAACGGGGATTTGCAAGCGACGTCTCGTGCGCGCCTCGATTTCAAATACGGTATCAATCACAATAAAAACGAACCTGCAAAACGAACCCGAAAGCCGGTTCAAGGGCCCGGACAGAGGGAGGCTTTCCTGCCCGGGCATTACCAACCAGATCATGGGATGGGCCGTCATCAACGGGCTGATTTGCGCTGGCCACCGTCATCGTCGGCTACGCCACATTGTGGCTGGCCGATCTCGCCTTCAAGATCGATTTCCAGTTCTGGATCGTCGCGCTCAGGCTGATGAGCGCCAGGCAGTTCCTGATCTTCCTGATCTACCTCGTGCCATTCACGGCGTTCTTCGTGATCGCGCTGCGCCTGATCTGCGGAATCTTCGTGACCTGGGATGTGGTGGCCGGCGCGACCACGCAGGCGGCGTTTCAAGCCAACAGGATGGGCGCAAAGTGCATAACGCCTTGGCTTTCGCCAGGGCGTTTGCAGTGCTATAGCGCGGATGCAATCACCCCATTCGTCCCCCATCCGCCCCGAAACGCGCTATCCCAAAAAGGCCCGATCTGCCATGGCAAAAATCAAGGTGACCAACCCCGTCGTCGAGCTCGACGGCGACGAGATGACCCGGATCATCTGGCAATACATCAAGGACAAGCTGATCACCCCGTTCCTCGATATCAACCTGATGTATTTCGACCTCGGGATGGAATACCGCGACAAGACCAACGATCAGGTCACCATCGACGCCGCCAACGCCATCAAGAAGATCGGCGTCGGCGTCAAATGCGCCACCATCACGCCGGACGAAGCCCGGGTGAAGGAATTCGGCCTGAAGGAAATGTGGAAATCGCCGAACGGCACCATCCGCAACATCCTGGGCGGCGTGGTGTTCCGCGAGCCCATCATCTGCAGGAACGTGCCGCGGCTGGTGCCGGGCTGGACCAAGCCGATCATCATCGGCCGCCACGCCTTCGGCGATCAGTACCGCGCCACCGACTTCAGGTTTCCGGGCAAGGGCACGCTGACCATGAAATTCGTCGGCGACGACGGCCAGGTGATCGAACGGGAAGTCTACAAGTCCCCGAGCGCCGGCGTGGCGATGGGGATGTACAACCTCGACGATTCAATCGCCGATTTTGCCCGCGCCTCGTTCAACCAGGGCCTTTCCAAGAATTATTCGGTCTATCTGTCGACCAAGAATACCATCCTCAAGGTCTATGACGGGCGCTTCAAGGACATCTTCCAGGAAATCTTCGACCGCGAATTCAAGGCCAGATTCGACGAGAAGAAGATCACCTACGAACATCGCCTGATCGACGACATGGTGGCTGCTGCGATGAAATGGTCGGGCGGATACGTCTGGGCCTGCAAAAACTACGATGGCGACGTACAGTCCGACACCATCGCGCAAGGCTACGGCTCGCTCGGTCTGATGACATCGGTGCTGATGACGCCGGACGGAAAGACGGTAGAGGCCGAGGCCGCCCACGGCACCGTGACGCGGCACTATCGCGAGCATCAGAAGGGCAAGGAGACCTCGACCAATTCGATCGCCTCGATCTTCGCCTGGACCCGCGGGCTGTCGCATCGCGCCAAGCTCGACAATAACGCCGCCCTCGAAAAATTCGCGCTGACGCTGGAAAAAGTGTGCGTCGACACCGTCGAAGCCGGCTTCATGACCAAGGATCTGGCCCTGCTGGTCGGCGCCGACCAGCGCTGGCTGTCCACCACCGGATTCCTCGACAAGGTCGCGGAGAACCTGAGCAAGGCGATGGCGGCATGAGCTTGCCGATCCAAAGGACTGCCACGCTCGCGCTGCTGTTGCTGGGTTCGCTGGCGAGCGTATCCGCCGCCGAGACGGCGCTTCCCGGCACCATTGCGGCGCCGGGCGAAGCCGTTGTGCTCAGCGTTCACGCCGAAGGCGCGCAGGTCTACGAATGCAAGGCCGGCGCCGACGGCAAATTGGCCTGGGCGTTCCGCGAGCCGATCGCGACCTTGCTGCTGGATGGCAAGACCGTCGGCCGCCACTATGCCGGGCCGACCTGGGAGCACACTGACGGCAGCGCCGTGGTCGCCAAGGTCGCCGGCAGCGCTCCGGGTGCGACGCCGAACGATATTGCGTGGTTGAGGCTCGGCGTGGTTTCCCAGCGCGGCAGCGGCGTCCTCACCGGCGTCACCACGGTGCAGCGGATCAATACCCAGGGCGGAAAGCTCGACGGCGCCTGTGAGAAGGCCGGCAGCACCCGCAGCGCGCCCTATTCCGCGGAGTACGTGTTCCTGCGCAAGGGATAACCCGTCCCTACAATCGCTGTGGCGATTACTCAGGCCGTCTGCCGCCGATTGTGCTCGGCTTCGCTCAGGACGTAGTGTCCGTGGGTTCGCGACGTCAGCTTGCCCGCTTGCACCATGCGGTGAAGGCGAACGACCAGCGTCGCGCGCTTGATCTCGATCTCCGCCTCGACAAGGCCATCAACGATTTCCTGAACCGACAATCCACGAGGGCTATGGGCCAGGATGTCCAGAATGAAATCCTCGATTTCGTCGCCGCCGGATTTGGCAAGGCGCACATTGGGCCGACGATCCAGCGATAGCAGTTCGGATTTCGGCGCCAAATCGGCGGCAGGCGAAACCGCATTTCTCAGACGTGCGACGATTTCCTCATAGACGGTTCGGGCTCGCTCTGCGTCTGTCACTACCAAATTACCGATATGGTAGGCCAGCACATCTGCCTTCACGAGCAAATCCTGCTCGACCTGCCGCACAACATCCGGAGACAGCGCCATTTGTCGGTTCCAAGGCCTCTTTACCCTTTATTAAGGTAACAGAACATTACCGCTGACCAAAGCCTTACAGACCCGAATCGATCCGTTACCCCCAATAATGGTTAATGCTCGATTAATGTTTGACTCTTACTCTGCGTTATGTAAGTTTTAATTACAGTCCTAATAAAGGGTGCGACGATGTCTTTAGATCAATCGACACGGCTTTCCGCTCGCCTGGGCTCAGGCATTCTCGCCCGTCTGGCACGGGTATCCCGGCCAAAGCGCCGCCTGCCCTGGATTTTATGGCCAAAAATCAGGGTGCAGACGGTACGGCAGAACTGCCAGGGCGTCAGTGTAACCGACGTCGCCCTGAGTTTCTCAGGCTGGGAGCCCCCAGCCGGCAGCGGCAATCCTCAGCCGAAATTCGAGGGCACGCTATATCTCGTCTGGAAACGTAAGGATTAATTTCAGGCAAAGCTCCGGGATCGGTCAGGAAACCGCACCATCTTCGCCCGCTCGCTCGATCAACGCGTTCTCGCCCGCTGCATTATGCGCCGCCGATCGCCTTTTCGATGGCATCGAGCGCGGCCTTCGCCTTGGCGCCATCGGGACCGCCGGCCTGCGCCATGTCCGGCCGCCCGCCGCCGCCCTTGCCGCCAAGCGCTTCGGAGGCGACGCGCACCAGATCGACCGCGTTGTAGCGCGAGGTGAGATCGCTGGTGACCCCGACGACGACGCCGGCCTTGCCCTCCTCGGTGACGCCGACGATGGCGACGACACCGGAGCCGAGCTGTTTCTTGCCGTCATCGACCAGGCTCTTGAGATCCTTCATCTCGATGCCTTCGACCGAACGCATCATCAGCTTGACGTTGCCGACCTCCCGAACGCCGGCGGCGGTACCCGCCGCCGCGCCGTTCAACGAAGCGCCGCCGCCCATCGCCAGCTTCTTGCGCGCATCCGACAGATCGCGCTCGAGCTTCTTGCGCTCTTCCATCAATGCAGCGATCCGTGCCGGCATCTCGTCGAGCGTGGTGCGCAGTTCACCGGCGGCCGATCTTGGCGAGCGCGATGGTGTCGTTGGCGTGCTGTCGCGCATGGCGGCCGGTCAGCGCCTCGATGCGGCGAACACCGGACGACACCGCGCTTTCGCCAGTGACCGAAATCAGGCCGATATCGCCGGTCCGCCGGACATGGGTGCCGCCGCACAATTCCACCGACCAGCCGAGCGCGTTGCTGGCCGCACCATCGCGCGCGGCATTGCCCATCGACACCACGCGGACCTCGTCGCCATATTTCTCGCCGAACAGCGCGCGGGCGCCGGAATCGCGCGCATCATCCACCGCCATCAGCCGCGTGGTGACCTCGCCATTCTCCAGCACCACGTCGTTGGCGATGTCCTCGATCCGGCTCAATTCGTCTGACGTGATCGGCTTTTGATGCACGAAATCGAAACGCAGCCGGTCTGGCGCCACCAGCGAGCCGCGCTGGGCGATGTGATCGCCGAGCACCTGCCGCAAGGCTTCGTGCAGCAAATGCGTCGCGGAGTGATTGGCGCGGATCGAGGCGCGTCGGGCGTGATCGACGTCGAGCTGCAGCGCCGTTCCGGGCTTCAACGTGCCCTGCTCGACGGTGCCCTGATGCACGAAAAGATCGCCGGCCTTCTTCTGGGTGTCGGTGACGCGAAACCGCACACCCTCGCCGGTCATCAGGCCGGTGTCGCCGACCTGGCCGCCGGACTCCGCATAAAACGGCGTCTGGTTCAAGACGATGGCGCCGCTCTCGCCGGCCTTGAGGCTCTCGACCTCCTTGCCGTCCTTCACCAGTGCGGCCGACCACGCCTTCGGCGGTCTCGGTCTCGTAGCCCAGGAATTCGGTGGCGCCGAGTTTCTCGCGCAGCGGAAACCAGACATTCTCGCTCGCGGTATCGCCGCATCCCGCCCACGCCGCGCGCGCTTTCGCGCGCTGGCGGTCCATCGCATCGGTAAAGGAGGCGATGTCAACGGAAATGCCGCGGTTGCGCAGCGCGTCCTGGGTGAGGTCGAGCGGAAAGCCATAGGTGTCGTACAGCGTAAATGCCGTATCGCCGTCGAACATGTCGCCCTTCTTGAGCGAGCTGCTCTTCTCGTCGAGGATCGACAGCCCGCGCTCCAGCGTCTTGCGAAACCGGGTTTCTTCCAGCCGCAGCGTCTCCTCGATCAGGCTCTCGGCGCGCACCAGTTCGGGATAGGCCTGCCCCATCTCGCGCACCAGCGCCCAGACCAGTCGATACATCAGCGGGTCCTTGGCGCCGAGCAATTGCGCGTGACGCATCGCACGGCGCATGATCCGGCGCAGCACATAGCCGCGGCCTTCATTCGACGGCAGCACGCCGTCGGCGATCAGGAACGACGACGCGCGCAGGTGATCGGCGATCACTCGCAACGAGGCCTTCTGCTCGCCCTGCGGATCGGCCCCGGTCAATTCGGCGATGGCGTGGATCAGGGCGACGAACAGATCGATGTCGTAATTGTCGTGCTTGCCCTGCAGCACGGCGGCGATGCGCTCCAGTCCCGCGCCGGTATCGATCGACGGCTTCGGCAGCGGGTTGCGGACACCCGGCGCAAGCTGCTCGAACTGCATGAACACGAGATTCCAGATCTCGATGAAACGGTCGCCGTCGGCTTCCGCCGAACCCGGCGGCCCGCCCCAGACCTTGTCGCCGTGGTCGTAGAAAATTTCCGAACAGGGCCCGCAGGGACCGGTGTCGCCCATCTGCCAGAAATTGTCCGAGCCCGCGATGCGGATGATGCGGGACTCCGGCAATCCTGCGATCTTCTTCCAGAGACCGAACGCCTCGTCGTCGTCGATATACACGGTCGCCGTCAGTTTATCCTTCGGCAGACCGAATTCCTTGGTGACCAGATTCCACGCCAGCTCGATGGCGCGGTCCTTGAAATAATCGCCGAACGAGAAATTGCCGAGCATCTCGAAAAACGTGTGATGCCGCGCGGTGTAGCCGACATTGTCGAGATCGTTATGCTTGCCGCCGGCGCGCACGCATTTCTGCGAGGTGGTGGCGCGCTGGTAGGGACGCTTCTCGACGCCGGTAAAGACGTTCTTGAACTGCACCATGCCGGCATTGGTGAACATCAATGTCGGATCGTTGCGCGGCACCAGCGGCGACGACGGCACGATCTCGTGGCTCTGGGCCGCGAAGTAGTTCAGAAATGTCGACCTGATCTCGTTAACGCCGCTCATGTTGGTCCAATCGCGCCCTCGCCCGCAGGCGGATATTTCGACCCATGATCCGCCAAAATGTGCAGCGGTTTGGCAAGATCATGCGCCCACTCAATGATTTAGGGCGCGACCGGACGCAAAACCGGATCCCACTTTTGCTGACCGCGCTCCACCGCCCCGCTTTTAGACGGGGGTCGCGGCGCTGTCCAGAAAGTGTGCAGCGGATCAGGGGCTTGCCGCACCAGCACAAGACCGGTTGATAGATGCTGCAGCTGCGTTGACAGCCATGGCGGCGCCGTGTTTTTCTCCTATCTGTTTAGGACAGTCACGTCGGGAGAGATCGGCTTTAGGCCGGCGCCGAAGGAGCAACCGCCCCGGAAACTCTCAGGCAAATGGACCGCGTGATTTGATAGCATCTGGAAAGAGACGCCGCCGGGCCTGGAACCCGGATGTGTCCGCCGACGGGATAATACTCTCAGGCACAGCGACAGATGGGGCTTCGACAGGTTTGCGGGGAATTTTCCCCGGCAACCGCGAGGGGCCCTGTGATGCTTGCGCGCCAAGATCAATCTTCCGCATTCACCGTTGAAACATACCCCTTTGCATGCGCTGCATGCATCCTGCGGCGGCAAGATGGTGCCGTTCGCGGGCTATGACATGCCCGTGCAATATGCAACCGGCGTGCTCAGGGAACATCTGCATACCCGCACCAGTGCCGGCCTGTTCGACGTCTCGCATATGGGCCAAATCGCGCTGCGGCCGAAATCCGGCAAGATCGAGGATGCCGCCCTGGCGCTGGAACGGCTGGTGCCGCAGGACATTCTTGGCGTTGCCGCCGGCCGCCAGCGCTACGCACAGTTCACCAATGCCGCTGGCGGCCTGCTCGACGACCTGATGGTGGCGAATTTCGGCAGCCATCTGTTCGTCGTGGTCAACGCCGCGTGCAAGGCCGAGGACGAGGCGCATCTGCGCGCCAACCTGTCGGATGTTTGCGAGATCGAGCCTTTGACCGATCGCGCGCTGATCGCGCTGCAGGGTCCGAAAGCCTCATCCGTGCTGGAAAGGTTTTGCGCCGAAGCGCCGGCGATGCGGTTCATGGACGCCGGCCCGCATACGGTCGACGGCATCGATTGCTTCGTCTCGCGCTCCGGCTACACTGGCGAGGACGGCTTTGAGATCTCGGTTCCGGCCGGACACGCCGAAGCCCTGGCAAGGACGCTGCTTGAAAGCAGCGACGTGCTGCCGATCGGGCTCGGGGCGCGTGACAGCCTGCGGCTGGAGGCCGGGCTTTGTCTCTACGGCCACGACATCGACGCCACGACGACGCCGGTCGAAGCCGCGCTGGAATGGTCGATTCAAAAGAGCCGCCGCCATGGTGGCGCGCGGCCCGGCGATTTCCCCGGCGCCGACAAGATCCTGCATCAGCTTGAGAAGGGCGCGCCACGCCGCCGCGTCGGATTGAAAGCGCAAGGCCGCGCGCCGGTGCGCGAAGGCGCGCCGCTGTTCGCGGATGCGGCCTCCTCGATGCAGATCGGCAGCGTCACCTCGGGCGGATTTGGTCCCAGCGTCAACGCGCCGGTCGCGATGGGCTATCTGCCGACTTCGTACGCCACCCTGGGCGGATTGGTCTTTGCCGAATTGCGCGGACAGCGCATGCCGCTGCGGGTCGCCGCCATGCCTTTTGTTCCCAACACCTATAAACGCTGAAGGATTGATCATGACGACGCTGTACACGTCAGACCACGAATGGCTCCGCATCGAGGGCGATGTCGCAACCGTCGGCGTCACGGACTATGCGCAGTCCCAGCTCGGAGACGTGGTGTTCGTCGATCTGCCGAAGGTCGGCCGCAGCCTGAAGAAGGCGGAAGCCGCGGCCGTGGTCGAATTGGTCAAGGCGGCCTCCGACGTCTACGCGCCGATTTCAGGCGAAGTGCTGGAGGTCAACGGCGCGCTCACCGCCGAGCCGGCGCTGGTCAATTCCGACGCGGGCGGCAAGGCCTGGTTTTTCAAATTGAAGATCGCGGACAAGAGCGAGCTCGACGGCCTGATGGATGAGGCCGCCTACAAGACGCATACGGCCTGATTGGACGACGAGGAAAAACCCATGACCGCGCACCCCACACCCGCCAAAGAGGCCGCTGCCAGCTTCGTGCGCCGGCACATCGGCCCCTCGCCCCGGGACGTCGCCGCGATGCTGGAGACGGTCGGCGCCAGGAGCCTCAACGCGCTGATGGCCGAGACGCTGCCGGCATCGATCCGGCAGAAAGCGCCGCTCGATCTCGGGCTGCCGCTGAGCGAAACCGAGGCGCTCGCGCATATGACCGCGCTGGCCGCGCAGAACCAGGTCTTCACCTCGATGATCGGCCAGGGTTATTCGGGCACGATTCTGCCGGCGGTGATCCAGCGCAACATCCTGGAGAATCCGGCCTGGTACACGGCCTACACGCCCTATCAGCCGGAAATCAGCCAGGGCCGGCTCGAAGCGCTGTTCAATTTCCAGACCATGATCTGCGATCTGACCGGCCTCGATGTCGCCAACGCCTCCTTGCTGGATGAAGCCACCGCGGCGGCGGAGGCGATGGCGCTGGCGGAGCGCGCCACGAACGCGAAAACCAGATCGTTCTTTGTCGATTCCGAAGTGCATCCGCAGACGCTGGCCGTGCTGCGCACCCGCGCCGAGCCGCTGGGGTGGAAGGTGATCGTCGGCGATCCCTTAACCGATCTCGAACATGCCGAGGTGTTCGGTGCGCTGCTGCAATATCCGGGAACCACCGGCGCGGTGCGCGACCTGCGCCCGGCGATCGCGGCGACGCGCGCCAAGGGCGCGCTCGCGATCGTGGCCGCCGACCTCCTGGCGCTGACATTGCTGGCCTCGCCCGGCGAACTTGGTGCGGATATCGCGATCGGATCGGCGCAGCGTTTCGGGGTGCCGATGGGATATGGCGGACCGCATGCGGCCTATATGGCGGTGCGCGACGCGCTGAAGCGCTCGCTGCCCGGACGCATTGTCGGCCTGTCGATCGATTCGCGGGGAGAGCCGGCCTATCGCCTCGCGCTGCAGACCCGCGAACAGCACATCCGCCGCGAAAAGGCGACCTCCAACATCTGCACCGCGCAGGTGCTGCTGGCGGTGATCGCCTCGATGTACGCGGTCTATCACGGCCCGGAGGGCCTGACCCATATCGCCCGCCAGGTGCATCGCCGCGCGGCCACGCTCGCCGCCGGCTTGCGCAAACTCGGCTTTGCGCCAAAATCCGAGGCGTTTTTCGACACGGTGACGGTGGATGCCGGCGCCAAGCAGCAAGACATCGTCGCCCGCGCTTTGGCTGAAAAGATCAACCTGCGGATCGGCCAAGACGCTTCCGGTACCCTCGGCATCGCGCTTGGATGAGACCACGACAGCGGCGCAGGTCGAGGCGGTGTGGCGCGCGTTCGGCGGCGGGCTTGAATACGCGGCAGTTGAAGCCGGCAGCCGCGAGGCGCTGCCTCCTGAGTTGAAACGCAACCGCGCGTTCCTGACCCATCCGGTGTTTCATGCCCACCGCTCGGAGACCGAGCTGTTGCGCTATATGCGCAAGCTAGCGGACCGTGATCTGGCGCTCGACCGCGCGATGATTCCGCTGGGCTCCTGCACCATGAAGCTGAACGCCACCGCGGAGATGATCCCGCTGACCTGGCCCGAATTCGGCAACCTGCATCCGTTCGCGCCGCGCGCGCAGGCGGCGGGCTATCACGTGCTGTTCGAGCGGCTGGAGCAGTGGCTGTGCGACATCACCGGCTATGACGCGATCTCGCTGCAGCCGAATTCCGGCGCACAGGGCGAATATGCCGGCCTGCTGGCGATCCGCGGCTATCATGCCGCGCGCCGCGAGCCGCACCGCAATGTCTGCCTGATCCCCTCCTCCGCGCACGGCACCAATCCGGCCTCCGCCAGCATGGCCGGCATGCAGGTCGTGGTGGTGGCCTGCGATAAGCGCGGCGACGTCGACGTCGATGATCTGCGCGCCAAGGCTGCGCAGCATGGAAATAATCTTGCCGCCGTGATGATCACCTATCCGTCCACCCATGGCGTGTTCGAGGAGCATATCCGTGAGATCTGCGACATCGTGCATGGCCACGGCGGACAGGTCTATCTCGACGGCGCCAACATGAACGCGCAGGTCGGGCTGTCGCGGCCCGGCGATTACGGCGCCGATGTCAGCCATCTCAATCTGCACAAGACGTTCTGCATTCCGCATGGCGGCGGCGGCCCGGGCATGGGACCGATCGGCGTCAAGGCGCATCTTGCGCCGTTCCTGCCGGGACACACCGCGGCCGAAGGCGCCAAGGCAACTCCGGTCGGGCCGGTGTCTGCCGCCCCGTTCGGCTCGGCATCGATCCTGACCATTTCCTACGTCTATATCCTGATGATGGGCGGCGAAGGCCTGACGCGCGCTACCGAGATCGCGATCCTCAATGCCAACTACATCGCGACCAGGCTCGATCCGCATTTTCCGGTGCTCTATCGCAACGCCAGGGGCCGGGTCGCGCATGAATGCATCGTCGATCCGCGCCCGCTGAAGACCTCTTGCGGCGTCACCGTCGACGACATCGCCAAGCGGCTGATCGATTACGGCTTCCATGCGCCGACCATGAGCTTTCCGGTGCCGGGCACGCTGATGATCGAGCCGACCGAATCCGAATCCAAGGCCGAGCTTGATCGGTTCTGCGATGCCATGATCGCGATCCGGCGAGAAATTGCCGAGATCGAATCCGGCCGCTGGAAAGTCGAGGCCTCGCCGCTGCGCCACGCCCCGCACACCGTGCACGACATCGCCGACGAGGCGTGGGCGCGCGCCTATACCCGCGCCGAGGGCTGTTTCCCGGCGGGCACCTCGCGGTCGGACAAATACTGGTGTCCGGTCGGGCGGGTCGACAATGTCTATGGCGACCGCAATCTGGTGTGCTCGTGCCCGCCGATCGAGGACTACGCGCAAGCGGCGGAGTGAACCTTACGGCGCGATCAAAGCGTGGTTCACGGGGTCCCGACGCCACAGGTTATCGTTGGTCAGTTTGGTCCCGCCCCACCAGCGGGAAATCGGGTTGTGCCGGCTGAAATCCTCGCGACCGGCCAAAACGGCCCGGCCGAGTTCGGTGAGTGACAGCCTGCTTTGTTGGTACCGTGCGTGACGGTCACGATCATCGTGGATTTCCAGGGTGAACGGCCCCTCGTCCAGGCCCGACACAACGGGTGCCGGACAACGCGCCAAACCATCCAGCAGGGAGCCGGTTTCCCAATAGTCGAACACACGCCGCTTGTTGCGCTTCCCATGACCCGGAAGGATGTCGGGCGGACGGGCGTTACCTTCCGAGATCAGCTCCAGCATCCGCATTTCCGTCGCGCCCAGGCCAGAGCCAGGCATCGGGAGTTCTTCCAGCAGCAGCACGACAGCCTGCCGAAGCCGCGGCAGAGCGCTCAAATCCATCGCAAGAAAATCACACCAGGCCCGCGGCGTCGGCGCGCGATAAGCCTGCCAGGCGAGACTTGCGATTTCGAGATGCCCGTTCCGGATCTTGATGGCAGGTATCCGCCGGGCGGCCACTTCCTCCGACGGCTGATTGCCGATAGGAAAGTCGGCTTGCACCAAATTCAGCTTCGAAGCGACGCTTTGGTGCGGCCGAAAATAGTCGAGCAGCCAGATCAGGATCAGTTGCGCATTCGGCTCCGGATCGATCCAGAGTTCGATCGCATCAAAGGCTGCGCAGAATTCGACGAATCCAGAACCCTTCCTTTGCGCTTCCTCGATTGGCTTGCCGCGGAGATGGTCGAGCCAGTGCGAACCACGCGCCTCATCCGCTGCCGGGCGCGGCGCCAGCCATCGCTCCAGTTCGCCAGGCGATGGTAGCGGTCCCCAGACAAACCTTGGTTCAAGGGGAAGGACGCAATCGGCAAGCCGCGCGCCTTTCAGGGCTCCCGCACTGCTGTCACCGGACGTTAGAACCAGACGCTTCATGGCGCTGTTCACTCTACGATTCCGCTACGGCTTGATTAAAACCGGACCCAATCGCCACAGGCGATCGTTGGTCAGCCTAGTGCCGCCCCACCAGCGGTCGATCGGGTTGTGCCGGCTGAAATCTTCCTGGTGCGCGACAATCGCCCTGCCGAATTCAGTCAGGGATAGCCGGCTTCGGAGGTACGCCGAGTGACGATCGCGCAGATTTTCTCGGTCGAGCCTGCGCAACTGGTCATCGAGACCGGCCACGGCAGGACTTGGACCATGCGCGAGCGCATCCAGCAGATAACCGTGTTCCCACTCACCAAAGATGCGCGTCCCTCGCAGGTGCCGAAGATGGAAAAGATCATTGGTCCGCTCATGTCCGCGCGCAATCATTTCGAGCATCCGCATTTCGGTCGCACCAAGCCCTGTCGTGGCGGAAGGCAACTCTGCAAGCAGATCAACCAAGGCCGGCCTCAACAACGGCAATGCGCTCAAGTCCCTGCGGAGCAGATCAAAACAAGCTTCCGGCGTCGTCGCGCAATACGCCTGCCAGGCCGCGCTCGCCGCTTCAAGCACGTCGCTGGTGACGTCGACGGCCGGCGGGTGCCACTTGCCTAGCCGCTCAAGCCTGATCATCTCTGCATTGACAAGACGCAACTTTAACCTGGCGATGGTCTCCGGATGAGATCGAAAATAATCGAGCAGCCAGACCAGTCGCAGTTGAGCATTCGGGTCGGTGTCGAACCATAATTCCACGGTCTCATATTGCATGCAGAACTCAGCCAGCCCCAGATTCCTGCGATTCTTGTTTTTGCTACGGCCCCACCCGCTGGCATAGTCCGACCAATGGACGCTGGAGCGATGAGCACGCGTGCGGAGCCCGAGATAGGTTGCGGCCAGCTCATCCAGAGGCGGCAAGGGCCCCCAGACGAAGCGAAAGTAGAAATCGGCCGCCAGGTCGGCGACGTCCGACTGAATGAATTCCGGCATCAAGTGACTGGTCAGGATCAGAGGCTTCATGGTCCTCTCCGCTTTACGCAAAACAAAAACAGGCGCCGGGAACGTCGGCAACTCAACGTCCTCAGCGCCCGCTTGTGTCAAAACTCGGAACCCGAGTTTCGGAAAATCTCAATCCTCCGCCGGCTCCTCGTCGCCCTCGGTGTCACGCTCCGGCGAGCCTGCGAGAATCTGTTCGGCGATCAGGCCGGAGTTCTGGCGGATCGCGGCCTCGATCTTGGCGGTCATGTCTGGGTTGGCTTTCAGGAACGCCTTTGAGTTCTCGCGGCCCTGACCGAGCCTCTGGCTGTCATAGGAGAACCAGGCGCCGGATTTCTCGACAATGCCGGCCTTGACGCCGAGATCGAGGATTTCGCCCATCTTGGAGACGCCCTCGCCATACATGATGTCGAATTCGACCTGCTTGAACGGCGGCGCCAGCTTGTTCTTCACCACCTTGACGCGGGTCTGGTTGCCGACCACCTCGTCGCGCTCCTTGATCGCCCCGATGCGGCGGATGTCGAGCCGGACCGAGGCATAGAATTTCAGCGCGTTGCCGCCGGTGGTGGTTTCCGGCGAGCCGTACATCACGCCGATCTTCATCCGGATCTGGTTGATGAAGATCACCATGGTGTTGGATTTGTTGATCGAGGCGGTGAGCTTGCGCAGCGCCTGGCTCATCAGCCGCGCCTGCAGGCCGGGCAACGCGTCGCCCATCTCGCCTTCGAGTTCGGCGCGCGGCACCAGGGCGGCAACCGAATCGACCACCAGCACGTCGACCGCGCCGGAGCGCACCAGGGTGTCGCAGATTTCCAGCGCCTGCTCGCCGGTGTCGGGCTGCGAGATCAAGAGCTCGTCGATGTTGACGCCGAGCTTGCGGGCATAGACCGGGTCGAGCGCGTGTTCGGCATCGATGAAGGCGCAGATGCCGCCCTTCTTCTGGCCCTCCGCCACGGTGTGCAGCGCCAGCGTGGTTTTGCCCGAGGATTCAGGGCCGTAAATTTCCACCACCCGGCCGCGCGGCAGGCCGCCGACCCCGAGCGCGATGTCGAGCCCGAGCGAGCCCGACGAAATGGTCTCGACATCCATCGAGCGGTCGTTCTTGCCGAGCTTCATCACCGAGCCCTTGCCGAACTGACGCTCGATCTGGGAGAGCGCGGCGGACAGGGCCTTGGTCTTGTCCATGGAGGATCCTTCGACGATACGCAGGGCAGTGGCGGACATAGGTGGTGCTCCTTATGGCGGGGATTCGCGAGCGGGACAAACGGGCAGTGATAATTGCTAAATCAGCGGCTGATGGAACATTGTACCCTATTTGTTCTCAGTTCGCAATATGTTCTTTTTTTGGGGCGGACATTTGCCCCCTTTCCATCCCGCCAGAGGGTTCAGTGGTCCCTTTTGATGATTCCGGGAGTGGTCCCCTGGGACCTACGTATACATCCTGAATTTCCGTGGCCCGCCAACGTCTTCATACTTTTCCCATGCGTCACATTATTTTCAAATGTCCTCAGACCGGATTGAACGTGCAACATTGGCTCGCTGACAGCCCGGATGCTGCAGAACATGCTTATGTGTCGGTCGTCTGCCAAGCCTGCACCAAAGTTCATTTCATTCACAACTCAACCGGCAAGCTGCTGGGCGAAGCGAAAAAGAAGTAAGGCCGCCTTTGAGGTGGTCTCTTTCATTCAGGTTTGGCCTCTGGATTTCCAGACGATTCAGGGCTGCAGATGCGCTGCCCAATCTCCTCAGCAGCGCCGGGG
Organism: uncultured Pseudomonadota bacterium; assembly: GCA_963813165.1. Taxonomy (GTDB): domain Bacteria; phylum Pseudomonadota; class Alphaproteobacteria; order Rhizobiales; family Xanthobacteraceae; genus Bradyrhizobium. The sequence continues at coordinate 448,592 of CAWEYJ010000003.1, read as the reverse complement.
GGGGGGGGATGGGCACGGCCCCTTTCCATCCCGCCTGATGGTCCGTTTTTGTTTCAGGGGTAGTCAGTTTTGAACGTGATAGAATCGGAACGGAGGCTCTACGTCTTTGACGCGCTGTCTTTACGCGAACCGGTCTCCACTTTGCTGGAAAACGCTCCAGTGGCCTCATTCGAAAATCGCAGCGGCCTCGCCCGGACCGTCTCGGGCTTTTCGTTGAACCTTTAGACAAGCTTTATTGACTAATACGTGCCGGGGGATTTCAGGGGCCCGGTGCCTGACCAACGCCGCCTAGCGATCATACTCCGCTAGGACGGCGTTGTGCTTTTCAGTTGTGCTTTTGAAAAGTGTCACCGATGCCGGATGGCCGGACCGAAAGACAAGGCAACTGGATGGCCTCTACGTGGTCCCGAGATTTGCTCGGCAGTGGATCATTGAAAAGTCAGCAGCTTGGATCAAAGAACAGCCCAGGAAAGACGCTTCGCCAGGGAGCGCAGCAGCAGGCACCGCACCGGGCACTCAGCCCTTTCCATTCAACGACTCGTTGAACGATCCCTTTGACCTCAGGAGTGGTCGCTTTAGCGGGTGGCGATGACGATAGGTGCCGGCGGATCGCTGCGCCAGCTCAGGTTCGGCAACGTTGCGGCCGCGCATAAAAACAAAATCATCGCAGCAGGAAGAACCACAAGTTCCTTGAACTCTGAGATCATAGCCCGGCTCCGCCTGAATCGGCTCCGGCTACTGTGCGGTTTTTATGGTTAATGCTTTGCTAATCGCAAGGCCGCCTCGGTTGGCGGCCTCTTTCGTTTCAGCGCAAACGGCTCCGACAGGGCAGCATCGGATCCGGGAAGTTATGCCCTCTGGAACGGCAATCGTTCCCGGCTCTTGCCGACCCGGCACATGGTACGCTCGCAGCGCTACCTACCAATCAACTCGCCCCGCCCCCTGATCCCACGATGGGGCGGGGTTCTTTCATTCACTTGACGGTCTGGCCCGGCTGCAGGCCGCCAGCCCTGGTCCGCGGATCTGCCGGATTGTCGAGTACAAACCTGTGCAGCACGTAGTAGGTGCCCATGACCGTGAGAACGGTCGCCACGACCATGCCTGCGACAAAACCCGCGATCGATCGCCTGCTGAATTGCTGCGCCATGCTGCCTCGTCCCGATCAGCGGCATTTAGCCAGCCTTGCTGGCGACGGCAATGCCGGGCCCGGCGATGGCGCTGCCATATTGCGTGGCGCCAGGAGCATCGCATCGGCGTCGCGTTCCGTTGAGGCCGGCTCGGCGGGCGGCCGCTCATCGTTGCCAAGGCCGCTTCCATCCGCAGCACCGGCCGACGATCAAATCTCCGTGCCCAACCTGCGGGAACAAGATCTTAACCATATGTGGCCGCAGATGGACCTGTGTTGAGGTGCTTCCATGTCCCAAGCTCAAGAACTGATCGAACGAGCCCACATGTTTGACGAACGTGCCGAAAAGGCTGCCGATCCAATTTCCCGTCAGCATTATCGGGAAATGGCGGCGCACTATCGGTCGCTGTCGGTCGAGCACCGGGAAAAGACAATACAGCCGGAAGGCGAGCTCGCGCACTGAAATCAATTAATGGTCGTTTTCGGCGGTCGAATTTTCCCGGGCCAAGTGTTTTTCCCGGTGGCAATCCGCCTTTTTCCCGTATTCGAACGGCCAGAACCGTTGCTATGATCCGAGTCTCGGGGCTCCCTAAAGCGCCGTGCTACTTCCTTGGAAGAGACCCGCTCGATGAACCCATCGGGCGGGTTTTTCGTTGTCCTCCCGACGAAGCCAACACGATTTATTAACCATACCGATCCAGCCTGCGCTGGTGCGAGTGTGAATCAAGCCGTCGTCAGCAGAACACTGGTGGCGGCTATCTTTTTTCGGCCGCCTGATCGCGTGCTGCATTTTTGCGGGGATCTCGACCGACAAGGCAAAAGAAACGGCCCCAGCGCGGGGGAGCCGGGGCCGTCATAGTCGGGGTTACCTATGCCGAGGGGGTCGGCATGCACCGTGTCAACGCGACGCCGAGCAAATCGTTCCCGTCACGTCACGGTGATCCCGGACCGGAACCTGCGCCCGCCGGCACATTCCGCTATGCGAGCGGCACGTTATGATCGGCGTCTGCCGACGCCACAAAACCCTGCCGCAGCTTTGTGGCGGTCACGAAGCGGGCGCCGATCAACTCGCCCCGGCGCCAGTTCAGCGAGCAGACCCGAAGGACTTCGCCGCCCGCGGTGAATGCGAGGCCGAAGATATGCGGCACCGGCAGCGCGCGCACATACAGCGAGATGGCTCTTCGTTGAATTGCCATCTCGCTCCAACTTTTTGTTTGAGCATGATCTTTTCGGAAAACCGGTGCCCACTTTTCCGGATCACGCTTTAGTCGGCACTGTGCAATCGCCGCATGGTGAACTCGATATCGCCGCCCGGCAGTTCGCGCCAGCTTTCAACGGCGCTCATATAGGCGGCCTTGGGATAGCGGGTAAGAAAATCGCGCGCCTTGGTCCGCGCCTTGTCGCGCGGCAGGGTGAAGGTCTCGCGCAGATAGCCATCGTCCAGCTTCCGCCGGCCGGCCATCCGGTCTGCAAGATCGCGGGGACGCAGGGCCATGTCGCAACTCCGGTACAGATGACGACCGGCCCAATATAGCGCTTCCGGGAACTATTCCGAGGCCGCCTGCCGCGCGGGCCGCGAAAGAAAGTTCATGGCCCGCTTCACCCGGCAGATCGGCGGCGAGAACCACGCTCGCCGATACTTGCCGTGCGTCAGTTTGCGTCGGTACCGGTCTTGGTCCGCGGTTTTACCGTGGCAGCCGTCTTGGGATTGGAAACGGAGACCTTGGCAGCCGAGGCTTTGGGCGCGGAAGTCTTGGGAGCCGAGGCCTTGGCGGCATCCCCGCTGCGCACATTGCCCCATGGGTCCGCGGGCGCCTTGGCGTCCGGTATTTTCCTCAGCGATTCCTTGTAGGCTTTGTCCCGCGCCTCGTCGGCCGCTTTTTGTGCTGGGGACGTGGAGGGCCCATCCTGGATCAAATTGAGGGCGGGCGATTGCGCGTAGGCCGGCCCCGTCAGCAGCGCGATAGCAGCCGCGATACGGAAGATTTTCATGGGATGCTCCTCTTATTTTTTCGACCTGTATCACCGCAGCAACCACGACGCCAAACGCGTCCGGCGCAGCGTTAAAGGCCGTCCGACTTGCAGGATTTCGGCGAATGCAGCCAATCGTCCCAGATCGGACCGCATTTCGTGCACCCATTGAGCGCTAGACCCATGGCGACCACGCCGAGGATCAGTGCCAAACGCCTGAACATGATACCCTGCTCCCACACGCCCCACCATATCGCGCCTAGTCAGGCATTTTCAAGCCGCAGCGCCCATGTCTAAATGTGTCCAGCAACCAATGGCGGGCGAGGAACTATCATTCATGCAATCCCAAGCACAAGGCGCGGAATTCGACATCGAGGAAGCGAGGCGCGTCCTCGGCGACGTGATCGCGCCCTGGGTGCAGGACCTCGGGCTGTCGATCGGCCACGTCGAATGCGCCCCGCCGCCAGGTGCCTCTCCCGACTGGCAGCCGGGCGCGATCCTTCGCATGGCCTTCTCCGACCGATTGTGCCGGTCCGGGGGAATTGTCTGCGGCCAGGCGCTGATGGCGCTCGCCGACACCTCGATGGTGATCGCCATTATGACGGCCAATCGCGGCTACCGGCCGATGACGACGGTCGATCAAACCACGCATTTCATGCGGGCGGCGACGGCGACGGACGTGCTGGCCGATGCGCGGGTGGTCCGGCTCGGGCGCACCATGAGTTTTGGCCGGGTCACGCTGTCCAGCGCCACCGACAACAAGCCGGTGGCGATGGTGACAAGCGCGTTTGCGATGCTGTGAGGCCACGCTGCCGGCTCGCCAACCTGTCGTCGCAAGCCAATGACACCCGTCGTTTCGGCGTCACGATGGCTGCGTCACGGTCAGGATCGGCATCGGTGTCTCCAGTCCGCGCAAGCGATGCTCGCCGAGTGGTTGCCACACCCCGGCCGCCGCACGCGCAAAAGGGCCGGTGGCGAGCAGCGGGTGCCCAAGACTTTTCGTCAGGTCCTGCACGCGAACGACTTCGTTGACGGCCGACCCCACCAGCGTGAACTGCAATCGCTCGGGCACGCCGACATTGCCGTAGATAACCTGACCCAAATGGAGCGAAATGCCAAAATCGAACGCCACGTTGTTTGCTACCGGTTGCGATGTGTTAAGCCGCCGGCGCGCTTCGCTAGCCGCGGCAAGCGCCCGGCCGCACGCCTCGCCGGGCGCGCCCTCAAAGCGGAACAGGCCAAGCACCGCATCGCCGATCAGCGAGACGACCTCGCCGCCGTGGTCGAGCACCGAGGCCGCGGTCATTTCGAAATAGCGGCCCAATAGCTGCAGGAAGGCTTCGGCGGAGAGCCGGTCTGCAAGTTCCGTCGAGCAGCGCAGATCGCTGTACCACAATGCGGCGGTGATCTTTTCGCCGTCGCCGCGCCGAATTAAGCCGTTGAGCACAGCCTGCCCCGCGTGCTTGCCGAGATACGCATGGGCGATGTTCTGCGCGACGTTGCGCTCGATCCTCGACTTCATCGCGATACTGAGCTCGCGGGTGACGCGCTGGAGCTGCACGATCTCCTGGTCGGTGAAGCCGGCGACCCGGTCGCCGAGCCAGGAGCAGAGCACGCCGTTGTCGCCGGCGGGATCGAAACCGACCGCGAATAGGACATAGTCGGTGCCGCCCAAAGCACGAAATTCCTCGAGAACCCCGAAGTCCATCAACGCCGTCTCACCGGTCAACCGGCGCCGCAGCACCGGAAGCCGATGGATCATGGCATGGCCGAGGGGACTGCGCAGGAAATCATCCCGGCCACCCTGTTCCGGGCGAAAGTGTTCGACGACGACACCTTTCTCCGCCGTCCAATCCATCGCACTGGCATTGTAGAGCGGATGCAGCACCCGGAACGCCACGTGACCGCGCAAAATCGGTATGCCCACTCCGCGCAGGCGCTGGCACAGCTCGCCATAAAGGTTGGCGGGCTCGGTATCTCGCAGCGCTTCGTCAGCCAGCCACTCGACGATGCCGCTGCCCAAGACCGTTGTCACCTGCTCGTCCATGGCGGAGACATTATCGGAGATTCCACGAATGGCTAGCCGCATTGCCGGCGACGCGGCCCGCGCGACGCGACGACGCCAGTCACCTGGCGAGATTCGACCAGGATGATACCGAAGCGCCAATATGGTAGCGTTGAGTTGAAATGCGCTCGAACGCCTGCGATGACGTAGAAGAGACGGAGCAGCGATGCCTGCCGGCTTTGTTCAGACCTACCGCGCTTTCGCCTATAATAACGCCTGGGCGAACCACCGGCTGCTGACGGCTTGCGCACGCCTGAGCCAGGAGGAATTCGAAGCGGAGCGGACGGGCTTCTTCCCCAGCCTGCAGATGACGTTGAATCATATTTACGTCATCGATCTCTTCTACGTCGACGCGCTTGAGGGTGGATGGCTCGGGCCAAAGGCCTGGGAGAATGAGGTTCCGTGTCCCTCGCTCGCTGAACTCAAGCGCGCGCAGGCTGAAGTCGACAACCGCTTGATCGCTGTCTGCAACGCGCTGACGCCTGCTCTCCTCGACGACATCGTACGGGTCAATCGCGACACGCGGGTGCAGACCGAACGGCGCGACCGCCTGCTCATGCATCTCTTCCAGCACCAGATCCACCATCGGGGGCAGGCACACGCGATGCTTTCCTCAACAGCCCTCGAACCGCCTCAACTCGATGAGTTCTTTCTCGATCGCAGAAGCACCGTTGAGAGCCATCGAGTTCGACGAACTGGGCTGGACCGAAGAAACCGTGTGGGGACCGCGTTAGCTCGGCAACCTTGCGCGGCGGCGCCAACGCCACAGCGCGATCACCGCAATCAGCGCGATCGCAAGGACAACGACCTTGCTCCAGAACCGCCCACCCGGCCGGTCGACCGTGCGCGACCACAGCGAGGGCGCTTCGCCCTGGCGCGCCAGACGGAAAGCCACCACGCTTTCGCCGATCGTGGTGCCGGCCTCGGAGTGACCGCCGGCGGCGATCGCCACATATTGTTCGCCGTTCCAGAGATAGGTCATGGGATTGGCGATGCCGGGCACCGGCAACCTGCCCTGCCAAAGCTCGGCGCCGGATCTGGCGTCGAAGGCGCGCAGATAGGCGTCCATCGCGCCGGTGAAGACGAGACCGCCGGCCGTGATCACGACGCCGTTGACCAGCGGCATGCCCAACTTGAAAGCCATTCCGAGCGGCGCCTTGTCCTCGGTCGTGCCCACCGGGGACTGCCAGAGAATTTTCCCCGCCTTGAGGTCGACCGCGACCATCGCGCCCCATGGCGGCTTGTTGCACGGCATGCCCAGGGGCGACGTCGCCAGCGCGCGCGTCATCGCAAAGGGCGCACCCTGCTGCAGCCCTAATTCGGTGCCGGGCGGAGGCTTGAAGCCTTCCGCATCGGCGCGCGGAATCAGGCTGACGATATGCACCGCGCGACTGGTGTTGGCGTAGAGGATCTGGTTGACCGGGTCGAAAGCTGCGCCGCCCCAGTTCACGCCGCCTCCGGTCATTGGAAAGATCAGCGTTCCCTGCGTCGAGGGCGGCGTATAGAGACCTTCATTGCGCAGCGCTGCGAGGCGTTTCTCGCAAGCAGAGCTGCGGAAAATCGGAAACGGCCTGAAGACGTCGGTCGCCGAAATCTGCTGCGGCACCAGCGCCGGCACGTGGGTGGGAAACGGCTGCGTCGGCGAAAGTTGCTCGCCTTCGGCGGCCCCTTGCGGCACGCTGCGCTCCTCGACCGGCCATACCGGCTTGCCGGTGTCGCGGTCGAGCACGAAGACAAAGCCCTGCTTGGTCGGCTGAATCACGACGTCGCGCATTCCCTCTCCGGTGTCGATGCGTGCCAGCGTCGGTTGTGCCGGCAGGTCATAATCCCAGACGTCGTGATGCGTGGTCTGGAACGACCACACCAGCTCTCCGGTCTCGGTGCGCAGCGCGACCACCGAATTGGCATGCTCGTCATTGCCGGGCCGCCGGCCGCCCCAGAAATCCGGGCTCGGTGATGATGTCGGCAGGAACAGCAGTCCACGTTCTTCATCGGACGACATCGGCGCCCAGACATTGGCGGTGCCCGCGACAATGCCGTCGTGAATCAGCGGGTCCCAACTCCAGCGCGCAACCCCGCTTCGGGCGTCGAAGGCGCGCACCGCGCCGGACGGCGCATCGACGCGGACGTTGTCCGAGATCGAGGAGCCGACAATGACGACGCCGCGGCTCACCACCGGCGCCGACGTGATCTGGAATTCGCCCGGCCACGCCAGCGGCTTGCCGACATCGAGCTTGACCTCGCCACCCGAGCCGAAATCCGCGCAGGGAATCCCGGTCCTGGCGTCGAGCGCGATCACGCGGGCGTCGTTGGTGCCCATGAAAATCCGCGCGCGGCACGCAGCATTTTCGGCAGCCCGCTCGTCGACCCAGTAGGCGACGCCGCGACAGTTATAGCGATTTGCGGGGCGCTGGCTGGTGCTGATCTTGGGATCGTATCGCCACTTCGGCGTACCGGTACCGGGATCGACCGCGATGACCTCGTTGAAGGGCGAACAGAAGATGAGACTGTTCTCGACGAACAGCGGCGTCGCCTCGAATTTCGTGTGTGCCATCGCTGCCGGCGGACGGGCCTCGAGATCTCCGGTACGAAACTCCCAGGCGCGGACGAGATTGCCGACATTGGCCGGCGTGATCTGGGCCAGCGATGAAAACCGTGTCCCGCCGCGATCTCCGCCCCAATGCTCCCAAGCCAGCGCCGGCGCCGCGACGAACAAGATGGCGGTAAGCAGGCCCGGAAGATATCGCAGCGGCCATCGCGTCGATGCGATCACCTCGCGGCTGGCTGAGTTTCGCGGCGGTCCGTTGGGACGTTCCCGTTCAGCGCCCGCCTCTTCCGCCGTAGCCTCCCCCGCCCATGCCTCCCCCGCTGAAGCCTCCGCCTCCACCTCCGAATCCTCCGATGCCTATTCCAAGGCCGATGGACGGCCCAGGTGCAGGCTCATAATAGTCGGGAGGGGCCTGCCGGCGATAGACCACATCATCGTTATCGTCGTCGTCACGCCAGTGGCCGCGCGGCGGACGCGAACTGGCACGTTTTGGCGGCAGCTTGGGTTCGGCGTGCTTCTTGGGTGGCGGCTCAGGTTCCACGCTCTTCTTGGGCGCCAGATCGACCTTCTTCAGCGGTACCGATGGCGCACCGCCGCAAGGACAGGCCGGGGCGGCGAGCGCGGCGTTCGTCACTGGCGCGACGATGGCCGCGACGCCGGCTGCCGTGTTCGGGCGGTTGCGCAGCCGATCCTCAAGCTTGCGCGCCGTCGCGGCGAGATCGCTATCGGCGTATTGGTCCAGGAATGCACGATACGCCGCCGCCGTATTGGCAATCACGGCCTTATTCCACGCAACCATCTTGTGGTGGCGATCGAGCCATTCGCGGGCCTGCGGGCTGAACGGCGGTTGCGCGAACAGCCCGACAAAAGCCTCATAGGCTTCGTCCGTGCCGGCGGCCACGATCATTTCATTGGCCACCTCGACCGGCTTGCCCTGCAGTTCACGGCGCCATTCATCGACGCTGCGCTTGGCGGCAGGCTGCTCGGGAACTGCCGCGCCCTGAGCGGGAAAGAACCTGAATTCATCGGTCAGCGAGGAACTGTCCCAGGGGGTCTGACGCCCTTCGGTCGCCTTGTTGACCGACACGCGCACGCGTTTGAAGGTGTCTTCAATCGAAAGCCCCGGCTCCTTGGCCGCCAAAAGCAACGCCGAGGTGTAAGGACTGTCGGCGCCGCTGCCGTCCTCCGCCTCCGCGCCTGGCGAGGTCGAAAACGACACGAACGTGCCGGGCGCGCCGATCTTGGCATCGACGATGGCCAGGCCGTGGCCGGCGCTCTGATTGATGGCGGGGAACGGGTTGTTGCGGCAGGCATCGAGCAGCACGATCCGCATCTTGCTCGGCACCGAGGTCAATGTATTCAGGACGTCATTGAGACGCACGGCCTGCAGCGGAATGTCGGCTTCCCGCTTCGGATCGACGTCCACCGGCACCAGAAAATTCTCGCCATCGATCTGCAGGCCATGACCTGCATAGAAGACCAGCGCAATGGTATCGGGGCCTTTCGCCGCCACCTCAGCCGCGAAGTCGCCTATCCTTTCGCGCATCTCGCTCTGCGAGAGATCGGAAGCGCTGAATACCTCGAAACCAGCTTCGCTCAGCAATTGGGACACGGCCTTGGCGTCGTTGGCCGGATTGGGGAGCGCGACCACCGCGCGATAGTTCGACTGGCCGATCACAAGCGCGACACGATTTTCGGCAAACGCCGCCTGCACCCCCCACAAAATTCCAGCGGTCAGAAGCACAGTGTGAAGGACAGGACGAAACATACGGCAACCCTCCGGGCTCGCCAATAGGTCGAGGGATTCCGGAGGGAGGTTCAAGCCCGGATTGCGGAACTTCGAGTTCAGTCCCTTAAGACTTGTTCTATTTAGGCTTCTTCGCAGGATCGGCAGGCCGCGCAACCCCCCACGGATCATATTTCTCCTTGGGTTCCGGTATCCGTTCGAGCGCGGCATTGTAGGCCTTGTCATCGACCTTCTTCGGCGGTTCGGCCGTGGAACCGGGCGCGACACCGCCGCGCTTTTGCGCATGCGCCGGCATCGCGATCAAAGCCAGCATCGCCACCGCCATTACAAACGTCTTCATCGCCTGTCTCCCTGCCATTCCAGCTCGGAACTTACCGTGCAACCAGATGATGGCAAATCCCGGATCGGTTCAAGGGAGCACGATACCGGTTTGTGCCGCCTATTTCGACAATTGTTAGCGATTGTTAATGACTTAAGGCCGCGAATTGGCCGCGATCCCGCGTCATTTTGATCGGTTCGGGATATAGTCGGCGGATGCAGCGGGGCATTATTTTCATCGCGTTGATGACTGGCGGAGCGCTCGCGTTGGCTGGCTGCGGCATTGCCGACAGCCACTCGACGGCGCCGGAATTCATGCGCGTCAAGGCGCGCCGACCCGCCGCCGCCCGAGCCGGCCCCCGATGTCAAGCAATTGGTTCGCACCAACCTGAATTCGGTGTTCGTCGCTACGTCCTACCCGCAAAACGTGCGGGTCTCGCCGGCGCATCGCGACGTCCGTGGATCGGGCTGGACCGCATGCGTGCGGGCCGAACTCACCAACGCCATGGGCAGGCCGCTGGGCACCGAAACCTATCGCGTCACGATCACCGGCGGCGTGATCCTGGATCGCCAGCGCATCGACGCCAATGACAATTGCGTGTCGGAGACCTACCAGCCGATCTAGCCGCATCGGCGCTTCCTGCCGGCGGCAACAAGCGGTTTGGCACCGTCCACGGGGGCGAATGATCAACGCCCGGTTAACATTACCGCTCAAATTGAACCGCAAATCCAACGCTATTTTCCAATCTTTACGCTAGCGTTTTCCCGGTAACGCAATGGAGGAAGCGCAACTTGACGCGCGCCTCCACGATCCATCGCGAACGGGAAAGCGGGGACGTGGTCGAGATCGCGAATTCGGCGGTGGTTGGTCGCACATCTCTCAAAAGAGATGTCGTCGGCATGCGCCCGCAAGGCGGCGCGGCTTCGCCCGACGGCGATGCGTTCGCAACCCTCACGGCAGTCGCCGCGAGCCGGTGGCGTGAGCTTGCCGAACGCGCCGTCGAGCCCAACGGCTATTACCTGCCCGGCTGGGAATTGGCGGTGAACGCTTCCGCGCAGGGCCGCACCGCCGTCTCCGCGCTCAGCGCCTGGAGCAGTAATTCTTCCACACCGGCCGGCACGGCGCGCCTGATCGGCCTGATGCCGGCGGTTTCGCTGTGGCGCGCCTGCAGGATTCCCCTGCCCGCTCTGGCGAACGCCGATCCCTACGGCACGCTCGGCACGCCGCTGCTCGATCGCGATGCCGCTGATGATGCCGCGACGAGCCTGTTGGCACAGGCGCGGAAAGTTGGCGCCCATGCGCTGATCCTGCGCAATGTAGCGCTGGACGGCGCCGCCATGAAAGTCGTCACGCAAGCCTTGCGGCAGGCCGGCTTGCGTCCGCAGGTGCTGCAATCCCGGATCCGCGCCTGCCTCGATGCGACGCGCGACTCTGATGCGCTGCTGCGGGACGCATTGGGCGCGAAGAAATTGAAGGAATTGCGCCGTCAGCGGCATCGCCTGGCCGAGCACGGCGCCGTGCATTTCGATGTGGCGCGGACGCCCGAAGACGTCACTTGCGCGATCGAGACATTCCTGACGCTCGAAGCCAGCGGCTGGAAAGGCCGGCGCGGCACCGCGCTGGTGCAGCACGACGGCGATGCCCGTTTCGTGCGGCGCGCCACCGTCGCGCTCGCCGAAACCCGTCAGTGCGAGATCGTGAGCTTGCGGGCCGGCGATACCCCGGTCGCGGCCGCGATCGTGCTGCGGCATCAGGATCGCGCGTTCTATTTCAAGCTCGGCATCGACGAGCGCTTCGCGAAATTTTCGCCCGGCGTGCAGCTGACGCTCGATCTGACCCGGCATCTCTGCGCCGATCCGGCAATCGCGAGCGCCGATTCCACCGCGGACGCCGATCATCCGATGATCAATCCGATCTGGCGCGGGCGCTTTGCGATCGGCGATGTTATGATTCCACTGCGGCGCGGCGATCCCGTCGTCCCGCTGATCCATGCAGCGCTGACGCTGCGCCGGTTCGCCTACGAACAAGCGCGCCGCGCTGTTCATCTGATCCGCAACAGATAAACGTATTGCCGTCTTACTCCGCCGCTTGCGCGTTCACTTCCGCCGAGACCTGGCGGATGGCGCGTGCCAGCTGATCAGGCGGCTGCGCGCCTGACACCGCATATTTCTGCGCAAACACATAGGTCGGCACGCCGGAGATGCCCTTGTCGGCCGCCTCCTGCGCCTGCGCCGAGATCCGTTCGACATCCTCGTCGGTGGCCAGACGCCGCCGCACGTCGTCGGCATCGAGCCCGCAATCGGCGGCCGCCTGCACCAGCACGTCGATGTCGGTGAGATCGCCGCCGTCGCGGAAATACAATTCCATCAGCCGCTGTTTCATTTCAGCGGATTTGCCTTTGGCTTCGGCCCAGTGAATCAGCCGGTGGCAATCGATAGTGTTGGGCTGGCGCTTGACCAGGTCGGGCCGGTACGACAGGCCCTCTTCGCCGGCGGCAGCGACCACGCGCCCGGCAATACCCTTGTAGGCTTCGACCGAACCGAATTTCGCGGTGAGATATTCGTCGCGGCTGATCCCCTCGCGCGGCACCCAGGGATTGAGAAAGAACGGCCGCCAGTGGACCTCGACCGGAACATCCGGCACCAGCGCCAGCGCATTCTCGATCCGGCGCTTGCCGATATAACACCACGGACACACCACGTCGGAGACGATATCGATCTTAAGCGGTTTTAATGTGCTCATAGGGCGCGTCCTCCGTGGGCAAGTCCCAGAGATAGGCCGTGATCGGGTACCGGGCAAGGGAGCGCGATCGGCAAAAACGGGAGACACACCAACGATCTCGCGGCGCGGCTAGCGCCCGAGTTATGCATGAACCTTTCGCCCAAGAGAGGGCGTGGGGAATGCCGGGTGCCCGCCGCACCCGCAGCCGCGTGCGCAAAGTGTAGTAGCACACGCGTTAGTCACCACGGTTGCACCGGAACACCCGGCATTCCCGCACGCAATGGTTTTAACGGTTTCCTTCGTACTCTCCCCGGTGATCGGGCTTTGTTGTCACCGTCGCCTCGCGGATACTTCCGCGAAGCTTGACGCCAGCGTCGAGGCGTCAGGACCACACGACTTCGCCGTCCGCAAGGTAAGCGCTCTCGTCTTTAGCGCCGCCTGCGTCCATCGCATCCCCTGCCCTACGTTCGTGACGATCGCGAAACGCCCCTGTCGTGTGGGCCGGGACGCGAACGATATAGAAGTGATTTGGGTCAAAAGAGAACGGGAATATTTTTGCAGGGAGGACTGGACGGGTAGCATCAGATTGATTCAGTTCAATAAATCGCCCTGAGCGCGCAGGGCAGCTTAGCGTAAGCGCAAGATGACAGGCCTCCGCGCGAACCCGGGATCAAGAGACTGGCGGTCAGTTGAGTGCAGCCCGGCAGTGTCACCGTAATTCCAAGATAAAAATATCTGCCGCGGCTGCTGAACGAAGCTGTATCGGTCTTGTCATGGCCGGCGAAGGGTCGGCTGTGCCGTTCGGATGCAAGAGCCGGAGAGAACCATGGAAGGCAGTCCATCCAAAATCTCTGTCCGGGAAAAGCTCGTCCATGAATTGCGGGAATCGAGCATCATCACGTCCTATCTCTTCCTCTGCTTCGCCGCGGAGCTGTAATTGGAGGCTTCGGTTCTCTACGCGCAATCGAGGAGGCCGTGGTTGGGAGCCATCCATGGCCGCACGATTGCGAATTCGATCGCCGATATCGCAGGCGGCACCTGGGAGCAGATCGTCGCAGCCAGCTTTATCATGTTGCTGATCCTGATTCCCTATTTTGCCTTTGGCGCGCTCGGCGATGTGGTTGGCGAGAGGACGCTGGTCCGGCTGCATTTCGCGCGCGCCGACAAGTGACTGTTTCCGGCAGCCGCCGCAGCGGTGGTGCTTCGTTAATCGGCCAGCCCCTTCTTCAGCGCGGCCGCCTTGCGGGCTTGCTCGGCGCTATCGGTATCGGCCTTCTGCGTCTCCTTCAGTTCGATGGTCACCTGGGCGATCTTGCCGGTGAACTTGAACGGCACCTTGTAAGCTTCGGTGACCGGCGTGCCCTCATCGGCGCCGACGTCGGCGCCTTCGTCCGCGGAGTAGACGCAACATTGGGTGCGGTCGATGCGACCGGTGGCGATCGGTTTTCCGTTGAAGAGGATGGTGCCGACACCGCCCTTGCCGATGCCGCCACCGTCATAGGCAAACTCGAAACGCAGCGTGCCTTTACCGGCGGGCAGCGCTTTCTTGGCGGCGATCGTGTAGCGCTGCAGTCCAAGCCAATTGTAGGTGTAGGTCGGTTTGCCATCCGTCAGATAGAAGCTCCAGCCGCCGAACCGGCCGGCCTGGGCGATGATCACGCCGTTGGCGCCGTTTTTCGGAATTTCCAGCTCGGCGGTGATGACGTGTGATTTGTTCTTCAGGTTGATGAAAACGTTCTCCGACATGCCGGTCATGCCCTGGTGAACCGTCAGCGAAGTGCGGCCGGCCATCAGGTCGGGCCGGCCGACCACAGAAGCGATCAGGCGCTCTTCCAAGCGATCGTCGAGCGGCAGCACCTGGTACTTGACCGCTTCCTTCAGGAACAGGTCCTGCATTTCCTTGAGCTTGTCGGGATTTTTCGCCGCGAGATCGTTCGTGAGGCTGAAGTCCGATCGCGCGTCGTAGAGTTCCCATTTGTCGTTATCGAGCGTAGCGCGGGGCTTGCGTTCCCAGGCCGCCCGATGAACGGTACCGGCGAGCCAGCCATTGTTATAAATGGCGCGGTTGCCGAAGATCTCGAAGTACTGGGTAAGATGGGTGCTCGGCGCCGTGGGGCTCGCGAAGGTGTAGAGCATGCTGACGCCTTCGATCGGCGTCTGCGGTGTGCCATTGACACTCTTCGGTTCCGGCAGGCCCGCGGCCTCGAGGATCGTCGGCGCGATGTCGATGACGTGGTGCCATTGCGAGCGCACCTCGCCCTTTGCCGCGATCCCCTTCGGCCAGTGAATCGCCATGCCGTTGCGGGTGCCGCCATAGCTGGAGGCGACCTGCTTGGTCCAGGTAAACGGCGTGTCGCCTGCGACCGCCCAGCCGGCGGCGTAATGGTTGTATGTTGTCGCGCTACCGAGCTCGTCGTAATGCTTGAGGATGTCCTGAACAGTTTCGTCGACGCCGTTGAAATAGCTCATCTCGTTGAACAGCCCGTTCATGCCGCCTTCGGCGCTCGCGCCGTTGTCGCCGACGATGTAGAAAACAAGCGTATTGTCGAGTTCGCCGGTTGCTTTGATCGCATCGACCAGCCGACCGATTTCGGTGTCGGCGTATTCGCCAAACCCGGCGAACACTTCCATCTGTCGCGCGAACAGCTTCCTCTCATCCGCGCTTAGCGCCGCCCAATCCTTGATCGCTTCGGGCTTCGGCGCCAGCTTGGTGCCCGGGGGTACCACGCCCAATTTGATCTGCCGCTCCAGCGTTTCCTTGCGAATCGCGTCCCATCCCTGGTCGAATTTGCCCTTGTACTTGTCGATCCAGACCTTGGGCACGTGATGCGGCGCGTGCGTGGCGCCGGGTGCGAAGTAGATGAAGAACGGTTTATCCGGCGTCAGCGATTTCTGGTACTCGACCCAGTCGATCGCCTGGTTGGTCATGTCCGTCATCAAATGATAGTTCGGGTCATGCGACGGTTCGACCTGGGTCATCCCGTCATAGAGCAGCGGCGCCCATTGGTTGGTCTCGCCGCCGAGGAAGCCATAGAACTTGTCGAAGCCGGAGCGGGTCGGCCAACGGTCGGTCGGTCCGGAAGGGCTCACCTCCCAGGCCGCGGTTTCGTGCGACTTGCCGAATGCCGCCGTGCTGTAGCCGTTGAGCCGCAGCATCTCCGCGATGGTTGCTATGCTGTTGGGGCGCTGCCCGGTCTGCCCGGGGAAGCTCGTGGCGGTCTCTGTGATCGAACCCATATTGTTCATGTGATGGTTGCGGCCGGAAAGCAGCGCGGCCCGGGTCGGCGAACAAAGTGCCGTGGTGTGAAACTCGTTGTAGCGCAGCCCATCGTTGGCGAGGGTTTCCACAGTCGGCATATGGACCGGCCCGCCAAAGGCGCTCGACTGACCAAAACCCATGTCGTCGATCAGCACGATCAGCACATTGGGCGCCTTGGCCGGGGCCTTGACCTCGAAGCGGGGCGGCGGCGTCGCGTTCCTGGCGTCCAGCACGGTGCTGTGCGGGTACTGCGGCTCGGGGATCGGCAGCACGGTGCGGTCGGTCGGGAGCGTGATGCCGATAGTTGGCTGCGTCTGTGCAACGCCGGAAACGCAAGTTCCCAGAAAAACCAGCGCACTTGTGAACGCGGCGGCGATGAACGTTGAGCGGGATTGGGCTTGCATCGCGAAGACTCCCTGACTGACATTCCCTTGAAAACCTGCGCCCGCAATCACGCATGCTTTTGATTTCGATCAAGCGACGCCAAATAAAGGCCTCCGTCGAAAAGCCTTGCTCGTCGATCACATCGACGCCTTGCTCGTCGATCACGTCGACGCGTTGCGCGCTGCCGTGGTGAAAACGCGCGAGCGTTACCCGTTCACAATCGATGCTGTCGTGGTGTTGCCGGATCATATCCACGCGGTGTGGACGTTACCGCCGGATGATGCTGATTTTTCGCTGCGCTGGCGGCTGATCAAATCGAGGTTACGTGGGGGCGGACGAGGCAAACAGGCGCGCGCTGGCCTGGATCGAGCAAAATCTTGCGCCCTTGCTCGTTGGTCCAGCCACGGCGGTGGCCGGCCCGGTGATCGTCCATACGTTGGCGTAGCCAGCTGGCGCCCTGGAACCTTGGCGACCATCTTGACAGATGAGCTACCGATGCTCAGGTTTCAGATCTGCCCTCATGAAGGGCGGCAGGCCGATGGGCGTATCGCGTTGGCCGTGAAAACTTCGGAGGTTCTTAAATGACACCACCGGGTAAAATTGCCGCGATCACCGTTGTTGCATCGGTTCGGGCTTCAGCGTAGCGGCACTTCGCGAACAACACGTCGGGAGCGGCCTATGGGCCTCATCAGTAAGGCATGGACCAACTTGGCCCCTCCTGGCGCGACGTTTGACAATAGAAGCTGTGCGAACTGACTTTCAGCCAGGGCGACCTGCGGCGGGTTCGCTCTGTCCCCCCTGACCCGGCGGGAGGACTGTGACGGTCGCCCCCAGTTTCACCCGATCATATAGATCGATCACGTCCTCGTTGGTCATGCGGATGCAACCGGATGATACGGCCTGGCCGATATATTGCGGCTGGTTGGTACCGTGGATCCGATACAGGGTGTCCTTGTTGCCTTGAAAAAGATAGAGCGCCCGCGCGCCCAGCGGATTAGCCGGACCGCCTGGAACGCGGTCCGGGAAGGGGCCGAGACGCGCCCGGATATCCGGCGTCGGGATCCAGTCCGGCCATTCAGACATCCGGCCAACGGTCGCGACGCCGGACCAGGCCAACGCTTCGTTCCCGACCGCGACGCCATAGCGGACGGCTTTGCCCCCGGGCAGGACGTAATAGAGATAGCGCGCGTCACTGTTGACCAGGATCGTTCCCGGCGGCTCCTTGTAGGGATAGTCGACGACATGCCGGCGGAACTGCTCCGGAATGTCCGCCTGGGCGTAAGGCGGATTGGCCAGCAATTCCCGGTCCCTTGGAGTCAAATTCGCGTCCGGCGTCGACGACGAAAAGCGCGCCGAGTTCGTGCAGCCGCCGAGAACCAGCCCGAGCAGCCCCACGAGCAACAACACGAGCCTGGACCTCGGCATCGCCACCCTCCAAAGCGTGACTTTACGTCATTGTTTCTCGAATAGCGCAGAAATCAAGGCCGGATCGGACGTGCGGCGATGCCGGAAGCAAGTCCGAAGTGGTGGAAAGCCACCCGACATCCACCCTACCTTGTCAGCGCGCGGCGCCGCGGACGGCCGAACTTCCGTGGGTCTCGACCGCGCTATTGCTCCAATTGAATGCGCGCGCTTTTAGCTCCGTTCAACAGCCGCCTGAGATGAAAGCCGGCAAGTGTGTCGCTGGCATGCAACCCGACCAGCGCCGCGAAGGCCGGCATCGCTGCGGTGTCTCCGGCCTCCAGTTTGGCGAAGGCATCGCAATATTGCGCCGTCGCCGGCGCCTCAAACGTCGCCTCCGCCAAGGGCTCGTAGGCCCGCAGCGGCTCGCTGCGCCCGCGCAACATCAGATCGCCGATCGGCCTGCCGCGAAACGCCGTTGCGCCATCGGCGACCGCGGCGCTGACGCAAATGCGCGTGCCGAGAAACTTGTTGGCGGCCTCCAGCCGCGCCGCCGTGTTGATGGTATCGCCATAAGCCGTATAGTCGAAGAAGCGGCCGCCGCCGAAATTACCGACCAGCGCCGGGCCGGCGTGAACACCAATGCGGGTTGCGCCGAAATTCACGCCCTTCGATTTCCAGCGCTCGCGGAACGCCTCCGCCCAGGCATCGAGATCATGCGCGCAGGCAATTGCGCGGGTCGCATAATCCGGCTGGTCGCCCGGCGCGTTGAAAAGAATCTCGATGGCATCGCCGATGATCTTGGCGACCGTACCTTCCTGCGCAAAGACGACATCGGTCATGCCGCCCACATATTCGTTGAGCAGCGTGCCCAGCACCTCGGGCGCGGCGGTCTCCACCAGCGAGGTGAACCCGGCGATATCGGTGAAGATCACCGCGACATCGCGCCAGTGCACATCCATACCGTCCCCTTCGCCGGCGGCAGCAAGCTTCGAAGCGATCTGCGGCGAGAAATACCGCGAAAGCGACGCATGCGCGCGCTCGGCCTCGAACTGGCGACGGCGCGCCTCGCGCATCATCTCGATGTGGCGGATGGTCTTGTCGATGGTCATTTCGAGATCGCCGAAATCGATCGGCTTGGTCAGGAAATCGAACGCTCCCCGATTCATCGCGGTGCGAATGTTGCTCATGTCGCCATAGGCCGAGACGATAATGGTCGATTTCTTGTCTTCGGCCTCCTGCAGTTTCTGCAGCAATGACAGGCCGTCCATCCGCGGCATGTTGATGTCGGAAACCACCATATCGACCGGATGGTCCGCGATCGATTGCAGTGCCTCGATGCCATCATGTGCGAATACGAACGCTACCGCGTTGTCGCGAATTTGCCTGCGGAATTTCTGCAGGATCAGAGCCTCAAGGTCGGGCTCATCATCGACGACGAGGATGGTTGCGGTCATGCGGCCTGCCCAAGACGGGTGTCGATCTCGTGACGCAACAGCGCGAAGTCGATCGGTTTGGTCAAAAGGCCGACCGCGCCGCGCTCGATCGCCTTGCGGCGCGTTTCCGCGTCGCCATAGGCGGTAATCATGATCACGGGAACATCGGGCCGCTCGGCGCGCACCTTCGGCAGCATTTCAAGCCCGCTCATGCCGGGCATATTGATGTCGGACAGGATCAGGATCAGCGACGGATCCTTGATCTCGGCGGCCCGCAGAAGCGCTTCAGGCGCGGACGGAGCGAACTCCATGGTAAAGCGTCCGGATTTCAAGTCACGGCGGAATTGCTGGCGAAACAATGCTTCAACATCGGGCTCGTCATCGACGACGAGGATAAAAACGCTCAATTGGTGCCTCCAGCCTGCGACTGCGCCGCTGTTCGCGGCAGCGTGATAATGAATTCGGTAAATGCGCCAGGTGTCGTTTCGACGTCAATCTTGCCGCCGTGTTGTTTCACGATGATGTCGTGGCTCATCGACAGGCCAAGTCCGGTGCCCTCGCCGGCGGGCTTGGTGGTGAAGAAGGGGTTGAACATTTTCTCCTTCACCTCGGCCGGGATTCCGGTACCGTTGTCGCGAATCCGGATTTCGACCCTGTTGCCGAGGTTTCTCGTGGTCGCGCTCAAGGTCGGCTCGAAGCCGGCGTCGCCGGCCTCCTTGCGCTTGGTGGCGGCGTAAAAGCCGTTGGAAACGAGATTAAGGAACACCCGCGTGATCTCCTGCGGGTAAAGGTCGATCATTCCGGCAGATGGATCGAGGTCGCGCTTGAGCGTGATGTTGAAGGCCGGTTTTTCCGCCCGCGCGCCGTGGTAGGCCAGATTGAGGCTTTCCTCGACGATCGCGTTGATGTCGGCGGGCCGGTGCTCGCCCGATCCCTCGCGCGAATGCAGCAGCATGTTCTTGACGATCGAATCGGCGCGCTTGCCGTGCTGCACCACCTTTTCGAGGTTGCCCTTCAGCATCTGCGTCAGTTCATCGACTTCCTCGCGCATTTTGCTGTCGAGATCAGCCGGTTTGAGCAGATCGCTCAGTTCGTCGAGCAATTCGCCCGACAGCGCCGAGAAATTATTGACAAAGTTGAGCGGGTTCTTGATCTCGTGGGCAATGCCGGCGGTGAGCTGGCCGAGCGAAGCCAGCTTTTCGGTCTGCACCAGTCGATCCTGCGCGGTGCGCAATTCGTCGAGCGACCGGGACAGCTCTCTGGTGCGCGCCTGCACCTGGTCGAACAGACGCACGTTCTCGATGGCGATGACCGCCTGGTCGGCAAAGGTCTGCACCAGATCGATCTGCCGCTGGCTGAACGGTCCGGGCGTCGGCCTTCCAAGCAGCAACACGCCTTCGACCGCGCCGTCACGCATCAGCGGCACCGCAAGGACCGCCCGGTAGGCGCCGATCGTCGGCGCATTCCCAAAATTATATTCGGGGTCGGCTTGCACGTCCGCGACGTGGACAGGCTTGCCGTCCGTAAAGACCCGGCCGGTGATTGTCTCGCGGCCAGGCCTGATCGGGTTGGCCTGCATGAAATCGATGAAGGCCTGCGTACAGCCGGATTCGGCCTGTAGCCGCATGACCTCACCATCGCGCAGGCAGATGATTCCCAGCGATGCGCCGCACAGCGACTGTGCAGACTCGGTCAGCGTGGTCAGCACCGATTTCAGGTCGAACGCCGAGCGGCTGATGACTTTCAGCACGTCGGCGGTCGCAGTCTGCTGCTGCAGGGATTCCTGCAGGTCGGCCGTCTTCGCCTGCACGTCTTTGAACAGGCGCACATTCTCGATGGCGATCAAGGCCTGGTCACGGAACGATTCGGCCAGTGCGATCTCGCTCTCGCCGAAGATATTGGCTTGTTTACCGGCCAAGGCCAGAACGCCGATGCATTCGGCTTCGCGCAACAGCGGCAGAAACAGAGCGGAGTTCACGCCGATCAGCGCCTGCATCTGACGCTCGTGCTCGGGCAGGTCGATCAACGACCAGTCCGGCAGATGCACGTTTTTCTTTCCGACGATCGCGCGCGATGGAAAGTTAGCGTCGGGGTCGACCGGCAAATGCGAGGGTCCAAGGTCGGCGAGCGGCCCGTCCGGTCCGGCCGCCGCAGCAGGCGAGAAGGTGGCGCCGTCGCAACGCAACACGAATGCGATATCGCAGCGGATCAACCGCACGGCTGTCTGGACAATGGCGTCGAATACGGGCCGTACGTCGGCCGGGGATTGACTTATCACGCGCAGGATTTCCGACGTGGCAGTCTGCCGCTCCAGTGCCTCCTTCGTTTCGTTGAACAACCGCGCGTTCTCGATCGCGATCACCGCCTGGTCAGCAAAAGTCCTCAGCAAATCGATCTGTCGGTCGGAAAACGGTCGTGCCTCCTCGCGGGTGACATTGATGGCGCCGATCGGCTCGCCGTTGCGGAACATCGGCACGGAGACGGCGCTTCGAAATCCTGCCTTGACCATGGACTCTGCGGTGTATTCGGGGTCAGCGGCGATGTCAGGGACATGGGCCACCGCGCGATCAACAATCGCTCGTCCTGCCATGTAGCCGCGATGGAGGGGCGCTGGAAACGCCTTCGGTGCGAACGCGAGTTGCTCCGGAGAAAGATTGTAGTGTCCCGCAAGATGGACGAGGCCATCGCGCAGGCGAAACACGGCGCTGTTGCTTCCCTCACATAGTTCGGCGGCACTGCGCGCAATGGCATCGAACACCGGCTGGGTATCGGTTGGCGAACTGGCAATCACGTTGAGGACGTCCGATGTTGCCGTCTGCCGTTCCAGCGCTTCGCGCGTCTCGTTGAACAGCCGCGTGTTCTCTATTGCGATCAGGGCTTGATCGCGGAAAGACTCCGCTAGAACGATGTCTTTCGAGGCAAACGCATTGGCGCGTTTTCCGGCCATCGCCAGCAAGCCGATGCATTCCCCATTGCGCAGCAGCGGCAAGTACAGCGCCGAGTTGATTCCCAATCTGTCGTGAATCGCACGCTCGAACTCGGGCAGATCAATTGCCGACCAATCCGGCAAGTATAGGGTCTTTTTCTCGGCGATCGCGCGCGATGGAAAATTCGCTGCCGGATCGATCGGAACGGGCGAACTGTTGAGCATTGGCAGCTGGCCTTCCGGCCCGCACCAGGCCACCGACCAAAAACTCTTGCCGTCACAGCGCTGAATAAAGGCCCTGTCACACCCGAGCAGCCGTACGGCAGTTTGCGCGATGGCCTCGAAAACCGGTTTGACGTCGGTTGGCGATCGACTTATCACGCGCAGGATTTCCGACGTCGCGGTCTGCCGCTCCAGTGCCTCCTTCGTTTCGTTGAACAACCGCGCATTCTCGATGGCGATCACCGCCTGGTCTGCAAAGGTTCGTACCAATTCGATGTGGTGCTGGGCGAACGTGCCGGGTTCCTTGCGCGTGACGCTGATGAGTCCGATCGGCTTGCCCTGGTTCATCAGCGGTGTGAACAACATGCTGCGATAGCCGCGCAAGCGCGCGAGGTCGCGCAACAAGGGCGATACGCCTTCCAATTCGGTATCGATAATCTGCTGGGTAGCGCCGTCCCGAACCAGCATGAACGGCGGAAATTCCTCCAGCGGCCGCGGGAACGAAGACTTCAAGGCTTCGTCCGCCGCCGGGTTGGCCGGCGTGAATGCCACAAGGTGAAGCGCGTCGTCGACAAAGCGCAACACCGCGGTTGAGAAGCCGCCGATCAGCCGGTTGGAACTGGTCGCGATCGCATCGAAAACCGGCTGAACGTCAGCGGGAGAACTGGCGATGACTTTCAGGATGTCGGCGGTTGCCGTCTGCCGCTCCAGCGCTTCGTTGGTTTCGTTGAGCAGGCGGGCGTTCTCGATGGCGATCACCGCCTGGCTGCCGAAGCTCGTCACCAGTTCGATCTGCTTGTCGGAGAACGCGTGAACGGTCTGCCGGAAAATGGCGATCACGCCAACAAGGCCTTCTTCCCTCAGCATCGGCACCAGCAAAAGCGTCCGGGCGCCGCCCAGTTCGACCAACTCCACGATCGGCGGAAAGCCGGTGAGGTAAGCCGGCTCCTGCTTGACATCGACGACATGAACGAGTTGCCGTGTCGCAATCAACCGTCCCAACGGATCGATCGGCGGCGGGTGGATGACCGGATTGCGCGAAAAGGTTTCCGCGAAGGCCGGCGGCAGATTGAACATCGAGGCGCAACGGAAACCGTCGCCTTCGTAGAGAAGCAACAGGCCGAATTGGGCGTCACAGATATTGGTCGCGCTGGCCAGGATGGTCTGGAACACGGGATCGAGTTCACCGGGCGAGCGGCTGATGACCTCGAGCACCTCGGAAGTCGCGGTCTGGTGCTGCAGCGATTCCTGCAAGTCGGCGGTCTTCGTCTGGACCTCGTCGAACAGGCGGGCGTTTTCGATGGCAATCACCGCTTGATCGGCGAAAGTCCGCAGGAGCTCGATCTGACGTGGGGGAAACGGGCCGGTTTGCGAACGCGCGATCGCAACCACGCCGATAACGGTGGCGTCACGCATCATCGGGACCGCGAGCGTGGAACGAAGCTTGCCAAAGCTGGAACCCGCGGCTTCAGCGTTCCGGATGACGTCCCGGGTTTTGGGATCGAAATCCGGGTCAGCGAAAAAGTCGGCGACGCTCTGGACCTCTCCCGTCAAGATCACGCGCTCCGCGGCCGTGCCACGGCCGGCGCGTATTGGGCGCCCCTTGAACAGGCGGCTCGCCTCGGCGACCCCCTCGCCGGCAATGGCCTTGCATTCAAAGGCGTCGTCGCCTCGGAGATAAAGCAGGCCTACTCGGGCGTCGCAGAGCTTGTACGCAGCGTCGACTAACGTATCGAGCACCGTTTGCAGATCGAACACCGAACGACTGATGACCTGCAACACCTCGGAAGTCGCGGTCTGGTGCTGTAGCGATTCCGTAAGATCAGCGGTCTTGGCCTGTACCTCGTCGAACAGTCGGGCGTTTTCGATGGCAATCATCGCCTGGTCGGCGAAGGTTTGCACCAGATCGATCTGGCTTTTGGTGAACGGGCCGGGCTCGGGCCGCGTCAGCACCAGCACGCCTTCGACCTGGTTGTCCCTGAGCATCGGCACGCCCAGCGCCGCGCGAATCCTGTTCAAGGAATCCGCGGGCATTTCCATGTCCGGGTCCTCGAGAACATCAGGAATAACTTCGACCTTTCCCGATCTGATCACGCGCGAAGTGGCCGAACCGCGGCCCGCCCTCGGCGGATGCGCCGCCCAATATTGCAGGAATTCGGGCGTGGTGCTGGACGCCGCCTTCAGCGGAAAGACATCGCCCTCGCGAAGGAAGATCGAGCCCCGATTGGCACCACTCAACTCGACTGCCGACCTTATCAGCGTTTCGAGAACGGTTTGGAGATCAAAGGTCGAGCGGCTGATCACCTTGAGCACGTCGGCGGTCGCGGTCTGCTGCGCGATTGACTCGTCAAGCCTGCGCTGGAGAGCAGCAATGACCTGCTGGGGATCGTCGGCAACGTTATCCGTCACAATGAATTTCCAAATTATCCGGCGAGACGCCGGGCGCCACCTCGATTTCGTCCCTGATGCATCAAAGCATGACGGCCGATCCTCAGCTAGGGGTAGCCGGGCTTCAAATCGACCGAAATGTCTGAGAACGGTCGTTCGCGACCGAAATGGGCTCGCCGCACCGTAGCCTGCCTATCCCCGATAGCAACGAAACTGCAGACATCGCTGGCGGTCTGGTTCGCACCACGGGGACGCATTTTGGCTGGCAGCTTTTCGCAGGGGTCTGCTGGACCTGCTAATCAAAATATAGAACTATTCGATGCAAGCCCGCCCACCCTGCATCCAACTCATCAGGCAACCATGTCAGACTTGGCCACCACCGATAGCCTCGCCCCTGCACGACCGTTGTTGTTTCAGCCGTTCAACGTCCGCGGCCTCAGCTTAAAGAATCGCCTGGTCGTGCCGCCGATGGTCCACTACCGCGCCGGACCGGGCAGCACCTGCGGCATGTTTCACAACGTGCATCTCGGCCGCTATGCCCTGGGCGGCTTCGGGCTTGTCTTTGTCGAGGCGACCGCCGTTGAAGAGGTCGGCCTGATCAACGAGCATGATCTTGGCATCTGGAACGACGCCCAGGTACAGAGCTTCAAGCCCCTCATCGCCTTCATGAAGGGCGAGAACACGGCGATCGGCATTCAGCTCGCGCATGGCGGGCGCAAGTCGTCCTCGCAGCGCGCGATGGACGGCATGGGCCCGCTGACCCCGCAGCAGATCAAGGCGGGCGCCAGGCTGTGGCAGCCGGTCGGCCCGACCAGCGAGCCGGTCGCGCCGGGATGGCTTACCCCGCACCAGCTCACATCAGACGAATGCAGGGCGATGGTGCGCACCTGGGCAGCCGCGGCCAGAAATGCCGTCGCCGCCGGTTTCGACGTGATCGAGGTGCACGCGGCCCATGGCTATCTGCTCGCGTCGTTTCTTTCCCCCATTTCCAACACGCGCAATGATGAATATGGCGGCGACCGTGCGGGGCGCATGCGCCTGCCGCTCGAGATTGTCGAGGCGGTGCGGCGCGAAATGCCGGCAACGATGCCGTTGTTCGTCCGCGTCTCCGCCGTTGACGGCGCACAGAACGGCTGGAATCTCGATGACACCGTCGTCTTCGCCCGCGAATTGAAGGCCCGCGGTGTCGACGTGATCGACTGCTCCTCCGGCGGCATTTCGGGTTCGGCCACCGCAGCGCAAGTCCCGCGCGGCCTCGGTTTCCAGGTGCCTTACGCCGAACGGGTCCGCAAGGAGGTGGGCATTGCGTCGATGGCGGTTGGCATCATTCTCGAAGCCCAGCAGGCTGAAGCCATCCTGGAGAATGGGCAGGCGGACCTCGTCGCAGTCGGCCGGCAATCGCAGTTCAACCCCAATATCGCACAGCACTGGGCCCACGATCTCGGCATCAACCGGAAGTTCGAGGATTGGACTCCCGAATATGGATGGTGGCTCGAGAAGCGAATTCGAACCATGGAAGGGTTCGCCACACCGACCGGGGTCGTCAAGCGATCCACCTAAAGCATGATCCGGAAAAGTGGACACCGGTTTTCCGAAAAGATCATGCTTAAACAAAAAGATAGAGCGAGATGGCGATTCAACGAAGAGCCATCTCGCTCTAGACCAAGATGTCGACTTCGAACGCGTGCCGCTCCGCCCGGGCGGATTGATATGAATCAATTGGACTGCCGGCCTGCCAGACAATCATTCCTATTGGTCAAACGATAAAAATTGCCGGTTGAAGAGGAAGATTTCGCCAAGAATAAACTAACTGACATTCTGGCATTCCGTCTAATTTATCCGGACAGGAAAGACACTGGAGGTCCGACGAAATATCCAATGCTCAACGCACTCATGTCCGATATTCACGGCAACAGGCAGGCGTTTGAAGCCTGTATTCAGCATGCCGAGGCTCGCAACGTTGGACGCTATATATTCCTCGGTGACTACGTCGGTTACGGCGCGGATCCCGAATGGGTCGTGAGGAAAGTCAGATCCTACGTAGACGGCGGCGCCCTCGCCGTTGTCGGCAATCATGACCGCGCTATTTCGGATCCTTCGATTTCAATGAACAGAAATGCGGAACTGGCGATTGAATGGACCAGAACCGAACTCAGCAATGAATTGTCCAGATTTCTCGACCTGCTGCCGATGACCGAGGAGGAAGCCGGGCGGCTCTATGTGCACGCCGACGCCTCCGCGCCTTCGCGGTTTCACTATGTGCTCGACGCGGAGGCGGCCCGCCACAGCCTGAATTCGACTCATGCGCACGCCACCTTCTGCGGTCACGTTCACGCGCCCGCCCTCTACTCTCTGTCGGTCACCGCGAAACTCACTTCATTCCAACCCATGCCGAGCGTGGCGATCCCAATTCTGAAGCAACGCCGATGGGTGGTCGTTGTCGGATCCGTCGGACAGCCGCGCGACGGTCATTCTGCCGCATCCTACTGTACCTTTGACGATCAAACATCGGAAGTTACCTATCACCGCGTTCCTTATGACGTCGAAACCGCCGCCGCAAGAATTCGGGCCGCCGGGCTTCCGCACAATCTTGCCGATCGCCTGTTTCGGGGGCGATGAGGATGGCCAAGCCACGACTTACCTCCGGGTCGATCATCGACGGATTTGTCATCGGTGAGACGGTACACACCGGCGGCATGGCGATGCTCTGGAAGGTGACCCACCCCGACATAGACGTTCCCCTGGTTATGAAGGTGCCGCTCCTTTTTGAAGGTGAAGATCCGAGCGCGATCGTCGGCTTCGAAATGGAGCAAATGATCCTGCCGCGCTTGTCGGGCCCCCATGTACCGAAATTCTTTGCTGAAGGTGATTTCAGCGTTCAGCCCTACATCGTCATGGAATATGTAACCGGCCAGACCTTGAAGCCGCTGCTGGCGCAACTTCCGCGAAGTTATCGTGAAACAATCGAGATCGCCGCACGCGTCGCGACTGCGATAGACGACATCCATCGTCAAAACGTCATTCATCTCGACATAAAGCCGTCGAACATTCTCGTGCGACCAGAGGGAGAAATTGTACTTATCGATTTTGGTCTTGCTCATCACAACCAACTACCCGACCTCATGGAAGAAGAATTTCGTGTCCCGTTCGGAACCGCGCCCTATATGGCGCCTGAGCAGGTTCTTGGCATACGGCGAGATCCGCGAAGCGACATTTTTGCGCTGGGCGTTTTGATCTATTTTCTTTCGACCGGTAAGCGTCCCTTTGGCGAATTGCAGACGCTTCCCGGCCTCAAACGACGTTTGTGGAAGGAGCCAGTACCGCCTCGGGCTATAAGGCCTGACTATCCACCTGAATTGCAGGAAATCGTCCTGCATTGCCTGGAAGTAAATCCGGCGGCACGCTATCCGACCGCGGCACAGGTTGGCTTCGATTTGCAGAATCCAGGCCTGGTAAAGCTGACCGAACGCGCCGGGAAGTCCGAGCCGAGCTCGTTCTGGACCTCACTCAAACGAAAATTCAATCAGAATAATATTGACTTGCTGCGTCGAAATGCGATGGCAGCACAGATTGCCACGGCTCCGATCATTATGGTGGCGATTGATTTCGCCGATAAAGACGACACGTTGTCTGAAGCGCTGCGGTCACAAGTTCACCGGTTCCTGGAGACCGCCCCGGGCGCAAGAATTGCCTGCGTCCACGTCCTCAAGCAAAATCGGCTCGCCATAGACCGTACGCTCGATGAAAGTGGCCACAACAAGCATGTCAGCCGGCTGGCACACCTGAAGGATTGGGCC
The DNA here is from genome assembly GCA_963813165.1 of uncultured Pseudomonadota bacterium. Taxonomy (GTDB): domain Bacteria; phylum Pseudomonadota; class Alphaproteobacteria; order Rhizobiales; family Xanthobacteraceae; genus Bradyrhizobium. The sequence goes on along the minus strand of CAWEYJ010000003.1, from coordinate 420,282 downwards.
GAAACGTTGCGACTGCACGATCGTCAAATAACCTATCACGTCCTTGAAGCCGTGGACGCAGCGGATGCCATTCTGGATTTTGCCGACGTTAGTCACGTCGATCATATCATCATGGGAGCGCGGGCAAACTCCAGGCAGCGTCGAATCCTGGGTAGCGTGTCAGCCGTCGTTGCTTCCCGCGCGCCATGTACCGTGACCGTCGTACGTCCGCGAGCATCCGTGTCCTTGCGCGTAACGAATACGGATTCCAGCGAGATACGCGGTGCCGACTAGATGACGCGCTTCCCGTACCGGCGCTGCCAGCTGTTCGCGAAGGGGTGCAGACGCCGCCGTTTTTTCGCAGCAAGACTCGCTGACCGGGCAATAGCGTTCCGCGATCGCGGCTCTGGCTCCTGGCGGCAGCCGGCGCGGCGCGCCCAATAAAGCCCGCGTCTACTTCATACTGGCCGCGATCGTCCGCATCCGCTCGGCAGTCAGATCGTCGGCCGGAAAGAACGTCTCCAGCGCGAGTTCCGACAGCGTGATGTCGACCGGCGTGCCGAAAATCATCGTGGTGGAGAAAAAGCTCAGCACCTCGCCGTTGAGCCGCATCTTGAAGGGTATAGCGACGTTGTCGGACGACAGCGGCGCCGAACGCGCCGGGATCGGATAGGCCTTGAGCTCGTGATAGAGCTTTATCAATTCGGGATCGGCGGTCGCCTCGCACTGCCGGTGCAGCCGCTCCAGCAGATGGCTGCACCATTCGGCGAGATTGACGGTGCGCGCCGCCAGCGCCTCGGGGTGAAACGCGAGACGCAGAATGTTGAAAGGCTGGCCGAGCAGACGCGCGGGGACGCCTTCCAGCAGCGGCATCACCATGCGGTTGGCCGACACCAGATTCCAGTGCCGGTCGTAGGCCAGCGCCGGATTGGGCTCATGCGCTTTCAGCACGAGATCGATCGCGGCCCGCGCCGATTTCAGCGCGGGATCGTCGAGCGAGCGCTGCGGAAAGGCCGGCGCAAACCCGGCCGCGACCAACAGCACGTTGCGCTCGCGCAGCGGCACCGCGAGCCGCTCCGCCAGCTTCAGCACCATGTCCCGCGACGGCGCCGCGCGGCCGGTTTCGACGAAGCTGAGATGGCGCGCCGAGATTTCGGCATCGCCGGCAAGATCCAGCTGGCTGAGATGGCGGCGTTGCCGCCATTCGCGCAAGTGATTACCGACATGGACGGGCTGGGCTCGTTCGGCGCGTGCCGTGGCAGAGGATGTGTTCATGGCAGGAGAACTACCATGCGAATTTCACCCGTTCCATTACCTCTGAGGTAAGGAAATCGCTCGAACGGGCGGCTACAGGGACGGCTAAGACGTCAAAAAAAGGCCCCTGCATTTCGCAGGGGCCTCCATCGCGGCCGTTTTCAGATCGCGACCAGCACAGGCGCAAAGGCTTGCCGTCAGGATGTTAACCTCCGGCGATGTTCCTAGTTTCCGTTATACATCCGTCCCGTGTTGGTGGTAACGCCAAGGCGGTCTATTCCATGACCGTTCAAGCGATTCGACGTCCACGTATCAGCAGCCCAATAGCGAGGTTGTGATTGGCTCGCAGGCATGCTGTTCATCGCTGAGAGGAACGCGGGGCTTGCGGCTCTATGGTGGGAGTGACCGCCACTCTTCGCCATTGCGAGCGGGCTGGACAGTGTGAGGACCGTAGCCAGCGTGACCATTGAAGCTTTCATTGTCATCTGATTTTCTCCTTTTTGTCTTATCGTTGTTAAATTCTCCCTGTATCGATAGTCGCTGTATCGCTGCTCAACGATGCAAATTTCCCGTTGCCCAGCGATTGAAATCACGTAAAAACATTATGTTCCTCGGCAGGTACCTCTCCAATGGAGAGACCTACTAAAATTTTTTTTATGATTTGGATTTGCTGCACTAGCTTTGCTGCACCAGCGAAGAAATCTTTCTCGCCATAAATCCCGGCAGCACAGACAGCGTTCTCGTCGGCCGCGCGACGTTACCTCCGACGTAATCGATTTGCGTATCGGACCGGATCATCTTCGCAAGCACAGGAGATGACCGATGAGCACGCCTAGCCGACCCAGCCCCTTCTCGATCGCCGCCAGCATAATTCCGTGGTTGCTCAATCTGGCGACCCGGCTGCTGGCGCGGATCCTCAACATGCCCGAGCCACTGGTGCACAACACCGGCGTCTTCGTGTTCGTGCATGTGCAGGCGGTCGAGACCAGCGTCGGCAACCGCCTGCTGCGTCAATTCCGGTCCTGGCGCCGACCGGCGTCCCGGTCCATCGCCCGTCCGCGCTCACCTCAAGGAGACCTGTCATGATCCATGCATCCGTGTTTCTGCGCCGTGCCTTCCTGCTCGATACCGTCGCCAGCGGCATGATGGCCTTGTTGCTTACCTTCGCCGCCGGCGAGTTGGCGCCGCTGCTCAACCTGCCAGAAGAATTGCTGCGCGAGACCGGCCTGGTTTTGATCGCCTATACCGCGCTGGTCGGCTGGCTCGCCACACGGCAATCGATGCCGAAGGCGCTGGTGTTGATCGTGATCGCCATCAATGCGGCGTGGACGGTCGCCAGCATCGCGCTGTTATTCTCCGGTGCGGTGACGCCGAACTTGCTGGGCCAGATCTTTATCGCAGGACAGGCGGTCGTGCCCGGCGCCCTCGCCGAGTTGCAATATATCGGATTGCGCCGGAGCGGCGGCGCGGTGGCGGCTTGAGCGCCACGCCGGTCGTCTCGACAAAGCTTGCCGCGAAGGCCCAAGGCTTTGAAAGCCCAAGACTTTGAAAGCCCAAGGCTTTGAAAGCTCAAGGCTTTGAAAGCTCAAGGCTTCGAAAAGCTCAAGGCTTCGCGGCGACCGATTTTGTTCAGCTCAAGGCCAGCGCCAGGATCATTCCCGCCAGCGTCAAAACAAGTCCGGCGGCCAGCATCGGCACCAGGCTGCTGCCGGAATAAGGATTGGCTGCCCCCTTGTCGGTCACGACGTTTGTTCGGTGGTGCATCGGACGGCTCCTCTTTGGTGACGCCAGTACCTGTCGCCGACGTCGAGCGTGACGCCGTTCGCAATCGCGACCCCGAGTTCCAGGCTCGCCGCGATCCGCCGCGCGCGTTCGACGAAATGCATGGCAGCCTGCGGAGGACAAAGCTCGCCCGCGGTGGCCTCGAACAGCCGGAGCCAGCGGTCAAAATGGCCGGCATCGACCGGCAGCGGCACGTGCTTGAGCATTGGCGTGCCGTGATACCGGCCCGACATCAGCGCCACCGATGACCAGAACGCACACATTTGCTGAAGATGCGGCTCCCAATCCTGGATCCGGGCGTCGAAGATCGGCGCCAGCACCGAGTCGCTGCGGACCCTGGCATAGAAGCCGCGCACCAGGCGCTCGATCATGGCCTCGGTGATGCCGGTCGCTGCGGCGATCTCGGCCGCAATCTTTTCGCGCCGTTCTGCCCCTGTCACGGCAGGCCTCCTTAAATAGGTATTATAAATACCTATTTAGACTGATATTGGTTGTCCGTAAAGTTCTATTTTTCGAGGGGGCCCCCATGCGCCTGACGTCGTTCACGGATTTTGCGATACGGGCCTTGATGCGGCTTGCCGGCGAGCCGACGCGTTCATTCGCGACCAGCGAAATCGCGGCCGAGTTCGGCATCTCCCGCAATCATCTGGCCAAGGTGGTGCGGGATCTCGCCGATGGCGGCTTTATCTCGACCCAGCGCGGCGTGGGCGGCGGCTTCACGCTGGCCCGACCGCCGCAATCGATCACGCTCGGGGAGATCGTGCGCACGCTGGAGGGAGGACATCCGCTGGTCGAATGCTTTCGCGACGACGGCGGAAGCTGCGTATTGACGCCGCGCTGTCGCCTAAAGGCTAAGCTGGCCAGCGCGCGGGAGGCCTTTATGCGCGAACTCGACGCCACCACGCTGGCGGAATGCGCCTATCCGCCGCGAGCGAAAAAGGGCTCGGGGCCGGCCGCCCCGGCGTGAAGCGCAGGTGCCGGCGTCCTCCGCCTGGCAACGATTGAGCTTTTCAGCGTGCCATTTGAACGGTGCTTGCCATTCAGATTTTTGCGATTCTTGCTATTGAGATGCCTGCCGTTGGCAGCGCCGTTCCTCTTGGCTCCGTTCGAATGGCCGTTCCGCTTTGCTTGCAGTTCTTTTTCCTGCAGTTTTTGCTGCCGTTTTTCCCTGGCCTTCGCCGCCTGTTTTTCGGCTTTCTTCAAAGCCTTCTTCTCTGCCTTGGCTTTCAGGCGCAGCCGCTCCGCCCTCGCCTCGGCGCGCTTCTTCTTGCGCTTCTTCTCGCAGGCGTCGCATTTGCAGCCGATCGGCTTCAGATACGCCTTGAAATAGTCGGTGCCGTAATCGTAATTGATCTCTTCGCCCGGCTCGATCTTCCTGATCGCGCGGATCACGACCTTGCGCTTGCGGGGGTTGACGTCGGATTCGGCGTTCGGCTTGCAGGCATGATTGATATAGCGCGCGATGTTCTTGCGCACCGAGCCGTCGATGGTCCAGCGCCCGTTGAGTTCGAACAGGTATTTGTTCTCGACCGCGTCGTCCTTCTTCTTCCGGCAATCCAGCAGCGGCCCAAAATAACGGATTATCTTGGCGCCCTTCTTGATCGGTTTGGTGGCGAAAAGGCCCAGCCCGGTGCGGGAACGGCCGACACGATACGGTTTATTCGACGGAATGGCAGGCATGATCGACAAGAACTGACGCTAGTGAAGGCGACGGATCGCGAAGCCGCAGTTCTAAAACGATTCCGGCGAAATGTCAGGTGTTTCGCGCAACGGACGTGAACCTTCCCCAGATTGCGCCGATCGGACCAATATGACGGTTTTCGCTCACGACCGCGCGCCCTGCCGCAAGAATGGCGCTGACTACGGCTCCGGAGGCTGGGCGTAGGTCGAACTGAGCATGGTGTCCAGCAAGGTCTCGGCGTCGGTGCCTTTCGGGACCCGGCGAAGGATGTCGGAGAGCCGGCCGTCCAGCAGCAACATGGTGAAGCCGTGGACCAGCGACCACGCCCGCGCGATCGCTGCGGCCTGTTCGAGCGACAGCGCCTCTTCGGAAATCTGTTCGTGCCGGCTGGCGCCGATGGCGCCGGCCAGCCCCGCGAAGGAGGCATTGGCGGCCGCATGCAGAGACGGCCTCTTCATATCGAGGCGCTCGGTACGGAACATCAGCCCGTACATCCCGGGATGCGCCCGCGCGTAGGCGACATAGGCTCTGGCCCGGGCCTTCGCCTTTTCGCCCGGCAGCGTGCCCGCTTCACCGGCAATCGACATCGCGGCGTTGAATTGACGAAACCCGATCGCGGCGAGTTCGCTGACGAGGCCGGTCAGGTCGCCGAAATGATGGGTTGGCGCTGCGTGCGAGACGCCGGCCTCGCGCGCGACCGCGCGTAGCGTCAGGCCGGCCAGCCCGTCGCGCTCGAGCACCCGCTCGGCCGCCTCCAGCAACGCGCCGTGCAGCGCGCCGTGATGGTACGGCGCGGCTTCCCCTGCGCCGGAAGGGCGGGATGCACTTCGTTTTCGCGCCCGCGCCGGCGCGACATTATTCGCAGCCGACCGGGTGCGGGCTCGGGGGGCGCTGGGTCTTTTTGTCATTTCGGCCTTATAGGCCGCTATTTTTACACTGTAAAGATTTCGCTTGACGATTGCTGCGGTCGCCTGTATCGACATCTTTACGATGTAAAGATAAATCCATGGAGCGACCGATGCAGCAGCCAGCGACCACCCAAGCGGCCCGCACCAATCTGGCGCCGATTCCGATGGAATGCGACGCGCCGTTTCTGAAGGTGGTGGGTGAACTACCGCACGAACTCAACGGCACGCTCTATCGCAACGGACCCAATCCGCAATTCGAGGCTCCCGGCGCGCACTGGTTCGTCGGCGACGGCATGCTGCACGCCTTCCACCTCGAAAACGGCCGCGCCAGTTACCGCAACCGCTGGGTCCGCACGCCGAAATGGCAGGCCGAGCACGACGCCGGCCGCGCCTTGTTCGGTGGCTTCGGCCGAAAATTGCCCGATGCGCCCGCCTCGATTACCCAGGACGGCGGCGTCGCCAACACCAACATCATTTTCCACGGCGGTCGCCTGCTCGCGCTGGAGGAGGGCCACCTGCCGACCGAGATCGAGCCCGGCACGCTGAACCGGCGCGGCTATTGCGACTATGACGGCAGCATCGCCGGACCTTTCACCGCGCATCCGAAGATCGATCCCGTCAACGGCGAGATGGTGTTCTTCGGCTACAACGCCGCAGGACCCCTGACGCCTGCGCTTTCCTTCGGATCCGTCAATGCATCCGGCGTGGTGACGCGGTTCGACCGCTTCGAGGCGCCCTATGCCAGCATGGTGCACGATTTCATCGTCACCGAACATCATCTGTTGTTTCCGATCCTGCCCATTACCGGCAGCATGGAGCGCGCGATGCGCGGCCGGATGCCTTACGCCTGGGAGCCGGACAAGGGTGCCTATGTCGGCGTCATGAAGCGCAACGGCGCGCCTAAGGATATCGTCTGGTTTCGCGCCGAGAGCTGCTACGTCTTCCACGTCATGAATGCGTGGGAAGAAGGCGACCGCATCGTCGCCGACGTCATGCAGTTCGAGGAAGCCCCCTTGTTCAACCATCCGGACGGCTCGCCGACCGACCCGAAGAAGTCGCGCGCCCGGCTGTGCCGCTGGACCTTCGATCTCGCGGGCAATACCGACCGCTTCACGCAAACCTATCTCGACGATGTCACCGGCGAATTTCCGCGCATCGACGATCGCCGCGCCGGGCTTGCCAGCCGCCACGGCTGGTATGCCTGCGCCAACCCCGGCCTGCCGATGTTCGGCGCGCTGTCGGGCGTGGTGCATGTCGACGGCAAGGGATCGCGGCTGGGCCAATATCTGCTGCCCGCCGGCGATACCATCTCCGAACCGGTGTTCGTCGCCCGCGGCGATGATGCCGCCGAAGGCGATGGCTGGCTGCTGGCGGTGGTCTGGCGTGCCGCCGAGAACCGCAGCGATCTGGCCGTGTTCAATGCCACCGATGTCGAAGCTGGCCCCGTGGCGCTGGTGCAACTGGGGCATCGGGTGCCCGACGGCTTTCACGGCAACTGGGTTGCGGCGGCGTAAGCTGCAGTAACGGGCGGACTTCAACCTAACCTTTTCCGTCATGCCCGGGCTCGTCCCGGGCATGACGAGTTCGCGTTAACGCATCCCCGAAAAACGCAGTGTATTTCAACCCTCCTCACCTTATTTTGACACTGTAAAGATTTCACTTGACCCGCCTTCTTTCCGGACCTAACGTATCTTTACGATGTAAAGATTGGTCTCACGAGGCTGCCCATGATGATCTTCCTGATCCTTGCGCCCTACGCCGCCTTCACCCTGCTGATGCTGGTGAGTTCGTCCGTGCTGAGCCTGTTCGCGGCCGCAGCGATCTGCCTGATGGTGATCGGGTATGACGTGCTTCGCGGCCGCTCGATCAAGCTGCTCGGCGCCGGCTCCGCGATCCTGTTCGCGTCACTCGGCGGCTACCTCACTTTGATCGATCCCGGCCTGAGCGCTTCGGCCGTCAAGCTGACGGTCGACTGCGGCATGTTGGCGATCGCGCTGCTGTCGCTGGCGATCCGCCGGCCATTCACGCAGCAATATGCCCTGGAGGTCGTCGACGCCGAAACCGCCGGTTTGCCGGGCTTCTTGACGGCAAACTATGTCATCACGGCGGTGTGGGCGCTGGCTTTCCTGTTGATGTTGATGGCCAACGCACTGATGATCTATCTGCCCGGGCTGCCGCTCTGGTCGGGATTGGCGATCGCCTTCGCCGCCCGCAACACCGCGCTTTATTTCACCAGATGGTACCCGCGATACCGGCTCGCAAAATTCGCAAGCTCCGCCACCGCGCTGTCCGGCTGCTGACGAAGGCTTCGAAATTCACCGAAGCCGAGTTGCAACGAAACCGGAAATTCAACGAAACTTGAGGACAAGACGATGAAAGACGTGTTCGCCAAACTCGCCGTCGACTTCTTCTCGACCATCGTGTTCATCGCCGTGTACATGATCACCGACAATGTGGTGCTGGCGACCGGCGTGGCGATCGCCGGGGCCCTGGCTCAGGTGATCTACGCCCATCTCAAGGGCCAGCAACTCGGCTTCATGACCTATGCCAGCCTGGCGCTGGTGATCGCGCTCGGCGGCGCGACGCTGTTGACCCGCGATCCGCGTTTCGTGCTGGCGAAGCCAGCGATCGCGCATTTTGCGATCGGCGCGATCATGTTGAAGCGCGGCTGGATGCTGCGTTACATGCCCCCGATCGTGGCCGAGACCATTCCCGAATACGTCACTTTGGCGGGCTACGCCTGGGCCGCACTGATGTTTGCGCTCGGCGCCGGCACCATCGCGATCGCGCTGACCGGCGACATGAAATTGTGGGCGATCTATGTGTCGGTGGTGGCGATGGGTGCGAAAATCGCGGCCTTTGCCGTGCAGTATGTCGCGTTTCGCATGCTGGTCAGAAGCCGGCTTCGCTCCGTCAACGCTTGACAAGACGGTTGGGCTTGGGCGGCGAGATGCGCTATACCGTCCCCCCAAGCTATCCAGAACCATTCCGGTTTTGCGAACAAGAATGTGAGGAGACCAAAATGGCCGTGGACGGAAACTGGAATATCGTCATGAGCACGCCGATGGGCGATCGCAACGCGACGCTGACGCTGAAGAATTCGGGCGGCGCACTGACGGGCACCCAGGCCGCCGAAGGCAATTCGACCGAGATTTTCGACGGCACGGCCAATGGCGACGACGTCGCCTGGAAAGTCTCCATCACCAACCCGATGCCGCTGACGCTCGAATTCACCGGCAAGGTTGCCGGCGACAGCATCTCCGGCGAAATGGGAATCGGCCCGATGGGCAGCTTCCCGTTCAAGGGGACAAGGGCTTAAAGCCATCGCTAGTCGTCCCGGCGCCTCGCCGCGGCACAGCGCGCTCCCTCGCCCCGCTCTTGCGGGGAGAGGGTTGGGGTGAGGGGCTCTCCGGCCCGCGAGCATTGGGTTCGGGATGGGCGCAGTGCCCTGCCCCTCACCCGAAATTCTCGCTGCGCGTGAATTTCGACCTCTCCCCGCAAAAGCGCGGGGCGAGGTTAAGTCACCCCAGATTCAATTCCTTGAAGAAGTCATTGCCCTTGTCGTCGATGATGATGAAGGCCGGGAAATCCTCGACCTCGATGCGCCAGATCGCTTCCATGCCGAGTTCGGGATATTCCACCACCTCGACCTTCTTGATGCAGTGCTCGGCGAGGTTCGCCGCCGCACCGCCGATCGAGCCGAGATAGAAGCCGCCGTGCTTCTTGCAGGCCTCGCGCACCGCCGCCGCGCGGTTGCCCTTGGCCAGCATCACCATCGATCCCCCCGCCGCCTGGAACTGGTCGACGAACGAGTCCATCCTTCCCGCCGTGGTCGGTCCGAACGCGCCGGAAGCGTAGCCTTCCGGGGTTTTCGCCGGGCCGGCGTAGTAGATCGGATGGTTCTTGAAATAGTCCGGTAGCGGCTCGCCCCGCTCGAGCCGCTCGCGCAATTTGGCATGCGCGGAATCCCGCGCCACGATCATGGTGCCTGATAGCGACAGCCGGGTCTTGATCGGGTGCTTTGACAGCGTCGACAGGATATCCTTCATCGGCTGGTTGAGATTGATCTTGACCACCTCGCCGCCGAGCGCCTGCTCGACCGCTGGCAGGTATTGCGCGGGATTATGTTCGAGTTCCTCGAGATAGACGCCGTCTTTCGTGATCTTGCCGAGCACCTGGCGATCCGCCGAGCAGGAGACGCCAAGGCCGATCGGCAGTGAGGCGCCGTGGCGCGGCAGCCGGATCACGCGCACATCGTGGCAGAAATACTTGCCGCCGAACTGCGCGCCGACGCCGAGCGACTGCGTCATCTTCAGGATTTCCTGCTCCATCTCGAGATCGCGGAAGGCATTGCCGTCGGCCGAGCCGTGGGTCGGCAACGCATCGAGATAGCGCGCCGACGCAAGCTTCACCGTCTTCATGCAGAGTTCGGCCGAGGTGCCGCCGATCACGATCGCAAGGTGATACGGCGGACACGCCGCGGTGCCGAGCGTCAGCACCTTCTCTTTCAGGAATGCCAGCATGCGGTCGCGGGTCAGGACCGAGGGCGTGGCCTGGAACAGGAAGCTCTTGTTGGCCGAGCCGCCGCCCTTGGCCATGAACATGAACTTGTAGGTATCATCGCCCTCGGCGTAGATCTCGCACTGCGCGGGCATGTTGTTGGCGGTGTTCTTTTCCTCATACATCGACAAGGGTGCTACTTGCGAATAGCGCAGATTGCGCCGCAGATAGGCGTCGCGCGCGCCTTCGCTCAGGGCCGCCTCGTCGTCGCCATCGGTGAGGACGCGCGAACCTTTCTTGCCCATGATGATGGCGGTGCCGGTGTCCTGGCACATCGGCAACACGCCGCCGGCGGCGATGTTGGCATTCTTGAGAAAATCGAAAGCGACGAACTTGTCGTTGTCGCTGGCTTCCTTGTCGTCGAGGATGCTGCGCAGCTGCTTCAGATGCCCCGGCCGCAAATAATGGTTGATGTCGCCGAAGGCTGCCTCCGACAGCGCCCGCAGCGCCTCGCGCGACACCACCAGCATATCCCTGCCCAGCACCTTCTCGACCCGCACGCCGTCGGTGGTGATCTTCTTGTAGGGCGTGGTGTCCGCGCCCAGCGGAAACAGCGGCGTGTGCTTGTAGGGCGGGACGGGCTTGGGATTGGGGATGGCGGTGGGGGCGTTCATGGTTTGCTCGCAGGTTCGGGAGCCGGAAACGTCCGCTTCGAGACGCCGGCAGTTGAACCGTTCTAAGCACTTTTAGGGCAAAAGGAAGGTTCTGGATGTCATGCCGGCCCAGCATGTTTTCCCGGTTTACCCTTTCTGTCTTCCCATCACCGAAGCATGAGACCCGCTCTTGCGCTAACCGTTGGTGGACGCTTCAATGCGCGCGAGGGGGCATTCACCATGGCATTGAAACCTGAATTTCGCAGATCGAGCTTGCGCGCCGCCACGCTGGCGCTGCCGGCGGCGATGGCGCTGACCGTATCGGGCGCATCGCCGGCGCACGCCGACCGCTGCGACGATCTCGCCGCCCACCTCAAGGGCCAGATCGACGGTCTCAAAGTCGGCATCACCGCTGGCCGCGTCATCTATCTGTCGCATCCGCTGGCCAAAGAGCTGTCCCTCGGCTGCGCAAACCGCAAATTCAGCAACGAATTGTATGCCAAGGCCAACAGCCGCAAGCCTAAGCCGGAATTCCTCGATTTCGTTGCCGGCACTGCCGCCCTCATCTTTACTGTGCCGAAAGATGAAATGCTGAAGGGGGTTTCACGGTGCATGTCGCGGATGGGCATTTTTCGCGGCGACGATGTCTCGATGCGTTACCGGCGGCTCGACATGAATTGCACGCGAACCAAGACCGAAGCCGCGATTGCGATTTCGCGCGGCACGGACCAGTAAGGCGCTGACAAAATCGCTGACATTTCGAGGGATATTCGAGCCATCCGTTCACCATAGCAGCCGGATCGCTCTTTATCGCCCGGGATTTACGATTCAAATTCATAAAGCCTTGGCCCTCGCCCCGTCACAGTCGGGCGAAGCAACCAAGGATCCTTCCGATGAGTATTTCGGCGATCACGACATCAGCCCCTGTCACGACGTCAGCCCCGGTGACGGCCTCCGATACCAGCGCGGCCAAAACCCCGGACACGTCGAACGACGGCAATGCCGACGATGCGACCGAGGCCCAGCCTCCGGTTGTGGCAGCCCTTCCCCCCGGCCAGGGAACGCGGATCGACCAGATCGCCTGAGCAGGTTCGCTCGAATTCGAGCAAGCCGCGGCATGGCGCCCGCTAGCTGCCGCCCAGGAAAACAACCGCCGCAAGTTTGCCGGAAATAGCGCGATCATCGAGACGGCGCGGGGAACGGGCGCATCGCATGATCGTAAAATGGCTGCTGCAGACCCTGATCTGGATCGTCGCGATCGGCGCGCTGTTGTTCGCGCCCGCGGGCACGCTGCACTGGCCGGCGGCGTGGGTGTTCCTGGCGACGCTCGCCGTGATCGGCATAACGGGCGGATGGTGGCTGGCCCGGACCGATCCGGCGCTGCTTGCCGAGCGGATGCGCCCGCTGATGCGGGCCGAACAGCCGGCAGCCGACAAGAAATTTATCGTGGTGTTCGGCGCGACGGCTCTGGTCTGGCTGATCGCCATCGGGTTCGATGCCCGCTGGCACGCCTCCGGCGTCCCGATCGCCCTGCAGGCGCTCGGTTTTGCGATGATGGTCGGCTCCAGCGTCTTTGTCATGTGGGTGATGCACGAGAATTCGTTCGCGTCAGTGGTCGTCAGGCTGCAGACCGAGCGCGGCCACCGCGTCATCAGCACCGGCCCCTACGCCTGGGTACGGCATCCGATGTACAGCGGCGCCGTTCTGCTTCTGGTCGGCGCATCGTTGCTGCTGGGTTCGTGGTGGGGCGTGGCGATATCGCCGCTGTTCGCCGTGCTGTTCGCCGTGCGCGCCGGGATCGAGGAACGCGCGCTGATCGCCGGCCTGCCCGGCTATGCCGACTACGCCGCCCGCGTACGCTACCGGCTGGCGCCGGGACTTTGGTGAGAATCGAACCGCCGCCGGCAAAATGCCTTATACTGGAGCATGGTCCGGGAAAGTGGGTACCGGTTTTCCCGGACAAACGGCTTCGTTTGTTCCAAGATCATGCTCAATCAAAAAGATAGAGCGAGATGGCTATTCGACGAATAGCCGTCTCGCTCCAGGGATAATGGCCATTCACGGAGCGGACCGATGCCCCAGACCAAGACCTACACCGGCGGCTGCCACTGCGGCATGGTGCGTTTTGAATGCACCAGCGACCTTGCCATGGTGACCGCGTGCAATTGCTCGATCTGCACCAAGAAGGGCCTGCACTTCGCGTTCCTGCCGCCGAAGAGTTTCCAGTTGCGGGCCGGGGAGGACAATCTGAAGGAATATCTGTTCAACAAGCACGCGATCCGGCATCAGCTCTGCAACGACTGCGGCGTCGACGTGTTCGCGCGCGGCACCAAGCCTGACGGCACCGAGGTGATCGCGCTGAACGTCAGTTGCATCGACGGCATCGAACTGGAGAAGCTGGCGATGACGCCGATCGATGGAAGGAACAGGTGAGATCTTAAGCTTGGGCGCGCCGCGAGTTCAGTTTCACCTCTCCCATAGGGAGAGGTCGGATCGCCCTTGCGATCCGGGTGAGGGGTCAGGGAGCCCGCTTGCGTTGTTGCAAATGCTGGCGTCAGTCATTCTACATATCCAGGTCAGTCATTCTAAATATCCAGCGCCTTGTAGCGGCGGAAGATGCCGTCCTCGTTGAAGGCGACGCGGCGGTCGCTGGCAAGATAGGCCTTGATGTTGGGTCGCGCGGCGACGCGGTCGTGCAGATCGACGAGCCCGGGGATGCTGCGCTCGAAGGCCTTCATGCGCCCCGGAAAGGCGTAGCGCAGCCCTTCCACGATCTGGAACAGCGAAAGATCGACATAGGTAGCCCGGCGGCCGGTGAGATAGGCGCCCCCATTGTTTTCCAGGAGCTGTTCGAAATAGCCGAGATATTTCGGCACCCGCGCGCTCCAGAACTCGTCGGTGCGTTTTTTGGCGGGCTGGCGCTGATCCTCGTAATACAGCGACGGACCGAGCGGATGATGGGTGTCGTGAATTTCCAGCACGAAATCGGCCACCGTGAGTTGCAGCTGATGCACCCACAGCCGCCCTGCTTCCGCCTTCGGCGCCAGGCCATGCCGCGATCCCAGATAAAGCAGGATGTTGGCGGTCTGCCCGATCACCAGTTGCCCGGCTTTCAGAAACGGCGGGGCGAACGGCGGCGTGCCGGTATGCGTCTCCATCATCTTGATCATCGCGGCCATGCCGCGTTCGCCGCGCGCGACATCGGCATAGTCGGCGCCGGCATCTTCCAGCGCGAGACGGACATATTCGCCGCGGCCCTGAATGCCCGGCCAATAGTAGAGCGCATATTTCATGAGACATCCCCGACCGTTTCGGCCCGGCCTGGCCGGTTTATAGCGTTTAACATATCGACAAGGCATTCGTTCGAAGCCATCGCCGAAAATGGCGTCCATTCCCGGCATGACGGCGCTGACGGATTCTCAACGCTCATTCGCCAAGCACAAGGTCTTTCAGGCCGGACGAAGTGCCTTGGCATCAGGCGGCACGGAGGTTACGAATTTCGCACGCGAAATTGCGGTCCAACAATTGCTGCAGACGGCTCGGAGGCGGTTCGGTGCTTCTTGGCACCGTCACAAAGTGTTGCTTCTGATATGCACTGCTGTCAGATCAAAAGGAGAGACCAGATGGCCAATACCACCGAGCCCGGAGCAGCGCTCCCGCCCGACGATGCGAGCAGAAAGCTCACGGTGGCCAATCCCGATGATCCGGCGATGGGCCACATCTCGGTCGCGGGCGGCACCTACACGATCCTCGTGACCGGCAAGGACACGGGCGGCCGCTACTGCCTGATCGATATGCTCGTTCCGCGCGGCGGCGGGCCGCCGCCGCACCGTCACGACTTCGAGGAGATGTTCACGATCCTGGACGGCGAGATCGAGTTCACCTTCCGGGGCGAGCCGCGGCGGGCCGGCGCCGGTTCGACCGTGAACATCCCCGCCAACGCGCCGCACGCGTTCAAGAACGTGTCGGACAAGCCGGCGCGTCTGCTCTGCATGTGTCTGCCGGCGGGGCAGGAGGAATTTTTCCTGGCGGTGGGCGACCCCGTCGACAGCCGCACCGCGCCACCCCCGCAACTCAGCAACGCCGAGCGGGCCGAGCGTATCCAGCGCGCAAAGGCGCTATCGGCCAAATATCGAACGGAACTGCTGGTGTGAAAGAAAAGGCGCCGCGGAATGAACCGCAGCGCCTTCTGTCGTTTTCTTGCATCACCATCGCCTTGCAGGCCATCAGACCTGCTGGATCGCCGACAATTCCCAGCTTCCGCCGCGCGTCCGCAGGAAGGTCCACACCTCCGTCGCCTCGGTCGGCGCTTCGCTGCCCGCGACCAGGCGGCCGGTGGCGTTGTCGACGGTCTTGTCGACCAGTGCGTAGCGCAGCGCCACGCTGGCAAAATCGGTATCGCCTTCGCGCCAGGCTTCGGCGAGGTCACCTTGCAGCAGCTTGACGCCGGAGACCAGGTTGGTCTGGTTTCGCGATCTGTGCTCCGCGAGGTCGTCGGCGATGTAGGACACCATTTCAGGCGTCGCCAGGGTTCGCAGTCTGGCGAGATCCTCCTTCGCCCAAGCGGCCTGAATCTCACCGAGCAATCTTTCGAAGGCTTCGTAATCGGCCGGAACGATCTCAAGCGGCGCGCCGCCCATTCCCAGCCCGAACCCCGATCCGGAACGCATGCTCGATGGTGCGCCGTAGCCCGGGGCCGCACCGGCATAGGCCGGCGCATGACGGCGCTGCCACCATGACATCGCCATTCGAACCACGATGACGATCAAGCCGATCTGCAGGATGAGGCCGAGGATCGACGACAATCCGCCGAGGCCACCGAACATCCCGCCGCCGAACAACATGCCCAACAGGCCTGCGCCGAGGAAGCCCGCGGCGAAGCCGCCAAGCAAACCCCGGCCAGGACTATTGAAGAACCCGCCGCTCCTGGACCCGCCGATCCCGGGGCTGCCGGGTTGGGTAAAGGTGCGATTGAATGGCTGCGCCGTACCTGGCGCCGTCGATGTGCTCGGCGGCGCGGAAAAGGTTCGCGATCCCCTGGAGCCCATACTGAAGCCACCGCCGACCCGGGCATCGGCCGACGAGACAGCCAGCATCAAGGGCAGCGCCAGCGCTAAAACGACGGCCATCGCCTGGACGATATTGCGGGCGAATTTCATGTCACTTTCCTCAATCCCCGGCAGGGGGAAGCGCCACTAAGATGTGCGCCGTTGCTCAAATGTGAAGCGATTATCGGGAACCGCGGCTGCGGCGCTCGGTCGCGGGGTTGGCCGATCGCGCTGCGCCATTTTCAGGGTGCAGCGCGTCCGGGACGCCAAAGGCTATGTCGGCGTCATGGTTTCCTTCACTGCGGCAACCAGCTGGCTCAGCGTGAAAGGCTTCGGCAGGAAGGCAAATTGCTGGTTTTCCGGCAGACTCTTTTCGAACGCATCTTCCGCATAGCCCGAAACGAAGATGATCTTGAGGTCCGGGTTGCGGCCGCGCATGGTCTTGAGAAGGGTCGGGCCGTCCATTTCCGGCATCACCACGTCGGAAACCACGAGATCGACAGCGCCGTTCTTTTGCTCCAGCGCCTCCATCGCCTCGATGCCGTTCGACGCCTCGATCACGCTGTAGCCGCGCGAGCGCAAGCCACGCGCGTTCAGCGAGCGCAACCCCTCTTCATCTTCCACCAGCAGGATGGTGCCCTGCCCGGTCAGATCGGTGCGGGATTTGGCCTGCGCCGGCGGCTCCCTGGCCGCGCCGTTCGCGGCCAGGGCCTCGGGCTGCGCCTCGAGTTCAGGATGATGCCGCGGCAGAAAGATATGGAACGCGGTGCCCTTGCCGGCTTCGGAATCGACATAGACGAAACCGCCGGTCTGTTTGACGATGCCGTACACCGTCGACAGGCCGAGCCCGGTGCCCTTGCCGACCTCCTTGGTCGAGAAGAACGGCTCGAAGATCTTGTCGACGATATCAGGCGCAATGCCGCTGCCGGTGTCCGCAACGTCGATCCGCACATAATCCGCCGCCGGCATGCCCTTGTAGGACAGCCGCGCGGCCTCCTCCGACGTTACATTGGCGGTCCGCACCGTGAGCTTGCCGCCGTCGGGCATCGCGTCGCGGGCATTGACGGCCAGATTGACGATGACCTGCTCGAACTGCGACACGTCGACCTTTACCGGCCACAAGTCGCGGCCATGCACCAGGTCGAGCTTGACCTTCTCGCCGATCAGGCGGCGCAGCAGCATGGTGAGGTCGGACAACGCATCGCCGAGATCGAGCACCTGCGGCCGCAGCGTCTGGCGGCGCGAGAACGCCAGCAGCTGCCGCACCAGCGTCGCCGCGCGGGTCGCGTTCTGCTTGATCTGCATGATGTCCTGGAACGACGGATCGGTCGGCTTGTGCGCGTTCAGCAGGAAATCATTCGCCATCATGATGGCGGAAAGCACATTGTTGAAATCGTGCGCGATGCCGCCGGCGAGCTGGCCCACCATGTCCATCTTCTGCGACTGGTTGATCTGGTTCTCCAGCGTGCGCCGCTCGGTGGTCTCCAGTATGTAGACGATGGCAGCCTCGGTCTCGCGCTCGCCTTCCTCGACCGCGGTCACGAAGAACTGCCCCCACCGCTCCTTGGCGCCGTCGAGCATCGCCTCTACCGGGGGGATATCGCCCTGCCCTTCCGCGGCCTGGTTGATGGCTGCGACGAGGAGGTTGCGGTCGCGAACATTGACGGCTGCAAAAATCGACTTGTTGGCGGCACCGTCAGGACTGAGGCCTTGCGCCAGCTTGGCGAAGCGGGCGTTGGCGCGCACCACCGCGCCCGAACGGTCCACGGTCGCAATCGCCATCGGGGTATGATCGAAGAAGCGCATGAAACGCACTTCGGCAGCTCGCTGCGGATCGGAACGCTCATCGCGGGCGCGGCTGATCACCAGCGTTCGCGACGCGCCGGGCACACCATCGGCGCCGAATGCCAGCTTGTGATAGAGCCGCACCGGCATGGTCTTGCCGCCGCGCATCCGCAGATCGATATCGAACACCTCGGTTTTGACTTCGCCGGGCACCGGCACGATCGAGGTCAGCAGCGAAGCCCCGTCGCCCGACACGATGTCGGTCAGCTTCAGGCCGCCCGAGCCGATCTCCGCGAGATCGTAATCGAGCCAGTTCGCCAGCGTGGCGTTGACGTAGACGAGTTCGCCGGCGGCATTGACCGAGAAGAACCCGCACGGCGCGTGATCGAGATATTCGATCGCATGCTGCAGTTCCTGAAACACATCCTCCTGGCGTTCGCGATCGCGGGTGATGTCCGAAATCGACCACACCGCGTATTTCGCCTCGCGCTTGCTCTGGCCGAGCGGCCGTACCCGCATCCGCAGCCAGCGGCCATGGCTGCCTTCAGTGCCGGCGATGCGAACTTCTTCCTGCTGACGCTTGCCTTCGCGCGCCGCCTTGAGCAGGCGAAACACCGCCTCCGACACATCGGGGTTGCCGATGAAGACCCGTTCCACGGGGCGGGCCTCCAGCGCGGTCGCAGCCCCCGTGAGCGCCAGATAGGCCGCATTGGAATAAACCACATGGCCGCGCGGGTCGGTGACCGCCAGCCCGTCATAGGCATGATCGGCGATGCGGCTCGTCACCGGGTTGTCGGCGGCACGATCGGCAAAGCGAATGATTCCGGCCGCGAAAGCGAACAGGTTGAACAGCCCGACCATGGCCAGAAGCGCAAGCAGCCCAAGGATATAGGGCTGCGCCTGGGCATGACCGATGCTCATGAGGGCGATTGCGGCCGCGACGATCCCGCCGGCCACCAGCAGCACCAGAACAATGCTGCCGCTGCGCCGCGCCGGCTCGTGGGCGGTCATCGGCGCAGGCGACGGATCGATGTCAGGTTCGGCGGTCATACGAGCGGACGCAGCCTGTCGGCATGAATATGACGCGCTTCACGCACGCCTGCTCCTGAGTGCCTGAATCGGGCCGGCAAGCGCAAGTCCATCGGAGCGCTATTTGGCCGGTTGCGCGCATTTCCGGCCAATTTCCCTCCCGGATCACACCCGCCTGCCGGAAAGACCGCGCCTGAGGCCCATGACGTAGCCGATAATTTCGGCAACCGCATGATAGTGTTCCACGGGGATTTCGGCGTCGATTTCCACGGTCGCATACAAGGCCCTCGCCAGCGGCACGTTCTCCACGATCGGAATGTCGTGCTCGGTTGCGATTTCCCTGATCTTGCGCGCGATCAAATCGACGCCCTTGGCGACACAGATCGGCGCCGACATGCCGCGTTCATAGGAAAGCGCCACCGCGTAATGGGTCGGGTTGGTGATGATCACGGAGGCCTTGGGAACCGCCGTCATCATGCGTTTCTTCATGCGCGCGTGCCGCAACTGCCTGAGGCGGCCCTTGACGTGCGGATCGCCCTCGGATTGCTTGAACTCCTGCTTCATTTCCTGCAGCGACATTTTCTGCCGCTCATACCATTGCCGGTACTGGAAGAAATAGTCCAGGATCGCGACCGCCGCGAGCATCGCCACGACAGCGCCCAGCAAGCGCAGGGTCAGGCTGGTGGTCACGTCCAAAATCGACGCCGGATCGAACCGCACCATCGACTCCAGGCGATGACGCTCCGGCCACAGGATCGCCATCATCACAACGCCCAGCGCGATCAGTTTGAAAATGCCCTTGGCGAAGTTCGCCGCCGCCTGCTTGCCGAAGATCCGGGTGGCTCCGGCGGCCGGCGAGATCTTGCTCAGCTTCGGCTTGAGCGACTTACCCGACCATACCAGCCGGTGCTGCACCATGTTGCCCGCGATCGCCGCGAGCGCCAGCATCAACAGCGGCACGCCGATGGCTGCGATCACCGCATATTCGAGGTTCTGCGCCAGCGCCAGCAGACCGGGACCGTCGACGGGAAACATCCAGGAATTGGCGATCAGATTGCGCAGCGGGATCTCGATCCCGCCGCCGATCGATCCGGAAAATGTCGACAGCACCAGGGTCGCGCCGGCGATCATGAACCAGGTGTTGACCTCCTGGCTTTTTGCGACATCGCCGCGATCGTGGGCGTCGTCCAGACGTTTTTGGGTGGGGTCTTCTGTTTTGTCTGACGTGTCGTTTTCGTCGGCCATCGATCAGCTTTCAGCTTAACGGCATCAGGTCGTGCATGACGCCGGTGAAATAATCGAGGAACGTTCCCATCATCGCGGAGATGACGAAAGCGAGGATCAGGAAACCGGCGAGAATCGCCAGCGGCACGCCGACGAAATAGACCTGCATCTGCGGCATCAGCCGCGCCAGGACGCCAAGCCCGATGTTGAAAACCAGACCGAACACCAGGAATGGCGCCGACAATTGCATGCCGATCCGGAACGCGGCGGCGAAGGCGCGGGTGGCGAGGGCCGCGACGTCGCCGGTCGGCAACATCTCGCCCGGTGAAAACACCGCGTAGCTCTCATTCAGCGCGGCGATCACGAGATAGTGGCTGTCGGTCGCAAACAATAGCGTCAGGCCGAGCAAGGTGAGGAAGTTGCCGATCAACAGTCCCTGCTGGCCCTGGGTCGGATCGACCGCAGTGACGAAGCCGAGCCCCATTTGCTGGGCAATCACCGACCCCGCAACCTGCAGCGCCGCCAATGTCACCCGCGCGGTGGCGCCGAGCACGATGCCGATCAGGATTTCATGCACCATCAGCACGAGCAGCGCCGTCAGCGCATCCGTGTTGACGTGATAGTCGGTGCGATGCAGCGGCAGGATGATCAGCGTCAGCAGCAACGCGATCGCAAGCTTGATACGAACCGGAATGTTGGACTCACCCAATCCCGGCAACAGCATCACCATCGCGCCGATGCGGGCGAATACCAGCATGAAGGTGGCGGCGAGCGCGGGCAGCAGTGAGATGTCGGCATGCATGGTCCTTGCACTGTGCCTTAACCACCTATGATTTGCGACGATATCCGCATCATGTGACTGTGCAGCGCGTCCGCCATGAACGGCAGCGCCAGCAGCAGGGTGACGAAGATCGCCAGGATTTTCGGCACGAACACCAATGTCTGCTCCTGGATCTGGGTGAGCGCCTGGAACAGCGACACCACCACGCCGACGACAAGACCGACGATCATCAGCGGCGACGACACCACGACGATGGTCCAGATCGCATCGCGCGCCACATCGAGGGTTTCAGCACCGGTCATTGATATCCCCATTTCCCCTCATGGTGAGGAGCGCGCATTGCGCGCGTTTCGACCATGAAATTCGGGCCCCTCATCCTTCGAGACGGCGCGAACGCGCCTCCTCAGGATGAGGATTGTTCAGATCGCCATTTTCATGATGTCTTCATAGGCCGCGATGACCTTGTCGCGCACCGATACCAGCGTCGATACCTTGACGTCGGTCTCGGCCACCGCCGTCACCACGTCCATGACATTGGCCTTGCCCGCGGCCATCGCGTTGGTTTGCGAGTCGGCCTTTCGGCCGCCGTCGACGACGTCGCCGATGGCGTCCTTGAGCAGGTCGCCGAACGAGGGCCCGCCCGCGTCGGATGCCTTGCCGGCCACGCCGGGATCCAGGATGCGGCCGATGCTGGCATAGGCATTTGCGGCGACGGTGGGTGAAGCCATGGTTCAGGTTTCCCGTTCAGGACTTGATGATGTTGAGCGTGAGCGCGATCATCCGGCGCGTGGCGCTGATGATGTTGAGGTTGGCCTCGTAGGACCGCTGCGCATCACGCATGTCGGTCATTTCGATCAGCGGATTGACGTTGGGATATTTGACGTTGCCTGACGCATCCGCGGCCGGATTGCCGGGCTCGTGCTTGACGCGGAACGCCGTGGTATCGGGCCGCACCTTGCCGATCCCAACCACCTTCGCGTCCAGCGCGCGATCGAGTTCGGAGGTAAAGCTCGGCACCTTGCGGCGATAGGGATCGCCGCCGGCGGTCTGCGCGGTGGAATCCGCGTTGGCGATATTTTCCGAGATCACGCGCATCCGTCCTGCCTGCGCGCGCAGGCCCGATGTCGCGATCCCCATCGATCTGGCGAAATCCGCGATAACCTGACGATCTGCCATATTGTCCCCTCCCCGGCCCTATCCGGCCTCAGGCCTTGCCGATCGCGGTCTTCAGAAGATGCAGACTGCGGGTGTAGAGCGAGGTCACGGCTGCATAGTCCATCTGATTGGCTGAAACCTTGAGCATCTGGTCTTCGAGATTGACGGCATTGCCGGCGGGCCGCGTCTCGAACCCGACCTTGCCGTCTTGCTCGAAGCTTTCGACGCCGCCCGACGGGGCGATATGATTGCCGCTGGTGCGCATCATCGCCAGCGATCCGATCGATCCTGTTGCGCCGGTGCCGTCGAATTTCGGTTCGACCAGATCACGCGGCTTGAAATTGGGCGTGTCGGAATTGGCGACATTCTCGGCCAGCACGCGCTGGCGCTCCTGGTGCCACTGCATCCTGGTCCGCAGCACCGCCATCCCCGGAATATCGCTTATGGACATCGGACCGCTCCCCTCGCCTCATGGCGCGCGTCGCCGCTGAGGTGGGCAGAATTTGCCGCCTGTATGGTTAACAGCCGGTTAAGAACCACAGCGATCAGCGGACGATGCCCTGTCACGGATCGCCGGAACTTCGATCAAGCGCCATTTTCGCCACGAAAGCTGCGTTAACCATTCAAGTCTTTGAAGTTGTGGCTTTCAGAAGTCGTTTTGGCTCAGGCGATTCATGGGTTATTAAGAAGCTGGGCGGCAACTATTGCCGCGGGGAATTAAGAGATTGGGCCAATCTCGGGCTTTGTTCGGCATCCGTTGTATCGATTCCGATCCGCGTTCGACCAAGCCGAAGCCTAAAGAGACGCTATTTGCCGGGGACTAAGCATGCAGGCAGTCACATTTTTCTTCGCATTCGTGGCCGTTCTGGCGCTGATCGGCGTCGCGGCCTGGCTGGTTCGCCGATTTGCCGGTAATCGCCTCGGTGCCAGTACCAATCGGGGGCGGATGCCGCGGCTGGCCGTGATCGATGCCGCGGCCGTGGACGGTCGCCGGCGGCTGGTGCTGGTGCGGCGCGACAACATCGAACATCTGCTGATGATCGGCGGTCCGACCGATATCGTCGTGGAACCCAATATCGTGCGCGCCATGCCGGGACGCGATCAGATGGCGCCGCGGGCCACCGTCGGTGGCGCTGAACCGCCGCCACGAATTGCGCCGCTGCCTGATGCCGGCAACTGGACCGATGGCGATTCGGTGCGGCCCGATATCTTCGATCAGGCCGAACCGCAGATGCCCGAGCCGCCGCCGCGACCGGCCCGGCCCTCTTTTGTCGACGAAGTGCGACGCCCGATGCCGCCGGCACTGCCGGAACGGCGCAGCGACCGCAGCGAGCGCAGCGATCCTTTGACAGGCTTCACGCCGGAACCGCTCGGCGGCCGTCCGGAACCGCGCCCCGAACTGCGCGGCGAACCGATGCCGTCCCGGGTAACGTCGCGCAACGAACCGATGATCCCGCGGCCGCCGCGGGCGAGCGAAGCGCCGAAAGCGCCTCCTCCGCCTCCTCCTCGCGCGCCGGAGCGCCCGGTCGCCGCCCCGCCGCCGATCCCCTCGCCGTCGCTCTCGACCGCGGACCAAAATCTCGCCGAGATGGCGCAACGGCTGGAGGCGGCGCTGCGCAGGCCGGCCGGCGAGGCCGCTGCCGAACCACGGGTCGGCGCGCCACCGGTCGCGCCCGAACCGCCGGCGGGCCGCAGCCCGCCCCGCACCGAGCCATCGATCGCCCCGCCGGCGGCCGCGCCGGCGCCCAAGAGCGGCTTTGAGAATCTTGAAGACGAGATGGCATCCCTGCTGGGCCGTCCGAAGACCCCTTCGTGAGATCGGCGTCCGTCCCGCGTAGAGTTTTATTTTTTGCCATACTGATAGCCGCCGGATCGCTGGCCGATCCGGCGTTCGCGCAGGATATCAGCATCAATCTCGGCCAGGGCAATGGCGGCGTCACCGAGCGCGCGATCCAGCTGATCGCGCTATTGACGGTGCTGTCGATCGCGCCGTCGATCCTGATCATGATGACGTCGTTCACCCGGATCGTCGTCGTGCTGTCGCTGCTGCGCACCGCGCTCGGCACCGCGACCGCGCCGCCGAATTCGGTGATCATCGCGCTGGCGATGTTCCTGACCGCGTTCGTGATGGGCCCGGTGCTGCAGAAATCCTATGACGACGGCATCAAGCCGCTGGTCGCCAACCAGATCGGCGTCGAGGAAGCGCTGCAGCGCGCCTCGGTGCCGCTGCGCGGCTTCATGCAGAAGAACGTCCGCGAAAAGGACCTGAAACTGTTCATGGACCTGTCGGGCGAACCGCCGCCGGCCACGCCCGAGGAAATGTCGCTGCGGATCCTGGTGCCGGCGTTCATGATCTCCGAACTGAAACGCGCCTTCGAGATCGGCTTCCTGTTGTTCCTGCCGTTTCTGATCATCGACCTCGTGGTCGCCTCGGTTTTGATGTCGATGGGCATGATGATGCTGCCGCCGGTGGTGGTGTCGCTGCCGTTCAAGCTGATCTTCTTCGTGCTGGTCGATGGCTGGTCGCTGGTCGCCGGCAGCCTGGTGCAGAGCTACAGCGGATAGCTCGCTGGCGCCGTCAGCAGTCCGCTGCTGCGACGTGCTCAGCCCTCTACATCGAACTGCTTGCTGAGGTGGTCGCCGATCTGAACCAGCATTGCGACACATTCGGGAAAGCCTGGCCTGCTGACCGTCGCCTGGTCGGCCACGGCGCGGAATTCCCAGGAGCTGCCGTCGCGAAGAACCGAAATCACGATTCCGTCCGGGCAGTCGGTGTGGATTTTCAGCTCCGCGCTGGCCATCGCAATCAGTTCGGCTTCGGTCTTGACGGGCTTGCTCATGCGGGCGAGTTCCTCTGCATGGTCTGTCCACGCAGGCTGACGCTTCGACAAGCTGCTGTCGAGGGGATGATTGCGAAAGGCTGAGTTGCGCGCGTGACGCGCTATCTCGCCGCTTCCGCCCGCTTCAATCCGACGATCTCCGGCAATGAGCCGGTCGGCAGCGTATCCGCCTTTGGAATTTCCGGCGGCAGCGTCGCCTTTGCCGTCGCATCCGGGAATCGCGTTCTCATTTCGCGCAGGAACCCGTCGAGCGTATCGACGCTGGCCGCCATCTTCGCGATCGGGGCGAATTCGGCGCTGTCGGTGGCGGCCGGGTGGCTCGCGGTCTCGAACGCGGCGCGGTCGTCGTCGCCACTCATCAGCGGCGCATATTTTTCGCGGAAGCGCGCCAGGCCGATGGCATCTTCCGCCAACGCATATCCGACCAATGCGCGGATCACGTCGCCCTTCTCCACCGGGTTCAGCGGTTTGAAGTCGCGCCAACGATCGGCGTAATACAATTCGATCTGTTCGGACGCCTCGCGCCAGCGCCGCGACGCCCAGTAGATGTCGGAACGCAGCCGGATCGCCTCGCGGCCGCCGATGTTGGAGATGATATCGAGCGCGAGGTCATGGCGGCCGATGTCGCTTTGCGCGCGCGCCTCGAGCAGCAGCCGTTGCTGGCGCAGTTCGCCCGCAAGATCGGCGATGCGGGTCGTGCGAAGGGCGGCGATGGCGCGATCCGGCTTGCGGTTGGTGAGGTAGACCATCGCCAGGCGTGCCGCGACCTGGGCGCGCGCCGCGCCCTCCAGCCGGTGATCGACCTGATACTGCAGCAGTTCGCTGGCCTGATCGAGCAGGTCGACCGCGACCAGCCGATCGGCCAGCCGGCGGATCATTTCGTCGCCGCGCCGCCCGATCGGCGTCAATTCACGATATTCGTAGAACAACCCGAGCGCATCGACCGGCGGAAGGTCGTCGCCCTTCGCTCCCAGAAAGAGCTGCGCAAACAGTGCCGCGGCCTCGTCCTGGCCTTGCCGCGATATTTCCGAATTGGGCTGCAGCCGGGTCGCGGTCCGGTACGCCATGAGCGTTTCACCATAGCGTCCCGCATCGGAATAAAGACGCGCCATCATGACAAGCGCCTTCACCTCGATCGCGTCGCCGCGCCACATCACCGAAATCGTCTCGAGCTCGCGCAACGCATCGGCCGGGCTGATTTCGTCGTGCTTCTGCCGCAGCGCAATCTCGAACAGCTTGCCTTCCGCTGCCGCCGCACGGTCCGCCGAATTGACGGCCATCCTGTATTCGCCAAGCGCATCCTTGTCGTGCCCGAGCGCTTCGGCGAGCCGGCCGCGCAGCACCGAGACCGCGGGCTTCTGTTCGGGCAAAACGCCGACGACTTCCAGATCGCTGGCACGCTTGGCGGCGCCGGAATAATCCTTGACCTCGAGCGATGCGCGCATCGCGTCCATGATCACGTTGCGCTGCAAATCGATCGGCAGCGAGGTGATGGCGAATTCGACGTTCTTGAATTTCTCGCGTGCCTCGGCCCACTTGCCCTGACGCGCGCAGGCCAACGCCTTCCATAATTGCAAATCGTAATTGCTTCCGATCGCCGGATTGGCGAGATCCTTCAGCGCCAGTTCGGGACGGCCCATCAGCGCGCTCGCAACCGAATGCACGATCAGTGCAGCCGGATCCTCCTCGCCTCGCTTGGTATCGACCAGGACGAGATCGAGCACGCCCTTGGCTTCCGGATACATCCCGCGCGCCAGATAGAAACGGGCCAGATCGATCCGCGCCGGCGTGCGCTGATCGGGTCCGGCCGCGGCCGCCGCAGCGGCGAGCGCCCGCTCCCGCGCGCTGAAGTTCTCGCTCTGGTTCTTGCGCCACTCGCCGATATCGAAAATGGGCCTGACCGCGGTCGACGCCCGCTCAGCCGCAGCATCGGCCGGCGACAGCGTCAAGCCGCCGGGCCTGCCAAGGGTGATCTTGTCGGGCGCTATCTCGGCGGTGATGTCATCCGAATTCAGACGAACCGCGATACCGTGGATCGATTCCAGCAGCGCCATCTCGACGAAGTCCTGCTCCCTGATGAAACCGCGAACGGGTGGCGGCGCCGTGACCACCAGCAAGGTATCGCCGGCGTCCGGATCGAGAAGCCGGTGCAACCGTCCGTGCCCGGGCAACGTTACCGAAACATTGGCATGGGCGGGATCGCTGATGTTCCGTGTTGCCGTCAGCGGTTGCGTTGGCGTCTGCATCGCATCGGCGAAGGTCAGCGTCCAGTTCTCGCCGCTTGCCTGATCGTCGCCGGTGAGCGAGGGCATTTGAGGCTGGTTCAGCCGAATGCGGATCGCCTGACCCTTTTCCAGCGGTAGCAGGCTGACGTCGGCGATAACCGCGCCGCCCCTGCTGCGGATCGGTTCGATATCGATCGGCCGGGTGGAATCGAACACCAGCCACACGGTATCGGCGCGGCGAAACAATGCCGCCGGCGTGGCGGCGGCAAAGGAAAAGGTCAGGCGCAGGCCGCCGCTGTCGCGCTTGGCATCAACCACAGCGGCACTGTCGCCGGCCCTCGTTGCAGCCGGCGGCTCGGACGCGGCCTGGCTGTTTTTGGGCGGCTTCTCCGGCAGGGAAGCCGGCGCTTCGGTTGCGGGGGGTACAGGCTTCGGCGCCTCGGAGGCGAGCGATGTTTTCGGCGCCGGGGCGGGTTTGGCCTCGACGCTGGCACGTTCCGCGAGCGTCTCCGGCTTTGCCGGCGCAGCTTCGCCGGATTGCCGCGGCGCCGCGGGCTCGCTTGCAGGCATCCGGGACACAGCCGGCGCAGTCACCGCCGGAGCGGTTGGCGCAGGAGCCGCTGCCGCCGGAGCGGCTGGCACCGGAACAGCTGACGCCGGCGCGATTGCCACCGGCGCATGCGAGGCATCCGATGCCGGCGACAGCAGTGCTGACGGCTTTTCGGATTGCTGGAAAGCGACATCGACGTTGTAGTTTTTATCCTCGCGGAAGGAGTGGACGTCGACATCGCCAATCAGGGCTATTTCCACCGCCGAGGTATCGCCTTCGAGCTTCTGGTTGATCGAGGCGATATTCGGCGGCGCCGCCAGCTTGGCGTCCGCCAGGTCGAAGGTGAGCCCGGCGGTGAACGACAGCGTCAGCTTCTGGTCGTTCAGCACCGATGAGACGCCGACGCCGTCAGGCATTTCGAATACGAAACGAACGAAGGTCGGCTGCAGCGATGCGCGGACGCGGATCGGCGTCCGCTTCTTGGCCTCGGCGAGCGCCCGCTGCTGGCGCAACGCGCGCTCGGCGTTCCGCGCACGTTCGGACAGTTCGCGGATCACCTCGAGAGGAAGTCCCGGAGGCGGATCCTTCCATGTATCAGGCAACAGGTCGATGAATACCCGTTCCCCCGCCGTCATGGTGTTGATGGTCACCCTGCGCGCCAGCGACAGCCGGATCGCCGAGCCGTCCGGATCGCGCCGCGCCGAGGCGACATAATCGGGCACCGCATCGGACACCGCGTCGATCGGGATATCCACCGGGTGCTTGAACCGGATCACGATGATCGATCCGGCGACGGTCACCTCGGAATCGACATCCTCGGCAAGCTTGAGAACCAGCCGCGCATAGCCGCCCGCCTCCGCGAATGTGGCCTCCCCCTTGATCGCATCGGCGGCGTGGCAGACACCGGAGAACATCAAGCCGAACAGGACGAGGCCGGCGGCAAGCCGCGACGGCCGGCCGAGGCAGCCGCCGGACCGCCGCCGCGCAGGCGCGGAGGCGCGACCAAAATCCAGCGGCAGCCGCTCTCGGCATATCAAGGGGTCTCTCGGTTCACCGATCGCATCGGCAGCGGGACGCCCTCGCCCCGCGCAGGTGAATTTAGAATTGGCGATTTAAGGACTTGTTAAATATCCTTGTTAATTAGGCTTTGGCTGCAGCATCTTGCCTTCGATTTTGGGAAGATCGGCGGCGGAGGCGGATTTGTCGGGCCCGGCCCGGCGGGCCATTTCGGTCGTCAGCCGCTCGGCTGCTTCGGTCGACATCAGGCCAAGGATTTCGGACATCTTGCGCGGCGCGATCTGCGAAGCGATTTCAAACAGCACGGGCATCTCAAGCCGGTCGAACACCTTGGCGGCGTCCTTCGGCTTCATGTTCTCATACATGGTGATGATGCCCTTGAAGTGCGCGGCATCGGCTTCGGTTTTCTGTTCGCTCACCGCGGCGATCCGCGACTCGACCGCCTTCATTTCCTGGACCTTGGATTCGATTCGCTTTTCGGCGGCCTTGAGCAGGCTTTCGCGAATGTCGATTTCGCGGGCCCGCGCCTCCAGTTCCTGCCGCCGCGATTGCAGCCGCTCGAGGATGGCGCGTTCGGACGGCGACACCGGCTGGCCCTGCGCGGGAACGACCGCGGTACCGTCCGCCTTTGCCACTTCCGGCGCGGCGACGGCCGGCCTGGCCGCTTCCTCCCTGGGCTTCTCCTCCCGGGACTTCTCTTCCTTGGGCTTCTCATCGACCGAGCCCGTGATATCGGCGGTTTCGGTCTTGTTTCCTCCCGGGAAATTGAAGGTTTCCTGCGCCCAGGACTGCTTGGTCGACTGCGGGTCATAGTCGAACACGTAGCCGCCATCGATCACGAGCCCGGCGACCTTCAATATGGCGAAGCCGAAGATCGCGACCAGGACAACTGGAATGATACGAATGTCACGAACAGATTTCATGCGGCAAGGCCATTGGACCTTTTGCGGTCGGAGAACACCTGCGCCGCGGCAGCGATGGCCCTCGCCGCCGAGACCGGCGGGGCCGCGGGCACCGGCTCGGCCGCCGGTCGCGCAGCGATCGCGATCTTGGACAGCCGCCGCAAAACGTTATCGCCTTCCGCGAGCTGCTTCTTCAATTGCTGGGACATCTGGCTCGCAGATGCGAGCTGCTCGCCGAGATTGACGTTGACGTCGCGAACGGTGTGCTTGAGGCCGCCGATCGCGCGCTCGGCGATTTCGGTCGCCGTGATCAACTCCGCGATGGTCGCCTTCAGCGAATGCTCGTCCGCCTTGAGGCGCTTCAACCGGGTATTGAGCAGCGCGCAATAACCAATTGTAAGCATCAGCAAAACCGCCACCAGGCTCTCGATCACAATTCCGAGTGAATGACTCATTGGGCCTCCATCAACTTGGTTTGCTCATCGGCCTTCTCGAACATCGCGAAGGTGGTATTGGGCTTGCGCAGCTTCTTGGTGACGCGAATGGCGACGCGGTCGCCGACCCGGCCCATCCGCCCTTCGGTCAGGGTGACATTGCCGCAGCGCACCGACACCAGCGCGTCGGCGCTCATCTCCAGCGGCAGGGTGTCGCCGACTTTCAGCTTCATCAATTGCTTGAGCGGAATGTCGGCTTCATAGAGCACGGCATCGACCGAAATTTCCGCCTGCGCGACTTCGGTCGCGAAATGGCCTTCCCAAATCGGATCGCGGCCGAATTTTTCGCCCATGAACATCTGCAGCAGCACGCTGCGGATCGGCTCGATGGTCGCATAGGGCAGCAGCAGCTCGATATTGCCGCCGCGATCCTCCATATCGATGCGCAACCGCACCAGAATGGCGGCGTTGGCAGGCCTGCTGATGGCGGCAAAGCGCGGATTGGTTTCCAGCCGGTCGATGCTGAAGGTCACCGGCGACAGCGGCCGGAACGCCTGTTCGGCATCCGCCAGCACGACCTCGACCAGCCGCTTCACGAGGTTGGTCTCGATGGTGGTATAGGGCCGGCCTTCGATCCGCAGCGAGGTCTGGCCGCGACGGCCGCCCAGCAGCACGTCGATCATCGAATAGATCAGGCTGGAATCCACCGTCGCCAGGCCGAAATTCTCCCATTCCTCGGCCTTGAACACAGATAATACCGCGGGCAGCGGAATCGAATTCATGTAGTCGCCGAACCGCACCGAGGTGATGCGATCGAGCGAGACTTCGACGTTGTCGGAGGTGAAGTTGCGCAGGCTCGTGGTCATCAGCCGCACCAGCCGGTCAAACACGATTTCGAGCATCGGCAGACGCTCGTAGGAGACCATCGCCGAATTGATGATCGCGCGAATGCCGGAATGGTCGTCGAGGTTGACGTCGCCGACGGAAAAGCCGAGCAGGTTGTCGATTTCCTCCTGCGACAGCACCCGCTCGCCGCTGTTCTTGCCGCCGAGGTCGCGGCTGCCGTCTTCGACCATGGCGGCCCATTGCAGCGCCATCGTGCCGGAGAGTTCATTGGCCGCGGCCGCTTCCGCGGCCTGCACCGGATCCTCGGAATCCAGCGACGCTTCCCATTGGGCTGCGATTGCATCCTGATCGACCGGATCGTTGCCCGCCATGATTCTAAATCCGTCTCGTCACTGAACGACGATTTCCTTGAACAGCACCGCGTTGACCTCGCTTGGCGCGACCACCAGATTGACCCGCCGGGTCAGTTCTTCCTTCAAACGAAACAGCCCCGCCGAGCCGTTGAGGTCGGTCGGCCGCAACTCGCGCAGATAGGTCTGGAAGATGTCGGTGACGCGCGGCATCGTCGGCTTGATCGCCTCGACCTGCTTCTCCTCCTTGACCTCGAGCACCACCCTGACCTTGAGGTATTGCACGCGCTCACCCGGCGAGCCGACCAGATTGACCAGCATGTCCGGCACGTCGATGAACACCGGCGGTTTCGGCGCCGGCGCCTCGGCGTGCATTTCCTCGCCGTGATGCCGGAAGAAAAAGAACCAGGTCGCAGCGCCGCCGCCGATGATGGCAAGCAGGCCGACCACGGCGATGATCAGCTTGAGCTTGCCTTTAGGCGCGGCGACTGGCGCTTCCGCGCCGCCCTCTGCCTGTTCGTTGTCTGCCATCGCCAGCCCGCCCGGTTTTCCGAGTGAACGCGATGCCGCCAGGCAGGCTTGGAAGACGCGATACAAAGGCCGCCGGCGCACACGCGCCCTCATGATCCGGACGCTAAGGTAATAATGGTTAATGGAACCTTTCGTTTACCCCTCAACTAGGAAAAAGTTGCCGGGCAAACATGGTCAACAAGACCTTATTGCCGCCCGGCAACGCCCCCGGCAAAGCATCTAAGTCATTACAAAATCGGTGTTTTCTCAACTGGCACGGGTTTCGCTGTGTAGTCGGGGAACCGCGGCTTGGGAGAGCTGGCGGCTCGCAGCATCCGCAACCGGCCTGGGAGGGCCTTAGCTGCGGATCATTCAGGGGAGAACCATCGATGGAGAATGCACTTCTCATCGGGCTTTCGCGGCAAACCATGCTGGAACGGCAGTTGGATGTCGTCTCCAACAACATCGCGAACGTCAACACCGCCGGCTTCAAGGCCGACGCGTCGCTGTTTGAGGAATATCTGATGCCGGGCGCGCACGAAGACAACTTCGTCGGAAGCGATCGTCGCGTCAGCTATGTCCAGGACCGCGGCACCTTTCGCGATTTTTCGCAAGGCGCTGCCGAGCAAACCAAAAATCCGCTGGACCTCGCGATCGACGGGGGCGGCTTCCTCGTGGTGCAGACGACCGCGGGCGAGCGCTACACCCGCGACGGCGGCCTGCAGCTCAACGGCCAGGGCCAGCTCGTGACCGCCGCAGGCAATCCGGTTCTCGGCACCAGCGGTCCCATCGTCTTTCAGCCCACCGACCACGACATCAACGTGACGCCGGACGGCACCATCACGGTGCAGGAAGGCACCAACCGCACGGATTCGGTTCGCGGCAAGCTCCGGCTCGTCAGCTTTGCAGAGGCGCAGAAGCTGTTGAAGGAAGGCTCCAATCTCTATTCGGCGGGAGAAGGCGCCGCGCAGCCCGACGTCAAATCCGCGGTGCGCCAGGGTTTCATCGAAAAATCCAACGTCAACGCGGTGGCAGAGATGAGCCGCATGATCGAGGTGTCGCGCGCCTATACGCAAATCGCGACATTACTGCAGCAGCAGAGCGACCTGCATAAATCGGCGATCGAAAAACTCGCCGACGTTCCGTCGTAAGGCCATTCAGGGAGACGACACATGCAAGCTCTTCATACTGCAGCGACCGGAATGGCGGCCCAGGAACTCAGCGTCCAGGTCATCTCCAACAACATCGCGAACCTGCAGACCACCGGTTACAAGAAGCAGACCGCCGAATTCCAGGATTTGATTTACGAACATATCAGCCGGGTCGGCGCCCAGGCCTCGGCCCAAGGCACCATCCTGCCGGTGGGTATCGATATCGGCGGCGGCGTGAAGACCGTCGGAACGCCGCGATCGATGACCCAGGGAACGCTGTCGATGACCGGCAACGATCTCGATCTCGCGATCACTGGGGAAGGATTCTTCAAGATCCTGATGCCGGACGGCACCTTTCAATATACCCGGGACGGCACGTTCCAGATGGACAATACCGGGCGGATCGTCACCGCCGCGGGCAATCCGGTGCAACCCACGATCACGGTGCCGCAAAACTCCACAGGCCTCACCGTCAACGCCCAGGGCCAGGTGTCGGTGACGCCGGTGGGGTCGACGATAACGTCCCAGATCATCGGCCAGCTCACCCTCACCCGCTTCATCAACAAGGCCGGCCTGCAGCCGGTCGGAAACAACCTCTTCACCGATACGCCGTCGTCGGGCCAACCCCAGGACGGTCTCGCCAGCCTCGACGGCTACGGAACGATTACGCAAGGAAGCCTTGAGCAATCCAATGTCGACGTCGTTTCGGAAATGTCCAACCTGATTGCCGCACAGCGCGCCTACGAAATGAACGCCAAGGTGATCAGCGCTGCCGACCAGATGCTGCAAACCACCTCTGCGCTGTTCCGTTGAGGAAGATGATGATGACCATGCGTTCGCTTCTCCTGGCAGCCGCCCTGCTCGCGGCCGGCGCCGCGACGGCATTCGCCCAGACCAGCGAAGACGTCATCGCAACGCCGGCATTGCGCGCCAGCGTTACCGTCTCCAGCGACGTGGTGCGGATCGGCGACATCCTCGACAACGCCGGCACCGCGGCATTGATCGCGATCTATCGCGCCCCCGATCTCGGTACCACCGGCTCACTGCCGACCGAAAAGGTGCTGGCCACCTTGCAGGCGCATCAGGTGATCGGCGTCGACACCAGGGACATCAAGGCGATTACCGTGACCCGGCTGTCGCGCTCGCTCCCGGCCAAGGAGATCGAGCTTCAGGTCGCCCGCGCGCTGGAGCATCGCAGGGGCCTCGGCGATGCCGCCAACCTTTCCCTGACATTCGATCGCGGCATGCGCGATGTGCAGCTCGAAGCATCGAACACCGGCGCCTTGCAGCCGGTCTCGACCTGGTACGAGCCGCGCAGCGGCCGCTTCGATGTCAGCTTCGAAATCGGCAACGAGGCCGGAACCACGCCAACGACCTTGCGCTTTACCGGCACCGCGATCGAAACCGTCGAGGCCGCCGTGCTGACGCGGGACGTCGAGCGTAGCGAAGTGCTGAAATCTTCCGACGTGATTGCCCAGCGGCTCCCGCGAGCCGAGGTCGGCAGCGACGCCGCGGCTCGCCATCTCGCGGTCGGAATGCAGATGCGCAAGCAGCTTCGCGCCGGCCAGGCGTTGAGGACCTCCGATCTCGCCAAGCCGGACCTGGTGCAGCGCGACGACAATGTCACCCTGATCTACGAATCCACCGGCCTTTATCTCACCATTCGCGGCAAGGCGATGGAGGGCGGCACCGAAGGCGACGTGGTCAACGTGCTCAATCTGCAATCGAAGCGTACGGTGTCCGGCGTCGTCATCGGCCGCGACCAGGTCGCGATCACGGTCGCAACGCCCCGCCTTCCTCCTGCCACAGACGCATCCTCCGCGGTCGGAGCGGCCGAAACGGCTGCACCGGTTGCGGTCGCCGCCGGCAATAGTTCGCAAGTGTCCCCAAAAGCCGAGTAAAAGTTCATGTATACGTCTAGTATCAATCGTATCGCCCTCACCGGCACCTTGTTGACGATCGTCAGCATCGCAGGCGGCGGCTGTTCCTCGATCGACAGGTTCTCCCAAATCGGCGAACAGCCGAAACTGTCCTCGATCGACAATCCGACGACGCAGCCCGGCTACAAGCCGGTGCAGATGCCGATGCCGAAGCCGGAAGCGGTGTCCTACAACGCCAATTCACTGTGGCGGAACGGCTCGCGGTCGTTCTTCAAGGACCAGCGCGCGCATCAGATCGGGGATCTCTTGACCGTCTCGGTCAACATCACCGATCAGGCCAATTTCGCCAACGAAACCATCCGCAGCCGCACCGTTACCGAAGATTTGGGGATCACCGCGTTCCTCGGCAGCAAAT
The DNA here is from genome assembly GCA_963813165.1 of uncultured Pseudomonadota bacterium. Lineage (GTDB taxonomy): Bacteria > Pseudomonadota > Alphaproteobacteria > Rhizobiales > Xanthobacteraceae > Bradyrhizobium. The sequence continues at coordinate 385,383 of CAWEYJ010000003.1, read as the reverse complement.
TTCTGAGCGGCGCCTCGGCTCTGCCCGGGCGCCTCTTGACCGCCGACGCCACCTCGTCGGCCGACGGCAAGGGCACGGTACAACGGCAGGAAACGTTGCAGACCAACATCGCCGCCGTCGTCACCCAGTTGCTGCCGAACGGCAATCTGGTCGTCGAAGGCAAGCAGGAGGTCCGCGTCAATTTCGAAAAGCGCGAGCTGATCGTCGCCGGCATCGTGCGTCCGGAGGACATCCAGAGCGACAACACCATCGATTTAAGCAAGATCGCGCAAGCCCGTATCGCCTATGGCGGCCACGGCCAGCTCACCGACGTGCAGCAGCCGCGTTATGGTCAGCAGGTGATGGACGTGCTGCTGCCGTTCTAAGAGCATGATCCGGAAAAGTGGGAACCGGTTTTCCGAAAAGATCATGCTCAAATAAAGAGATCAGCACCTGAGTTTCCGCGGGCAGGTTCAGGCCCGAACAGGAGAACCATCCACGAGCTCCCACATCTCACCCGCGAACCTAGGCGCAGTGAGATGTCCTACGCGGCCTCCGTCAGCTCCCCTGGCGGAGGCCGTGCTCGTTGTTGAACGGCAAAGCTCAGGCGAATCCGACCTGCACCGCGCCCAGCCCCGACAAATCCATCGTCACGCTGTCGCCTGGCTTGAGCCACACGGTCTTCACCAGGCTTCCGGTCAGAACGATCTGGCCCGCGCGCAAGGCCTTGCCGCCGGCGGCGAGATGGCTGGCCAGCCACGCCAGCGCATGGTGCGGATGACCGAGCACGTCGGCGCCGGTGCCTCGTCCATCCTCAATCCCGTTGATCACGGCGCGGCCGACGACATCCAGCAAGTCCGGTGCTGCCGATCGCGCCACGGGCTTTCCGAGCACGCAGCCGGCGGCAAAGAAATCATCCGCCACCAACGTCGGCGCGCCGATGGTTTGCCAATCGGCATAACGATCATCGACGATCTCGATGGCGGGCAGATACGCCTCGACGGCTTGCGCGACAGCGTCCGCCGTGAATGGCGCCTGCGATGGCTCAAGATCATGCGCGAGCCGCACGGCGATCTCGCATTCGACGCCGACACGGACGAAATCTTTCGCGGGCAGCGACACACCGCTGGCGTGAACGCCTTCTGCAAATACGCCGCCGCCGCAAGGGTGCGGAATTCCGAGATATTGCTGCATCACCGCGCTGGTGCAGCCGATCTTGTAACCGACCAGCGCGCCGAAATCGGCGGCCAGCAGATCATGAAGCGCATCCTGAATGCGGTATCCGTCGGCCTCGTCCTGCGGCGCGGCGTCTGCGGGGAACGGTTGCAGCGGCCTGCGGTCGCGGCGGGCAGCAGCAATGATTGCTGCAGCCGCGAGGATCCTGTTCATCGGCGGCAACCTTCCGGAAATGCCAAGCAAAATGCCATGTCACGGCAACGGGCCATGCATCAGGATGCTCGCGCCGGGGCGATCACGCCTGAATACACGCCTGCCGCCTATTCGTCGCGATAGACCTTCTCGCGCTTCTCGTGGCGCTCCTGCGCCTCCACCGACAGCGTGGCGATCGGGCGGGCTTCGAGCCGCTTCAGTGAGATCGGCTCGCCGGTCTCCTCGCAATAGCCGTAGGTGTTGTCGTCGATGCGCTGCAGCGCCGCGTCGATCTTGGAGATCAGCTTGCGTTGCCGGTCGCGAGCGCGCAATTCGATGGCGCGATCGGTTTCGGACGAAGCGCGGTCGGCAAGATCAGGATGATTGACGTTCTCTTCCTGGAGCGTCTGCAATGTGATCCGCGATTCCCGTAAAATCTCTTCCTTCCACGCCAGCAGCTTGGCGCGAAAATAATCGCGCTGGCGGTCGTTCATGAAAGGCTCTTTTTCGGAGGGTCGATAATTCTTCAACTTTTCCAAGGCCAGCCCATCTGTACGTGCAAGGCGGACGAAAAAGGGTCCGTCCGCGCGGGCCTTATATAGCGGCGGGTTGTGACAGACAATATCGTCGGCTGGCCGGAAACGGTGCACCGCGGGAGCCCCCCGCAGGAAGCTGTGCGTAAATGGCGGCTGGCGTCAGAACTGTCCGGCCTTGGCCAGTTCCACTTCGACCCGTAGCTCGATCTCGGACAGGACCGCGTCGAGGCCGGGATCGCCGGAGGAGGATTTGAGGTTGGCGGCGGCGTCCCGCAGCCGGCTGACGGTCGCGGCATTGAAATTGCCGGACAACAGGCCGATCTTGAGGTCGTCCAACACGTCAAGCGCGCCTTTGCCGCGCTGCACCGAACGTTTGCGGCGCTCTACCGGATCCTCGATCCCCTGCATGGCCAGCAGCGCATCGATATTGGCCGCCGTCTTGGGCGCCATCACAGCGCGACTTTCGGGGGTGGAAGCTGTGTCCTCCGGCAGGGCAAAGCTGGTGGAGCTGGTTCGCCGGACGTTCGTCGCCGCAGGTCCGAGAGTGGTGCCGTTCGGTCCGTAGATGCGCATGGTCTTGGCTTCCTGCGTGGCCCGAATTGGCAGAGCGACATCCGGGGTCTCCAGCGGTGCGGATATCGCTTCGCCCGTCCGGACCGGGGTTGCCTGAAGCTTCGCCCGCTTATGGTTAATGGACCGTAAATGGCCGGCAAAATCTGCCGCCTCGGGCAGTTTCGCCACTGCAGCGCGCTGGATGAAGGCGCGGCCCTCAAGATTTTTATACAACAAAATCAATATGTTAATGTCGAGAGAAGGTGTGGCATGGCGCTCGCATGGTTAATGCCGGATCGCCATCATGGGAGTGATGCGCCGGTCCAGCCAAAACCTCAGCGGGGAGCAGAGGATGCCAAGCGTTTTGTCGGCGAGAGTGTTAGGGGTGGTCTGCGCCGCATTGCTGTCGCTGGCAGTGTCCACGATTCCCGCCGGTGCGACGTCCCGGATCAAGGACCTCGCCAACATTGAAGGCGTGCGGCAGAATCAGCTGATCGGCTATGGCTTGGTCGTCGGCCTCAACGGCACCGGCGACACCCTGAACAACATCCCCTTCACCAAGCAATCGCTGCAGGCGATGCTTGAGCGCATGGGCGTCAACATCCGCGGCGCCACCATCCGCACCGGCAACGTCGCCGCCGTGATGGTGACCGGCAATTTGCCCCCGTTCGGCACTCAGGGCACCCGGATGGACGTCACGGTGTCGTCGCTCGGCGATTCCAAGAATCTGGAAGGCGGCACCCTGCTGGTCACCCCCCTGCTCGGCGCCGACGGCAACGTCTATGCGGTGGCGCAGGGCTCGGTCTCGATCGGCGGCTTCCAGGCCCAGGGTGCGGCCGCCAGCATCACGCGCGGCGTGCCGACGGTCGGCCGCATCGCCAACGGCGCCATCATTGAGCGCGAGATCGAATTCGCGCTCAACCGGCTGCCCAATGTGCGGCTGGCGCTGCGCAATGCCGATTTCACCACCGCCAAGCGGATCGCCGCCGCGGTCAACGATTATCTCGGCGCCAAGTGCGCCGAGCCGATCGACCCCTCGACCGTCCAGCTCTCCATCCCCGCGGAATTCAAGGGCAACGTCGTCGCCTTCCTGACCGAGATCGAGCAGTTGCAGGTCCAACCGGACCTCGTCGCCAGGATCGTGATCGACGAACGCTCCGGCATCATCGTGATGGGCCGCGATGTCCGCGTCGCCACCGTCGCCGTTGCCCAGGGCAACCTCACCGTCACGATTTCGGAAAGCCCGCAGGTCAGCCAGCCCGGTCCGCTGTCGCGCGGGCGAACTGTGGTGACGCCCAACACTCGCGTCGGCGTTACCGAGGATGGCAAGAAATTTGCGATGGTGAAGGACGGCGTATCGCTGCAGCAGCTCGTCGACGGCCTCAATGGATTAGGCATCGGCCCGCGCGACCTGATCGGCATTCTGCAGGCGATCAAGGCCGCCGGCGCGATCCAGGCCGACATCGAGGTGATGTGATGCAAATGAATACCGGCAACAGCACCCATCGCGCCGTAACGTCCCAGGCCGCGATCGCGACGTACAACGGCCGTCCGGATTACACGCTGGCGGATGCCCTGACCAAGGTGTCGCCGCAGGCGCAAGCCAAGGCCAAGACCACGGCGACCGATTTCGAGGCAATGTTCATCAACCAGATGTTCTCGCAGATGACCAACGGCCTCAAGGGCGAAGGCCCGTTCGGCGACACGCCGGGCACCGGCGTGTGGCGCTCGATGCTGACCGAACAATATTCGAAATCCTTCGCCAAAGCCGGTGGCATCGGCATTTCCAAAGACATCTTTCGCGAGCTGATTCTGCAGCAAGCCAAGCAGGCCAGCCAGGTCCCGGGAAACAACACATGAACCAGCATCCTCGACGGCAGCCGGCGCCTGCGCCAGTCCCGATGGCCTCGACCCCCGCCGAGGCGCGCAAGCTCGCCGAGAACCTGATGGATGTGATGAGCACACTGCTCGGCGTCATCGAGCGCGAGACCGAACTGGTTCGCGCCGGCAAGATACGCGAGGCGATGACGTTCGAGGCCAAGAAGACCGACTTCTCCCGCCGCTATGCCACCACGGTCGCGCATCTGAAGGCCAGCCAGAAATATCTGTCACAGGCTTCGCCGGATCTTTTGAAGACGCTGCATCGTCATCATGACGTGTTTCGCGCCATGTTGCAGATCAACCTCACGGTGCTGGCAACGGCGCACGCGGTATCCGAAAGCATCGTGCGCGGCGTCAACACCGAGATGCAGCGCCGTAATATTCCCAACACCTACACCGCGGCCGGACGACGCGCCGCGCCGGGACCGCGGCAGATCACGCCGCTGACAGTGAGCCGCTCGCTCTGAACGGCGCTGCGCCGTGCCTTTTCGCGAAATACCGACATTTTTCATCAAACTTGTGCGCCGAAATCGGCGCAAAATTCAGTGCATTCTCTAACGCAACGTTGAGAGGTGGAAGTCATAACAGGAACTGGAGGGGTTGGGATTTGACTCGAGGGAAGCCCGGAGGCTGCCATGAGTACGGATTTCAGCATCAAACCGGTGGGGGCGCCGGTTGCAACGCCAATTGCGCAGCCGGTCAGCGAAGCGGCCAATAACGCCGTCGCAACCGTGCTGCCTCCGAGCCAGAGCGTTACGGTCGTGGACCCAAGCACGACCGTCAACAACGAGCTGGCCACGAGCGGCAGCGTATCGCGCCAGGCCTTTCTCGATCGCGCTGCGGGATCGATCGTCTATCAGACGATTAACGAACGCACCGGCGCGGTGATCAGCCAGTTTCCGGATAGTGCAACGTTGCAGCGACGGGCGTATTATCGCGCGCTCGATCTGACGAAAAGTTCAATCCCCCGCGGCGCCGCTACCGATCGCAACGTCTGATCCGGTGGTCGCCCCGCAACCGCGAAGCGCAGCGTTGTAAACATTTGTCCCAATCTGGCGATCAGGCCCTGCCCGACAGGCCAGCGGCAATATTGGAGTTGATGTCGATCAGCGCTTGCAGTTTTTCCGGATTAGGATTTGTCTGCATCTCGATGGTTCGCTGCATCACAAAGACCGCGATGTTGACGATGTTCTGCCGGACCTCGAGCGGCTGCGGATTGTCGTTGCTCTCCGCCGCACCCATGAAAATCGTCCAGAGCCGGCGGTTGAACAACAGGGCAGCCTGCATCTTCTTGTCGGGGCCATTCCAGTTGGTCTGAACTTCAACGAGCTTTCGTGCCGCCATCAGCAGCGTCTGCGCTTCGACTTCGCGGGGCGAAGAAAATTGGGCGGTGCGAGCGTAGGCTGCATGGGACATTCAACGACCTCGACTGGGGGTTTTGCACAGGACGCAGGCTTCGGGCTGCCCAGGTTTTATACGGGGTCGTCTTTAAAATAGGGTTAGCGGCGGTTTCCATATATGTCGAGAACCGGGCAAATCGAAGCGTCCGCGCCAGCAAGCACTCAAGAAAAACGGCGGGGCTTCCCCCGCCGTTTGGCTTTCGGTTTATTGTTCGGATCAGCGCAGCAGCTGCAGCACGCTCTGCTGCGACTGGTTGGCGAGCGCCAGTGCGGATACCGCGATCGACTGCCGGGTGGACAGCGCCTGGCTGTTGGCCGCTTCCTCGTTCGGGTCGGCGACCGTCAGGTTGGACGCACCGGTCTGCAGCACGTTGATCAGGTTCTTGTTGAAGTCCTGACGGATCTCCACGATCGACAGGTTCGAACCGAGGCTCGATGCTTCGGTGCGCAGCGTGGTGCTGGCCTGGGTCAATTGTGACAGCACGGCATTGGCCGAGTTGCTGTCGAGGAAGTCGGTGCCGGTGTTCAGGCTCGAGAGGCCAAGCCCGGCGTCGTTGAGGGTAACACCAACGATCGCCAGCTTCGAAGCGCCGGTTTCATCGAAGGTCAGGTTCAGGGTATCGCCGTTCAACAGGTTGATGCCGTTGAACGACGAATCCTGCGCCGTGGTGTTGATCTGTTGCAGGACCTGATTGTACTGCGCGACCAGGCTGGCGCGTGTGGCCTGTGAGTTCGGGTCGGCGACCGGAGCAGCCGCCGCGGGCAAGCTGGCGAAAGGCGTTGCGGTGGTGCCGGTGAGTGCGCCGATCGTCGCCGATGCGGCGTTGTTGGTGGTCGTGATGCTGATCTGGCCGGTCGTGTTGATGCTGGCCTGCAGGTTATTCGCCGCCAACTGAGTATTGAGCTGGTTGAGGGTCGAGACCTCACCGATGCCTGTGCCGAACGTGATGTTCGTTGCCGTGCCGTTTCCGGTGGCAGCAATCTGCAACGTCTGACCGCTGAGCGCGGGGGGCGTGACGTTCGTCGTTCCGGCGCTCAGGCCAAGAGCGGTGAGGACGTTGCCTGACCCTGCGCCGATCACCAGATTCTGCGCCGTACCCGTGTTGAGGACGAGTTGGCCGGTACCATTGACCGTCGAGGCGGTGGCGGCGCCGGTAATCCCGTCGATCGCGGTGAGGACGGTCTGCACGGTCGCCGTGCTGCCCGCGCCAATGCCGATGGTGACGTTGCCGGCGCCGTCGGTCGTCGTCGTGGTCTGCGCGGTGCTGAAGGTGATGTTCTTGCCATCGACCGACAGAACCGATCCGTTGGTGATGGCGGTCGCGAGATCGTTGGAGGTGCCGCTCGCGGTGCCGACCAGTTGGGTCGCAGCGGTGATATCAACCGACGTGGTGTTGTCATTCTTGATGGTGGTGCCGGTGACGGTGGCATTGGTGCCGGGTCCCAACAGATTGTTGGCCGTGGCGCCTGCGATGGCGGTCGACGTCACGGTGGATTTCGTCGTGTAACCGGTGGGGGCCTGAAGCACCTGGTTGGCAATCGACTGGGCGTTGGCAATCAGGCTCTGCAGCGAGGTGATGCCGGTATTGGCGGCCTGCAGCACCTGCACGCCGTTGCCGATGCTGTCCAGCAGGTTGCTGATGTCGCTGGCACGGTTGTTGAGGCCCTGCGCCGTGAAATATTCAGTCGGGTTATCGAGCGCCGAATTGACCTTGTTGCCGGTGGCGAGGTCGTTTTGGGTGGTGGCGAGCAGTGCCGCGGTCGACTGCAGCGAGAGCAGGTTCTGGCGAACCGAAGCCGAGAGAACAATACCGGACATGTGTCAACCCTTCCTAGTTTACGTCCGCCGTTATAAGCGAGGCTCCTTTAAATTAGAGTTAACGCCGGCTTAAGTTGTTTGATGAACGCTTTCTTAAGCGGGCGTCCGCAACGCCTTCGGGCAGCCTGGCCCTTGCGCTGGCCCCCGAAAACGAAAAAACGGCGGGGTTTCCCCCGCCGTTTCGCTTTTGGTTTTCCTGAGTCCGGATCAGCGCAGCAGCTGCAGCACGCTCTGCTGCGACTGGTTGGCGAGCGCCAGCGCGGAGACTGCGATCGACTGCCGGGTGGACAGCGCCTGGCTGCTGGCCGCTTCCTGGTTCGGGTCGGCCAGCGTCAGGTTGGATGCGCCGGTCTGCAGCACGTTGATCAGGCTCTTGTTGAAGTCCTGGCGGATCTGCACGACCGACAGGTTCGAACCAAGGCTCGATGCCTCGGTGCGCAGCGTGGTGCTGGCCTGGGTCAGCGTCGACAACACACCGTTCGCCGAGTTGCTGTCCAGGAAGTCGACACCGGCGGTCAGGCTCGAAAGGCCAAGTCCGGCGTCGTTGAAGGTCACACCGGCGATCGACAGCTTGGAAGCGCCGGTTTCGTCGAAGGTCAGGTTCAGGGTGTCGCCGTTCAACAGGTTGATGCCGTTGAACGAGGAATCCTGGGCCGTGGTGTTGATCTGTTGCAGGACCTGATTGTACTGCGCGACCAGGCTGCTGCGTGTCGCCTGGGAGTTCGGGTCGGCGACCGGAGCCGCGGCGCTCAGGCTGGAGTAAGGCGTTGCGGTGCTGCCGGTGAATGCGCCGATCGTCGCCGATGCGGCGTTGTTGGTGGTCGTAATGGTGACTGCACCGGTAGAATTGATGCTTGCCTGCAGGTTATTCGCCGCCAACTGGGTGTTGAGCTCGTTGAGGGTCGAAACCTCGCCGGTGCTAGTGCCGAACGTGATGTTCGTTGCGGTGCCGTTGCCGGTGGCAGCGATCTTGAGGGTCTCGCCGCTGAGCGCGGGAGGAGTGACGTTCGTCGTTCCGGCGCTCAGGCCAAGAGCGGTGAGGACGTTACCCGATCCTGCGCCGATCACCAGGTTCTGCGCCGTACCCGTGCTGAGCACGAGTTGGCCGGTACCATTGACCGTCGAGGCCGTGGAGGCGCCGGTGATTCCGTCGATCGCGGTGAGGACGGTCTGCACGGTCGCCGTGCTGCCGGTACCGGTGCCGATGGTGACGTTGCCGCTGCCGTCAGTCGTCGTCGTCGTCTGTGCGGTGCTGAAGGTGATGTTCTTGCCATCGATCGACAGAACCGACCCGTTGGTGATGGCGGTCGCGAGGTCGTTGGAGGTGCCGCTCGCGGTGCCGACCAGTTGGGTCGCAGCGGTGATATCAACCGACGTTGTGTTGTCATTCTTGATAGTGGTGCCGGTGACGGTATTGTTGGTCCCGGCCCCCAGCAGGTTGTTGGCGGTCGCCCCGGTGATCGCGGCGGTGGTCACGCTGGATTTCGTCGAATAGCCGGTGGGGGCCTGAAGCACCTGGTTGGCAATCGACTGGGCGTTGGCGACCAGGCTCTGCAGCGAGGTGATGCCGGTGTTGGCGGCCTGCAGCACCTGCACGCCGTTGCCGATAGTGTCCAGCAGGTTGTTGATGTCGCTGGCGCGGTTGTTGAGGGATTCCGCGGTGAAGTAGCTGGTCGGATTATCGAGCGCCGAGTTGACGGCGTTGCCCGTGGCGAGGTCGTTTTGGGTGGTCGCGAGCAGAGCGGCGGTCGACTGCAGGGAAAGCAGGTTCTGGCGAACCGCGGACGAAAGAACAATACCGGACATGTTTCATACCTTTCTGGTGTGAAATGAGAGTGCGAGCGTGGTTCCCAATCTTTTGATCGGGCGACGGCCAACCTTGGGAGCTAGTCTCTAAAAAAACATGAATTGGCATGAGCGTACCGATGTCCGGGGCGCGCCAGCGAAGGGCTGATTTCTGCGCCGGATTCGCGAAATAGGGCTGATATAGCGGCATATTCGAACAACCCGTGCCAGAGCGGCAGCCGCTTCCCGTTAACGAAGCATTAACTATAATCGGAAAGGATTGTGACGACGCCGGCCACAACGGCATCCACTCGCCCCTGGCGCGACCAAAGCCGGGCACCACCACAATTCGCCATCACGTGGCTCGCGCAGGACGCTGCAACCGGAGACCGGACATGGCCCTCAAAGTCGAGCTCAAGCCGAACGAGCGGATCATCATCGGCAATTGCGTGATCACCAACACGGATCAGCGCGCCCGGCTGTTGATCGACGGCGACAAGATTCCGATTCTGCGTGAAAAGGACATCATGACGCCGGCCACGGCCAATACGCCGGCCAAGCTGGTCTATCTGGCGGTGCAACTGATGTATATTTCGCCGGACCCCCAGGTCAATCACGGCGCCTATTTCAGTCTGGTCCGCGATATCGTCACCGCCGCGCCGAGCGCATGGCCTGTGATCGAAGGCATCAACAACAGTATTTTGAGCGGCGATCTCTATCAGGCGCTGAAGGAAGCCCGAAAACTCATCGCCTATGAGAAGAAGCTTCTCGATCGCAACGAAGCCAACCAGGGCAAGCACGCCGCCGCCTGACCATCGCCTGACGCGCCGGTGGCCAACGCCGGGCGCTCAGCCGGCGCCAGGCGAAGATCGCCGCGCTCCGAATTCAAGCACCGCCGAAACCAGCGCGTCGATGTCGCAGGTGTCGGTGCGGTGATTGACGATCGCCGCCCGTATCGCAAGCTGGCCATCGAGAACCGTCGTGGAGGGTGCCGCGATCCCCAATTCCTGAATGTCGATGACGATGTCGCCATTGACCCTGTTGGCGTCAGCGGCCCGGTAGCGGAAGCACACGATATTGAGCTGCACCGGCGCCAGCAGCTCCAGCCGCGGCTCGGCCAGGATCCTCCCTTCCAGATATCCGGCAACCGCGCAGGTGCGCGCGATGATCGCGCCGAGCTTTTCGGTGCCATAGGTCTTCAGGGTGAACCAGGTCTTGAGCGCGCGAAAGCCGCGCGACAGATCAGGCCCCAGATCGCAAGGCCAGGGTGAACCGGCGGCGAGGCCCCTGGTTTCCCGGCGCAAATACGCCGCCGGCGTGGCAAACGTATCGCGGTGCTGCTGGCCGTCGCGAACGATCAGGAAGCCGGCGTCATAAGGCACCTGTCCCCATTTGTGGAAATCCAGCGCAATCGAATCCGCATTCTCCAGTCCGGCCAGCCGCGGCGCGATGAGCGGTGCGAGAATTCCGAGCGCGCCATAGGCGCCGTCGACGTGAAACCACAGCCCCTGCTCGCGGCACAGCGCGCCGAGCGCCGCCAGATCATCGATCGCGCCGATGTCCACCGTTCCGGCCGAGCCGATCACGAGAAACGGTTTGCAGCCGGCGGCACGGTCGCGCGCGATCCGCTCGCGCAACGCCGCGACGTCGATGCGGTGGAAGCGATCGGCTTCGATGATCCGCAGTGCATCGGTGCCGAAGCCCGCAAGATCCATTGCCTTGGCAACGCAGCCATGGGTCGCGGTCGAAGCATAGGCCGTCAATGATGCGCCCGCGTCGGCGACGCCGCGCTGCCGGACCGACTGTCCCAGCGCCGCCGTTCGCGCCACCAGCACCGCCATCAGATTCGCCATCGATGTGCCGGTGACAAAGATCCCGCTCGCCTCGCTCGGGAAGCCGAACATCGCGCGTGTCCATTCGACCACCTGGCGTTCGACCTCGATCGGAATGTGATCGCGTCCGCCGAGATTGGCGTTGAGTCCGGCTGCCAGCATCTCCGCCAGCATGCCGACCGCGGTGCCGCCGCCATGCACCCATCCCATGAAGCCCGGATGCACGTTGCCGGTCGCGTAGGGAACGATGAAATCGGCGAACTCCCGATAGACCTCGCCAAGATCCGAAGGCTGACGCGGAAGCCCGGCATGGAATCGCGCGCGAACGTCGTCCGGTATCGGACGCCAGACCGGACGATCGCGGATGTTGGCGGCGTAGTCCAGCATGTCATCGAGCATGCGATGACCCTGGGCGCGGATGTCATCCCAACTTCCGGGATCGAGCGTCCCGCTTGCTTCAGGCAGCGGCGATGTCTCGCGCAGTTTCTTGCTCACGCCGCGCGCTCACGGCCATGCCGGGCCCGCCGACCGAGCATGGCCGCGAACGCATCGAATATCTTGCGCATTTGCGGCGCCTTGTAGGGAAAGATATCGGGCGGATCCATGTCGTGAACGATCGCGGTATTGTCGGCCTCGAAAATCAACAGCGATCCGTTTTTGGTTTCCGCACAGTCGACCGTAAAATAATCGAGACCGATACGATCAGCGATCCCGGCCAGCGCGGCCGTATGGCGACGCGCGAACGCAATGTCGAATGTCTGCATGAAGGTTTGTTCTTCAAGACGCTTGCTCGAGCTTTCCGACATTCCGGCGTTGAGATACCAGATGTCCCATCGATCGGCGATCGCCATGTGGCATGCGTAGGGCCGCCCATCGATGAAAACGATCCGGTACTTGCGAAACAGGCCATCACGGTTGGAATAATCGACAAAGCGCGCGATGAAGAATTCCTGCTCCGGCCGCGCGTCGAGATAGCGCTTGATCGCGCCATCATCATCGAGCTTTGCAAGGCCTGCGCCGGCATGCGATCCGCGCGGCCTGACGATGACGGGAAATGCAAGACCGGCGGCGATGTCGCGGCATGCATCGGCCGATGGCGACAGCTGCTCGCGCGTGACAGCGGTCGTTGCCGGAATCTCGACGCCGGCGATTCCGCCGAGCACGTGATGCAGCTTGTCGCGATCGAGGTTGCACACAAGCCGCGGCGGATTGAGCAGCGGACGCGGCCACAGCGTGTTGGCGCGATCGATCTTGCGCAACGCATCGCGGCATTCTTCGGAGTCGGATGCGATCACGATGGCGATGTCGTGATCGGGCAGCGCAACCGGCAATTCGATTTCCGGCATCACATACAGCGTCATCAATTCGATGTCGGACCCGTCAAGCAAAAACTCGATCGGCATGTTGCTGCCCATGTCGGTCGCAGCCGCCAGCGCCAGAACGCGCATGCACGGCTTCGTCGCCGCGCAGGGCGAACGGAATAGTTGATGGGAGACAAGTATCTCGTGCTGGATGGCGAGACCCGCCGGCTTGTCGCCCAGCAATTGTGCGATCAGCGACAGGTCGAGCCCCTCGCCTGCCTTGATGCTGCCGTCGATCACCTTGGCGATCAGAGTTTGCCAGAGCGGACGAAGATCGATTCCGGCGACGGCCATTTTCGTCAGCCTGGCCACACCCATTCGGTCAACACAAAGCGGGCGGGCGATGTTGGTCGGCTGGTCCGAGCCGGATTCCATCTCACGCCGCATCGGTGGCAAGCGCGGGCGCAGCAAACTGCGACGAGACATCGCCGTGATAGACCGTTGGGCCGACATGATCGAGACGGCTCTCGAGATCGGCCCAGATTTCGCCGCCGATATCGGTCCAGCGTTTGCAGAACGCGAAATCCTCGCTGAGATAGGTTCCGGTCGCCGGATCGATCATGCATTCGAACAATGCAAATCGATTGGGGCTTCCGGCCAGGGCGTCGAGCGAATGTTCACGAAAGAATTGCAGCGATGCATAGGCCGGATGCGCGCACATCTTCTCGAATACATGACGCCGGATCATCAGGAATCCGGTGCCGGCGTAACGCACGCGCGTAAAGCCGCTCACCACGGTGACATGATCCGGATTGTCGACTTCCAGCACGTAGTCGAGTGTCGCGGACGGTAATTTCGGCCGCTTGCCCTCGATGATCCGCTTTGCCTTGTCCCAGTTGACGCGCTTGATCGGATACACTCCGGCTACCACGTCGGCGCCGGATTCGATCAGCCGGAATACCTGTTCGGGTAAAAAGCCGATATCGGCATCCACGAACAGGAAATGTGTCGCGGTGGGATCATCGAGGAACAGCGTCATCAGATTGGCGCGCGCGCGCGTAATCAACGCGTCGCCGTCGCGCATCAGAACCTTGAGCTTGAGGTTGGATTTGTCCTGCGCGGCCCGCTGCAGATGGAAGATGGAGCTGGCGTAGATGCTGGAAACCTGTCCGCCAAAGCAGGGCGTGGCGACCACAAGGTGAATTCGATCGGTCATCAATGGCTCCGAAAGCGGCGGACGCGGCCTGCAATCCTCACCAAACAGTAAATAGACGTGGTTAACGAAATCCTAACGCGAGGTGCCGCAGCTCACCGGCGGCGCGCGCGATCACGCTGTCCCAATCACCGAAGGCCGGCTGCCGCAGCAGCCTGGCGCCCGGATACCAGGGACTGACGTCAAGATTCCGCATCCAGCGAAAATCCGCCGCATGGGGCAGCAGGATCATGACCGGCTTCCCCAGCGCGCCGGCCAGATGCGCAACCGCCGTATCGACGGAGACGACGATATCGAGCAACGAGATGATGGCCGCGGTGTCGGCGAAATCGCGCAGCTCGCCGCCGAGATGAACCAGGTTCGGTAGATCGCGCAAGGCTTCGCCATCCGCCTCGCGCAGGTCGCGCTGCAGGCTGAAGCACCGGACTTGCGGATCTTCAAACAATGCGGACAGGCGCGGCAGCGCGATCGATCGGTTGCTGTCGTTCTTGTGCGACGACTGGCCGGACCAGACAAATCCGGCGCGCAGGCGCCCCGACGGCAGGCGATCGCGCCAATACGCCTGCCGCTCCGCAGAGGCGGCGAGATATGGAACGGCAGCGGGGATCGTTCCGGGCTGCGTTCCGAACGCCAGCGGAAGACTGAGCAAGGGACAATGCAGGTCGAATGCCGGAAGCGGCTCGCCCGCAGCCTTAACCGTGACGTCCTTGAGCATGACATTTTCGGACAACAGCGGCAGCAACTCCGGCTGAACCTCGCAGATCACCTTGGCGCCACGGCCGGCCAGTAACGGCGCATAGCGGATGAACTGAATGGTGTCGCCAAATCCCTGTTCGGCGTGCAGCAGAATGGTCCTGCCGGAGATCGGCGCGTCGCCCAGCCACAGCGGTGCTTTCGGCTGCGGGCGCTGCCGGGCAAATGCGCCGGTTTTCCAGCGCCATTCATAGGCCTTCCAGCCGGCATCGAAATCGCCCATCGAAAGCTGGGTCATCGCGGCTTCGAAATGAGCCTCGGCAAATTCCGGCGCAGCCGCCAGCGCCGCCCTGAAGTCCGCCAGCGCCTCAACCGGCCGGTTAAGGCGGCGAAACGTGTGACCGCGATTGGTCAGGATCTGCGGATGGCCGGGCAACGCCGCCAGCGCGGCGTCGTAGCTCGCCATCGCCTCCACCGGTTGGTTCAATCGCAGAAGCGCATTGCCCCGGTTGACGAGAGCGCCGGCGTGGCCCGGCGCGAGCGCCAGTACCCGGTCGTAATTCGACAGCGCGTCGTCGACGTTATCGAGCGCCAGACAGGCGTTGCCGAGATTGTAGAGAATTTCCGGATGATCCGGCGCCAGGTCCAGCGCACAGCGATAGCTTGAGATGGCTTCGTCGTAACGTCCGCTCGCATGAAGCGCCAGCCCGAAATTCGACAGCGCATCGGCGGAATTGGAATTGACCTTGAGCGCCCGCGCAAGGAAGCGGAGCGCCTCGACCATGCGATGGCGCTCGAAGTGGAGCATTCCGAGCAGGTGCAGCGCATCGAAGTCATCGGGCCGATACGCCAGGATTCCGGCACACAGCTTTTCCGCCCGGTCGAACTCGCCTTGCTGAAAGGAATGATAAGCCTGCCGCTGCAAGCGAGACAGGTTCGGCATCCCTCGCGATATCTTTTTCCAATTCGCCGACAACGGGGTCTTTCCGGGGAATCGCTTTCGAATCAACCAGCGCCCGCAAGCTAGCATTTTCCGCCACACTCCGCCCGGCGGCATCGTCCTCCCGGCTTTAAGGTAGCTGGCGTGCGCGCGGCCCAAAGCCGCCTTGACCGCCGCCTGGCGCGCCCAAGCCTGACCGATTCCCGTTTCGGGATATTTCCGACATCTGGCTTGCAACACCGGGCGACATCCCCGGCGGACGGGAATAAAGACATCGTTAAGATTATTAACCCTATCGTCGCGATCTCCAGCAAGTACCACGTGCGTCGGCCGACAAGGCCATTTTGCTTTCGCGTGCGGTTGAGTCATTCGCGTTCCCAGAACCTCCCCGACCTTGCCGCCCTCATCACGGGGGCCGCTATTGCCGTGAGCTTGCCATGACAGATCAGACAAACGCCGAAAACCGCATCATCCTGGGTGACCGCGTACCCTGGTTCAGCGCGCCGCTCATCACCGGCGGTTCATTCGACCTGCACGTCAGCGCCGGGCGCTGGGTCGTACTGAGCTTCCTCGGCTCGCCGGCAAATCCGCGCGCGCAAGCCGAACTCGCCGAACTGGTGAGGCAGGCCGATATCTTTAAAGAAGACCACCTCGTCGTCGCATGCGTCTTCACTGGGCCGCCCGATGACGCCGCGAAACTTGCCGCGATCAGCAGCAATGCACTGTTCTTTCTCGCCGACTATGATGGCGCCATCAGCCGGACGTTCGGCGCTGCGGAGATGCCACGCACCGTCGTACTCGACCCGATGTTGCGGGCGGTCGCCGACATCGCATGGGATTTCCCGCAAGGCCATGCCGAAACCGTACGCGGTGTTCTGCGCAACCTTCCGGCAGTAGACGACTCCGCGGGCGTTCCGATGTCGGCGCCGGCGCTGATCGTGCCGCGCGTCTTCAGTTTCGAACTCTGCGATTTCCTGATGCAATTCTACGAACAGCAGGGCGGCGAAGATTCCGGCTTCCAATTCGACATTGCCGGCAAGACCACGACGCTGTCCGACTGGCGGCTGAAGCGCCGCAGCGATGTTGTCCTGGCAGCGCCCGAGATTCGCGATCTGATCCGCACCCAGATCGTGCGCCGGCTGCTTCCCGAGATCGAGCGATATTTCCAATTTCAGGCCACGCGAATGGACCGCTACATCGTCGCCTGTTACGACAGCGAGGTCGGCGGACACTTCCACCGCCATCGCGACAACGTCAACGCCGGCGCGCGACATCGGCGCTTTGCCGTCTCGATCAATCTCAACGGCGGCTTCGAGGGCTGCGACCTGATGTTTCCGGAGTTCGGCCGCAAGGTCTACCGGCCGCCGGATGGCGGCGCGCTGGTGTTCTCATGCGGGGCGCTGCATCAGGTGACGCCGATCACCCGCGGCAAGCGCTATGCTTTCGTGGCATTCCTCTATGGCGAGGAAGACGCGAAGAAACGCGAAGCCAATAATTCCATGCTGCATGTCACCGAGATGCAATATCTCGGCGATCAGGACCGGCTGTTCCCCGAGGATATCCCCGCACACAAAGTAGCCGCGGTCGCGTAGCCGAAGCGTTAGTTACCGGCGGTAAGCTTCGCCCAACGTCGCCGGCGCCATCTGCCGGCCGACCAGGCCGCCGACCGCCATCAAGGCGAGCAGATAGGGCAGCATGATCAGAAGCGCGTTGGGCACGTTGATGCCCATCGCCGGGAGCTGAAATTGCAGCGCCGTCGCAGCACCAAACAACAGGCAGGCGAGCACCGTTCCGCCAATTCGCCACTTTCCGAAAATCACCGATGCGATCGCCAGATAGCCCGCGCCGCGCGTCATGCCTTCGGTAAAGGTGTGGATGTCGCCGATCGACAGGAAGGCGCCCGCGAGCGATGCCATGAATCCGGCAAACAGCACGGCGGCATAACGGATGCGGGTCACCGAAAGCCCTGACTTGTCGACCGCCTTCGGCTCGGCGCCGGCGGCATGAACGGCGAGGCCGACGGACGTGTAACGCAGAACCAGCGCCGTGATGGCGATGATGACGATGCCGGCGTAGAACAGCCAGACCTGCTCGAACACGGCCGTCCCGAATACCGGGATATCGCCGATCAGCGGGGGTCTGATTTTCACGAGGCCGGGAATTTCCGCCCGCGACCGCGCGCCGAAAATCTCGCGATACGCCAGCGTGGTCGCGCCCAATACCAGAATGTTGATGCCGATGCCGGATACGATCTGGTTGGCCCGCAGCGTATTGCTCAGCACCGCCTGCAGCAGCGCGATCGGCTGCACCGCGAGGATGCCGACCAATAGCCCGAGCAGCGGATCGCCGGTGGCCCAGGAACCGACAGCGGCAGCGAATGCCGAGGTCAGCATCATTCCCTCGATGCTCATATTGAGCACGCCGGCCCGTTCGCTCACCATCTCGCCGATGCCTGCGAGCAGCAAGGGCGTCGCAAGCCGGATCGACGACCCCAGGAACACGGCGAACAATTCCCACGTCATGGCCGCTCCCATTTCTCAATGAACAGCGTGGCACCTGCGAGGGTGATGACGATCAGTCCCTGAATCACCACCACCAGCGCGGTCGGCACAGCGGCGACCATTTCCATGTTGATGCCGCCGGATCGCATGAAACCGAATAATAAGGCCGCGGCAATCACGCCGGTCACCGAACCCCGCGCCAGCAATCCCGCCACCAGACCGTCGAAACCGTAGCCGGACGAAAATCCGTCCTTGAGAGTGTATTGCTCACCGAGCAGCATCAAGGCTCCGGCCAGCCCGCCGAGCGCGCCGGCGCTGGCGAGCGCAAAGACCACGGTGCGGGCATATGAAATCCCGGCACGGTTGGCGGCAACCGGATTGAGCCCGACCGCGCGAAGACGCACTCCAACAACGGTCTTCGACAACAGCACCGCGACCACCACGGCGATGATGATGGTGAGCGGAAGCCCGATATGCAGCGGAAAGGAATAGTCGCCGGTGAGCAAGGGCAGCTTGGTCGCGTCGGGAATTTCCAACGACTCTGGAAGCGTCGCCGAGGTCGTCATCGGCTTGCGCAATAACGAAGGCGACTGCACGCACCAATACAACAGCCATACGCCGATGAAGGACAGTAATAACGTGCTGATCACTTCATTGGTGCCAGCCTTGACCTTCATCACGGCGGCGAGCGCGCCCCATGCGGCGCCGGCGACGACGGCCGCGAGCATCGGCAGCAGGAAGGAAAGCCCGAACGGCAATCCGCTGACATGGCCGTAAAGTGCTATCGCAGTGGCGGCGACGCCGCCGACGGCAATCTGGCCCTCGCCGCCGACATTGGTGAGATTGGCGCGGTTCGCCAGGATGAAGCCGAACCCGACCAGCGCGAACGCCAGGCTTCGATTGATCGAGGCGGCAATCGCATAGGGCGACCCCACGGTGCCGTCCACGAACGCCGAAATCGCATCCGGCACCGACACGCCGATCGAGGCGATCAAGACGAGACCGACCAGCGCCGCAAACGCCACGGCGAGCAGCGAGCCGAGCAGCGCCGGCCTCGCCGCGAAGCGCTTCAACAACGGACCGCGCTGCTCGACAACCGTCATTGCGCCTGCCCCGCCATCATGGCACCGATCTCGGCCCGGCGCGCCGGGTCGGCGATGCAGGATCCCATGATCCGGCCGCGGTAAAGCACGACGATACGGTCGGCGACCGTCAGCAGTTCATCCAGTTCCGACGAGACCAAAAGGATGGCGACGCCGCGTTCGCAGGCCGCCCGGATCTGGCCGTAGACCGCAGCCACCGCGCCGACATCGAGGCCGCGCGTCGGTTGCGCCGCGACCAGGCACACCAGATTGGGCAGCGTGATCTCGCGGGCCAGCACCGCCTTTTGCTGGTTGCCGCCGGAGAGCGACGAGAACATCACGCCCGGGCCGCGTGCGCGGACGTCGAACCGCTGCATCATCTCGCCTGCCTTGCTCTCGAGCATGCCGCGCTTGAGAAAACCGAAGCGGGTGAATTCCTCGAGGCGGTTGAGATAGATATTTTCCGCAAGGCTCATCGCGGCAACGCATCCTACCGCATGGCGATCTTCCGGCACGATGCCCATGCCGGCGGCGGTGATTTCCTTCGGGCTGCGGGCGGTCAATTCGGTTTCGCCGAGATGAATCCGCCCCTCGGTCGCCGGCATCATTCCCGCCAGCACGGCGGTCAATTCGCTTTGGCCGTTGCCTTCGACGCCGGCGACGCCGACGATCTCGCCGCGATCGACACTGAGCGTGAAATTATCGAGCCGGGTGACGCCCTGATGATCCTTCACCGTGAGCCCGCTGACCTGGAGGACTTCGATCCTGGCCGTGTTCGCGGTCCGGGCGTGGCTCACATGCCTGACCGGCTCAAGCCCCATGATCGACGCCGCCGAGGTGTCGAGCGTCTCGACATTGCCCTGGATCATCGCGCGCACGAGGCTATCGATGTCGGCCGCCGGCGTCGAAGAGCCGCCAACGACCTTGCCGGCACGCAGCACGGTGACGCGGTCGGCGATTTTCTTGATCTCGGCAAGCTTGTGCGTGACGAGCACAACGGCGCGGCCGCCCGACGCGACCCGGCGGCAGACGTCGAGCAGGGCTGCGATCTCATCCGGCAGCAGAACGGCCGTCGGTTCGTCCAGCACAAACAGCGACGGGTCACGGATCAGGCATTTGACGATTTCGACACGTTGCCGCTCGCCGACCGACAGGTCCTCGATCCGGGCATAGGGATCGAGCGGCAGGCCATATTCGACCGCGAGCTTTTCAAGCTGCGCCGCGCATTCCTTGCGTTTGAGCACGCCGCGCTCGCGGCCGAGCAGCACGTTGTCCACCACCGTCATGTCGGATACCAGGCTGAAATGCTGGTGCACCATGGCGATGCCCTGCGCGAGCGAATCCGCCGGCCCTGCGGGCTGGAAGGCAGCACCGCGGTAGTGCATCACGCCGGAGTCCGGGCGATGCACGCCGAAGATCAGGTTGCAGAGCGTCGACTTGCCGGCGCCGTTTTCACCCAGGATGCAGTGGATTTCACCCGGGCGGATGTCGAGCGAGACATCCGACAACGCGGCGAAACTGCCGAACCGCTTGGTAATGGCCTGAAGCGATAGAAGCGGTTCGGCAGCCGGCGCCGCGAGGTCGGACGTCATGCTCATGGCCGGGCGTCAGCCCTTCAGCACGGTGATCTTGCCGGACATGATATCCTTCATGATGGCGTCGAGCTTGGCCTTCTGTTCGGCGGTGCCGCCGCAAATCACCATGCCGGAGGCTTCCGGCCCCATCTTGAGACCGAACTCCTTGTAGCCCGGCTTCCACGAGCCCTTGACAGCCTCGTCGATCGCATACTGCACCTGATATCCGGTGCCGGTGATGGAGTAAGCGACATAAAGCGGATCGCTGCCGCACCGGTCGGTGTAGCTGCCGATGATGTGCGTGCCCTTTTCCTTGGCGGCCTGCTCCATGCCGCGCAGGCCGAGGTTCAGGATGTGATAGTGGATGTCGGCGCCCTGTGCGATCGCAGCCAGTGTCGCTTCCTTGGACTTGGCGACGTCGTCGAAATCCCCGGTATAGTTTTCGAAATACTTGATGCTGGCATTGATCGATCTGGCGCCATTGCCGAACTCCTTGCCGGCGTTGACGATCGACGGGATTTCCATCCCGCCGACGTAACTCACCGCGCCGTTCTTGGACAACATGGCCGCGGCCGCGCCGGCGACAAAGGCGATTTCCGCCTGCTTGACATCGTAGCCCGCCACGTTCGGCGCGGACTCGCCTTCGTTGCCGCCGACGATCGAGAAATGCACATTGGGAAAACGCTTGGCGATCTTGTACACCGCCGCCTGGGTCTGGCCGCCGACGCCGATGACGAGCTCGTTCTTGCTGGCAAGATTGGTCAACGCCTGGTCCATGTCGGCGTAGTTGATGTTCTCGATCATCTGGACCTTGATCTTGTCGCCATACTTCTTCTCGGACGCCATCAGGCCGTCATAGGAAGATTCCATCCAGCCCTTGTCCGATTTCGAGCCGGGAATGAGGACGCCGACCTTGAGCGCGTCGGCAGCGTGAGCGCTCGGAGTAAAAGTGGCGAGCGAAGCAAATGCACCCGTGAGCAAAGCGCCCCGCAGGATCAAACGTCGTGACAACATGGAAGACCTCGCGCTTTAAAATGGGAGTGGAATTCTTTGGCATGCTTCGGCTAGCAAGCGGTATGCCATCGGATTAAGTAATTGAAAAAATTATGATAATTATTCGAACGACCACACCAAAACAAACAAATGCTTACTTTTTATCCAGATTCGGCCTGGCTCTGTCCGTTTGATGGGCAAACGGATTTCCGGCGGCGCTCGACGTGATGAAATTCCTTGGATTTTCCGCTGGCAGCGAATTTGCAATGCAGGTTCAGGCTGCAAGTTCTGGTGCAGGGTCTTCCCATCGCGACAGCTTCAGCCATGAAACAAATTCGGACAAACGATAACGGAGGCCTCAATGACGGCGACGGAAAAGCGGCTGGAAGCGCAGCCGGGCGGGCAACTTGGCGCCGGCCGGCAGACCGCATGGTGGGCGACCGAGAGCGAGGTCAACATGGCGCTGCCCTCGCCTGCGCCGGTTCCGGTTACGATGGCCTGCGCACCGCAAAATGTAACGGTCGATCTGCTGCGCACCGCGGTCATCGTGATCGACATGCAGAATGATTTCTGCGCGCCGGGCGGATGGGTCGACCATCTCGGGGCCGACTACCGGCCCGACCGCAAGCCGATCGAGCCGCTGCAGCGGATGCTTCCGGCGCTGCGCGATGCCGGTGTGCCTGTGATCTGGGTCAACTGGGGCAACCGTCCGGATCTTGCGAACATGCCGCCCAATCAAATCCACCTCTACAAGCCCGTCGGCGTCGGCGTCGGACTCGGCGATCCCCTGCCCGGAAACGGCGCCCGCGTGCTGGAGAAGGATTCGTGGGCGGCCGCGGTCGTCGATGAACTGAAGCAGGAGCCGGGCGATATCAAGGTCGACAAATATCGCATCAGCGGATTCTGGGACACGCCGCTCGACAGCATCCTGCGCAACCTCGGCGTCCGTTCCATCCTCTTCACCGGCGTCAATACCGATCAGTGCGTGCTGCACTCGCTGACCGACGCCAACTTCCTGGGGTATGGCTGCATCCTGGTCGAGGACTGCTGCGCCACGACGTCGCCTGACTTCTGCACCGAAGCCACTGTTTGGAATGTGAAGAAATGTTTCGGCTTCGTCACCGATTCGAAATCGGTGATGGCCTCGCTCGGCAAACGAGCGGTGCGATAAATTGGCTGTGGCAGCCTCCCGTTCGATTGCGCATTCGCACCGCGTGGATTTTGGCGCGTTCATCCCGGGGCCGCGCTGCGCGCGCGCCCCCACCGCGTCGGGATCGCTCGATGGCCTGACATTCGCGGTCAAGGATCTGATCGATGTCGCGGGCACGCCGACCGGCGGCGGCAATCCCGACTGGCTGAAGGCACAATCTCCCGCGGCGCGATCGGCGCCGGCAGTGGAAGCGCTGCTTGCGGCCGGCGCCAGCCTGGTCGGCAAGACCATCACCGACGAACTCGCATTCAGCCTCGAAGGCGTCAACGCGCATTACGGCACGCCGGTCAATCCGGGGTGCCCGGATCGCATTCCCGGCGGATCGTCAAGCGGATCGGCGGTGGCCGTTGCCGCGGGACTGGTGGATTTTGCCCTCGGCACCGACACCGGCGGCTCGGTGCGCGTGCCCGCAAGCTTTGTCGGCGTCTGCGGCTTTCGGCCCTCCCATGACGCGATATCGCTGGCTGGCGTGATGCCCTTTGCGCCGAGCTACGACACCGTCGGCTGGTTCGCGCGACATGCCACGACGCTTTCCCATGCCGGCGACGTGCTTCTGCCCAAGGCGTCGCCCGCCCCGATCCGTCGCTTTCGGCTGGTGCGGGATGCCCTCGCGCTGGCTGATGCCGGCGTCGCGGCGGCATTGCGTCGTGCATGCGCGGCCTTCGACATCATTGATGAGATTTCCCTGTTCGAGGGCGAGGCGCAGCAATGGCTCGAATGCTATCGCGTTCTGCAGGGAGCGGAGATCTGGACCCAGCTTGGCCCGTGGATCAGTTCGGCCAAACCGCGCTTCGGAGACAGGATCGCGCCGCGGTTCGCCGACGCCGCATTGATCACGCCGGCCGAAATGGTCCGCTATCAGCCCTTCCGCGCCTCGATCGCCAGGCGCGTGCGCGAGGCGCTCGGCGACGGCACCGGACTTTTGATCCCGACCGCGCCCTGCATCGCACTCCGTATCGACGCTACAGAAGACGAGATTGGCAGTTTTTACCGCGACGCCCTGACCTTGGCCTCGGTCGCGGGCCACACCGGCATTCCGCAAATCAGCCTGCCGGCGGGCAAGGTCGAGGGATGTCCGGTCGGATTATCGGTGCTGGCATTGCGAGGGCACGATCGCGCGCTGCTCGACCTCGGCGTCCGTTATGCGGATGTGATCGGAACGGCATGACCCAAAGAGATTCAATCGAGGAACCCGCTGCCCGCGCCCGGCCTGCACCCCGGCTGCGCCGTCCGCGACGCACCGCGCAGCAGAGCCGCGAGCAGATCATGCGCGCGGCCACCGCCGAATTCGCCGCCCACGGCCTCGCCGGCGCCCGCATCAGCCGCATCGTTCAGAAAGCGGGCACCAATCCGCGAATGATCTACCAGCATTTCGGGAGCAAATCCGCGCTCTATGTCGCCGCCCTTGAAAACGCGCTGGCGGAACTGCGCGGCGAAGAGCTCGGTCTCGATGTCGAGCACCTCGATCCCGTGGAAGGCCTGCTTCAGCTGTTTGATTTCATGAACGCGCATTTTGAGCGCAGCGGCTACCTCGTCAGGCTTCTGACGACCGAGAATCTGACCAAGGCACGCTATATGAAAAAATCTTCGCGGATTCGCGAGATGTCGTTCCCGGTTCTGGAGATGATCAAGCGGCTGCTTTCGCGCGGCGCCGCCGAAGGAATCATCGCAAACGACATCGACCCGTTGCGGCTCTATGTCATGATGGTGGCGCTGAGCCAGTTTCACGTGTCTAACGTTCATACCCTGTCGATCATCTTCGAACAGGATCTGTCCAGACCGGAATGGCGGGCCACGCGCCGCGCCGACGCGCGCAAAATGCTGGCGTCTTATCTGGTCAATCAAGACCCGCCGGCGGACTCCTGAAGACCTTGTCGCCCGCGAAACGCTTGACCGTACGAAAAAATATCAAAGTCATTCAAATCCCTGGACTGGCGGCGCGGCTCCCGTCGGTGTCTCGGGAGATTTAGTGGGTGGCGGCGAGCTTACCTTAACCGCCGCCGGCTCTCCGTTGCCCTGTATCGACGCATTCTGCGTCGCGTCGCTTTGAATATTGGAATTTTGCTTCGAGGATCGAGGATCGGATTTCGCGAGTTGCGTTGTACGTCGAGCGTGAGACCGCGAGCCGGACCGCCGAACTCCCCAAGAATGCGCGATCGATGGCCCTGCCGTATATCCTATCACCGCACCTGCCACCGCACCCACGGGTCCCAAAACGACCGCTCCCGACACCGCGCCCAACGCAGCATCTCCAGCGCGCTCCTGAGCTCTTGCTTCGGCTGAAATCAGCGATCCTGCAATTAGCGCGGCGACAAGAAGTTTCTTCATCGCGGTTTCCTCGAGTTCATCGCAGGGCACGGAACTTCGGAATTGCGGCGGCACGAAGGTACCGGCTCGCACTTCTCGGGTTCATATCCATGAGCGGAAAGATCGCGCCGGGGATTCGACAGTGACCGGTTCCATGGTTCGGTGCCTCAGGTTCCCCCTGTCCAATTCCGCCATTTCAACGTCGGGCTTTGGACATCGTTTCGGAACAGGAAAACCGGCGGATCGTGGGAAGTGCTGACGTTTCCGTTCACCCGCGAGAGATTTTTCCGCCGCAGCAATATTTGTCGCTCCACACATTCAATAGAAAACATCCTCCGCACATGGGCTTGCGCCTGGCCAGGTTTAAGTGCGGCTTCTTTGAGATTGGTAAGACGGTCTTATATTAGCCGCCTCCCTGGAGCGTTTTCCAGCGAAGTCGATACCGGTTCGCCTGAAGAAAACGCGTCAAATAAAGACATAGAGCCTCCGTTCCGATTCCATCGGAACGGAAAAGACTTTAGCCTTCGCGTTTCGCGTTGTCAGGCCGCGTCCTCGCGGCCTTCGCGCGCGCGGCGGTACAGCATCGCGGCGAAGGCCTCGAATACCAGGCGCATCTGCGGAGCCTTGTAGGGAAACAGCTCCGGCGAATCCATGTTGTGCACGACCGCGGTGTTGTCGGCCTCGAAGATCAACAGCTCGCCGCGCCGGTTTTCCGCGCAGTCGACCGTGAAATAGTCGAGACCTATGCGTTCGATCATCGCAGTCAGCGCGCGCTGATGGCGGACGGCGAAGGCACGGTCGAAGGTGCGCATGAAAGTTTCCTCTTCGCGGCGCTTGCTTTCGCTGAAAGCCATGCCGGCGTTGAGGTACCAGATGTCCCAGCGATCGGCGATCGCCATATGGCAGGCATAGGGCCGGCCGTCGACGACGACGATGCGGAATTTGCGAAACAGGCCGTCGTCACCGGCGTAGTCGACGAAACGCGAGACGAAGAATTCTGGCTCCGGCCGCCCCGCAAGATATCGGCCGATCGCGGCGCGATCGTCGATCCTGGCGAGCCCGACGCCGGCATGCGAACCGAGCGGCCGGACAATGATCGGAAATTCGAATTCAGCCGCAAGGTCCGCCGGCCGCGCATCCGGCCGCGCCAGTTCCTGCAATTGCGCCCGCGTCGCGGACGCCGTCACCGGGATATCGAGCCCTTCAACTCCGGACAGCAGGCGATGCAGCTTGTCGCGGTCGAGATTGCCAACGAGGTGCGGCGGATTGAGAAGCGGCCGCGGCCAGCGCGAGGCCGCTCGGTCGATCTTTCGCAGCGCCTCGCGGCATTCGTCGGAGTCGGATGCAATCACGATGGCGACGTCGTGGTCGGGCAGCGGTACCGGCAGTTCGACGCCGGCCACGACGTAAAGCGTCAGCAGTTCGATCCCGGAATTTTCCAGCAAAAACTCGATCGGCGTGTTGCCGCCCATGTCCATCGCAGCCGCCAGCGCCAGAACGCGCAGTTTCGGCTTTTCCACCGAACAAGGTGACCGGAACAACTGATGAAAGGCGAGCACCTCCGCCTGAATGGCCAACCCCGTCGGCTTGTCGCCCATGAGCTGGGCGATCAGCGACAGATCGAGCCCCTCGCCTGCCCCGGCCGTTCCGGCGGCGACCCTCGACATCAACTGGTCCCGTAGCGGCCGAAGGTCGGTCCCGCCGAACGCCATCGTCGTCAGCCTGGCAAATCCGATCCGGTCCGCGCAGGGATAGCGAGCCAGGTCGGCCGCTTCGGTGCTCTCAAGCGCCACGCGGAACCTCCGCGAAATTGAGACCATCGATATGCGCCAGCAGCCACTCGATCTTGGCGACGATGGTACTGACGTGGCCGAGTTCGCGCTGCAAATTGCCGTGCGCCGTGTCCGCGTCGGAAGACCAGGTCTCGGTGACCAGGCGGGCGCCGGCGCAGATGCGCAGCGCTGCGGCAGGATGCTGCCCACGCTGACCGAGCGCGACGGGTTGGCCGATCAGGCAGGCCTTCGCTGCGATCTCCGCGTCGCGCCCATGCATGTCCGCAGCGACGCTATCCCGGGCATCCCGCGCCAGCGTACGATAGATCTTCCTGCAATCGTCCAGCGATAGAGCGCAGTCCTTCGTTCCGATCACGAACGGAAAGATGGTGCGCTCGGCCAGTTCTTCATCGATGCCGTCGTCCGCGGATCTTGGCTGCGGCGGCAACAGCTGAAGACATGGCGACGAAGCGATGATGCGCTCCACGCCTTTGCCAAACGTCGTCAGGGCCATCCGGCGAAACTTGTCCGGCACGTCGTGATAGGCGCGAATTTCCTCAAGGGCGGCTTCCCAGCGAAGCCATTGGCCGAAATTTGCCCGGGTCGGAAAACGCGACCGTAGCGCCTGCCACTTCATCGGCCAGTCGCTGCGGCTGCTGTATTCAAGGATTCCCGGTGCGATCTCGCTGATCGCATCGACGGTCCCGGCGAGATCGGCCGGTACCAGCAGCGCGCCGCTGAACGGCGGGCCCGTGAAAAACTTCGAACCGGTGACGAGCACCAGATAGCCGCGATCCAGATATTGTTTCAGGCGCGGGCGGCCGAGGCGCATCTGGCAGGCATCGACGACGACCTGGACCCGATCGGGCCAGCGCGCCGCGATTTCATCGAGGCATCGATCGCTTGGAGCCCGCCAGCCCAGCTTCGACGAATCCATGATTTGAAGCAGAACGCCGGAGCCGTTCGCGATCGACGTCTCGATGGCGGCAAGGACGCGCAAATCGGTTTCGGCCTGCGGGCGGCAATCGCCGTTCTCATCGAGCAATCCGAGCGCGACGCTGGTGACGGAATGCGCCAACCCCGCGACCGGTTCGCTCTTTTGGACCGGACTGCCGTTCGCGGTGGCGGCGCTGAAATGGCATCCGCGCGCGGTGTGAGCGGTTCCGCTTCCGGTTTGATCGGCCGCCACGATGACCGTCGTCAGCGCAGGGCCGACCAGCGCGCGGGTCAGGAACAGCGCGTGAAGCTGCGAGTCGGTGCCCGACGGCGAAAACACGATGTCGGCTTTTGCCAGTCCGAGATGGCTCTTGAGCTCGTCGCGCATGGCCTCGATGCGTGCGTCGAACGCGGCGTCGATGCCGACAGAAATGGCCGACCGCATCAACGCGTCCCGCGCATGGGCGGCGCGCTCGTAGGCGCGCACCGAAATCGACGTCGCGGTGCTGGAGGCGAAACTCAGCGTGTCCGGACAGGGAAACGGCTGGCAGCCATATTCGTTGGCCCCGGTGGCCGGGTTGAGGCGCAATCGCGGATCGCCGCCGCAGCCGAGCAGCCGATCCAGCGGCGCAAACAGCTCCGCCATCGCAGCGGCTGAGCGGGATCGATCCCGAGAAACCGGATCCTCGGCCGGATCGAACCGGACGGCACCGTCTAGCATTGTCGAAACCCCACGCCCCAAACCGCCGAGCTCTGCCGGTGCGACACGAGGGTTCAAGGCAACCAAGCGGCGTCAGCCTGCATTTACGAAAGGTAAAGAGACTTGGTTAACGATACCTTTACCGCACCGCTTCCCAGCCGCTGAACGCGGCGATGTTTGCGGCCCAATTGACCTAACCAAGGCTATGGCGACGGAACCGGCAGGAATTTCACCAGGCTGAGCTGCGATAGCATCGAGGTGGTTTGATAGGATGCCTGAAGGCTGGTTTGCAGCGCCAGAATCTGGCTGGCGACCTGGTCGGGCGACACGGTCTCGGTCTGCGACACGATATCCTGCAGCGTGCTCTGGCTTTGGGTCTGCAGCGACGACGCCGTCGACATGGTGGTCTGGGCATTGGCAAGGTCGGTCTGGATATCCTGGATCGACTGCTGGTTGGGCTGGGTCGAAAGCGCCTGCGCCACGCTCGCACTCATGGTCGAAACCTGCGCGGCGGCATTGGTATTGGTGGGCGAAACCGTAAAGGCCGCGTAGGCGGCGATCGCCTGCAGCTGCGATGCGATGCCTTGCTCGTTGGCCTGGATGCCGTAGTCCACGGTCTGTTCCGGACCGATCTGGGCGACCTGGGTGGCACGGGCGGATCCCGTTGTGGTGCCGCCGGTGTACCAGGATACGGTATTCGCCGAAGTCCCGGCGACGAGCGATGTCGCCGTGGCGAACGGAGGACCGCTGACCCGCTGCGGCGGCTGGTCAAAGAAATCGCTTGAGGCCTCCATCGCGGACGCGGCGACCAGCGAGGTGTTGGCGACGGTGTTGATCGACGTCTGCAGGGCCGTTTGCAGATTGGCAGCCGTCGCGGCCGGGGTCGTGCCGATGGTGAAGGAGCCCGCCGGCGGCGGCGAGGTCGTCGTCGCCGTCAACTGGATCGACTGGGTGCTGCCATCGGGCATGTTGAGCGTGATGTTCAACTGATCGCCCGGATTGGGATTGGTGGCGCCAAGAGTGACCGATACCGCCGGCGGCGAACCGGTCGGGCCGGTCACCGTGGCCCCCGTCAGCGTCGAACTGACGGCGCCCAGCTTCATGCCGAACGGCGAGCTGTCTTGTGCCAGCGAGACCGAGGTCGTGGTCGGAGCCGACAGCGTGAGACGGCCGAGGTTCGGCGAGGTGCCGAGGTCGGCCTGCTGGCGCTCGCTGATGACCTGCGTCAGCCCGGCCTGGGCACCGTTGCCGTTGAGAATCGCGTCGGCGGTCGCCACCGAAGGCGTATTGGTGGCCGCGCCCGAGAAAATATATCCGTTGCCCGCCTGGGTATTGAGAACGGACAGCATCGACGACAGCTGCGAGATCGCCGTCACCTGGCCCGCCGTCTGGCCGCTGCTGTTCAGGGTCTGCGAACCGCTGTTGGCCGCGGTCTCGACATCGCTGCTGGAGGTGACCAGCGACTGCAGGACGGTGTTGGCGGCGCTGATCGTGGTGCCGACATTGGTGATCGTGTTCTGGTAGCCGGTAATGTTCGCCAGTTGGGCACGGGCGGCAATGGCGAACCCCTCGCCGGTGCCCATCCCGGAATAGGTCGTAGACTTTTCGCCGCTGGCAAGCTGAACCTGCAGGTTGTTGAGCTGGTTCTTGATATTGAGAATGGACTGTCCCAGGAGGGATGTACTCGACCCGACACTATTGATCGCCATGGGACGTTACCTTTGCGCCTGCAGCAGAGTCGTGAACATCGATTGCACCACGGCCATCACATGGGCGTTGGCCGAATAGGCGTTCTGCAGCGAAATCAAATTGGACATTTGCGCGTCCATGTTGACGCCGGTGGCGGTATTGTAACTTTGCTGCAGGGTGTTCACGACGACGTCCTGACCTTGCGCAAGCTGCTGCGCATTGGTCGCGTTGCTGCCCTGCAGACCGAGAAATTGCTGCAAGTAGCTCGTGATCGTCCCGGTGAACGGCGTCGCGGACGAGCCAAGGCCGGTCACCGGCGAATAGGTGAACGAGCCGGTGGTCAATTGCGAATTGATGAAGTCCGCGCGCGTGGTGTCGCCGGACGCGGTCGCCGGCGAAGTGCTATAGACGGTGAGGCTGGACGGATTGGCGACTACCGCCGGGTTCACGGTGATGCGGCCGGCATATCCGGTCAGCTGTGACCCGCTGCTGGTGATGGCTCCGGTATAGAGAGCGTTTCCATCGGTAAAGAGCGGCAGCGCCGCGCTGCCGCTGGTCAGCGACGAGGTCGTGATGGTCGCCGAGGCCGAACTGACCGCAGAGCCGGTAGCAGTGCCGTTGAGTACCTGCAACGTCGAACCTGATGGGTTGGAAAATTGCAGGTTGGCGCCGCCCAGCGCCGCGTTCAATTGCGAGACGATCGAGGCCATGCCGCCCGAAACATTGACGCCGATCACCGCCGTGTTGGGACTTGTGCTCGAGGGGGTCGGCAATGGCAGCACGGAAGAACTACCCACGGCGACGATCTGCAGCTGCTGCTGCGCACCGGTCGCGGTGTTGGTATAGGTCAGGTTGATGGTGTTGCCCGGCTGCATATTCGTCAGATCGAGCGTGAAGCCGGCCTGCGTGCCTGACGTCACCGCCGTCCCGGCGGTCGTGGTGTCCGACAGCGCGCTCGACATCGAGGCAGCCAGTTGATCGACCTGGTTCTGGGCCTGCACCAGCGTGGTGTCGCGCAACTTGAGATCGGCCGCGATCTGGCCGGAACTGAAGCCGTTTGTCGCGTCCATGTCGGTCGTCGCGCCGCTCGGGCTCGTGAGCGTGATGGTGCCGACCCCGTTCTGGGTCGGATTCGTGTTGTAGAGATTCGAGGCGCCCAGCGTCGCAGGGCCATTGAACGACAGCGTCGACGCCTGCGCGCCAACGAGCTGAACCCCTGAATTGGTATAGATCGAAACCTGGTTGTTGCCGGTCGTCGAAACCCGAACATCCACCAGTTTCGCAAGTTGGTTGATCGCGGTGTCGCGCTGGTCCTCCAGGGTCGCCGTGCTGGGATCGGTTGGACTGAGCCCCTGAAGCTGGGTGTTCAGATTGGCGATTTGGGTCATATCGGCGTTCGCTGAAGCCACCGACGTCGCAATATCCTGCTGGACGTTGGTCCGCAGCGCCTGAATGCCTTGCGTCGTCGAGTTCAGCTCCTGCGCCATGTTCTGCGCGGCGGTTACGACGGCGCTCTGCGAGGAATAGGCTCCCGAATTCGCCGCGAGGCCCTGGACGGCCGTCGTCAAATTGCTGAACGCGGTCTCCAGCGTGCCCTGTCCGCCGGGCGTGCCATAGACGGTCTGCAATTGCTGCAGGACGCTCGACATCTGGTCGGCGTATCCGCCTCCCGAGGTCTCGGTGCGCAACTGGCTTTGGACATAGGTGTCGAGCGCGCGGGTGATGCCGGCGACCTGGACGCCGGTACCGACGCTACCCGCGCCGTATTCGTTCAGATTGAGGCTTTGGCTGACGTAGCCGGGGGTACTGGCGTTGGCGACGTTGGAGGAGACGATCGAAAGTCCGGCCTGGCTCGCGCTCAGGCCGGACATCGCAATCGAGAGGGCCGAACTCAAACTCATGCTTTTGCCTATCTCAACTCACGTCGCA
Source organism: uncultured Pseudomonadota bacterium (assembly GCA_963813165.1). GTDB lineage: Bacteria > Pseudomonadota > Alphaproteobacteria > Rhizobiales > Xanthobacteraceae > Bradyrhizobium. Next base: position 353,391 of record CAWEYJ010000003.1, on the reverse strand, counting down.
CGTGTCGACGTCGTCACCGCAGCACGCTCAGCAAACTTTGAATCATGTCGTTGGCCGTGGTGATGACCTTGGTGTTCGCCGAGTAGGCCTGCTGGGTCACAATGAGCTTGGTGAATTCGTCGGCGATGTCGGTGTTGGAGCCTTCCAGCGATGATCCGGCGATCGTGGCCGACGAGCCCGCGATCGCGGCGCCGGATTGCTGGGTCGCCGCATAGGCTTCGCCGTTCAGGGCCTGCAGGTAGTTGGTGCCGTTGAAATGCGACAGCGTGACCGCGGCGAGATCGATATTCTGCCCGTTGGAGAACGTTCCCACCACGATGCCGTTATTGTTGATCGCCAGCGACTGCAGTTGTCCGGCGGCGAATCCGTTCTGAGTCAGATTGTTGATGGTCGCGGTACCGCCGGTGCTGGCGTATTGCGTAAGCCCCTGCGCGCCGAAGTTGACCGCGACGGTCCCAAGCGATTGACCGCCGACCGTCAGATTGGGGATCGAAATCGACCCGGTCGTTGGGCTCGTGAGCGCACCCGAGGAGCTGAACGTGAAGTTGGTGCCGACATTGGTCCATTCGGGCTGGGTTCCGGTGGCGGAGGGATTGCTCTGATAGAACAGGTTCCAGGTATCAGCGCCGCCCGCCGTCGAGGTCAATGCCCAGCGCAACTGGACGTTCACGGGCGTTCCCGCGGAATTATAGGCCGTCACCGCACCGCCGCTGATGGACTCGTTCACGAACGTCGTGCTGTCGTCCGCGGTCACCGCTCCGGTGCCGGGGTTGGGGGTGCCCGCCGCATTCACCGCGGCGGCAAAACCAAGAGCCTTGAAGGCGGCTGTATTGGAGCTGCTGACTGCAAGACTGGCGGCCGTGCCCGTGTTCAGCGTGATGGCGCCGGTGCTGCTGATGGAAGGTGCAACTCCTGTGATCGACTGAATCTTGCTGAGAAGAGTCCCGACCGTATCGGTGACATTAAGCTGATTACCGGTAGCGCCACTGGCGACGAAGGTCAGAACCGTGCCATTCACCGTGATGGTGTCGCCGGCCGCAAAGCCCGACGACAAGGAATCGGTTCCCACCGCTCCCGACAATGCCGTGGCCGACGACGGGACCGTGGCCGAGTTATCGGTGATGACGGTGCCGGTGACCGGATTGTTTGTATACGACGGCGTGCCGGTGACCAGCGGGTTGTTTCCGGCGGTGAAGTCAGCGGGACTAAGCCCACCCGCGGCCACGATGCTGCCGGCCGCTCCCGTGGAGGCCGCCGTGGTCGACGGAGTGGTCGGAAGGTTGACCGCGTACTGGATGGACGAGGTGGCCACCGCCGGAATAAAGTTGTTCTGAAACTGCAAAACCTGAGGCACGCTGCCGACCGGATTGCCGGTGGTCGGATCGACCGTAACACCCATCAGGTAATATCCGGCGCCGTTGACAAGGTTTCCGTTGGCGTTGACCTGAAAGTCGCCGCGCTGGGTGTAGTCGGTGACCCCGTTGAAAACCGGCTGATTGTCGACCGTGCTGGTCGGCATCATCACATCGAAGAAACCATTGCCGTTGATGGCCATATTGGTTGCAACCGTCGATGCGGAGACGGTGCCCTGCGTGGTGATGGTTTGTTGCGAAGCGGCGACCACGCCGCCGGCGACTTGCTCGCTGGGCGATGTCGCATCGGGAATGAGATCCGAGAAGCTGGTGCCGATGCCCTTGTAACCGATGGTGGAAGCATTCGCGATGTTGCCTGAAATGTTCTGCAACGCGAAGGACTGAGCCTGCAGCCCGCCGACCGCGGTAGTGAGCGCATCGAAGATACCCATAACATCGTCTCCACATTCGATCCGGACGGCCAGCCGGCATTCAAGCCATGGCCGTCATCGAGGGAGACATCGCAAACGCTGTGCCAAAATAAAAAGCACGGCATTTCAGATGCTTAAATAGAAATGCCCCGGTCCGAAGACCGGGGCACAATTGCCGGGCGGGCAACAATTGCCGGGTTCAGGTCGACGACGGCGCGGCCGGATGAAACACGAGCGCAAAGCCGTCCATGCAGTAGCGCAGGCCGGTCGGCTTCGGCCCATCGTTGAAGACGTGCCCAAGATGGCCGCCGCAGCGGCGGCAGTGAATTTCGGTGCGCAACATCCCGAAGCTCCGGTCTTCGGTCTTGCCGACGGCGTTCTCGAGCGGCTGGTAGAAGCTCGGCCAGCCGGTGCCGCTCTCAAATTTCGTCTCCGAGGAGAACAGCGGCAGGTCGCAGCCGGCGCAGGCGAAGATGCCCTTGCGGTGTTCCTTGAGAAGCGGGCTCGATCCCGGACGCTCGGTGCCCTCCTTGCGCAGGATTTCATATTGCTGCGGCGTCAGCTGCGCGCGCCACTCCGCGTCGGTCTTTTCAACCTCGAACTTCTCCGTAGCCTGCGCCGGGGAAATCCGCAGCCAGCGGAACGCAGCGAGTCCAAACAGGCTTGCGATGGAGGCGAGCAGGATACGGCGGTCAATCATGATGGTCTCCGTGCGAAACGAGTTTCGAGGGGCTCGCTGCCAATTACGGGACGCCGGGACGAAAGTTACACCGATTGGCCGGAAATTTTCTCACTTTCTTGCGAGCGCCCGCACGCCGAACCGCGCCCCGGAGGCAGCAAGGCGCGCAAGGTCAGCCCTCGCCTTCGCTCGGACTGACCGGCGCTGACGGCTGCGAACGCCCGGAAAGCGGGTGGCCCGGCGGCGGGCGGCGGCGCGGCGGTAGCGTGCCGGCCTGGCGATTGGCCTCTGCCAGTCGCGCCTCGCCGAGGCGCTCGCGGGTCCGCGCCCGTTCCCGATAGCGGGCCAATGCACCGGCAGCGGCGGAACTTCCCCGTTCCCACATCCCGATGAGATGTCCGGCAACGCGGCCGGTCGACCCGCCCGCCCATACCAGTTCGAACGGCGAGAACAGCCGCCAGCGTTCGTCGCCCCACAGAATACTGCGGGCGATCAAGTGCCCGGCGATCGCCGAGGTGTTCAAACCGTGGCGGCCGAAGCCGCTGGCAACCCACAAGCCACGCCGCAACTGACCGATCTGCGGCATGCCATGCACCGTCTGTCCAACTGCGCCGCCCCAGACCTCGGCAATATCGACCGCTCCGAGCTGGGGAAAAATCGTACTGATCCGGCGCGCGATGGCGCCGGCGAAACGCTCCGGCCGGGCCGCCCAGGTGGTTTCTGGCGAAGCCCACATCAATCGTCCGCCATCCAAAATCCGGAAATGATCGATGCCGTCACTGTCGATCACCGATCCCTGAAACGCGATCGTCTCGGCAAGGCGCTCGCCAAGCGGCGCGGTTACCGCCGCGTAACGCCAGACCGGCAGCAGCGTTTCCGACAACCGCCGAAGCGGTGCGCCGAGATGGACGTTGCCGGCCAGCACGATGTGGGAGGCGCGCAACCGCGCCGACGGCGTGACGATACGCTTGCGAATCCCCGACCAGTCGACGCTGACGACCGGCGTGTCCTCGAAAATCCGCGCCCCTGCCCGCTGCGCCAGCGCTGCAAGGCCGTGGATATATTTGCGACCGTCGATCGAAAACGCCTTTGGATAATGGACGCCATGAAAATAATGCCCGGTCCTGAGCTGATCGCGCACGCGATCGATCTGCCAGCCTTCGACCTCGGTTTCGAAATCCTCGCCGAGCATCTGCAGCCGGCTGATCAGTTGATCGCCGACATCGACATTGGAAACCTCCAGCACGCCTTCGCTGAGCGTAATGCCCGGCATCAATTCTTCGGTGGCATTGGCCCGGACGAGATCGGCGCCCTGCTTCGACAACGACCAGAGTTCGCGGGTGTCGTCGAAGCCGACGCGTGCGATCAGGTCGCTGATCGGCAGATCATAACCCGGCATCACCGTGCCGAGCTGGTGGCCGGATGCGCTCCAGCCGACGTGCCGCCCTTCGAGAACGGCGACGCTGGCACCGAGGCGCGCGGCCTCCAGCGCCACCGTGAGCCCGGCAAGCCCGGCGCCGACCACGCAGATGTCGACATCCAGATCGAACGAGAGGCGCAACCGCTCCGGCATGCCGGCGGCATCCTGTCGATTGGTCGCGCCTGCGGAAGTCTCGCTCATTCTGTTTTCTTACGGACCTGCCGGGCGCTTGTCACCCTGTACGGATAAACATGATCTCTGGCGAACTTCGCATTCAAGGGGGAACCGCGAAATCATGATTTAGAGCCTTTTCCGTTCCGATCGAATCGGAACGGAGGCTTTATCTCTTTATTTTGACGCGTTTTCCCTGCGCGAACCGGCGTCCGCTTCGGCGAAAGCGCTCTGATGTGAATTCGGTTCAGAAGTTGACTTGACGGACCAGCAGTGAAAGTGAACACAACTGCCGAACCACCGCCCCGCGTGCGATCCGCAAAAGTGGATTCCGGTTTTGCATCCGGTCGCACTCTAAACTATTGAAAGAGCGCATGATCTTTTTCCCAACCCGCGCGCGCCGCCCTCGGGCCTGAAACCAGTCGAGATTGCGCCATGCGCCGTTTGATGCTGCTGCGTCACGCCAAGACCGAGACCGACGCACCCAGCGGCCGCGATCAGGACCGCCGTCTCGATGACCGCGGCCACCGCGACGCCGCCGAGATCGGCGGCTGGATCGCAACCCATCCGCCGTTTCCCAATGCCGTGCTGGTTTCGTCCGCGACCCGGACGCAGCAGACCTGGGAAATTGCCTGGGCGGCGATGAAGGATCTCGTCCCGCAACCGCACGTGGAATACTTGCCTGAACTCTATGGCGCCGATCCGTTGCAAATCCTGGCGGCGATCCGCTCGGCGCCCGCAACTCGTTCGCAACGGCTGATGGTGGTCGGGCACAATCCCGGCATGCATGAGCTGGCGCTCGCGCTTGCCGGTAGCGGCGATGCGGCTGGCCGCAAGGCGCTCGCCGGCAATTTGCCGACGTCGGGTCTTGCGGTCCTCGACTTTGCTGTGGACGACTGGGCCGATGTGGCATTCCGCCGCGGACGGCTCGTGCTGTTTGTCAGCCCGAAGTTGCTGAAGCAAACCTCCGGCGAGTAAGCCGACCGTCTGCCGCGTCGCCAAAACCCGGTTTTATGCTAGGCTGGCTGCGCAACCGGAGGCGCAGATGTTCAAATCGATTCTGGTCCCGATCGATCTGGCCGATACCGATCTGGCGAAGCCCGCGATTGCGACGGCGGCGACGCTGTCGCAGACCTGGAGCGGCACGGTGCGGCTTCTGAACGTGCTGCCGATGACGCCGGTGATGCTGGCGGAATATGTGCCGGCGGATTTCGACACCCAGCAACGCCAGACCTCCGAGGAAGCGCTCACCATCGTGGCGCGGGAATCCGGCATCGATGCCGCGCGCGTCTCCAGCGTGGTGCGGCAAGGCGGCATCTATCACGAAATTCTCGAAGAGGCGTCGGCGATCAAGGCCGACCTGATCGTCATGACATCGCACCGGCCGGCGATGCGGACCTATTTTCTCGGCTCCAACGCCGGCCATGTGGTGCGCTACGCCAAATGCTCGGTGCTGGTGGTACGGCATTGAAGCGTTTTCGAGCGAAATCCTGCCCCGCACTTGATGCGGGGTGGATGCCGGTTCGCGTCAAGAAAACGCGTCAAAACAAAAGACTGGAGCGTCGATTCTAATTCAATCAGAACCGACGCTCAGGATACCTGTCATGAAAACGGAGCGGTCTCGTGAAGAATTGGTGGCGGAAGTGGTCCTACGATGACGGCGAAGGCTTCGGGGCGACATGGGGTACGCTGGCGGCCGCGTGGTGACGGCGCGGTGGAATTTTCTTGCCTCGCCGGGCCCTATTGTCTCGTATCGATAACCTTGGACACCTTCGACGTGCCGGTCTCCGATTGAGCCGCCTGCGCGGTCGGCCATTCCGCGATGAATCCTTTCGCCAGATACGGCTCGATCTTGTCCCATTCGCTGATCACCCGGATCCGGAACGCAGCGTCGGTGTGCCAGAGTGCGCGAGGTGTGGCGAAGCTGTCGACCGTCACCAGCATCTTCTCCACCTCTGGCCAGTGCCGATGCAGCGTCATCGCGTAACGGCGCCCCGTCCAGGTATTGCCGAGACAGATCACGCTGCGGATGTTCGTTAGTCCCAGCGCGGCGTCCAGCACCGGCAGCGAGAAGATGACGTTTTCGCCGGTGTTGGTGGCACGGTGCTCTTCCAGGATTCTTTCGGGTGGGACACCGCGCTCGACCATCAAGGTCTTGATGATCTGGCATTCCGAAAGGTCTGATCCGGGCGTCATGCCGCCGCTTACGATCGACCAGCGAAAGAAATTTTCACGCCAAAGCCGGCAGGCTTCGCCCACCCGAAGCGCGACGTCCTCGCGCGTGCCAAATACAAACAGCAGATCAGCGGGCTTGACGGGCGTGCGGATCAGATGCGTTGCATTGATCTCGGCAATTTCGATGTCGGAAGGCAAGCGGGTATGATCCTTCACGAATTGCCTCTTGGTGCGGCTGAACAAACGCCCCAACGATGCCGCGCATCTCCCGCATCGCGAACTCACGTTTCATTGCGTTTGATTGCGGGCCGCCGCATCGTTACGGCAGCAACGCCGCCGGCAAATCATCGAAGGTGTAGGCTCGCGGCCGGTTGCGGCTGACAAAGCCGCCGACCTGCCAGGCAAACAAGGCGGCGAAGCCGACCAGAAACAAGGCGCCCGCCCATTCGCCGGTCGCGATGGCGCGAACGAGAAGTCCGGCCATCGCCATGGCGACCAGGGCCAGCAAGACAACCGCCGCGACATAGATGCGCGGCCGCAGGCCGCCGGTCAGCGTCGCGTTGCTGGCGGCCTGCTTCATGCGCGCATGAAGCTTCGTGATGAAAGCGCGATAGTCATGGTCCTGCGGCGCCATCAGGGCCGCGGTCTGCCAGCTCGTCGACAGGATGGCGATCCGTCCATGACCTTTGCTTTCAAGACCTGCGCTTTCAATGTCGGCGCGAAACCGCCGCGACTGCATCGACACCGGACGGTACGACAGCCGGATCGCCGAAATCCCGTCATAGGGCCATACGCCGGATCGGCTGCCAATGTTCCAGTACAAGCCTTCGTCGGTCAGTTCGAACCGATGTGCCGCGCCGATCAGCGACGCCTTGTAGGCGTAACGGACGTCGGAGATCGTTTCATTGGACCCATCGGGCGCCATCGGCCGTGCGCCACGCGAGGCAATCGGGAATCCGAACGTCATGGGGCGCGTGAAAGGCACGCCGACAAACATGCAATGGTCGCGAGTGCGCCGAGGCCGGTGCGCACGGCGTGGAGCGCGCCCCATTTGACGACCAGCGCGCGCACCTGCGGCCCGGCCCGGTCGGGCTCGGTCGCCGGCAGCGCATCGTTGGTGGGCTTGATGCCGATCAGCGTCCACGGCCACGCCGCGACGATCGCAACGCCGCCGATCAGGAAGCCGGCCTCCGAGGTCTGCCACCACGCGATCATGGCGAGCACGAAACCCACCAGCGCCAGCGGCGCCTGCATCGCCGCCCCCCGCCGGTAGGAAGGCTTCCATTCGGTGAGCAGCGCGCGATCGTCGAGCGAGAGCCGCGCCGGTTGCTCGACGACATTCACGTAAAACGCAGCGCCGCTGAAGAGAGCCGCGGCGATCAAGGCGAGAAGTCCGAACGTCATGGCTTTTCAATCCTTCCCGAATGCAAGTCCTTCCCCAGTCATCTGCCGAATCCGTCATGCCGGCTTGCACGCGCCGCTGGCTTTACCTTACAAGCAGACCATGGCCGAGACGACCTATTTTCCACGCCGCCTGATTCTCGCCGGCGCCATGATTTCGGGCGTGCTGCTGGCGCTTGCCGTGCACATGCTTGGCGCGCGGTATGGGCTCGACCTCGGCGGCCTGTGGCGATCCGATACGCACAGCTTCATGCCCGCAGGTGCTGCCATCGCGTGGTGGCTGATCGCAACGGTTGGTTTTTCAGGGGGTTATTTCACTGCGACATTGATGGACAGCGCGGTGTCGGGGCAAATTCCGCTGCGGATGCGGCAGTTCCTGATCGCGGTCGGCGTGCTCGTGCTGGTCGGCGCGGCTCAGGCCGCTTCGGCACCGAGTGCGATCCCGACGATGTCCGGCGTGCTCACGGGTCTTGCGGTGTTGTGTCTCGGCGCGCTGATGGCATTTTGCGGCGCGCACTTTGCGTTACGCAGAGCCTGAATTCACGCGATCCCAGTTTTCATCATGGCAGGGAAATCGCGCCTGGTCTTGATCCATCTCAAGGTGATGTTGCCGGGACAGCGATACTGGCCATCACCATGTTCGAGCCGGTTGTCATAAATTGCGGTCGAGAGAAATGGGAGTGGCAAGTGCGCGACCCCAGCGGGAAAACCATTATGCGTGGTTGGGAAAAGACCCGTGAAGCCGCCAGGTATCAGGTCCGACGTGCGCTGTTCCTGCTGCTTCTCTCATCACATCGACAGCTCAAATGACCGTCAAACGCCGAGGGTCATTCTTGAGGCTGACCCACGGCCGATGCCCGGTTTGCAGTGCCGCGCCAGATTGCCACCGCCGCCGCAAGCAGAAGGCTCGCCGAGATGATCAACGCCGCATGCGCGCCCGCCATGAAAGCGTTGGCCTGACCGACCAGCGAGCCGAACAATGCGACACCCAGCACGCTGCCGGTTTGCCGGGTCGCATTGAGTACGCCGGCGGCGATGCCGGAGCGCGATTTCTCGACGCTTCCCAGCAAGGTTGATGTCAGCGGCGGCACCAGCAACCCCAGACCGGCACCGATAATCGTCAGTTGCACTCCAATGGCCGGGTAGCTGGTGCCAGGGCCAATTCCGAGCAGAGCCAGGCATCCGAGCGCCGACAGCACAGCCCCTGCGGCAATGGTCGCGGGCGCGCCGATGCGTTCGGACACGCGCGCGGCGATGAGGTTGACCGGCAGCACCGCCCCCATCATCGGCAGGAATGCGAGCCCGGTCGAAAACGGCGACCATCCGTTGACGCGCTGGAAATACAGGCTGAAGACGAAGATCAGTCCATAGAAGGCGACATTGACGAGAAGGCCGACCAGCGTCGTCAGCGAGAACAACCGATGCCCGAACAGCGACAGCGGCAGCATCGGTTGCGGCGCGCGCCGCTCTTGCCCTGCAAACAGTATCGCCAGCACCGCCGACGCAACGAATCCTGCGATCACCAACGGATGGCTCCAGCCCAGCACGCCGCCTTCGATGATTGCGCCGGCGAGGCAACCGAGTGCGGCGATGGCCGCAAGCTGGCCCGGCAGGTCGATCTCGCGCTGCGGTGAGCGCGTGGTTTCGCTGGCATGGCGCCAACTGAGCCACAGACCGGCAAGACCGATCGGAAGATTGACGAGAAAGATGGATCGCCAGCCGATCAGGGCGATCAGCGCGCCGCCAACAAGAGGACCGGCGGTCAGCGCAAGGCTCGCACCGGCGGCCCAGATTCCCACCGCGCGGCCGCGCTGCTTTTCTTCCGGAAAAGCGTGGCTGAGCAACGCCAGCGAATTCGGAACCAGGATCGCCGCGCCAAGTCCCTGGACGCCTCTCGCTGCGATCAGGATGGCGGCGTCGGGCGCCAGCGCACAGGCGACCGAGGCTGCCGTGAAGATGGCAAAGCCCGCCATGAAAACCCGCCTCGCGCCGATGCGGTCGCCCAATGCGCCCGCCGTGAGAATGAAGGCGGCAAAGGCGATCGTATAGGCGCTGACAACCCATTGCAGCTCGGCAACACCGCCGCCCAGCGACGTGCCGATGCTGTTGAGAGCGGTGTTGACGATGGTGACGTCGAGTTGGACCACGCCATAGCCAAGGCTCATGGCGGCAAGCGTCAGCGACGTCGAGCGGCCGGTCGAGGCCGGTTCGTTCTCGGCACGGGAGCCGGCGCCGGCCGCCGGAAACGATTGAATCTTCAAGGGAGCGCTTCGCACCGATCACCTCCTTTCGAAGCAACCAACGCGGCAATTTAACCTCTGTTTCGACTTAACACTTCGGCTATGATCGAAGTGTTGATGCAAGATCACATCCGGCAGTGCGCCCGTTTCTCGCCAAAGGAAGACGGCGCACGGACTTGCCGCGAGACGTCTTCTCTCAATCATCCCTGCGGTGAAATCAGCTCGCCGGGTCCGTTTGCTGGGGGACAGAACCGCGCGGGTGTCGTCGCCGGCACGCCGATTTGTCCGGTTGCTGATATCATCGCTAACCAGCCGATCGCAGTGTTGTTCCTGCAAGTCGCGGAACCTGAGCAGGGAACAGGCGATGCGGCGACAGATGGAACGATTGCGACGGATGGAACGCCAGGCGTCCGACTGACCGGTAAGTCCGGGTCAAGCCCCGGGCGAAATGCGGCGTTTCGGCAACTGGACATCCCAAGCCAGACCCACCAGCACCAGCAATCGCAGCAGCAAATAGGTCAGATCGATCTCCCACCAGTGCCGCTGATTGCAGGCACAACCGGGTTCGGCGTGGTGATTGTTGTGCCATCCTTCGCCGCTGGTGATGATGGCCACCCAAACATTGTTGCGGCTGTTGTCGCCAGTGTCGTAGTTCTGGTAACCGAACACATGCGCAAAAGAATTTACGGTCCAACTGATGTGCCAGACCACCACGGTTCGGACGACGACCCCCCACAGCCAGACGCTGGCGCCGAATTGAACCGCTTCAATGGTCGAGCCACCGAGCGCCAGTTCGATCAAAAAGCCCGCCGCATAATACAGCACCGACTGCGCCAGCGTGATCCACACCACGTAGCGCTCGATCCACCGATAGAACTTGTCACGGATGATGTCGCGCGCATACCGGTCATACGCCACGTTGCGGCCGAGCTCGGTATTTTCCAGGAACAACCAGCCCATGTGGGACCAGAACAGGCTGACCAATGGACTGTGCGGATCCGCCCGATCATCCGAACGGTGATGATGCAGACGATGCGTCGCCACCCATCGGGCGGGCGTATCCTCAACACACCAGACCGCTAGGATTGCAAAGGTGTACTCAAGCCACCGCGGGCAGCTGAAGCTCCGGTGAGTGAGCAGCCGGTGATAGCAAAGATTCATTCCGGCCGCGCCGAAGACATAGACCCCGATCACCGCCAGCGCCACACCGGTCGAACTGTAGAACCAGGGGACGAAAGCCAGCAATGCCAGCAGATGATAGGTCGCCACCGCCAGCACGTAACGCCAATTGATGCGTCGATGAATGACCCCGATAGGAAGTGACAGGGCTTCCGCCCTGCAAACCGCGAGGCCCACCTCAGCACGGCGCGCTTGCTCCATGAACGATCCCGACCCCCCAGCCTGAGAAGGTCAGTGTATACCGACCTTGATCGAGATCGGCCATGGAATGTTGCCGTAAGGGGCGGATTTTGAGCGATTCAAGTGCCGCAAACCGGCCAACGCGACGCCAAACGCCGCATGGACACGGTCCCGCGCGACGTTTTGTCCCAATGCCCCGGCGCGGGCCGCGCGGGGCTCGATTCGCATCTTGCGGTTCTGGACATATGTATGGCGTGTGACACCCGCTCCGATCCAAGGCTGAAGCTGGCGTTGTCAAGGACTGCACACCGGGCCGTTTTTGCCTTAAGGGTCTTTTTGCATATGGAGCGATGGTCCGCCGCCTGGGCGCCAATCGCTTCGACGGGCTTGTTGCCGCCCCTGCCGGGAGGATGAATGCATCGACTGCTGACCACGCTCGGGCGTGGCTTCAAGGAACGGATCGGCTGGAAACGGCTCGGAGTCGCCGCGAGCCTGCTCATCATCGCGCTTGCGATCACGACCCTGGTGCGCACCCTCAAGGGCGTCAACACCGGCGTGATTCTGGTTGCGCTCACCGAGATCCCGCTGGCCCATGTCGTGCTCGCCGCGCTGTGCGTGATCGGGGCATTTTGCACGCTGACATTTTATGATTTCTTTGCGCTGCGGACCATCGGCAAGAAGCACGTCCCCTATCGCATCGCAGCACTTTCGAGCTTCACCAGCTATTCGATCGGCCACAACATCGGCGCCACCGTCTTCACCGGTGGTGCTATTCGTTTCCGGATCTATGCGGATTTCGGCCTCACCGCGATCGACGTCGCCAAGATCTGCTTTCTCTCCGGCCTGACATTCTGGCTCGGCAATTTGTTCGTGCTCGGGTTCGGCATGGCATGGCACCCGTCGGCGGCGAGCGCGATGGACCTGCTGCCGGCGGCGATCAACCGGCTGATCGCGCTCGGCTGCCTCGCCGGCATCGCGGCCTATTTCACCTGGCTCGTGATGGGCAAGAATCGCCGCGAACTCGGCCAGAACGGCTGGAAGGTGGTGTTGCCCTCGGCACGGCTGACGCTGCTGCAAATCCTGATCGGCGTGGTCGACCTCGGATTCTGCGCCTGCGCGATGTATCTGCTGATGCCGATGCAACCGGACATCGATTTCATTTCGCTGGCGGTGGTGTTCATCCTGGCGACCCTGCTGGGTTTCGCCAGCCATGCGCCGGGCAGCCTTGGCGTGTTCGACGCCGCGATGCTGGTCGCACTTCCTGAATTCGGCCGGGAGCAGCTGGTGGCCACGCTAGTGGTGTTCCGGATCCTGTATTTCATGATCCCGTTCGGCATCGCGATCTCCATCATGGGCACCCGCGAGCTCTGGCTCAACGTGGTGCGGCCCTGGCAGGAGCGCCGCAAGCTGAACGATACTTTTACGGCGACAACTGCTCCTCCCACCGCGGTGCCGCAGCCGCAGCCGGTGCAACGCCTGAGGTCGCAAGGCAAGCGCTAGACACTTACCGTTCGGATCAGTGCGCGGGGGCCGGCGCGGGCGCCACGTTCTTCTTGGCGGCCGGCAGCTTGGTCATCGCCGGCGGCTTCAGCGCCGCGGCCTGCGCCGGCAGGTATTTGGCCACGATCGCGGGATCAATCTGGGCCATCATCGAATCCGGCAGGCGGTGCCAGACCTCGTCCATCCCGAACAGCGAGATGCCGACATAGCCGCGCAGCGTCAGCGTCTGGCCGTCGGCGCTCAAGGTCATCTTGGCGTGGTAGACCTTGCCGTCGCGCGGATCGAGGACATTGCCCTCCTCATAATGCAGGCCCTCGCGCTTCATGTCGCGGACGAAGGAGATGCCGAGCCAGGGCGCGTTCCTGCGGTCGTCGGTGCATCTGGTGCAGACCTCCCTCGCCGCTTGTTCGGCGCTATCGGGAAAGGTCTTGGCCATCACGCCTTCAAAAATCCCGTTGTGGTCGATCATCAGCACATAAAGCTGGGGCTTGCCGTTTTCGATCTTCTGCCACAGCCCCGCGGCTGTCGGCTCGGCGGCTTGCGCCGGGAACATAGCGGCAAGCACCATGACGAGAACCGTCATGAGCGGCAGCATCAGCCGAAGTCCGGATACAGCAGTCCGCATCGTCACCACCTGACCAATCCATAAAACGATGGTGTCAGACTACGGCCATTTCGCGGACGGTTCCAGTGCCGCATTGGCGATATCAAGGGCTGTTCTGCGGGCGACTGCCATAAAACTGACGCAAGAAAAACCACCTGCCGGCGGGGTCAATTGACCCCGAGCTTCTTCTGCAGGCTCGACGACGACGTCGTGTACTGGAACACCAGCCGCTTGTCCGGATAGACATAGCGGTGCGCCTTCTGCGCCATCAACGAACCCTCATGGAAGCCGCACAGGATGAGCTTGAGCTTGCCGGGATAGGTGTTGATGTCGCCGATCGCAAAAATTCCGGGCACGCTGGTCTCGAAAGCCGCGGTCTCGACCGGCACCAGATTGTTCTCGAGCGCAATGCCCCAGTTCGCGACCGGTCCCAGTTTCATGGTCAGGCCGAAGAACGGCAGCATGGTATTGCAGTTGACCTTCGAGATGGCGTTGTCGCTGCCTTTGACGGTGGCGGCCGACAGCACGCCGTCCTTGCCCTCCAGTTCGGTGACCTGGCCGATTTTCAGATCGAGCTTGCCGGCGGCCACCAGCGCGCGCATCTGTTCGACGCTGTGCGGGGCTGCGCGGAAATCATCACGCCGATGCAGCAGCGTCACGTGCTTGGCGACCGGATGCAGATTGAGCGTCCAGTCCAGCGCGGAATCGCCGCCGCCTACGATCAGCAATTCCTTGTCGCGGAACTGCTCCATCTTGCGCACCGAATAAAACACCGAGGTGCCTTCATAGGCCTCGATCCCCGGCACCGGTGGCCGTTTCGGCTGGAACGATCCGCCGCCGGCGGAAATCACCACCACCTTGCACTCGAATACCTGGCCGGCATCGGTGGTGACGCGAAAGCCGGGATCGCCGATCTTCTCGATCGTCTCCACCATCTCGTTGAGATGGAAGGTTGGATGGAACGGCTTGATCTGCTCCATCAGCGCATCGGTCAGGCCCTGGCCGGTGACGAAGGGGATGCCGGGAATGTCGTAGATCGGCTTTTCCGGGTAGAGTTCGGCGCACTGCCCGCCGATCTTGTCGAGAATGTCGACAAGATGCGCCTTCATGTCGAGCAGGCCCAGTTCGAAAACGGCAAACAGTCCGCACGGGCCCGCGCCGATAATCAGCACATCGGTTTTGATCGCTTCGCTCATATCGCTTCTTTTCGGTTGAACCATGCCGGCTGGCCTGGTGCGGCGGAATTGGCTGCGCCTGTCTAGCCAACGCGGCGGTTGGAGGAAAGCCATAAATGGGCCGCCGGCCAGCCCCGCAACCCCTTGCCGGCGTTTGCGAACTCGGCTGTAAGGACAAGAAAATCCGGAGATCCCGCCTGTGAATGCAACCGTCCGTCCCGATTCAACCCCGCGCCTGGAGGATTTCCCCTACCGGCTGTCGGACAATGTGCGCTTTGCCGATCTCGACCCCAATCAGCACGTCAACAACGCGGTCTATGCGACCTATTTCGAAACCGGCCGCGTGACGCTGATGAAGGATCGCAGCTTCGGGCTGATGCCGGAGGGCCTCGCCTGGATGCTGGTGCGACTCGATATCCATTTTCGCGCCGAGCTGCGCTGGCCCGGCACCATTGAACTCGGGCTCGGCGTGGCGAAGCTCGGACGGACCTCGGCGACCTTCGATCAGGTGGTGTTCTCGCAGGGCAAATGCGTGGCATCGGCGCAATCGGTCAATGTGCTGATCGGCGAGAGCTCGCGCAAACCGACGCCGCTGACCGCCGAGATCATCGAGAATTTCCAGCGCTGGCGGCGGCGCGGCATCGACGGAATCTGAAACCTGCGATGGCGACCGGCGGGTGCGCCATTCGCCTCGCTCTCACGTGAGATCTTGGCTTGAGATCCTGGCTTGATATCTTCTCGCGATCTCGGCTTAAGCCTGCCGCTCCGGCGTCGTCACCACGAGACCGTCGAGTTCGTCGGTCACCTTGATCTGGCAGGACAGCCGCGAATTCGGCCGCACGTCGAAGCCGAAATCCAGCATATCCTCCTCCATCGGGGACGGACCTCCGACCTTCTCGCGCCACGCCTCATCGACATAGACGTGGCAGGTCGCACAGGCGCAGGCGCCGCCGCATTCGGCTTCGATCCCGGGAATTCCGTTGCGGATCGCCGCTTCCATCACGGTGGCGCCGTTTTCGACGTCAATAGTACGGGTTTCGCCGTTATGGTCGACAAAGCTGATCTTGGCCATGATTGCTCGTGCTGCCGGAAGAGATTTAGGAGGGGTCCGGGCTGTCCTATAACGGGTCGATCCGCTCCGCGCTAGCGGTTGGCGAGAAAACCTGCGTAGCGGGTCTGCCGGGCCATATCGACGGGGCCGGATCAGGACCGGTGCAGGATCTCGTCGATGGCCGTGCGCGCGCCCCCCACCGCATCGGTGAGTTCATCGAGCGCCTCGGACGGGTCGTCGCCCTGCTGCAGCACGGCTTCCAGAAGTTCGGCGGCTTCGGCGACACGAAATGCACCGATCGCGCGGGCCGAGCCTTTCAGCGTATGCACCAGCGCGCGCTTGTCGGAGGACGGGGCGGCGAGTTCGCGCATCAGGCGGATCGCCTGGGCCGAGAACATCGCCAGCACCTCGCGCTCGAGACTGGCGTCGCCGAGCGTCATGCGCTGAAGATATTCGGTGTCGATCGGACCGTCATCGGGAGCGAGCGGCGGCGATGGCATCCAGTCAATCCGTTCCAGATGAAGCGGCATGGCGATAGCCCAATTCTTCCTCCGCCGTCGTGGCGGCAACGAAGTTTTGGTCAGCCAATCACGAAAGTGGTTAACGGAACGTATGGCGTATTCGCCGCAAGTTCGCCTTGTTTTTGACGAAGAGCCGCCCCAATTGATCGCATCGATCAGGAATTTTGAGGACTGGTAAGGCCTTATGGCGTCGGGCTGTTAACGATGATTAAGATTGTATTAACCGGAGCCATTTCATTCGCACGGCCTAGCCAATAGGATGTTTGCGGATGTAGCGGACAAGCCGACCCCGGGGGCCGTGCTTTCGCACCGCGCGGGGCAACGGGCCGGTTTCGAGCTTGCAAGGGCGGTTGGAGCAAGACTCAGCCGCAAGACACAACCGAATGCGTACCTGGTAAAACGAGGGCTCAGACTGAACATGGCGAACAATCCCAAAAAGGTCAAAGACCCCACAGAAGTCGCGCTTTCTGCCATTCAGGAAGCCTTGAACATCTCGGACGCGCCGGCGGCCGACAATGCGCGCCACAGCGATGCGACGCCGACAAATTCGTCTTCGCAGGACTACAACGAGGGCGCGTTCAACTTCAACGAGGGCACCTTCGATACCAGGCCCAGCGCCGATCGGCCGACCTTTGAACCGATCGAGGAGCCGCGTGCGACCCGCCGCGCCGCCAATGACGACCGCGAAACCATCGGGCAGATCCTGCAGGCCATTCAAAAGGGTCGCCCTGCCCGCAGCATGTTTACGATCTTCACGGTCGTCGCCGGCATCTGGGTCGCCGGCTGCGCGCTGTTGACCATCGGCTTCCTGCCCTCGCTTCAGTCTGCGATGGGCCAGAGCGGCGGCGTATTGGTGCTGGCCGGCCTTGTCGCCCTGTTCTGCGTACCGGTGGCGCTGTTCTACTTCCTTGCCAGCCTCGCCTGGCGCAGCCAGGAAATGCGGATGATCGCGCAGTCGATGGCACAGATGGCGATCCGTTTTTCCGAGCCCGAGGGCGCGGCTTCCGACTCGATGGTGACCGTCGGTCAGGCGATCCGCCGCGAGGTCGCCGCGATGGGCGACGGCGTCGAGCGCGCGATCGCGCGCGCCGGCGAACTTGAAACCCTGGTCGCCAACGAAGTCTCGGCGCTTGAGCGCGCCTATACCGATAACGAGGTGCGGATTCGCGCGCTGCTGCAGGACATCGCACACCAGCGCGACAATCTGGTCGGACAGGCCGAACAGGTCCGCAGCGCCATCTCCGGCGTGCAGATCGATCTTCGCCACGATATCGCGCTGATCTCGGATGCGATCGCATCCCGGGTCGACGAGGTCGCCAAGAGCATCACCGGTGCGCTGGAGGAACGCGGCGCCCATATCACCAGCGCGCTCAGCAGCGCCGGCGACAACATGATTCTCGCGCTCGGCGAGCGCGGCGGCGACCTGCTCGACCGGCTTGAGGAAGCCAGCGCCGAAACCACGCGCGCGGTGCTCGACGCCAGCGAGCGCCTCACCACCAGCCTCAATTTCAAGACCGGACACGTCCATGACGAGTTCGTCGATCTGGCCGACCGCGTTCATGAGATGCTGAACGAGCGGATCGACCGCATCACCAGCGAATTCGAGCAACGCTCCTCCACCATCGTCGACGGGATTTCCGACCGCACCGAGCAGGTTCACGACTCGCTGAAGAATTCCAGCGACTCGCTGCTGCTGGAGCTTGAGCTGCGCAGCGGCGATCTGGTGAGCAAGATCGATGACGCAGGCAACCGCCTCGCGACCCAGATCCTTACCAGCGGCGACAGGGCCAGCGACGCGCTGGACGTGACCGTGAACTCGCTGGTGGCCAAGGTCGTCAGCCAGACCGAAACCGCGCACGACACGCTCAGCCTGCAGATGAGCGCCTTCGACGAGCTGGTGAAGAACCAGGGCGGCGAACTTGCGGAAAAATTCGCGCGCGACAGCGGCACGCTTGGCGCCCTCATTACCCGCCACATCTCCGAATTCGATCGCACCGTGAAAACCTTCGGCGGCGACATCGTCGATCGCATGGGTCAGCGCACGCAGGATATCGCGCAAAGCCTGAAGACCTATGTCGACACCTTCGACACCCGACTGACCTCGAACGGCGGCGAGATCACCGCCTCGCTTGACCAGCGCCTGGTCCAATTCGAAACCACGCTCGGAAACCGCGTCGCCCATCTCGACAGCTCGCTCGACAGCAAGATCAAATCGTTCGACGAGTTGGTCGACGGCCGCCTCAAGACGCTGGAACAGACCTTCGATACAAGGGCGAAGTCGGTGACCGAAACCATCGACAGCCGTCTTGGCACGCTGTCGTCGTCGCTGACCGATGGCGCCGCGCAGGCGATCCACTCGATCGACTCGCGCCTCACCTATCTCACGACGTCGCTGACCGAGGGCACCGTGCAGGCGATCCAGTCGATCGATTCACGCCTGACCCACCTCACCTCTTCCGTGACCACCGGCACCACGCAGGCGATCGAGGCGATCGATTCACGCCTCGGCCAGCTCACCTCCTCCCTGACCAACGGTACCGCACAGGCGATCGGGGCGGTCGACCAGCGCATCGCCAATGTGACCGAGACCATCGATGGTCGCAGCGCCCACCTCACCGACACCATCACCGCGCGGTTCCAGGAAATCCATCAGGGCATCGAAAGCCGGGTCGGCGCGGTCGCCAGCGATATCGACGCGCGCGTCGCGCAGTTCGAGGACCTTCTTGGCTCGCGCGTGGAAGCCGTGGCCGGCCGCATCGAGAGCAGCGGGCGGCAGGCCAGCGATGGCCTGATGGCCCGCGCCGAGGAATTGTCGCTCGGAATCCGCTCCCACGTCGAGGATGCGGAACGCTCGCTGACCAACCTTGTGGTCAACACCAGCGAGACCATCCAGACCGGCGCGCGCGCCGCGCAACAGTCGTTGCTTTCGGTTTCTTCCGACGTCGGCGCACAGTTGAAGCTGACTTCGGCGGAAGTCGAGCGCGCGATCACCGCGGTCGGCACCGGCGCGGCGAACTCGATCCTGACCAGCGCCCGCGATGCGCAGGCCACCCTGGTAACGGCCTCCGCCGACGCCGCCACACAGGTCAAGACGCTGTCCGCCGAGGTCGAGCGGACGCTCTCGGCCGTCGGCTCCTCAACCGCCGGGTCGATCGTCGCAGGCGCCCGCGAGGCCCAGACCACCCTGGTCACGGCCGCTACGGATGCGGCCAACCACGTCAAGTCGCTGGCCAGCGACGTCGAGCGTTCGCTGTCGATCGCCGGCACGTCCAATGCCAATTCGATCGTCGCCAGTGCCCGCGAGGCCCAGACCACGCTTGCTACCGCCTCATCGGATGCCGCCGAACATATCAAGTCACTGGCCGCCGATATCCAGCGGTCGTTGTCGATGGCCGGAACCTCAACCGTCGAGTTGATCACCGCCGGCGCGCGCGAGGCCCAGACCACGCTCGCCACCGCCTCGTCGGATGCCGCCGAACATGTCAGGTCACTGGCCGCCGATATCCAGCGGTCGTTGTCGATGGCCGGAACCTCAACCGCCGAGTTCGATCACCGCCGGCGCGCGCGAGGCCCAGACCACGCTGGTCGCCGCCTCGTCGGACGCCGCCGAACACGTCAAGTCGCTGGCCGCCGACGTCCAGCGGTCGCTGTCGGCCGTCGGGACCACTACCGCCGACTCGATCACGGCCGGCGCGCGCGAGGCCCAGACCACGCTGGTCACCACCTCGTCGGAGACCGCCGAACAAATCAGGACATTGGCAGCCGATATTCAGAGATCGCTGTCGATGGCCGGGGCTTCAACCGCCGAGTCGCTCACCGCCGGCGCCCGTGAGGCCCAGACCACACTGGTCGCCGCCTCGTCGGAAGCCGCCAACCACGTCAAGTCGCTGGCGACCGATGTCGAGCGCACACTGACCGCGGTCGGGGCAGGCACTGCCGCCTCCATTCTCAACAGCGCGCGCGAGGCTCAGGGTTCGCTGACCACGACGTCGGCCGACGCCGCAAGCCAGATCAAGGCGATCTCCGCCGACATCGAGCGGACGCTCAGCGCGGTCACCGCCAACACCACGGACAATATTGCGACCAGCGCCCTCAATGCCCAGAACGCGCTGGTAGCCGCATCGAACGAAGTCAGCTCCAAAATCAAGTCGACCTCCACCGAAATCGAGCGCTCGGTACTCGCCGCCAGCAGCGGCTTCGGCTCGACCATGACCGGCAAGACCGACGAAATCGTCACCTATGTGCAGCAGCAGACCGATCGTCTGGCGCAGATGATCGACGGCAAGCGCGGAATCCTGGTCGAGGCGCTTGGCAGCAAGACCACCCAGTTCACCGTCGATATCGACCGCGTCACCGCGGATGCGCTGAAATCGATCGAAACACGCGGACACGCGTTCTCGCAGTCGATGATGTCGAACGGCTCCGACGTCGCGCGGACCATTACGTCCGCCGGCGAGCTGGCCACCAGCGCCGTCAGCAAATCGCTGAAGGACCTCGAGCAGTCCTCGCGGGCGGCGATCGACCAGTCGCGCCAGGTCTCGATCACGGCCGTGACCGAAATGCAGGAAACCAGCAAGATCCTGCGAACCGACACGGTCGCTCTGTTCGAGCGTCTGCGCGAAGGCAATATCCTGCTGCAGGAGGTGCTCACCGGCGCCCACGACAATCTCAATTCGCTGGAACGGGCGCTGGTCACGCGCGTCGCCGACTTCGTGTCCGCCATGAACGACGTCACCGCGCGCAACGGCATCGCCACCCAGGCGCTGGAAGACCAGTTGAACGTCTTCAACGCCAAGACCTCGAAGGCGCTGGACGATCTCGGCACGCTTTCCAGCCAGTTCGATACCCATGGCCAGGCGCTGGTCGATGCCGCGGCGCTGGTCGAACAAAGCAACCGCAGCACCACCGCCTCCGTCGCCGAACGCAAGGCGGCGCTGGATTCGCTGGTGACCACGATCGACCTGCGGACCACCGATCTCGACCAGCGGCTGTCGCGCTTCACCGGCCTGCTGGACGAATTGCTGGCCGCCGCCGAAGAGCGCGCGCGGGACATCGCAAGGGTGGTGGCGGAAACCGCCGGTGCGGGCTCCGCCGCGATCAGCCGCCAGTTCGAGGCGGTCCGCGCCTCGGCCGAAGAGGAGCGCCGGCTGACCGCCGAGGCCCTGAACGAGCTCTATCAGCAGAGCACGCAGGAATTGGATGCGATGTTCAAGCAGTCGGCCGACCGGTTCGCCGCCATGGTGCAGAGCATGAAGCAGATGGCTTCGGAAATGCATCACGAGCTGGAGGCCACCCGCAACGAGCTTCGCCGCGGCGTGCTGGAAATGCCGCAGGAAGCCGCCGAGAACACCTCGCAGATGCGCAAGGTGATCGTCGATCAGATCGAGGCGCTGGCCGAACTGAACCGGATCGTCGCGCGTCACGGCCGCGGACTGGATGTTGTGAGCACCAGCCGTGCCAGCGTGCAGCGCGAGGAAGAGCCGATGCTGGCGACCGCCGGCGGACGCGCCGAGGTGCAATCGTCGCGGCCGGCGCCACGTCCGCGCGATGCCGGCAGCGCCTCGAACCTGCCGCCGCCGGACCTCGGCATGCCGGCTTCGCGACGCACCGAAGCGCCGCCGGTTTCGCCGGCGAGTGCCGACCAGGGGCGCGATGGGTGGCTTTCCGACCTGCTGAACCGCGCCGATACCGGCCCGGCCAACCAGGAGCCGCCGCGCGGCCGTCCACCGCAGCAGGCCGCCAGTGACAATCCGCTGGCCTCGCTGTCGCTCGACATCGGCCGCCTGATGGATCGCAATCTCGCCACCGAGATGTGGGATCGCTATCAGCGCGGCGAGAACAAGGCCTTCACCAAGCGGCTCTACACGCCGGCCGGCCAGAAGGCCTTCGATGAAGTCGCGCGCAAATATCGCTCCGACCGCAACTTCAAGCAGACGGTCGACCGCTACATCGCCGAGTTCGAGCGGTTGCTCGACGAGGTCGCGCGCGACGAGCGCGGTCCCGGCGTGCTGCGCAGCCATCTCGCCTCCGAGACCGGCCTCGTCTATACCCTGCTCGCGCATGCGGCGGGACGGCTCGGCTAGAGCGAGATGGCTTTTGGTAGAATCGGTTCTGCCGGCAGTCTGCTTCACCTCTCCCGCTTGCGGGGGAGGTCGACGCGCGAAGCGCGGCGGGTGGGGGAAAGCCTATCACCTTGACCCGCGCGTCTGCGGAGGCACCCCCACCCCAACCCTCCCCCGCAAGCGGGAGAGGGGGCTCGCTGCCGTTGCCTCTACGCTTCTACCTAAATTCATCCCGCGCTAGGTTGTGAACTCATAAAACCTGAGCCAGAGACGGACGCAAGCGATTTTGATCATCGCAAGATAGTTAAGGGCGCTGCGGTCGTATCGGGTCGCGATGTGGCGGAACTGCTTGAGCTTATTGAAGCAGCGCTCGATGAGGTTGCGCTTCTTGTATTTGGCCTTGCTGTAGGTGATGCCGTCGTAGCGGTTTGATCTCGGCGGGATGTGTGGGGTGCAGTTCTGATCTTCGATCAGGTCCCTGATCCAGTCCGCGTCGTAGCCCTTGTCAGCGATGACCTCCGCGCCTGTGGGCAGATCGTTGAGCAGGAGTTCGGCCATTGGTGCGTCGTTCATCTGGCCCGGCGAAAGCTCGATCTGGACCGGCAGGCCGTTACCGACCACCCGGAGGTGCAGTTTGGTGGTCAGTCCTCCACGACTTCGACCGATACAAGCGTCTCCAGCTTGTTTTTTTGGGCGGCGGCCTGCTGATGCACCCGCACCACGCTGGAATCGATCATCTGAACCTTGCCGTCGTGGGCCGCGATGATCGCGTCCATCAGCTTGTCCCAGACCCCGGCCTTACGCCAGCGGTTGAAGCGATTGTAGACCGTTGTGGGTGGGCCGTAGCGTTCCGGCACATCGGCCCAGGGCGAGCCCGAGCGCAATACCCAGAAAATGCCGTTCAGAACCCGCCGGTCATCAACCCGCGGCACTCCGCGAGGCTTATTGGGCAGCAGCGGCTGGATGACCTTCCACTCAAACTCCGTCAGTTCGTAGCGAGCCATGGCCAAACTCCTTCAAGGAGCTTAAATCACATTCCGCCGCAAAACGGAATCCTTTATGAGTATGCTGCCTAGAGCCTTTTCCGTTCCGATGGAATCGGAACGGAAGCTCTGTGTCTTTATTTGAGGCGTTTTCTTTACGCGAACCGGTATCCACTTCGCTGGAAAACGCTCTGAAGCGGCAACCAGATCGTGAAATAAAAAACGGAGGCAGCGATGCCTCCGTTCAGACCGCTGACAAACCCCGCCGATTTGGCGGGGTTTTTTTGTTTTGGGTGTTGGTGGGGCGATCAACGAAGCTGCTCAGGCCCAGACGGGCTTTGGAGCGAGAGCAAGGGCGATTTTCTTGATGTTCTGAGCGGCGGCGGCGAGCAGGCACTGGGCGGTGACAGCCAACAGACCGCGGAAGCGGGCGTAGCGGTGGCCGTGAAGTTGTTTGGCGTCGGCAAAGGAACGTTCGACCGTCTCCTTGCGCCGCTTGTAGATGCGCTTTCCCCAGGGAGTAAGACGATGGGCGTCGGTTCGTTCGCGCGCGTCGGCCCAGACATGGCGCGTGATCAGTCGGGTGGCATTGCGGCTTGAGGTGCATGAAGCCAGCAGGGGGCAGCTTCTGCAGATATTTGGATCACTTTTATAGTGCCGGTAGCCGTTCCGGTCTGTGGTGGCGTAGTTGAGCAATTGACCTTGCGGGCAGCGGTAGCCGTCAGTCGCGGCCTCGTAGCGGAACTGCCTGCTCGCCATCATGCCAGGTCGCGGCGGGGTCGGACGGCGATAGCCGATCACTCCCGGAATGCCGCGCTCTTCGAGCCCCCTGGCAATCCCGCTCGTGGCGTAGCCGGCATCCAGGCCGACGGCGCCGACGTCAAAACCGAAGCGCTCGCGCTGGCGATCCAGCCGGCCGAGGTAGACGATGAAGTCGTGGACATTGGCCGGTGTGGCGTAGGTGTCGGTGATGATGCCGAGCCGGCCATCAACCGTTCGGTGGTCGAGATAGAAGAAGCCCTTCGGCTTGCCGTCCCGCACCATGTAGCCACTCTGGGGATCCGTGCGTGAGACCTTGGTCTCTTTGGCAACGGGATCGCGGGGTTTTGGCTTCAGGGGTGGCTTGTCGTGAGCTTCCCGATCCTGATCGATCGCGTCATCCAGGGCGTCCCAATAGTCTGAGCGGGACTTGGCGACCACGGCCAGATCGTAGCGGTTCTTATTGGCGTTGGCCTTCAAATGCGTGGAGTCGGTGTAGAGCACTGTGCCGTCTACCAGACCCTTGGCGATCGCTTGCTCGACAATGGCGTCGAAGATGTCCTGGGCCACCGTTGTACCGTTGAAGCGGCGGCGGCGGTTCTGGCTCAGCGTCGAGGCGTCGAACACCGGCTCGGTCAGTTGCAGCCCTAAAAACCAGCGGTAGGCGACGTTGACCTCGATCTCACGCACCAACTGCCGTTCCGAGCGCACTCCAAACAGATAGCCGATGAAAAGCGCCTTGAACATCAGTGTCGGATCAAGCGGCGGGCGGCCGTTGTCCGGGCAATAAAGTCCGGCAACTCGATCATGGATAAAGGAAAAATCGATCGCCGCTTCGATCTTGCGGAGCAGGTGATCCTTCGGAACCAGACCATCGAGACTGACCATCTCAAATGCGGTCTGTTGCGGCGTGGGTTTGCGAAGCATGCCTCAGTGAATCAAAAGTCCTCGCCAATGGCGAGGACTTTGTCATCAGTCTGAACGGAGGCAGCGATGCCTCCGTTTTTGTTTTGGCTGAAGGAACCGGCAAGTCGAACCGGCCGGTGCCGGCGCCAAGACGTCGGACGATATCGTGACGCTCGATCTCAACTCGCGCACATTCGTCTGAAAATGAGCGGCGCAGCGATGCGTCGTCAGCGCTTTGCGGGATCAGAGCGGATAGCCGACCAGCCGCTCGCCCTCGAACCGTTCGATATATTCGGTCATCCCGTAGCCGGTGACGCCGTCCCATGAGAACCTGGTGTGGCCCTCCGCGATGCGCGAGACCACCGTTTCGCCATCGATGTTGCGGCGATTGCGCAACGGCGCCAGCGTGACGATCTCGCCTTCGATCAGCGCGGTGCGCCGGGCGGTCCGCACGCTGATGCGGACCCGGTCGGGATCCTTTCGATCGGTCCACTCGGTCGTCAGGTCCATGTCCAGCACCTCTTCGTACTCGCCATCGACCAGCAGCACGCCAAGCCGGCGCACCCGGCCCGCTGCATTCGTGATCTTCAACAGCATGAATCCACGGCCCTCGCCGAGATTGGCGAGGAACAGGCGATAGAAATAGATGTTCTGCCAGAGCCGCGGACCCCAGGAATGGTCCCGCCAGCCACCGCCGTCGATCGGGAAACGTTCGTCGCCGACCTCGATCTCGCCGCGCACTGACGTATGCTGGTTGAAGTGCCCGAGCGAAAAATTAAAGCCGTACATCGGTTCGTGATCGGGCGAATCCGGAACCCCGCCATGCGCGGGCGATGCCGCCGACTGCTCGAGACGGACGGCGCCGCGGGCGCGCCGGGCCTTTTTGAACATCTGATCGGGATTGCGCAGCAAATTCGGATCGTCGAGAACGAGCAACTCGCCCGCATAAGTCATCTCCACGTCGCGAAGCGCCTGCTTCACCTGATAGCCGAGACCGCCAGCACCGAACTGCGCATTGGTCCGGATCTCGGGCCGTTGAAACTGGCAGGCGATGCGCCCGTCCGGCAGATAAAGACAGACCGAGAGCTCGGCGTAGCCCTCGTTCACCCGGTTGCCGAGGCGCATCCAGCCGCCGGCCCCGGTGCGGCGATCGAAGCCGTTGCAATAGACGCTTTCGTTGAAATGCGGTTCCGCGCTCGGGATGTGCGGATATTCGTCCTGAGCGTCCAACCGATATCCCATCGTTTCCTCCGTCGAACCTGTCCGGCGGCTTCGCCGCTCCCATTGACTCTCATTCAGGAGGATCGCGCGGTCTTTTGCAAGCATGGCCGCAAACCATTCCCCACGCCCTCTTTGGGCGAAGGATTCCTGCACAATTCGGGCGCATCGCGTTGCGCGACGAGAATCTGCGCCCGAAACTAACGCGCCTTCATTGCGATGACGATCTCAATATACCCTGCTTGAAAATGACATCGTGAGCCAGCAGCAACGTCATTTTCGCGCTTCGCGCCGTTACGGCCGCCTTCGCTCCGGCGCGGGCGCCGATGCCTGCGCCGGCGTGGTGGCCGTGGTTGCCGGGCCGAACAGCAGGCGCGTCGGGTTGCGGTCGAGGTTGTTCACCGCGCGGCTGATGTCGCCCAGCGTACGTCGGCCGTCGGACATCAAGGCGCCGGATCGCTTGTCGAAATCCTCGGCCAGTTCGCGGATCGATTTCACGGTCAAAAACAATTCGCCGCCGTCCTTGCCGCCGGCGAGCGTATCAAGGCCGAGCATGAGATCGTCGGCCTTGCCCATCACGCCGTCGACCTTGATCATGACGTTGTCGATCTTCTCGGAATTCCGCGCCAGCGAGGCGGTGAACGTCTCGAGATTATGCAGCGAGTTCTTCACCGCGATCTGGTTGTCGGCGACCACCCTGTTGATGTTCTGCAGCGTTCCCCGGATCGCCTCGGTGACATCCTGCAGCGCGTTCGGATCGGCGGTCAGCACCGGGATGCCATCCTCATCGAGGGGAACGCTGGGGGCGGCCTCCTCGCCGCCCTTCAGCGATATCGCGGCGACCCCGGTCAGCCCCTGGAATTCGAGTCCGACCTGGGTATCTTTGCGGATCGGGGCGTTGTTCTCGATCATGGCCAGTGCGACCACGCGTCGCGGGTTGTCGAGCTTGACCGAAATCACTTCGCCTACCCGGATACCGTTGAAATTCACATTACCGCCATTGCGCAGGCCCGACGCCGGGCCTTCAAAGATGATGCGGATCGGGCTGCGCGCCTTGGTGGTGTGGAGGCTCTGGAACCACAGCACAAAGCCGAAAGCCGCGGCAATCACCGCCAACGTGAACGATCCGATCAGGACGAAATTCGCCCGCGTTTCCATCAAACCAACTCCGATACTAACTGCGTGGCACCAGAACCTCCGCTCCAATTCAATCGGAACCGAGACGCTAATTCCTTATTTTTGCGCGTTTTCTTCACGCGAACCGGTATCCGCTTCGCCGGAAAACGTTCTAGCCCGGACTCCCTAACCCATGACGGCGCGGGCGCGCTTGCCGTGGAAATAGGCCCTTAGCCAGGGATGCTGCGAGGCCTGCATGTCGGCCATCGATCCTGCCGCAATGATCTTACCGTTCCCTAAAACAGCAATGCGGTCACAAGCCGTATAAAGGCTGTCCAAATCGTGGGTTACCATGAAAACAGTCAGGCCCAAAGTACGCTGCAGGGTCCGCACCAGCTCGTCAAAGTCGCCGGCGCCGATCGGATCGAGGCCCGAGGTCGGCTCGTCGAGGAAGACCAGTTCGGGATCGAGCGCCAGCGCGCGGGCCAGTGCCACGCGCTTGATCATGCCGCCGGACAGTTCCGACGGAAAACGGTCGGCGACCTCCGGCTTCAATCCGACCATGCCGAGCTTGGCCACCGTAATCTCGTCCAGCAGGCGCTGGGTGACGTTGAGATATTCGCGCACCGGGAACTGGATGTTCTGGCGCACCGTCAGCGACGAAAACAGCGCGCCCTGCTGGAACAGAATGCCCCAGCGCCGCTCGACGCCGCGCCGCGCCCGCGCGTCGGCGGCGTCGAGATCGACACCGAAAACCTCGATGCGGCCGCTGGTCTTGGGCACGAGCCCGATGATGGTGCGCGTCAGCACCGATTTGCCGGCGCCGGAGGGACCGACGAAGCCGAGGATTTCGCCGCGCTTGACGTCGAGATCGAGGCCGTCCAGCACCTTGGTGGCGCCGAACTGCACCGAGATATCGCGAACCCGGATGATGGCGTCGGACATTTCAGGCGCCATCGTCACATTCCAATCGAGGCGAAAAAGATCGCAAATACACCGTCCATGACGATGACGAAGAAGATGCCCTTCACCACCGACGAGGTGGTGTGCTGGCCCAGCGATTCGGCGCTGCCCTCTACCGCGAGCCCCTCGACGCAGGCGACGATGCCGATCACCGCCGCCATCACCGGCGCCTTGATCATGCCGACCGTGAAATGATCGATCGAGATGGCGTCGCGCAGCCGCAGCAGGAAGGCCTCGGGATCGACGCCGCCATAAAGCCACGCCACCAGCCCGCCGCCATACAGCGCCGCGATGGCGCCGAGGAAGGCGAGGATCGGCAGCGCGATAATCAGCGCCAGCATCCTCGGCAGGATCAGAACCTCGATCGGATCGAACCCCATGGTGCGCAGGGCGTCGATCTCCTCGCGCATCTTCATCGAGCCGAGTTCGGCGGTGTAGGCGCTGCCGGAGCGGCCCGCCACCATGATCGCGACCAGCAGCACGCCGATCTCGCGCAGCACCAGCACGCCCAGCATGTCGACCACGAAGATATCGGCGCCGAATTTGCGGAAATGAAAAATGCCCTGCTGGGAAATGATGCAGCCGATCAGAAACGTGATCAGCACCACAATCGGCACCGCGCGCCAGCAGACCTGCTCGAGATGATGCACGGTCGAGGTCAGGCGGAAGCCCGACGGATGAAGCAGGACCCTCCCACTGGCGGCGAGGACCGCGCCCAGCATGTCGACCAGGCCGACGATGGTCGAGCCGACGCCGACCATGCTGCGGCCGACCTGATCCAGTATCCCGGTCAGCGTGACCGACGTCGTGTCGATGGCGGGCGCCGCCTTCACCCGGCGCACCTCGTCGACCAGGCTGGAATAATCGGCGGACAGCCCGGCGATCTTGGCCTCATTGTCGCCCTGGGTCAGGTTGCGGCGCAGCCGCTCGATCAGCCAGGCCCCGAAGGTGTCGAGCTTGGAGACCTGCGAGACATCGATGAAGATATTGGGCCGGCTTCCGGTCAGCTTCTCGGCGTCGGCCACCATCTTCTCGAGCACCGGCGCAAAGCGCGCGGTCCACGAACCCGCCGCGCACAGCGCAAGTCCGTTGCCCTGCGCAATGCGCTCCAATGTCGGGTCGCCGTTCACGATGCCAACTCCGGTACCTGGTCCACGCTAGTCATGAAAGGAAAAGTTCCAGCACGCCGCCCCATGTCTTGTTGAGCACATTGTCTTGTCGAACATATTGTCTTGTCGAACACATTGCCTTGTAGAGCATGCCCCTAACCAGCCATACTTGGTTGCGCCGAGCAAGCATACGGTTCAGAAATTGCCAGATTTTAAAATGACTTCCAGCAAGTTCCCGAAGCTTGACGCGCGAATCGAACGCTGGCCGATCGCCGGCAGCTTCACGATCAGCCGCGGCGCCAAGACCGAGGCGGTGACGGTGGTGGCGGAAGTCAGCCGCGGTGACCATAGCGGGCGCGGCGAATGCGTCCCCTATCCGCGCTATGGCGAGACGCCGGAGGCGACCCTGGCCGCCCTGAAGTCGATGCAGGAACCCGTGGCGCGGGGACTGGACAGACAGGCTCTGCAAGCCACGCTGCCCGCGGGTGCCGCCCGCAACGCGCTGGATTGCGCCCTGCTCGATCTGGAGGCCAAGACCGCGGGCCAGCGTATCTGGCACTTGCTTGGACGTCCCGCTCCAAAGGCCTGCACCACCGCCTATACGATCTCGCTGGGAACGCCGGAGGCGATGGCGGCAGCGACCGCCAAGGCGGCGCATCGGCCGTTGCTCAAGATCAAGCTCGGCGGCGACGGCGATGGCGCCCGGATCGCCGCCGTGCGCACAGCGGCTCCCGAATCCGAACTGATCGTCGATGCCAACGAGGCCTGGACGTCCGACAATCTCGCGCAACGGCTCGCCGAATGCGCCGAGGCCGGCGTCACCTTGGTGGAGCAGCCGCTGCCGGCCGGCCGGGATGAGGCGCTGGCGCGGATCCGCCGGCCGCTGGCGGTCTGTGCCGACGAAAGCGTCCACGATCGCAGCTCACTGGCGGGACTGCGTGAGCGCTACGATGCCGTCAACATCAAGCTCGACAAAACCGGCGGACTGACCGAGGCGCTGGCCATGGCCGACGCCGCTCAAGCGCTGGGATTTGAAATCATGATCGGCTGCATGGTCGCGACCTCGCTGGCGATGGCGCCGGCGATGCTGCTCACTCGCGCGGCCCGTTTCGTCGATCTCGACGGGCCGTTGTTGCTGGCGCGCGACCGCGAGGGCGGATTGCGTTACGACGGCAGCCTGGTCTATCCGCCCGACGCCGCACTTTGGGGATGATCCGCCAGCCGGTGTCGCGCCCGCCACATCACCATCGCGCCCGACAGCGCCATCACGGCCATCACGTAATAGACGCCCTGGCCGTACCGGGCGTAGACCGCGCCGGACAAAACCGATGCCGTGCCGGTGACGATGCCGCTGCAGGCCGCGAGATAGCCCTGCCCCCTCACCATCACATGGCCGGGCACATGGCGCACCAGCAATCCCATGGTGCCGAGCTGGGTTAGCCCAAAGGTCAGCCCGTGCGCCAGCTGGACCCCGGCGAGCATCGCTGCCGAGGGCTCCTGGGCCGTGATCAGCCAGCGCGCCACGGCGGCCAGCGCACCGATCACCACGAGCACCGCGGGCGGCCAGCTGAATCGCGGCGACAATGCGAACACGACGATCTCGGCCAATACCCCGAGCGCCCACAGCCCGGCGATGGTCAGTCCGCCGAAGCCGGAGGCCTGCCAGGTGATGGAGGCGAAGGCATAATAGGCCGCGTGGCTGCCCTGGATCAGCGCCGACGCCAAGATGATGGCGAGAAAGCCGGGTTCACGCAGCAAACCGGGTTCGCGCAGCAAGGCGCTGGCCCCGGCGACCGCCGCCGGGGCTGTCTTCGGACGGTCCAGCGGCCGAAGCCCGAGGCTGGCGACGGCGCCGAGTCCGGCCACCCCCGCAATGACCCAGACCAGGTGCCGGGCCGCGATGAAATCGACCAGCAGCCCGCAAGCCAATGCGCCGACGATGAAGGCTGCCGAGCCCCACAACCGCAGCGGCCCGTAATCGAGGCCATAGCGCGCAACGCCGCGCAACGCATAGGCGTCCGTCAGCGGCACCATCGGCGTCCACACGCAGGCGGTGGCGGCGAAGGCGAGGAAAACCAGCAGCGGCTGATGCTGGGTGCCGACGACAGAGAATCCGAGCGCGGTGACAAAGGCGGTGACGATCATGGCGCCGCGCACCGATTGACGCCGTTCGGAGACACCCGTCACGACAGGCAGAATCGTGAATCGCGTCACGGAAGGCACCGCCGTAATGATCCCGATCCACGAGGCATCGATCCCGACCGCCTTCAGCCACACCGGGAAGAACGGCAGATAGGTGCCGCCTAGTCCGAACAGGGTGCCGTAAAACAGCGCCAGCCGCGCCGCGAATCGCCTGGCCGTGCCGGTGGAAGCGATGGGGATTGTTGATTCGATCGGCATCAATTCAATTGCGATTCGCTTGAGATCGTGGTGATCGTTAGCGTAACGCGCGATGATTTGCGCGACGAGTTTATCATGGCCGACGAAGCATTCGCCCTATCGCCGATCTCCGCTCGCGCAGCGCAGCCGCGCGAGGAGGATTATGAGGCGATCCGCGAAGCGTTCATGGAGACGTCGCGGGGCCGCTGGTTTCTCGGCGAATATGCCCGGCGCAACCGCAACGCCGACACCCGCATGGTGCTCGACGCGGTGGCGCGGATCGAAGAAAACCTTGCCGCGCAAAAGCAACCGGCCCCCGACAATGGGCTCGCCGAAGCGCTGCTCGCCATCAGGAGCGCGGTCGATGAGGCCAGGGCTTCGGCTCTGGCGGCACTCGATGGCCTCGCGGTGGATCAATCGCTGGCGCCGGTCCGCAAGGGCGCTCGGGTGATCCGGGAAATCTCGTGGCGGTTGCGGGAAATCGGCGCCGACGGCCGGATTTGCGATCTGATCGATTCGCAGGTCAGCGCCATTGAAGCAGGTTGCGGACAAATCTCCTCGGCGGACGGCCGATCCGGATTGAACGCGGCATTCGATCTCATCGAGAAGCGGATCGAGGCGTTTGACGACGGCGACACAACTAACCCGCCCGGCGCTGAAGACGCTGTGCCGTCCGCCCCGCCCCCGCCCGATGAAGCCCCTGCTGCTGCCGTCGAGACGGCGCCCCCGGTGTCCGCGGCACACGAGCCGGAAGCCGCGACGAATATTTCGGCACTGCCCGACGAAGCGGTCGTTGCTGCGCCTGAAGCCACGGACGTGCCGGCCGACCTCGCTGACGCCCATGACGAAGCAGTGCTGGACATGGTCGCGTTTGAAATGGCGGCGCCAGACCCTTCGGATATCGGCGATCCCGGCGATAGCGAGGTTGCCGGTATTGATGATGGCGACATTCGCGTCGCCGAGCCGCCGCCCGCTGAGCCGCCAACCATCGCGCAAGCAGCTGAGCCAGCGCCGGCGGTAGCGCCGGTGCTTCAGCCGTCGCCACAACCTTCGCTCTCGCAGCCTTCTTTCGAACGGCGCGTTGAGCCTTCGCCTGAACCTTCGCTTGACCCCTCCCTTGGCGCGACACTGATCGCGAACGGAATCGTGCGACGGCGCAATGCATTGGCGTCCGATCCGCTGGCGCCGATCCGGCGTCTGAGCCAGGCCGAGAAGATCGCGTTGTTCTCGTGAATTGCCGTTCCGATTCCGTCGGAACGGAAAATGCTCCGGTCAGTTGATCAATTTCGCAAACAAATCCGCATCGACATTGCCGCCCGACAGCACGATGACGACATTCTTGTCGCGCGCATCGATGCGACCGGCCAGCAGTGCGGCGAGGCCGACCGAGCCGCCGGGCTCGACCACGAGTTTCAATTCTCGAAATGCAAATCCGACCGCCACCGTGACTTCGGCATCGGACGCGGTGACGCCTTGCGCGAGCAGCCGGGAATTGATCGCGAAAGTGATTTCGCCGGGGATCGACGCCATCAGCGCATCGCAGATGGTGCGGCCTTCGGCGCGATGCGGTTCGCGTTTGCCCGATCGCAGCGAGCGCGCATGATCGTCGAAACCTTCCGGTTCGGCCGATATCAACATCGCCTGCGGATAGCGCGCCTTGATCGCCGTGGCGACACCCGCGATCAGGCCGCCACCCGACACCGGCGCGATCACGATATCCGGCGCCAGGCCGAGCGCCGCCATGTCCTCGGCGATCTCCCGACCGACCGTGCCCTGCCCGGCGATCACCAGCGGATCATCATAGGGCGGCACCAGCGTCGCGCCGCGTTTCTCGGCGATGTCGCGGGCGATGGCTTCACGATTCTCGCGGTCGCGATCGTACAGCACCACTTGCGCGCCATAGGCCTTGGTGCGCTCGCGCTTGGAGAGCGGGGCATCCGCCGGCATCACGATGGTCGCCGGCATGTTCAGGATCCTGGCCGCCGCCGCCACGCCCTGGGCGTGGTTGCCGGAGGAGAAGGCGACCACGCCGCCGCCGCGGGCGGCCTCGGGAATCGACGACATCTTGTTGAAGGCGCCACGAAACTTGAACGAACCGGTCCGCTGCAGCATTTCCGGCTTCAGGAAGATCCTGGTTCCGGCGCGTTCGTTGAGCGCTGGCGATGACAGCAACGGCGTTCGCACCGCGAAGTCTGCCAGCACGCGCGCCGCCGCATCGATATCCGCGGCACCGACAGATGGTATCAGGGACGATTCTGTCATCCGCGACTTGTATCGCGTACCCTGACATACCGGCAAGGCGCTTAAACCGGATCAGGCGACGAACCGCGGATGCGGCTCGGTGAATGGTACCGTGTCGTCCGTCGGATCAACGGTCCGGATATCGGTCATATTGTCGACAAAAGCACGCGCCGAGGCTTCCCAGGAATGCCTTGCGGCAAACTCGCGGCAGGCTTGCGGCGAAATTGTCATCGCGGACAGGCACGCGGCGCGCAAATCGTCGTTCAACGCACCGACCGGCGCGGCGCCGATCACGTCGCGGGGACCGGTCACGGGAAACGCCGCGACAGGCAGGCCGCTCGCGAGTGCCTCCAGCAGAACGAGGCCAAAGGTGTCGGTCTTGCTCGGAAACACGAAGACGTCGGCGGCGGCATAGATCTTCGCCAATTCCTCGCCCTGCCTCGCGCCCGGAAATACCGCTTTCGGATATTTTCGCGCCAGCGCGGCCCGCGCCGGCCCGTCGCCGACGACCACCTTGGTGCCGGGCAAATCGAGTTCGAGAAACGCCTCCAGGTTCTTTTCCACCGCAACCCGGCCGACACAAAGAAAGATCGGGCGCGGCAGCCCAAGGTCGGCGGCGCGCGGATGAAACAGCCCGGTATCGACGCCGCGCGGCCACAGCACCACGTTGCGAAAGCCCCGCGCGCGCAATTCACCGGCCAGCGCCGGCGTCGCGGCCATCACCGCCTGGCTGGTTCCGTGGAACCGGCGCAGCGCCGCCCATATCCACGATTCAGGCACCGGCAAGCGCGCGGAAATGTATTCCGGGAAGCGGGTATGAAAGCTGGTCGTGAACGGCAACCGGTGCTTGCGGCAATGACGGCGCACCAACAATCCGATCGGCCCTTCGGTCGCAATATGGATGCTGTCAGGCCGCGCGTCGGCGATCAGCCGGGCTATTTTCGCCCGATACGGCAGCGCGAGCCGCAAATCCGGATAGCTCGGCATCGCAAAGGTGCGGAATGATTCTGGGGTCAGAAAGGAGACCTCGACGCCGAGTGCGCGCGCGGCGTCGGCCATCGTGGTCAGCGTGCGCACCACGCCATTGACCTGCGGGTGCCATGCATCGGTCGCGACCAGAATGCGCATCAGGCGGCACGCGCCGCCACCGAGGCTACGGGCGCTGCCCGGCGCAGCGGATCGGTCCAGGTGATGATTTCGAACCGGCCGTCCTCGTGCTCGACAAGGGCGGTGCAGCTTTCCACCCAGTCGCCGCAGTTCATATAGCGAATGCCATATTCGTCGCGGATGGTGGCGTAGTGGATATGGCCGCAGATCACCCCGTCGGTGCCGTGACGGCGCGCCTCGGCCGCAAGCGTCTGCTCGAAGGCGCCGATATAATTCACGGCGTTCTTGACCTTCAGCTTTGCCCATTGCGACAGCGACCAGTACGGCACGCCGAACCAGCGCCGAAACATGTTGACGATGCGGTTCATCCGGATGGCGAAATCGTAGGCGGTGTCGCCAAGATGCGCGAGCCAGCGCGCATTCTGCACCACAAGGTCGAAAATATCGCCGTGAATCACCAGATAGCGCCGTCCATCGACCCCCTCATGGACGGTGTTTTCCACGACGTCGATGCCGCCAAAATGCGTTCCGTAGTAGTTCCTCAGGAATTCATCGTGATTGCCGGGCACATAGACGACCTTGGCGCCCTTGCGCGCCTTGCGCAGTATTTTCTGCACGAAGTCGTTGTGCGATTGCGGCCAGTACCAGCTGGACCGCAGCGCCCAGCCGTCGACAATGTCGCCGACGAGATAGATGGTATCGGCATCATGGCTGCGGAGGAAGTCCAGCAATCGTTCGGCCTGCGAGCCGCGTGCTCCGAGGTGGACGTCGGAGATAAACAAAGTGCGAAAGCGCCGTTCAGGACACTCTTCACTCATCACGTCACTTCCCATGCGCGAGCAGCTAACAGAATCCCATGACAGGGCCATGACGAC
This sequence comes from uncultured Pseudomonadota bacterium, assembly GCA_963813165.1. GTDB lineage: Bacteria > Pseudomonadota > Alphaproteobacteria > Rhizobiales > Xanthobacteraceae > Bradyrhizobium. The sequence continues at coordinate 317,594 of CAWEYJ010000003.1, read as the reverse complement.
TCGCGCCGCCGCCGGAACCCGTCGCTCCCGTCCAAAAACGAATCAGATGTCCCATCTGCTGATTGGCAAATAGCAGTGCAGTGCGACAGCCAAGCGACACCTGCGTTCCCTGCAGGTCGTCCCGGCCGTCTCAATCCAGCCGGTGAAAATGATGGATCGGCCCATGGCCGCGGCCGACATCGAGGCGATCCGCCGCTGCGATCGCGGCACTGATCCAGGTCTTGGCATGACGGACCGCGGTTTCCAGTTCCTCGCCCTTGGCAAGGCCGGCTGCGATGGCCGACGACAACGAGCATCCGGTGCCGTGGGTATTCTGGGTCGCGATGCGTGGCGCGGCCAGCGCGACGACGCCATCGCCGCCAACCAGATAATCGATGCTCTCGGCGCCCTGCCCGTGCCCGCCCTTGATCAGCACCATCCGGCACCCCATCGCCAGCAGCCGCAGGCCCTGGCCCTCGATGGCGGCCTCGCTCACGGCAACCGGCTCGTCCAGCAGCGCGGCTGCCTCCGGCAGGTTTGGCGTGATCAGCGAGGCGCGCGGAATGAGCCCGGTTCGCAGCGCCTCAAGCGCGCCGCTATCGAGCAGCCGGTCCCCGGAAGATGCCACCATGACCGGATCGAGCACGACATGTTCCGGCGACCACCGCTCCAGTGCCGTTGCGATGGCGTTGATCGTCGCCCGCTGCGCCACCATCCCGATCTTGACCGCATTAACATCGAGATCGCTGAAAACCGCGTCCAGTTGCGCGGTCACGAAATCGGCAGGCACGCAATGGATGCCGGCGACGCCACGGGTGTTCTGAGCGGTCAGGGCCGTGATCACGGACGCGCCATAGACGCCGAATGCCGCAAACGTCTTCAGGTCGGCCTGGATGCCGGCGCCGCCCGATGAATCCGAGCCGGCGATGGTGAGCGCGATAGGCGTCGTCATCATTCTGCTCGCAGGAGTTTCAGCGATCCCGGAAAGGTGGATATGCCGTGGTAGCGCGACCTGCTATCAGCAGCAAGTTCGCTTGCCACGGCGCCCGGTTTTTTGCTCTATTGGCCTCGATGCGACGGCTTGCGCGTATTCCGCAAAAGTGGATGCCGGTTTTGCGGATAGAATACGCGCAGATTATCAGTTAAGAGCCTTTTCTTTCGGCAAACCGGTTTCCGGTTAGCCGAAAGAAAAGGCTCTTGGAGATGACAGCGATGGTTCCTTTTTTCGTGCAGTTCAAATGCAAGCTCGGCCAGTCCTATGCCGTCGCCAACGCGCTTGCCGAGGCCGAGATCGCCTCCGAGATCTATTCGACTGCGGGCGACTACGACCTCTTGGTGAAGTTCTACGTCGACAATGACACCGATATCGGGCATTTCGTCAACGAGAAGGTGCAGGTCATTCCCGGTATCCAGGACACCCACACCATCATCACCTTCAAGGCGTTCGGCACCGGCTAGATATTAGATTGATCTGCAATCGCGGCGGAAGCGCGCTCCCTCTCCCTAGAGCATGATCCGGAAAAGTGGGTACCGGTTTTCCGAAAAAGATCATGCTCGAACAAAAAGATAGAGCGAGATGGCGATTCGACGAAAAGCCATCTCGCTCTAGGGAGAGGGTTGGGGTGAGGGGTTACGGCCTAACGTTAGTCCGCAAAAGCCCCCTCACCCGATTTGCTTCGCAAATCGACCTCTCCCCAGCGGGGAGAGGTGAAGTGAGTCTGCCAGCAGACTAGGTGTTCAATCAAAGGCCATCCCCGCTTTAGCAGCGCGGGCTCGCGTCAGCTCCTGCTGCCGAACTGATGACGCTGCAGATAAATCACGGCTCCGAGCAAGGCTCCGATCACCACGGTATGGATCCAGTCGCCGTGAAGCACCGCGATCTGGGTAACAAAAGCGCCGACGTCGACGGCCAATAGAACAATCGCGGCAAAGACCGAGACGGATGGCACCAGGATCGCAATGCCGCCCGCGAGCTCCAGCGCGCCGGTAAAGTAGCGGAACCACTGGCCCAGACCGATGGTGTTGAACTCGTCGACCATCATCGGATTGCCCGACAACTTCATGTAGCTGGCGAACAGAAACAGCGCGGCCATCAGGATCCGGAGAATCCAGAGCACGACGGTCTTGCTGCGGGAGGCGGGTAGCGCTGCCGTGGTCATCCGGTTGTCCTTTGCGGCGTTGATGATTGTTTCGACCGGCAGATCAGCCGAATTGATAAGCGGAAATCTCTTTTCCCAGGATGCGATCGCCGAAGACATGACGTCCGATGTCGTCGCCGGCAGCGCCGATGGCGACGTGCAAGGGCAGGAGATGTTCGGCCTCGGGATGACACTCGACCGCAAACGGCGCGGTCCGCCAGGCTGACAACCTTTCTTGGCGCGTCCGCGGATCGGGGTCGGTGACGGCCTCCGTCAGCCACGCGTCGAACGCGCTGGATTCCGCATCCCCGCGCCCTGGAACGCGTATGTTCCGCATATTGTGATAACTCATGCCGGAGCCGACGATCAGCACGCCTTCGTCGCGGAGCGGCTGTAGAGCCCGACCGATCTGCAAATGGGCCGCGGCGTCGAGATCGTGTCGCAGCGACAATTGCACCAGCGGAATATCGGCATCGGGATAGACCAGCTTCAAGGGAACGAAGACGCCGTGGTCCAGCCCGCGGCTCGTCTCCGTGGCGGAATCGATGCCGGCGCGCCCCAGCAAATCCTGGACACGCGCGGCAAGATCGGGGGAGCCCTTGGCCGGATAAGTCAGCCGGTAGGTGTGTTCCGGGAATCCGTAATAGTCATAATAAAGCGAGTGCTCCGGCGCGGCGTTCACCGTCGGCACTTCGGTTTCCCAGTGGCCCGAGATGACCAGAATGGCTTTGGGACGCTGTGCCAGCGACGGAGCAATACCGCGCAGATACGCAGCCATATTGTCCCATAGATCGCGTGGAAGCGGCGGCGGCACGTCCATGAAGAAGCATGGCCCGCCCCCGTGCGGGATAAACAGGGTGGGCAATCGCGAAGGCTTGGTCATCTCGCCGTGGTCCCAAATGATGTTGCCGGTTGGTCTTACCCGCGATGGACCCATAGTAAAACCGATCAAATTATGATATCTTCCATCTTAAATGGAGATAGATCATGCTGGGTACGCTGACCCTCGACCAGCTCCGGGTGCTGACGACGATCGCCGATTCCGGAAGCTTCTCTGCGGCCGGCCGCAAATTGCGGCGGGTGCAGTCGGCGATCAGTCAATCGGTTCGAACCCTGGAGACCGCGCAAGGCGTGGCGCTGTTCGATCGATCCAGCAAGACGCCGGTGCTGACCGAAGCAGGCCGCGTGCTAGTGGCGCAGGCAAGACAGGTGCAGCGTCAAGCCGAATTGTTCGAGAGCATTGCCGCCGAGATCGCCGCGGGGCTTGAGCCTGAATTGACTCTCGCCATGGACAGCTTTCTGCCCACCGGACCCGTGATCGACAGCCTGCAAGCCTTGCGCATGACCTATCCAAATCTTCCGGTCACGCTGTACACCGAGGGACTTGGAGCCGCCGAGCGACGGCTGCGCAATCGATCCGCTGCGCTTGCGCTATGCGCCATGTTTCCGACCGCGCAGCAGGACATGCAGACCTATCCGCTGATGTCGATCGCGCTGATCCCGGTCGCATCCTCCTCGCATCCGCTGGCGACCGAGACGCGTCCCATCACCCGCGATGTTCTTCAGGAGCACGTTCAGCTCATCCTGACCGATCCCTACGACTCGAGCGGCCCCAGCCATGGCGTGGTCAGTTCGCGGATCTGGCGCTTTGTCGACATGGGATCGCGGCTGGACTTCCTGCTCGCCGGCTCGGGCTGGGCGACGATCCCGGCGCATATCGTCAAACCATATTTGGCAAATGGCAGACTGGTCGAACTCATCATCAAGGATCCCGCCGTCGCGCCAGGCTTGTTACCGATCTTCGCCGCCCATGAACGCAGCCGTCCGCCCAGGCCCGCCGCACGATGGCTGCTTGAGAATCTGCAGAGCCGCTTGTCACCGCCGGCCTCGCAACATCCCGCAACGACGTCCGTGCCGAAGCGGCATGCCGGCTTGCATCCGCGTCGCCGTTCCTGACGGAAAGAAGGGGTCGCCGATGCCGGTGGTTCGCTGGGAACATCCAGCTCCTCAACCAATGGGCTTTGCCTGGCGTTTGTCGAGAGACGACAAGGCACCCAGCAACACCGATCGTATCCGCTCTGCATCTGCCGACTTCACAATTGACGGATCGAGGTAGAGGTCCAAGCCAGGCATGCGTTCGATGACGACGTCACCCTTGTCGGCCGACGTATCGATCATGCTGTCGACGGAATAAGGAATTACCTCGCGGCTGATCCCCTTCATTGTGATCGGCGGTAACGCATGGGAGATCACCACATCGCTCACAAGCGCAAACGTCTCGTAACTAATAACAATGCCGCCGGGTTCGGCGATAGATTGCAGGCGCGCAGCGAGGTTGGCTTCAGCGCCGATGATAGTGTAATCCATCCGGTCGGCGCTGCCGAAATTGCCGACGTTGCAATAACCGGAATTAATTCCGATGCGTGCCCTGAACGGCTGCTCGATTCCCTGAGTCCGCCATTTTGCGTTCAGCTCGACAAGCCGGCGTTGCATCCGCCACGCCATGCGTAGGCACGCTTGAGCGTCGGCGCGATCGCCCTTGGTTTCCGGATCACCAAAGAAAATCAGCATTGCGTCGCCGATGAATTTGTCGATCGTGCCGCCATGCTCCTGAGCGATCGCGGACATTTCCGTGAAATACTCGTTGAGCAGCTGCGTGATCAGCTCCGGCTGTAGCCGCTCTGTCGTTGCCGTAAAGTTCTGAATGTCAGAAAAGAAGATCGTGAGTTTCTTTCGTTCCGTATGGATCGTGACATCTTTCTGACCGCTAAAAATGCTCTTGTAGACCTGGGGCGAAATGTACCGCGATATTTTCATGGACAGCGTCGCCAGGAAGTCGTTGGCGGATTCGAGCTCCCGGTTCATTCCCTTGATACGCATCGCCTGACGTCGCTGCATGCCCAGAAACGATATTCCGCAGACCGCCGCCAGTATGAAATACGCAAACAGAAACTTGAAGGAGAATAAATTCGCAGCAATCGGTTGTGTGATAGCGACTTCCTGAATGCCGCGAACATCGCCAACTTTCCAATCCCGCTTCGGACTCTCGGGATGAATGTTGTGACAACTGACACAGGCCGCACCCATGATCACCGGAGCGATGAGACGCACGCTGTCGCTGAAAACGGACGCGGAAATATCGACAATTTTCCGGTTGGGATTGTTACGCAGGCTTTCGAGCGAACTCTTCTCAAATTCATCAAGCTGATGCGGCGTCCGGTTCTTGAAGGGGAAGTCGGATACGAAGCGGTATTTGATATTTTCCTGTTGTGCGCCGATCACTCTTCCCAGTTCCAATGACAGCGTGGCCGGGATCGGAATGGCTCCTGGAACTGCCTCATAATTATGGACGACTTGGGTCGAGCCTGGATTGGCCAAAACGCGGCTGACCACGTTGGTGGCGTAATATCCTCGAACGCTGGTGATCACGGAATTGAGGTCCGATGCCTGGCGTTGCAGCGCAACTTCCGCAAGATTGGTCAGATCGAGCCATACCGCCAGCGGTAGAGCTAACAATAAAACCGCAATGAACAGACCCGTTATCAGTCCGCGAGATCGGAAATCTTCGGCGCCTGGCTTTTCCATAGGGCTCCCCGAGTTGAACGGCTCGAAGTCAGTCATCGATTGCGACGGTGAATCCTAGAGCGGCGGCGAATCGAATGAAAGGCCTTCTACTGGCGCAAGTCCGCCTTGTGGCGGCGCCGGCATCATGGCAAGCGCGAAGATGTTCAAACCTGCCGCGGGCCCTTAAGTCTCTGACGGCGCCGATCCAATCAAGGCCTTCAGAAAGGTGACGACGATCCGCCCGCTGCGGTTGGTGTCGCCGTCTTTTGACATCAGCGCCATGCCGCGGCCCAGCGCGATGAACCCGGTGGCGATCTCGACGGGATCGCCGGGTACTTTCTTGCCGAACAATTCGAACATTCGGGTCACCAGCGTACCCAACGCGCGGCGATGCTTGCGATTCAAATCATTGTAGCCCTGCGCGAATGAAGGGCTGCGCAGCGCCTGCAATTGCAGTTCGGTCGCCAGCACGGCAAACCCGGGATCGGAATTGATGGTAGAGGCCCATTTCTCGATTCCAGCCATCGCCTTGGCGACGTCGCCATGTGCGTGGCCCAACGTGGCCTCGATCTTTGCGCGCTCTTCGGATTGGTGCCGCTGCACGAGCTCCAGCAGGATCGCCTCCTTGTCCGGAAAATTCGAATAGAACGCACCCTGCGAAAAGCCCGCCGCATCGGCGATGTCGCGAACCGAGGCCTGCGCGAAGCCCTTTTTCACGATCTCGCTGCGCGCCGCCTCGATCAGGAGATTCCTGGTACGCGCCTGACTTTCCTCGCGATTTAACCTTGGCACGGGATCTCGCCTTTCAAATTACAGATTACATTTGATTTTTGGATATCGAATGATATTTGTAATTGACGAAGCCGATTTGGTTGCAGGAGACGTATATCATGGAGATCCGGTCGCTGGATCGTCTGCTCGCCATCCTGGCAACGCTCGCAGCCCTGACGGTTGCCGGCATGGTGGTTGCGATCCTGACCACGCGCGGTTCGCAGGATTTTTTCCAGACTGCGCGGCCCATTGAAGCCTATGGCGCGTATCTGGCGACGCCTCTGGTTGCCCTCGGCCTGCGGCTCAATCTCGGCCTCGATAATCTCTTCATGATTCTCTATGGCGCGTTTTTTGTCGTGCTGAGCGTTCGGCTGCGCGCGATGCTGGACGACCGCCTGCTGGGCATGGCACTCGCGGCGATCATGCTGACAGTCGTTCTCGACGCGATCGAGAACCACCACATCATGACGATGGTGCATTCGATCCAGAACGGATTGCCGGTTTCGGTGACCGACGGGCAACTTCAGATGATCGCCTCCCAGGTCAAGTTTCACGCGAGCTATCTGGCGGTTTTGCTGTTCTCGTTCGGCTTCCTGCAATTCGGACGGCTGGGCCGGATCATCGCGGTCGTGCTCTGGTGCTATATTCCATGCGGCGTGCTGATCTCGGTGACGCCGGTTGAATTGGCCCAGGCGCTGGTGCTCGGACGAACCATCTTCTTCGTCTTTGCCTTCATCCTCTCGGCCGTCCTGTTCTTTTCGCAAGGCGCAGCTTCCAGCCAAAAGACATCGAGTCAAAACATCCGATAACGGACAAGGACCACGCCATGCCCATGACGGTTATTACGATTGTCGGACGGACCCTTCTCGCATTGCTGTTCATTCTCGCCGGCGCCGCGAAGATTGCCGGCCCACAACCCTTCCTGGATCACATGGCCGCTCACCATATTCCGGGCGCGTTGCTGCCGCTGGTCATTTTGCTGGAATTGAGCGCGGGCGGAGCCGTGCTGATCGGCTGGCAATTGCCGTTCGCTGCCGGCGCCCTGGCGTTGTTCTGCATCGCTACCGCCCTCGGATTTCACCTCAACCTGGCAGACAAGGCGGAACGAACGCTGTTCGTCAAGGATCTCGCGATCGCGGGGGCGCTGATGGTGATCGCGGCCGGCGCAGTGCGGACCTGAGACCAGCTGGCTGCCAACGGTCAGGATTTGTCGTCGGCCTTTTCCGCCTTCTTCGGCCGCGGCGGCCCCTCGACTGGCGGCAGCGACTTGATATATTCGGCGATGGCCGCACGATCCTCGGAGCTCAGTTGCGAGATATTCCTGATCACGCGCGCCATCGAGCCGCCGACGCTGTCACCGTCAGGCAGTTGGCCGGTTTCGAGGAAATAGGCGATGTCGGTTTCGCTCCATTCGCCAATTCCTTTTTGGGTGATGTTCGGCACCCAGCCCTTGCCTTCCGGATTCGGCCCGCCGGCGAAGCGTTGCGCGGCGATGATGCCGCCGAGGAAATTCCGGGGACTGTGACACTCCGCGCAATGGCCGAGGCCGTTGACGAGATAGGCGCCGCGATTCCAGCGCGCCGAGCGCGCGGCGTCCGGCACGAACGGCTTGCCGTCCATGAACAGCCATTTCCAGACTGCGATATTGCGCCTGATATTGAATGGAAACGGCACGTCGTGATCGCGCACCTTGCCGGACACCGGCGCCAGTGTCCTCAGATAGGCAAACAGGTCGCGGATATCTGTAACCCTGGCATGCTGGTAGGACGTATAGGGAAAGGCCGGAAAGTAATGAAATCCGGCTGGAGATATCCCCCGGGTCACGGCGCGAACGAACTCCGCCTCGGTCCATCGCCCGATGCCATCGACCGGATCAGGCGAGATATTCGGCGCGTAGAATGTTCCGAACGGCGACGGTATCGCGAGGCCGCCGCCGAGCCTGGTGCGATCGGGCTGGCCGGGAACGGCATGGCAGGAGGAACATCCTCCGGCGTTGAAAGTTGTCAGTCCGTTGGCAGGGTCCGGCGTGTAGGCAGGTGCTGCGACCGCCAACATGATCGGCGGAGCGGTCAGCCACCAATAAATACCGAAAGCGGCGGCGGCAGCCAGAACGGCAGCAAGGAGAATTCGTCGCGGCATTCACTGATCCGTCACTACCCGCCCTCAAATAAACCTCTAGTATGGCCGCTGTTCCGGCCATAGGCGGATCGAAAATTCTTAAGGCGTTAACGCTCGTTGCGGGAATAAAGCCGATATCTCGTTGTTTTGAAACTGGCGCCATCAGACGCCAACAGGGAGAAAACCATGCCGAAGACCAGGACCATGCTCGCCATATTCGCACTCGGCGCGACCGTTGCCTTCGCCGGACCCGCCTTTGCCGACAAGATGAAGGCAACCCTCAACGGCGCCTCCGAAGTGCCCGCCACTACCAGCGCCGGTAAAGGCACCGCCGATATCGACTACGATGCGGCGACCAAGAAGATGAGCTGGAAGCTGACCTATTCCGGGCTTACAGGCCCGGCGACCGCCGCGCATTTCCACGGGCCGGCCGAAGCCGGCAAGAATGCCGGCGTCGCTCTTGCGATTCCGAATGCCACCTCAAGCCCCGTCGAAGGCAGCGCCACGCTGACGGACGCCCAGGCTGCCGATCTGATGGCCGGCAAGTACTACATCAACATCCACACCGCGGCCAATCCGGGCGGCGAAATCCGCGGTCAGGTGACGAAGTAGACGCGCCTGGCGCGACAGTCGAACAAAAGGGGCGGACGCGTCATCGCGTCCGCCCTGTTTCTTTCGAGTTCGACGCGCCGTCATTCCGGGGCGCATCCCGGAATGACGAAGATCAGCTGTTCTTCAGACGAAAGGTCTCGTGGCAACCGCCGCACTGCTTGCCGACCGCGGGAAATGTCGCCTTCAGCGTGTCGAGATCCTTGATCCGGCCCTTGGCTTCGGTCACGACCTTGCCGAAGCTCGCGATGTGCTCGTCGAAGCCGGCCTTGTCTTCCCATATTTTTGACGAAGCGCTGTAGTCGCCATCGGGCTTGAGACCCTTGGTGCTGACCGGAAACAGCGTCGGAAGCTTCTTGGCGGTGTCTTCAAACTGGTTCAGCGCGGCGTCGACCGCGGCCTGGTCATAGGGCTTTTCACCCTTGACCATCGCGGCCAGTGCGCCGGCGTTCTTCCCGTTGGCCTTCATCACGGACTGGGCCTGCTTGACCAGATCCTGCTGCGCCATCACCGCGCCGACACCCAGCAACAAGGTCCCTATCACCACAACAGTTCGCATCATCAGCCCGTTCTCCGTGTCGCCTAGCGTTTCCAAACGATGCCGCGAGCCTGCTTGCGCGAGCGGCGGCCGTGAACATCCCAACCCGAATTCCAGCACCTGCGATCGCGCTTCATTCCTCCGCGATGGATATCAGAGGCTATGCCGGCGCTGGTGCTCACGGATCGCGATCCAGACCCGCTCGGCGGTCGCCGGCATATCGATGTGATCGATTTTATATTCGCGCCACAGCCCCTCGATAATCGCATTGACGACTGCCGGACAGGAGCCGATCGCACCGGCCTCGCCCGCGCCCTTGACGCCCAGCGGATTGGTCTTGCAGGGGACGTTATGGGTCTCGAACACAAATGACGGACCATCGGCCGCGCGCGGCAGCGCATAGTCCATGAAGGTGCCGGTGACGAGCTGGCCGTCCTTCGGGTCGTAGACCGCCCGCTCCATCAATGCCTGGCCGATGCCCTGCATCGCGCCGCCATGCACCTGGCCGGCGAGCAGCAGCGGATTGAGCGTCACCCCGAAATCGTCGACGATGACGTAGTTCGCGATTTGGATGATGCCGGTGGCCGGATCGATCTCGACTTCGGCGAGGTGAGTGCCGTTCGGAAAGGTGCCGTCGGCGCTGGCGAATGTCGCGCTTGCGTTCAGCTTGGCGGGATCGACGCCGGGCCGCTTGGCCAGATCGGCAAAACTGACCGAACGGTCGGTGCCGGCGACCCGCACCGTGCCATCACTGATCTCGAGATCGCCGATGCCTGTTTCCAGCGCCTCGGCGGCGATCTCCTTCAGATTTGCGCCAAGCTTGTGGGTCGCACGCTCGACGCTGACCCCGCCGGACGGAATGGAAGCCGACCCGCCGGTGCCGAGGCCAGTGGCGATCTGGTCGGTGTCGCCCTGGAAAATGTGGACACGCTCGGGCGCCAGGCCAAACTGCTCGGCGACGATTTGCGCATACGCAGTCTGATGGCCCTGCCCGCTCGACTGGGTGCCGATCAGGACCGACACGTCGCCATTGGGATCGAGCCGCACGTCGGCAGTCTCCTCGCCCATCGTGCCGCAGACCTCGACATAGGTGGCAAGCCCGATGCCGCGCACCAGGCCCTGCTTCTTCGCCGCCCTGGCGCGCTTCGGAAATTCCTTCCAGTCGGCAATTTCCATCGCCCGCTTCATGTGCGCGGTAAAATCGCCGGAATCATAGATCTTGCCGGTCGCGGTCTTGTAGGGCATCGCGCGCGGCGTGATGAAGTTCTTGCGCCGGATCGCATCCGGCGTCATGCCGAGCTTGCGCGCGGCCGCATCGACCAGCCGCTCGACCACATAGGCAGCCTCCGGGCGGCCGGCGCCGCGATAGGCATCGACCGGCACGGTATTGGTGAACACCGTGCGGACGCGGCAGTGGAATGTCTGGATGTCGTACAGGCCCGGCAGCATTCCGGCGCCGCCGTGGGGAATGTAGGGCCCGAACGTCGACAGATACGCGCCCATGTCGCCCATCAGATCGACATCCATCGCGAGGAACTTGCCGTCCTCGGCGAGCGCCATCCGCGCGATGGTGACGTTGTCGCGTCCTTGCGAGTCGCCCATGAAGTGATCGGCGCGGTCGGCGGTCCACTTCACCGTCTTGCGCAATTTGCGCGCGGCGACCGCGGCCAGCGCGTATTCGCGATAGGGAAACAGCTTGGTGCCGAACCCGCCGCCGACATCCGGGCAGATCACCCGCATCTTTTCGACCGGGATCTTCAGGATGTTCTGGCACAGGATATCGCGCAGCCGATGGCTGCCCTGGCTGCCGATCGTCAGCGTCAGATGATCCCGCCTGGCATCATATTCGCAAACCACCGCGCGCGTTTCCATGAAGTTGGTGACGACGCGCGGATTGACGATCGATACTTCGGCGACCGCATGGGCTTTCGCGAAGGCCGCCTCGGTTGCCTTCTTGTCGCCGAGCGGAACGTCAAACAGCACATTGCCGGCATGATCGGGCCAGACCTGCGGCGCGCCCTTCTTCACCGCGTTGACGACACCGACGACAGCGGGCAGCGGCGTCCACTCGACTTCAATCGCCTCGATCGCATCGCGGGCCTGATCGATGGTTTCGGCGACCACGAATGCGACGGCATCGCCGACATGGCGCACCACGCCGTGCGCCAGGATCGGATAAGGCGGCGCCTTGAACGGGTTTACTTCCAGGTTGAACAGGCACGGAAGACCGCCGAGATCCTTGACGTCCTCGGCGGTCAGGATCGTGGCCACCCCCGGCAGGCTGCGGGCGCGGCTGGCATCGAGGGTAAATTTCGCGTGAGCGTGCGGCGAGCGCAGCACCAGCGCATGCAGCGAGGCCTGCGGCGCGTGGTCGTCGGTGTAGCGGCCCTTGCCGCGAATGAGCGCATCGTCTTCCTTGCGCAGGACGCTTTGACCGACGCCGAATTTAATGGGAGCCATCATATCTCCGATTGCAGGTCCGATTTTGCGCCATATTGCAGCGGATCGGGTGGAAGCGCAAACGGCTTTAGCTGCTCATCGGGGCTTTCGTTTTGCGAAGCCGGCCCGCATGCGTTTTGACATCAGCTTTAGCGCGGCGATGGCCGATCGCGGACCAGCGAAAATATCCATCCCCTGCCGAACAGCAGCAGAATCGTAAAACCATAAACGAACGCCCCGACCGCCATCAGCCATACCAGCGAGATCTCGTCGCGGAACGCGCTCAATTGGGCGAACTCGATCGCCGCAAATTTGGCGGCAAGCCAAAACGCCGCGGAGAGCACGGCGCCGCAAACCACGAACTTGACCAGCGATCGCATCAGCCCCTTGTCGAGATCGAGGTACCCGGCCCGTACCGCAAAACCGAGCACCAGCAAAAGATTGATCCAGGCGCCGACGGCCGTCGCCAACGCAAGCCCGATCTGCGCCAGCGACCCCATCAGCAAAACCTTCAGGAGCACGTTGACGGTGAGACCGGTCAGCGATGCTTTCACCGGCGTAGCGGTGTCCTTGCGGGCGTAGAATGTCGCGACCGCGCTGCGGATCGTCACGAACGGAATCAGGCCGACCGCATAGGCGGCAAGCGTAGCGGCCGCCGCCGCCGCATCGGCCTTGGTGAACGCGCCGCGCGCGAACATCGCGCGCATGATCACATCGGGCACGGTGATAAACGCGGCGACGAACGGCACCGTCGCCAGCAGAGTGAACTCGAAGGCACGGCGCTGCGAGGCTGCGGCACCGGCATCGTCGCCGGCCGTAATCCGCCGCGACATTTCCGGCAGCAGCACGGTGCCGATCGCAATGCCGATGACGCCGATCGGCAATTGATAGAGCCGCTCGGCATAGTACAGCGCCGACAGCGCGCCGGCGGGCAGGAACGTCGCGATGATGGTGTCGGCGAAGATCGCGACCTGCGTGCCCATCGAACCCAGGGTCGCCGGGCCGACCGCGCGGAAAAAGGCGCGCACGTCCTCATCCAGCCGCAACGGCGCAAAGCGCGGCAGGCCGCCATGGCGGGCCAGATCGCCGGCGAGCAGGAAATATTGCAGGAAGCCCGAGATCAATACCCCCCATGCCGCGGCGTGGCCGGGGCTGGGAAAGAATGCCGCCAGCGCCAGCGTCGCCATCATCGAGATATTGAGAAAGATCGACGCGGCGGCAGCACTGGCGAAGCGGTGCATGACGTTGAGCATGCCGCCATAGAGCGTCACCAGCGTGATCAGCAGCAAATAGGGAAAGGTGATCCGGGTCAGTTCGATCGCAAGCCGGCGCTGCTCGGGCTCGTCGGTAAAGCCCGGCGCCAGGATGCTCATCGCCTGCGGCATGAACAGCAACGCCACCACCAGCAGCACGACCTGCGAGGCGAACAGCAAGGTAAAGATGCGGTTGGCGAACAGCCGCGCCGACGTCTCGCCGCCGTTGCCTTGAACATGGGCATAGGCCGGAATGAAGGCCGCGTTGAAGGCGCCCTCGGCGAAAATCGCACGAAAATTGTTCGGCAGCCGCAGCGCCACGAAAAACGCATCCGCCACCGGCCCGGCGCCGAGGATGGCCGCGAGCATGATGTCGCGCGCAAAGCCCGTCAGCCGCGAAAGGAGCGTATAACCGCCAACGGTGAAAATACGACCGAGCATCCGCCGCTTCTAGCGCATATTCGGTTCCGATTGCATCGGAACCGAAGCGCCATCGTTCTATTTTGACGCGTTTTCTTCACGCGAACCGGTATCCACTTCGCACGAAAACGCTATGGTCAAGCGGCCGCGCTTCAAAACGGCGAAATCATGCGCCGAGCGCGCCACGCACAGCCTTGATGATTCGCTCCTGGGTCGGCTCGTCGAGATAGGCATGCATCGGCAGGCTGATGACATCTTCCGAAAGCTTCTCGCTGACGGGCAAGCCGCCGGCCGCGACCGGGAAATTCCGATAGGCGGTCTGCTGATGCATCGATTTCGGGTAATAGATCGCGGTCGGAATGCCCTGCGCCTTCAGCGCCGCGGCGAAGCCGTCGCGCTCGACGCCGTGGGGCAGCCGAATGGTGTATTGCGCCCAAACCGAGGTGCATCCGCTGGCGAGGCGCGGAACGGACACCACATTGCCGAGGCCGCGCGCATAGCGTTCGGCGACCTTGTTGCGCGCGGCGATTTCGTCCTCGAAGATCTTCAGCTTCTCGATCAGGATCGCCGCCTGCATGGTATCGAGCCGCGCCGTCAGCCCGAGGCGGACATTGTCGTATTTATCCGATCCCTGGCCGTGGACGCGAACGCTGCGCAGATCGGCGGCGAGCCCTGCATCGTCGGTGAATATCGCGCCGCCATCGCCGAAGCATCCGAGCGGCTTGGCCGGGAAAAAGCTGGTCGCGGTGGCAAGGCCGATGGTGCCGAGGCGCCGGCCTTTGTAGATTGCTCCGAAGCCCTGCGCGGCATCGTCCAGAACAAACATTCCCTCGGCTTCGGCGATCGCCGCGACCGCATCGTGATCGGCGGGCTGACCGAACAGATCGACCGGAATGATCGCTCTCGGCTTGAGCCCGCGCTTCCTGGCGACCGCGATCCCGTCTTTCAACGACGCAGGATCGATATTGAACGTCGCCTCATCGACATCGACGAAGACCGGCGTGGCGCCTAGAAGCGCCACCACCTCTCCGGTCGCGCAGAACGTAAAGGTCGGGCAGATCACGGCGTCGCCCGGGCCAATCTTCTTTGCCATCAGCACCATCAGCAGCGCGTCGGTGCCGCTCGCGCAGGCGATCACGTGTTTCGCGCCGCTGAAGGCCGCAAGGTCCGCTTCCAGTCGCGCCACTTCCGGCCCGTTGATGAACTGGCAATGCGTCAACACGCCGGCGACCGCATCGTCGATGCGCTTGCCGAGACGGTGACGTTGCTCGACGACGTCAATGAACGCGATAGCTTGAGCTGGCGTGTGCTGATTCATGCAATCCTCTGAAGAAGTAAATAAGGTCAGCCGACGACGCGGCGCGGCCCTTTGCGGGCGGAAGAGCTTGCGGCCGGCTTCGCGGGCGTTTCCAGGCAACGGATCGCAATTTCGAGGCTCGCCACGCCCTCCTCACCGGTTACCGCAGACGCGCCACCGGCGCGGACGGCCGCGAGGAACGCGATCAATTCGGCGCGCAGCGGCTCATCATGGCCGACCGGAAGATGACGCATCGAATAGCTGCCGTCCGGCTTGAAACCGAAGCACTCGGTGACCTGGCGGGTGAGAAGGTCGCCCATGACGTACTTGCCGCGGGTGGCGACGGTGACGTTGCGCGCCTTGAACGGGGTCAGCCAGTTGGTGTTGATATGCGCAAGCACGCCGGAAGCGGTGCGGAACTGCAGCAGCGCGATATCCTCGCGTTCGGCAACGGCGCTGGAGAGCTGCGGCTGCACTTCCACGATATCCGACTCCGTGAACCAGCGGATCAGATCGATGTCGTGTACCGCAAGGTCGATGACCACACCGACGTTCGACATTCGCGGCGGGAACGGACCGACGCGGGTGATCGCGATCGAGAGGATGTCTTCGCCCGTGATCGCCTGTTTGATAGCGGCGACGGCCGGATTGAACCGCTCGACATGCCCCACCATCAGCGTCACCCCGGCGCGGCCGGCGGCGGCGACAATGTCCTGCCCCTCCTCCACCGAGGACGCGATCGGCTTTTCCACCAGCACGTGGATGCCACGCGCGATACAGGCCAGCGCGATTTCGTGGTGAAGATGCGTCGGCGCGGCGATGGTCACCGCATCCACGCCTTCCGCAATCAGTTCGTCCAGGATTGCGAAGGTACGACATCCCGCCAGTTCGGTGACACGCGCCCGATGCGCCGGCAACGGATCAACGACCCCGACCAGCGCGGTGTCCGGCAAGCCGGCCAGGACACGGGCGTGATTGCTGCCCATGACGCCGGCGCCAATGACGCCGACGCGCAGCGCCCGTTTCGCCTCGGCTTTCGCGCCCGATGCGGACCCTTTGGAACTCATGGTATCAGCCTCATCATCAGCCCAGTCGTCAGCCTTTGGCGATCTTGCCGCCCGGCCATCCCGGTGGTTCTCCTAGCACGTCGCCCCACATGTGGCGAATGCCGAGAGACAATCCCGGACACGTTTTGAGTCAAAAAATTACACAGTGTTGTCGGTCACTTAGGTTCCTGGTCTGGTCCAGCGACTGGCCTCGACGCCGCCTCCGCCGACCGATACGAACCTCATGGTCAGCGAATCGCGAGACGCTCTTCGGCAACCTGCAATGTCTTCAACTTGGCGCCCCTCCCTAACGGCAATTTAAGGTTGGGATGACATTCTGCCGGGGTATCATGCCGGCGCGATGTTGGCGATAGAATTTGCCGCGGCTCGGCATGTTCGCTTCCGCAGCGCCGGGGATCGCCGAGGGTCGTTGGTCGCCGTGGAACAGGCCTGAATTCTTGTTGAGGACCAACGACTAAGCGATGCAGCCTCGGTTCGTGCCAGACCTACAGAACCCGGCCGACAGGCTTTTCGCCGCCGGGATCGAGACCGATGCCAACGTCCCCCCTTTGACCTGGGACGATGCTCGAACAACCTTGAACGATAATCCTTTAGAGACGACAGCAACCCCTGCTCTTTCGAATCAGCTTGTCGCGTTCATTGACGGGCAAAACCTCGACGACGACGTTACGGTGCCTCTGCCTGAAAGAAGCATCCTCACCCACGATGATGCACAGGACGCAATCGCGCCAGAAGACGGCAGCGGCCCGGTGGCGATGGCGATTTTCCCGGCTCCGGCAACGTCAATGCCGGCGTCATCGGTTTTGGCCGACCCGGTAGCCGGCTCCGCCGGACCGCATGTTGCTGACGTCAGCATTGGCGATGGCGATGCATTCGGGGCGGCGGTGCATGCGGACTATCCGATTTTCCGCGCTGGCCTGACCGCAACGGCGCCTCTCAGTAGCGGCGGATTTGCAACGGCAGCCCTTGCCGCCGATCCCGCGACATCCGCACCGGCGCAGGTTGCGCTGGCTGCTCCGGCAAATCCCGCGCACGAAACCTCCGGTCCAATCACCGAAGCCAATGTCGGCGCCGGCGGCGCCAAGGCGGCACAGGTGCAGCAGGCGCTCGACGAAAGCGGATTGAACGTCAACGGCACTGGCATCAAGGTCGGCGTGCTTTCCGACAGCTTCAACGACCTCGGAGGTGCCGCCGCCGATGAAGCGGACGGAGCTTTGCCATCCGCTTCCCACGTTCAAGTGCTCGAAGACCTCGGTTCGGGCGGCACCGACGAAGGCCGCGCGATGATGCAGATCGTGCACGACATCGCCCCGGGCGCCAGCCTCGCCTTTTACACCGCGTTCGAGAGCGAACAGGACTTCGCCAACGGCATTCTCGCCCTTGCCGCTGCCGGCTGCAAAGTCATCTGCGACGATGTGAGCTATTTCGACGAGCCGTTCTTCCAAAACGGCGTGGTGGCACAGGCGATTAAAACCGTGGAGGCGGAAGGCGTCACCTACGTCACGGCGGCAGGCAATAACGCCAGCAACGGCTATCAGGCCGCATGGACGCCGATATCGGGTTCATTCGACGGAACGTATCTCACCGATACGGAAAGCTTCGGGGGCAAGGTCGTTCAGACCGTTACGATCAATACCGAGGGTACCAACGACACGGTTCCTTTGATCCTGCAGTGGAACCAGCCCTACGGCGCGGCAACCTCGGATCTGGAAGTTCTCGTTTTCCACAATGGAATCCTCTATGGCGAGTTTTCGAACATAAACGCCGGCCAGGAGCTGAACAATCCGCTGGTCGATGTGCAGCTTCCCTCGGGAACCTACCAGATCGCCATCGAGAATTTGTCCGGCCCGAATCCCGGCCTGATCAAGGAGATCACCTCAGGCGATGGCTTTCCGGCCACCATCAGCGGTGCGAATACAGGCACCGTCGTGGGCCACGCCATGGCGCCCGGTGCGATCACCGCAGGTGCGGTCAGCGCCGCCGATACGCCGGCCTTCGGCTTCAATCCGGCGAGCGAAAGTTTCTCATCGTCCGGAGCCGGGAGCGAGCTGCTGTTTGCCGACAACGGCACCGCGCTGTCTTCGCCTGATGTAATCAACCCGGTTGCTGTCTCCGGCATAGACGACGTCGCCACGACGGTTTCGGGTTCGCTGGACGACTTTTACGGCACCTCCGCTGCGTCGGCCAGTCTGGCGGGCGTTGCCGCGTTGCTGTTATCGGCCAATCCCGATCTCACGCCGGCGCAAGTCGAGCAGATCATGGAAGCGACAGCGCTGCCGATGTCCGACTCCGCCGTCAGCGGTGCGGGTCTCGTGCAGGTCGACCCGGCGGTCGCTGCCTCGGAAGCGCTGATCAGGAAAGTGATCGAATCGTCCGGCTCGACCAGCCTGCTTCAGGCTGGCGAGAACTATGATCTCGACAGCATCAGCAGCGGGACCGGCCCCGAATTGCAACGTGGCAGCGCGGCTATAACGGCTGGCGAGTATGGAAGCTGGACGCCGATCGGCGCGGAACAAGTGGCGGGTGGCGGCTACGATGTCGCCTGGGAAAACACCGGCACCGGCCAATACACGGTGTGGAGCACCAACAGCAACGGCAACTATCTTTCGAACCTCATCCCCGATGTTTCGGGAAACAGCCCCGCGCTGGAATCTCTCGAAACAACGTTCCACCAGGACCTCAACGGCGACGGCACGATCGGCCTTGTCGGCAAGGCGATCGAAGCGTTCGGCTCGACCAGCTTGCTTAAGGTCGGCAACAACTATGATCTCGAAAGCATCAGCAGCGGGACCGGCCCCGAATTGCAACGTGGCGGCGCGGCTATAACGGCTGGCGAGTATGGAAGCTGGACGCCGATCGGCGCGGAACAAGTGGCGGGTGGCGGCTACGATGTCGCCTGGGAAAACACCGGCACCGGCCAATACACGGTGTGGAGCACCAACAGCAACGGCAACTATCTCTCGAATCTCATCCCCGATGTTTCGGGAAACAGCATCGCGCTGGAATCTCTCGAAACAACGTTCCACCAGGACCTCAACGGCGACGGCACGATCGGCCTTGTCGGCAAGGCGATCGAATCGTTCGGCTCGACCAGCTTGCTCAAGGTCGGCAACAACTATGATCTCGAAAGCATCAGCAGCGGGACCGGCCCCGAATTGACACGTGGCGGCGCGGCTATAACGGCTGGCGAGTACGGAAGCTGGACGCCGATCGGCGCGGAGCAAGTGGCGGGTGGCGGCTACGATGTCGCCTGGGAAAACACCAGCACCGGCCAATACACGGTGTGGAGCACCAACAGCAACGGCAACTATCTTTCGAATCTCATCCCCGATGTTTCGGGAAACAGCCCCGCGCTGGAAGCTCTGGAGACGACGTTCCACCAGGACCTCAACGGCGACGGCACGATCGGCATTCCCAACACATTTTCACTCCAGTACAAGGGCTTTGATTACGTCGCCTTCTACAACGGCGCCTACGAGAATTCCGACTCGCTGCCAAGCCTCGCGCAGACCGGCGCCAATTCGATCGAAGCGACCCTCGACTACGGCATTGATGTCGCTACATCGCAGGTGGTGGCTGATCCGAACTACACCGACAGCCTCACGGCGCTTGGGAATACGATCGCCCAAGCCGAAAGCCTCGGGCTTTCCGTCATGGTCAGACCGCTGATCGACTTCCTCAACCCTACCGAGATCGCACCCTACAGCGTCGGCGAGTGGCGCCAGGACTATCAGCCGACCAACGTCGCCACCTTCTTCGCCAGCTATCAGCAAATGATCGTGCAGGAGGCAGAGGTCGCCCAGGCGAACGGCGCCCAAATGCTGTCGATCGGCGCGGAGCTCGACCAACTCACCGGTCCACAATACCTGCCTTATTGGACCCACATCATTACCGCGGTGCGCGCGGTATTCTCGGGTGCGCTCACCTACTCGGCCTCGTGGAACACGGCGAGCGAAGTGAGCTTCTGGAGCCAACTGAATTACGAGGGAATCGACAATTACGTGCCGTTGTCGAACGCGCCAAATCCGACCCTTCAGGATCTGGTAAACGGCTGGCTTAAGCCAGCGACCGCATCGACAAATCCAGGCGCCTATGCGGTGATCGGCAATCAATCGCCGATCGAGTACTTCGAGAACCTCGCAGCCGAATCCGGAAAACCGCTGCTGTTTACCGAGCTCGGCTACGCGAACGACAGCGGAGCCGCGGCCGATCCGTCCGCATCGGGAAACAGTCCGGACCCGACGCTGCAGGCCGAACTCTATCAGGCTTTCTTCCAGGCGTGGATGCAGTCCAAGACCTCTTCTTTGGCCGGCACGTATTTCTGGGAATGGGATCCGAACGACAGCGCATCGAATGTAGGACCGAACATCGACAGCTTCAGTCCGCAGAACAGCCCGGCGCTCAACCAGGCTATCGCCGGTTTCGAAGCGGTGAGCGTGCCGGCGGGGACCCACCTCGCGCTGAGCGATGCGATCGGCGCGGAAGGATCGGCAACGATTGCGACCGGCGCTTCGCTCGAACTGGCCGCCGCGGATTCCGGATCGGTAAAGTTCGGCGGCCCGACAGGAAAATTGATACTTGACCATTCGTCCAGCTTCGGTGGGCAGATATTCAATTTTACCGGGAACGGCAGCTTGTCCGGCTCCGATCAGATTGATCTCAAGGATATCGGATTCGGACCGGGAACGACGGTTGCCTATACGGGCACCTCCACCGGAGGCATGCTGACGGTTGGCGACGCACAACATCACACCGCGAACATCGAGCTTGCCGGAAATTATACCGGTTCGACGTTCTCGCTTTCCAGCGATGGAAGCGGCGGAACGATCGTGATCGATCCTGCGGCGAAGCAGGATCTCGCCGGCGGCACGCTTTCATTCAACGACCCGGCCCCGACCGACACGCAGACCGTGACCGTCTCGCCGCAGAATGGCGGTGCGGGCTATGTCGGGAACTTCACCGTCGACGCTGTAACCACAGCCAACGGTCAAAACTCCGCCGCCTGGCATTTCAATTTCGAGTCCAACCCCGTTGCCGCCACGGTTTCGCAATCCTACGAAGTCACCGTTGCCGACCACGCCGCAGACGGCACGACCAGCACAGCCACCCAGCCGGTTACGGTAACAATTGCAGGCCCGGGCAACGATGCGTTCGTGTTCCATCCGGGCGTCGGTGCAGACACGATCGTAAATGCAACCAGCACGGACACCATCGAACTCGACGGGTTCTCGTCGGTCACCAGCAACCACCAGCTGGCGTCACTCCTGGCCGACGCGCAGGCCGGCGTGTCGCAGTCGCTATTCCAGACCGCCCATGGTGGTCATGATACGTCGATCAACCTCGGGAATCATGACGTCATAACGCTGGTCAACGTCGCTCTCAACGCGTTGCACGCGAGCGACTTCATTGTTCACTGAATTCGCTTTTTTCGCGGAAAGGGCTGTTCAACTCCGCTGATAGTCATCCTCGATGCGGATGATGTCGTCTTCGCCGAGATAGCTGCCGGTCTGGACCTCGATCAATTCCAGCAGGATCTTGCCCGGATTTTCCAGCCGGTGGACGGCGCCGATCGGGATATAGATCGATTCATTCTCGTGCACGATCTTGACGAGCTCGTTGACCGTTACGCGTGCGGTGCCGCGCACCACGATCCAGTGCTCGGAGCGGTGGTGATGCTTTTGCAGCGATAGCCGCCCGCCGGCCTTCACGGTGATGCGCTTGACCTGGTAACGTTCGCCATTGTCGACCGACTGATACGATCCCCAGGGACGATGAACCTTGAGATGATTCTCGGTGACCTCCGGCGCCACGGTCTTCAGCTTTGCCACCAGCCGCTTCAATCCGTTGGCATCCTTTTGCCGCGACACCAGCACCGCATCCTGGGTGGCCACCACCACCAGATCGTCGACCCCTTCCAGCGCCACCAGCGCCTTGTCGGTCGAAACGTTGCAGTTGCGGGAGTCCTCGAATACGGCAGCACCCTGCGCGGCATTGCCCTGGCCGTCCTTGTCGGACAATTCCCACACCGCATGCCACGACCCGACATCGGACCAGCCGCAGGCCACCGGCACCACGGCAGCATGCGCGGTCTTTTCCATCACCGCATAGTCGATCGAAATGGCCTTCGCCGATCCGAATGCGTCCGCGTCGAGCGTGACAAATCCGAGATCGCGCCCGGCCTTGTTCACGGCATCGGTGACGGCCTGCACGCTTGCCGCATCGACGTTGCGGTATTCGTCGAGCAGAACGGAGGCGCGAAACATGAAATTGCCGCTGTTCCAGAGATACCCGGCCTTGATGTAACCGGCAGCCGTTGCCGGGTCGGGCTTTTCAACGAACTTCGCAACCGAGCGAACCGCGCCGGAGATGACGTCGCCCGGACTGATATAGCCGTACTCGGTGGCGGCGCGCGCGGGCTGCACACCGAAGGTGACGATGCGTCCCGCATCGGCCGCGACCAGCCCCTGCCGGCAGGCGGCGATAAAGGCATCGGTGTCGCGGACGACGTGATCGGCGGCGAGCGCCAGCACGACGGCGGCGCTGTCGCGCAGTTCCGCGAATACGGCGCCGGCGGCAATCGCCGGACCGGAATCCCGCCGTATCGGCTCCAGCAGGATATCGGCCTCCAGCCCGATCTCGGCGAGCTGCTCGAGCACCATGAAGCGATACGCCGCGTTGGTGATGACGATCGGACGCTCGAACAGCGTCGCATCCGAAACCCTCAATAGCGTATCCTGGAATGTCGAACGCACCCCGAACAAGGGCAGGAATTGTTTCGGACGGATCTCGCGCGAGGCCGGCCACAGCCGCGTTCCGGCGCCGCCGCACATGATCAGTGGAACAATTCGTCGGTCCATCGGCGCCCTCAAAGCTTGTAGTAGTCGCGATACCACGCGACAAAATCGCGAATGCCGTCCTCAAGGGAGGTCTGCGGCCTGAAGCCGACATCGCGCATCAGATCGCCGACATCGGCGAAGGTTTCGGTGACATCGCCAGGCTGCATCGGCAGCATATCCTTTACCGCCGCCCGGCCCAACTCCTTCTCCAGAAGCGCCACCAGATACATCAGTTCTTCCGGGTGCTGATTGCCGACATTGTAGATCCGCGCCGGCGCAATCCCGCTGGCCGCCTCGGGAATGTGATCGACCAGCCGCGATATGATGCGGGTCACGTCGCCGACATGGGTGAAGTCGCGGCGCATCTTGCCATGGTTGAAAAGCTTGATCGGCGTGCCCTCGACGATCGCCCTCGCAAACAGGAAAACCGCCATATCGGGTCGTCCCCATGGCCCGTAAATAGTGAAAAACCGCAAACCGGTGACCGGCAGCCGATAAAGATGGCTGTAGCAATAAGCCATCAGTTCGTTGGCCTTTTTCGTGGCCGCATAGAGACTGATCGGACTATCGGTCATGTCTCCGACCGAAAACGGCAACTTTGTGTTGGCGCCATAGACCGACGACGACGACGCATAGACCAGATGGCGGCATTCATTGTGCCGGCATCCTTCCAGGACATTGGCAAACCCCTCGAGGTTCGTGTCGATGTAAACCTGGGGATGGTCGATCGAATAACGCACGCCGGGCTGGGCTGCGAGGTGAACCACCACCGCGAACCGGTGCCTTGCAAACAAGGCAGCCATGGCCGGACGGTCGGCAAGATCGGTCTGCACGAAACTGAACTGCGAATTCTCGCGCAGGATGTCGAGCCGCGCCCGCTTCAGCGCCGGATCATAGTAATCATTAAGATTGTCCAGGCCGACAACATCACGGCCTGCCGCCAGCAACTGGCGGGCGATATGAAAGCCGATGAAGCCCGCCGCCCCGGTGACCAATATTGTCTGATCCGACATCGTGTCCTTTGGGGGCATCGGTTCGGCCCACCGGTACCGGCCCCGCGCCTCTTTACCCGCCGTATCGAGGGTGTCGCAATACCCAGTTATCCGGCTATTGCCAGATCGGCTTTAAAACCATACCAAGGCGGCGAAGTTCGGCGCACGGCGCCGGGGTGCGCTGTTTTTGATATCCTCTCTCAAACCTGGCGAGCGCGGGCGAGATGCGCCGGATTCTGCTTTCGACCGCAAAAATTCTGGTGTCCGCGGCGCTGCTTTATTTCTCGCTGCGCAAGGTCAACCTCACCGACTTGGCATCACGCCTCGATCTTGCGAGCCTGGGCTGGATCGGCCTCGCCATCGCCGTGACCTTCCTGCAGATCCTTGCCGGCGCATTGCGGTGGCGTGAGATCAGCGCGGAGTGCGGGGCGCCTCTGACGACCAAACAGGCGATGCGCTTCAACCTGATCGGAACGTTCTTCAATCAGACGCTGCCGTCCTCGATCGGGGGCGATGCCGTACGACTTTGGCTGGTCGCGCGCGGCGGCGCCGGATGGCGCGCGGCGACCTATTCCATCTTCGTCGACCGCGCCATCGGCCTCATTGCGCTGGCGATCATCATCGTCGCGAGCCTGCCGTGGAGCTACAGCCTGATCCGCGATCCGGCCGGCCGGTCGGCGCTGCTGCTGGTCGATTTCGCGGCGCTGGCGAGCGGAGCGGGCTTTCTTGTTCTCGGCATGTTGCCGTTTCCCTGGCTGAAGCGCTGGTGGGGGACGCACCATCTCTACGCCTGCTCGGCGATCGCAAACCGGGTGATTTTCAGCCGCAGGCATGGACCCTTGATTGCGGTGCTGTCGGTGCTTGTTCACGTTCTCGCCGTCGTCATCGCCTGGTGCGTGGTGCAATCGATCGCGACGCCGGTGCTGTTCGGTCAGGTTTTCCAGCTGGTTCCCCCGGTCATGCTGATCACCATGCTGCCGATCTCGATTGCCGGCTGGGGCGTGCGCGAGGCCAGCATGGGGCTCGCCTTCGGCTATGCCGGACTGATGGCCAATGAAGGCGTGAACGTCTCGCTGCTGTTTGGCGCGGTATTCTTCATCGTCGGCGCCTTCGGCGGACTGGTGTGGATCTTCAGCGCCGAGAAGGCCGCGCAGGGCGCCGCGCCGATCGAGGTTCCCGAGTAACGGTCTCAAGTAACGTTCTCAATTCAACATTCCCAAATAACGTTCCCGAGTAACGGCCGCGCGCAGCATGACCCTTTCCGAACCGCTCCTGTCGCTTTTCGCCGTGCTCGCAGCAGCGGTGCTTTCGGCCGGCATGACCTGGGCGATCCGGCCGGTGCTCTTGCGGCATGCGCTGGCAACGCCGAACGCGCGGTCCTCGCATCGCATTCCGACGCCGCAGGGCGCCGGCATTGCCGTGATCGCAGCAACGCTGGCGGTCGCCGGAGCCCTGACGGCCTGCGCCGGCAGTATCCCCGCCGCGGTTTTCGCGGCCGCGCTGTTCATCGCAGTCGTCGGCTTTGCGGACGACCTCAAGTCGATCCCGGTGCTGACGCGACTGCTGCTGCAGGCTTTGGCCGTCGGCGCGATCATCTTCACGGCGCCCGGCGATATCCGGATCGTTCCGCCCTGTCCGATCTGGATCGAACGCGGCCTGCTTCTGCTCGCGGGCCTCTGGTTTGTGAATCTGGTCAATTTCATGGACGGACTGGACTGGATGACCGTGGCCGAGATCGTCCCGATCACCGGCGCGATGGTCGTGCTCGGGTTGCTTGGCGAGTTTCCGCTACCGGCAACCCTTGTTGCCGCCGCCCTCTGCGGCGCGATGCTGGGATTTGCGCCATTCAACCGTCCGGTGGCGACGATTTTTCTCGGCGACGTCGGCAGCCTGCCGATCGGCTTGTTGCTCGGCTGGTGCCTGTTGCAACTGGCCTATCATCAGCAATTCGCCGCCGCGCTGCTGCTGCCGATGTATTATCTGTTGGACGCGACCACGACCTTGTTGCGCCGGCTCGTCAACCGCGAGCCGTTCTGGGCGGCCCATCGCTCGCATTTCTATCAGCGCGCGACCGACAATGGTTTAACCGTATCGCAGGTGGTCGGCGAAGTGTTCGCGCTCAACATCGGGCTTGCCGCACTGGCGGCCGGATCGATCGTGGCGCCGTCCGTCACGATCAAGCTCGCGTGTCTTGCGATCGGCGCCATCGCCGCGGCCGCGCTGCTGCGCCGGTTCGCGCGACCGCGCGCGTAAATCTATCGAGCCTCCCGCAACAGCTTTTGCATCAATCCAGCGTAGCTCGCCATCGCGTCCGCAAAATTGTAGCGCTGCGCGATCGCAGCGGCACGTTCGCCCCTTGACGGATCCTCGGACCGGGATGCCAGCCGTATCGTTCGCGCCAGTTCCTCCGGGTTGCCGGGCCCGACCACCCAGCCAAGGCCATGCTCGCTGACGGTCAGCGCCGCTTCGGCATTCGGTTCGGAAAGCAGCAGCACCGGCCGGCCGATCGCAAGCAGATTGTAGAACCGGCTCGGCACCGATATGCCGGCGAGGTCCTTGCGATAGGGAATCAGCCAGATGTCGGCCGCGGAAAGCAACTGTTCGAGGTCTTCCTCCGGCACGCGTTCGACCAGCGTCACATTGGGCAGATTGGCATCGGATTGCAGTTGCGTGAGCCGCTCGAACCCTATTCCCCAGCCCGACAGCAAAAAATGAATATCCGGATCGTCTCGCAATAGTCGCGCGGCATCGAACACGACATCCGGGTCATGCGTAAAACCAAGATTGCCGGAAAGACCGACCAGGAAACGCGCCGCGTGCAGACGGCGATAGGGGTTGTCTGACAGGATCGGCCGCACGCCCGGCACCAGCGTGGCCCAATTGGGAATAAACCGGATCTTGTCGGGTGTTACGCCCTTGTACCGCAGCAGCAGCGCTTCGGTGTCCCGCCCGATGATGATGACGGCATTCAACGCGCGAAACATCAGCGCGTTGGCGCCGCGGATCGCTTTGGCGAGAATCGACGAAGGCCGCAGCAGGCCGGCCATCACCAGCACGTCGGGATAAAGGTCGTGCATGATCAGGGCCGACCGGGCGCGCTTCAATTTGGCAGCGGCGGCGACCGCATAAGGCAACATGAAAGGCGCCGGCACGGTGAGCACCACGTCGCCACGCCGCAGTCTCAATAACAGCGCCACGAATACGCGCAGGCTGAAGAGCGCTTCCGCGGCCGCGCGCCGGATCAGCGCGGCCTTTGCCGGTATCCGGTTTTTGATTTCGGTGACCACCGGCTGATCCCGACCGGTCGCCTCAAGCGAGGCGGAGCCCGGCGTTCCCGAAAGCACCAGAACCGGCGCTTGCGCCGTAAGATGGCCGGCGATCGCCGCCATGATGGCAGCGGTCGTGCTCTGATCCGGCGGATAGTGCTGGCTGACGACGACGATCTTTGCGGTCTGATCCATAAATGGCCTGCGACGCGGTCGCGCCGGATTACGCGGCGGTCGAACCGAATTCGGGAACGGCATCCTTCAGCACGGCCTTGATGGTAACTCGATCGTCATTCGCGATGGCCTGCTCGAGCGCTGTGATCCACTTTCGCAGCGCCTGCATCGGCGGTTCGTTGGGCTTGGCCGCCATGATGCCGGCGACGCCGATCTCGACCGCCGGTTCCTCGCTGGCGAACAGGATTTCGTTCAATCGCTCCCCCGGCCGCATGCCGGTAAAGACGATCTCGATATCATGGCCGGGCTCCAGGCCGGACAGGCGGATCATCCGCTCGGCCAGTTCGACGATCTTGACCGGATGTCCCATGTTGAGCACGTAGACCGACACATCCGCGCGCGCCGGCGCCAAGGCATGGGTCGCGGCCGTCAGCACCAGATCGCAGGCTTCCCGGATCGTCATGAAATACCTGACCATGTCGGGATGGGTGACGGTGACCGGCCCGCCCGCCTCGATTTGCGCCTTGAACTTCGGCACCACCGAGCCATTCGACGCCAGCACATTGCCGAAGCGCACCGAGATCAGCCGCATCCGCGGCTTGCCACCCGACTGCGCGGCCAGATCGTGATCGAGCGCCTGGCAATACATCTCGGCAAATCGCTTGGTGAGGCCGAGCATCGAGACCGGCTCGATCGCCTTGTCGGTCGAGATCATCACCATCGCCTCGGCACCGGCGGCGAGCGCCGCATCGGCGACATTCACCGATCCGAAGATGTTGGTCTTGACGCCTTCGCTCCAGTCGCGCTCCAGGATCGGCACATGCTTGAGGGCTGCCGCGTGAAACACGATATTCGGCTTGAACTCCTTCATCAGCCGCAGGATGCGTTCGCGGTCGCGGATATCAGCGATCCGGCCTTCGATGACGGCGCTGGACTTGCGCTCGGCCAGGGCTTCCATCACGGCATAGAGCGCCGGCTCCGAATTTTCGATCACCAGCAACCGCGCGGCGCCGAATGTGGCGACACGTTCGCAGATCTCCGAACCGATCGAGCCGCCGCCGCCGGTGACGATCACCGCCTTGTCGCTCACCAGAGCCTCGAGGCGCGCATAGTCGATATTGACGCTGGAGCGCAACAACAGGTCCTCGACGGCGACCGTCGTCAGCCGCGGCGTATCTCCGCTCTCCAGCGACGGCAGGCGGCTGACGACAAGTCCAAGCCGGCGCGCCCGCATCAGCACCGCTTCCGGGTGCGCCTCGGGATCGAAGGCCGACGGCGTCATCACCACCCGCGCGATCGGCTTGTCACGTCTTGCAAAATCGCGGATCACGTCCTCGATGTCGTCGATTCCGCCGAGCACCGGAACATTTCGGATCGACTGGCCGCGATCGGCCATCGACGGCGACAACACGCCGACCGGCCACAGCCGCGTGACGGCGCCGCTCTCGATGCCGCGCAGCAGGATCTCGGCATCGGCGGCGCGGCCGATCAGCAGCGTCGGCGACGCGCCCTCGGTGCGGGCATGACGCCGGACGCGCGTGTATCTGAAATGGCGGTAGGCAAAGCGCAACGCACTCAGGAAAAACACCTCGAGAAACCAGTACAGAACGATGGTGACCTTGCCGAGGAAGAAGGTGCCGTGGACGTTGGGCGCGACAAAAATGTAGTCCAGCACCAGAAGCGCCAGCGCCAGCACCGTGGCCGCGCGCAGGATGTTCAAGGCATCCGGCAACGAGATGAAACGCCATTTCGTGGTGGTCAGATTGCAGGCGTAACAGACCACCACGCTGAAGGCGACGAAATAGGGCAGGATGCGCAGCAAGAGCGGCACGCGATCGAAGAAATTCTCGCTGCCCTCGAAGCGCAGATAAAAACTGGCGAACAACGCCAGCACGGTCGCCAGTGCGTCGTGCGTGGCGATCAATCCGTTGCGCAAGGTCAGATTTGTAAGACGCGTCATTTCGCTGATCCACGCGCGCGATCGACCAGCGACGTCGTGCTGAAGCCGGGCAAGACCTCGACCAGCAGCACTTCGCCGCCGGACGCTTCGACGATCTCGCGGCCGACGACCTGTTCGCGGGTATAGTCCCCGCCCTTCACCAGCACGCTCGGCCCGACCTGCGCGATCAGCTTGATCGGGGTGTCTTCCTCAAACAGCACGACGAGATCGACCGCCTCCAGCGCCGCCAGCACTTCGGCCCGGGCGCGCTCGTTCTGCACCGGCCGGTCCTTGCCCTTCAGCCGCGCCACCGACGCATCGCTGTTCAGGCCGACGATCAGCCGGTCGCAGGCGCCGCGCGCCGCCGTCAGCAACTTGACGTGTCCGGGATGCAAAATATCGAAACAGCCGTTGGTGAAGCCGACGCGCAGGCCCTGCTTTCGCCAATCCAGAAGCTGCGCGTCGAGCTCGCCGCTCGTCGCCATGATCTTTTCTTCGGCTGCCAGATAGGCATGCGGCAGGATTTTCCGCCGCAATTCCGCCGACGTGACGCTGGCGGTGCCCTTCTTGCTGACCGCGACCGCCGCCGCCGCGTTCGCCATCCGCAAGGCGGTCTCCCAATCGGCTCCCGCCGCCAGCACCACCGCGAGCACCGCGGCGACGGTATCGCCCGCGCCCGAGACGTCGCGCACCTTGACCGGGTGCGCCGGAACATGAATGGCGTCGCCCTGGCGCGGCACCAGGGTCATGCCGTGCTCGCTTTGCGTCACCAGCACGGCTTCGCAATCGGCAAGCTGCAAGACGTCCTGCGCCGCATCGGCGATACTTTGTTCGGTTTCGGCGCGGCTGCGGGTGGCTTCGGCGAATTCCTTGCGATTGGGCGTCAGCAGCGTCGCGCCGCGATAAATCGCAAAATTCGGACTCTTGGGATCGACGATCACGCGCTTGCCGAGCTTGCGCGCGGCGTCGATGACATTGCGGATCACGCGTGCCGTCAGCACGCCCTTGGCGTAGTCGGACAACAGGACGATATCGGCGCGCGGCAACAGCGGCAGGATGGTGTCGAGCAATTTCCGCTCGGTGTCGGCGGAGGCGGGTTTGGCCAGTTCCCAGTCCGCGCGCAGCATATGGGTGGAGAAATGCTCGGACACGAAGCGCACCTTGCGCGTGGTCGGCCGCTCGGAATCGCAAACCAGCACGCTCTCGATCAGGCTTTCCTGGGCCAGCGCCGCTTTCAGTTTCGCGCCCGCCTCGTCCTCGCCGATCAACCCTGCGAAGATGCAGCGCGCGCCGAGGCTTGCGATGTTGCGCGCCACATTGCCGGCGCCGCCGATATTGGTCTCGGTGCGCTGGACGGCGATCACCGGCGCCGGCGCCTCCGGCGAAATCCGGGACACCTCGCCATAGACGAATTCGTCGAGCATGAGGTCGCCGACGCAAAGCACGGTCTGGCGGGCAATCGCATGCGACAGGGCGTCAAAATCGAACATCGGAACTCGTTACCTGTTGCGCCGTCAGCTCGCTTCACCTCTCCCCTTGTGGGAGAGGGGGCTCGCTGCCGTTGCCTTTGCGGATCAATCTAATCTCATCTTGCTCTAGCGGAAACGATCGGCGCGATCGAGGAAGCCCTTGACGTAGGTCTCGACCGCTTCTTCCAGCGCGGTGAAGCCGCCATTGTAGCCCGCATTGCGCAAACGGGCGACATCGCCCTCGGTGAAATACTGGTAGCTGCCGCGAATTTGCTCGGGCATATCGACATATTCGATGTTCGCCGGCCTGCCGAGCGCGGCATAGGCCGAGAGCATCAGATCCCTGAAGCTGCGCGCCTTGCCGGTTCCGACATTGAAGATGCCGCTGACCGATGGGGTCGCCAGCAGCCACATCATCACGTCAACCACATCGTCCACATAGATGAAATCGCGGCGCTGGTCGCCATCGGCGATGCCTTCGCGATGGGACTTGAACAACTGCACCGGCCGGCCGGCCTTGATGTCGTCGAAGCGCCGCGCCAGCACGCTCATCATCGTGCCCTTGTGATATTCGTTGGGGCCGAACACGTTGAAGAATTTCAGGCCGGCCCATTGCGGCGGCAGCTTTTCGCCACGGCTTGCCCGCTCGGCGACCGCCATGTCGAACAGATGCTTGCTCCATCCATACAGATTCATCGGCCGCAATGCCTTCAATGCCGGTATCGACCAGTCATCGTCAAAGCCCTGCGCGCCATCGCCATAGGTCGATGCCGATGAAGCATAGATGAACGGGGTCGCGTTCGCGGTGCACCAGTCGAGCAGCTGCATCGACAGGCGGAAATTGGTCTCGATCACCAGATCGCCGTCGGTTGCGGTGGTCTCGGAAATCGCGCCGAGATGGATGATGGCCTCTAACCGGCGGCCGTCGAGCCAGGCCAGCAATTGCGCCGGCGGCACGATGTCGGCGAGCTGGCGCTTGGCGAGATTGCGCCATTTGCCGTCATGGCCGAGGATATCGCAAACGGCAACATCGGCGCGCCCGGCGTCATTGAGCGCGGCCACGACGTTCGATCCGATAAAACCGGCGCCACCGGTCACCAGCAACATGATGGTCCCTGCCCTGATTGTGCGACGCCAGCTTGCCCGAATCCTGTTTGCCCGACTCCTGCCCGGCAGGCAACTTGGGCCGTTCGCCGTGGTGAAGCGGATCGCGCCCGGTTCGGCTTGCCTTTACCCGCCGGCGAGGCGCAATTAGCCACAGGATCGAAAAGCGCCGGACCAGACATTAAAATATGAATATTGATTCATCTGTTAATAAGGAGACGGAAGACCGGGACGATATCCGGCCGATCCTCATCATCCCTTATATGTGGATCGGTGACTTCGTGCGCGGCCATACGGTGGTGCGGGTTCTGAAAGCGCGCTGGCCGAACCGCCCGGTCGACCTGTTGACCACCCCGCTGTGCGCGCCGCTGGTCGATTACATGCCGGGCGTGCGGTCCGGGATCGTCTGGGACCTGCCGCGCAGCCGGCTGGCGGTCATCAGGCAATGGGGGCTGGCGCAGCAGCTTCGCGCCGCGAATTACGGCACCGCGCTGATCCTGCCCCGGACCTGGAAATCGGCGATCGCGCCGGCGCTGGCCGGCATTCCGGAACGGGTGGGCTTCGTCGGCGAGGCCCGATTCGGGCTGATCAACCGATGGCGCTGGGGCGAAAAGGCGCTGCCCCGCTTCATCGACAAGAATGCCGCGCTCGCGCTGCCCGACGGGGCGCCATTGCCGCCGGAATGGCCGGTGCCGCAGCTTCGCGTTCCCGCCGACGAGGCCAGCCGCTGGCGGCAAGCCAACGGGCTCGGCAGCCATCCCGCGGTGGCGCTGGCGCCGGGGTCGGTCGGCGCGTCCAAACGCTGGACCTATTATCCGGAGGCCGCGCGCCTTCTGGCCCAGCAGGGCCTCGACGTCTGGGTAGTCGGCGGCCCCGCCGAAAAGGCGTTGGCGGCGGAGATCGTCGCGGCAGGCGGACCGCGCGTCCGCGACCTCACCGGCAACGATCTGCGCAACGGCATCCTGGCGATGGCGGCGGCCGGCGTCGCGATCTCAAATGACTCCGGCTTGATGCATATTGCCGCTGCGATCGGAACGCCGACCATGGGCATTTTCGGCCCCACCAGCCCCTATCACTGGGCGCCGCTGAACGGCCTTGCGGCGACGGTGCAGACCCAAACGATGTTGCCGTGCCAGCCCTGCCACCGCACCGTCTGCACCATGAACGATCATCGCTGCATGCGGGACATTCCCGCCTCCGACGTGGTCGCCATCGCCGAACGCGTGCTGACCGAGGCCGCGGCCCGCGCAGCGCCTTGAGCCCGCACGCTTGCGCTGCCGCGATGCGGTCATTACCAAAGACACCCATTGCCATCCCTGACGGTGCGCCGTGAGCCAAGAACCGAAGAACTCAAAAGATCCGATCGCCGCGCATTTCGAGCAATCGCTCGCAGCGCTGGCGCGAGCGACGCAGGATGCAGCGCTGCTCGCCACCGCACGCCGGATCGCCGCCGTCATCATCACGGCGCTGCGTGCCGGCAACAAGCTCCTGATCGTCGGCAATGGTGGCAGCGCCGCCGACGCCCAGCATATCGCCGCCGAAATCATCGGCCGCTACAAGCAGGATCGTCCCGGCTACGCCGCGATCGCGCTGACCACCGACACTTCGGCATTGACGGCGATCGCCAACGATTACGGCTTCGAACAGGTGTTCGCGCGGCAGGTCACGGGCCTTGGCCAGCGCGGCGACGTGTTGCTGGCGCTGACCACCTCGGGGCGTTCGCCGAACATCCTGGCGGCGCTACGTACGGCCCGAGAGAACGGCATCGTCACCATCGGCTTCACCGGCACCAAAGGCAAAACGCTGGACGAATTTTGCGACCATCTGTTCGTGTCGCCGAGTGACGACACGCCGGTGATCCAGCAAATCCACCTCACCGCGGCGCACGCCATCTGCGACGAGATCGAGCAGGCGATGATGCGCGGGGCTGCGGGGAAATAGGCGGCGCCGCACACATTGATTTTGCCTGGCGGGCAAATCAGGCATTCGCCTGTCCAGCCCATCGCGCAAAAATATTCTGGTGCCCTTCAGACCCAAATCACTTCTATATCCCCTGTCGTCCCGGCCCACACAAAGGGGCGTTTCGCGATCGTCACGAACGCAGGGTTGGGATGCGATGGACGCGGATGGCGCGGCTGACGAGAGCGCCACCTTGCGGACGGTGAAGTCGTGTGGTCCTGACGCCCCGACGCTGGCGTCAAGTGTCGCGGAAGTATCCGCGAGGCGAAGGTGGCAAGAAAGCCCGGTCACCTGGGAGAGCGCGAAGCAGCCGTTAAAACCATTCGCGTGCGGGAATGCCGGGTGATCCCGGTGCGACCGTGGTGACTAACGCGTGTGCTTTCTACACTTGCGCACGCGGCTGCGGGTGCATCGGGCACCCGGCATTCCCCGCGCCCTTTTTGGGCGAAGGCTCTATGCACAACCCGGGCGCTATCGGCGCCGCGGGAAGGCGGAGGTGCGTATGTGTGACCAAATGCGGACGCGCCACACTCTCAGTCGTCATCGCCCGCGAAAGCGGGCGATCCAGTATTCCGAGGCGTCGATGATCGAACCGAGAAGCTGCGGCGTACCGGATACTCCGCTTTCGCGGAGTATGACGGTTTGTTGTGAAGCGCGGCTGTCTGAAAATTGAAGCAGAAAGTTAGCCGCGACCAAAAGGCATTGCGAAATGAAAATCGCGCTACGGAATAGCCAGCCCGCGATACACTTCCGCGATCCGGTTGGCTTCCACATCGAGGCTGAATTTCTCCAGCACCCGCGCCCGCGCCCGCACGCCCATCGCCGTGCACGAGGCCGGATCAGCCAGCAACGGCTCCAGGGCTGCCACCAGCGCATCGACATCGCCGGGCGGCGTCAGCACGCCGGTCACGCCATCCTCGACCACGAGTTCAGCAGCACCCGCGCGCGACGCCACCAGTGCTGCGCCTGCCGACATCGCCTCGATCAGCGTCAGTCCAAACCCTTCATTGCGCGAGGTGAAGGCGTAAATCGTCAGCCGCTGGTACCAGCGCGGCACCTGCTCGATCGGCAGTTCGCCGGTCATGACGATGCGCGATGGCAGACCGGCGGTCTCGATGCGTTTTTTCAGATCGTTGGCGAATGGTGTCTGCTCGGTCGCGATCGCACCGACGATCACGGCGGTGAAATCCGGATAGCGCGGCAACAGCCGGCACATTGCATCCACGAATACGTCGGTGCCCTTCTGCGCGCGCACCCGGCCGAAGCAGCCGATCGCATAGCGGCCCGGCAGTTTCGCTTCCGCGAACGCCGCCGCGCGATCGGCCGGCGGCGCGTAAGTGTCGGTATCGACACCGTGCGGAATCACCGTGGCGGCGCGCTTGAGAAACGACGCCGAGATGTCGCTGGTCGCGATGATCGCGTCCATCCGCCGGATCAGCCAGCGCGTGATCCAGGTATGATGCCGCTGCGCCGCCGAGGTGAACACGAGCTTCAACGGCCAGCCGAGCGCGCGCAGCAAGACGCCGACGATCATCTCGTTGTTGCGCCGCGCATGCCAGATCAGCGCGTTGCGGCGGCGCCACAATTTCAGGAGTTCCGCAAGCCCGATGCGCGCGATGCCGTCGGGTGCATCCGGACCCAACCACGCGGCGCGCAACATTTTTGCAAGTTTCGGCGCCACCATCCGGTTGGTCGCGGTGACGCCCGAATAGCGCCTGTGCAGATTCGGCACGATCAACTGCAGGTTTTCAGCGGAAATGTTCTCGATTGCCACATCGGGCTCCGTTTCGCGCATTTCCTATACGCAACATTAAGCATAGTGACCAGTTCACTTGCGCCGAAACCCACTCTTCACCGCAGCCCGGATAGCATCGGGACCGGAAAATCGGAGATGGGTGAGCTCATGACCGTGCTTGTCACCGGCGGCGCCGGCTACATTGGAAGTCACATGGTTCAGGCGCTGGTGGAAGCCGGCGAAAGCGTCGTGGTGATCGACAACCTGTCCACCGGATTTTCGGCATTCCTGCCCGAAGGCGTTCCGCTGTTCATCGGCGACGCGGCGGATGAGAATCTGGTCGAGGGCGTGATCGCCGCCCACGGCGTCGAGAGCGTGATTTATTTTGCCGGCTCGGTGGTGGTGCCGGAATTGATGCGCGATCCGCTCGCCTATTACCGCAACAACACCATGACGACGCGCAGCCTGTTGAACGCCGTGGTGAAATGCGGCGTCAGCCGTTTCATCTTTTCGTCGACCGCGGCCGTATACGGCAATCCGGATCAGATGCCGGTGCCCGAGAACGCGCCGACGCGGCCGCTGTCGCCTTACGGCTCCTCGAAGCTGATGACCGAAATCATGCTGCATGACGTCGCCTCCGCGCACGGCATGAATTACGTCGTGCTGCGCTACTTCAATGTCGCGGGCGCCGATCCCTTGGCGCGCATCGGGCTTGCGACCACGGGTGCGACCCATCTCCTGAAGATCGCGGTCGAGGCCGCCACCGGGCAGCGCGCCAAGATCGAGGTGTTCGGCACCGATTATCCGACGCCGGACGGAAGCTGCATCCGGGATTTCATCCACGTCAGCGATCTGGCCCAGGCGCATCGCGCAGCATTGTCCTATCTGCGCGATGGCGGGACTTCGGCGACGCTGAATTGCGGTTATGGCCGCGGCTATTCAGTGCTCGAAACGATTGCGGCGGTGCGGCGCGTCTCCGGGCGCAATTTTGCAGTTCAACATGCCGCGCGCAGGCCCGGCGACATCACGACCATGGTCGCCGATACCAGCCGCATCCGCAGCACGCTGGACTGGACGCCGCAATACGACGACCTCGAGACCATCGCCGCGCACGCGCTGGCGTGGGAAGAGAAATTGTTCCGCGAGCGCCACGGCGACCAGCAACAGGCGGTGTCGGCCTAAAATCTCGTGCGGCGCAAGCCCTGATTTGGCTTGAAAAACCTGTCCATAGCGGGCACTAGAACCCTCGAGAACCTTTGGATTTCTGGTGTCCTTTCGGGCGCGTCGAACGCGCGAGCCCGGTGCGGCGAATTCCGGATTCGGGACACCAGCTAACCCTGACGCGCGGGCAAATGCCTGTCCAGCGCCGTCAATGGAACGCGGATGACCGAACTTCCAAAGAAAATCACCGACGATCCCTATGGCGCGGCGATCCTGATTCGCCGCCTTGTGATGGAGCAGGCTACTGCCTATTGGCGGCGCTATCTCGTGGCCTTCGCGCTGATGGCGGTCTCGGCGGCGACCACCGCCGGATCGGCCTATCTGCTCGGACAGGTCATCAACCAGGCCTATGTCGACAAGAGCGTCCGCGGCATCGTGCTGCTGTCGGGGGTGGCCATCCTGATCTTCATGATCAAGGGTGCTGCGACTTACGGACATTCGGTGATCCTGTCGCAAATCAGCAACGCGATCCTCGCCAATAACCAGCGCCGGCTGTTCGCCAAGCTGATGAACGAAAGCGTCGCGTTCTTCTCGGAACGGCATTCGTCCGAATTTCTCGCGCGCCTGACCGCCGGCGCGAATTCGGTGACGCAAGTACTGAGCCTGTTGATCAACGCGGTGGGACGCGATCTGTTGTCGCTGATCGCGCTCGTCTTTGTGATGGTGACGCAGGACCCCTATATGGCGATCTTCGGCTTCCTGATTGCGCCGCCGGCCATGATCGTGCTTCGCAAGCTCGTCAAACGGATCAGGGGGCTTGCGCACAATCAGTTCACCGGCACCGCAGATATCATGGAAACCATGCAGGAATCGCTGCAGGGCATTCGCACCGTCAAGGCGTTCACGCTCGAACAGACCATGCGCGACCGCATCGACGCCAGCATCACGGCGGTCGAGCAAAACGCCAACAAGATGGCGCGCGTCTCCAACCGCTCCAGCCCGCTGATGGAAACGCTCGGCGGTTTCGCGATCGCCGGCGCATTGATGTATGGCGGCTATCGCGTCGTCGCCATGGGTGCGACGCCGGGCCAGTTCTTTTCGTTCCTCACCGCATTTCTGCTCGCCTACGAGCCGGCCAAGCGTCTGGCGCGGCTTAACATCGAGTTGAATGGC
This sequence comes from uncultured Pseudomonadota bacterium, assembly GCA_963813165.1. GTDB lineage: Bacteria > Pseudomonadota > Alphaproteobacteria > Rhizobiales > Xanthobacteraceae > Bradyrhizobium. Next base: position 279,593 of record CAWEYJ010000003.1, on the reverse strand, counting down.
AGCCTGATCGGCGCGCGCAAGCTGCTGGAGATCGTCGATAGCCCCGCCAGCGAACCCGCCGATGACGACAAACCGGCATTGAAGCTGATCGATGCGCGGGTCGAATTGCGCGACGTGACATTCGCCTACCGCCCGAACGAGCCGATTCTCAACCGCATGAGCTTTGTCGCCGAGCCCGGAAAAGTCACCGCGCTGGTCGGCCCCTCCGGCGGCGGCAAATCGACGGTGCTGGCGCTGCTGTTGCGGCTGTATGAAGTGACTGACGGCGATATCCTGATCGACGGACAGGCCATTTCGAAAGTGTCGCGCGCATCGCTTCGTCACCAGACCGCTTATGTCGGGCAGGACGTCTATCTGTTCCGCGACACCATCGGACAGAACATCGCGTTCGGCAAATCCGGCGCCAGCCAGGCCGAGATCGTGGCCGCGGCCAAGGCGGCCTGCGCGCATGATTTCATCGTGGGCTTTCCGCTCGGCTACGACACGCCGGTGGGCGAGCACGGCACCCAATTGTCCGGCGGCCAGCGTCAGCGCATCGCGGTTGCCCGCGCGCTGGTGAAGAACGCGCCGATCATCCTGCTCGACGAAGCGACCGCAGCCCTCGATTCGGAATCCGAAAAGCAGGTGCAGGAAGCGATCGAGCATCTTTGCCAGAACCGCACCACCATCGTCATCGCCCATCGCCTGCATACCATCATGCACGCCGACGCCATCCTGGTGGTCGAGGGCGGCGAGATCGTCGAGCGCGGACGGCATGACGATCTGCTGCGCCGCGGCGGCCGTTATGCCTCGTTCTTCCGCCTGCAACATCGCGACGCGGGGCCGCTGACGCTGGCGCCGATCAGCGCAACCGCGTAAGCACTCCGTCGAATTCCGGTCCGCAACCCCCGCCCGAGATCGTCCATGAACGCCAGCTCCTTTGTGATTCCCGCACCCCCACAGCCTTCGATCGCCGTCGCCGGCGACAGCAAATCATTTCCGGTTCGCCGCATCTGGTGCGTCGGCCGCAATTATCTCGAGCACATCCGGGAAATGGGCAATGACGAGCGGGCGCTGCCGTTTTTCTTCGCCAAGCATGCCGACATGATCGAGCCGGATGGCGCCACCATCCCCTACCCCCCGCTGACCAAGGATTTGCATCACGAAGTTGAGCTGATCGTGGCGATGAAGAGCGGCGGCCTCAACATTCCGGCCGACAAGGCCCACGAGCACATCTACGGCTATGGCGTCGGCATCGACCTCACGCGCCGCGATCTGCAACTGGCCGCCCGCAAGAAGGAGCGGCCGTGGGAAGTCGGCAAATCGTTCGACCATTCTGCGCCCTGCGGCGCGCTGCAGCCGGCCTCGAAAATCGGCCACCCGGCCCGGGGGCGGATCTGGCTTTCGGTCAACGGCACCGAACGACAGAAGGGCGACCTGACCGAGCTGATCTGGAGCGTGCCGGAGATCATCGAGAAACTGTCGGAGCAGGTCGCGCTCGGCGCCGGCGATATCATCATGACGGGGACGCCGGCCGGGGTCGCCGCCCTCGCGCCCGGCGACAAAATAGAATGCGGGGTCGATGGCATCGGCACCCTGAAGGTGACGATCGGCCAGCCGGCATAGCCGCCGCAGATCAGGCTCGGCGCCAAAACCTGTGCTTTGGAGCCCATTTTGGGGCCTTTTTTGGCCTGATCGGGGACAAATTCGCAGTCCGTTAACCATAAGCACATTAGATAGGCAGGCCGCCACGACCCTCGCATCGGAGCCGCCCATGACCCCCGACTGGAACGCCATCCGTCTCGATTCGCTTCAGATCGACGACCAGGTGCGGGCGACCTTGCGCGAGATGCGGCCGTTCTTCGCGAAGGCGATGCCAGGCATTCTGGCGCGGTTCTACGACCTGGTCCGGCAGCACGAGCCCGCCTGCGGCATCTTCAAGGATGGCGCGATGCAGGAAGCGGTTCGCATGCAGTTGCATCACTGGGAGCTGATTGCCGCCGGTGATTTTGGCGCCGAATACCAGAACTCGGCGACACGGTTTTGCGAACTCAACCAGCGCGCCGCGGTGGCGCCGCAATGGTATGTCGGCTGCCGCATGATGTTCATCTTCGACCAGTTGTTGAAGGCCGCCGAGAATGAAATCGTCATTCCCCGCTACGGGCGGGCCGCGCAGGCCGCGCGCGACAAGAAGGCGCTGATGCTGTCCACCATCGCCAGGATCGTCATGCTGGACAACGAAAACTTCGTTGCGATCTATTTCGGCTCCAACCGCCAGATTCGCAAGAATACCATCGCGGACGCAAGCGAGCGTTTCCGCGTCATCATCACATCCCTCGCATCGGCTTCCAGCGAGTTGGAAGGCACCGCGCGCTCCCTCAGCGACAACGCCGGCAACACCACACGGCTTGCCACCGTAGTCGCCAATGCCTCCGAGGACGCCTCCAACAACGTGCAGTCGGTGGCCTCCGCGACCGAGGAACTGGCGAGTTCGGTCCGCGAGATTTCGGCGCAGATCCAGGAATCCAACCGCATCGCGGCCAGCGCCGTGCAGCAGGCCGATGAAACCAACTCGCGCATCAATGCGCTGTCGCAGGCCGCTGACCGGATCGGCGACGTGATCAAGCTGATCACCTCGGTCGCCGAGCAGACCAATTTGCTGGCGCTGAATGCGACCATCGAAGCGGCCCGTGCGGGTGAAGCCGGCCGCGGCTTCGCCGTGGTCGCCCAGGAGGTCAAGGCGCTGGCGGCGCAGACCGCCAAGGCCACCGACGAAATCGGCATTCAGATCGCGGGCATGCAGACCGCGACGCAAGAGGCCGTCGGCTCGATCAAGATGATCAGCTCCACCATCGGCAAGATCTCCGAGATCACCAGCGCGATTTCCGCGGCGATCGAGGAACAGGGCGCCGCCACCCAGGAAATATCCGGCAATATTCAGCGGACCGCCGCCGGCACCACACAGGTCGCCGGCACCATCGCCGAAGTCAGCCAGGGCGCCAACCAGACCGGCGCGGCATCGAGCCAGTTGCTGTCATCGGCAAAGCAATTGTCGGACTCGACCAGCAGCCTGCAGTCGGAGATCGACGGTTTCCTCAGATCGATCGCCGCTTCCGCCTGAGGCGCTTCGCCGGCTCTCAGCCCTGCGCCATTGCCTGCAGACCCTTGAAGGTCAGGCGCTTGGGGTCCTTTACGCCGGCGAGGTAAAGTTTGCGAATGAAGGCGGTCACCTGCTCGCGGTCGCAGTCGGTCAGCGCAACCACGGCGTCGATGGCAATTCTCTGGGCGTCCATGGACTTCCTCATGCTGTCGGCAGCCTCAACCGCCAAAGCGTAGGAGTTGCCGATTAATTCGGCGTTAACCGTCTTGCCATGATGGCCGATTGCACGAACGGCGCGAATACGTGAAACAACGCATGGCAACCCGGCAACCGGGCCGTGCGCTTACGAGTACTGCATCACGCCATCATCGACCTTGCCGAAGCGCAGGCTGACGATGTCGAGGGCGTAGTTCTGATAGAGCCGCCACGGCCGCTTCGATCCCTGCTTCGGCATCTTCGCGACCGAGCGCTGCACATAACCGGACGAGAAATCCAGCGACGGTAATTCAGTGATCGAAGGATCGACATTGTGCGGCATGCACTGCTTGTAGCCGCGCCGGTCCATGTAGTTGATCAGTCGGCAGACATATTCGCAGGTCAGGTCGCATTTCAGCGTCCACGACGCGTTGGTGTAACCGAACGCAGAGGCGAGGTTCGGCACATCCGAATACATCATGCCCTTGTAGTTCAATGTCCGCGCGAAATCGACGGTGCGGCCGTCGACGCTGACCTCGAGGCCGCCGAGCACCTGCAAATTCAGACCAGTCGCGGTGACGATGATGTCGGCCTCGAGCTCGCTGCCGTCCTTCAGCCGGATGCCTTTTTCGGTGAAGGTGTCGATCTGGTTCGTCACCACCGACGCGCGGCCCTGCCGGATCGCGCCGAACAAATCGCCGTCGGGTACCAGGCACAACCGCTGATCCCACGGATTGTAGCGCGGCGTGAAATGGGTGGCGACGTCGTAATCGGGACCGAGCGCGAGCTTGACGCCGCCGAGGATCAATTCCTTCACCCGCGCCGGTTTGCGCCGGCTGAGCTGGAAGAAATACATGCCCCACAGCACGTTGCGCCAGCGGATCACATGATAGGCGAGCTTGCTCGGCAGCCGCGCACGCATTTTGTTGGCGAACGGATCCTGTGCCGGGCGCGAGACCACATAGGTCGGCGAACGCTGCAGCATGGTGACGTGAGCGGCAGTCTTGGCCATCTCCGGCACCAGCGTCACCGCGGTAGCGCCGGACCCGATCACCACCACGCGCTTGCCGGCATAGTCGATATCTTCGGGCCACTTCTGCGGATGCACGATGCGGCCGGCGAAATCCTGGCTGCCCACAAATTCCGGCGTATAACCTTCCTCGTATTTGTAGTAGCCACTGCACATGAACAGGAAATTGCAGGTGAAGCGCACCAGCTCCACGCCGCCCTCGCCCGCCGGCCTGCGTTCGGCCTCGACGGTCCAGCGCGCATCCTGCGACGACCACGACGCCCGCTTGACCCGGTGGTTGAAGCGGATTTTCTTGTCAATGCCGTTATCGGCGGCGGTCTCGCGGACGTAGTTCAGGATGCGCGGCCCGTCCGCAATCGCTTTCGGCTCCGTCCATGGCTTGAACGAATAACCCAGCGTGAACATGTCGCTGTCGGAACGGATGCCGGGATAACGAAACAGATCCCAGGTGCCGCCGATGGTTTCGCGGCCCTCCAGGATGACATAGCTTTTGCCGGGACAATTGTGCTGCAGGTGATAGCCCGCACCGATGCCCGATAGCCCGGCGCCGACGATCAGCACGTCGACATGTTGGTTGGTCATTTCCATCGTTCGATTAGCGCGCAAGGCGGGAGAAAATCAACCGCCAAACGCCCGCCGCGCTACAAACCCAGGCTTTCACGCAATCGCCGAAGCTGCGGCCGGATGTGCTCGCAGCTAAGTTCCCGCTCAAATTTGGTGATCGCTTCAACGTTCGGATCGGCACGCAGGCGGGCCAGCCGCTCGGCGTCGCGCGCGCAGGCGTCCCCGGCCGGGATCGGCTGCGCTTGCGCCTGCTGCGTCGGCGCCGCTTTGGGAGCGCTCTCGACAGGGGGAGCGGGCTGTCGCGGCTCGGTCGCGATGCTTTCAAACAGGCGCTGTACCTGGGCCTTCAGCCGCACGCAGGAAAGCTCGCGTTGAAAGTTGGCAATCTCGTCCCGCGACGGATCGGAGCGCAGGCGCGCCAGACGCTGTTCGTCGCGGCTGCAGGCGAGTGCCGGATCGGCCGCGGCCTGCGCCGGTTGCTGCGTCGGCGTTGGCGGCGGCGGTTTGGCCGGCTCGACCTTCGCAAGCGCCTGGGCGGAAGACGGTGCTTGATTACCGGCAGCATTAGATGGCGGCGCGGCCGGCGGGTTAGCCCGGACCGTCGTCGCTGGTTCCAGTTTGGCCACCGCCGCCGGCGCCGCCGGTGCGGGCTCGATCTTTTTCGCCGCCGGCGCCGGTACCAGCGGAATAGTCGCGCCGCCGAGCGAGCCATAGATGAACGGCTCCTGCCGTCCGCCGGTCATGCTGACCACCTCGTCGCGAACACGGCCCAGCGCGATGCGGATATCAAGCCCGGGCTCGGCGAGATGCCTGATGAGTGCGGTAGCGTACGGGCTGTTGACGCCGTCGCCATCATAGGAAACCGAGCCGGCTTTCGCGGCATAGGCAACCAGCGTATCGGCGCTGACGTCCTCGATCTTGGCAAGCCCGCCCTTCATCGTCGAGCGGATGCCGGCGGAACGCAGCTTTCCCGGAAACGGGTTGTCTCGGCAGGCATCGAGCAGGATCAGGCGCAGGCGCTTGACGGATTGCAGCGCCCAGATGATGCGGTCGAGCGCGACCGCCTCGTCTTCGACGTCATAGTCGCGGCCGAGCTTGGCATCCACCGGGACCAGATAGTTGGTGCCGTCAATCTCGACGCCGTGGCCGGCATAGTAGACCACGGCGATATCGGCGTTCTCGGCCGTGAGCAGGAATTCGCGCACCGCGCGCTTGAAGTCGACCACGCCGAGATCGGAGCGCGAAATGACGACCTCGAAACCGATCGACTTGAACAAGGCGGCGATCGCGGTCGAGTTGTTGATCGTATTGGACAGCGATGAGGCGTTCTTGTAGGCGGAATTTCCGATCACCAGCGCGACGCGCCGATCCGCGGCGATGGTGGCTGTGGTGAACAGCATCCCCGCCGCGAGGCAGAAGCCGCAAACAAGAACGTCTCTCAGTTTCATCTCTTCATCAGTAGTAGTCGTGCCAGTAGTGATGGTGGTGCCGTCTCGGTCGAGGCCGGTGCGGCGGACGGCCGCTCTCCGTCACCGTGACATTGATGACATCGGAATAAACCGGCGGATCATGCGGCACGTGAACGGAGTCCGCGAACAAAAGACGCAGCTTGTGCGGGCCGAGCGGCAACGTGATCTTGGCCTCGGTCTGGCCAGCACCAAAATGAAGGTGATTAAAATCGTTGGGGATAGGCTGGTCGAGCGGCGGCAGCTCGGCGTCGACCAACAGGTGATGATGTCCGGTGTTCGGCTTGTCGAAGCCGGCCGGCGCGACGCCCATGTTGAGCAGGCCAAAGCGGATCACCGGGTTCGGCGGAATATAGGCGCCGTCGGTGGGATAGATGAAATAAACCTTGGCATCCTTCGGCGAAGGATGCCGCGTGCCGGTTGCCGCCTGCGGAGGCGCAGCAGCCTGGTCGACGACCTTAACCTTGATGCGATCCGACACCAGCGGCGGCGAATGAGGAATGTGATTCTTGTCACCGAACACGAGCTGCAAGGTATGCTCGCCCGGCGTCAGCGTCAGTTCGGTTTCGGTCTGGCCAGCGCCGAAATGCAGGTGCTGAAAGTCGTTGGGTATTTCGCGGTCGAGCGCGGGCGTCGGCACGTCAACCATCAGGTGGTGATGACCCGAGTTCGGCCGATCGGAGCCTGCCGGCGCGACGCCCATGCCGCGAAGACCGAAATGGATCGTCGACTTGGTCGGCAGCGTATCGCCGTCCTTTAAGCCGATAAAATATACAGCCGCGCCCGGAGGAGACGGCGTCGGACCGCCGGTCTCGGCAAAAGCGGCGTCGCATAGCGTCAGGATGCCGAAAAATGGCACGAAAATCGAGGCAAGTATGAAGGCAAATATCGAGGCAAGCGTTCTGTGGATCATCGCAATTCTCCAGCAGTGGAATAGCGCCCGGCGCGGCCGATCGAACGATATTCGTTTGCCTTGCGATGTAAACCAGAATCCAGGCGTGCCAGTTCGTCGCGCCGACGCCTCGTCTTGCCGATGGTCGCCAAATGAAGCAAAGTACGGTTCGAGCATGTGACACCGCAGGTCAGAAGGAGATCCGGTTATCTGTTTCGGATACGACAACATGAAATTGGGCCTGTTGTTTGTGATCTGCCTCACAGTGCTGGCTGCCACAGCAAGCACCGGAGCGGACTCGCCGCGCGGGCTCAGTGTCGGTTCGTCGCCCGACCAGACGTTGCCGGTTCAAAGGGATCTGGTGTTTGCGCAAAGGCAGACCAGCGTCGAGCCCGGCGAGATTTTTCGGGATTGCGACGACTGCCCAGAGCTTGTGGTTGTGCCACCCGGCGACTTCGTCATGGGGTCCAACGACACGCCGTATGAAAAGCCGGAGCGCACCATCAGCATCCGGCGCCCGTTCGCCATCGGCCGCCGCGAGGTGACGTTCGCGGAATGGGATCAGTGCGCCGATGCCGGCGCCTGCAAGCACCGGCCCGACGATCACGGCTGGGGCCGCGGCGACCGGCCGGTGATCAATGTGAGCTGGGACGATTCCAAACTCTATCTTGCGTGGCTGTCGCAGAAAACTGGGCAGAGATACCGGTTGCCCAGCGAGGCGGAGTGGGAATATGCGGCGCGCGCGGGAACCAAAACGCCGTTCTGGTGGGGCCGCGACGTCGGCGCGGGCCACGCGCAGTGCGAAACATGCGGCAGCCCGACCAACCAGAAAATCGTCGCCACCGGGTCATTTCGGCCCAACGGTTTCGGGCTCTACGATACCGCCGGCAACGCCGCCGAATGGGTCGAGGATTGCTGGAATGACAATTATCGCGGTGCACCCAAGGAGGCGGTCACCTGGTCCACCGGCGACTGCCGCTTGCGCGTCCTGCGCGGCGGCAATTTCACCAGCAAGGCCAGCGAAGTCCGCTCCTCGGCGCGCTTCCGGTACGATGAAGACGTCCGCTATTACGCCAATGGTTTCCGCATCGTGCGGGACTTGCCGCAATGATCGCGCAGCGCTCGACCCTTCCGGTCACGCGCGCGCTGGTATCAGCGATCTCGATCGGCGCAAGCGCCGGAAGCGCGATGGCGCAGTCCTACTCCATTAACGGTCACGCCGGCTATCTCGGGGAATGGGAGATGAAGGCGAACCTGGCCAAGACCATCACCGATAGCGGCGTGAGCTATGATGGACCGGTGACGCTGCGGCATGTCGGGCTGTGCAGCGTCAATGGCATCGAGGAAAAGGCCGGCGTGGTGCGGCTGACGGTTTCGCGGCGGACCTCGGCCGTCGAGGGAACGCTGGCCATCAAGGACGACACCTGCCGGATCGCCGCATCGGCCTCGAAGCCCCATTCGGGGCTGTTGAACTGCCGCGACGGCCAGGGCGTGCCGATCCATTTTTCCATCGACGAGATCGATACCGACCATAGCAATGCAAGGGCCGAAAAATAGCCACCGGCCAGATCTCGCCCCTCACCGCGATAGGCAGACAGTCGCGTCTTAGTACCGGTAATGATCCGCCTTGAACGGGCCTTCCGGCTTGACGCCGATATAGTCGGCCTGGTCCGGCCGCAGCTTTGTCAATTTCACGCCGATCTTGGCGAGATGCAGCCGCGCTACCTTTTCGTCGAGCGATTTCGGCAGCACATAGACCTTCTTCTGGTATTTGCCGCCCGCGTTGTTGGCGAACAGCTCGATCTGCGCCAGCGTCTGGTTGGTGAACGACGCCGACATCACAAAGCTCGGATGCCCCATGGCGTTGCCGAGATTCACCAGACGGCCTTCCGACAGCAGGACGATGCGGTGCTTGTCGGGGAATTCGATCTCGTCGACCTGCGGCTTGATGTTGGTCCATTTCAGGTTGCGAAGGCCCGCGATCTGGATCTCGTTGTCGAAGTGACCGATGTTGCAGACGATGGCGCGGTCCTTCATCGCGCGCATATGCTCGATGGTGATGATGTCCTTGTTGCCCGTTGCCGTCACGAAGATGTCGGCGCGGGGGGCGGCATCTTCCATGGTGACGACTTCATAGCCTTCCATCGCCGCCTGCAGCGCGCAGATCGGATCGACTTCCGACACCAGCACGCGGCAGCCGGCCTGGCGCAATGAGGCGGCCGAGCCCTTGCCGACGTCGCCGAAGCCCGCGACCATCGCCACCTTGCCCGACATCATGACGTCGGTGCCGCGGCGGATGCCGTCGACCAGCGATTCGCGGCAACCGTAGAGATTGTCGAACTTCGATTTGGTGACGCTGTCGTTGACGTTGATCGCCGGAAACAGCAGCTTGCCTTCCTTCTCCATGGTGTAGAGCCGGTGCACGCCCGTCGTGGTCTCTTCCGAAACGCCCCTGATGTTTTTCGCGATCTCGGCGAACCAGCCCTTGGGCTTTTCCTTCAACAGCTTCTTGATCAGCGCGAAGAACACCTGCTCTTCTTCGGATTCCGGCTTGTCGAGGAATTTCACGTCGCCGGTCTCGGCGCGCAGGCCGTGATGCACCAGCATGGTGGCGTCGCCGCCGTCATCGAGGATCATGTTGGGCGTGCCGCCGCCATGCCAGTCGAACAGTCTGGCGGTGTAGTCCCAGTATTCGGTGAGGCTCTCGCCCTTCACCGCGAACACCGGAATGCCGGCCGCCGCGATCGCGGCCGCGGCGTGATCCTGCGTCGAATAGATGTTGCAGGAAACCCAGCGGATGTCGGCGCCGAGTGCCGCCAGCGTCTCGATCAAGACCGCAGTCTGAATCGTCATGTGCAGCGAGCCCGCGATCCGCGCGCCCTTCAAAGGTTGTTTGGGGCCGTATTCCTCGCGCGTCGCCATCAGCCCCGGCATCTCGGTCTCGGCCAGCGAAATTTCCTTGCGGCCGAATTCGGCAAGCGAGATGTCCTTGACGATGTAGTCGGTGAAGGCAGGCTTCTTGGCGGTGGCGGTCATGTGATCGGTTCCTTTATCCTTGCGGGAACGAACGTCCCAGCGAAGGGGGTCTACAATTTCACTCGTCATGCCCGGGCTCGTCCCGGGCATCCACGTCTTGGCCGCAACAGAAGAAAGACGTGGATGGCCGGGACATCTGCGCGAAGACGCGCTTCGCGCTTTAGCCCGGCCATGACGGCTTAAATGTGTCGCGGCTTCATCCGCAAATATTCGATCACACCGCGCGCTTCAGGGCCTCGGCGAGATCGGTTTTCTCCCACGAGAAGCCGCCCTCGTTATCCGGCGTGCGGCCGAAATGACCATAGGACGAGGTCCGCGCGTAGATCGGCCTGTTGAGATCGAGGTGCTTGCGGATGCCGCGCGGCGTCAGGTCCATCGCCTCGGCCACCGCGGTCTCGAGCTTGTCCTCGGGCACCCTTCCGGTGCCATGGGTATCGATGTAGATCGACAGCGGCCGCGCCACGCCGATCGCGTAGGCGAGCTGCAGCGTGCAGCGATCGGCGAGGCCGGCAGCGACGATGTTCTTGGCGAGATAGCGCGCGGCATAGGCTGCCGAACGATCCACCTTGGTCGGGTCTTTTCCGGAGAACGCGCCGCCGCCATGCGGCGCAGCCCCACCATAGGTATCGACGATGATCTTGCGGCCGGTGAGACCGGCATCGCCGTCGGGACCGCCGATGAAGAATTTTCCGGTCGGATTGACGTGCCAGATGGTCTTGCCGTTGATCCAGTCCTTGGGCAGCGCCTCGCGCACATAGGGCTCGACGCAATCGCGGACCTGGTCCGAGGTCATATCCTCGACCAGATGCTGATGCGAAACCACGATCTCGCGCACGCCGACCGGCTTGCCGTTCTCGTATTGCACGGTGACCTGGCTCTTGGAGTCCGGGCCCAGCACCTTTTCCCGGCCGGAATGGCGGGCTTCGGAGATCAGCCGCAGGATCTTGTGGGCGTAGAAGATCGGCGCCGGCATCAGATCCGCCGTCTCGTTGGTGGCGTAGCCGAACATGATACCCTGGTCGCCCGCGCCCTCTTCCTTGTTGGTGCCGGGCTGCAGCGCATCGACGCCCTGCGCGATGTCGGCGGACTGGGGATGCAGCAGGATTTCAATATCGCAGGTCTTCCAGTGAAAACCGTCCTGCTCGTAGCCGATGTCCTTGATGGCGTTGCGGACCACGCTTTCGATCTGGTCGTTGGTGACCGATTTCGGACCGCGGGTCTCGCCGGCGATCACCACCTTGTTGGTGGTGGCGAGCGTTTCGCACGCGGCGCGGATCGCCCACGGATCGACACCGGCCTTCGGGCCCTCGCGGAAAAACAGATCGACGATCTCGTCGGAAATCCGGTCGCAAACCTTGTCCGGATGACCCTCTGAAACCGATTCACTGGTGAACAGATAAGACGCGCGCATCAACTATCCCCTTTTCCGCCAGACCTCGGCGGTCTTTTCATGATGTGTCCTGAAATGTCAGTCCCGACGGCGCGAGATGACGTAGGATTCGTCGTAGAACCAGAGCCCGTTATGCTTGCGCAGAACCTCTCTGGCGGCATCGAGGTAACGGCCGCCTTGTGTCATTTCCGTCAACCGGTCGTCTTCGATCTGGGCGACATACACCGCCGCGTTCCATGCTGCAAAGGCTGTCGAGGTTCCAATCGACCCGGTGACCTCATTTGGCAGCGCTTCCATATCATAGCGGAAGATCGAACGGTTATCGGCATAGGCGTTAAAATTAAGGTCGCGCCCGGCCGATCCGAGCTCGTATTTCACCGCGCGCAATAGCTCATGACGGCTCACCGCGAAAGGATTTTCTCCCGGCCATACCGCCTGGATCATCTCGAGGCCGGGATCCTGCCCGTGGGAGTGAATTCCGATCAAACGGCCCCCTGCCCGCAGCGCCCGTGCCAGTGGCGCAATGATGCGTTTGGCGCGAAAATTGACCGAGGATTTGGCCCGGTAGGGCTGCGAGGCGATAATCAGGTCGAAATTGGCCTCCGAACGCCCGGCGCGGGGGATGATCGAATCGAGCAAAAACCGATGGTCCTCCCGGTACAATACGATCGCGACCGGCCGCTCATAGACCGGCATCCCGGAGCGCGGGCTGACATTGGCGCGCCAGTTCTGCTCGAGAAAGGGGCCCAATTCGGCGATCTGGGCCTCGAATTCACCCGATGAGGCCCCGCGCAGCGCCACTTCATGCCAGATCATCCCGGCGGCCGCCGCCGGCGAGGCCGGCGTCAGCCAGGGCGCCTCGGCGTAATACATGTTGGTGAGGACAAAAACCGTCGCCGGATGCTCGAACAGCCGGTCTGGCACCTTGTCCAGCGTCAGCCGAACATCTTCGAGGCTGAGTTCCTTGCCGGCGATGTAGAACGGCATATGGGGAAAGCGGCCATGCATCGCGCGCATCACTCGCGCCAGCACGGTTCCGTCGCCAACGCCGGCGTCGAACACCCGCAGCGCCGGCGGCCGGGGATGGATGCTGCCGAGTTCCAGCGCCACCCGCTCGGCGATCATCCGCTTTTCGCTGCAGGTATGGACGAACAGCAGGTATTTCTGCCGGTTCTCGAAGAACCGGAAATTGCCGCGTGGATCGCGCTTTTCGGGCGGCACTTCGAGCCCGCGTGGCGGCGGCAGCCCGCCCGGCATCGAAGCGGCGATATAGGCCTGGATCCGGTCCAGCGTGTCGATGGTGATGCGCTTGCCCTCGCGCAGCCGGTGCACCAGCTTGCCGTCATTGACGGCGCGGCGGCCGAAGGTGGATTCCGCCATATCGGCCTGGCGGCAATATTCGGAAATCTGGCTCAAGATCTGATCGTTTTTCATCGGGCGAGCGAGAGCCGGAATTTGGGAAGGTTGGGTGGGCAGCGCTAGTTGGCGGAGGACCTCCTACACCATCTGCCCATCGCTGGTAACCCCTGATGAGTGTGTCTGTGTGTGCGAGCCGAGAGACGAAAAGCTAGGCCGTCATTGCGTTGCTCCAATTCCACATACACGTCCGCGGTCTCGCCGCGCATTTCGCGCGAGTTTTGCTCTAAGGTCCTGCCCTCTTCCTACAAAGGGCGCAGGGAATGCCGGGCGCCCAACGCGCCCGCAGCCTCGCGTGCAAAGGTAGAAAGCACGCGAGTTAGTCACCACGGTCACGCCGGTTCGCCCGGCATTCCCCGCGCGATGGTTTTACGGTTTCCTTCGCGCTCTCCTCGGCGACCGGGCTTTGTTGCCACCGTCGTCGGTGAAACTTCCTTCACCGACTTGACGCCAGCGTCGGGGCGTCAGGACCACACGACTTCGCCGTCCGCAAGATAAACGCCTTCGTCAACGCGCTCCTCGCGTCCACCGCATCCCGCCCCGTGTCCGTGACGATCGCGAGCCGCCCCTCTGTGTGGGACGGCACGGCGGGGATATGCAGGTGATTTGCGTCAGAAGGGAACGGAAATATTTTTTGAAGGAGGATTGGACAGGTAGACACAGCTTGATTTCTTTCAACAAATCGAGCTGTGCGCGCAACCGCTTGAAAGGTGAAATTTTGTGCCACCCGAGGATACGCGGCGCACTCAGCAGAGTCCGTAGAAACGTTCCCGTGCCTGTTCATGACTGGGCGCGTCCGGTCCTGCTCCGTGCAAGTCCGGCACGCGGGAGGGATCTGCGGCCCACAACGGCAAACACCTTGTCCTTTGGGCATCTGCGTCTGAGCCCGTGGAAAAATTGATATCGGTAAACCAGTCCGTGATCCGCTTCAGCGCCGAAAAATCGCGATCGTGCGCCACCGCGTAACGGTCGGCGGCGATCGTCCAGTCGGCCTCGGCGAGCAGCTCGTCGCGCAGTAGCCGCACACCGCGCAGCGCAAAAGCCAGTCCAGATCCATAGGTGGGGTCGCTTGCGCCTGCAGCATCGCCGATCAGAACGAGGCCATCACGCGCAGGATGATCGACCCAACTCGTGGAGCTGTTGAAAGAGGCGAGCAGACCATTCTGCCTGGCATCTTTGAACCACTCGGCCGGCATGGCCATTTCCCGGCAAGCCGTCAGGAACGCGGCAGCATCCCGGTCACCGCTGAAACGCCGCGGCCGATCCGACGCGCGATAGATGAGATAGCTGCGATGGCACCCGCCACCGAGCGGATAAAGCAGCATGCTTTGCCCGCGTTGAACGCTCATGCAGGAGTTGATGGCGTCGTCCGGCGCGCCAAGTCCCTCGTGAACGGTGCTGGCGATGATGAGAAAGTCCGGGTCTTTGTAAATCGTGAAACCGCCCCAGCCACGCACGCGCGATGCGCGGCCGTCAGCGCCCACGACGAGGCGTGCCGTCACCCGCTCGCCGTTGTTCAATCTCACCTCCGGGCAGGTCCCGGGGCTGACGCCAACCACTTCGACCGGACGGCGAATGGCCGCGCCAGCATCTTCCGCCATCCCGATCAGGATCTCCTGCATCTCCTCGTGGCGGAAGTTGAGCATGCCGAGACCACTCGGCGTCGTGGCCACGAGGTCGCGATCGACCGTTCGCCCGGCGTTCAGATGCCGTCGCCAAACGGCGATTTCCCTGCCGCGTCGAGCCCGCAGGCCTTCATATACTCCAAGCGATTTCGCTTCCGCGCATCCCCATGGAAAGATGCCCTCGCCTCGCACCCGATCGCGAAATCTGTCTTCGCGATCCAAAATCAGCACCTTGGCGCCGGCGCGCGCCATGTTCAGGCCCAGCGAGGAACCCGCCAAACCGCCGCCAACGATAACGAGATCGTAGTGCATCTTCCATATCCAGGATCGGTAAAGGTCAGCGGCCGCCGCCAGCACTGCAGCCCGCCTCGACCTGCTCGGGGTCGACGACAAGCACCGCCGCACCGAGCGCCGCAACAGGTTCGATAGCCGTTTTCATCATAATGCCCTTCTGGACCGTATCGAGGGCTCGGCTTAATGTCTCCGTTTATGTCCTTAATTTTTCTGAAGCGCTGGTTCGATCCGCGGCCATGACGGTCATCAGGTTCGGCAATTTTCAGCTCGATCCGGTTGCACGGCAATTGACTGACGGTGGATCACCGGTGCGGCTCGGAAGCCGGGCGCTTGATATCCTTTGCGTGTTGGCGAACGCGAATGGCGAGACCGTCAGCAAGGATCAATTGATGGCTGATGTCTGGGCGGGCCGCATCGTTGAAGAAAACAACATTCAGGTCCACATATCGGCGATCAGAAAAGCATTGGACAGGCCCGGCCAGGGCAAGTGCCACGTCCTGACTATTCCCGGGCAGGGTTATCGTCTGATCCAGGCCCACAATTCTGCGCCGGACGCCGCGCGAAGCGAATTCAACCTGCCGCTTCCGGATAGACCATCGATCGCGGTTCTGCCGTTTCGAAACATCAGCAACGATCCAGCCCAGCAATATCTGGCGGACGGGCTAACCGACGATATCATCATCGAGCTCTCACGCATCCGAAGCCTGTTCGTGATCGCGCGTCATTCGAGCTTTGCCTACAAGAAGCGAACCTCCGATCTTGATGCGGTCGGACGAGATCTTGGCGTTCGTTACCTTCTTGAAGGGAGCGTGCGCTGCGTCGGACCAAAGCTTCGCATCACCGCACAGTTGATAGAGGCCAGCAGTGCCATCCATGTCTGGGCCGACAAATATGATGGCAACATCGACGACATCTTCAACGCCCAGGACGAAATCACGCACGGAATCGTTTCGACAATCCAGACCCAGATCGTGTTGAACGAAGGACGCGTCACGGGACGCGGCGAGCGGCCCGAGATCCGGATCTGGAATATGGCCAAGCGCGGGTGGCGCGAAGTCTACCTTCAGACCGCGGAGAGCCTCGAAAAGGCCCGCCTGGCAGGACATGAAATCATCAGAGCTGCGCCGGACAGCGCCAAGGGCTACCAGCTCGCCGGATGTGCCGCCGCGCATCTTTTCATGATGGGGTTCGCGCCCGCCCCCTCGCAAATGCAGGCAGAAGCGCAGCAGATGGCCGAGAGAGCCGTCACCCTCGATCAGAGCGACGAATACGCTCACTGGATTCTGGGCGTCATCTATGGACAACATCTCGGACGCTATGAAGCCGCGTTCTCCGAATTCAGGAGAGCGCTGGAGATCAATCCCAACTTTTCGTTGGCGTATGGCAGCTACGGCACGACGCTGGCTTTCGCGGGACTGGCTGACGAGTCGCTCGAAAAAACCCAAGTCGCGATCCGGCTGAACCCTCGCGATCCCAGCATGTTTTTCCGTTACACCGGATTGTCGTTGGCCTATTTCGTCAAGGGCGACTACGAAACCGCGAACGAATGGGCGCGGCGCGCGGTGACAAACAAGCCCAGCTGGTGGTTCGGTCTTGCGTTGTCGATTGCAACGCATTCTCTGCTGTCAAGATACCAGGAGGCCCAACGGGGCGTCCGCGAACTCCGTGAACTGTTGCCGGGCATCAGCATCGACGGTTTGCCGGCCCTTGCGATCAAGGACGAATTTCTCGCCAGGCTCAAACAGGCTCTCAGGGAGGGGAGCCTGCCAGAGCACTGATTCTTCTTTCCTCGCCAGGTGCTGCGGCCCATCGCGCCGGACGAAGTTGCATCACCCTTTTTGAAGCCCGCACGCCTATTCGAAAATCTCCGCTCGAAAGCGCGCGTGCTGGACCTGAGGCCCTCACCGGGGCCTCGCGAACTTCGGCAATAAAAACTGAATGGGCTATTGTCCCCGCGCACCTTGGAACCACTTAGTTAATGGGAGGAGAAATCAGGAGGATCGTCTCATGGCTCAAACAACATGCTGCCCAAAATGCGGAAAGCGCATGCTCCCGGTTGTCACCATCTCCGGCCGCACCGACCTCCAATGCATCAGTTGTGACGACCCCGCAGTGAAATCGGCTGAAAGTCCGCCTACGGCACCTGGGAAACCAATCGTACTGGAACGCGCTTGACGGCATCTAATAAACGAGGACGATGCCCAAATTCCAGCGCTGGACACAGCGCCGTGCAGCCGAGCAGCAAGCAAGGCTTTAAGCCGATGTTTTGAAAGCTGCTCAGAGGAAATCTTGGGGAATTGAGGGGCCAAAAAGGGCCCAAGCCCTCGTCTGCGCTGGATTCCCGCTGGCCACTCGGGCCCTCTCAGAGCCCTGCGTTTCGGTCTGGTGCTTCGCCAAAAGCGAAATGTCGAACAAGCTCGAGGCTGCGAAGTACCATTTGAAATATTTGAAGGAACGTTACGCTGCGCCCGGCCACAAAATGCCGCCCGGAATCCAAGGCTATTAAATCTCAACTTGCGCGACGCGCTCGCGGGTGGTTCGCTTCCGCAATGACATTGCTTGGCGGCGGTGTCATACCCCCTATCCCCGTCAGATCGCTCTTGCGTCTGGCGGGGTTTTCAATTTGGGAGCAATAAGGGGTGATAATTTGTGCACGCAGCGTAACTCATGATCTGCGTTAACAATCGTCTGCGTCGACACATCAGGAGATCGGCCCATGAAGCATAGAACGATCGCTATCATCATGGTCGCTGCGGCATTCGGCGGCGATTTTTGTCTCCCTGCTTCCGCCCAGAGCTCGATTGGCGGAGTTAAAAAGCAAACTCCGCTTGGCGCCCCGGTGAAACAAACTCCTCTCGGCGGCCCGGCGAAACCGATTTCCCTTGGCGGCCCGGCGAAGCCCAACTCCATTGGCGGGGTAAAGCCAGGTCCCATCGGCGGCCCGGTGAAGCAAACCTCGCCCGTTGTCCCGGTCAGCAAGCCTGGGCCGACCGTTGTCTCTCCGTCCCCATCATTGAAATGCCCTGCACCTTGCGTGGCAAAAGGTCCGCCCAAGCACGCGGGATAGCGCACCAGGCGGACGGACAACAGGCCTGCCCGCTACTACCGGATGCCGCTGGCGAGGATGGCGTCGGCGAGTTCGGCGGCGGGTCCGCTCAAGGTTCTGCCCGCACCGAGCAGCACGAACTCGACGGTGCCGAGATCCGGCAGCCCGTGACCGCCCGGGATCTCGGCAAGGCCGGCCGGGATCAGGTCCGCCGGGAAAATCGTGACGCCTAACCCGGCGAGTGCGGCGGCGCGCAGCCCGCTCAAGCTGCCGCTCATGCACACGATGCGCCAGGGACGACCGGACCGCTCAAGTGCTGCGAGAGCGATGTCGCGGGTGATGCTGGGCGGTGAATAGAGGATCAGCGGCACCGGCGTCGATGGATCGAGGCGCGGCAGATCGCCGGACACCCAGGCCAGCCGGTCGCGCCAGACCACGCGGCCGCGATCCTCTCCCGGACGGCGTTTGGCGCAGACGAGGTCAAGCTCTCCGCGCCCGAGCTTCTCGTTGAGCTCGCCGCTCAGGCCCACTGTGAGCTCGAATTCGACCAGCGGATGGGTGCGGACGAACTGCCGCAACACGTCCGGCAGCAGCGACGTCACGAAATCCTCCGACGCGCCGAACCGCAGCCGGCCGCGCAGTTCGGAGCCCGCGAAATAGCGCTCCGCCCGTTCGTTCGCCGCCAGGATGCCGCGGGCGAATTCGACCATGGCCTGCCCGTCGGCCGTCATCGCGACCGAATGGGTATCGCGGATGAAGAGCCGGCGTCCGGCCTCCTCCTCGAGCTTGCGGATGTGCTGGCTGACCGTCGACTGGCGCAAGCCGAGGCGCTCGGCGGTCCGGGTGAAACTCCGGGTCTGGGCGACCGCCAGGAAAGTCTGAAGCAGAACGGGATCCAGCATGGTTCTATCATCATGATTTGCAATTACAATAATAGCTGTAAGCGGACTTCACAATGACTGGCTGGCGCTGATATCAAACGGGCAATCCCAGCCAACGCGGCTTATGAGGCTCAAAATGACTTTGGTCCGCTCCATCTGGTCACACATCGACAAGTTCCTCGCAGCCATCCTGCTGACGGTCGGCCTCGCCACCGTGATGCCGGCCCGCGGCGACGCGGCCGTGGCCGTCGGCTGGCTGACGGATGCCGCCATCGCGCTGCTGTTCTTCATGCACGGGGCGCAGCTGGCGCCGGAAGTAGCCCTTCGCGGCGCGCGGCACTGGCGGCTGCACTCGATGGTGTTCCTGAGCACGTTCGCGCTGTTTCCGCTGCTCGGAGTTGCCGCGCGCCTGCTGGCTCCCAACTTGCTCCCCGACCCGCTCTGGGCCGGGCTGATCCTGCTCACCGCGCTGCCCTCGACGGTGCAGTCCTCGATCGCCTTCACGTCGGTGGCGGGCGGCAACGTGCCGGCGGCGCTGTGCAGCGCGTCGGCATCGAACCTGCTCGGCGTTTTCCTCACGCCCCTGATCGCCGGTTTCCTGCTCACCCGGCACGGCCTCGACATCTCCGCGCGCTCGGTGCTCGCCATCGTCGTGCAGCTGCTCGTGCCCTTTGTCGCCGGTCAGCTCTCGCGGCCATGGATCGGCGCCCATGTCACGCGCCATGCGCGCGCGCTGAAGAGCGTGGACTACGGCTCGATCCTGCTGATCGTCTATTCGGCTTTCAGCCACGGCGTCGTCGACGGCATCTGGCATCAGATCGATGCGGCGGAGCTGTTCAAGGTCGCGCTGGTCGATGTCGCGCTGCTTGGAACCGTCATCACCATCCTGACCTTTGCCAGCAGGCAATTCGGCTTTTCGCGCGCCGATGAAATCACCATCGTTTTCTGCGGATCAAAGAAAAGCCTCGCCAGCGGCCTGCCGATCGCAACCCTGCTGTTCGCCGGACACGTCGGGCTCGTTGTCATCCCGCTGATGCTGTTCCACCAGATTCAGCTCATGGTCTGCGCGTCGCTCGCACGACGCTACGCGGCGCGCCGGGTTGCGGCGACCGAACAGCTTGTTCCTGCAACGCCGGCCTGAGCGTTCCGGAATCAGGCACTGGGCGTCACGGCCCTGCAATTGTCAGCGGCGCTGTACCGCCGGCGCCGCTCGTCGTCGGCACCATCGGCGCCCTGCCTACCAGAGACGAATCGTCCGTTGAGCTACGGAGAGAGACAAGGCGTCAAAGGCTGCGTGGGCTTGTTCGAGATCCCGGTTTGTGAGCTCCGGGCAACCGGGCCGATGGCGAATGATCATCGTCGTCGTCGACCAATTGAGCCTTGCAGCTTTGCAGGCCACCATCAGTCCCTCCAGTTCGGCGCTTTCGATCAACGGCACGATGACCTCAACCGGCGTTCCCGAGAGGAACGATAGCGCTGCCGCAACGTCTGCATATTCATGCTCGACCGCAAAGCGGTTGACGCTGCGGTCGTTGAGGCCGCCCTTGCGACTGAGTTCGGCCATCCTGGACAGCGCGGCCGCATAGTCTGCCGGTGTTGGCTTCGGCGTTTCGGTCGGTTCCGCGACAGTAGCGATCGCCGCCTTGATCTTCCCCTGCAGCGCGGTAGGCATTGTCTGCATCGAACGCATTCGGGTGTCACTGACTTTCCCGACCAGCTCCCTTCGCAACTCCGGTGAGACATCCGATCGACGTACCAGCAATTCCGCAAGCTCTTCATCCTGCTTGGCCTTCGCGACAAGGGCGGCGCAGCCCGCTTCGGAAAACTGCGCTCCCAAATTCCGCACAAGCTTGCCAAGCACGGCGCTCTCTCCGCGTTCCACCAGCTTATCGCCCAATGGCGCATTGACGGTTTGCCGGCCGGAGATTTCCAGCAAAAATTCCTGACCCCGCGTGTTGGCGATTTCGACGAGATCCCGGTCCGGCAGCCCCCTCGACCGTCTCAGGACCGGTCCAGCCACCAATACGTCGTCGTGGAACGCCAGCCGGCGTATCGCCATCCGCGGGATCGCGCTTGCCCCGCACAGGTCGTTGCCCAGCAAAACCAAAGCCGGGGTGTCCGCCCGCTCTATCAATCGAAGGAAAACATCGTCGAATACGGCGATCTGGCCTTGGTTGAGGCGATGAGCGTCAGCCAGAAACAGCTTCGTCACCTGCCGCAATATTCGCACCCAGCGCTCCGGCAACCGGCTATCGAAAGCGCCTTCCAATTCCGCGATCAAGGCAGCCGATTCCGTTGCGGCCATTGTCAGCTTGGTCCTTCAAAGGCTCAGGAGCAATAATCAGGCAGGTTGAATGCAATATCGCCAATGTTACGCTCCTTAAAATACACCCAGCGTCGCTAACGGGCTGTTAACCGCTCGCGAACTGGCGTCGCGGGGTTTATCCGAACCCACCCGTTGTTCGACCAGTCCATCACCGCACGCTGTCAGACCGAGGCTGCCGGGCCGATTACGAGCAGCCTTGCGACTATTCGCTCCAAGGTCCTTGCGATCCTCGAACTGCTGCTCAATGCCAACAAAGCCGCAAAGGACATCATCGCCACGCCCAGAGTCCAGGTCGTGCCGTGAGGTCCTCTGGCTGTTACCATATCGATCCCCTCCGCCAAGGTGCTGCCAACCGCGACCGTCACAAAACGGGAATGCCGCCGCCTTTTTGACGTTCTCTGATCTAAGGTGCTATGGGCACGGACGTTGGCATCGTCCAACACATCAAGGGCGGTTCTAAGCGGCGAAGGGCGGACTGCGTGCAGCTATCACAAAAATTCATGTCGCGGCCAACGCTGCCGCGCTATCTGATCTTACTCGGCGCTGCCTATGCACTGGCCGGCTCGGCCGCACATGCCCAGAATCTGGATCAGGGCAAATCGGCGTCGCGGTTGTTTGCGGATAGTTGCGCGACTTGCCACCATAGCGCGCCCGGTCTCGCCAAAGGGCGCTCCCGTGCCGCGCTGTTCCAGTTCCTGCAGGAGCATTACGCGACCGGCTCGGACACGGCCGCGGAGCTCGCTGCTTATCTGGCCTCCGTCGACACCAGACGCAGCGGCCGATCGCGGGCAGCGGCGGGGAAGCCGCGTCCTGCGACACCCCGGTCGCCGATCCGCCCGCCCAAACCGGTGCCATCCACGCCATAGAATTGAGATTGTCGAGGAATTATCGCTCGCCGCGGCGCCTCAACAACCGCGCATCGCTTATGACTGCGAGGTCGGGCGCTGCGAGGCCATCGTTGCGGCCTTCAGGCTCGGGACGACGACAAGGCGATTGAACTCGCCGTTGTTGTAGGCTCTGAGAAAGCGGTCGTATTCCCTGATCGAGACACAGCCATTTGAATCGCCCTTGGGGCCGAGCATATAGCTGTGGGTCAAAAGCCCCGAGCGCCCGGACACGTCGCTGCCTTCGGCAGGGGTCATGCGGAGCGCCTGAACGCCATGAAATAGCGCCTCGCGCGGCTTCAGATCATAGGTCGCCGGCGGCGTCGCTCCAACCATGGGCGCCGAAACATGTTCCGGATCGTCCTTCAGCGCGCCCATTCCCGAATGCGCCTCGAGGATCGTTCCGTTCGGCAGGTAAACCGCGTGCGCCGTGATGTCGTAAACCGCCGTTTGACCGTCATAGCCAAGCGCGGCGAGGTCCGGCGGCCGGCGAAACAACCCGACATCCGGCGCGATCGACGCCAGCCGATCCTGCAATTTTTCGAACAGCGTGCGATCGTCCGCCCGCCTTTGCGGCGGCGCGCGATCATCCAGCCCCGCCCCGTTATCGCCCTGAGCCAGGACCAACCCCAGTCCCGCCGCGGCAGGACGCGACCTCGGCAGCGGAATAACGGTGGCGGGCGTTCGCTTGGCCTCGTCGACCTTGGGCTCTTCGAGGCTAGCCGCGACAAAGCCACCGCGCAAATCCGGCGACATCAACTTCTGGGCCAAGAGGTCCTGGGCCGCGCGAACCTTCATTTCCACCGCCGCCAGCGCGGAACGATCCAGCGGTTGCAAGGCGGGCCTCGTCGGCATCGACGACGCGGGGAGAAAACGATCTTCGAAGGAGGAAAGCCGATCGGTGCTTGGCGGCAGCGCGGCCGATGCCAGCGTCGACAGATCGGAATCGGTAATCCAGGCGGCAGCCCCCAGCGATACGGCAACCGCGGCCAAAGCGAGCATGATGGTCTCGGACCACCCCCTGCGGCGGCGAGACAACGGCCGATCAGCTATCGCTGCGTCGAAAGCCATCAGGTCCCCAATCGAACACCAGACCGAACGCGCGACCAACCCCCCAAGGATTCGTCGGGCAGCCCGAAATAATGCAGCCCGAACTGAGGCATAATCGAGACAAACAAGGGGGTTTGCCCCTGCTTCCGTTCGGAATCCCCGATCCCCTTACGCAAGTCCCGAACGCCTTGGCGGTTCGGCAGTTCGGCGCGGACGGCATGAAATCAACGCCATCGGCATTTTGCAAGCGTAACTGGTCTGGCCGGCGATGTCCATCCGGTGGGTGACGTCTGACGGCCCCCGGGCGGGGCCCAGTCTGACCCAATTTGACCCAACTGAGGCCGGCTCCGCGGGGTACCGCCCTGGTCTGCGGCCGGTTTGCCGTGCTGTCGTCGAGTTGCGATAGGCTGTCGCGAACACTCTGGAGCAACCTCACCGCGATGACCACACCGGACGCCGAATTCAACCTCGAACTCAGTCGTCGCACGTTGCTCGCCGCCGCGGGCCTTGGAGGGGCCGCCGTGGCGGCGTCCCTCATCGGAAGCGGAGCCGCTGAGGGTGCAGCCGCCGCACCCCCGTCGCCCCATCCGGTGACGGTACCACCGGTCACCGGCTTGCATCTGCAGTTCGGCGCGGATGCCTCGTCAGAGCTGGTGGTGTCCTGGCACGCGCTGCAACCGGTCCGCAATCCCCGCGTCGTGCTCGGCCACCTCGACGGCAGGCTCGAGCAGACGGTCGATGCGAAAGAGCAGTGTTACACCGATGCCAAGTCCGGCCAGGTCGTCTACGCCTATCACGCGAAGCTCGATCGACTACAAGCCGACTTCACCTATCTTTATGGCGCCATGCACGACGGCGCCGAAGCGGAATTCGCCACCTTCCGCACCTCTCCGCGTGGCCGTGCGCCGTTCACCTTCACCAGTTTCGGCGATCAGGGCACGCCGACGCTGGGCAGGAAATACGTGCCGCCCGCAGGGGTATCGATACCAAATCCCCCTTATGTGAATGACAATCTGGGTTCGCCCGCGGCGGCAGATACCACGCTCGGCGTGGAGCGGCTGCAGCCCTTGTTCCATTTGTTCAATGGCGATCTTTCCTACGCCAATCTCGCCGAAGACCGGGTGCGGACCTGGTGGGATTTCTGGGAGAACAACAGCCGGAGTGCCCGTAAACGTCCCTGGATGCCCTCGCCCGGCAACCACGAGAACGAGCTCGGCAACGGACCGATCGGGTATCGGGCCTATCAGACCTACTTCTCGCTGCCGGAATCGGAGGGCCAGACCGATGTGACACGCGGGCTTTGGTATGCCTTCACCGCCGGCTCGGTGCGTGTCGTCAGCATCGCCAACGACGACATTTGCTACCAGGATAGCGGCAACTCTTATGTCCGGGGTTATTCGTCGGGCGCTCAGAAGGCGTGGCTGGAAAAGGAATTGGCCGCAGCCCGTGGCGATCATGATGTCGACTGGATCGTGGTGTGCATGCACCAGGTCGCCATCTCGACGGCGGACATGGCCAACGGCGCGGATCTGGGGATCCGCGAGGAATGGGTACCGCTGTTCGACAAATACGGCGTCGACCTCGTGGTGTGCGGGCATGAGCACCATTACGAGCGCTCGCACCCGATCCGCGGCTGGGAATCGAATGCCACGAGGACGCCGGTCCCTGCAGCGACCGCCACCGATGTGATCGACACCAGCCGGGGAACGGTGCACATGGTGATCGGCGGTGGCGGAACGTCGGCCCCGACGAACCAGCGATTCTTCAACCCGCCGCAGTGCCGGGTGATCACCGCCGTCGGCGAACCCGATCCGGCGACGGGCAAGCGTCCATCCGTCTATGTGAGGGAGCAGGCGCCGTGGTCGGCGGTGCGAAACGCCGCGCATTCCTACGGCTTCGCGGCATTCACGGTCGATCCGGGATCGGAGCGCGGCGGCATCACCACGATCGAGGTCACCTATTACGACGTGGTCGGACCGGACGGTCAGCTGGCCCCGTTCGAAAGCTTCACGCTGCGCCGTCCCCGCCGCGACTGAACCGCTTACATTCACGACTGAGCCATCGAACGCCGGCGTCGGTTTATTGCGGTGCTTGAGTTCGTATCTGGCATTTGTCGGACGTAGCGTCTCCGGCTGATGACGTCCGATCTTGCGGGCACGCCAGACATCGGGCGGCTCACCTGCGGTGTCCGTTGACGAGCCAGAGCCGACTCTGGATTTTGCAAGCCATAAAACCAAAAAGCGTCGTTCGCGGCAAAGCCCAGATCATTGACGGAACAGGATCGTTGCAAGCTATACGGGAAAGGACGCCGCAGCCGAGCCCCATCCCTCGACGTCCGCTGACGGTCATGACCGCTCACACACGCCAATCGGTTCACCCCTGAAGCAGACCCGGCGGTTTAGCACCGGTGTCGTGCCAGGACGCTCGATAGGAAGCTGGTACGGGCCAGATCACACACAATCGGTTTAGAGAGCAAAGCGCCAAACCATTTACTCGTCAACGAACCATCGTTGTCGATCCAGGGAATTGGTGGAAGTTGCGGCAGATAAGGTGGTGCCCACGGCAGCACTTTCGAAAGCGTCACTCTGCCTGGAAACTGTGCGAGGAAAGCCTTGTTCATTCCGCCGTCCCATCCGCTGTAGACCGGGGCGGTTGGCATATTGTCTTTAAGCAATTGCGCGTATTCGAGCTCGTCGGTACGTTGTTTCTCCAGCGCCTGCCGCGCGATTTTCGGATTCACGACAAAGGCGGGGCATTTATCGGTGGGATTGAACACAAGAGGATTCGGCGAATTTGGGGGAGGTTGCGCATCGAATACATAGAGGCGATTGCACACATCCACCTTGGGTTCGAGATGCGTCGTCTCGAAGTGATCGTTGCCGATCTTGAGCATTTTCCAGAAGGCCAGGTTCGGACTGTTCCGATGCCGCGCCAGATTCGCCGGCGTCAAGCGGAACGGATAGGCCTGGACCTGGAATGACGGCCGGCCGCCGAGGAATGAGTCGCGCGCCAGCGAATAGATCTCGCTTATCTGTTCGTCGGTCATGGCATAGCAACCGCTCGACGAGCAGTCGCCGTGGATCATGAGCAAGCTGCCGGCGCGCTTGTTTGCTCTGTCGAAGCTGTTGGGGTAGCCGACGTTGATCGCAAGATAGTAGTTGGAGTTGGGATTCAGCAACTCGGGTGTAATTGAATAGAACCCCTCTGGCGCCTGACGGTCGCCCTCCTGCAACTTCGGCCCAAGATCGCCCGACCACCGACAGATCGGATAGATCTTGAGGATCTGGAAACGGCCGGTGGCGTCCTGTTTCCAGACTTCGAGCTCCGCCTCCTCCTTGAAAACGCGCACGACGATAGGTGAATATTTTGGCATCTTCTTTTGTCGGAGCAGCGAGAGCAGCTCGGGCGGTAGCTCCCTTGTTGCCTTGGCCGGCAACCGATTGCTGTTTTCGCCAAGGCACATGACCGGCGTCAACGCCGCGACAAAAGCCGCCGCCAGCACAAGCGCACGGAGTACCGTGGCGCGGATCATTGCTGTACCTCCGACGTGGTGAAGGCGGTCATAATGACGCCGCCAGACCGCGCCGACTTTATCCGCCTTTTCGAATACCGTTACCTCGAGCCCGGCAGCGTGCATGGCCATGGCGGAGGCCAGCCCCGCCGGGCCAGCCCCCACGATGATCGCTTCGGGATTCGGCAATAGACCCTCGCCGGCGGATGTTCTTACTTGCCCCATACCTCGTTGGCGACGTCGACCGTGAGCTTCAGTTTGGCCCACTGCTCTTCCTCGGTGAGGATATTGCCCTCTTCGGTAGAGGCGAAGCCGCATTGCGGCGAGAGCGCGAGCTGCTCGAGCGGCGCGAATTTGGCCGCCTCTTCCAGCCGCCGCTTGATGTCGTCTTTTTTCTCCAGTTTGCCGCTCTTGGAGGTGATGACGCCGACCACCACGATCTTGTTGCCCTTCGGCAGATACCGCAGCGGCTCGAAGCCGCCGGCGCGCTCGGAATCATATTCGAGGAAATAGCCGTCGTAATTGGTGCCGGCCAGCATGGTCTCGGCCACCGGCTCGTAGCCGCCCGACGAAATCCAGGTCGAGCGGAAATTGCCGCGGCAGACATGCGTCGTGATCGTCATGTCGGCGGGCCGCTCGGCGATCGCGTAATTGATCACGCGGGCATAGATCTCCTGCAGGCCGTCGGGATTGTCGCCGCGCTCGCGCGCCTTCTTCAATTCGTCCTGCGAGCAGAGATAGGCCCAGACCGTGTCGTCAAATTGCAGGTAACGGCAGCCGGCGTCGTAGAACGCCTTGACCGCCTTGCGATAGGTCTTGCCGAGATCCTCATAGAACGCATCGAGATCGGGATAGACCTGGTTCGAGATCGACTTGCGGCCGCCGCGGAAATGCAGCACTGCCGGCGACGGGATCGTCATCTTGGCGGTGACATGCGCGGTGTCGGCATGCTTCTTCAGGAAGCGAAAGTGATCCAGCATCGGATGATGGTCCGGGAAATCGAGCTTGCCGATCACGCGGATGGCGTCGTGCCGGGTCTGGACGCCGGCAAACTGGATGCCGGTGTCGGGGTGAAACAGTTCGCAGCCGGTCAGACTTTTAAGAAAGTCGAAATGCCACCATGAGCGGCGGAACTCGCCGTCGGTGGCGAGCTTCAGCCCGGTCGAGGCCTGCTTGTGCACGACCTTTTCGATCTCCATGTCCTCGACCTTGCGCAGATCGTCGGCCGAGATTTCGCCCTTCTCCAGCCTGACGCGCGCTTCCTTGATGCGCGGCGGCCGCAACAGGCTGCCGACCTCGTCGGCACGGAAAGGGGCTTTGGTTCTTTGCATGGTCTTTCTCCCAACCAATTTAATGTGCCGCAGCGCCGGAAACGCCGAGATAGCGTTCGAGCACCGCGGGATCTGATTTCAGGGCGGCGCTGGCCGCGTCATGGACGATCGCCCCGCGCTCCAATATCACAACACGATCGGCCAGCCCCAGAATCTTTTGTGCATTCTGCTCGACAATGATCGAGCAGGTTCCGCCTGCGCGGGTGATGGTGCCGAGTGCGGCCAGGAGCTCCTCGACAATGATCGGGGCGAGGCCCTCGGTCGGCTCGTCCAGCAGCAGCACCTTCGGATTGAGCGTCAGCGCGCGACCGATCGCCAGCATCTGCTGCTCGCCGCCGGAGAGCTGGTTGCCGAAATTGCTGCGGCGCTCCTTGAGCCGCGGAAACATCTCGTACACTTTCGCGACCGTCCAGGGGCCGGGCTGCGCCACCGCGGTCATGTTTTCCTCCACCGTCAGCGAGCGAAAGATGTTGCGCTCCTGCGGCACCCAGCCGATGCCCGCCCGCGCCCGCTGGTCGGGACGCATGTGGGTAACGTCGAGGCCGCCGACCGCGATGGTGCCGCCAAAACGGCGGGTGTTTCCGACGATCGAATTGATCAGCGTGGTCTTGCCGGCCCCGTTGCGCCCGAGCAGCGCCAGCACCTGGCTCTCGGCCAGACCAAGCGACAGCTTGGGCAGCACCACCGCCTCACCGTAACCGGCGCGCAGGCCCTCGATCCTCAAGAGATCAGGCATCGGCGCCCTCGCCGAGATAGACCGCCTTGACCTGCGGATCGCGCGCCACCTCGCCGGGCGGTCCCTCCACCAGCAGCGCACCACCGACCAGCACCGAAATGCGGTCGGCAAAGCTAAATACCAGATCCATGTCGTGCTCGATCAGGAGCACGGTGACATCGCGCGGCAAGGCTGCAACCGCGGCGAGGATATCGTGGCGCTCGCCTTCGGGAACGCCGGCGGCCGGTTCATCGAGCAGCAGCACCCGCGGCTTGCTCGCAATCGCAACGGCGATCTCGAGCAGGCGCTGCTTGCCATAGGGCAACGTCGCCGTCAGCTCGTTCATCACATCGAGCAAATGGAAGCGTTGGAGATTCTCGGCGATCTCGGCATTGACGTCGGCGCGCGTGCCCATCCGGCGCCACCAGTCGCCGCCGCGGCCGAGCCGTTCCGACACCACCAGCCCGATGGTCTCGAGCGGCGTCAAATCGGCATAGAGCTGATTGATCTGGAAGGTGCGCGACAGGCCGCGCCGCACCCTGGTATGCACAGGCAAATCGGTGATGTCGTTGCCTTCGAGCAGGATGCGTCCGGCATCGGGCTTGAGCAGGCCGGTCAACAGGTTGATGACGGTGGTCTTGCCGGCGCCGTTCGGGCCGATCACGGCGTGGCGCGCACCGGTTTCGATCTTCAGCGAAAGGTCGCGGGTGACCTTAAGGCCGCCGAACTGCTTTTCGAGTCCCCTGGTTTCCAGCGCGAACGTCATGGCGCGTCGCTCCCGCCGACGGTCGCGATGGTCTTGCCGCCGCCAAACAGCCGAATGACCAGGTTCGGCGCCCACAGCGCCCCGCGGTGCAGGCGCTCGCGTCCGACCAGCACGATCACCACCAGCACGAGGCCGATCCAGAACTGCCAATATTGCGGCGTGAGATTGGAAAAGAATTCCTGCAGCATCCTGAACACGACGGCGCCGATCAACCCGCCATAGAGATAGCCGGCGCCGCCGATCACCAGCACCAGCATCAGGTCGGCCGAGCGCTCGAACGAGAACACGTCGAGCGACGCCAGCGCCGTGGTCTGGGTGAACAGCGCGCCGGCTATTCCGGCGTAGAACGCCGCCAGCGTGTACACCGCGATCAGGCGCCGGTTGACGGGAATGCCGATCGCGGCCGCGCGCAGCGGGTTGTTGCGGATCGCCCGCAGCGACAGGCCGAACGGCGAGTGCACGATCCTTCTTGCCAGCAGGAACAACAAAAACAGCACAACAAGGCTGTAGAAGAAGCCGACCTTGCCGAACATGTCGAAGGCGAACAGGCCCAGGATCGGCTGCATCGCGATGCCCTGCAGCCCGTCGGTGCCGCCGGTGATGTCCGAAAAGCGTTCCGCCAGCGCCTCCAGCAGCAGCGCGATCCCGAGCGTCACCATCAACCGGGTCAGATCGACGCCCCTGATGACCAGGAAGCTCGTAAGAAAGCCGACCACGGCGGCGGCAAGCCCGGCCACCACCAGCGCCACGACCGGTTCGTTGACGACGCCGTGCAGCGCGAGCAATCCGGCGCCATAGGCGCCGATGCCGAAGAACGCGGCATGGCCGAGCGATACGATACCGGCGTAGCCCAGGATCAGGTCGAGCGACAGCGCGAACAGCGCGAGCCGCACGATTTCCGTCATGATGAGATAGCGGGAGGGAAACAGCAGCGCGCAGGCCAGCACGAGAATCCAGAACGCGATCTCGCTCCAGCGCCAGCGCGCGTGCTGTTGGGCATAATATCCGACGTCGGCTGGCCCGGTCATGTCGGCGTCAACGCGAGGCGACGCGGCCGAACAGGCCGTTCGGACGCCAGATCAGAATGACGATCATGATGGTGTAGATCACGAACGGCCCGAGCTTCGGCACGTAGTATTTGCCGGCGACGTCGCCGATGCCGAGCAGCAATGAGGCGAGAAACGGCCCGGTGATGCTGGAGGAGCCGCCGACGGTCACCACGATCAAGAAGTAGATCATGAATTTCAGCGGAAAGTACGGATCGAGCCCGAGGACCTCCGCGCTCAGCGCGCCGCCCAATCCGGCAAGACCGCATCCGAACGCGAAGGTGAAGGCAAACACCTGCGGCACGTTGATGCCGAGCCCGCTGGCGGCGCGCGGATCGTCCACCGCCGCCCGCAGCCGGCTGCCGAACCGGGTCCGCGCCAGCACCAATTGAAGCCCTGCCGTCAGCAATCCGCAGATCACGATGATCATCAGCCGGTAGCGGCCGATGCCGACGCCGAAGAAATCGATCTGTCCCTCGAGTGCGGCCGGAAGCTTGATGAAAATCCGCGACGACCCCATGATGTAATCGACCGCCGCGACCGACATGAAGACGAGGCCGACGCTGAACAGCACCTGATCGAGGTGGCTGCGGTTATAGAGGTGGCGATAGAGCGAGCGCTCCAGCACCACGCCGACCAGGGCGCTGGCGACAAATGCCAGCGGAAGTGCTGCAAAGAACGGCCAGCCGGACTGGTTGACCAGCACCGCGCAGACATATCCCCCCGTCACGGCAAATGCGCCATGGGCGAGGTTGACGAAGTTCATCAGCCCGAGCGTGACGGCCAGACCGCAGGCCAGCACGAACAGCAACATGCCGTAGGCGACGCCGTCGAACAGGATGGTAAACAGCGTGGTCATGGGATTGGCTTAGTCGAGGTTACAGGGCTTTGAGAAGCGGCACATCCTACGCCGTCATGGCCGGGCTTGTCCCGGCCATCCACGTCTTCCCTCACGTCGAGGTTAAGAAAGACGTGGATGCCCGGGACGAGCCCGGGGCAGGACGAGTTGAGATGAACAAGCCGAACATGGACGGAGGTTTAGCGGCACCTACTTCTTCGTCTTGCCGGCGTCCTTGACGGCCTCGAAGGTCTCGAATTCGACGTTGTAGAGCTCGCCGTCGACCTTTTCGACCTTGCGGATATAGATGTTCTGCACGATGTCGCGGGTTTCCGGATCGATCGAGATCGGGCCGCGCGGGCTTTCCCACTTCATCCCCTTCATCGCCCCGACCAGCGCATCGCCATCGGTCTTGCCGCCGGTCTTTTTGAGCGCGGCATAGATCAGGTGAATGCCGTCATAGCCGCTGACCGCCATGAAACCAGGGCGGCTGCCAAAGGCCTTCTTGTAGGCGGCGACAAACTCCTTGTTCATCGCGGAGGGATGGGCGGCCGAGTACAAATGCGCGGTGACGGCGCCGATCGCAGCGTCGCCCATGGCGTCGAGCAGATCGTCGTCCATGACGTCGCCGGGGCCGATCACCTTGATGCCGCTCTTGTCGAGCCCGCGCTCGGCATATTGCTTCATGAAGTTGCCGCCCTGCCCCGCCGGAACGAACACGAACATGGCGTCGGGCTTGGCATCCTTCATCCGCTGCAGGAACGGCGCGAAATCCGGATTGGCCAGGGGGACCTTGACCTCTTCGACGATCTCGCCGCCGCCGGCGGTGAAATGCTCTTTGAAGAACTTCAGCGCATCGTTGCCGGGGGCGTAGTCCGAGGTCAAAGTCGCGACCTTCTTGATACCGTTCTTGGCGGCCCAGTCGCCGATGATGGTGGAGGACTGCGCCAGCGTGAAGCTGGTGCGTACGATGTAGGGCGAGCGCTCGGTGATGATCGAGGTGCCGGCCGCCATCACGATTTCCGGAATCTTGGCCTCGGTCGCCAGTGGTGCTGCCGCCAATGCCGCGGGAGTGACGCCGAATCCGGCGATGAGATTGACCTTGTCGTTGACGATCAGTTCCTGCGCGAGGCGCTTGGTGTTGTCGGGAAGGGCGGCATCGTCTTTCAGGATGATCTCGATCTTCTTGCCGGCGACGGTGTCGCCGTTCTGCTGCATGTACAGCTTGATCGCATTGTCGATCTGCTTGCCGGTCGATGCCTGGCCGCCGGTCATGGGCAGGATCAGGCCGATCTTCACGGTCTCCTGCGCCTGCGCGGGCGCCAGAGCGACCGCGCCCGATATCGCCACACCCACCGCGGCTTGCGACAGGATTTTAGTGCCAATGAACATGAACGCTCTCCCCTCGTCGGCTTTTCGTAATTCGAACCGAGTCCCCGGCCCTTGCCTCACCATAGCCTAGATTATTCAACCGTGTATCGGCGCGGCATGGCGTCCCAGCCGCGCGACGTTGTCAATCACGACAATGGGCGCAAACCGCCTCGTTCTCTTCTATCACTCAACTCACTCAACCTTCGACCAAGGGCAGGTCCCACAAATATGGTATTTAAATACCGTCAACCTTGGTTTAACGGCCGTATGACTATCTGCCGTATATTCGCCTGACGGCATCGCGGCCGGTGCCGTTATCCGCCGGGACAAGGTACCCCGGCCAATCCAGACCATCCGACGACCTAAAGGCTCCAACGCTTCGCCAATGCCCATCAACATACGCCAACTCGCCATCGTGCTCGCCGTCATGCTCGCCGCCTGCGTCCTGAGCGGCTGCAGCACGATCAACAGCTCTTTGGCCGGAACAGGTGAGGTGCTTCCCCAATGGCTCGGCGGCATGCCGCCCGATGTGCCGCCCCGTCCCGGCACCGCGAAATATGATGAGTACATGAAGGAACAGGAGCGCAAGCGTCTCACACCGGCGCCGCCGAAAGAGGATCCGGCCCCAACCCAATCACCCTCTGCGGGGCTGGCGCCGGTTCATTGACGTCATGGCCGCGACGGCAAAACTCAATCCCTAAACGCGTCTCAATCCATAAACACCACGGTCTTGCGGCCGTTGAGAATCACGCGGTCTTCAAGGTGATGGCGCATCGCGCGCGCCAGCACGCGGCGTTCGATGTCACGGCCCTTGCGCACCAGATCTTCCGGCGTGTCGCGATGGCTGATGCGCTCGACGTCCTGATCGATGATCGGCCCCTCATCGAGCGCGCTGGTCACGTAATGCGCGGTGGCGCCGATCAATTTGACGCCGCGCTCATGCGCCTGGTGATAGGGCCGCGCGCCCTTGAAGCCCGGCAGAAACGAGTGATGGATATTGATGCAGCGCCCCGACAGCTTCGCCGTCATCTCATCCGAAAGGATTTGCATATAGCGCGCCAGCACGACGAGGTCGGTCCGGGTTTGACCGACCAGATCCCAGATCGCTGACTCCTGCGCCTGCTTGGTCTCCCTGGTCACCGGCAGATAGTGAAACGGAACCTCACCGAAATCGAGACTGCCGTAGGTCTCTCGCGGGTGGTTGGAGACAATCGCGGTCGGGATCATCTCGAGTTCGCCGGTCCGCCAGCGATAGAGAATATCGGCGAGGCAGTGATCGGACTTCGAGACCAGCAGCATGACCCGGCGGCGGGTAGCGCGGTCGCGCATCTGCCAGTCCATGTGGAAGCGTTCGGCAATCGCGGTGAATCCGGTTTGCAGTGACGGAAGATTGACCGCCAGATCGGCGGCGTTGAACACCACCCGCATGAAGAAATGACCGGTCTCGACGTCGTCGAACTGCTGGGCGTCGAGAATGTTCTGCCCGTTATGAGCCAGAAATGTCGACACCGCGGATACGATTCCGGGACGATCCGGACAGGATAACGTCAACACGAATTGATGATCGGGCATGGAGCGGACTTGGCTGCTGTTCGAAGGACTGGAACTGCGCATTTGCGGCCCTGCTCTATCACCCGTGACGCCCTTGCGCCAATCCCGCTCGAAGGATCATGATGAACAAATGGAAGCCGATCGGCGTTAGAGCAAAATCATGGCAGACAGACTGAACGGCTATCGCATTCTCATTCTGGAAACCCGCGAGGAAGCCCAGTTTTCCCGCCTGCTGGCGGAACAGGGCGCCGACGTGCTGCAATGCCCGATGTTCACCATCCACGATGCGCCGAATCCTGCGCCGATCGAGGCCTGGATCCGGCGCGCCATCGCCGAGCCCTGCGACGACCTGGTGCTGATGACCGGCGAAGGCCTGCGGCGGCTGATGAAGGTCGCGCGGCGGATCGGCGTCGACCAGGACTTCATCGCAGCACTCGGCCGGATGCGGAAATTTGCCCGCGGACCCAAGCCCGGCCGGGCACTGCGCGAGATCGGACTGGAGCCGCAGGTGACGACCGACAAGCCGACATCCGAAGGCATCACCGAAATGCTGGCGCGCTTCGATCTCCGCGGACATCGCCTCGGCCTGCAGCTCTATCCGGACAAGGATCACAGCGCGCTGCTCGGCGCGATCGCAGCACAGGGCGCCAAGGTCGATCAGGTGCTGCCCTATGTCTACGACGCGCAGGCCGCCGAGACCAATATCATCACCGCGATCGACGAGATGGCGCGCGGCGCCATCGACGCGATTGCCCTGACCAGCTCGGGCCAGGTTCGCCGCCTGATCGAGGTTGCGCAGGCGCACGGATGCGAGGCGCGGCTGCGCGAGGGCCTGAGGCGCACGCCGATCGCGTCGGTGGGGCCGGTGGTTTCCGACGAACTCGCATCCCACGGCCTGCGCCCCGACATCTCGCCGGCCAACGACGCCTACTTCATGAAGCCGCTGATTTCGGCGATGGCAGCGGCGCTCGGGAAAACTCCGCCGCGCTCCACGGTCATTGCGAGCGAAGCGAAACAATCCAACACTTAAACACGACAAAGACTGGATTGCTTTGTCGCTTTGCTCCTCGCAACGACGAAATAATCACTCAGCCGTTTGCTTCGTTTCGCTCAGATACGCCTGATACGCCAGCTTGATCCCATCCTTGAGCGAGGTGCGCGCCTGCCAGCCCAATGCGGCCAGGCGGCTGACATCGAGCCATTTGCGCGGCGTGCCGTCGGGCCGCGAGGGATCGAAGCTGATCTCGCCGCCATAGCCGACAACCGCGGCGACCACGCGGGCGAATTCGGCGATGGTGATGTCTTCGCCGGTGCCGATATTGACCAGCCGGTCGCTGGAATAGTTCTTCATCAGATGAATGCAGGCGTCGGCGAGATCGTCGACATAGAGAAACTCCCGCCGCGGCGTGCCGGTACCCCAGACCACGACAGTGGAGGCGCCGGACTGCCTGGCCTCGTGAAAGCGGCGGATCAATGCGGCGACGACGTGGCTGTATTCGGGGTGATAATTGTCGCCGGGGCCGTAAAGATTGGTCGGCATCACGCTGATGAAATCGGAGCCGTACTGGCTGCGATAGGCTTCCGCCATCTTGATCCCGGCGATCTTGGCGATCGCATAGGGTTCATTGGTCGGCTCCAGCGGCCCCGTCAGCACCGAATCCTCATGCAAGGGTTGCGGCGCGAGCTTGGGATAGATGCAGGAGGAGCCGAGAAACATCAGCTTCTCGGCGCCATTGACATGGGCGGCGTGGATCACATTGGCTGATATGGCGAGGTTGTCGTAGAGGAATTCGCCGCGCAGCGTGTCGTTGGCGAGGATGCCGCCGACCTTGGCCGCGGCCAGAAACACCGCCTGCGGTTTGTGCCGCGCGAACCAGTCGAACACGGCGGCCTGGTCGCGCAAATCGACCTCGTTCCGCGTGGCGGTCTGCAGTTCAACATCTTCCCGCGCGAGCCGGCGCACCAGCGCCGAGCCGACCATCCCGCGATGCCCGGCAACGAAGACCGTTTTGCCTTTCAGCTCAAACGGGGTTCTTGCCATTGGCGGCCTCCCGCCTGGCGATATCGAGATCGCTCGCCACCATCTCCCTGACGAGTTGGGCAAACGTGGTTTTCGGCTTCCAGCCGAGTTGCTGGCGCGGCCTTGCTGGCGTCGCCAATCAGCTCATCAACCTCGGTCGGGCGGAAATAGACCGGATCGATGCGGACGAGCGTGTTGCCGGTTTTGCCGTCGATGCCGGTTTCCTCGATGCCCTTGCCGCGCCACTCGATGTGACGGCCGATTTCGGCGAACGCGATCTCGACGAATTCGCGCACCGACCGGGTTTCGCCGGTCGCCAGCACGAAATCGTCGGGCGCGTCCGCCTGCAGGATCCTGTGCATGCCTTCGACGTAATCCCGGGCGTGGCCCCAATCGCGCTTCGCCTCGAGGTTTCCGAGATACAGCACGTGTTCGAGACCGGTCTCGATGCGGGCGACGCTGCGCGTGATCTTGCGCGTCACGAAGGTCTCGCCGCGGATCGGGCTCTCATGGTTGAACAGGATGCCGTTGGAGGCATACATGCC
This sequence comes from uncultured Pseudomonadota bacterium, assembly GCA_963813165.1. Taxonomy (GTDB): domain Bacteria; phylum Pseudomonadota; class Alphaproteobacteria; order Rhizobiales; family Xanthobacteraceae; genus Bradyrhizobium. The sequence goes on along the minus strand of CAWEYJ010000003.1, from coordinate 242,725 downwards.
GTAGGCCTCGCGGTAGTTCACCGTGATCCAGTAGCCGTAAAGCTTGGCCACCGCATAGGGCGAGCGTGGATAGAACGGCGTGGTCTCTTTCTGCGGAATCTCCTGAACCAGGCCGTACAGCTCCGAGGTGGACGCCTGGTAGAACCGCGTTTCCTTTTCCATGCCGAGGATCCGGATCGCCTCCAGCAGGCGCAGCACGCCGACGGCATCGGCATTGGCGGTATATTCCGGGCTTTCAAAGCTGACGCCGACATGGCTTTGGGCGGCGAGGTTATAGATCTCGGTGGGACGGATCTGCTGCATCAGGCGGATCAGGTTGGTCGAGTCCGTCATGTCGCCGTAGTGCAGCAGGAACGGCGTGTTGCGGGTGTGCGGATCCTCATAGAGATGATCGATGCGCGCGGTATTGAAGGAGGAGGAGCGCCGCTTGATGCCATGGACGGTGTAGCCGAGGCCGAGCAGATATTCGGCCAAGTAGGCGCCGTCCTGCCCGGTGACACCGGTAAGCAGCGCGACGCGCCGTTTCGAATCCGCAACCGCCATGTCCACTCCAACAACGTGCCCATAAGGTCTGGGAAGACTGCCCAAACAGCCCAATCGACCGGCCCAATCGAGCCGGCGCCAGACTTTACGCCGGCGGCAGGCCATAACATTCGAGGCGAGCGAAGTCTAACGCCAAAGTCGATTGGAATCAGGGTGTTGGGCGTACTGCCCGCGATCGGCAAAATGAAGGGCGACGGTGACGGATCTGGGCTATTCGCCATAGCTGCGTAACCGCTCGAGGTCGACGACGGTCACGCCGCCATATTCGAGCCTCAGCAACCCTTGCTTCTCCAGTCGCTTCAGGCACTGGTTGGCGTTTTGCCGGGATATCCCGGACAGCGCGCCGATTTCCTCCTGGGTGATTTCCAGGTGAGGTGTCAGGTCCGGGTACAGAATGGGATTGAACAGCGTCGCGATGCAGCGGGCGAGCCGGGCCGTCGCATCCAGCGTGCGGCCATATTCGAGCAACGCGATGAACTGGCCGAGACGTTCGTTGAGCTGTCCCACCAGAAAGCGGTTGAACCCGACGCTGTTCTCGAACAGCCGGAAGAAGGTGCTGCGGTCCATCATTGCGAGGCGGGTATCGCGCAAGGCCACCACATCGTAGCGCCGCGCTTCGTTCTTGAGCACGGTACCTTCGCCAAACCAGGCGCCGGCGGTCAGGCCGGCAAAACTGGCGGACTTGCCGCCCCGGGACACGATGCCCATCCTGGCGAGACCGGAAACGACCCCGGTCCAGTAGTCGAAGTGATCGCCGCGCATACAGATGAATTCATTCGCGCCGTACGATTTCTCAACGATGCCGGCCCGCGCGATTTCGATCTCACGCTCGTCCAGTTCACGCGACCAGGCCGCGATGCGCTTCAGGTAATCCGCAGCAATCATCCTCGTCGACCGTTACCCCTTGCTCAACCCCAGCCATCAGGATATTGCGTCGCAACAAAGCCCGTCGGCGCCCCACCGCGTTCGCTCCGCGGGAGGGAACGAAGCGTGGCACGTCCGAGAAATTTGCCGACGAATTGTCAGGCTCAAGACATTTCAAAGTATCGCTTTATCCTATGGAGGGCCACGCATAACGTCGGTCGACCGGCGCCACGGAACCACTGATCGGATGAAAGATTGGGCATGGCATTGCGGGCACCCGGCATGACGGCGGGAGCACCCAATGCCGATGCCGGCAAACGCACCCCGGTGTCCGTGGGTGTAGCGCTGTTAGTTGGATGGCGTATCAGGGATGGCCGATATAGGATCGGTCCCGTGATCGAAATTGATGGAAAAGAGCGCGTCAAGCGCCGTTTCCCGGAGGGATGAGTGGCTTACGCTTTGGAAGTGCGCGGGGTGTCACTGCGCTTTGGTGGCGTTCGCGCGCTCACCGAGGTCAGTTTCGGCGTCAACGATGGCGAGTTGTTCTCGATTATCGGCCCCAACGGCGCCGGCAAGACCTCGATCGTCAACTGCATCTCGGGCCGCTACCGGCCGACTGAAGGCCAATTGTTCTATCGCGGGCAGGATATCACCGCGCTCAATCCCAACGCGCGGCCGCGGCTCGGCATTGGCCGCACCTTCCAGAACCTCGCGCTGTTCCATCATATGAGCGTACTCGACAACATCATGGTCGGGCGTCATCATCTGCTGAAAAACAATTTCATCACCGGGTCGCTGTACTGGCTGACCGGCGCCCGGCGCGAAGAGCTGGAGCATCGCCGCAAGGTCGAGGAGATCATCGACTTCCTCGACCTGCAGTCGGTGCGCAAGGCCACCGCGGGCACCCTTCCTTATGGCCTGCGCAAGCGCGTCGAACTCGCCCGCGCCATGGCGCTCGAACCGCGGCTGATCCTGCTTGACGAGCCGATGGCCGGCATGAACTTCGAGGAAAAGGAGGACATGGCGCGTTACATCGTCGACCTCAACGAAGAATACGGCATGACGGTGATGATGATCGAGCACGACATGGGTGTGGTGATGGATATCTCGCACCGGGTGATGGTGCTGGATTTCGGCCGCAAGATCGCCGAGGGCGATCCGGCCGCGGTGCTGGCCGATCCTCACGTGAAACGCGCCTATCTGGGCGAGGAGGACGAGCTTCTGGTCGATCCTGACGACCCGCCGGCAGCCGCGGAGAGCGCGGCATGATGGACTATGCCGGCCGGGTCGCGCAGGCTGACACCTATCCAAAGCTGCTTCGCCTTAACGCGCGCGAGCATGGCGGGGAAATCGCGCTGCGCGAAAAGGATCTAGGGCTCTGGCGCGTATTCTCCTGGAATGATTATCAGACGCGGGTGCACGACTTCGCGCTCGGCCTGGTCGAACTCGGCCTCGGCCGCGGCGACGTGATCGGCATCATTGGCGACAACCGGCCGGACTGGGTGTCGGCCGAGATCGCCACCCACGCGATCGGCGCCATGAGCCTCGGGCTCTATCGCGACGTGCTCGACGAGGAAGCCGCCTATCTGCTGAGTTACGGCGAAGCCAAACTGGTATTCGCCGAGGACGAAGAGCAGGTCGACAAGCTGCTCACGCTCGCCGGGCGCGTGCCCAACCTCAAGCATATCGTCTATTCCGATCCGCGCGGGATGCGGAAATACGACGATCCGCGCCTGATGGAAGCCGACAAGCTCGCCGCGTTGGGCCGTGACCGCGCCGCGCGCGAGCCCGGTCTCTACGACAGGCTGGTGGACGCCACCAAGGGCGACGACGTCGCGATCCTGTGCACCACCTCCGGCACCACGGCCCATCCGAAACTGGCGATGCTCGCCGCGGGTCGGGTGCTGCGGCATTGCGCGACTTACCTGGCGTTCGATCCGAAGGGGCCGGACGACGAATACGTCTCGGTGCTGCCGCTGCCCTGGATAATGGAGCAGGTCTATGTGCTCGGCAAAGGCCTGCTGTGCCGGATGAAGGTCAATTTCGTCGAACAGCCCGACACCATGATGAACGATTTCCGCGAGATCGCCCCGACCTTCGTGCTGTTCGCGCCGCGGGTCTGGGAATCCATTGCCGCCGATGTGCGCGCCGGCGTGATGGACTCCTCCCCGCTCAAGCAAAGCCTTTACGGCCTCGGCATGAAGACCGGATTGTCGGCGCTGGCCCGCGGCAAGCATTCGATGATCGCGGACGGACTGTTGTTTCGCGCGTTGCGCGACCGCCTCGGCTTTACGCGGCTGCGTTCGGCGGCGACCGGCGGTGCGGCGCTCGGTCCGGACACCTTCAAGTTCTTTCAGGCCATGGGCGTGCCGCTGCGCACGCTGTACGGCCAGACCGAATTGCTCGGTGCCTACACGCTGCATCCGGTCGGTCAGGTCGATCCCGATACCACCGGCGTGCCGATGGCCGACAATATCGAAATCCGCATTGACAATCCCGATATCCACGGCGTCGGCGAGATCGTGGTGCGTCATCCCAACATGTTTCTCGGCTACTACAAGAACCCGGAGGCCTCCGCCGCCGATATGAAGGATGGCTGGATGCGGTCGGGCGATGCCGGCTATTTCAACGACAACAAGCAGCTCGTGGTGATCGACCGCATCAAGGATCTGGCCGAAACCGCGCGCGGCGAACGGTTCTCGCCGCAATACATCGAGAACAAGCTGAAATTCTCGCCCTACATCGCCGAGACCGTGGTGCTGGGCGCCGGCCGCGACGCGCTGGCGGCGATGATCTGCATCCGGTTCTCGATCATCTCGAAATGGGCGGAAAAGAACCGGATCTCGTTCACCACCTACACCGACCTCGCCTCGCGGCCGGAAGTGTACGCGCTGCTGCGCAAGGAGGTCGAAAGCGTCAATGCCACGCTGCCGCCGGCGCAGCGCATTTCGAGATTCCTGCTGCTTTACAAGGAACTCGACGCCGACGACGGCGAACTTACCCGCACCCGCAAAGTCCGCCGCAGCGTCATCAACGAGAAATACGCCACCATCATCGACGCGATCTATAGCGGCGAGCGCAACATCCCCATCGACACCGTGATCCGGTTCCAGGACGGCACCACGCAACGCATCCGCACCTCGCTGGCGGTGGTCGACCTGACGCGCGAAATGCCGCTCGCGGAGGCCGCGGAATGAGGATCACCGGCACTCTCGATATTGCGAGGCCCCCTCACCCGGATCATCGCCAGGCGATGATCCGACCTCTCCCCGCACGCGGGGCGAGGTTAGCATCGCGCCCATCGCAATGAACATCCAGTTCCTGATCCAGCTTCTGGTCAACGGCCTTGTGGTCGGCACGCTCTACGGCGTGGTCGCGATGTCGTTCGTGCTGATCTACAAGGCGACCCAGGTGGTGAACTTCGCGCAGGGCGAATTGCTGCTGATCGGCGCCTGGGTGTGCTGGGCACTGCTCACCAAATATCAGGTGCCGTTCTGGATCGGAATGCCGCTGACGCTGGTGTTCATGTTCGTGTTCGGCATCGCGATCCAGATCGTGATCCTGCGCCCGATGATCGGCGAACCGATCATTTCGGTGATCATGGTCACCATCGGACTGTCGGAGGTGTTTCAGGCCTCGCTGAAATGGATTTTCGGCGTCAATCCCCAGCCGTTCCCCCGCGTCTTCACCAGCCAGTCCCTGAACTTCCTTGGCCTGCAGATCCAGACCGTCTATGTGATGAGCCTCGTCGTATCGCTGGCGATGATGGTTGGAATGGCCTGGTTCTTCCGGGCCTCGAAGTATGGCCTTGCAATGCGCGCCACTGCCTTCAACCAGCAGGTGGCGCAGTCGCTCGGCATTTCAGTCAAAAGCGTGTTCGCGATGGCCTGGGCGATCTCGGCGACCGTCTCGGCGGTGGCGGGCGTGGTCGTAGCCGTCGTCAACGGCGTGTCGTCGGGCTTGTCGGACTACGGCATCAAGGTTTTTCCGGCGGCGATCCTCGGCGGGCTGGACTCGATCGGCGGCGCGGTGCTCGGCGGCATCATCATCGGGCTTTTGGAAAACATCGCCCAATATGTCGACAGCGAATATCTGCATTGGGGCAATCTGTACGAAATCGCGCCGTTCTACGTGCTGATCATCATCCTGATGATCAAGCCTTATGGCCTGTTCGGCACCAAGGACATCGAGCGGATATGAGCATGATCGCCGAAACGCGGCGGGAGCAATAGAGCCCCATGGCAAGCCCTTCCCTGATCCCGGCCGGCGACTACCGCACTTCCTATGCGGCCGACACCACGATCTTTCCGACCACGACCAGCCGCAACGTGGCGATTGCCAGCATCGTGCTGGTTTGCTTTGCGCCGCTGGTGCTTAACGGATACTCGCTCAGCATCCTGATCCAGATCGGCATCTTTTCCATCGCCGCCCTCGGCCTGAACGTTCTGGTCGGCTTTACCGGACAGATCTCGATCGGCCACGCCGCGTTTTTCCTGTTCGGCGCATTCACCTCCGCCTACATCTCGAACACCTGGCCGATCCCGGTATTCTTTGCGATTCCCCTGGCGGGCCTCGTCACGGCCATGGTCGGCCTGATCTTCGGCGTGCCGGCGGCGCGGCTCAAGGGGCTCTATCTCGTCATCGCAACGCTGGCGGCGCAGTACATCCTGCTCGACTTCTTCTCGCGCGCCGACTGGTTCTCGGGCGGCTCGGTGCCGGCCAGCGCCAATCCATTCTCGATCTTCGGCTATACGCTGCGCGGCGACCGGCAATATTTCTACGTGGTGCTGGCCTATGTGCTGGCGAGCTATCTCTTGGTGACCAACCTGATGCGCACGCGCGATGGCCGCGCGCTGGTGGCGATCCGCGACCATTACCTCTCCGCGGAAATCATGGGCATCAATCTGACGAAATACCGTACGCTGTCGTTCGGACTGGCGGCGTTCTTTGCCGGGATCGCCGGCGCGCTCTATGCGCATTATCAACTGGTCGTCTCCAACGAAGGCTTTGGCATCGAACGCTCCATCCTGTTTCTCGCCATGGTCATCATCGGCGGCACCGGCTCGATCATGGGCACGCTGATGGGCACGGCCTTCGTAGTGGTGCTGCCGGAATCGATGGAGTGGATCAGCGCCAGCCTGAAAGGCAGCGCGATCGACCGGGCGTTGTCGCTCAACAACAACATCACCTTCCTGCGCGAGATCTCGATCGGGCTGATCATCATCGCCTTTCTGATGTTCGAGCCCGATGGGCTCGCGCATCGCTGGCGGCAGATCAAGACGTACTGGAAACTCTACCCGTTTTCACATTGAGGTTGCGACGGGACAGGCTACAATCGATTTCAACAGACAAAATGGAGGAAACCCTATGACGATTAAACCCTTATTGAGTTCGGTCTCGCTCGCACTGCTGCTGAGCGGCGCAGCAGTAACGGCGCAGGCCCAGATCGCAATCGGCCAACTCGCCGATTATTCCGGCGGAACGTCGGACGTCGGAACGCCCTATGGGCAGGGTGTTGCGGACGCATTTGCATGGGTCAACAAGAATGGCGGAATCGGCGGCAAGCCGGTTAATGTCGATACCGTCGACTATGGCTATCAGGTGCCGAAGGCGGTCGCGCTGTATAAGAAATGGTCGAGCCCCGACACCAGGGTGGCCGCGATCATGGGCTGGGGCACGGCCGACACCGAAGCGCTCACGGGTTTCGTGACCCAGGACAAGATACCGGACATTTCGGGGTCCTATGCCGCCGCCCTCTCGGATCCGACCGGCGTCAGCGGCAAGGCCAAGGCCGCGCCGTACAATTTCTTCTACGGGCCGACCTATTCGGATGCGCTGCGCGCCGAATTGACCTGGGCGGCGGAGGACTGGAAGGCCAAGGGCAAACCGGGCAAGCCGAAATTTGTGCATATGGGCGCCAACCATCCGTTTCCAAACGCTCCCAAGGCCGCCGGCGAAGCGCTTGCCACCGAATTGGGGTTCGAAGTGCTGCCATCGCTGGTGTTCGCTCTCACGCCCGGTGACTACAGCGCGCAATGCCTGAGCCTGAAGAGCGCCGGCGCCAACTACGCCTATCTCGGCAATACCGCGGCCTCCAACATCTCGGTGCTGAAGGCCTGCAAGGCCGCCGGCGTCGACGTGCAATTCATGGGCAACGTCTGGGGCATGGATGAAAACGCCGCCAAGGCCGCTGGCGACGCCGCTGATGGCGTGATCTTCCCGCTGCGCACGGCGGTGGGCTGGGGCGGCAACGCACCCGGCATGAAGACGGTGATAGAAATTTCAAAGATGTCCGATCCCACCGGCAACGTCTATCGCCCGGTGCACTACATCGCCGCTGTCTGCACCGCGCTCTATATGAAGGAAGCCATCGATTGGGCCGTCAAGAACGGTGGCCCGACCGGCGACAACGTCGCCAAGGGCTTCTACCAGAAGGCCAATTGGGTGCCGGCCGGCATGGAAGGCGTCTGTAATCCTTCCACCTGGACCGACAAGGACCATCGCGGCACGCTCAAGGTCGATCTCTATCGCTCCAGGATATCCGGCGCGACCGACGGCGACCTGAACGAGCTCATCAAGAAAGGCACCATCAAGCTCGAGAAGGTCAAGACCGTCGAACTGCCGCGCAAGCCGGAATGGTTTGGGTGGTAAGATAGCTTCTAGGGTTATGGCCGGGCTTGTCCCGGCCATCCACGTCTGACTTACGTCGCGCGACAAAAGACGTGGATACCCGGGACAAGCCCGGGCATGACGAAATTGGCCGACAGACGACAAATCACAGATGACCGAAGCAACCGAAATCGATCGCCCACCGACAGCATCGGCGCCCGCAACGGCGCCGCTGCTCAGCGTGCGCAACATCGAGGTGGTCTATGACGACGTCATCCTGGTGCTGCGCGGCCTTAGCCTCGAAGTGCCGCAAGGCGCGATCGTCGCCCTGCTCGGCGCCAATGGCGCCGGCAAGTCAACGACGCTGAAGGCGATCTCCGGATTGCTCAAGACCGAAGACGGCGAAGTCACCCGCGGTGAAATCGTCTTCAATGGCGAGCGCATCAACGGCATCGACCCCGACAAGATCGTTCGCCGCGGCATCTTTCAGGTGATGGAGGGCCGGCGTATCGTCGCCGACATGACGTCGCTGGAAAACCTCCGGCTCGGCGCCTTCACCCGCAGCGACAGCGGAGTCAACGCCGACATCGACATGGTCTACAACTATTTTCCGCGTCTGAAGGAACGCACCGGCCTCGCCGGTTATCTCTCCGGCGGCGAGCAGCAGATGCTGGCGATCGGCCGCGCGCTGATGGCGCGCCCGAAGATGATCCTGATGGACGAGCCGTCGATGGGATTATCGCCGCTGCTGGTCAAGGAAGTGTTCGCGATCATCCGGAAAATCAACCGGGATCTCGGGGTCACCATCCTGCTGGTGGAACAGAACGCCCGCGCCGCGTTGTCGGTCGCGAGCCACGGTTACATCATGGAACAAGGCAAGGTGGTGCTCGACGGGTCAGCCTCCGAGTTGCGCGACAATGAGGACGTCAAGGAGTTCTATCTCGGCGGTGCCGGCGATCAGCGCAAGAGCTTCAAGAATCTGAAGAGCTTCAAGCGAAGGAAGCGGTGGCTCTGAGCGCGGAATATCGAATCACGCAAGCCACTTTCTCGACAAAACTATCAAGGAGAAGCACGGTCAGACGAAGGGTTGAGGGAAATTTCGATGCCGCTGACGCGAGGCAAAGTCCTGGGATACGACCTCGAACGATTGGCGTTTAGGTTTTCGATGCTTAACGACGGCGAAACGGTTGAATGTCAGATCAGTGACGCCGCGATGGACGAACTTGCCGGCGTGAGGGGCACCTTGAGTACCGCCAGGCAAGCGCAGTTCCTGGCCCATCGAGATGCCATCGAGAAAATCGCATCCGACCTGTACGATGCCGGCCCCGCGATCAAAAGCGCCGCGGTCCGCATATTCACCAAGCACGTTCCAAAATAAATTTAAGAGCTGGCTCAGCCCAACACTTGCTCTACTTGAAGCGGTGGGGCGAGGATGTTGCCGTCATCCTTCAGGCGCCGGATCGGCCGCACCGTCGGCGCGGCGAAGCGGATTCCAACTTCCCTCCGAACAGGCAAAATTGCAGGGAAATTGTCGCTTGTCCCGCCCATTTGGCTGTCGAAAGACAGAAAGCTTGCGTGATTTCAACGGCTCCTCCACGCCATCACAAACTACGCAACTAACAAAACAGGGAAAGCCTCGCGCGTAACAGGGATTTTGCAAATGTCCCTTTGGCCGCGAGAGCAGCCTTTCCATAACCGGTCATTACGCGACACGCGAATGCTGATATATTTGCGTTAATTGGAGGAAGCAGCAATGAGCCCGTTTCTGACTCCAGCGGAGGAAATAGTCATCAATCTCGTCTTTGAATGGTTGGGCGAAACGCGGGTAAATCGGACGATGAGCGAATACATCGAAATTGCGCGTAAAGTTCCAAAGGTAGACGCAGTCTATGCCTATGCAAATGAGAGACTACCAAAAATTGCGGCAACGGGAGCGCCTTACGAAATATGCGATTTTAAACCCGGCGATGCATTCTGGAAGTATAGGCCGTTTCCGCGGTCGGTCTCCAGGGAAACTGTGCGCACCGCTATGGCCAAATTCGGCATCTTCACGTTGCGGGCCTCGAGCCGTCCGACGTCGAGGAAATCCTCCGAAACTGCAAAATGAAACCTCTGCAAGTCGCCGCTAGTGGATTGCGTCTGACATTTGAATCCGGGAGGGGATTCCCCGGGAACTGAATGCCTGCGAGTCTGGCGCATGCGAACCGGAATTTCCTTTATTCTCAAGCCTGCCGACCGCCGCCGTCTGAAGGAGCTGGCACGGGACCGCAACACCCCGCACAAGCATGTTTGGCGAACTGATATCGTCCTGTTGAGCGCGGACGGTGTTGGTACCAATGAGATCATGCGCCGGACCGGCAAGTCGAAGACCTGTGTGTGGCGCTGGCAGGAACGCTTCATGGAGGCAGGTTACGACAGCCTCTTGCACGATAAGACACGCCCTTCGCGCATCCCGCCGCTGGCGTCGGGCATCACCGAACGCGTCGTGACGCTGACCAGACTGCCCCGCCCACCGAGGCGACCCACTGGACCTCCGCGATGATGGCGAAGGTCGTTGGCATCAGCGCGAGTTCCGGCCAACGCATCTGGCGCGCGCACGGCCTGCAGCCGCACCGGGTGAAACAGTTCAAACTCTCCACCGACCCGCGCTTCGTCGACAAGCTGCGCGACGTCGTCGGTCTCTATGTCGATCCGCCCGCCCATGCCGTCGTCCTCTCGGTCGATGAAAAGAGCCAGATCCAGGCGCTCGACCGCACCCAGCCCGGCTTGCCAATGAAGAAGGGTCGCGCCGGGACGATGACCCACGACTACAAGCGTCATGACACCACGACACCGTACGGCCCTCAACGTCCTCGACGGCACCGTCATCGGCCGCAATATGCAGCGCCACCGGCACCAGGAGTTCATCCGCTTCCTCAACGCCGTCGAGACGCAGGTGCCAGCGCGAAAGCAAATCCACGCCATCGTCGACAACTACGCAACCCACAAGCATCCGAAGGTACGCCAATGGTTGGCCCGGCATCCCCGCTGGACCTTCCACTTCACGCCCACATCGGCATCCTGGCTCAACGCCGTCGAGGGCTTCTTCGCCAAGCTCACCAAGCGGCGATTGAAACGCGGCATCTTCCTATCGGTCGTCGACTTGCAGGCTGCAATCAATCGTTTCGTCATCGAACATAACGCAAAACCGAAACCCTTCACATGGACTGCAGATCCCGACAAAATTATCCAAGCCGTCAGACGCGGGCACCAAGTGTTAGAACTCCATCCACTAGGAGAGTCCACGTAACCAGTTGATCTAATTGAACTTGTCTAAACTTTTGAAGATCTTGTTTAGTCGGATGCTAAATGTGTCTCCGTTCATATCGAACGGAGCATCAAATGTCGGGGCCCCGCACTATAACTCTAGCTTCGGTGCGAAAACTGAAGGCAAATCGCCGCAACGCCCGAACCCACTCAAGAAAGCAAGTCGAACAAATCGCCCAGAGCATCCGGCGATTTGGCTGGACCTATCCACTCCTCGTCGACGAGGATGGTGTCGTCCTGGCCGGCGGTGGTCGGCTTGAGGCAGCAAAGAAGCTAGATCTCAAGGAAATACCTGTAATCGCCATTACTGACCTGAGCGACGCCGAAAAGCGCGCTCTGGTATTGGCCGACAACAAGATTGCTGCGAACGCCGGTTGGGACCGTAAACTACTTGCCGCCGAGCTGGGTGAACTCGCTGTCTTACTGCCCGAATGTAACCTCAACCTTGACCTTGACATTACCGGATTCGAGCCCGCTGAGATCGATATCCTCCTAGTCTTACTGAGTCAGAAAGTCGCATTTTGGGAGCTTGGGATCCTTGATAATTTTGGGAGATTCGTTTTTCGGCATGAGGAGCTGAGATGGATCACCCAATAGCGGCTGACAGTGCATCGCGATTTGAAGCATATGTCGAGGGACTTGTGAGCGTGATCGGCCATGCGGACCGTGCCGGGCCGCTGCGGGATTACTGCGTTGGCCTGATGATGCCATGCGAGCGCAAGAGCGTAGAGCCTATGGCGGCGGTGACCGCACCTGAGCGGACGGCAGCGCAGCATCAATCACTCCTGCATTTTGTCGGCGAAGGGCGCTGGTCGGACGAGAAGGTCTTGGCCAAGGTGCGCGAGATGGTCCTGCCGGAGATCGTGCGCCATGGGCAGATCGAGGCCTGGATTATCGACGACACGGGTTTCCCCAAACAGGGCCGGCATTCGGTAGGGGTGGCACGGCAGTATTGTGGTCAACTCGGCAAGCAGGACAATTGTCAGGTCGCGGTGTCGCTATCGATTGCCAATCGCCACGCCAGCCTGCCGGTGGCGTATCGCCTGTATTTGCCGGAACAGTGGGCGGCGGACGATGAACGCCGGCGCAAGACAGGCGTGCCCGGGGATATCCGCTTCAGGACCAAGCCCGAGATAGCGCTCGAGCAGATCCGTGCGGCCAGTGCAGCCGGCCTGCCGCTCGGTGTGGTGCTGATGGACGCCGGATATGGCTGCAACACGGAACTGCGCAGCAGCATCAGCGCACTGGGGTTGACCTATGTGGCTGGCATCTTGCCGAACACCACGGTATGGGCGCCGGGCATGGCGCCGTTGCATCCCAAAACCTGGTCGGGCCACGGACGTCCGCCGAAGTTGATACGGCGTGATCGCAATCATCGGCCGACCTCAGTCAAGCAGCTTGCTTTGGGCTTGCCGGCAAAAGCCTGGCGCAAGATCGTGTGGCGTGAAGGCTCGGCCGAACAGTTGTCCTCGCGCTTTGCCCGGTTGCGTATCCGTGTCGCCCATCGCGATTACAATCTTACCAAGAGCCGCCCCGGCTAACGCCTATAATCGACAATGCCAGTGCAACGACCAACTATGGGGGAATGCCTACGTGCCGAATGAGCGAAAAATCCCGGCGTTTGCTACAGCAGCACTACTGCTGTCGAGCCTCTGGCTTGGCGAGTGCGCAACGGCAATTGCTAGCTCATCGCTGATGGATGCGAGGGCCCAGGCGGCGCCTCCGAGAACAAGCGTTTTTGACCCGCCGCCACAGCGCGAAAAGCCCACCATGACGCTCGACGAACGGTTGAAGCTTCAGAAAGACCTGACCGCCGCGCGTGATCGCCATGCGCCTGACGCTAAAGCCAGAGCTCGCACAGCGCCGCCCGCTCAACCCGCAAAGCAATAGATAGCGGAGAAAGCCGGCCCCCGGGCCTGCACTGGCCTGGCGCCGATCAGCCGGTTCCCGAGGGCGACAAAAGCAAGGGCCAAGATCGAGGCGCCTCCAAGGTAGAGCAAATCATGGTCGCGGATCATTCCGTTAATTGGAGCCTATCGGCTGCCCGAAAAAGCACGAACTTCTACGGCGCCAGTCCCCCGACGCTGGACCGTTTTCCTTCAGTGTCACACCAAGAAGCGCCCGCCATGCGAGGCATCAGGCAGTTCCCGCCGCCGGGCCCCCGTTACCCGCGCAGTGCCACCCATTCTGGCCGCCGACCTATCCGCACAGCTGCGGGATCGTCTGCTCGGCGAACTGGGCGATCTGCAATCGGGCGACGAGGCAGCCGATTGGGCCAATCGAAGCCTCCCGGCCAAGGACACGCTGATGGTCGCAGACGCTCAACTCATCGAAGACGGCTTCCGCTTAAAGATAACATCTTTCGGAGAGGCGCAGCCCGCAGAACTCGCCGAGGCTGCCCAAAACCCGAAGCCGGCAGCCGCAGTGTCCGCCCAGCACGATCATTGACGCCTTCCAAATGCGTAGTATTGCGCGCCCAACGGGATGCGTCCAAGAGCATCATCTATCTTCCTTGATAGACCATCCACCGATGGGATAGCCAGAATATACCGCCCGTCGACCCCGGCGAGGCCGGCGCCCTTCAGATAATTGATGGTCTTCGCCTTCGGCAGCAACACCGCATCCTTGTCGAACGGACAGTTTGACACCACCCGGCGGGTCAAGGGGTTGTAGGGATTGTGTTCGAAGATGAGGACAATCCCTCCCGGCTTGGTGACGCGAGCGAGTTCCGAGGCGAACCTGCTCCAGTCCGCGGGCGGAACATGATGCATGACGCAAATCGCATAAGTTGCGTCGAAGCAGGCGTCCTGGAATGGAAGGGTGTCACCGCTTACTTGATACGAGACGTCGGGGTTCTTTGACCTCGCCTCTTCAATGCATTCCGACGATGGATCCACGCCGGTCAGTTGTCCTACCCGGCTTCGAAGCAGCTGGTGATAATTCCCCACGCCGCAACCAACGTCCAATAATGACAACGCCTCGGGGGGGCCGATCAAATCGCCCAGAATATCGAGCAGACGTACTGCTTTGGCGCGCGTGAAGAAATCTACATCCAGCCCGGAGAAGGAGATGGACCTGTTGACCGCGTCGCTATAGGAGGAGCGGTATGCGTCGAATTCGGCGCCAGGCGGGAGGGATTTGCTCAAGTCCGATTTCCTAAACTACATTCGCTGCGAGCAGCCTTAACATCCGGCGGCGGAACGCCGCAAGCCAGCCGAAGCCGTACGGCGTTCCATTGGTGGCCGACGCAATCCGCAAGAAATAGCAACCTTGGAATCTCGTTGCTGGCCTGCGCGATAATCGCCGCTCCTCATATTGCCGCCTTCTGCGTGGCGTATGTCCATGCGGAAAACCCAGCATATCTTTGGGACCACGGGGCGTATTGGCATTACTCTAAATATTACGGTCACTTGATCGTATCAGGGACTGATCCCAGGCCAATAGATATCCTGGGGCAAATCCGTTCAAACGATTATGACCCCGCGGCAGTCGTGCCGTTAGCAGCTGTGGCATGCGACTGTCCGCCCCAGCGCGCGAGAGAGCGGGCGGGAAACAGCGCAGATCTGGAAGATGATTAGCGAGCTCGATCGCGGCGTCCAGCTGCTCAATGCTGATATTGCCGCCGAAGAGGTACGCGCCAGGATATTTGACCGATCCGACTCCGCCTATCCGATGCTCGCGAGGATGCTAGCAACTCGCCGCGATAATCTTAAGGAAACCATCGCCGCGCTCGAACGGCGACTTTCAAAGCTCGATCAGGCTGAGCTAGTCGCCGAGTTGGCCTAAAGAAAAACGCCGAGTGAACAGGCGGCCCAGAGGCGGGCAGGTACACGGCGTATCCTAAAATTTGAAATATAGTTGCAATTCAATTTCAGGGATTCGTCGCTACTTTCTCCGTAAAGGGAGTAAGCGGCAATGACTGGCTATTTTGAAGATCATGGATTGCCCCTCGTTCAACTCAAAGAACAACGTCGAGATTTAGTCGTTGCGCTGCTGGGGCGACGCTCCGGTCCTGTATCGAAAGAGCAGATTGCCGATATCGCTGCGATTCAGCATGCCATTGCAGCCGTGGAAGCTGTTATCGTTGATCTAGACGCGGAGAACTATCCTGTTTTTCGCGGAAGGCAGCTTCGACAAGTCTTTACGGTTTAAGATTTTCGCCGTGCACCGGCAGTTAAACAATAAGAGCCGCCGAGATGACCCGGCGGCTTCGCTTTTGATTCCCGCAGGCCAACGCCGCCTGAACAGCGCGCCACTTGCGAACCGCGAGCGTTGAAAGCTAGCCATCTCTTCCATGGCGATAAGAACTTTGTCGATCTGCCCCGAGGTCGCCGTAGCGTCTTGATGGTTTTGCGCCTCCCGTTCCTCAGCATTGTCTTGGCTTCCAAAAATTCTTCGATGCGCCGCGCGATGGGGAGGACGGGGCATTTCACGGGCTCGGCGCTTGGCGGGGATGCCCGCCTCAAATCCGGCTTGTAGAGGGGGGATGAAGGCGAGGCGGAAATTAACATGGCGAGGCGATTATGGCCCACGTTGATCTGACCGTAGCTGAAAGTGCTTACGCCACACTGCTTGACGCGAGACATAGGCCGCGCAACGTAGCCGCTGAACTGGTGCGTCCATTGAGGACAGAAACTCAGAATGAAAGTGGTCGACCTCACGAAATCGAAATAGCTCAGGCCGAAGCTTGGCTAGCGATCTGTGCGCTGTCCAAAAGTCTCGACACCGAACCTGAAACCGACCCGGAGATTTGGTCGCGAGCGATCAGCCGTACGGAAGAGTGGCGAAATATCCTGACCTAGATCCTGGAGTGATCGACGTCGGCCAGCAAAGCGGAGTGGTGGCTTTTGCCCTGCAGCGCACGCGCTCTGTTGCCGATGACTGCAACCTACAGAATCATTGCGCTGAGCGAACCGGGAGGTAGCTGATGACACCACGCATGCCGGAACCAAGTCGTCTGTCCCCGCCACCGCGCAGCGGGCGCCTCCCCCGGATCTCGTGAACCGGAACCAGCTCGACACCCTGAGCCGACGCGGCATTGGCCCGGGCCTCGAGCCTGAGCAGCTTTGGCGATCAGTGAGGACGGCGTCCATTGTTCCGCGGTTCCGGAATTAACCCACGGCGCAGGCATTCAGCTTAACAAGCGAGTTTCGTTGCGGCGCGCAGATGAAATTCTAACGTCGCCGCAGTCGTGCCGGATTTGGTCGACGCCACCCCGACGGCCATGCTTTCCGCGCGATCAGGGGTCGCTGCCTTCCCTGGAGGTGGCGGCCCCGCCCAATGCGAGCCGGATCAATATCTAAAGGCATCCAAGGCGTGAGCCATCAGAAAGCCGATGCCCAATACAACTACCATTGCTGCGACGGCCTCAAGCATAAACGACCTCCTGCGCGATCGTCCTCAGTAACCAAGGACCCGTCCGCACAGTCAAAGGAATTCATTGAGCTATAGAAGTTGGACTCGCGACTGAGGATTTTCAGCAACGGAGAATCTCTGTTGCTGCGCGGCAACTACACTTATGTTCCGGCTTCGGAACCACAGCGTGCGGAGTAGCCATTACGGCTTCGGCGCGGATTGTTATTATGCGGGCGCCTATGGCGGCATGGTGGATCCTTGAGAACCTAAGTGCAGGTCTCGTTCGAATCATTGGCCCTGGGCCGCGGCCCCTCGGCATAGTCATTTACCCGATTTTCCCCTTACTGGCTTTCGAAGGCGCACTCCCGGACCACCCCCGTTCTCGTCGATGAATTCGACCCCAGCCGTCTCCAAGGCCCGGCTGACTGCAAGTCATTCGACGGTTGCCGGCGCGGTCTCATTTTCAGTCCGCTCTGCCCGACGAATTGCACGTGACCCCAACGCCGCTGAACGAGCAAGCTCCTTCCGGCTCCACCGAATAAGAGCGCGCGACCGCGCGCATGCTCGGAGTGTGGTCATAAGAATTTATGGACTTGTAGCGTGACTTCAATTCTTCATATGGCATTTTTAATTCCATTAGGATGCAATAACATCCAATTCAGCGACAAGCATACCGCCAGTTCGATTATTCGGAGAAAGCCACTGATCACACATCCTACCAGCCATCTCAAACGGACCGCCGCGCCTTCATCGGCGGTTCGGACGCCCGGATCATTATGAGCGACGACGCGGCCGCCCTGCTCCGCCTCTGGCGGGAAAAGCGCGGAGAAGCGGAGCCTGAGGACCTGTCCGGCAACCTAATCGTCCAGCTCGGCAGTGTGACCGAGGAGCTCAACCGGCGCTGGTACGAACGAAACACCGGCCAGATGGTCAGCGCGGTCCAACGGCGGGTTTTCCATCCCGTGAAGCGATGGATGGCGGCGACGCTGGACGGCATGGTCGAGGGCACCGGAGCGGTCTTTGAGGCGAAGTTCATGCTGCCCTGGACGTTCTCCGAGGAGGCCGCCGCGGAGAAGCATATGGCGCAGCTGCAGCACAATATGTGGGTCACGGCGTCCAGGACGGCGGTGCTGTCGATTATTACCGGCGGCGGCAAATGGGTCGAGATCACCATCTCGGCCGATCCGCTCTACCAGCACCTGCTGCTAACGGCCGAGAAGAAGTTCTGGCGCTGCGTGGAGACCGGCGAGACCCCTCACCTGTTCGGGGTCGAGGCGCCGCGGCCGCGGCTGGAGGTTGTTCGCGTCGTCGACATGAGTGCTTCCAATAGCTGGGCCGAATTTGCCGCCACCTTCCGCCGGACGCGGCCGGCCTACCAGGAACACGAAGCCGCCAAAGCCGATCTGAAGAAACTGGTGCCGGAAGACGCCAGGGAAGCCGTCGGCCATGGCCTGCGGGCCAAGCGTTCCAAATCCGGCTCCATCAGTTTTGACCTTCTTGATGTAGAGGCCGGTCATGCAGCGTTCCAGTGAAACTATCGGCGCCATCGCAACGGCACTGGCCAAAGCGCAGATCGAACTCAATAATCCCGAAAAGACCCTAACCGCGACCATCCAGTCGCCGTTCCCGAGGGAAGCGAACCGAACCTTTCGGTACGCCTCGTTATCGAGCGGGCTTGACCTCATCCGCAAAAGCCTTGGCCGGCATGAGATTGCAACGGTCCAGACCACCTCGATCGATGATGCCGCGCGGCTGATCCGCCTGACCACCGTGCTTGCGCATGCGTCCGGGGAATGGATCTCGTCGGATTGGCCGGTTTGCCCGGTCAGCGAAACGGCAGCGCCGCAGCGGATGGGAGCCGCCCTGACATATGCCCGTCGCTATTCGCTGTTCACCCTCGTGGGGATAGCCGGCGAGGACGACCTCGATGCCCCGGATCTTGGGGGCCTTGCGAAGGCCGACGCCGCAAAGACCGGTACCGCAAACGCCCATCACGATAACCCGGCGGCGCTGCATCGTAGCGCATTGAACGGACATTCTCCCGAGTTCACCGTCGCGACCATCGCCCGAGGCAAAGCCGCAGCGGTCCGCACCCCCGCCCCCGTTCTGGCCACCGAGCCATCAGCCCAGTTGCGGGATCAGCTGCTGGCGGAGCTTGCCGAGATCGCGAGCACGGACGCGTTGGCCGATTGGGCGCAGCGTTGTCTGCCGGCCAAGAACACGCTTGGCGTCGGGGACGCCCAAGATGTGGAAACGGCGTTCCGAGACAAAATTGCGGCATTGGACCGTGGGACGCCCGAGGAACAGATCGAAGCCACCGAGACCGGAAGCGGCGCCGTTACTGTCTCAAAAGAACCTGAAACTGTGATCCAGCCCCTGACTAACCAGGAACAGTCACCCCGCCGTGGTCACGTGCCTGCCAAAACCATTCGCTTGCGCGACAAGGATCATCGGCAATTCGTGTCCACTCAACCGTGTTTGGTCTGCGGACGGACCCCGGCCGACCCGCATCACCTGCGCTTTGCACAGCCTCGCGCGCTCAGCCGAAAGGTCAGCGATGAATTCACCGTTCCCGTATGTCGCCTGCATCATCGGGAATTGCACAAGCATGGCGACGAGAGAATGTGGTGGAAAGGGATCAATATCAACCCGCTGCCAATAGCCATGAAGTTGTGGAAGCAACGCCGGGCCGAAGGCACGGCCATAGTTCCCAAGTTTCCCAATATCACCCAGACCACAACGCAGGTCTCGCAACCGGTCCTGGCCGGCGGGATAGACGATCGCGGCGGGCTTCCACAAGCCACCGAGACCGCACCTGCCAATGGAGGGAGGATCGAGTGACGTCGTTTCGGCAAGTCCAAGCTAACCGACGTAATGCTCTCCGAAGCACCGGACCCATCACCGAAGCTGGTAAGCATCAGTCGCGGCGAAACGCCGTCCGGCATGGCCTATGCGCCGAAACCGTCGTCGGAATGCTCGAGGACCTCGAGGACTACAAAGGATTCGAGGCGGCTATCATCGCTGACTATGACGCCGAGACGGCGGTCGAACGCGAATTGGTGCTACGGTTGGCCTCGCTGTTCTGGCGCATACGCCGCGCGACGGCGATCGAAACCACCCTCCTCGGCATACAGGGAGAGATCACCCGGAATCACCGCCGATTGCCAGGAGGGCATCAGGATCTGATGTCCGGCTTCTGGGGTCGCCGCACGTTCGATCACTGTTATGATAGCGACGCTGGCGGCGAGGAAGACGACCCAAGTCTGAATGCCTCAGGTGCTGGCGACCCGCTCCTTGATCCTGCGCGAGCCCTCTCGCTTTGCTTCCAGCGTCTCGTCAATTTCGACGGCGACGTATTCGAACGGCTCGGCCGTTATGAATCGGCGCTCGCGCGCCAAATCGTACAGGTGCTGTTTTTGCTGCGGTCGGTACGACGACGTTAAACCGTCCGTCGCGATAGCTGTCCGCACTGTTTGCGGGCTACTAACCGGGGGGCATCACCGTAGTTTCATTCGACGCGCGTCTGCGTTTCCGCGCCTCGCGCTTACGATCGTTCAGCTGATATGCCGAGGGACACCGCCATGAACACGATCGCCATGGCGGCTGCTCCGCTGGGTCGACCGGTATTGGTCGAGCCGCCCTCTACTTGACCTTGGCGGGTATTGAGATGGTGTCTCAGAATGCCAAGGCGTCGCGCGCCAGCGAATCGGTTTCTTTTTGCGTGTTAACCGCACTTCTTAACAGGCCGTAAATGAGCGTTTGGCAATTTGGACCGGCGGTTAGGCAACAAAGGGGGTGTCCTGTGGACGTTTACCCAGTGCCTGCAGCGGTGATGCAGGCCAGAGTTCAGCTGATCATCGACCAAACGGATAAAGCGCCGCCGGTCACAATCAAAAACGACGTGGCGGACGTCATAGAGGTGCAGGCAACGGCCGAGCGAGAGGCGCTGCTCGACGTCAAGCTCTAAGACCGTCTTGCGGGAACGCCTTTACCTGCCCCAGGGTGCGCGCACTCGACTACTTCGATTGCAATTCCGTATTACGCGGCCGGCCTAGCCGCAGCCGCCTCGACTACGGGTGTTTTGATCGTCATGAGGCGTTGTTCAAGCGCCCTGATAGTGCCGCCAAGATTGTTCCGGCGCGCTGCCAGGGTTCTCGCCAGAATCGGATAGGCGGCGTTCGAGCGGTCAGATACCCGGACACGCTCCTCTTCAGTGGCGATGTCGCAATCGAGGAGACGGACCGTACGTTCAAGATCGTCCATCATGTTTCTGATTACCGCGGCCTCCCGAAGCGCAGTTGCGTTCGCCATCTCAAAATGACGCTGGTGTCTCATTTGCGTGCTCCAAAATGACCTGTCTCGGCACACCTCGGATGGATTCCGGGTGCCTTATGCACCGGTTCGCAAGATCCTTGCCATCTGCCGGCCAAGTCCTGGTGTCGAGAAGCACTGGAACGCCGATGATGACAACGGCAGGGACCGCGAGAAGCCCGCCGTGAAATCGCACATGCCGCGCAATAACTCGCCCAACCACGATGGCGGCGAAGCAGATCGAGTCTTCGGCTTGCTCAACGCCGTTGACGGCTGCCCATTATTGAAGATATAGGCCCGATACAATTTCTTTGAAACGATAAGGGTCATATTGCCGTGTCTTCGGGCCCAGGATTTCGACCTCAAGAGCGCGCCGTCCTCGATACCGCATTTTGGCTGAACCGGCGCGTTTTTCTGACAGGACATACTGGATTTAAAGGCGCTTGGGCGAGCCTGCTGCTCAAAAGGCTGGGAGCGTCCGTCACGGCGTACGCTTGGCCACCGCTCAACGATGCCGACATATTCAACGCGGCAGGTGTCATATCCGACGTTACGCATGTCGAGGGAGACGTGCGGGATCTAGATGCGCTCGTTACAGCTATGAAAGCGGCCAAGCCAGATCTTGTCATCCACATGGCAGCCCAAGCGCTCGTACGGCAATCCTATACGGTGCCGGTTGAGACCTATGCAATCAACGTCATGGGCACCGTCAACGTTCTCGAGGCCGTGCGCCGAACCCCAGGTGTGGCCGCGGCCGTCATCGTGACCAGCGACAAGTGTTACGACAACAAGGAATGGGATTGGGGCTATCGTGAAACTGAAGCGATGGGTGGTTTTGATCCCTATAGCAATTCCAAGGGCTGTGCCGAGCTCGTGACAGCGTCTTACCGCAATTGCTTTTTCGCGGGTGGAGAATGCCGGGTTGCGAGTGCCAGGGCTGGCAATGTGGTCGGGGGCGGTGACTGGGCGCCGGACCGTCTGGTGCCCGATGCCGTGCGAGCGTTCCTGCGAGGCGAGACGCTGTACGTCAGGAGCCCTCTCGCGATCAGGCCGTGGCAGCACGTGCTGGAGCCTGTGAGCGCCTATTTGATCCTCGCCCAACATCTTGCTGGCGGAGGCAAAAACGGTGACCGCGGACGCGATGCGGCCGAGGCCTGGAATTTTGGGCCAGGCGCCGAAAGTGAGATCGCTGTGGGGGATGTCGTTGAGCGTCTCGTGGAGCTTTGGGGACCTGGCGCCACCTGGATGGCCGATTCAGGTCCGCACCCGCACGAAGCCTCGTTTTTAAAGCTCGATTGTGCGAAGGCTCGCATGCGACTAGGCTGGACGCCGAAGACCAACATACAGGATGCGTTACGTATGAGCGTGTCCTGGTATCGCGCATATCGTGATGGGGCGAACATGCGCGCCGTTACGCTTGGGCAGATCGATGAATTCCTCGGACTGCAGGCATCTTGATCTGCGTGGACGGCAGTGCGGGCGCTCGGCCCTCGTCACCGGCGCGAGCGGCTTCATTGGCCGCGCTTTAGCAAGACGTCTCGTCGAGGATGGGTGGAGCGTCGGTTGCGTAGGCCGCCGCGACCCACTGATTTCGGGGGCGGAGTTCATGCGGACCGCTCGTTTGGCTGAGGACGAGCTACGCAACGTCCTCGCCGGCAAACGATTCAACGTTCTCTTTCACCTGGCCGCCTACGGCGTCACGCCAGCCGACAACGATCCGGCGACGACGTTTGACGTCAACGTAGCGGGTACGGCAGCGGTAGTGCGGGCCGCGGCGGCCGTCGGAGCCGATGTGGTCGTTTATGCTGGTTCCTGCTCCGAATATGATGAGGCCATACCCGACGTTCGCATCAGCGAAGACCACCGCCTGACTACACACGGTCTTTACGGCCCGTCAAAGGCGGCGGGCGGGCTTTGGGGGCAGGCATTAGGGCGCCGGCTTGACGTGGTATTCACTTGGCTCCGGCTCTTCGGCGTCTATGGGCCGGGGGAAGCACCACATCGGCTGCTTCCCTCTGTTGCGTCTCGTCTCGCCCGTGATTTGCCGGCGCAACTCTCCCCGGGCGATCAAATTCGGGATGTGCTGTACATCGATGATGTCGTTGATGGCTTGATCAGGGCCGTCGACGCCGCGCGCAATGGCGCAGTTGGCCCGTTCAACCTTTGCTCCGGGCAAGCCGTCAGTGTTAGGATGTTCGCATCAGCGATAGCGGACGCGCTCGATAAACCACGCGAACTGCTGAAGTTTGGTGCGATCCCCCGGAGGCAGGATGAGGCTATGTGGGTCGTCGGATCGGGAACTGCTTTTGCGCGGGCGAGCGGCTTCGCACCCCGAACATCCTTGGACGCGGGCCTGGCAAGATCTTTGGAATCGATAAGGCTGGCGAAGGACTGAGCCATGGAGCAAGAACTGGAAGCGCGCGACGATCGCACGTTGATATCGATCTGCGTTCCGGTCTTCAATGAGGAAGATAATATCCTGCCTTTCCACTCGCGAATATCGCCGATCTTGTCAGGATTGTCTGATACCTATGATTTCGAGATATTGTTTACCGACAACCACAGCGACGATGCGACATTCGAGCGGCTCATTGCGCTTTGTGATCGTGACGCTCGTGTGCGCGTCATTCGCTTTTCGCGAAATTTCGGATTTCAGCGATCAATCCTGACCAACTATAATCATTGCCGCGGACAAGCGGCGATTCAGATCGACGTCGACCTTCAAGATCCGCCGGAGCTCATAGCCGATTTCCTTCGACTATGGCGCGAGGGTTACCAAGTCGTTTACGGAGTGAGGCGAGGTCGTCCGAACGAAAGCTGGTCTCTGTTCCGAGCGCGCAAGCTATTTTATCGGCTCTTGGATGCCTTGAGTGAACATCGTCTTCCGCACGATGCAGGCGATTTTCGTCTCATAGACCGTTGCATTCTCGACGAACTGCGCTCCACGACGGATCAGCAACCCTATTTGCGCGGCATGATCGCTGCTATGGGTTTCAGACAAACAGGCCTGGTCTATGACCGAGCTTCCCGAGTTCATGGAAGAAGCAAGTTCAACTTCTGGCGGCTGCTGAACTTGGCCATCGACGGCATCCTTCATCACTCTGTCGTGCCTCTGCGAATTGCCACGACAGTCGGGCTTAGCATGTCGCTGCTGGCGGTCGTTGGCGCGATTTACTTCCTTGCCGACAAGCTTTTGTCACAAAACTCTTGGCCAACCGGCTTTGCGGCCCTTTATGTTATGGTCCTTTTTTCCATCGGGATGAATGCGATATTGCTCGGTATTCTCGGGGAATACGTTGGCCGCATCTACAAGAACGTGCAGCATGCTCCTCTAACCATCATTGAAGCAGTCATCGATCGCTCCGCGCCCACACCAACTGAGCTCGGAACCGTGTCCAAAAGGGCGCATGCCCGCCATCCAAGCGTCGTTTGGAAAGAAGTTAGCTGATGAAGGTCGTCATTTTGGCAGGAGGCTTCGGCACACGTCTTGCTGAGGAAACCCATTTGCGTCCGAAGCCGATGATCGAGATCGGTGGATTGCCGTTGTTGCTGCATATCATGAAGATTTACAGCTATTACGGTTATAATGATTTTATCATCTGCCTTGGCTACATGGGCTACAGCATCAAGGAATATTTTTCGAACTACGCTCTGCATCGCACCGACGTTACTTACGATTTTAAGAGCGGCACGGTAGATTATTTCAACAGCGTTGCGGAACCGTGGCGCGTAACGCTTATCGACACGGGCCTAAACACCATGACAGGCGGCAGGCTGAAGCGCGTACGGCCGCTCCTCGAAGGCGGTCCTTTTATGCTGACCTACGGGGACGGTGTGGCTGATGTGGACATCCATTCCTTGGTAGCCGCGCACACAGCG
This sequence comes from uncultured Pseudomonadota bacterium, assembly GCA_963813165.1. Classification (GTDB taxonomy): domain Bacteria; phylum Pseudomonadota; class Alphaproteobacteria; order Rhizobiales; family Xanthobacteraceae; genus Bradyrhizobium. Next base: position 217,858 of record CAWEYJ010000003.1, on the reverse strand, counting down.
CATGGGCGGGCGGCGACGGTCACGGCTGTGCAGCCGCCGGGCCGCTTCGGTGCGCTCCAGATCGGACAGGACGACAACGTCACTGCCTTCCGCGAGAAGATGGATAGCGAGTCAGGCTGGATCAACGGTGGCTATTTTGTGCTGCAGCCCTCCGTTCTCGACTTGATTGAGGGCAACGATACAGTCTGGGAGCGGGGGCCCTTGGAAAGGCTGGCGGCCACAGGCAATCTCGTGGCATACCGGCATACCGGTTTCTGGCAGCCGGTCGACACACTCCGCGAGAAGAATCTGCTCGAAGACCTTTGGGCCAGAGGCAACGCACCGTGGCGGAAGTGGGACTAATCGTCGCCGGACCCACGACGATCAGGATGAGCTAAAATATCGCTCAGCAGAAGTTCGATCGTTTTGCATCCGAATACGAGGCCGTACTCGAGCGCCACACCCGTATCGGCGGCGAAGAGACCGGTTATTTCGCGATTTACAAGGTTCAAGCCGTCCGAGATGTCGTCGTGTGACGATATGGCAAAATTCGAAATAGCGTCGGACAGCATTATAGCTGCTCAGAAGCGAAATGGAGCAACCGCTCCGTCGGAACAAATGAATGCCTTGGATTATTCCTCTGTGTCTTTTGGGCACTCCCCAAAACACGAACTTCTACGGCGCCAGTCCCCCGACGCTGGACCGTTTTCCTCCAGACAGAGTCATACCAAGAAGCGCCCGCAATGGCCATCCGTGACGACGGTGTCGCAGGGTCAATGCAAATTTAATCAATCTTTAACCTTCGAGAGCTGTCATGGATTGGCGATCCACGAAGAACCAGGTGCGTGATGGACGGTATTTCATGGACTGATCTCGACTCGGACGAGCAACGCGCCATAGCGATGCTGATGGACGGAGTTTCGACCGATTTATGTAATCCAGTTGCGCTTCTGACCTTGAGACGCATCGGCCTCGTCAGCGGCTTCCGATTGACGCCGGCAGCAGAGCAAATGCTATCAGAAGCAATTCGAAATGCGTTCGCGGCGTAATCCTTCATTGCGTGCTCCAAAGTGCAAGTGCATGCACTTTGCGGTGTCAATCGGCCCTTTAATTGCGGATTATTGTCAAGCATCCTCTTGGCGCCATCCGCCAGCAATGCGGTAGCGCTGGCCCCGTCGGAACTGATCGGGGTTGTGGAGATGGGGCGAGCGCGGTTGGAGTGCGATCGTATTGATCGCCATCGCTGGGGTCATGGTCCTTTCCGAGGTCGCGAGGCGCCTCATGATGATGTCCGGGTCGGGCGCCTCAACGTGTGCAGCGGAGTGCGGACGAGCCGCCACCAGCCGATTGACCGAGGTCACCACAAACACCGTCCCAGCGGGACATCGCCAGCCCGGCGAACCGGACCAGGAACTCGCGAGATAAGATCAGGCCGGCTTCGCGCTGCCCCAGTCGAACGACGTACCGTCGACCCAGATACGGTGGAGAATCACGGCGATCTTCCGGGCGATGGCGACCTTCGCCTTCTTCATGCCGATCCGCTTTGCGAGCTTCATTCCCCAGGCCTTGAAGGAGGACCATTTCTTTGTTCGATAAAGCAGGACGGTCGCGGCCTCGAACAGGCAAGTTCGGAGAAGCCGGTCGCCCCATCGTGATATCTTGCCACCTATGTCAGTTTCCCCAGATTGGTTGCGCCGAGGTGTAAGGCCGAGGTAGGCGTCGACTGTCGAGGCCGATCGGAAGCGGGACGGGTCATCGATCGTATGGCGGAACGTTAGGACCGTCACCAACCCGACACCAGGAACCGTCATCAGGCGACGCCTCGTCTCGTCCGCCTTCGCCAATCGGCGGACCTCGTCGTCGAACTTGCTCTGCTGCCGACAGATATGCTCATGGATCGACAGGAGCGGCCGATCACGCCGAGAAGTTGATCATCTTGCTCGCTAACCTGATTGCGGAACTGTTGGCCGATGGCGCGAGGGAATAGCAACCCGCCCGGCGCATGGACACCAGCCGGAATCGCGCGACGAGTATCGCGCGGACCTTCTGACTTTCCTCGCTCTTAACTTTGACTTCTCGTTACCAACCGACCCGCACCAGTTCGGCAAGGCCTCGAGCGTCATTTTGATCGCTCTTATTCATACGTACCGATAGGGCCGCATGCGCATGCCGCGCATCGGTGCAAACGGCAGGTAGCTCGACCTACGAAGCTCATGCCAAAGCCGGCTCGCCATCCTGCCGTAACGTTCCTTGAGCGCCCGCGAAAGGCCTCGCGAATCCGGATTTTGCGACCGCCGGCGGCAATCTGCATTCGCATTTACATCGCCGGTGTGAGTTCGTGCAAAGACGCGGAAAGGTGGGCACGAACCATCGCAGGATCGTCAGCACAAGTGAGGCAGCCTGACGCGTCGATCCGCAGCGAAACATCGGTCAGGGTCCGCCTCAGCTTGGCGAAGCCGCTCGATTTCCGACGGTGCGGCAAAGAGATCCGGGCGGGCGGCGAGGACGAGATGTTCCGTGAGATTGCCGAGGTCGGTCGCGACCCCGTTGCCGAAGACGACGACCATAGCCAGCGCCGGAGCCAGCTCTGCTAACCGGATGGTCTCTCTCGGCGAAAGATTCTTGCCCAGTCTCGCTTGACCCCGGACGCCGCCGCAGCTTCTCTGCGGACATCTAGCCTCGTCATATTACTTCATCGAGAACGATCCTCCTTCTGGCGTCACGACAAAGATTCCCTAGCCCATCCCAGTCAAATCGATCCAGCGGCTGCTCAAACCAGAGAAGCCGCTCGGCATCCATACGTTCCAGCGCCGTGATGAAGGCCCGCGCTTCGTCCCGTGAATAGGCTTGGTTCGCATCGATGACGACTTGAAACCTCGCGCCGGCTAGCCCGTCCAGAAGCAACTTGGCAGCAGCAATGTCCGCGTCGAGATCGCGGCCAACTTTGAGCTTGAGATATCGGTAGCCGCGATCCAGCGCATGGCGCGCCGCAGTCGTCAGGACCGACGCGCCGCCTTCGCTCGAGACGGCACAATTAAGGGGAAACCCACTGCCCCGATTGGCGTGCCGGAGCCAATCCGGCTGCTCGAGGGCGGTTGCACTGCGGACTCGGCTAACGGTGCTTCCCGCCAAGCGTCTCGGCAGCGGCGAAGTAGATCCGTGGCAGGCCGGCCTGCGGCTCCATCAATGAGCTTCCTCACCATGCTGATCACGTCAGCCGTCGTTTCGGAGCCGTAGCCCGGCAGCGCGACGGCCTCACCGATGCCAATCACGCCGTTATCGCGCTCGACCGCGACCGCCACGCTCTCAAATGCGTCAAGCGTCGTAAAAGAAAGGACATAAGGGGCATACAACTCGGCGCGGCTAAGAAAAACCTCGATGTTGCGGATCAGCACAGGTTGGTGCGAGGTCATGTCGTGGTCACGTGTCGCACGGCGGGTAGCCGCGCGATTGCCTCCCGACCTAGATGCCGCTCGCGGGCCTCAACCATGCGACGGCGCCGCTCGAGACGCTCGTCCTCCAGGTCCTTGTTGGCGCTGAGGACGTAGCCGACGGGATTGTACTTCGACGCATGCCGGAATCCGATCTCCGCCAGGCGTCCCGCAGCGAGCTGATCGCCGAGGCTGATCAGGCGGCGGAATTCGGCATCCAGTTCGGACGTGTCGGAAAACCCCGAGTCGCTGAGTGTTGCGAACAGCGGCCGAGACAGGACGGTGTGATGACGCAAGAACGAGGTGAGCATCCGAATCGAATAGGAGTTGCGCGCCCCGGGCTCCTCAACGGTCAGTGGAGCAACGACTGCGTCTGACAGTGCATAGTCACCTCGCCGAAGATAACGCGTCCGCTCGATGAAGTTCTGATAATTGCTTGTAATTGTGTCGCGACGATGCACGGCGGCCACGACAGGCACGATTACGTCATGGTTGAGTAGTTCCTCGTGCATTGCCTCAAGGTCATCTGTCGCCGACGCGATGATGCAACGATAACTCGCGTCAACGTCGATATGTGTCGGGCATATATCGCAAGCGATGCAGCGTTTGATCCGGCGATTTGCGACGTCAATGATGGTTGCGGCAATGGCGCGCTCATGGCGAGCTGCTAGCGATTCTACAGCCCGTAAAGCTCGGCCCTCACTGTCACGCAGCACCAGAAACAGCGCCCGTGTGCGATCGGAGAGACTATGACCAGGACCTATGAGGCGAAGAACGCGTGCCATGCGCCGGCCGACACCCATCGATGTATCGATCCCGTAAAGGTCCTTATGCATCGTGCCGACATCTCCGGCGTGGCCCGTGCCCCCATACTGGGCCGTGGTCTCGTGGTCATTGCCAACACCGAGGAAGCCGAGATCCAGCATGTCGAGCATCTGGTAAATCAGCGTCGTTTCCTGGCCACCGTTGCGCTTCGCGCCGATCGTGATGCCACCGTAAAGCCTACCTTGTGCCCAAGCCATCAGCTCCCGATCAGTGCCAATTAGGTCTACAAGGCTCTCTGTGAGACTGCCGCGATCACCGAAATAGACCGGTCCCGATACGATACACCGTCGGCGGCAAGTAGCTTGCGGCGCAACTCCTCGGGCCGCCGTAATTTGACCCCCGCTGTATTGTTCGGCAAGCGAGACGTGGTCAATCTCAACGCCTTCCCTGTGCGCTGCCCAGAGAGCGCCGCCAGGGCGACCTCCGAGTTGGAAAGCCCGACCTCACCGTTGGACTTTTTCAAGTTGGCATAGATTTCGTTGAAATCGCGGCCTTCATTGCGCCCCGCATTGACGAAATTCTCTAGATGAAGCTCGGATTCCCGGCTAAGAAAGCAAAGCAGTGCCTCCTTATCCGACAGCGCGACGATCTGGTCCAAAAGAGCGCGCTTGCCGGCTCCCCAACGCGCGTTGCGCAAGCTTGCAGCAATCCCGAGTAGGCGAAACCGCTTCGTCATGCGAGCTCTTCCTTTCGTGGCGAATTTTCAACCCAGCGCGAGACCAAACGCTCACGGAAGCCGAGCACGAAATTGCGGCGGTTGGCCGCTGGCGTCCCAATAGGTCGCGGCGGAGCTGCGAGCAGAAGATCAATCATAGCCCGCGGGTAATTCAGCCCGTTCATCGTGGTAAGATAACTGTAGCCATTTAGCCGGCAGTTGATCTCGATTACCATGAACTCGCCCGTCTCGGCATTTCGACGAAATTCGATGTTGAGCGGGCCACGCCATCCACCCGCTTCGGCGACGATCCGCGGCGACAGCTTGGCGATCTCCGGCTCATCGACAAGGTAGCCGGCATTACCGCCACCGCCCCAGGTATAGTAGCTAAGCGACGATCGCATGGTCGTATTGAGGACGAGTTCGCCGTCCGTTCCGTAGAGCATCAACGACACGTAGGTGCTCCCGAGCTCTCCCGGCACAAATTCCTGGATAAGCGCATTAGGACCGTACTGCGCCACGACCTGAGCATATGCCGTCGCTGCCTCTGCTGACGAGCGGACGATAGCGACGCCCTTGCTCCCGCCCTCGCTGGCCGGCTTGACGACAGCCGGGAAGCGAGCCTCCTGCGGAAGTCGCCACGTTTCTGGCGCCGGCAGAGCGGCGGCGCGCAGGCTCCTGGCAATAGCAAATTTATCGATCATCAGCCCATGAACAGCTGCATCCGGACGGAACAGCGCTACCGGTGGGTTCCAACCTTGCGCGAGGAGGCGGATGATTCCTGTAACGTCGTGGTCGGACGTCGGGAGAAGGATCCCAATGCCTTGTTCGCGGATGATCGTATCGATTGACGTCCGGTAGGCGTCGGAGTTTTGCGCCCGCGGTACGACGATGGGCGTAACGCCGCGTTCGTAAAGGCCGCTCGCGTACGAACTGGCATCGGTCACGAACAGCTCGAGGTCCGGCTCGTCGCGCAGCGCATTGATCACGTTGATCGCTGAGGCGGTAGCGGAGAGGACGAGGACGCGATGCGGGCTCATGGTCCATAACTCGAGTAGTGGTATTCAACAGCCATGCGCAACCCGGGGCAGAGCGTGGAGGGAGCCCGAGCCGGCTCAAGAAGGTCGATGCCACCCGCCTGGAACAATTGAAAAAGTGCGCGCGGCACCGGCCGCAGGGAGGTCAACAGCGCGCGGTCAGTCTGGGCTTCGCGCATGAAGGTGAACGTAAAGTGGCCGCGCAAGCCGAGCAGGCGGAGCATGGCGCGCGCGGTTTCTGCCAACGGAGCATCTTCGATCGACTCGGCCGCAATGAGGAAGTCCTCGCGCGCCAGCGCTTCCTGATGTAGTTGCAGAACTCCTAGGGCGCAGGTGTCCTCGCCGTCGCAGCGGCCAGAAACGAGCAGGGTCGCTTCGCTGATCCGTTTCTCCTGGAATACGACCCCACAACGATGCGGATCCTCAAGCGTTTCGGGGCGGGCGCCGGCGCCTTCAATGCGCGCATCAGGTCTATGGCGACGGTCGCCCTTAACAACCCATGGGCCTGCGGGCGGATCGGTGGTCACCGGTAGGACGTCGTCGGGAAAAAGGTCAAACAAAGCTGGCATGACGCGCGAGAGTCGCCAGCGCTCGGGCGCAGGCTCGAGCCAGCGCGGACAAAGCGCAATCTCGCGCCTTGCGAGGCCGCGTTCGCCACCCGGCTCGCGGCGTATCACGATGTTCGGCAGATTCGAGCCGTCAACTATCGGTGCGTGGTCACGAACAGGAAGCGCAGGTCGGGTCGTGCCAAAGCCGCGAGTAGCAGCTTGGCCGTCGGCACCATATAGAGCGACGTCGAAGGTGGTCCTCACGTGACCCTCCACCACGGCCACGAGCGGCGGGGCAACGGGCACTTGGGGACGGCCGCCACGGCTCCGTCACGAGCAGAAAACCAGGCGAGGCATTCGCGCAAGGTCCAGAGATGAAAGCCCACGGATACGAGTTCGGCCGCAGCAAGGTGCATGGCACCTGTCCCCCCGACATTCTGCGGGTGCAGGTTGAGCACGACAACGGCCGGGAGCCGCTGATTCATGGTGCGGCCCCGAGTATAGCAGGTCATAATTCGGCGCGAGAGCAGTTCGCTGTCGCGCACCACCTTCCGACAATAACGGTGTCGTTGGCCGCCCGGCTCATCATATTCGCGACCCGCCCGAATTTCGTTCGGTTGCCGAGCCTGCATCGAAATTCGGATGGTGGCGGCATTGCGAGCGTCTGACATGCGGAACTCGCTACCACATTCACAATTTGAACGTCAACCTCCGTTCGGTTATCACGATGCGCTCCTGCGGCGACCATTCCGCCGCTGCAATTGCGAGATTGATCGGGATCGTGGGAGCCTTTCGACGCTGTCTCTCCAACACCATCCAGCATACGGGTCCATACGTGGCGGTTCGCCTAGGTCAAGCTTGGGCGGGCTCATGTAGTCGGGGAAGACCGTCGGTCGTGCACTCCACTTCGCGTCCGGTGCCACAACCAGTCAACTCCGCGCGAGACCGCTTTCTATGACTTGCCAATCTCGACAATGGGGTATTCGAACGGCTCGGACGGTATGAAGCAGCGCTCTTGCGTCAAGTGCTGCGAATTCCATTTCTGCTCAAATCAGCGATAGTATCGTAAAACCAATTTGCCGCACGATACGCCTTGCGAGCAGGGAGCTATCTGATACAACATCGCGACTAATATGGTTTCAGCCAAGTATTCATTACCACTTAGAATTTATTTCGGAGCTTATTCCGCCACTCGGGCTCAAAAGCAAGCATGAACGACTTATCCGCCGCCGGTTCGAAAGACGTTTCCGCGCTAATCCAATTTCGACCCGGCCTCATACCGCTTCTGTGCCTGTACATCGTGACGTGCTGCGTGTCGCTGGCGTTCGTCGCGATCATCCTACGCGGATGTTGTTGCATTCGACAGCCACCACCTGTTCGCGCCTTTGCTGATCGTCGCATCCTTCGGCATCGTCGCCATTCTTTTCACAATCGCGCCATTCAGCTTCGGCTACTTCCTGGGATTCTATTTCTACACCATGATCCTGGGATATCTGTGGCTCGTCGAATTTTCGAAAACTTCCTACGATCACCCTCTGGCAATTGTTTCAATTTACCTTTCCGCGGTGGCGTTTCTTGCGCCTGCCTTGTTTATAACGTCCCCGATCAGGCAACGATTTGCTTTGACGGCGCGCGCCTTCGAAGCGCTGTTATCCCTGATCCTGTTTCTGGCGACGGCAACCATCGCCTTGGGTGCTTTGTATAATTTCAAGCTCGCCAACCTCTCCGATATCTACAAATTTCGCGCCGGTCTCGAGTTCCCCGCGCCACTGAGATATTCGATCGGCGTGACAACCGGCGCGTTGTTACCGTTCGCTTTCGCATGCTTTGTCGAACGCGGAAATCGCTGGCGGGCCGCAATCGCCCTGCTGTTGATCCTGCTGCTCTACCCGATCACGCTGACCAAGCTGACCCTGTTCACACCATGCTGGCTGCTGTTCCTGCTGTTGGTGTCCAGACTGGCAGAGGCAAGAACGTCGGTCATTCTGTCCCTGCTCCTGCCCATCTTGGTTGGAGTTGCATGGATGCTTGTGAGCCAATCCGGCTCGATATCGTCCCCGCTGATGCAGCATTATATCAGCATCGTCAATGTCAGGATGATTGCCACGCCCTCCGTTGCGCTGGAGGTGTACAACAATTTCTTCTCGACGCATGATCTAACTCATTTTTGCCAGATCAATGTTGTCAAGCCATTCGTCAGCTGTCCATACAGCCAACCGCTGTCGGTCGTTATGAATAGCGCCTATACGTTCGGCAACTTCAATGCGTCGCTTTTCGCAACGGAAGGGATCGCCTCCGTTGGACTGGCACTGGCTCCGCTTTCCGTACTGGTGTGCGGACTGGTAATAGGCTTAAGCAACCGGCTTTCGTCCGGCCTTCCACCGAGGTTTGTACTGTTATCCGGCGGCGTGCTTCCGCATATCTTCCTGAACGTGCCGTTCTCAACGACCTTGTTGTCAAATGGAGCCGCTGTGCTCTTCCTGTTGTGGTACGTCACGCCGCGCGCCATGTTTGGTGGTGGCGACCGAATGCGCGCCCCTTTGCCTGAAGGGAAAGCAATGCCCGCTGTCTAAAATGCCAATGAGATAGCCGGCGGTTCGCCGTGAAGGCCGATCACGCCTCGACCAGGATGCCGTTCCGGATCACGTGCTTCTGCTGCGTGCGCGGGCAAATCAGATCGTCCCCGAGGCGCTCGCCCGCTCGGCTCATCCATCCAATCCGCCGCGCCGGATTTCCCACCATCAGCGCGAAATCCGCGACATCCCGGGTGACAACGGCGCCGGCGCCGATGAAGCAGAACATGCCGAGCGAATGGCCGCATACCACCGTCGCATTGGCTCCGATCGATGCCCCCTGGCCGATCGGAGTAGCCCGAAATTCATCCTTGCGCGAGACATTGGCGCGCGGATTGTTCACGTTGGTAAACACGCAGCTCGGCCCGCAAAACACGTCGTCGGCCAGTTCGACGCCATCATAGATCGCGACATTGTTCTGGATCTTGCATCCATTGCCGACCCGAACATTGGGGCCAATCATGACGTTCTGTCCGATCGAGCAATTTGCACCGATCACCGTGCGGGACAGGATATGGCAAAAATGCCAGATCTTGGTGCCGTGACCGACCACCGCGCCGTCATCGACATAACTGGAAACGTGAATGAGCGCGCCGGGAAACCTCGGGTCTTCCCTCATTTCGCTCATGCGCGATTTGCCTTGATCGCAAATGGATGAACGCCATTGGCTTTGATAACCGGCAGGTCGCGGAATTTCGAAACGATATCGATCGAGGTGCGCACTTCGTCGAGCCCAAAGCCCCGACCGGCGATAATTTCCTCGTAACTGCGGGTGTGCAGGTCGGTGAAGCCTTCCGAAAATTCGACCGCCTCGCCGTCGACGGTGATCGAACGAAACGTCGACTTCTTACCCCTTACACTTTCGGGCAGATCGTTGCGATCGATCGAGAGAAACCAGCTGACATCGGCGCGCTCGCATTCGAGCGAGCCCGCGGCCCGTTCCGGTTCCCGGAGATGGGCCTCGTTGCGGCTGACGCTCCCGAAAATGAACCCCAGCATGTCGAAAAAATGGACGCCGATATTGGTCGCCACGCCACCCGACTTGCGGTCGTCCCCCTTCCAGGAGGTGTGATACCACTGGCCGCGCGAGGCAATGTAGGTGAGTTCGACTTTGTGCCGCTTGTTGCTCTTCGCGAACCGATCGCGCAACGCGATGATCGCCGGATGCAACCGAAGCTGCAGGATGGTGGATATCCGGCGGCCGGTGTCACGCTCGATCTCCGCCAGGCCGTCGATGTCGCGGGGATTGAGGGCCAGCGGCTTTTCGCAGATGGCGTCGGCGCCGGCGCGCATCGCATAGCTGCAATGGGCGTCGTGAAGGTGATTCGGCGAGCAGATCGCGGCGTAATCGATTTTCTCGCCGCGGCGGCGAAGCTGATCGATGTGTTGATCGAACTCCTCGAACCCGACAAAGAATTGCGCGTCGGGAAAATGGCTGTCCAGAATGCCGACGGAGTTGTTTGGATCGTAGGCGACAACGAGATTTCCGCCGGTTTCCGCGATCGCACGCATGTGCCGGGGTGCGATGTAACCGGCGGCGCCGATAAGAGCATATGATGTCAAAGGCTGTCCCCGATTTGCAAAAACTGGCGCCCGGCAGCCCCAACGGGCCCGCGGTAGTTGCGTTTTCCTAGCCCGTCCGCGTCGCAATCGTCAAGGACGGCCGGCCAGACCCGATACGTCCGGAAGCGCGGCGAAGCCGACGTGCCGAACTTCAGCCCGGGCTCCGTTCTGGATCGCTGCGGTCAGCAGCAGGCATCAGGCCCGGATGATGTTGTCGGCGGGCGCGAGAAACCTGCCGCGACAATCGATCAAAAGCGGCGACTGCGTTCGCAGCATTTCGTAATCAAACTTGTCATGATCGGTCGCCAGCAGCACGCAATCGAACTTCGCGACATTTTCCGGCGTGAGCGCCGTGCTCGACAGGTCAAAGTGATGTTCGCGCATCCTGGGAAACGCCGGAACGTGCGGATCGCTGTACGCCAGTTTTGCACCGAGATCGCGGAGCTTTTCCATCAGGTACACCGACGGCGACTCGCGCACGTCATCGACATTCTTTTTGTAGGCAATGCCGAGAACGAGAATGTTGCTTCCCTTGATGGATTTACCCTTTCCGTTAAGGGCTCCGGTAACCTTCGATACGACGTAGTCCGGCATCGACGAATTGATCTCGCCCGCGAGCTCGATGAAGCGCGTGTGCATGCCGTATTCCCGCGCTTTCCAGGTCAGGTAAAACGGGTCGATCGGAATGCAGTGGCCACCGATCCCGGGACCGGGATAATAAGGCACGAAACCGAAGGGCTTGGTTGCCGCAGCCCGGATCACCTCGTGAATATCGATGCCCATCTTGTCGGCAACCATTTTCATCTCATTGACGAGACCGATATTCACCGAGCGATGGATATTCTCCAGCAGCTTCGTCAATTCGGCGGCCTGGGTCGAACTGACCGGGACGACCTTGTCGATCACCTGCCGATAGAGCGCGAGGCCCGCCTCGAGACATGCCGTGGTGCAGCCGCCGCAGATTTTCGGGATCGAGCGCGTCGTAAAATTCGGATTGCCGGGATCTTCCCGCTCGGGTGAAAAAACCAGAAAGAAATCGCTGCCAACCTTCAAACCGCGCTTCTCGATGCGCGGCTTCAACTCTTCTTCGGTCGTGCCTGGATAGGTCGTGCTTTCCAGCGACAGCATCATCCCATCGTGCAGATGCGGCAGCAGCGATTCGACGGTATTGAGAACGAAACTCAGATCGGGCTCGCGGTATTTGTTGAGCGGCGTAGGGACACAGAGAATAAGCGCGTCGACTTCGGCCGCGCGGGAGAAGTCCGTGGTGGGATCAAAGCCGCGTCCGATAGCAGTCTGGACGCTCGCCGGCGAAATATGTTCGATGTAGGACTTTCCCGCGCGAAGCGCGTCGACCTTGACCTGATCGATGTCGAAACCGACAACCTTGTATCCGACCTCGCAATAGCGAAGCATCAGCGGCAGGCCGACATAGCCGAGCCCCACTATTCCTATCGTTGCCGTCTTGCGGTCGAGCTTCTCGATCAGTTTTAAATTCATTCGAATACCTGTAAGTCTCTGCGCAATGGCGCGCCAGCCGATCGGATCTCACGTCGCTTCATGCTTGTCTGTTGCGGAAGAAGGGAGAGCCGGAATGGGTCGCTGCCGTGACGCCCCGTAAGCGAGGCGCGTTCATGACATACCCTTAGGAAATCGCGCCTACAACCCAAAATACAGTCCCGTCAGGCTCAAATTACAGCCCATCCTTAAGACGACGCCTTGAGAAGTTCCGCAATCCGAAAGGCTGCGCGGCCTTCGCCGTATTCGTCGATCTCCCGGCGCTCGGTGTATTGCGGCCCTTTCCAGAGCCTGTTCCAGCCATGCGTCACGGTCTCCGTCCATTCCGTCTCGTCGCGCAACGTCGTGCACGGCACGCGATGAAAATAGGCCTCCTTTTGCAGACCGCCGGAGTCGGTATAGACCTCGCTCGCACTGCTCAGCAGTTTCGTCATATCGAGGTAGCCAACCGGCGCAATCACGGTCAAACCCCCAAGATCTATCCCGAGCCGTCGAGCGGCCTGTTCTGTTCTCGGATGCAGCGGCAACACAACCGGCAACCGCACCGCGCAAGACTTGAGATAGTCGATGACGGCATGAAGCTGCCGCGGCTCATCGGTATTTTCGGCGCGATGGATGGTCGCCACCGCGTAGTTTCCTGCCGTCAGCGACATATCAGCCAGGATGCTGGATCGGTGGCCCGCCTGTTGAGCGGCGAAAACAGTCGCGTCGAACATCACGTCTCCGACATGATGCACGCCTTTGGTGACACTCTCGTTCGCCAGATTTTTGACTGCATTTCTTGTCGGACATAGATGCAACGTGGCCAGATGATCAGTCAGAACACGGTTGATCTCTTCCGGCATTCGCCGATTGAAAGACCGCAGGCCGGCTTCCACATGGGCAACCGGGATGTGAAGCTTTGCTGCCGCCAGGGAGCCAGCCAGCGTGGAATTGGTATCGCCATAGACGATGACCCAATCGGGCTTTTCCTTCATCATGACTGGCTCGATCGCGATCAACATCCTCCCCGTCATCTCTCCGTGACTGCCCCCATGGATGTCGAGATAATGCTTCGGCGCCGGTATACTTAGTTCATCAAAAAATACATCCGACATGCCCTTGTCGAAGTGCTGGCCGGTATGCACCATCACCTCGGACAGCCCGTCGGTCTCCCGGATCGCCCGGCTCACTGCGGCCGCCTTGATGAATTGCGGACGGGCACCGACGATGGTGAGGATTTTCAAGGCCACCTATACAATCTCACGGTTGGAGGGAAATGCGAGGCGTGATTTTCCGTCAGTTTGCAGCTTCGCCTGGATGCGCGCCGATTGTTTTGCGAAGGCCTTCCTCAAACCGCGTAAAGCGACGCAGGTCGAAGCGGTCCGCCAGCCGGTCCAGATCGGGCACGATGTCAATTGGCGTTCTTTCCACGATTTCCAGCTTCGGTTCGATGCCGAGTTGCTGGCCGATCAATTCCGCAATCCTGCGTATCGATAGCGCCTCGGGCGTCGCTACGTTCACAGTACCCGTCCATGACAACTCGACACTCGCAACAAATACATCAGCAATATCTTCCACAAATGTCGGAACCAACCGCATCCCTTCACCATTCGCAGTCACTTGAACGGCTTCGCCGCAGCGAATTCGCCGGATCAGATCGGGAATGAGACGATCGTGCTGGCCAGGGCCGTAAGGGAAAAACAATCGAAGGATGTTTAACTTGAACAACCCGGCGAAAGGCCGTGCAATAATTTCAGAAGCAAGCTTGCTCGCACCCAAAAAGCCGCGCGGAGCCACGGCGGCGTCCTCGCGCAGCGAACCGGTGAATGGCTCGTACACCGCGCCCGACGACGCCAGGCAGAACTGCTTAACCCCCGACCGCGCCGCCCATTGCAGCAGCGACATCGTCATGCCGATGTTGACGTCGAACATTTCGCGAGAATCTGCCGGAAAGTCCCGGTAGCTGCGCGATTGCGCAAGATGGATGACGGCGTCGACGGCGGCCGGCAATTTCGAGGTTCCAAGGGGGCTTTCGGCGTCCCATATCACCGTTTCTCCAAACGAGGCCGAAGACCCCGTGCGGCAGACACAAAACAGCTCATGTCCGGCCGCGGCGAGCCTGGGTCCAAGCGCAGAGCCGACAAAGCCGGAGCCGCCCGTGATCAGAATGCGCATGATCGGGCTAGTCAGCTGGCTTGGTCAGTAAAACGGAGATTCCGTTGGGATTAGAATCATTGAATTTGTAGATCTGAACACCGAGATCTTTCAGCCATCCCTCGACCTCTTCCTCGGTATGCTGCCAGGCATTGTGCGGATGATACCAGTCGAAATTGACCATATTGTTGGTTTCGTAATCGAACGCCTCGTTCCAGAAGCACTTTAGAAAATTGTAGTATAGCAGACGCTGGACATTGTGGGTGCCGGCCGGAATACCAAGAACCGGAATTGGCTTCTCCAGCGTTATCGAAACATTGAGCCGGGACAACTCCCGGCCAAGTTCGGTAATCCCCTCACATGCAGCGTAACAATCTTCGGTCGAGAGCGGCATGAAATTCTCGCGAACGTGATTGTCGGAAAAGACCCGTATAGCGCCCATCTTGCGATAGACATAGAAGAAGAATTGGCCGCCGGGGCGAACTTTCCTGTACAGCGCCTCGACCGCTGCTCTGGTGTTCGGCGTGTGATGAAGCACCCCGTCAGCGATGATGAAATCAAAAGTTTCATCAGGAAACGGGGCGTCCATCAGGTCCGCCTGAACGACGCAGCAATTCTCCAACTGACGTGTATTTTCGAAGGTCGTGAACGCCGCATCGGAAACGTCCAGCGCGAATACCTCGCCCGGACAATTTTCAGCAATGAACCGCGTATTGAAGCCGGATCCTGGACCTACTTCGAGCACTCGTTTCTTGCCGCCATAAAACGCCTTCAATGCGTCGAGATCCGGCACACCCAGCTTCTTGCAATACCAGCCGAACAAGAACTCCTTGTGCTCCGGCTCCAGGCCATACTGCTTGAAACGCCGCCACTTGTCGGAAAATGTCTCGTTGGTTTTTGCCTGCTCACTCGATTCCGGACGCGTTGGCGCGGTCGCCGGCTTCTCAAGACCATGGCGCGCGCAGAACTCCTTCAAATCGGGCTGCATCGGCCCCGTCAAAAACGACGGCACACCTTGCAGGATGGGATACCAGACGGCGGGATTCGACGTTCGAAGCACGCCTTCGATAGCATGCCCGCCATCGTCGGAGAAAATCTCCGGCTGAAGCTTCTGTCCAACAGGCTGAAGCAATGAACTGTTCCGAAGTCGCATAATCTAAAACCTTACTCTTGGCCAACCGACGAGCCAGAAGGCAATGCCCTCCCTCAAGCCGCTCCGCCATAGGCGCCATGTTGTTCGCACCAGGATTCAAAACTCAACATGCACCAGATCAGGGCAACATGATTGGCCTTTTCCTCGAAGTGCTCATCCAGGATCCGGCGCACGAAGTCATATTGGAGCACGCATCGCCGTTTGATCCGGAATTCAGAAAGTTGCTGTTCGATCCAGGGACGCAGGACACCCCTGTACCAAGAAGCATCCGGGGGGCCAAATCCCATCTTTGGTTTTCGGTAGATTTCGTCAGGAACGAGCGGTCGAACCGCCTCACGGAAGAGGATCTTGCCCGTCTCGCCGTCCGACAAAAGGCTCCAGTCGATGTCGAGAAGATGATCGACCACCTCGTTATCCAGAAGCGGTACCCTCGTCTCCAATGAATGCGTCATCGACAGCTTGTCTTCGATGGACAGCAGGCCGGGCAAATAGGTCGTCACATCGACGTGCATCACGACGTCCCACGGATCCCGCGATGGAGCCGAAGCAATCGCATCACCAATGACGGCAAGCGGATCAAACCCACCCGCGGCTCGCAAGAACTCGGGCGTAAATGCGATCGGAATCAGCTCCGCAGACACCGGAACGTTCAGGCCGCGCCGATATAGCGCAAACGGGTCGGCCGACGCAGACAGAGACTTCCCCTGTCTTAGCTGCCGGAGAAAACCCATTGCTCGCTGCGATAACGAGGCAGGGCGCGCTCGAGGGACGATCGCATATCTGCCCACGTACCCGCCGGTGACCTCATCGCCCCCGGTACCCGACAAGACAACCTTGGCATCCTGCGCGACACGCCCCGCGATCAGATAATTCACGTAGGCCATTCCCATCCGCGGATATTCAATCGCGGCAACGGTCGCATTCAGATTGGCGGCGAGCGCCATTTGCGGAATCGTCAATTCCACCCGATCGATCTTCAGATATTCCGCAACGGCCCGCGAGAATTCACGCTCATCGACTAACTTGTCCAGGCCGACATTCTCGAGATCAAAGATGCACGAATAGGCGCGCATCCCCGGATCGATACGATGCGCAGCGGCGGTAACAGCGGAGCTGTCAATTCCTCCCGAGAGGTATGTCATGACAGGAACGTCCGCGGCCAACTGCCTGTGAATTGCGCCCTGCAGAATCTCGCGAAACTCTCCGGATGCCTGCGCCATGGAGGGAGCACGTTGGCGCTTGTAGGAAAATGACCAGTAGGTTTTCCGGGAGGAGCCAGCGCTGGAGTAGCGCTCGATGGTCCCGGGCTGCACGAGTCTGACGTTCTGAAACGGCGTGCGGCCGCCCCAGTTGTTCATCAGGGTAAAGTACTCGAGTACGGCGGCCGCATTGAAGGCTTTCGGTATCAAGCCGCTGGCATGCAGGCAGCGGACCTCTGAACCAAACACGACGCTGTTGCCAGGCAGGTCTGCGACATAGACCGGCTTAATTCCATACCGGTCGCGCGCAATGATCAGTTCCCGGAGCGACTGGTCCCAGATTGCACAGGCAAACATGCCGTTGAGACGTCCAAAGAGCTGCTCGCCCCACTGTTCCCAGCCATGGACCAACACTTCGGTATCGGAATGGTCGGTCATGAACCTGTGACCCGCGGCCTCAAGCTCCTTCCTCATTTCCCGATGATTGTAGATTTCACCGTTGAAGACCACCCAGACACTTGCGTCCTCGTTGCGCATCGGCTGATTACCGGTCGCCAGATCCACGATCGAGAGGCGGCGAAACCCCAGCGCAATGTCAGGCGCAAGATAGAATCCATCATCGTCAGGACCGCGATGGATGATACTGGCGGTCATGCGCCGGATGCGTTCGTTGGCGTCGGGACAGCTCCCGAAATGCAACAGCCCTGCGATTCCGCACATCTTGACGCAGTTAGCCCTGAAACTCTGAAACGGCTTCCAGAGACGGACCGTCTGGATTCAGTTCGAACATGCTGTCCGGGCTTCGATAAGCCGCCAGCATTGCTTTCGCGATGGTGTCAGGGTTGTGCCACCGCTCGACGTAACTGCGCGACATCCGACCTCGATCATGCCATTCCGCGCGCCTATCAAGAATCGCAGCGATATCTTCTACCAGGCTGCCGGGATTGATCCTGAAAATCGGCATATCGCCTTTCATGGCCTCGGGCACAAACTTCATATCCTGTTCTCTGATATAACAAGCGACAGGCTTGCCCATCGCCATCATCTCTACCGCGAATCCGCCATACCAGCCCGCCAGAATCTGATCGATCGCAATATCCGCCGAGCGATAGAGCGCCAAGGCTTCTTCGTGGGTTTTCTTTTCGACCAATATGAGGTCAAAGTCGTATCGAGACCTTAGCTGTTCCAGTGCGTCCAGAATCATCGGTGTACCCTTGATGCTCCCGTCGCTCGGCGCATGCACGATTCTCGGCCGGCCTTCGGGAGAAGGAAGCTTCACGTCGAATTTTTCAATTTCCACACTGGCGTAGGGCAGGAATTGGCCCTCCGGCACAACATGTCCAAGCTCCGGATTGAGGTAGAATACCCGGTCAAAAAATGGAAGCACCTCGCTAATCATGTGGCGCCGGCGCGCATCGAGTACTTCAACGCAGGTCTGATACAGCGAACAACGGCCCGTCGCGCACATGGTCCAATCGTTTCGCAAGTTTCCCTCGCCGGCCAGCCGGGCGTCGCATCCTTGCAACGTCATGAACCTCTTTCGGCCGAGCAGCTTTGCAACCCTCAGGTCGATAGTTGAAAAGTGGTCGTAAATTCTCTCGAAAAGATGCCTTTTGAAAAACGAACGCCCGGGAGAAAGAAATGTCTGTCCAAAATAGAGGTGCAATACATCGTATTTCCAGGGTACCCCCAGCCCAAACAAGACGCTCCGCACAGCTATCTCAGAGAGGCTGGAACCGTCTCGCGAGAGGGTTCTGTCGGCAGGATAGTTAAGCCATGTACCACTTCTGACCACCAGATCGCTGGCAATGCCAAGACGCCGTTCCGCGCGCGAAAGCGCCCACGGCTGATTGCCCACATTCACCGGACCATGCAGAATCCTCATCAAACCCGGACCTCACTCGCCAACTGCAGTTCCGAAGTCGCTACGCCCGGAAACTTCCGATAGATTTCCAACTGGAGTTCGACGATCCTCTCGGCGGAATGATACTGCTTGATCCACTTGGCCCCCGCATCGCCAACTCCCGCAAGGTCATTCCGATCGAGAATGATCCGCTCAAGCATCTCGTAAATTTCAGTCTCCGAAGATGCAGAATAGACTGGAGGCGCCCTGGAAAAGAACCGCTCCGCAGCCCCGAAGTCGACGTTGGTTATGACGCGACATCCCAGCGCCAGCGCCTCAAAGGTGACGCCGCCGAACGACGGCAGCACAAATTGATCCAGCACGGCATGGCTCGAAAGGTATGTTCTCCAGAGGTCCTGTTTTCGCATGGGATCGAGCCATCGTATCTTCTCTTCAATCCCAAGGCTTTTGATCAAGTCACGCGTGGCCTCAAGATCGCGGCCCCAGGCGATCATCACAAGGTGTGCAGATGAATGCGTCCGGCTAATTCGCGCAAATGCTCGAATGAGGCGATCATTTCCCTTGATCATGCTGGGGTCGGCAAGCAGCCAGTCTTGCCGGGCGGGATGAAAAAAAATCACCTGATCGTCGGGTGGCCGAATTTCGCGATGGCTATGCCGAAACTCGACAAGCCGCTTTTCGTCAAATGCGTGAGGAAGAGCCGAGAATCGATTTGCCGGGATCCCCAGACGCTCTGCTGCCTCCATGCAATCCAGATTGGTAACAAATACATGGTCAGCACCCAGAAAAACGGTTGCCGCCAGCCTTCCCGTTATGTCGTTCACGAACGGGATCGCGCGCAAGGTGCCGTGCTCATAGGCAATATACGGCTGTTCGGCCAGCAGAGGCCACGCGCCATCCGTCGAATAGGCCTGAATGACGTCGAAATGTCGAAAGAGGCCCTGTAGGTGGCGCAAACGAGCCCGATAACCGGAAAAATCCCTCGCAGTGGGTACCGATTGATGTGAGGTGCGGGCCTTATTCCAGATCTCGATCAACCTTAAATGGCTGGGGTCTGATTTTTTAGGTCTCAATAACATGGCGTTGAGTACCGCATCTGCAATCTCTCCCAATTCACCAGAGAGCCTTGTCAGCCTGCGGCGTAATCTGCGGCCCTGACGGATCAAGAAGGACCGATACGTTTGCGAGCATTCCGCCTCGCGCACGGTCTTCAGCTCAAGCCGCAATTCGTCAGCCTCGGACTTTCCAAGGACTTCGGCTTCAATCATCTTGCAACAAAGATGGAGAGGTCCCGAGGCAAACCAGCGCGGCCGCTCGTAGCCCGCCAGATCGACCTTGCGCCAGTCCGGAAAGAAGGGATCGCCGAGATCGCCTTCAAACGTCGCTTCCTCCCATTCGGGGCAGGCCATGATGTGATAGTTCTCATAGGCAATGACATATGCGCCGATGCCATACTGGCGCTGAATGCGCGCATTGTTGAAGGCGTTGTTCGCGATGTTGCCGAGGTGGAGAACCCGAAGCGGTCGCCCCCGTTTCGCTCGCCAGTTATGATACCAGTCGAACACTTCCGCGCGCGCTTCAGCACTCGCCGGGATATTGCCAGATGCTGAACCGGACTGGCCGTTTTGCGGTAGAATTGAAGTCAAGCTGCAGCTTGCCGGTTTGCAGCGCAATTCCGGTCGAGTTGCTCGATCCTGGATCGCAATCTGTCATTCACTGCTTCGGGAAAGCCGGCAGTGTCGATGTACAATCGCCCAAGTCGCGCAGCAACGGCCTCTATGCTGTAGTAACGATCGATATATGCCCTGCCCCGCTTCCCCAGACTCTCCAGATCAATCCCGCCCTCAAGACACCTTTTCAGCATGTCGTAGATCTGCTCGGGCCTGATGTTGATAATTGGACAAGTCGCCGGATCAATCATCATGTCGTCGTTGCGGAGAAAACAGAGCACCGGCCGCGCAAGCGCCATCGCCTCAAGGGCCGTGTAGCCATGAAAGCCGGCAACGAACTGATCGGCTACCAGATGAGACGACCTGAAAAGCTCAAGGACTTTCTCGTTCGGCACCCCTTGAACCGACACAAGCTCTATCGGTTGCCCTTCGCGGCGAAGCCGGTCGATCGCATCCATCAGGAGAGCGGTCCCCTTGAAATGCCCGTGGTTCGGCGCGTGCGCAACCCGCAAGGTATCCCCTGGCCGATACGCCAGCGGTTCCGCCTTGAACTTTTTCAAATCCAGCGGCCAGTAGTGCAGGTCTCGGCAGCCCGGAACATAGGAAACCATGTCGCCCATGGCGATCCGCGCCGTCACGCGCCCGTCAAGTCGCTTCAGGGACGAGTTCAAATCCTCTGTTTTGCAAATGCAGTACCGCCCGGGTTGAGGACACGCCTGGCAAACATTGGGCTCCCCGAGCGCCAGGGTAATTTCCCGCGACCTCACATCGGCGCCATAGGCGTAGGTATAAAGCCGCTTTCCCGAATCGAACAACATCTGGATCTCTTCCGGATTAATACCGAAAAACCCGTCGCTCATCATCAGACCGCGGTCGTAAAAATAATTAAACACATCGAACCTCAACAACGCCCACGCCAGCACGATGCGACGAAACCCGCGCTGCGCGCGCTTGTTTCGCGTGACCCTGACGGCTGCTTCGAACACAAACAAATTAATGTCGAACGATCTCGTGATGTAATAGGTGTTGAAGACCAACGACGCCGAACGAAGGCCGAGCAACCTGTCGCATTCTGCAAGGATTGGTAACGTCAGGATCGGGGTTGAAGCCCAGAGAGTACGAATGGTCCCTCTGGCCAGCCTCCGTTCGGTCGAATTGCGGGCTCGCCGCACGACGATAGCCAGCAGCAATTGCAGCAGCGCGGCCCTTTTTGCGCGCATCCGGCGAATAGTCCTTCCCGCAAAGGATCGGGCTCGCCGGTATTGAGTCTGTAAATTGTTCAATTCCCCGCGCTCACTTCGATGCAAGGCGCGGCTGATCCCCGTTGTGTTATCGGCATCGGGCCATCCCTGCGACTTGCGATCAATACCCACCCGTCAACCGATGCGAAATAGCCACTCACGCAAGAATTCCTTCAACCGGTGCGCGGCAGGTCATCGTAGAGCGCAACCAACTTCTGCCATTCGGCACTCGCATCAAGCCGTTGCAAAGCGGCAGACGTGTTTGTCCGGAACCGCGTGGCCAGCGCGGGATCATCAATCAACTGATTGATTGCCGCGGCAATGGAACGCGGATCATAGGGGTCGAAGGTCAAACCAACGTCGTGGTCGGCAATCAGTCGTTTGGCTTCCGGATAATGGGCGGCGAGTACCGGCAGGCCGGACGCGACATATTCGAATATCTTGTTGGGCAACGCATAGGTGAAATTGCGGCATAGCGCGGGCAGCGTCCAAATGCCTGCGTCTGCACCTCGCGCAGCCGCAACGACGTCCCCCGATGGCACCGGCCCGGTCAAAATCAGGCGATCCTCGACGCCCAGACGTCTGGCAAGGAGGCGATAATCATCGCCAAATACGTGCAGCGAGGGTCCCCTCACGGCGAACACACATTGCGGCGCGAATGCGAGCGCCTCGATAATCGGCTCGATCATCCGCGTCGGACCGGTGCCACCCTGCCAAAGGACTACGAAGCTTGATTCCGGCAGTCCTAGCTGTTGCTTCAGAGGTGGGTATTCCCTCGTGGGAACCGATCTGATGCTTGGAATATTGCGAATGGTGTGAGGCCGATGGCCACCTAGTTCATCCGCCATGGCGTCCGCGATTAAGTCGCAGACGGTGATGGTAGCCGAGGCTTCCGTTAGACACCGCGCTTCCAGATTCTGAAGCAGGCGTCTCCATTCCTCGGGAAAGGGAGTCCATGTCAATTTATCGCTGTCCCAATGCACATTTTCTGAAAACCATTCGTGAAAATCGACGATCAGATGAGCCCCTCTGACTTTCGCCGCAGCGAGCGCGGCATAGGCCGTGTTCAAGTCATGAGCATGAAATGCAAGCGGCTTCATTCGCAATGCCTCAAAATACAGCAGATCGGCAAAAACGCCCGGCTCCCGGGTCACGAACGTTCCGCTGCTCCAATGAACATACTTGATGACCACACCCTGGCCCCAGTCGAGGTTGAACGCTGCCCCCGCCCCTCTGGACGGCTCAGGACAAATGACTGTTACCATGTAGCCCGCGGAGGCAAGTGCTCTCGCCTCTCGCTCGACTCTCGGATCAAACCGCAAATCGGAAACGACCAGCATCACAATTTCACGGCCCGCTGCCCCTGCGCCGATGCCTTGGGTTGCCCGACCCTTGCCACTCGCGGCGTCATGCATAGAGGGAAGTCTGGCATTGGCTAAGCGGAGCCGCCACGCATGAGCTCGCGCCCTCTGTCCCTCATAAGCGCCATAAGAATAATAGAAAACCGCGCGTAGTACGCGAAAAAGCCGCGGCCACTTCTTAATGATTGCCGAGATACGCTTTATCATTTGGAAACTCTTCGCTGTGAAAGCCGTATTGTAAGCTTCACAGCCTATCTCCGCGCTCTTCGGCATCGACCGAGTGATCCCACTGACCTGACAACAGAGCCTCGTAGGCCTTTGACTGAAGCGCAACAATCCGCTCGGCTGAATGGTAGGTTGCCATCCATTGGCGCGCAGCTTGCCCACGGCCCTTCGTGTCGAGCGGATCCTCAATCACTTCGCGCATTCGTGCAGCACACTCGTTCACTGTAATTGCGTCGAGACAAGGGGGGGCTTCGCCGAAAAACAGCGTGGTCTGTTCCCGGTTAATTGCGGTTATAAGACGCCGACCGAGCACCATGCTCTCGAAGCCAACCCCGCCCAGGGCCGGCACAACGAACTGATCGACCACGGCATGGCATGAGCAATAGTATTTCCAAAGTTCCGTTTTCGACATCGTCGGCACCCACTCGACCTTCGAAGAAAGACCCAGTTCGTCGATCAGCGCCTTCGAGTCCGCCACCTCCTGTCCCCACTCAACGAGAACAAGCTTAAAGTCACAAGATGCAATCTGGGCAGCAGCACGAATGAATATATCATTGCCCTTCTGCCAGGACGAGTTTCCAGTTTTCCAATGCTGCCTAGTCGGACTGAAAAATAAAACGGGTCCGCTCGCAGGAGGAGCGAGTTCGGGATGGTCCGCGCGAAATCTGAGCAGTTTTGTATCGTCAAAAGCGTGAGGAAGACAGGTAACTCTATCCTTTTTAAGACCCAATCGCACAACTGACGGCAGCACGTCCGAATTTGTAACGAATACTTGCGGCGACAATTGAAACGAAATTCGACAAATCAGACCGGTCAGGTTCTTCTCGAACGGAATCTCCCGAAGTGTACCATGCTCATACGATGTGAAATTCTTCACCGCGTTGATGAGAGGTATGAAGCCATCGATCGCATAACCTTGAATGATGTCATAATGCCGAAGGATGGCCTCAAAGGGCTTGGGATGGTTGGTGATATATTCTTCACGATAGCTGAGCGATTGACCATCGAGTTCGACAGGATCTTCCCGAATAACATTCGTCAGACGCTCAACTTCCCTCAAACGATCCGCCTCATTCAACATCGAGGCGGCGATAAGGCCGGAATTCGAAATCGGAGCTCTCACCAGAAGCAATCGACGTAGAACAAATCGTATCGGCTCGAATAAGAGTTTGCTCAGACCTCTGAGCTTTGCTCTTTTGATTTCACGAAATTCCTCGACCTCGCGTCGCACGCGCGCAATATCTTCCCTGTCGTTTCGAGGGCCGCGATTCCGCAGCCTTCTTGCGGCAAGCCAAGCCGCGGCTGACATCTTGTCGAGCCATAGGGTGGCAGTTTTCCCGACTCGCTCGCCGGGCCTCGGTCCCAGAACTCCATTGGCGACCCATGTCCCTAACCAAAGGTTGTAGAGCGGCAGGGTATGGCCTCCTTCGGTCTTCAGCCTCCGCGGTGTGTTGACCCAATGATGAAGCCAAAGTCGACGAGGTAGATTGTTGGCATCGCGTTGCGCCGGTCGTGCGTGCTCCCACGCTGCGAATTCAAGTTGGAGCCACTTGAGAGCAGCAGCGACTTTCCAGCCAGCGTTCTTTGCCCGCAGATAATCTATGCAAAGGGCGGAGGGTCCTTGAACAAACCAGCGCGGCCGGCTCCATCCTCGAAGGCTTGTCGCCCACCAATCAGGTTTGAAATGATCCAGTCCTGCTACCGACGACCCTTCCCGAAAATCGCTATCCTCCCATTCAGGACATCCCATAATATGGTAGTAGTTGTAACAGAGTACGTCGGCCTCAATGCCGTGTTGCCTCTGAATGCAGGCGTTGTTGTATCCGTTATTGGCTATGTTGCCGATATGCAGGACGCGAAGAGGCCGACCGGCCCGCAGTCTAAACTTTTCGATTAGGGACAAGTCAGCTTTGTTATCTGGGCTGGCTGGTGTGACCGACTCTCCAGTATTGGGCGGCACTGACATTCTAACCCGCGGCCGTTATTCTCTTGCTGAAGGTTGTCCAGCAGCAAACTACAGACGACTCCATTCGAGCCATACGCGTCTAGGGGTCAACGTAGTGCGGAAAAGGCGGAGCTGCAGCAAGCTGTGTGGAGTGATACTCAAGCTCCTTCTCGGACAGCGGCTCCCGCAGAGGGGAAGCGTCAGTCGACAGAGGGATGCCGGCTGCCATAGCTTGCAACAACACACGATAGGTATCTGACCATCGACGAGATGACTGCGCGGCGAGAAACCATTCTCGTGTGCGTCTGCCGACGTCGCGGGCTAGTGAAGGATCGCGGTAGAGACGACCAAGTTGCTGTTCAACATCTGCCCCGTTCCCAGCATCGAGAACCGGCGGCGCTCCAGCTTCAACCAGCGCATCATACTGGTCGCGTTCAAGGCGCATAATCACCGGCGTTCCGCACGCCATAGCTTCCAGGCCGGACCCACCATAGTAACCGAGTACAAACTGCTCGACGACGACATCCGCCGCTTGCAAATACTTCACTAGCCTGCGTTTTCCAACGACCGGGAGAGCGAGCACACGATCGGTCAAACCTCGCTCTTTTAGCGTTGCTTTCGCCGCTTCCAAATCGTTACCCCAACTGAGCACCACCAATCTTGCGTCCGGGACTTTCGCCGCAAATTTGGCAAAGCCATCGAGCGCGTGCTGCGACCCCTTCCACAGCTCATCTATTCGCATGGATGTCAGTACAAAGAAGTTACCACCAATGTCCCTCACCCATTCTGCGCGAATCGCCTGTGCATCAGCCGGCTGATACATTTCTTCGTCAAGAATCCACGGAAGGTAGAGCAAGTTGCGCAGGCCATAACGACGTGCATGCGCGAACGTTATTGGATTTGAAACAAGGGTCGCATAGGCTTTTTCGATGCCGCGGCGCGTAATGATTCCAATTTCGTCATTACGCGCAGCTTCAAACCAGATTTCCCCGCCCATCTGTCCAAAGAGATATGGACGATCGGAAAGCAGGCCAAGATAAGGAAATTGGGATACCAGCAACGCATCGTATTTGGATGACGCCTCGAACATCGGAAGAAATGGCATGTACTGAGTCCACAGCAAAATCCGCTCGGGCGTGGCCACCTTGTAACGGTCGATATTTTGCTGCCAATTAGCATCCAGGTCGTAGCGAAATACCCAAGATGGAAGACCTCGCTTTTCGAGCGCGGCTTCCGGAGCTGTACCCAACTCTGCGATGCTCCCGTCGAAATCCTCCCAGCCCGGCTGCGAAAAAATGTATTTATCGTTCGGGTGCAAAATAAGGTCGATATCAAGTCCATGCCTCCGCAACGGCGCAGCCCTGGTATAGTTTATGTTGGCCATATTTCCAGCAAACGCATAACGTCCGGCCCTTAGAGATTTAGCTTCGACCAAATGGGAAAGCCGTTCAATTTCGCTGCGGCTATAATCCGAAAAAGCGCGAATATTGCTCGCGGTCATCCAGGGATGTTTCCAGGGTGTACGATCAAAACTATGCCATCCATCTCTAGGCATCTGCGGCTGATTGGCCAAAGTCCATCGAGTTTGCAGCGGCAAGGAGCAATTTCGAAGCGCCCGCCTCACCGCCCACCAACGATTTATTGCACTCATCATCAGCTTTTCGCCCCAATGATCTGCGCAACTCGCTGCTGATCGTCTTCCGTCATGTTCGGAAAAATCGGCAAGGTGATAGTTGTGTCTTCAGCCAGCGCAGCGTTCGGAAATTGCTCGGGACGCAACCCGTATTTGTTCTTATAGTAACCAAGCCGATGCACAGCGTGCGTCCCCGGACGGGTCTGAATCTCCTGAGCCGCCAGTGCCGCCATCACATCATTGCGGTGCTTGCGGCCTCCCTCAAGAATCCGAATGACGTAGGACTGGTAGGCATGACCTTCGGTATCGCCGCCGGTAGGCCTTGCGATCGAGTTCATGGCAGCCAGCAGTTCGGAGTATCGCCGGCCGAGCCGCCGCCTCTCCGCCAACAACCTGTCGAGCTTCGCCATCTGGGCTACGCCGACCGCGGCCTGGATGTCAGACAAACGCAAATTAAAGCCGAGGTTATTGAACGTGGCCATCGTCCACGGTCCGTGAGCCTCCAAGCCGGGGTCTGGCAATCCTGTGGCGCCATGATTTCGTTGCGATCGGACCATTGCAGCGATGTCGTCACGATTTGACGTCACCGCGCCTCCCTCTCCGGTCGTTACCGCTTTCCTGGGATGGAATGAAAAACAACCGACATCGCCAATTCCACCAACCGGGTTCCCTTTATAGGTCGTACCGATAGCGCACGCGGCATCCTCGATCACGGCAATGTTGTGCTTTTTCGCGATCGCGTTGATTTCGTCCATCGGCGCAGCAAGACCGAACAGATGCACTGCTACGATAGCCTTTGTCCGGGGAGTGATCGCCGCATCCAAGGCGTCTGTATCAATATTGAAAGTGGTAAGATCGATATCCACAAAGACTGGCGTGGCGCCGACATATTCGGCAGAATGGGCGCTGGTAACCCACGTGAACGCCGGCACGATGACTTCATCGCCCGGTCCCAACTTTAGCGCCAGCGTCGCTAGATGGAGCGCTGCGGTGCACGAAGTGCAGGCCATAACGTGCTTCACCCTATGCCGCTCAGCAATGAGATTTTCGAATTGATCTGTAAGAGGTCCTTGCGTGACCCATTTGCTTGCCAAACAGGACCGGAGCATCTCGATCTCGGTTTCGTCGAAACTTGGCTCGGTCAGATTCATTGATTCCTATCCATTACTTTTGGTTTAATTGGCACCCAACGGCGTACCGTGAACTCTCAAAGGTGAGTCAAACATGCGTTGACGCGTAGGTCAGAACGTTCGCAATTGAATCTAGTCGATCCATATCCTCATCGGGGACAACAAGGCCTTTGGTCTCTTGAAGATCCAGAACGAATGCGGCCTGGTCCAATGAATCCATAGCATCGCCAAGAAAGCGATAGTTCACGTTCCAGCTCAGTGGCGCCTTGGAATTCAACACGCGCGCAAGCGATGCACGCACCTCATTTTCATTCATTCATCACTCCTCATACCGAAAAAGAGCTGTTGCCGCCCAAGACAGACCCACCCCGAACCCGGCGGTCAACAAACATCGATCGTTTGCAAAATGTCCTTCTGCAAAGAGAAGTGGGATCGATGATGAGACGGTGTTTCCGTAGTCGCCAGCAAGGAACGGCGTCTTTTCGGGGCACCCCAAACGCTTTCCGATCGTATCGACGATAAACCGACTTCCCTGGTGGAGTACAACCTTGTCGATTTGGCTCCACTCAAGCCCGTTAAGTTCAATGACCTTCTCGATCGCGGGAGGAATCTGGGTTGCTGAAAAATTAAATACCGCGCGACCATTCATCTTTAGCCGTCCATTCGGCAACTTCATCAGCGAACTAGCTTGGGAGCCATCCGTACCAAAAACCGAACGACCAAGACGCCATTGGGGCGATCTACAGGTAAGAATTGTCGCGGATGCAGCGTCTCCGAACAGAAGTGATGTGTCACGATCGTCCACATCGACAATTCTTGAGTAAGGATCGACCGTGATGAGCAACCCCTCTTCAATGGCGTTCGCTTCCATGAAGTTGGCGGCAATTGAAATCCCGTATACCCAGCCAGAGCAACCAAGGCCGATATCAAATGCCGCAAGCTCCTTCGACAATTCCAATTTACTCGCGAGGAGCGCGGACGTGTGAGGTAGGCCTTGAAAGTCGGGATTTTGTGTAACGACAACCAACAATCGTATTCGATCCAGCAACGACGGGTCCTGTTCGGCCAACCGCCGCACCGCCTTTTCGGCCAACGAGACGCAATCCTCTCCCGCGGAAACACTGAGCCGACGAAAACCAGTTTTCTCAGTGACAAATTTCTCGTCGATTTTGTACCGATCGCGTTCATCCAAAACATCTCGGCGACCCGCGGGGACAAAGCCTGCGATATCTCCCAAACCAACGGGCATTCTCTCAATCATGCTGCAGCAATCCGCTTTTGTCGTGCGAAATAAATCATGCCGCTGTCTACGTCGTCTAAGAACACCCTGCAAATATGGTGGCGGGCACCAACTAGCTTCACGTGCAGGACGCGGATGGTTGCATCGGAAGGGATCGGAGCTTTCAAATCAACGCGCGTAGCCAGAAATTGCTCATCGCCAGGCAGAGGTGCGAAAGCCGAAAGAAACACCTTGTTCAAAGCAATGAGCGTCTCGAAAACAGTCGCGCCCGACGGCGTTTTCAACGAAGCCTCTGAGTTGATCCGCGACCACCCCGTCACAATTTCCTCCTCGGGATAAGTAACGCGGTTACTAAGAACAGAGGCACCGCCTGAGGACACAGATATCCATTTCCGCGTTTTTCGAGAATCCATCCACCAAAGCTGACATGACGCGGCCGGTGGATTGTGAGTTTCATCTCCAATTTCAAGCAAAAGACGGTTCACCACCAACGGACTGGGAATTCTAAAGCTGAATTCACTAAAATCCATGGCGAACGGCAATAAAGCCTGAAGGAGAGTTGTTCCATGAAGATAGGAACGATCGCCAATAAAGGGCAATAAGAGCTCGCGGTGAACTATCAAACGTCTGATCCTTCCGATCGAATTCGTCCAACTCGACGCGCAGGTACGCCGAAGTGTAACTCATAAGGAGGAACCCTTTTAGTTACGACGGTTCCTGCGCCGACGACAGCGAAGGATCCGACGGACTGTCCATCTGTAACCACCGCGTTCGGTCCAAGATGGGATCCGCGAAGCAGCGCGGCGTTGCCACAAAGCGTGGCATTGGGGCCGACGTAGCAAAAATCCTCGCATCTACTATCATGGCCGAGGTTCGCGCCCGCGCGTATACTCACGTGTCGGCCCACGCGGGTACCAGGTTGCAAAACGGCGTTTTGTCCGATGAAGACTCCCTTGCCCACGTCAACATTTTTGGCAACCGTCGCGCTCGGATGCACAAAAGTCACCCATCGATCTTCGGGGATCTCAAGTCCATCGATCAATTGACTGCGTGCGCGCATCTTCTTGATCTTATGGAGAGCCGCAATGAACCCGATCGACGAATCGTAGAGCCGCCAGTCTCGAATTCCGCCGAGGACGGGAATGTCATCAAGGGCAGCGGTAGTGCGACCGTCATCGAGAAAACCAATAAGTTCGACTGGGTCGCCGCAATTCTGGGCCTGACGTACAGCATCGGCGACAACCCTCCCATCCCCAGCTGCACCCAGAATGATGATCTTGGTGGTCACCCGGCCGATCCCCTCTGGTCTCGAGACGGTACCCACTTCGCTATGATACTTAAATTCACTTCCGACAGCTTCCTGCGACACATGTTAGGATGTGAACCTATAAAGCCACAGATTGGTCAACCGAAGACCGCTTTGAAGCGCATGACAAACTCAACATCGCGCCATGTCCGAAAAGCAAAATACGGACATGGATGGTTCAAACGAGTCAGTCCGGTTCAAGCTCGTAATTTCTGGATGATGCGGGTAGAATTGTCATCCCTTATACCGGCTTGGCGGCTTCAATATAGTGTTGCGCCTCGGTGGATGACGTTCGTGTCAGCATTAGGCCGCATTCGGCAGGCCAACGCTTAAGCTCATCGAGTTCGAACCTGTACGCGTAAGGTGGGTGATACCAATCAAAATTTACCAGATCGCAATGACGCTCCGAAAAGGCAGGGTTGTGCCAGCACTTGATGAAATGCTGATAGATAAAGCTCTGGACCGAATAGGAACCCGCCTTAATGCCAAGAAAAGGAAGATCAGCCGTGATTGTGATCCCGTTCCCGCAAGCCTGCAGGTCGCGCCCGAGTCTGGTCATCTGGTTGGCCACCGCCAAAGCAGCATCGCTCTCCATGGGGACAATCTGATGTCTTAGCTCGTCGTCCACCGCCTCGCGCATCGGAGCCTTCTTTGCGTAGGCGGTTATGGCGATGGTGCCGCCGGACGCAAGCTGATTGACGAGGGTCCGATATGTCGCGGCTGGATCAGGTGTGTGGTGGATCGCTGCCCTGCAGAGGATATAGTCGAACGGACCAGAGCTGCCGGCCGGTTTCGTGATGTCACCCTGGGTTAGCGTCGCGTTTTGTGGTCGCTCGATATCGTCAAGTGAACCGTGCAAATCCATTCCGAAATAGACAAGGCCTTCAGGATTGGGGGAGCCCGTCAGCTTATTCATGATGTCGCCGAAACCGCACGCCGCGTCATAGACCTTGACGCATTGCGAGTTGGCATCGGACCTGATACGAGCAAACAGGTCTTCCCAGGGGAGTTGCCGCGACGGCATCGCTTTTGCTGCTTCCGGATTCGACTTGACGAAACTCTGAAAGTCGAGTTCGGCGCCCCATTGCTTGGTGTAGTGAGCGGCCGTTTGTTTCACATACTGTTCGTAACTGCTCATTTCTTCATCTCATTGCGCTGGACGATCCATATCAATTGCTTTCGCCAAACACTCGCCCCTAACGCGAGAGGCCCATCGCTGAGCTAGATGGCAGGACACTTAAGATTAAGCTCCTACGCGCCGGCATTAGGCAACCATGTCCATTCGGGTCAAACATCTGACTAAACACACATCGCCGCTTTCGACCAGGACCTAAACATGTCAAAGGGAACGAACTTCCACTGGAACGCACTTGGCAATGACGCCAAAATCCACTTCCGACAATTTCCTGGTAACTCTGAAAGTCGTCGCATTCAAAGATCGACAGAATATCTCCGAGTACGGAAAATTATCTGGATAGTTCCAGCCGTTCGCGACGACGGCATGAACATAGTAATCACCCGATCCAAAGACATTATCGCTGAAGTCAAACTCCACCGCGCATCGACCTAAAACACCGCTGATATTCCGGTCCGCCAATCCAGACGACTGCCAAAAGACATGAACTCCATCCGAGCGACTAATTCTTAGACACACATCGCAAATTGGAATCGTATTCAGAAAATTCAATTCAACAACAATCTTGAATGGCTCAAACTGCATCAAGGATGTGGTGGACTGCTGATTGGCACGCACATCGACACTTAGGATTTCGACCCCTGCTTTTCCCGTCTCAATCAGTTGTTGACGTAACTGGGCAGCGACCTCTTCCCGGGGTAACTCTAACGACAGCCGGAATTCAATTTCCTGCCATCCGTCTTCAAGATCTTGACACCTCAACAGCTCCGCTGAGGTCCACCGCCCCGCTTGCAAATCAAGGGCTTCAAGTCCCAAAATTTCTTTCTTGTTATGGGATGCAACTTCAATTGTGACATTCAACGACACCCGCCCATCATCAGCAACGCGAGCAAGTTCATGATCAAGAATTATGTGCCCGCCTGAATTGCGACCGGTGGCACGCTGCAATAACCGACACTCGACCCCAAACCTTTCGTGCAGCCTGCCCCATTCGCTCGACAACAAATCAAGGCTGCTTACTGAAGGTGCAAGGTTCAACGGCATCGTCAAAGGAATATTAACTGACTCGGCCAACAGGGCGTTCTTGACGACGATGTTTCTAACGTAGTGATTGGTCGAGAAATGCGCACCACCTTTCGGAACAATCCGCAAACGCAATCCTTCGTCGCCAATTTCATCTGCGGATGGCGCCGACGAAACATGTGTATGCTTCATCAAATGGTTTTTCCGAACCGCTTCGTCCTCACTTTTTCGATAGTCCGCCTCATACTCAGGCAGAACAGTTTCGGCGGCGCCTTCAAGCCGGACACTGCCGTGCTGCATCCAGATAACGCGTGAGCACATTTGCTGTACAGCCGCAATCGAGTGACTCACAAACAACAGGGCCCTCCCGCGATCGCAAAACTCTTGCATTCTGCGATGCGCTTTAGCGGCGAAATACCCGTCCCCGGTCCCCAATATTTCGTCGACGATCAGGATATCCGGCTCTGTTGCCGTCGCGATCGCGAATGACAGCCTCGCACCCATACCGGTCGAGTATGTCTTAACGGGACGGTATATGAACGGCCCAAGTTCGGTGAACTCGATGATATCCTCTACCGCTCGCGTTATTTTTTGGTCCGAAACTCCCTGCAACAGCAGATTAAAGCGGATGTTTTCGATGCCATTCAACTCTTCGTTCCAGGCCGGCACCATACTAAGCAGGGACGATATCTTACCGACCACCTTGACGTCACCTTTGGTCGGAGAGAGGTTGCCGGCTATTGTTTTCAACAGAGTGCTTTTGCCCGCGCCGTTTGGCCCGACGATGCCCACGCGCTCACCCTCTTTCACGCTGAGACAAACATCTCGCAAGGCCCAAAACGTCTCGTGGCGCTTACCGCCAAACAACACGTCGCGCAGAAGGTCGGTCGGCTTTGGATAAAGCTTGTAGGCGACACTCAAGGATTCAACCGAAATTACTTCCATCAGAGTGCCTTTCCGAAGAAGGGCTTCAGCAATTGAAACAAGCGAAATCCAAATGCAAAGCAGATAACAGCCATAAGCGAGAATGCTACCCACGCCCACGGATGTTCTATCCGACCGAAGTATAGGGTGTCCTGATAGACCCATATCATTGCACTAAAGGGATTTGCGGCGATAAAAGGTTGAAACACTTTGGGCAACTGGCTCGGCAAATAGACGACCGGAAGCGCGTAAATTCCAGCGCTTACCACGATCGTGATAATCTCCTTCAGATCGCGCACAAATACGCTTATCGATGACATGATCCATGCAATCCCTATCGATAGCATCAGGTTTAGAGCCAGGACGACCGGCACAAGAGCGTAAGTCCACGGCAGCGAACCATTGACGAATATGCCGTAAGCGCTGACGATCGCAAATCCTACAACCCAAAAGATCATGGAAATGAAAATGTCCTTGATCGGTAGAACTTCAGTAGGAAAGGTAAATTGCTTAACAAGATTGGAGTTTGCGATGACCGACATACAGACAGTAGGCAGCGAACTGCTTAAGGTAAGCCAGGGAACCAGACCTGAAAGAATATATGTCGTGTAATCCCGTGGCAATTCATAGGAACCGCCAAGTCGCTGCTTGAAAACAATTCCAAAGATGAATACAAAAATAAGCATTTGGAACAAGGGGTGTCCGACGATCCAAAACGCTCCAGTAAATTGACCGGCATAGCGGCTTCGCAATTCTCGCATCATCATTGCCGCCGCAAGCCGCCGGTTCTGTCTGATGAAAATTAAACCCTCAATAAGATCGCGCGCGAAGCGGACGGGATTGAGAAACTCTTTTAGGCCGCCCGTTGCGAGGTGATCGACATTGTCTTGAGAGCGCATTTCAAAAATAGCTTTCCATCAGCTGCTCGATATTGAGCAATGACCATATGAGCAGCCGGCGATTTTCTCTGCCCTGCAAATGATCCTCCACCAACGCGTGAACGGCGCGTTGATCGAGGACATCGTAAATTCGCGCCTTTTTGTTGAACAGCCGCCGTTTCACGTAGTCAATGCTCTCACCCTTGAACCAACTCGCGTCGGGTGCAGAGAATCCCTGTTTCTCCCGATCTGCGACCTCGTCCGGAATATGGCGTCCCATCATCTTGCGCAGGATCAGCTTGCCGTCCTTGGTGCGCTCGTAATAACGCTGCGCCTTGCCGCCCGGCTCATTTTCGTTGAGACGAACGACTTCGGAGAGATTTCCTAGTTTCATTCTGGCCGGCAGCCGCATGGCGAAATCGACCAGATCGTTGTCGAGAAACGGGACCCTGCTTTCCAGGCCATGGGCCATCGCGAGCTTGTCATCAACCACGAGCAGTCCATTGAGGAACGTCTTGGCCTCGAAATAGAGCGAGTGATTGACGTAGTCCTCGGGACGCGTCAGTTGCGACGCATGATCCTTGAAGACGCTGCGGAAGATTTCAACCGGCGAAGTGCGGCTCGCATCGGCCCAAACCGGGGCCATCAACTGCGGCAGCGTTCCGCTTGGAATCATCCGCTGCCAAAATCCGAAATATTTCTCGACATAATGGTCAAAGTCGTCGTTCACGACGGCCCTGTAGTATCGCCAGGGATAGCCACCGAACAATTCGTCGCCGCCGGTACCGCTCAGAACCACCTTGCCGAACTTCGACGCCAGTTTGGCGGCGTAGAAATTCGGGTAGGACTGGCCAACGCGCGGTTCTTCAAGATGCCATGCGAGGCTCGGCAGCGCGCGCTCCATATCGCCGGCCTTCAGCACCATTTCATAATGTTCGGTCTTGAAGCGATACGACATGTATTCGGCTTTTGACCGCTCGTCGTAACCGAGTTCGACGCCCGAAGCCGAACTGAGGTCAAAGCCCACGGTAAATGTCCGCATGAATGGCAACTGCGCAGCAGCCAAGGCGGTGATCGATCCTGAATCCATGCCTCCGGAAAGGTACGATCCGATCTCGACATCGCTGACGAGCTGTCGATTGACCGCCTGCTGAAATAACCTGTCGAGCTCATCGAGCGCATCCGCCTCGTCGAGGTCGCCCTCGGGCTCTTCGAAATGGAAATCCCAGTATTGAACCGGTTCGGTCGGTTTGTTGCCCAGAGTGAGCTGCATGTAGCAGCCGGCGGGCAAAAGCTTGACCCCGGAAAAAAGTGTGCGATCCGTAAAGAAGTTCTGGAACGAGAGATATTCGGCAAGTCCTTCGACATCCAGCAGCGACGCGTATCCTGGAAACGCGCGGAACGCCTTGTGTTCAGAGGCAAAAATAAACGTCCCATTGACCTCAGTGTAGTAGACAGGTTTCACGCCGAAGCGGTCGCGGGCAACAGTGAGCCTTTTTTCCTTGGTATCCCAGATGGCGAAAGCGAACATGCCGTTGAACTTAAGCAGGGCATGGAGGCCCCACTCGGCAAATGCCTGCAGCAACACTTCACTGTCGCCCGACGAGTTGAAGGTGTGGCCCCGCGCCGACAGCTCCAGCTTCAGCTCCTGGTAATTGTAGATTTCCCCGTTGTAGGTAAGCACATATCGTCCGTCGCGCGTTTCCATCGGCTGGCGCGCCGCATCGGTCAGATCAATGATCGACAGACGCCGGTGACCAAGGCCAACCGGTCCGTCGCAATAATGGCCCTCACCGTCAGGCCCCCGATGCGCGATAATATCGGTCATCGCCTTCAGCGACGTGACCGACGCAGGACGCCCGTCGCGATGGAGAACACCGGCTATGCCGCACATTGCGAGCTACTCAATCTCTTCGAGATGCGACGTTGAGCGGTTCAAACCTGAGTCTTTTCAGACCTGAGCCTTGGCGCGACGCTGATCGACCTGATCGATGTGCGACTTGCGCCATTCGATCAGCCGGCGAAGACCTTCATCAAGATCGATGCCGGCCTTGAATCCGATTTCCTCATGCGCTCGCTTTGGCGAGCCGATCCGGTTGCGCACCAGCGTCGCCTGACTTCGTGGTGCATAGTTGATCGGCTGATTCGAGCCTGTCAGATTTAGAAGCTTCTCTGCCACTTCCTTGAGCGACGTTCGTTTGCCGGTGCCGACATTGTAAAAGCGATCGGTAGCCGACGCCTTCATTGCGCAGAGATTGGCTTGAGCGCAATCTTCCACGGCGACAAAATCGAAAGCTTCCGACCCATCTCCCAGGATTGTTGGGCCTTGCCCCTTGTCAATCGCATCGAGCATTTTCATGATTACGGCAATATATGCGCCCCGATAGTCCTGCCGCGGACCATATACGTTCATGTAACGCAGGCCGACATAGTCCAACCCGTAGCGGAAGTGATAGGCACGAGCCATGGCCTCGCCGCAAATCTTCGTCGCTCCGTAGAAGTTCTTGTTGTTGAACGGGTGATCTTCCGTCATCGGCTCTTCGACAGCATCACCATAAACGGATGCCGACGACGACCATACCAGCCGCTTGACGCCGTTGCGCACGCAGGAATCGAGTACATTGAACATGCCCTTCACATTCACGTCAAAAGCCGTGCGCGGATATTCATGGCATTGCAAAAGCCACAATGCGGCAAACTGAAACACGCCGTCGGCGCCATTCAGCGCCGCGTCGAGAATATCGGTTTGCGTAATGTCACCGCCGGCTTCAAAGATCTTAACCCGCGGATCGCGCAGCGCGCTGGCCAGATTCTCGTAAGTTCCACGGACAAAATTGTCGTAGATAACGATTTCGCCGACGTCACTCTGAACAAGCTGGTCGATTGCATGAGAGCCGATCAGCCCGGCGCCACCAATCACAACAAATCGCTTACCTCGGATATCCATTTTTTCATTCCGCTTTCGATTTCGAGAAGAATAACCGGAGCAAGCTTCAGGCATGCTACCGCACTCCGGGTGACTCGATCGTCATTTCCGGAGTCGGATGTTGTCCCTGTCTGCTATACGAGGCGCAGACTGCCTTGCTGTCAGGCCGCAGCGATAAGATCCGAGCCCACCAGCACGCGCACCTTGCGGCCCAGGAAATCAAGCAAGATTGCAACACGGTCGCGATCGTTCGTGCCTTCAACCAGTGCAAGGCTGTCGATAAACGCACCATCAAGCACGCGCACTTTGTCTCCGGGCGAGAAACTAACGCGGCGATCGAGCCTGATGAAGCCGCCATCGTCTTCGCGCTGCTTTAGCGCGCCAATCACGCCGTCACTAACGGATGCCGGGCTGCCACCCCAGGAGACGAGATGCGAAACACCTATGGTTGATTGAATCGACCGCCACCTTTGCGCTGCAAGGTCGATCGCGACAAACAGATAGCGTGGAAACAATGGACGAGCCACCATATCGACTTTTCTGGCATGACTGCGGCGCTTCAGGTAGCGCGGGAAATAGACCCCAAATCCCTGTCGCGCCAGATTGCTCGCAGCCTTGGCTTCGCCGTTGACATGCGTCTGCACGACGTACCAGCGCGGATGAGACTTCTATCGTCACGGCTTTGCCCCCTGTTCTGGTGGCGCGCGCAATCCGAGCAGGTCGGGCGCCAGCACTTTTTGAGCTCCATATGTTGCGATGGCCTCGTCGAACACATCTTTCGCCCGGGTCAAATCTGTGACGACGACGCCATCGAAAGCCTCAGCCACGTCTGCATAGCAGCGCACAACGTTCACGCTGATGAAACGCGATACGTCCGCACCAGGATCAACCACAGCTACAATCGTTATCGGCCTATCGACTGCGCACAAAATCGCGATTTCGCAGAGATCGGATTTTCCAGCCAGGACGATTCGCTCCATGCCTCGCGCACGTGCAAGATCAAAAACCTTTGCAAAATCTTCCTTTGCCTTGCGGAACAGGGAGAACGAAGACGATAGGTATTTGACCGTCAACCGCGACTTCTCTGAAAATCCCTGGGGAGTAAGATAGTATGCGTAGCGTCTCGCAGGCGCCTGACTGACCTTGACCAAACCTTTCCTGATCGAGCGCTTGAGATAAGCGTTTACCAGACCGAGCGCGATATCCAATTCGGCTGCGATGTGCCGCTGCGAGCGCGACCCATTGCTATCAACGGATGTGAGCAGACCGAGGACAATCCGGTCGTTGCTGCTACCATTAGTTGGCGAAGCTGTCTTTCATGCCGCCCTTCTAGCTGGGCGGACTTCTAGCGTGTTCACTATATGAACGTCAAGTCCAACGTTCATTTCGTGAACGAACCTAATATTTGAAATTACTATATTATTTTTCATGAACCGTTTGCCCCTGCTCGACTGCTCGCTTCGAGCCTGTTCGGCAACCGCTCACGAAATAGATTTGTTGTCAGCGTACAGGCAAAATGAACGTCAGCGCTCAAGCTAAATAGCGCGCGGCGAGTTCCGAGTAGCTAAACGGCATGGTCGCCGCAATACGCTGGTCCAGCGGTCGTTCCGGGCTTTGCAGCGAGTCTATCAGAGCCTGCGCCAACGTGGCCGGATTGTCGGGCGCGCATCGCGATGTCACCAGATCTTCAAGTCCGGTCAGTACGTTCTGTTCGCAAGCGATCACGGTGCGAGGCGCGAACAGGCAATAGTCGAAAAGCTTGTTCGGACTGATGCCATGGTCGTACAGCGCGTTCTTGTGAAAGGACACCACAGCGCAATCTGAAGCGCGAAGAATGGAGTGAACGATTGGGCGCTCGACTTCGTTCTGAAATTCCACATTTGGTAGATTGGCGGCACGCCGTTCAAGCTGCGCGCGGGAGATACCCGAACCGATCAATATAAAATGGATTTCAGGGTTGGTTGCAGCAAGCGCGGTCGCGGCATCGACAACGACTTCCATCGCATTGGGAGGCCCCATCGCACCGGCATAAAGTACAACTCGATTCCCCTGCTCCCTTAACCGACTGATCCGCTCGATCATCGGATGGACTATGTTCTGAGGTACGAGTGCGTTGCGTATCTCCTCATCCGAAACTCCGTTGGGCACCCAGACAAACCGGCCACTGGGCAGCCCGCGCGAATTCATGTGCGCTTCCGCACCCGCCAACAAGGAGATCACCCGATCCGCGCCACGATAAGCTTGTCGCTCCTTCCAGCCGATCACCCTCATCAGAGGATGTCCTGCCGGAACAAGACCGAGTGCCACAATACTTTCCGGCCAGAGATCACGGACTTCGACCCAGAATTTTGCATTGAATCGCTGCGCGACCCGTTGCGCCGCGGAAATAAAGAACAGATGTGGCGTTGAAGCAATGATGAGATCCGGTTTACCGAACCGCTCCGCAATAGCCGTCGCATCCCGGCGAAACCGCGGTCCGAACGAAAGATTGTTCCACAACCGGCCGAGATTACCGTCCCCGTAGCGCGGAGTCTTGAGAAACCAGAAGTCTACATTTCCAATGCGCTGAGGCCCGGCAGTTTGAGGCTGCTGGTGAAGGTGGTGAAATCTTGAACTCACCACCAGCGGCCGATGACCCATCCGGGTCCAGGCGTCAGCCAGCCAATATGGCCGCCAATGGCGCCCAAGTCCCGCTGGTCCTCCCGCAAATGGATGCAACAGCCAGATGTTCATGCATTTGCCCGCGAAGGAAAAATTTCACTATAGACATTCTCGAGTTCGGCAGCGTCGTGCTCCCAATTATAGTCCCTGCCGACCGCGGCTCGTCCTGTAAGTCCAAGCTCTGTCGCATGTCGTGGATCCGCGGCCAGCATTGCTAGCTTGTCCACCAGTGCCGTCAGGTTTTTGAGCGACACTGAAAATCCTTCTCGGCTGGCTTCGATCAAATCCTTGATCTCGGCATGGCACTGGTAATGATGGGAAGTCCGGCAGCCATATATTCGAATATCTTGGTTGGCATGGCGTATAGGTAGTTTGGCTCTGGCTGCAAGAGACAGAGCCCAATCATGCTTTCATTGAGCAGGGCTGCTATCTCCGATCGGCTAAGCTTCCCTCGATGAACAACATCGGCTGAAGCGTTTTTCAACCAGTCCGCCTCCGCTACGCCGATGCTCCCCGCCAGCACAAGCGGTAGTTCTATAGCTTTACATGCCTCGACCATTTCAACGAGCCCACGATCAAAACTTGTAAGTCCAACATATACGGCCTGCCGGCGTCGTTTAGTCTCTCGAGTGGGCTCGATAAATTCGTCGAGGCGGACACTGTTTCGTACCATCGATACGCGGGCGCCATAGCGGCGAAAGCGATCAGCGATAGCAGGTGTCGCTGCGATGATAGCGTCGAAGCGGCGAGCGGTGGTCCGCTCTACCATTCCCGCGCCCCGAGCCATGATCGGGCGCATCAGTGACGGAATCCAGGTCTTCGAATAGATGTCCGCCGGCACATCCTCGTGAACATCGTAGATCACCGAACAGCCTTGGCTTTTCAGCATCAGCGCAAAGGGGATGAGTTCCAGATCGTGAAAATGAACTACGTCC
The DNA here is from genome assembly GCA_963813165.1 of uncultured Pseudomonadota bacterium. Taxonomy (GTDB): domain Bacteria; phylum Pseudomonadota; class Alphaproteobacteria; order Rhizobiales; family Xanthobacteraceae; genus Bradyrhizobium. Next base: position 177,144 of record CAWEYJ010000003.1, on the reverse strand, counting down.
GGCCGTGCCGATCGTGCGAGCGCCACCGCCGCTCTCCCGATCACCCAGGCCGCTTCCATCTCGAAACGGCGGGGAGATCGATCAGCTTGAAATCGATGTCGCCGAGATCGCGAGGTCCGGGCGTCGTGCACTACTGTCATCGCATAACCCGGCCCGGAAAGGCCACGCGTCTCCTGCTCCATGATGCGAATGTCATCGGCCGGGTGAGCGCTGGACGCTGCACACTTTCATGAGACGCCAACCTGAAAGCGTTCACCCCAGAGCGCCATGCAATACAGCCTCCAGCGCATTCCCAGATCCAGCCGCTCAAACCGCTTTTTGAGCATCTTCATATCAACGTGGCGGGCAATCAAAGGGCTATCGATGACCTTTGCATGCATGATGGGCGTATGCCGGCTCAGCCATAATTGATCGGGTGCCGCGAAACCGATTTTGTCCTTTCGCCAGCAAATATTTGCGGGAAGGACGTTTTGCATCGCAGCCCGCAACGGCCATTTCGTCCAACCGCCATTCAACTTGACGCGAGTGGGCAGACCCAGCGCAAATTCCACAAGCCGGTAATCCAGAAATGGCAAGCGGGTCTCAATCCCAAAACGCATCGAATTCTTGTCTTCGAACCTCAACAGCATCGGCAGGTTGGTTTCGGTAATTTCCAGCACCTGCATCGCGCGAGCGTCCCGCGTATGGCGTGCAAAACGCCGAAGAGATTCCGGCAGAGAGGGCCTCTTCAGAAAGCTGTACCGCCATCGATAGGCCAAAGCGCGAAGTGGCGCAAAGCTGGCTCCGAAAAAATACATTGCCAATCTTCGAGGAGGAACATTCGCATTCACCATCGTCGCTGAACGGAAAGCCGACAAAAATCCCGGTATACCGTCCTGGCGAAAATGATCCAGCAGCCACGCGGCATAATAACGCTCATATCCGAGCAACGTTTCGTCACCACCCTGACCGTCCAGCAAGACGATCACACCATTCGAGCGCGCGGTTTTCATGACGTCGTACTGCATCATGATCGAAGGGCCCGCGAACGGCTCTTCCTGAACGTCAATCAATGTTTCCGCCGTCGCGGCAAACTCTTCATATGTCGGCTGAGTGCGCAGCCAATTGAGTCGGGATTTTTTCACGACTTCCGCTGCATATTGTTCCTCATTGTTGCTCGCCTGCTGACTCACGGCGGTGATCGCAAAGAAGGCCTCGGTGGAGCTCAGCGAATGGCGCTTCGCTGCCAGCGTCGCAACGCTGGAACTGTCCAGCCCTCCCGACAAGCAGGTCCCGACGCGAACGTCGGAACGCAGGCGCAGCCGCGTGGCGTCCTCGAGCAGGTCCCGAAGCAGATCAGGCGCAGTTTTTTCGTTGGCCTCCTTCGAGTCGGGAGCGAGCGAATAATAACGCTCGACCTCGATCTGACCGGTCGACAGATTGGCACGAAGCAAATGCCCCGGCGACAGTTTTTTGATGCCCTTGAAAAACGTACGATCGGTGTGATCGGTCAGACCGCAAACCAGAAAATCGCTGACCAGATCGTCCTCCGCGATGACGCGCTTCATGAATGGCAGAAGCTGGCGAATCTCGGAGCCGAACGCAAATTCCGTCGGCGCATCGATATAATAAAACGGCTTTACGCCGAAACGATCGCGCGCGCAGAACAGCGTGTTGTCCCGCTCATCGTGAATTGCGAACGACCACATACCATTGAAACGCTCGAGACATTTTTCTCCCCAGCAGACATAGGCGGCCAGCAGAACTTCGGTATCCGAGGAAGTCTTGAAGACAAAACCCAAAGTCTCCAGTTCGGCGCGCAATTCAAGATAGTTGTAGATCTCGCCGTTATAGGTGATCCAGATTGGATGGCGCGTATCGCGCATCGGCTGGGCACCGTCTTCACTCAAGTCAATAATCGCCAATCGTCGGTGGCCGAGGCCCACATTGCCGCTTACTCTAACGCCGCGACCGTCCGGACCCCGGTGAGCGACCAGATCCGTCAACCGTCCAACCAGATCGGCATCGGCAGGGCCGATCTTGTTGATGAGGCCGAATATCCCGCACACGAGCGCGCCTGCCACGATCTGGGTTGGTGTTGAAGTTCGACGGCTAACCGCTTGCAGCCGGATCGCTGCCCGAAATCACGTATCCGCTGAAATTAATTGCGAAAAGATACCCTTGACCGGCCTTTTAGCTCGTTCACGGAATGAACGTCAACCTTCGTACTGGGTAAGATCGGCAATTTTTCCGGAGGGTCGTTTTCGATGTCAAGAACGCAGGTCGCGTCTCCAGCAAACGAGGCGCAAGACGCCCACTGTCCATTGAATACGCAGACAAAGCCACTTGTCCCTTCGAACGCCTCGATCACCCTCGACGGGAGGGGTTGCGTGTGATCGAGGAAGCAAAATTAGACTCAGCGTGACCATTGCGAACCATCCCCCAGACAGCATGGTAGTCTGAAGGGCGCTTGATGAAAGCGAGGCGATAAATGGAAAATTGATAGCGACGACAGTCGCGCTCTCCCTGCCGCCGGTTATCCAGGCGGCCGCGAACAAAACGACGTTCGCAAGCACTGCCGAAACAATCAGCCCGAACGGGCCGAAGTTGGCATACTCCTCCGCAAAGTGCGCCGCGTTGTAGGTGCCCACTAGTCCCTGCGAAACATTTTCAGGAAATAGTGCCGGTACATTAGAACAGAATTGTTGATGAAATCGCATTTCAAAGCAGTCGAAAGAAAGCGATAGCCACAACCGTGCTCGAATGGAAAGGTTGTTGGGAACGCACTCAACCAGTCACTAACTACCTGACCGGGTACCACGAGAACTCGGTCCGCTAGCGAAGTAACGACAATTTTCGCTGCACTGAACGCAGCAGGAATGTCAGAAAAACTCGCCGGCCGCAGATGAACATTCGTAATCAAGATCAACGTCACGATGCACAGAAATGCTCCGATCCCGCAAAATGCCGCAGCGCGCCACCCACGGGAAGCAAGATAAACAATCGCAGGCGCGACGATGAAAATCGGATAGCTCTTTTGCATAAGGGATAGGCCATACACCGCCCCGAAAGATCCGACCAGAAGAGCCGCCAAATATTGGTTCTTCAAAACGTATCTTAAGACCAAAAGCAGCAGCATTACTCTAATCAGAAAGGCCGACCCATAGTTGAGAAAGGCGCCATGTTCGGTGACGGATTGCCTGAGCCTAGCGATTTCCATGTAGTCCGCGCTTTCTAGCGCGATAAGAGCCGGCATGCCTCCAAGCTTCATCCAGTAAAGGAAGATAAAGCCGACGGACGCAATCAAGATAAATTTGGCTAGCCACTCACCTTGGGGGAGCCGCCAAGTCAGCGGCTCAATGTCTCGTCCCGCTACGCTAAAAATGATTGTCAGGATCAGAAGGCTGCCAGGTCGATAGTAAGCAGATAGTACCCGCTATGCGTAGATTCGAGAATTACGCCGACCCATACCCACGCCATGCAAACCACATGAATCGACGAAAGGATTAAATAGTTCGGGCGAACGCTTGGCATTCAGACCTCTCATACAGCAAGACCGCTCGCGCGATAATCACCAGGTAAGCAAGACTCAACACCACATCTACCGCCACCAAGCCGAACAAGAACTGCTTTATGGATTGAGGTTCCAGGTAAATCAGAAGGAAAATAAAGGCAAAATACGAAATCTGCCAATACGCCAACCATGCCAAGCGTCGCAACGCAATAAGCACGCCGAAAGAGCCGAGGCGACGAACTGACAGACAGCAGGAATGACCAGGATAACTGCGAAGCTGCCAGCCTCAGGCCATTTTGCCCCATAGACAATGCGAAAAATCTGCGGCCCCTCAAGCAACACAGCGACCGCGATAGCACTTGAAATCCCGCTGAGTACGACGAAGGTATTCAAAACCAAGCGATATGCGTGCTGCTTCGATGCGATGAGCTCGGCGAGCTGACGCGTGAGGACCTGACCAAACGACGCAGACACGAGTGATAACGGCGCAGTAATCGCTTGCGAAACAGCCCGAACATCGCAGCATCGCTCAGCGAGTAAAGCCTGCTGATGGCAAGCAAAGGCGCCGTCAGTGCGACCAGATCCAGCATGGCTGGACCGGCAGCCTTGAGCGGAAAATCCGAGTAACAGGAAAAAACTCACCAAATGCGTTCCAACTTGAACGGGCGAAGTCCTCTTTATCAGAGCCATGACAAACGAGATAATCGCTCCGACTAGCGCCACGACAAAAACCCGAACAGGAGTCCGCGATTTCCAAGCCTCGTGTTGAAAAATAGCAGCGCAAATCCCACGAAGGACAGCCCTCGCGCCAACTTTATCAAGCTGATTGCAACGTAAGAATGAGCATAAAGCAGCCAGGCATTGCTATATTGAAAGGCTGCGACAACGCCGCTGGCCGCCAGAACCAAAGGCCAAGTTCCTCCCGTTGGATTTATATCGATATGCTCCAACCAGCTTGGAGAGCTCCGTCCAATCAAAAGCAACAGCGCGAGGAGTCAAGCCATCACAATCGTCGATATCTGCCAAAGGGACCGTGCCTCATCCGAGGTTTTTGAAATGGGAACCGCAACATCGAACTTCATTGGCGCGGCAGCCCCGATGCACCCTACGAGCGATGCAATAATCGTGTAGAGTCCAAACGCGGAAGGATCGTACAATCGGGTAATGGCCGGCATCGCCAGAACAGAATCGCCTGCGCGATGATTCCACCTGCTGCGATAAATGATCCGCGAAATAACACCACATAAGTCAACCCTGGCGAAACCAGTCGCGTAAGAACGCGTTGTGACCGAGCGATCAGTTCTGTCGCCAAATGACTTACGTTTATCTGGGCCTCAACATAAGCGCCTCCGCTACCATCGCGATCGCGCCTCGACGTCACAGGATCTTCGAATCCGATGATTGCTACTTCTTCGCACGCAATTACGCTTCGCGAAGCGAAGAGACAACAGTCAAAGCACGCGTGCAGGCTGATGCCGAGTTGCCAAACGGACTTGCCGGTAGCCAATCCGCGCGACCGCATGTTAGATTTCGGCCCCGCCAAAAAACAAGAAAACGTGACCTGCGGTGCGATAGGTGGATCATTCCAAGAATCTTTATTGCGGAATATTTCTATTTATTACGAAATATTTATCGTCGCGTTTGCTCCCAGCTCGGCTTTAGACGAAAGATTCATTGCTCTCGACCATAGGTTGCTATAGTGAGTTTGAAAATCGGCAAAAATTCCTATTCTGGGAAAACGCAGCACCGAGCGCTGCGCGGCCGTTTCAACCCTTAATTTGGGCCGCGAGTTGTAATGACGCTCATCCTTTGGACGCTTTGCGGCGCAGGCGCGCTGTATTTGACTGCGTGGCTGTCGCTAAGGCTGCTTATGCGGAAGCCCCGGATCAAGTAGCCGTGGACAGCGCGGACGCCGGCCGTCGGTCGAACACAGAACAGCCTCCGAAAAGCTTGAACGAAAGATGGGCCTAACGGTCATGCTGCTAAGCACAGTGCTCATGTTTTCCGTGGTCGCTTTTTTGCCAGATAATCCACGGGGTCAGATGATCTTGCAGCGACCGTTCTTTCACCAAAGCGGGCACGCCTATGTTGGCCATTTGTCTTTCGTAGGGCCGAAGCCGGACGAACGAGGCAAGGGGAATAGATCCACCCTGCAGTTATTCGAGGACGACAAGCTTCTTGGGCCGCAGCACATCTCCAGCGACGACATCGCGAGAGAGGGGCATGGGATGTATCTGTTCTGGGGTGAAAAAGACGAAACGGCCCTCGTCTTTTCAACGAGCGACAACAGCGATCCGAACGCAAACGGGCGCGCCTATCGCGTGTGCGACCCGCTAGCAAAGGAACCGAAAGACCCTTATGAAAAAGCACTGCGGATCCCATTTACTGGAAACGGCGCCCGATCCATCAATTGATCATTGAGAACGACATACCGTCGCGGCATCGATCCTGAGGAAGCCACCCGCAGGGTAGTCGAGATCGCCATTCGGTCAGCGGTGCAGAATAGTCGCATCTATATCGAACTCGTCAATTGGCCGTTTCCTCAGCGAACACAAGGGTAGCCCCGGAGCATTATTGAAGGCCGGTTGATGGTCAACCTTCGTGCTCGGTCAATTACAGCGGCTGCATCGGCCATTCGTCAGTTCGATTTCGACAACCGGTAAGGGCCGAGGAAGAGCACATCGAGACCCGAGCAGAAATAGGTGTGCAGAGCTTCCAGGGGCGAATTCACCATGGGCTGCTCGTTGATGTTGAGGCTTGTATTAATCAGCATGGGTACCGAACTCGCTTTCGCGAACTCGTTGATCAGACGGCTGTAAAGCGGATTGGTCTGCGGATGGACGCTTTGAATTCGCGCGGTACCGTCGACATGAACCACCGCCGGGATCTTCTGTTTGATGTCGCTTTACCGGAAATGTCACCACCATGAACGGCGCGTCAAACGTGTCTTCAAAATACTCGGCCTGGCGCTCGAACAGCACCGACGGGCAAAACGGCCGAAACTCCTCCCGATATTTGATACTGACGTTGATCCGATCCTTCATCCCTGCCGAACGGGGGTCTGCAATGATCGATCGATTGCCGAGGGCACGCGGCCCGTACTCCATGCGGCCCTGAAACCAACCGACCGTTTTTTGGTCGACGAGGTCAGTGACGCAACGGGCAGCAGGGTCGTCAACCACTTCATAACGAGCACCGATCTTTTCGAGCGTTTCCTTGATCACGTCGTTTGAATATTCCGGCCCCCAATAGGCATGCGTCAGCGGCGCGATCCTGTGACCCGCTTCCGCGCATTTTAGCATCGCGGCTCCGAGTGCGACGCCGGCATCGTGCGGCACCGGCGGAACGTAAAGCCTGGCGACGGATGGCTCAGCCGCAATCTCCATATTCATTTTGCAGTTCAAGGCTACCCCGCCGGCAAGACAGACGTCGGCACAGCCCGAGGCCTCAATGGCTACTCGCGTGACATGCGTAGCGACGACCTCAAGCTGTTTCTGGCCGCTGGCCGCAATATCCGTGAAGCGCTGGTCTAACGGCTGCCCGCGAACCCGGCGAGGACCCAACAGGTCCTCCATCTTCTCGGTAAAAATCCGCTCTTGCCGCGTCGAAAAATCGCTGGTGAAGATTTCTCTGTCGCGCAAGCGCTTGTCGAGCGCTCCGTCAAGTTCATAACTCATCCCGTCCGGGCGCAGGATGGCGGCGAATTGATCCAGGTAACGCGGACTTCCGTACGACGACAGGCCCATGACCTTGTATTCGTCGTTGGTCATTTGATATCCAAGATACTGCGTGAGCATGCCGTAAAACAGCCCGAGGCTGTTGTGCCTGCCAAAGCGCGTCAATTCGCGAAAAGTGTCACCCTTGGCATGTACGACAACCCCGGAACTTGAATTACCGGAAAAATCGAAGCAGATGACCGTCGCCTCCGGAAAGCCCGACCCGTAGAAGCTGCTCGCGGCGTGGCAAAGGTGGTGATCATAGAGTTCTATTTTTGGGCTGTGGCCGAATTGGTATTTGAAATATTCGGTCAAGCGCTGGGCATAATTGACATAGGTTTTCAGCGGCGAGCAAATCCAGTCCACGTCCTGAATGGTAATGCCCGCCTGCTTCAGGCAAAAACCGATGGCGCCCCGCGGAAGCTCCCCGCGAGCATGTTTCGCTAACGTGAAACGCTCCTCTTCTGCCGCCGCAATCAGTTCTCCATCGCGAAGCAGAACCGCGGCGCCGTCGTGGTGACCGTGCTTGATTCCGGAGCTAATTCCAATCACGTACATTTCGTTTCATACCTGCCAAGGAACACAGAAAGGTGAGGCGCCAGGTCTAAATAAAAGACCGCCCAAAGGCGGTCTCGGCTGAAACACGGAGACACGTTTAACAGCACCCCCTATATCTCGCAAATCGTACGGGCGAGCTCGCCCGGAGCGTCCAAGCGCGGCCCTGAAGCATTGCCGCCAAGGCAGGACACAGAAGGGTTTTGATTAAATCCCAATGGTCGTTGGTATCCTAATTAGAATTTGCGTGCCGTATGGTTGCTTAGGTTGTGGATCAGGAGGTATTCTGGCCTGAGTTGATATAGGAGACAATTTGGGATACCTGATGATTCCGGCGAGACATCGCGAATTCGTCGGCTTCGATGCCTTGCGCGCCTTCTCGGTGTTGCTTGTTATCCTTTCGCATACCGGCCTATTGGGAAGGGCGTACGAGGCGGCTCCGATCCTGACGGCGGCCGTTTCCGTTTTCAATGCCAACTTCGGCGTCAAGACGTTCTTCGTCCTGTCGGGATTTTTGATCACTTCACTCTTGATTGCCGAACATAGGGAAGCTGGTCGTATAGACATTCCCGCGTTCATGCTGCGACGTGCGCTGCGCATCCTGCCGCTGTACGTCGTGATTTCGACGTTAGCGGTTGTTCTCATGTGCCTTGGGATTGCCCGTCCGGCATGGATAGCTGCTCTCTATAGCTTGTTTTATGTCTACAATTTCTTGCCGCATGCAAACGAGGTCAACTATCTCAATCACCTCTGGAGCCTTGCTGTAGAGGAACAGTTCTATATCTTCTGGCCATTTGTCTTCGGACTTGCATTCGGCAATCGACGGATGGCCATCAATCTTGTCGCCATTGGACTGATTGGCGCATGCTGCGCGCGCATGTGGGCAGGATACGGATCAGAGTTGCAAACGCACTCGCCAAGCCTCTGGACCATTCCGGCCATTTTGCCAATCATGGCTGGCTCGGTTTTCGCGATCAATATCGACACGGCGTCCGCGTATCTTCGCAGCGGCTTGGCGCTGATGTTGTCGCTTTGCGTCATCTGCGCGCCGTTTATGGGCACGCCCGGTCCGGCCGCAGACATACTAACCGCGTTCGGAATTTGCGGCGTGATCGCTTGGGTCTATCTCAATCAGTCAAATGCATTAGTGCGCAGATTGGATTCAGGCATCATCGGCTATATCGGAACGATCAGCTATGGTCTGTACATGTGGCAGGGAATGTTGACCGGAAACGGTTCCTACCGAGACGCAAATTGGCCGCCGAATATCTGGATCGGCGTCGCGCTAACTTTTCCTGTAGCTGCCTTGTCGTATAGGTATTTTGAGCGTCCGATACGATCGCTTGCAATAGGTGAAGGACATACGCCTGGCAGGTTGAGCGCCGCGCCGCGAAATGAGCTAAAGACCGTCGAGACAGCGCTGCACACCCTGCGCTAATCACGAGAAATCCCTGTCCACCGTCGAGGATTCTGTCGCCGCGCACAATGCTATAGTCGCGCTGTCATTTATGGTAGGTTCCACCAAACGCGTGCCACAACCCAAGATATTTCTGCAACCAGCGCTAGTCCTAATAATTGCTTTTAGTGTTTTCCCCGGAGAATTTGCCCTAGCACCGCCGTCGCTTCCGAAGGCGCAACCCTCCCGATAACATGCTTATCTTCAAATTTGTTACCCAAGATTTCCAGGATACGTGGGGCCGAAAATATGTCATCAAGCTAATGATCTATCCAGCGACGGTTAATTCGCGGCGGTACTCCAACAGATGAATGATCAAACCAGGGTGCTTGTAACCGGCTCCGACGGCTTCGTTGGGCGCCACCTCGTGCCTTATCTCGCCGCGCAGGGCTACAAGGTGATCGCTGCATCGAGGGCGACACCCACCTTCGAAACCCCAACATAGTGGCTGCCCCGCTTCCGGATCTGTCCATGCCATTCGACTGGCAGCCATTGCTGCAGCAATGCGATCTCGTCATTCATCTTGCTGGAATTGCTCACCGATTTGCCAGCGACGATCTGTACGATCAGGTCAATCACCGGGCCACCGCAGCACTCGCTGAAGCCGCATTCCGCAGCGGCATCAAGCACCTGGTTTTCGTCTCGTCCATTGCCGCGCAGTCCGGCTCAAGCTCGGATCACGAACTGACCGAGGACGAACCTCCAAGACCGAACAATCCGTATGGAAGATCAAAGCTCGCTGCCGAAAAAGCCGTTCGCGCGGCAGGCGTTTCCTTTACAATCTTGCGTCCTGTCGTGATTTACGGCGAAGGCGAAAAAGGAAATTTGGCGATCTTCTTCAGGATCTCGCGCCTGCCAATCCCATTGCCATTCGGAATGTTGACGGCCCGACGATCCGTGCTGTGGATCCAGAATCTCAATTCGGCCATCGGCACGGCCCTGAGCAATTCCCGCGCGCGCGGCGAGACATTCATCGTGTCGGATCCCAGACCGGTGACGGTTGCCGATCTTGTCGCACGTCACCGCGCCAGTTTGGGCAGATCGTCCTGGCTCCTGCCGGTACCCAAAAGGTGGCTGGAGCTGTCTCTCAAGGCTATTGGCCAGCGCGCGGTGTGGGAGCGGCTCGGCTGCCCTCAAATAGCCAATCCATCCAAGCTTCTGGCAATCGGCTGGAAGCCATCCGAGCCCTTTTGGGCAAAGCCAGGCAGAGACGCCCTGGCCTGATGTAGCTCGGGTCAAACTCCGGCATTTGAATAACCGTAGCAAATCCGACCCACCGGTCGGATCTTGGCAAGATCACGCCTGGGTGTCCGAAGCAGACGATCGAAAGACGATCGGCAACGATATGCTGCGATCTGCGGCTGACCGACATCGCGATCGGCTGATCGAGCCATCGTCCGCCAAAGAGAACTCTCGACGACGGCGCCCCTGCCGAGGGGGATTTCTCATTGTTGTACGGCGTTCGGCGGTGCTAGTGTCGTGACCAATGTTGAGTTTTGATATTGCCTTTGGGCGCCCGCTTTGCAGTTTCGTCGAGGATGGCCTGTGCTGAGGCAAGCTGTCGTCCTGGTCGGAGGACTTGGCGCGCGACCCGACACGCCGCCTGGCAGCCGAACCGTAACAACACCGAAGTCGATGTTGAATGCCGGCGGCCGTCCGTTTCTCGATACGCTGATCGATGAAATCGCACGGTACGATGCGTTCGAGGAAATTCTGCTGCTGGCGAGCCATCAGGCCGAGCACGTTCTGGCTGACTACGCTGGCACAGTCAGGGGACGCTCGCGCCTTACGGTCGCGCTGGTACAAGAGCCGCTCGGGACAGCAGGCGCCCTGGCTCATGCGGCCGGTCTGCTGCAGAAGCGGTTTCTGCTTCTCAACGGCGCTTCATTTTTCGATTTCAATCTTCTCGATCTGGTGTGGCGTGCAGGCTCCAGCCGCGTTCATATGGCACTGCGCGCCGACGCTGTCGGCGACCGATCCCACCATGTTGTCCTGGACAACGACCGGGTTCGCGCGTTCCTCGCGCCCGGCCACGGCGCAACCGGTCCGGCCGACGCCGGGGTCTACGTGATCGACCGGTCCGTCATTGACGGCATCGACCGCCTCCCCGCTTCGCTCGAACAGGACATCTTGCCAGCGCTCGCCGCAACCGGCGCCTTGAAGGGAACATGCTATCGCGGGTACTTCATCGACATCGGTATCGCCCAGGACCCTGCAGGCGCCGAGGCCGGGTTGAAAGAGTGATTGAGGCGTCCGGCCGTCTTCTTCGACCGCGACGGCGTTCTAAATCATGACACGGGCTACGTCTTCGAGGCGGACAAGCTGAAATGGATCGACGGCGCCCGCGAGGCCGTCAAGGCGGTCAACGACGCCGGCTATTTCGCGTTCGTCGTCAGCAATCAATCAGGCGTCGCAAGGGGCCTCTACGAAGAAAGCGACGTTCAGGCCCTGCACCGCTGGATGGCCGACGAGATGGCTATGATGGGCGCACATATCGATGCGTTCGAATACTGCCCGGATCACCCTGAAGGTACCATCGAGCGATATCGCCGCGTGAGCGATCGACGCAAGCCCGCCGCGGGAATGATCACGGATTTGCTCAGCCGTTTCCCTGTCAACACGGATGACAGCATCCTGGTCGGCGACAAGGCGAGCGACCTCGAGGCCGCGCGGGCCGCCGGCCTGCGAGGTTACCTCTTTTCAGGTGGCAACCTGGAGACCTTTGTGAAACAACATTTGCAGCCGAGGTCCAGCAACGCGCCGAACCCCGCCTAGAAACGCCGAACCGCTTTATGGTAGATCACGCCGCCCGCGATGTTCGAAGCAAACCGTCAGACAACGAAACTCGCCAACGACAGTCCGGCAAATACTGAAATGCCGGCCACGCTAACGACCTGATCCAACCCTGGCGTGAACCGGCTTAACAGACAAGGTATTCGAGACGGTGGATATGTCCCATTCATACGCAAGAGTGAGATCCGGGACTGGCGATCCAGTTCAACTCTCCGACTTTCATCCTGTAGCGTGTGAGCAGCTCGCGCGGATCGGAAGTGCCAATGACGGTGGATATGTTGTCCCACTTGGTGCCGTGAGAGCAGCCCGTGCACTGCTCTCGTTCGGCCTTTCCCACGACTGGACTTTTGAGCGCGACTTCAAAAAGCACAATGCGGACGCCGTTATTCATTGCTACGATCACACGGTCTCGCTTCGAACCGCCTTTGAGTACTCGATCGGTCAGTTGCTGCGGTTCGTTCTGCAGTTCAGGACACGCGCACTGCGGAGGGCCTTTACGTGGATTGACTACATATTTTTTTTCCGGGGAGATAAACTTCATTTCCGGCAAAGAATCTGGCGCGACAACCAGGACAACAGCGCGACCGTCGAAGATGCGTTCGGCCGCCTGCCGGCGGAGTGCCCCGTTTTTGTGAAGATCGACATTGAGGGCAGCGAGTACCGTATCCTCGACGACGTGCTCCGGCATTCACGAGATATCGTCTCAATCGCTATCGAATTCCATGACGTCGATATCCTTTCGGAGCGATTCAATTCCCTCGTCGAGAAAATCAAGCGTGACTTCTACATCGTGCATATTCACGGCAATAACATGGGAGGCACGACGCCGTCCGGTTTTCCGATCGCCCCGGAAATTACGTTCCTTAACAAGCGATTTTTCAGCTCGCCACCGCCGCCATCGCGCCTGAAATATCCGATTCCCGGGCTTGACCAGCCCAACAATCCCCGGCTTCCCGAATTCACGTTCGAATTTTAACCCCGCCTCGCTGCCCGCAGCAGACCTATCGCAACCCAAGCAATAAACTCTGCAATTGAGCGGCAAAGCGCTCCGGCGTCATCGCGAGCATCCGGTCTCGCCCGCTTTTTCCGAGCAGGCGCGCCGCTGCAGGATCCCTTACAATCCTCAGAATCGCGTCCTTGATCGAGGTTACGGATTTTGGATCGAATAACAGGCCGGCATCGCCGACTTGTTCGGGGATGGCAAGAATACCGGAAGCCGCAACCGGGGTCCCAACCTGAAATGCTTCATAGATCGGGATGCTTACGCTTTCGAACAGCGACGGCATGACCAAAGCCGTCGTCAGCCTGTAAATCGCCTGCAGGTCATCCTGCTCCACATACCCAAGATGGCAAACGCGTTCGTTCAGTCCGAACGCATCGACGGCGCGCATCACTGTTTCGTATTGGTCCCGTTTTTTTCCTGTAAGAACCAGCTTCAAGTCCGGGACTTCGGCCGCAACCTCTCGAAACGCCTCGATCAGCCGTAAATGATTCTTGTGGGTCCAGAATTGCGCCGGGTAGAACAGGAACTTCTCCGGCAAACGCAATCGTACTCGCGTCGCCTGTAACTGTTCGTCGGCCTCATCTGCTAGGAACTGTCGCAGCGGGGGAGCCACTATCACCGCAACCCGATCCTCGGGCACGCCGAAATAACGGATGATGTCTGTTTTCACGCAAGACGATTTGCAGATCACGCGCCGTGCACGACCCAGCAACCGGGAGTGGACCTGATATCGCCAGGCCCGTTGCCACAGGGAAAAATTCTCCGGATAATAGTTCTCCTGCAGGTCATGCAACGTGTAGGCAAACGGCCTCGACGTATGCAGCAATGCCAACGCATAAATCGGCGCGAGCAGGATATCCTGCGACGCGAACGGATCGGGCAGTCTGATATGCATTCTGTCGGCGGTCAGCGCCGTCAGCTGCTGGAGGCGCGATTCCGAGAAATCGCAAATCGGGTAACCGAGCTCGGTAAAATCCGGATTTTGCGGATTTCCATACAGCGTAATCTTAAAACCGCTGGTGTGGCGCAGCGCTTGCAGCACAGACAGGGTATATTGATAGGTACCGCCGTTCTCCGGTCCAGCGAGCGCGAGAACGCCGAGCTTGATCGTCACACCCGTTACTCCGTCAGAAAGCGAATGGTGTCGCTGCGCGCCGAGCCATCCGGCAGCGTCGCATCAAATGGCAAGCACGGACCGCATCGACGGTTCGCGCCGACCGGAATTTTCCGCCGCTGGATTCATGCCGGACGCATCTCCTTGAGAATCGCGTTCACGTCAGATCCAATTCGCTGGACTTCGCGCTTCGTCAATTCAAAATAGGACGGCAGGTTCAGCCCTATCTGCGCCTTGTGAGCCGAGATCGGCATCTGTACCTGCTCATACATCGGCATCGACGACATCGTGCAAAAATAGGGCCGGCTGTCGATACCGCGCGCCTTCAGTGCCTGCATGAACGCATCCCGGCGCGTTTCGTCAAACCAGTCGACCTCCAGACAGACCATCCAGAATGCGCTTTTCGCCCAGTTCTTTACCCGGTTGAGCTGAACGCGATCGGTGGTGGCGATCTCCTGTTCATACCAACTCATGATCTCCGCCCGGCGGCCGAGAAAATCATCGATTCGCTCCAGCTGCGCAACGCCGAGCGCCGCCTGCAGATTGGTGATCCGATAGTTGAATCCGCGCTCTTCGTGAAAATATCGCCGCTGCGGACTCATCGCATGATCGCGCAGCCGTCTGGCCCGCTGATAGAATTCCCTGTCATTGGTGGTCAGCATGCCGCCTTCGCCGGTGGTAATGACCTTGTTGCCGTAGAAGCTGAAAACACCACACTTGCCGAAGCCACCGACCCTGCGGCCCTTGTATTCGGCACCATGCGCCTCAGCGGCGTCCTCGATAATGTCTAGGCTATGAGCATCAGCGATTTCCGTTAAAGCATCCATGTCTGCCGGATGACCATAGAGATGCACCGGAATGATCGCTCTCGTCCTTGCCGAGATCAACGATTTGACCGACGCAGGATCCAGACAAAGTGTGTCGGCGTCGATGTCGGCCAGCACTGGCGTTGCGCCGGTGTAAGCGACGGCATTCGCCGTCGCGACAAAAGTCAGATCTGGAATGATGACTTCGTCGCCGGGTTTCAGCCCAAGTGCTGCAAGCGCTAGATGAAGCCCCGTGGTGCCGTTACTCACCGCAATGGCATATTCGGTTCCGCAATAGCGCGCAAAGTTGGCTTCGAACTCATCGATGTATTTCCCGATCGAAGAAACCCATCCGGAATCCAGCGCATCCAGGACAAGCTCCTTTTCACGCGCTCCGATGTATGGTTTCGAAATCGGGATAAAGCTGTCTGACATGGGCGGCCTTCTAGAGCGAAGCGACCAGCGCCTCGAAACGCTTCCATTGAGCTTCTTTTGAGTAGCGAGTCGATACCATTTCGTGACCCGCACGCGCGATGGCCAATCTCTCATCGGCGGCATCGAGCAACGTCCGGACCTGCTGTACGGCGTGCTCCGGCGAGCGATAGGTCATGATGGTTTGGCCGTCACGCATGCCATCCGGATAATTGCCCTGGTCCGAAAGAAGCAGCGATCCGGCCCCCAGCGCCTCAAAGCAGCGCATATTTCCGCGATCGGCTCCCGAGATATCAATCGCACCGTTCAACACAATCTTGGCGCTCGCCAGCACCTCATAATAGTCCAGACCGAATTTCGGTGCCTCGGTGATCGCCCGTATGGCTGGCGGCCTTCGATGCCTTGCCATTGGCAGCAACTGTCCGAGTGGCGATTCCGCCAGCTGGCACAGGCGCGACCGGTCGAGGTGGTATACAATCCTGTATTCGCCCGCCAGCTTCGCCACGGCTTCCAATGTTTCCGCCCTTCGCCTGTGATGGCGCGAATAGCCCCCGACGAACACCACATCGATGGGCCTATCCTGGCGAACCGCAAAGGGCGAGAATTCCGGATCATACGCCGGAAAGAAGTGCCCTGTCCGGCATCCCTGCTCGCCGATCGCTGCAAGGATCGACGGCATATTGTTGACGACAAGATCATAGGCCGCAAACGATACATTGCGGAACGGCGCGGCATGCCAGGCGATCACATGCCTGATGCATCCCGGAAGACTCTTGATAATACTCGCATCCCATCCGGTCGCATCGAGATTGTAGAATACGTCCGCGCGGTGTTCTTCAATTTGCGCCTTCAGGATATCGCCAAGCGATGCGCGCCGGCTCAAGCCATGCTCGCGCGCCCAGACTCTCTGAACGGTTTCGTCATCGCCATTGGTGAAAAATGCCCACTCGGCCCGCTGATCCACCGGCAGCAGAATGTGGGCTGCCGATTCCCTGAAATTCAAAAACGCATTGATTTGACCCGCAAACGTAGAACAGCCCTTGGTCAGTTCGCGAATTCTCGGGCGCAGCGACGGATAATATCTGGCATTCTGGAACAGCCTCACAAGCCCGGTATCCCAATGTTTTTCAGCAGGGGTGACAAAGACTCAATCGGTGAATTTTATCAAGGTCAAGCCAAATGGCGTGGAAGCCAATTGGCCGCATCCGGCCTGATATCTTCATTTCGGAATTTTGGCGACCAGGCGGTCGCGAAGGCGGCCATTCGCCAGCGGAGCCGCGACCACAGCAACAACAATCAGCCACAGCGCGCATTCGAACGCAAATCGCAGCAGTCCGGTTCCGGGCGCCCACGACCGGATGATCGTTCCGAGCGCCCAACCCCCTGACGTCACGAACGCCATCACCGTTGCGAGAAAAACGATGTGCCGAAGCGGCCGTTGAAGCGTTTGCCCGATGATGATGAGCCCGAGCAGCCCGAACTGAATCAACAGGTCGCTGCCGACAACCGCCACCGCCGCCCCCAACGGTCCCATTGCGGGGATCAGGATCACTGACAGAATCAGGAATACCGCAAGCTGAAGTCCTTTGGTCCGCACCAGGAGGTCTCCACGATTGCTGTAATTGGCATAACCCAGCGCCAGGATCGACGGCGCGATCGCGCTGGTCCCGATCAGCAGGGTCATCGTCAGCAACGAATCGTAGGGTACCGCGCCATGGGTCCAGAGCGCGAAAAAATCCGGCCAGAACGGCAACAGCCCTGAAACCACCAAGCTCGCGAGCAAGGTGACGAACACCGATCCGCGGGCGTAGAGGCTTCGCAGCTGGTCTTTCAAGCCGACGGCATAGTCGTGCCCAAGTTCGGCCGCCAGGGGAAGCGTGGTTTGAACGCAGAGTGTCCGCAGCAATCCTGCAGCAATCCGGGTAAGGCCCCATTGCGCCACGGCCATGCGGTCGGACACAAAAGCGCTGACCAGCAACACCGGGAGATTGACCAATGCGAGCTCGGTAGCGCCCGCCACGGCAAAGGGAGCCGCCTTGCGAAACTGCCCGACGGTCCAGCGCCATGAATGCGTGACCCGTATTCGACGCAAAATCGGAAACAGGCGGGGAGCATCGATCGCCAGAAAGTAGACCATGATGAGCACCTGCGCCACGACGTAAGTCACGGTCACAGCCAGCAGGCTCCCGGTTGCGACGATCACCGCCAACTGGGCGAGTTGTGCCAACAGCATGCCCCAGTTCTGCAGTTGCACGGCGCGACCGTAGAGACCGCGCGCGCGATACAGGCCCGACACCAGATTGGACGGCAAGGTCAACAAACTGCCCGCCGTCATCAGGACAAAAGCGGTATCGAAATTCGGGATGGCCTGAAATCCCAGCACCGCCGACGGAGCAAGCAGATGTGTGCCGACCAGCACCAGGGCGATCAGGGTGCCGGCAACGCCAAAATAAATCCGCAGCATCGCTGCGTAAAAGCTTGCGGTCCGGCCGTCGCAATCGACGCTGGCTTTAAATCCGAGAAACCGGTTGATCGAACGCAGTTGCAGGCCTGCGTCCGCAACGAGAATGAGATTCCCGGCGGCGTAGATGGCAAGCCAGGCGGCCAGCACATCGCTGGTCCAGTAATGCAGGAAAATGGGAATCAGCGCGACCTGCTGGGTCACTCCCAGGATCATCTGGAAGAGATTGGCCGACCATCCGGCGAGCAGTCGTCGCGCGCGGCTTGGCCCCGAAGCGCCCATCAACGCCTCCCCTCCGCCGTGCGCAGGCTCTTCGATCAAGGCTGAGACCTCTCTGGCAAATTGAGCGGGCTACCAGCCCGTCGAAACGATGTCGATAGATCAGCGGGATACAGAACCGGCTCTGCGGTTGCTTATTCCCGGTGGAAACGGCCGATTTGGGGGCCGCAGCACCGGGATTCGCCGCCAAACGACTGGCAGCCGTTGCCGAGCAAACACGCTACCGGAAACATCAAACGTCCACACATCCTTTGGGTGCAAAGACAGACAAGGTTCGTTGCGGCTTGCGGGCCACCGGAGCGGCGGCCGCTGCTGCGACGCCCCCAGAAGATCGATTTCACCTGATGAATTCTGAAAGAGAGCAACGCGCACAAGCTCCAGAATTCACATGGCGACGCGGTGCATAATTTGATCGGTCATTTCTGCCGTCGCGCACTCCGGCTTCAGGTTGGCTTGGTGGCCTCGATATAGTGCTGCGCTTTGTTGCTTTCCGTTTTGACGACACTTAACCCGCACCGCTCGTTCATCGCAATCGCCTCCTGCAATGTGTAGCGATAGGCGAACGGCGGATGATACCAGTCGAAATTGACGATATCGGACCACTGCTCTCCGAATTCACCATTAAACCAGCATTTTAGAAAATGGTCGTAGATGAACGGCTGGATGGGATATTTCCCGGCCTTGATTCCGAGAAACGGAAGATCCTCCTTGATAACGATCTCTCCGGAGCTTTCTTGAAGATCTCGACCGAGAGAAGTGAACTGACGAACCAGTCGAAAAGCATCATCGGGTTTCATCGGCGTGATTCTTGACCGCAAATAATCGTCGCTTGCATCTCGCATCGGGCTTTTCTTCGTATAAACCGAAATGGCAAGCGTTCCACCTGGCTTCAGAACTGAGGCGAGATTGCGGAGCGTGTGCTCTGGATTGGGAGTATGATGAAGCGCGGCTCGGCATACGACGAAGTCGAACTGGTCATCTGTCGGCAAGCGGTCACTGATATCGAACCGAACAAAGCGCGACTTAGGGAATGGGTTCTCTATTGATGCCAAAGCCTCGTGAATATCGGCGCCGACATAAGACAGATGATCGGGTGTAGGAGTGGCGAACAAATCACGGTGGATTAACCCGAATCCGCAAGCTGCGTCATAGACCGAGACATCGCGGATTGTTGCCTCGGCTCTTATCCGGTCAAACAAATCGGGCCAGCCGAGTTGTCTGGCCATTGTGTGTTTTGCGGCCTTTGGCGCGTTGCGAATAAATTTCGTATAGCCCGTATCGTCGCCCCACTGTTTTGAATAGTGCGCCGCGGTCTCATTTGAGGCGTCCGCAAGCAGATTAGGAACCGGAATGCGCGGCAGTCTCTCTTTGGTTGCTGGGTCGATTATCGACGGACAATCCATAACGTCGGTGCTCCGGAAGATGGGTGTCTCGACCCGCTTTAACAAGCGTTTGGCATCGAGTAAATGGCATGCCGTCTTAATGGCGGCCGGTTGTTACCTTGGATCTCAAAACTACTTGATGAGCTGCACCCGGTTCTGTTGACACCTGCTTAAGCTACTTCCGCCATCAGCCGCCGGAACTGTTCGCTGGTGTATTGGGCAGATTTAAGTGGTCGTCGCAACAGCTTGACGAAGGAGGTTGCGATGAGCATTCGAAAGCGGCGTTCGGATCGATCTAGGCGGGCACCATTGTCGTCACCCGGACGACCGTCGGTTGCAGGCCGAGACGAGCGGCAACGCTTCTACTCCCCGTTGGCCTGCTCCGTCCAAACGCGGAAAACCAATGGCTGCGATCGCAGTTTAGTTCTCATCACCATTTGACAAGGTAGCCTCTGGTAGCTACATTGAATTATGCGCTCCGTTGGTCTCAAAACGCTCAAAAATAAGTTAAGCGAGTATGTCCGGCTTGCCGCCGGGGGCGAGACCGTTCTGGTTACCGATCGTGACCGCGTTGTTGCGGAAATTGGCCCACCCAGCCCCGCTCGGAGTTTGATGCTGTCGGACGCACTATTGTTAGACGCATTCCGGCAAGGCTGGATGACAGCCCCGATATCGGTCGGGCGCGGTCCGCCAGCACGCAAACCGGTTATGACGATCAACGAACTTCTGAGCGATCTGCAGCGCGATCGAGCGGATCGATGATCTATCTGGATAGCTCGGTCGCACTGGCACATTTGCTGGCAGAAGATCGCTTTCCACCTGATGAGCTCTGGGAAGAGCAACTGGTGTCGAGCCGGCTACTTGAATGCGAGGTTTGGAATCGAATCAACGCACACCAGCTCCAGAATTCTCATGGCGAGGCGGCGCGTAATTTGATCGGTCGAATTGCGATGGTTGAAATGATTGGACCGGTGCTTACGCGCGCCCTGCAGCCGTTTCCCGTTCCAGTGCGGACATTGGATGCTATTCACCTCGCGGCCCTTGAGTTTATCCGCGCACAAAAGCAAAGCGTGAAGCTTGCGAGCTACGATGAGCGGTTGCTTGCGGCAGCGCGACTTCTCGGAATTTCGGAGTGGAGCGCGAGCAAGTGAACTTGTTTTTCTGTTCGAGCTGCGAAACGGCGCCTGCTATTCGCCCAGCGCTTTCCGTTGACGCTTCGGAGCGCAACGAGATCGGTCGTCACTTGGGAGACACCCGCCATCAGGAAGACGTTTCGGCAAACAACCGACGCCTCTTGCAGTTGGACAATTCGAATCACCCGATTGCACGACGATTGTGGGTTCCACCGGTTTTTTAGCAAACAAGCGAACTTTTTGTCGATCTTGATGTTCTGAAACAGCGACCGAAAGCCCGGGGCAGGATTATTCGACTTGGAATTATGCGTGGTAATTCTAACGGATAAAAGCAACCGGCCCCAAGGACTGAAAAGATGGGCCTCCTAAAGCGTATTGAGAATGAACTGGTCAGGCCCATCCTGCGATGGGCACGACCCTCCCGCCATGTTCGCTTCGCAGGGATAGACATCAGCTATCGAAGCGAGCTCGACGGAGGCGGAACCGAGTTTGGGCAGCAGTTCATCCCTTTTCTCAAATCGCGGGGCATGCCGAAACAAAAGCGCGCCTTCGAATGGTGCTGCGGACCCGGCTTCATCGGCTTCTCAATGCTTGGCAATGGTCTTTGCGAAACTCTTTGCCTATCCGACATCAATTCCGCGGCGGTTTCTTCGTGCCAGCATACCGTGCGCGTCAACGAACTCAGCGACCGCGTTTCTGTTTATCAGTCCGACAATCTCAAAAGCATTCCGCGTTCGGAAATGTGGAACCTGATCGTGAGCAACCCGCCCCACTTCATCGATCAGTATGAGGGCGACATACGCGCGCACGATCCCGATTGGCGAATCCACAGGAACTTCTTCGAGACGGTAAGCGACCATTTGGCCGAAGACGGTGTGATCGTCTTGCAAGAGAACAATCGAGGATCAGTCGTCGAGACCTTTCGGCCCATGATTGAGCAATCCGGCTTTGAGATATTCTTTACGCACGGTGACTACCCGACGCTCACCAAAGAGAGTTCGTTCTATTTTATCGGCATCGGTCGGCGGGGACAGCGGCCGACTTGGGCGTAAAAGATGCTCTGTGTTGGCGGACCTTGAGATTCGGAGAGTTGCGGGTTGGCGCGCCGGATCAGACTGGCTCCCTCCAGGAAGTCGTGCTAGCCGTTGCCAGAACGATGCGGGCTTGGGCGGAGATTGATGATCGAAGCAGTAATCTGGGATTTTGGCGGCGTACTCACCAGCTCGCCATTCGAGGCTTTTGCGCGGTTTGAAGCCGAACGTGGCCTGCCCACCGATATCATTCGGCGTACCAATGCAAACAATCATTGGGAGAATGCCTGGGCGAAATTCGAACGGGCGGAGGTGGACCTCGACACGTTCGATCACCTGTTCGCTGCGGAATTGCTGGCCTTCGGCGCAGAGGTTCGAGGCAAGGATGTGTTGCCTCTTTTGTCCGGTGATCTGCGGCCCGAGATGGTCGAGGCTCTGGAGCGCGTGAAAGCAAAATTCAAGACCGGCTGCATCACCAACAACCTGCCCGCCAACGCGATTGGAAGCCTCGGCGGCCGGTCGCTCTACATCGCGGAAGTGATGGCACTTTTTGACCATGTCATAGAATCAGCCAAGATCGGCCTACGAAAGCCCGATCCGCGGATCTATCAAATGATGGTTGAGGCGTTGGGAGTCGATCCCAAAAACTGCGTCTACCTTGACGATTTGGGAGTAAACCTGAAGCCGGCCCGCGAGATGGGCATGACGACCATCAAAGTTCTGAATGCCTCGCAGGCCATCGACGAATTGGAAGCCGCGACCAGGTTGTCGCTCCGATAGTCATTTCGGGGGCCAAACTTCCGCTTCCTGCTTTTTTTTTATGCAGAAGCTCGAATAGCACCGCGCTATGTACAGGTTGGGATCAGCAAGCGCTTTTTTTGCAGAACGAACCCAATTTTTTGGTCTGGAAATCCTTTACCGTTTATAGCTGAACCAGCCGAGGCTCTTGCTCACCCCTCGTCTCCTGGTCATGCGCGTTCCATGGACCAGCGGAAAGCGGATACCTGACTTGCAGGCGCCGAATCCGCCTGGTCGCCACACGACGAGACGCAAACTTGCCGCGATTGTGCCGCCCGCTATGCTATCCCGGACTGGTCCACACCGGAGTTCCTGAATGCCGTTCCCGCGCGCCTCGCAGGCTCTTTCCCGCTTCACCGTGCTCGATCTCACCCGGGTCCGCTCCGGGCCGACCTGCGTGCGGCAGCTCGCGGATTGGGGCGCCAATGTCATCAAGATCGACGCCCTGACGGAAGACGCTGCCGGCGAGCAGCCCGGGGGGCCGCGCCATGGTTCGGATTTCCAGAACCTGCATCGCAACAAGCGGGCGATCGCGCTTAACCTGAAGGACCCCAGAGGTCTCGACGTTTTCCGGCGGCTGGCGGAAAAGGCTGACGTCGTGGTGGAGAACTTTCGCCCCGATGTCAAAGCGCGGCTCGGCATCGACTATGACAGCCTGCGCAAGATCAACCCGCGCATTGTCTATGGCAGCATCTCCGGGTTTGGGCAGGATGGCCCCTATCACAAGCGTCCGGGCTTCGATCAGATCGCCCAGGGCATGGGCGGCTTGATGTCGATCACGGGCGCCCCCGGCCAGGGGCCGATGCGGGTCGGCATTCCCGTCGCAGATCTGGCAGCCGGGCTGTGCTGTGCGATCGGCATCCTGACCGCCCTGCTCGAACGCGATGTCTCCGGCGAAGGACAGTGGGTGCAGACTTCGCTGCTTCAGGCACAGATCTTCATGCTGGATTTTCAGGCCTCGCGCTGGTTGATGGAAGAGGAAGTGCCGAAGCAGGCCGGCAACGACCACCCGACCAGCATTCCCACCGGCGTGTTCAAGACCTCGGATGGCTACATCAACATTGCCACGACGGGGGGACGGATCTGGGAGCGCTGCGCCGAAGCGATCGGCGCGCCGGACCTGCCGACCCGCCCCGAATATGCCACCGCGCCGGCGCGCTCGAAAAACCGCGATGCGCTCAACGCCGAGATCAACGCCCGTACCGAAAAAAAATCCACCGACACGTGGGTCAGGGAGCTCAACGCCGCCGGCGTGCCCTGTGGCCCGATCTACTCGATCGACCAGGTGTTCGGCGACGCCCAGGTCAGGCATCTCGGCATCGCGCAGGACGTGCCAAATGCCGAGAACCGTCATATCCGTCTGGTCGGCCAGCCCGTCACCCTGTCGCGCACCCCCAGCAAAATGGCAGCTCGGCCGCCGGAATTCGGCGAGCAGACCGAGGAGGTGCTTACCGAGTTCGGCTTTAGCGCAGACGAAATCGCGAAGCTGAGGCAGGCCAAGGTAGTGTGACGGCGCGTCATGCGCGCACTGTTTTGGCGCGGTGGACGCCGATCAATCGCCAAAATCTGGCAAAGCAGCGCTAAACTATAGTCCGGCGAATTGGTGCAAAGCCCAATGAGCATTTTACGACAGATGATAGTCGCTCTGGTGCGCGAGTAATTGTGCCGTAGTGACCTTCTCAAGGGTGATTGTGTCGTGTGCGGCATCCGTGATGACCGCGCTGCCGTGAAAGTCGCGTGTCGCTGCAAAAAGAGCGTCCAGACTGGAGAAAATCGCATGATCGATCGTTACTGAATCGGTTCCAGGCGTGAAATGAGAGATCGTTGCCTGACCGAAATCCGGCGCGAATACGAAGTTATCGTGTCCGGCGCCAGCGGCCATGATGACCGTGCTGTTGTCAGTAACCTTCGCCGTTCCATCGTTCGTGATCGTGCCGGCGGAGGCTGTTACATGGTCCAGTGTTACGGTCGCACCGCTATCGACAATCACTTGTCGACCATCGAGCGGCCCAGCCCCATCGATCGTACTGATACCGGCGATGTGTACGTTAGCATCGTCAGATGCCTCCGCCGGTGTCCCTTGGGTGGTTGCAGGTGGATCGTAAACAACGGTTCCACCATGTGCATCGTCTGCGAACTCAAAGTTAGCCTGCGAATAGCTGCCCATGAAGTGGAGAACGTCGACGGTAGCGTCGTTAATCACGGTGAGCGCACCGGTCGAAGGATCATAGCTGGAAGCTAATTGAATTGCATTGCTGAAAGTCATGTTGGGCAAATCCACCTGATCCGATTCCGATAAGGTGCCGTCTCCAGTAAAGCCGATGATTTGTCCACCGAATGTCGATGGACTATCTAGCTTCAGCGTCCCCGTTGAGCGCTCGAAAGTAACGTTGTCCGAATGAACGCCGTTTAATTCCAATGTCGCGTTAGGCGCCACGGCAATTCCGATCACGCCGTCGCCGTTCAGGTCCTGATGAAATGTTGTCTCCAGAGCTTCCAGCGCGGGGCTGTTTCCCGAAACATCGGGGATGAGATTCGAAAGATAGTTGCCGTTGCTGTTGGTGCTCCACACCGTGTACTCGTTGGCACCCGAGAACTTCCAGGCCACGTCATAGCCGGTGGCGGTCCGTTCCGCGCCGATCGGCGTCCAGCTTCCGTACTCACCAGCCGTTATAGCCGCGCCGCCACGTGTCAATTCGGGGCCGGTCCCGCTGCTGATGCTTTCGAGATCATAGTTGTTGCCGACCTTGAGCAAGCTGGTCGAGCCGAACGCTTCGATCGCCTTGCCGACAAGGCCGATCGTGCCGTCGCCGTTGAGGTCCTGGTGGAACGTTGTTTCGAGAGATTCCAGTGCGATGCTGTTTCCCGAAACATCGGGGATGAGATTCGAAAGATAGTTGCCGTTGCTGTTGGTGCTCCACACCGTGTATTGGCCGGTGCTGGTGTTTTCCCAGGCGACATCGTAGCCGCCACCCGCCACTTGCTCCGCGCCGATCGGCGTCCAGCTTCCGTACTCGCCAGCCGTTATAGCCGCGCCGCCACGTGTCAATTCGGGGCCGGTCCCGCTGCTGATGCTTTCGAGATCATAGTTGTTGCCGACCTTGAGCAAGCTGGTCGAGCCGAACGCTTCGATCGCCTTGCCGGCAAGGCCGATCGTGCCGTCGCCGTTGAGGTCCTGGTGGAACGTTGTTTCGAGAGATTCCAGCGCGATGCTGTTTCCCGAAACATCGGGGATGAGATTCGAAAGATAGTTGCCGTTGCTGTTGGTGCCCCACACCGTGTATTGGCCGGTGCTGGTGTTTTCCCAGGCGACATCGTAGCCGCCACCCGCCACTTGTTCCGCGCCGATCGGCGTCCAGCTTCCGCCGGCCGCAACGGCCGCACCAGCATATTCGAGTTCAGCGCCCGTCACGGCAGCGTTGACGAGATAGTAGTGGCCGCCAAACTCAGTAAGGCCGGCCGATCCATTGGCCAATATCGTCGTCTGCACGTACTGCTCGAGCACGGCCATTTGCGGTTTGTCGACGCCATTGGTCGGCTCGACGGAGTACATGTATTTGCCCAGCCAGGGTCCCCCCGCCCAATACGTGCCGCCCTCCCAGACGTCGGTGTGCTGCGCCATGTAGCCCAGCATGTTGTTCAGAGCGGTCAGGCTGGTGGAATCGGAAGCTACCCCAAATTCGCCAAGAAACAGCTTGTTGCCGGTAGCTTCTGCCCACTGCGTAATCGCGGTAAGCCGCTCAACTCCGATCGATGTGGAGACAACGGTGCTGGATGTACCCGACCCGTACGCGTCAAGGTATTGATGCACCTCAAACGCGAAATTGTGCGATGGATCGACGATGCCGCTACCGAGGACCTGGGCGTTGCCGGAAGACACCCAGTCATCGGCACCATCCCAGTCAGTCCCAGGCACCAGAATTTGCTGGGTGGTTGCCCCGGCGGCGCGGATCGCTGCGATGGCGGCATTCGCTGATGCGAGCCACTGCGTTGGGCTAACCGCGTTGGGCTCATTCATCAGACCAAACAGGACATTTGGTGTGGAAGCGAAATGGGCGGCGAGTTCTCCCCAAAAATTGGCAAAAGTCGCGTTTGAAGCCGCCGTGGTTCCGATCACCGTGCCGTATTCGGTGCCGAAATCGTGGGGGTCTAGGATGATATCGATGCCCTTTGAGGCGGCATAGTTAACGACGTTATCAATGTAACCAAGCTCGGTGGCGCTAAGGGGTCCGCCTGCGACCGGCTCAACACGTTCCAAAAGAAACGGGAGCCGGATCACCGTCATGCCTTTCGAAGCGTAGTAGTCAATTTCCGCATCCGTAGGATAGGTATAATTAGTGCCCTCCAGGGTCCCGCCGGGATCGTACTCGGCGCCGGATAGATTGACGCCAAACAGATTGAAGCCGGACATTGCAAATCTTCCTCGCCAACGGGCTCGGAACAAGTCGTAGCCGGGCGAGATTAAAATTCAGCATATGAGCCGCTTAAAACACGACGGTGTTGTTTGACTTAGCTTGTGCAAAACCGCCGGAGCATTCTCGATTGTTCCGTCGAAGGAACCAGAATTTCTTGCGCGATCGACAAGAACCGGTCTTCCCCCCTGAACTGCTGCCCACTTCGACCACACCCGCGACGGCACGCTGATGAGATAAAATACAAACAACCCGATCCGCGCGGCCCGCAGCCGAGAGCGTTGCAGCTGACAGACCAGAGAACGCTTGCCGGCGTCGTGATCGAGCCGGCCAGTCCGTTCACAAGCAATTACCGGTTGCTATTTGCCCTTCCAGTTCGGCGTGCGCTTGTTGAGGAAGGCATCCATGCCCTCCCGGAAATCCTCGCTCATATAGGCGCGAAGGATCAGATCCTCGCCCTCGTCGCGCGTCAGCGTCCGCCGGATGCGGCGCACCGCTTCCTTGGTGACTTCGAGCGTAATCGGCGCATGGCCTGCAACCAGCTTCGCTGTTTCCTCGGCGCGGCGCTGAAGCGTCGCGACGTCAGGGACCACCTCGTTGAGCAGGCCGAGCGCGAGCGCCTCGGGGGCCTCGATCAGCCGCGCCGTAAAAATCAGATCCTTGGTTCGCGCCGGACCGACCAGTGCCGTGAGCCGGCTGATGTTGGACATCGACAGACAGTTGCCGAGCGTCCGCGCGATCGGAAAGCCGATCCGCGTCGACGCGGTGCCAATCCGGATGTCGCAGCAGGCGGCGATCCCCGCGCCGCCGCCGGTGCAGGCACCGGCAATGGCGGCGATGGTCGGCACCCGGCAGCTCTCCAGCGCGCCCAGCACGCGATCGATCCGAGCTTCATAGTCGAGCGCGTCCTGCGCGGTCTTGAAGGCACGGAACTGCGAAATGTCGGTGCCGGACGCGAACGCCTTGTCGCCGGCGCCGGTGAGGATCATCGCCTTGACCGAGCGGTCGGCGTTGATGGCCTCGCAGATCGCCGCCATCTGCTCATACATCGCGAAAGTCAGCGCGTTGCGCGCTTGCGGACGGTTGAAGGTCAGCCGGGCGATGCCGTTCTCGACCACATAGATCAGGTCTTCAGTCGCGGGTTGCGGGGCGTTCATCGCGCGCTCTTTCTCTTGTTGATTGAACTCATGCCGCTTCGGCGAGCAGAATTCACAGAGCGCGCAACCATCCGCACACCCTGGAGAGACTGGATGCCCTTAAGCAACGGCGGCCTTTGATTTCGGCATCGACACCACCTCGCGCCCTTTCAGGACTTCCATCGCGGCCAGGACTCCGCCGTCGCGATGCGGTACCTTGGCCAGATCGAGGCCCATTTCGACGCCTGCCAGGGTTCCCATCAGCATCAGATCGTTGAAATGGCCGATATGGCCGATGCGGAACGCCTTGCCTTTGATCTTGTTGAGGCCGGTGCCGAGCGACATGTCGAAATTCTCCAGCACGACTTTTCGGAAATTGTCGGCGTCGTGGCCGTCTGGCATCGCCACGCCGGTCAATGCCGGCGAATGCGCATGCGGATCCTGGCATTGCGTTTCCAGTCCCCACGCCTTCACCGCCGCGCGCGTCGCCGCGCTGTGACGCTTGTGCCGGGCGAAGACGTTGTCGAGCCCCTCCTCCTCGAGCATCGCGATGGCTTCCTTCAGGCCAAACAAAAGATTGATCGCGGGCGTATAGGGCCAGGTGCCGACCTTGTTGATCGCAATCACCTCCTGCCAGTCCCAATACGATCGCATCGACGGATTGGCTTTTGCTACCGCGAGCGCCTTTTCCGACACCGCGTTGAAGCCGAGGCCCGGCGGCAGCATCAGCCCCTTCTGCGAACCGGCGACGGACACGTCAATGCCCCAGGCGTCGTGTTCGTATTCCAGCGAACCGAGGCCGGAAATCGTGTCGACCATGTACAGCGCCGGATGCTTAGCCCGATCGATGGCTTTGCGGACCTCGAGCGGATGGGTAACGCAACCGGTCGAGGTCTCGTTGTGCACGATCATCACCGCCTTGATGCGGTGTTGAACGTCCGCCGCAAGCCGGGCTTCGATCTGTTCCAGATCGGCGCCGCGGCGCCAGTCCCCCGGAATGAAATCGATATCGAGCTTGAATTTCTCTGCGATGCCGCGCCACAGCACCGCGAACTGGCCGGTCTCGGCCATCAGCACCTTGTCGCCGGGCGACAGGACATTGACGATCGCGGCTTCCCAGGCGCCGGTGCCCGACGAAGGGTAGATGATGACAGGCTGTTTGGTGCGGAAGACACGCTGCGCGGCCGCCAGCACCTCAAGGCCGAGTTGTCCGAATTCCGGACCGCGATGATCCATGGTCGGCATATCCATCGCCCGCAGCACCCGGTCGGGTATGTTGGTCGGTCCTGGAATCTGGAGAAAATGCCTTCCAGTGTGCACGGTCATGGCGCGTCCTTCCCGGGATTATCTTGGTTTCGCAAGGTTCGAATATCAGGCTCGAATATCATTATTTGGCGGGCTTGTCCCCCGCCCGTCCGGTGCCGTCAATGCGCAAGAAGGCTAGCTTTGCCTGCTCTAGCCCGCCGCGACCGGACGTCCGGCCGCCTCAATGCTATCGGTCGCCTCGAAGGGCTTTTCCGGGTGCATCAGGAACGCGCAAAACCCGCCAAGCAGCAGCAATCCCATCGACATCAGGAACGGCAAATACCAGTTGCCGGTCACATCGATCACGTAACCGGCCACCAGCGGCGAAACAATCGCCGCCAGCGCCGAGCCGGTATTCATCAGGCCCGCGGCGGTGCCTGAATATTTCGGAGCAATGTCCATCGGTACCGACCAGATCGGTCCGATCACGAGTTCGGCAAAGAAAAAACCTCCGGACAGGCACAGGGCGACGATCGCAATATCGTGAACGAACAGGATCGGAAGCAGCGACAACAGGGCGCCCGCGAAACCGACGACCATGACGCTGAGCCGTGCGAGGCGGACGTTGCCGGTTCTTTTCAATATCCGATCAGACAGAATTCCGCCGAGACTGTCGCCGACGACGCCGGCAAAGAAAACGCCCGAGGCGAACAGCGCCGAATTCTTGATATCCAGATTGTAGTTGTTCTTGAAGAACAGCGGCAGCCAGTTCAGATACAACCACAGGCTCCATCCATAGCAGAAATAGGTGAGCGTGACCGGCCACATCCGCCGCAACAGCGGCCCCCACGGCACCTGGGGCCGCGCATGCATGGGGCGTGGTGGCAGCGACGCCAGTTCAGCCTCGGTGATGTCAGGATGGTCCCTCGGCTCGTTGCGGAAATAGAGCGCCCAGATCACGCCCCACGCCAGGCTGGCCAGTCCCAGGGCGACGAACGAGCCGCGCCAGGTCAGCCAGGCCATCAAGGCCGCGATCAAAGGCGGCGTGACGGCGTTTCCCAGCCGGGCGAACGCATGGGTGAGCCCTTGCGCAAAACCTCTTTTGTTTGCGGGCGTCCAGTACTGCATCGCTCGCGTCGCAGTTGGAAAGGTCGCGCCCTCGCCGAACCCGAGCGCGACACGGGCAATGAACAGCGTCGACAGGCTGCTCACAAAGCCGGTCATGATGGTTGCCGCCGCCCAGATCATCCCACACCAGAACAACGTCTTGCGCGGCCCGAGGCGGTCTCCGATCCAGCCGCCGATCACCTGGAACAGGAGATAGGGATAGGCAAAGGCCGAGAACACCAAACCAAGTTGCGTGTTGCTGAGGCCAAGTTCTTTCTGGATCTCGCTGGCCGCCGTGCTGATGTTGACCCGGTCGACATAGGTGATGAGGTACATGACGCAAAGCATCGCCAGCACGACATACGTGGGCTTGAACCGAAGCCGCATTTTCTGCCTTCCGAATTCTTTTTGTCGCTCTTCGGGGCGGGACCCGACGTCCGCGCAAATCGCTGCTCGCCCGCGCTCCCGACTAGCTAGGTCTTGACCACCTTGAGATGCCCCGGGGCATTTGACTTCACGGGATCTTCCAGCGCCTTCATCGCAGCATCGACACCGCCGGCACGGTGCGGCACACCGGCGGCGGACAGACCCATCTCCACGCCGGACAAGGCACCCATCAAAGTCAGTTCGTTGCACTCGCCGAGGTGGCCGATGCGAAACACCTTGCCGGCAAGTTTGCTCAAGCCCGTGCCGAGCGACATGTTGTAGGCATCAAGTACCGTCTTGCGGAACGCGTCGGCGTCGTGCCCCGGCGGCATCAGCACGGCCGTCAGCACCGGCGAATATTCGGCCGGTTCAAGACACAGCACTTCAAGGCCCCAATGCGTCACAGCAGCGCGGGTGGCGGCCGCAAGGCGCCGGTGGCGCGCGAACACCGCATCCAGCCCCTCCTCAAACAGCATCGTGAGGGCCTCGCGGAGGCCATACAGCAGGTTTGTGGCCGGCGTGTAGGGAAAGAAACCGGCCGCGTTCGGCTTCAGCATTTCTTCCCAGTCCCAATACGACCGCGGCATCCTGTTGGTCCTGGCGGCGGCGCGGGCCTTCTCGGAGATGGCGTTAAAGCCGAGTCCCGGCGGCAGCATCAATCCCTTTTGCGAGCAGCTGACGGTGACGTCGACCTTCCACTCGTCGTGCCGGTAATCGATTGAGCCGAGCGAAGAGATCGTATCCACCAGCAGCAGCGCCGGATGGGCAACCCTGTCCATTGCGGCGCGGATCTCGCCGATCCGGCTGGTGACGCCGGTCGAGGTCTCGTTGTGCACCACCATCACTGCCTTGATGGCATGCGTCGAATCCTGCGCCAGCCGGGCCTCGATATCAGCGGGATTGGCGCCGTGGCGCCAGTCGCCCGGCATGAAGTCGACCTCGATGCCCCAGCGCGCCGCCATCCGGCGCCAGAGCGTTGCGAAATGGCCGGTCTCGACCATCAGGACCTTGTCACCCGGCGACAGCGTATTGACGATCGCCGCTTCCCAGGCGCCGGTCCCCGACGAGGGAAAGATGATGATGGGTCCGGCCGTCTTGAAGACCTTCTGGCACCCTTCGAACACCGCCTTGCCGAGCTCGGCGAATTCGGGGCTGCGATGGTCCATGACCGGCATGTCCATGGCGCGAAGCACGCGATCCGGCACCGGACTTGGGCCGGGAATTTGCAAGAAATGACGTCCCTGGTGCTGGCTCATGGATTCCTCACCCGCTCCTTCGATCCAGCCATATTGCATTCAATATACTCTGTATCAACCATTAAATTGTTTACATTTATTCTCGACCGCTGTTCTGTCGAAGCCTATGGTTGGAACCATGAAACCCCTGATTCCCAGTGACGCGACGTCGACAGCGATGAGGGCCGGTGCGGAACCGGGCCGGGAAGACCTGTCGCTGCATGACGAGATCCTGGCCCGTCTGCGCGACCACATCGTCGAAGGCAGCATTCCAGGAGGCGGTCGGGTGCCCGAACGCCAGCTTTGCGAGATGCTGGGCATCTCGCGCACGCCATTGCGGGAGGCGCTGAAGGTATTGGCGTCCGAAGGATTGATCGAGCTGTTGCCCAACCGCGGCGCCCGCGTGCGGCAATTGAACGAGCACGACCTTGGAGAACTGTTCGAGGTCATGGGCGGCCTCGAAGGTCTCGCCGGGCGCCTCGCCTGCGAAAACATCACCGACGCCGAAATCGCCGAGATCGAGCGGCTGCATTACGAGATGTACGGCCTTTACCTGCACCGCGACATGCACGGCTATTTCCGCGTCAACCAGCTGATCCACCAGAAGATCGTCGAAGCCGCGCGGAACGCGGTTCTGCTCGGCACCTATGCCAGCTTCGCGGGACGGATTCGCCGGGTTCGCTACTCCGCCAATTTTGCCCGCAAGCGAGAGCGCTGGGGCGAAGCCATGCGCGAACACGAGGCCATCCTGGACGCACTGCGCCGCCGCGCCGGCAGCGAGCTCAGCGACATCCTGTTCGAGCATCTGCGCAACAAGCGAACCGCCGCCGTGGAGTATCTGAGGGCTGGTAACCCGCTCCCGCCTGAGCCGGACTGATACTCGCCAGGCTCAAAATGCCAATTTTGAATTCAAAATACGAAATCGCACAAAGCGAATTGCATTTGTTACCTTGGCCCAATCTTGAGCAACACTGTTGCCCGTAGCGGCCAGCGGGAGTGGGATGTCCAATAGGGGTTCGATGAGGTTTGAAGATCGCCTGGCGTGCGAGATTACCGGCGAGGTTTTCTTCGACCGGTTCAACCGCGGCCGCTATGCCACCGACGCGTCGTTCTATCAGATCATGCCGGCAGGCGTGGTGGTGCCGCGCACCATCGACGAAGCGCTGCGAACGCTCAGCATCGCCAGAGACGACGGCCGGATCGTCACGCCGCGCGGCGGCGGCACGTCGCAATGCGGCCAGACCGTCAATCACGGTATCGTCATCGATTTCTCCAAGCACCTGAACCGCGTCATCTCGCTCGATGTCGAAAATCGAAGCTGCGTGGTCGAGCCGGGAATCGTGCTGGATGACCTCAACCGGCTGCTCAAACACCATGGCCTGTGGTTTCCGGTCGATGTCTCCACCGCGTCGCGCGCCACCATCGGCGGCATGGCCGGCAACAATTCCTGCGGCGGCCGCTCGCTGCGCTACGGCACCATGCGCGATAACACGTTGTCGATGGACGCCGCGCTTACCGACGGCACCATGCTTCATTTTGGTGAGGTGCCGCGCGATCTCGCGCGGCTGAACTCGAGCGACAACGGTTTCGACCTGTTTGCCGACATGCTGGCTCTCGGCGAACGGGAAGCGGCCGAGATCGCCGAAAGGTTTCCGAAAGTGCAGCGCCGCGTCGGCGGCTACAACCTCGATGCGCTGGTGCCGCGCAATGCCGCCAACAACATGGCGCATCTGCTGGTGGGATCGGAGGGGACGCTTGCCTTCACCACCCAGGTTGAGCTCAAGCTGTGGCCGGTGATCCGCAACAAGGTGCTGGGCGTCTGCCATTTCGGCGGCTTCTACGAGGCGATGGATGCCGCCCAGCACCTTGTGAAGCTGCGTCCTATTGCGGTGGAGCTGATCGATCGCACGATGCTGGCCCTCGGCCGCGAGATCGCGATGTTTCAGCCCATCATCGGCGTCGCGGTCCGCGGCGATCCCGACGCCGTGCTGATCGTGGAGTTTGCCGAGGAGGATCAGGCCGAGAACATCCGGCGATTGAAACAGCTCGGCGAGCTGATGGCCGATCTCGGCTTCGGCTGGAACAACCCGCAGCGCAAATGGGGCGGCGTGGTCGAGATCATTGAGCCAGCCTTGCAAACCGGCATCGCCGAGTTTCGCGCCGCCGGCCTCAACGTCATGATGTCGATGAAACAGGAGGGCAAGCCGGTCTCGTTCGTCGAGGATTGCGCGGTGCCGTTGCCGCATCTGGCCGACTATACCGAACGGCTCAACGCCATCTTTGCCAAGCACGGCACAAGCGGCACCATGTATGCGCACGCTTCCGAGGGCTGCCTGCATGTGCGCCCGGTCCTGAACCTGAAACTCGAAAAGGACGTCAAGGCGATGCGCGCCATCGCCGAAGAAACCTTCGCGATGGTGCGCGAATACAAGGGGTCGCATTCCGGCGAGCACGGCGACGGCATCGTGCGGTCGGAGTTCCACGAGGCAATGTTCGGCCCGCGCATCATCAACGATTTCAGGGAGGTCAAGCATCGCTTCGATCCGGGCCATGTGCTCAATCCCGGCAAGATCGTCGACCCGCCCCGGATGGACGACCGGGAGCTATTTCGCTATCCGCCGGACTATCGCGTCACGGAACTGAAGACGGCGCTCGACTGGTCGGCTTATCCGGGCGCCGGCGGCGGCTTCCAGGGCGCCGTCGAGATGTGCAACAACAACGGCGCCTGCCGCAAACTCGAGGGCGGCGTGATGTGTCCGTCCTATCGTGCCACCCGCAACGAGAAGGACGTGACGCGCGGACGGGCCAATACGCTACGGCTGGCGATGTCAGGCCAATTGGGGCCGGACGCGCTGGCCTCCGACGAAATGGCGGATACGCTAAAACTCTGCGTGTCCTGCAAGGCCTGCCGCCACGAATGCCCGACCGGCGTCGACATGGCCAAGATGAAGATTGAAGTGCTCGCCGCCCGCGCCGCCAGACACGGGCTATCGCTGCGCGACCGGCTGGTGGGCTTTCTGCCGCATTATGCCGGCTTGGCATCGCGGTTTGCTTGGCTCGCCAACCTCCGCAACAACAGCCCCTTGCTGCGCAGGTTGTTCGAAAAATTCGCCGGCATCAGCGCGCGGCGCGCGTTGCCGCGATGGCGGCGCGACGTATTCATATCCGACGTCGACGCCGTCGGCCCAGCCGACGGCCGTGAAGTCGTGCTGTTTGCCGACACCTTCAACCGCGCCTATGAGCGCGAGAATCTCGAGGCTGCGCTACGCGTGCTGGTCGAGGGCGGATACCGTGTCCATATCCCGACGCCCGCGGATAGCGGCCGGCCGCTGTGCTGCGGGCGGACCTTTCTCTCGGCGGGCCTGATCGACCACGCGCGCACCGAACTCGATCGGCTGGTCGCCACCTATGCGCCCTTCGCGCTGCGCGGCGTACCCATCGTCGGTCTGGAGCCGAGCTGTCTTTTGACCCTTCGCGACGAACTTCTTTCGCTGCGCGCCGATGCCACCGCGAAAAGCGTCAGCGCTCACGCGCTATTGTTCGAGGAGTTTCTTGTGCGCGAGGCCGCGGCCGGTCGCCTGCGGCTGCCGCTCGGTCGTATTGCCGGGAAGGCCTTGGTCCACGGCCACTGCCATCAGAAATCATTCGGTGCGTTCAAGTCGGTCGAGCAGGTCCTTCGGCTGGTTCCCGATTTGAACGTCGAAATCGTCGAGTTCGAGTTGTTGCGGCATGGCCGGCGCCTTCGGATACGGCGCCGACACCTATCAGGCCTCGATGGATATGGCCGAACTATCACTACTGCCAGCTGTCCGGCGCGCCGATGCCACCACGCTGATCGTTGCGGACGGTACCTCGTGCCGGCATCAGATCAAGGATGGTGCGGAGCGTGGCGCCCTGCACGTCGCGCGCGTGCTGGCGATGAGCCTCGACAGCGCGCAATCCGACCCACCCCTCTCCCCTGCCGCAAAGGAAGTTCTCGATGGCTGAACTCACTCTCGACGTTGCCCGCAAAATTCTCGATGCCGCCCTTGCCAAAGGCATTGAGAAGAAGCTCAAGCCCCTCGTCGTGACCGTTCTCGATGTGCGCGGCTGTGTCAAAGTCACCGCCGCGCAGGACGGCACCAGCCTGATGCGCGCCGAAATTGCCCATGGCAAGGCTTACGGAGCGCTGGCGATGGGCATGGGATCGCGGGCGCTGTTCCAGCGGGCGCAGGAGCAGACCTATTTCATCGGCGCCGTGAATACGCTGGCGCAAGGCCGGATGGTGCCGGTGCCGGGCGGCGTGCTGATTCAGGACGGCGGTACGCTGCTTGGCGCCGTCGGTATCAGCGGCGATACCTCCGACAATGATGAAGCCTGCGCGATCGCAGGCATCGAGGCGGCGGGACTGAAGGCGAATCCAGGGTAGTTACGAGGGGCACTATAAAAATCGTGCGGGATAACGGATGAGGGTCATTTCCCCGGCCATGACGGCTTGCGCTTTTCGCCAAAGGCCTTAAGGCCCTCCTTGGCATCCTCGGTCATCGCCAAGAGCGCGATCTGGCTTTCGGTGTAGGCGATGCTTTCATCGAACGACATCGACGCGATCGCGTTCATGGCGTATTTGCCGCGCCGGATCGCGGTCGGCGACTTGTCGACGATCCGGCCGATCAGCCAGTCAACCTTGGCGTCGAGTTCTGCTGACGGCACCACATAGTTCAGAAGCCCGGCGGCTTGCGCGATCCGTGCATCGAACGGTTCACCGGTGAGCGCCCATTCGTTGACCAGGCGCCGCGGTGCGATCGATTGCAGCAGGCTCATCACCTGCATCGGAAACACGCCGACCTTGACTTCGGGCAATCCGAACATCGCGTGATCGGCCGCAACCGCCATGTCGGTCATGCACAGAAGGCCCATGCCGCCCGCCATGCAGACGCCACCCACCCGGGCGATCGCCGGCTTGGTGGCGTTCTGCGACAACCGCAGCAGATCGGCGTAATCGACATTCGGCCTGGCGAAGTCGAAAGCGAAGGCGGCACCGCTGTGCTGCAGGTCCGCGCCTGCGCAAAATGCCTTGTCGCCGGCGCCGGTCAGAACGATCACGCGGACATCCGGATCATCATGCGCGTCGCGATAGCCCTTCGCGATGCCGGCCACCACATCGCCGTTGATGGCGTTACGCTTCTCCGGTCGATTGATGGTGATCCAGAACGCTCGTCCGTGCTTTTCAAGCACCACGCCACTATTGTCAGTCATTGCTCTGCTCGCTCGCCGGTTTGCCCGGCGAACATTAGCGACAGGATGGCGGCAGACTGCAAGGACGATTTAGGGGGTCGGAATCGCGGCAGGGCCGACCTTCCGGACCCAAACCTTGTTGTCGTGAAAGGCCGCGCCGCCGACCGGCGCGACTGCCTCCGCCCCGGTCAGCATGTTGATCCCGCGACCGCCGATATGGGTCCGGTTCGGGTGCACCGACTCCGCAATCAAGACGCCGCGGCGAACGCCATCGAATATCCTTGCGGTCAGCGTCGTCTCGCCTCTGACATTGCCGAGCGTGACAGCGTCGCCATCCTCGATCGCCAGCGAAGCCGCATCTTCGGGATGGATCATCACGGTCGGCGCCCCTTCGCGCGCCTGTGACGACGGCGTCTCATTGAAGGTGGTATTGAGAAAGCTTCGCGACGGGCTGGTGGCGAGCCGGAACGGATGCGCTTCATCCGCCTCCTCGATGGACGTCCAGTGGTCGGGCAGCGACGGCATGTGGTCCCATGCGCCCATCATGCCGGCATTGCCGAGCGGTACCCGCGCCCAGTCAGCCTTGAAGTGAAATTTGCCGTCCGCATGAGCGAAGCCGTCGAGATAATGCGAGGTGCGAAAATCCGGCTGAAGGTCGCGCCACAAATCGGCTTCGAGGGTTTCGATATCGCCATGACCGCTTTTCTTCAGCGTGGCATCGATCAACTCGCGCGCTGACATTTCGAATCCGGGATGCACGGCATTGAGACGGCGGCTGAGCCCCCGCAACACCTCATGGTTGGAGCGGCATTCGCCGGGCGGTTCGATCAGCTTTGCGCCGACCGAGATGTGCTGGTGGCCCCCGCCGTAATAGAGATCGTCGTGTTCCATGAACATCGTCGCGGGCAGAACGAGGTCGGCCATCTGGGCGGTTTCGGTCATGAACTGCTCATGCACCACCATGAACAGGTCCTGGCGGGCGAAACCCTGCCGCACCAGCGCCTGTTCCGGCGCTACCGTCATCGGATTGGTATTCTGGATCAGCATCGCCTTCACCGGCGGGCCGTTTTTCAGCGCCGCTGCATCGCCGGTCAGGATTTGTCCGATCTTCGACTGGTCCAGCACCCGCGTGCTGTGATCGATCGCGTCGTGGCCCTCGATCAGCGATTGGTTGAACTTCCAGATCGCATAATTGTTGAAAAATGCGCCGCCGCCCTCATATTGCCAGGCGCCGGTCACGGCCGGGATACACAATGCCGCATGCATCTGCGCCGCACCATTGCGGCTTCGGGTAAATCCGTAGCCAAGACGGAAGAACGAGCGTTTGGTCCGCCCGACCGTGCGGCCGAACGCCTCGATCTCCGTCACCGGCACGCCGCAAATCGATGAGGCCCATTCCGGCGTCCGGGTCGCAAGATGCGCCTCAAGCTCCGCGGGACAATCGGTGTAACGTGCAAGATAGTCGCGATCGGCATAACCTTCGCGGAACAGCACATGCATGACACCGCAGGCAAAGGCGCCGTCGGTGCCGGGCCGCAGGATGATCTTGATATCGGCCTGCTTCATGGTGTCGTTGTTGTAGACATCAACCGCAGCGATCTTCGCGCCGCGTTCCTTGCGAGCCCGGGCGGCATGAGTCATCACATTGACCTGGGTATTCACCGGGTTGGTGCCCCAGATCACGATCAGGTCGGAGACGCCCATCTCGCGCGGATCGACGCCCGCGACCTTGCCGGTGCCGGCGGCGAACCCGACCCGCGCGATGGTCGCGCAAATCGTGCTGTAGAAGCGCGAATATTTCTTCACATGGGCGAGGCGGTTGATGCCATCGCGCATCACGAGGCCCATGGTGCCGGCATAGTGATAGGGCCATACCGACTCGGCGCCGAACTCGCGCTCGGCCTGATCGAACCGCGCCGCGATCTCGTCCAGCGCATCGTCCCATGAGATGCGCGCAAACTTGCCGGATCCCTTCGGGCCGACGCGACACCGCGGATACGTCAACCGATCCGGATGATGGATGCGCTCGGCATAGCGCGCGACCTTGGCGCAGACCACGCCGGCCGTATAGCTCTGGAGCCTGGAACCCCGCACCCGGCCGATCGTGGAACTATCGATCACCTCGATATCGAGGGCGCAGGCCGACGGACAATCGTGCGGACAGGTGGAATGCCGGATATCGACCTTGGCGTGCTGGTTCATGCACCGATAGGTACCATCAAAAGTCGGGCCAGCCGAGCGCATTTTTCCGGCCTGGGGTGCGCAAAGCGCTAGCGAGCCATGCATCATGCGCCGAAATGGGGGCTGCCGTTGGGCAGTCCTCGCCGGATTTCTTGACGTCCAAAAGCGACGACGCGACAATTCGGAACGAGAGAAAGCACCGGAGGAAGCGCCATGGCGCGAAAGCTGATCGATATTTCCGTACCACTGCAAAACGACGTGCCGGCCGATCCGCCGGGGATCCGCCCGATCGTTCAGTACCACGATCACCAGCGGAGCCTGCCGCAGATGCTGAGCTTCTTTGGAGGGCTCAAGGCTGAAGACCTGCCGGACGGTCAAGGCTGGGCAATGGAAACGGTACAACTCTCGACCCATAACGGCACCCATCTCGACGCGCCTTGGCATTATCACCCCACCATGAACCGCGGCGAGCGATCATGGACCATCGACGAGGTGCCGCTGGAATGGTGCCTGCAGCCCGGCGTCAAGCTCGACTTCCGTCATTTTCCCGACGGCTATGTCGCGACCGCCGGGGATGTCGAGGCCGAGCTCAAGCGCATCGGCCACACCCTTTCGCCGCTGGAGATTGTCGTCGTCAATACCAGCGCCGGGGCCAAATACGGCCGGCAGGATTATGTCGATTCGGGTTGCGGCATGGGCTACGAGGCGACGATGTATCTGCTCGAGCGCGGCGTGCGGCTGACCGGCATCGATGGCTGGAGCTGGGACGCGCCATTCGTCCATACCGCGAAGAAATATGCCGAAACCAGGGATGCCAGCCTGATCTGGGAAGGCCACAAGGCTGGACGCCACATCGGCTACTGCCACATCGAAAAGCTGCACAACCTCGAGCAGCTGCCATCGACCGGCTTCACCGTGTCGTGCTTTCCGGTCAAGATCGAACGCGCGTCGGCGGGCTGGACCCGCGCGGTCGCCATTCTCGACTGACCCGGCGCAACCTCAATAGGCTCTGACGGTGCGGATTTGCATAGCGGGCCTGGCCATTTGGACCGGCGCGATCTCCGGAGTCAAATTGCCACCTCCGAACTCGGCCTGCACCGCTTCCGATATCCAGTTTGACGCAGCCGGCTGAGCGATCGCCAACCCGATCAGCGCGATCAAAAGAAGGATGGGAAAAGCAAAAAATCCGACGCTCCAGCTCCGCTGCATGCGATTGCCGGATTCGCCAGGTCTGTCGAACGAACCATGCATAGCTACCTCCATCGTGCGGATGTATCTGGGCTTGGCTTAGCTCAAGGCATGCAAGAGCAATGTGACCTGCTTCACAGTCGCAGCCGGTAACGGACATTGGGACGGCGCGGGAACCCGTATCCACCCGGCATCACGTGCGGCGCAGGCTTGTGCTGAAAAATGCTCTAATCGCCGTCGTTGCCAGATCCCGCCTCGGCCAGCATTTCAAGCGGTTGGGCGTTGAGCACAACAATGGCCCCGTGTTCGAGGCGAACCCAGTTGCGGGCTGCCCAGACCCGCAACTGCTTGTTGATGCTTTCGCGGGTCATGCCCACCATCTCGCTGATTTCCTGCTGGGTGACGGCGACGGTCCGGCCTGCCGGCTCAAGCTTGTGTTTCTCGGTCAGGCGAATGAGCGCGCTGGCGAGCCGACCCGGCAGGTTCTGAAGAATGACCTGTTCCAGCTGGTCGCTGGTCCACCGCAGACGCGTGCAAAGCAGCTCGATGAATTTCATCGCCAGCGCCGGCTGGCTTCGCATAAAGGGAAGAAATTCGCGCCGATCCAGGACCAGGACCTCGCAATTGGTGTTTGCGGTCGCATCGGTGGTCCGTGCCAGCCCGTCGAGCAATGCGATTTCGCCGAAAATCTCGCCCGCACCGATGAGATTGAAAATCGCGCTGCGGCCGTCTGCGGACGAAACACTCATCTTCACCGTGCCGCTCACCACAGTGAACAAGCTGGTACCGGGATCTCCCTTGGAAAAGAGAGCCGCTCCCCGCTTGAACGTGGCATGTCTGGCGTAGCGGCAGAGCTGGTCAAGGGCCTCCGGCTCAAGATCGCAGAAGATCGGATGCTTGCGCAGCACCGCTAATTTGCTGCTCGGCAATCCGCGAGCTTCACGGGTCTTGTCCTGAGGCACGCTTGTCAAGACTCCAGATGCGGAGCCGACAAAGCGCGGCTCCGGAAACCGATCATTTCAATTCCGGATTTGGGCAAAGCATGTGAATGCCGATGTAGATGTTGCCTTTATGCGCAAACGCCTTGACGATCAGCTCGTGGGTCGTATCGACATTATCACCGACTTTCAAGACGACCGGTAGCGGTGTGGCGGACCTTAGATTGGCGGAAATGATCTCGGTAAGACGATCGCGGATCGGTTCCGGTATGCCACCTGCATCCTTCTCCCAATTCGCAAAATCGCTTGGATTTGGCATTAACAATCTCGCAAATCTCCCGAAATTATATGGCCCGTGTTGCCTTTCCAGGTTCGCGAACTTCTTTGCCGTCGCGGCAATGTTGTTAGGGCTGCACAATTCATTCATCGTTTGCTCAAATTTTCCGCCATAAACGACGCCGGCCATGTTTGACTCCCTTGATGATCAATTTGTCACAAATCTGAAAACTTGGAGAGGGTTGCCTTAGCACGTTCGAGTTGAATAGTCATTTTCGACCTCGCAAACAGAGCTATCGCCTGGACCAGTTCTTTCTGAGCTTCGGCTTTTTTGCCTGACTTGGCCAGCAGACGCGCCAAGGTTCCCTTCGCCGAGCCCAGCAACGGTCGGGCCTCGAGCTTGGCGGCAAGTTCAATCGTTCGCTCAAATTTGGCGATTGCGTCCGCGGCGGCGGGGGCCCCTTGAAGAAACAAAATGCCGGCTTCGGCAAAAAGGGCCGAGGCCTCAATGCCCTGATAGCCCTTCTGCTTGGCTCCCGCCTGGCAGGCCCGCGCGAGCTCCAATCCTCGTGGAATATCACCGAGATGCGCATAGGCAGAAGCCAGATAAACCGACGCCAGCACGGTACTGGCCGCGTGGCCAAGCACATCGGCCTCATCTTTTGCCTTGAGCAGGATGTCGCGTGCGTCCGCCGCGCGCCCCGTCTGCAAATAGAGATTTCCAAGCGCGCACAGCACGAGCGGCAAAAACAACCGGACTTCGTTCTCGCGGGAAAGGGACGCGGCCTCATCGAGAACGCTTTCTGCCTCCTCGAGGTTGCCTTGAAACGTCTGTACCACACCGCGACCATAACCAGCCGCGATCAAATCGTAAGGCCGGCCGCTGGTCTGAGCGAGATCGCTTGCCTGACTGGAGGATTGCTGGGACTCGTCAAACTCGCCGATCGACGCATAGATGATCGCCTTCATCATGTGGCAGAGGACGAGAAGGCTTGATCCGGTGGTCCCCGGAGGCACCTTTTCCGGCGCATTAACAAACCGCGCAATCGCCCGATTCAGGCACGCCTCTGCATCGCGGTATCGGCCCGCGACAAAATACGCCTGGCCAAGTCCGTATTCGGCAAAACCAAGCCAACTCATTTCGGTCAATTCGTTCGCCAGCGCGACGGCGCGCTCTCCCGCGGTGACCGCTTCATAAGGCGTTCCGTAGAAATTCAGCGCTGCCGCCCTCATCGTGATGGATGCAAGGCGTCGCCGTTCATCGCCGATTTTCTCGGAGCGCGCTTCCGCATCGCGACAAAGGCCGAACCATTGCTCGATGTTTCCCAGTGCAGCAAATGAAAGTCGAGCCTCGATGCGCAGGTCGATCGCGCGCTGTTCGCGTACCGCCGAGGACGGCAGCTTATCCACCGCTTCCATGGCAATCTGGAAATATCCGGTAGCATCCCGAAACGCCGATCTGGCGAAAGCCTTTCGCGCGGCCATTTGTCCGTAATGGTCTGCTTTCACCCAATCCTGCGCCTTGACTGCGTGATGACAAAGCGCTTCCGCAACATCCTCTTCACGTCCGGCAGAACCCGCCTCTAAAGCCGTCAATATCTGGCGATGCAACTGTTCTCGCTGTGAACGCAGGATCGAATCATAGGCAACTTCGCGAATGAGATCGTGGGCAAATTCGTGTTCCGGGGAGGCAAGCCATCGCAACTCGACCAGAAAGTCCAGAATTTCCAGCGACCAAAGGCGGCTCTGTAATTGCGCGGCCGGCATCCCGGTGACCGCTCCCAGCAAGCGCGTTGAAACGCGCGGTCCGACCACAGCTGCGAGTTGGAGAAGGGACTTGTCTTCTTTCGCCAGGCGATCGATTCGGGAGGCTATCACGCCTTGCACGGTTGGAGGAATTTCCAGCGCATCCCAGGGCGCTTTCGCGGCAAACCGGCCCGCGTCACCCTTGAGGATCCCTCGATTGACGAGTTGCCGCGCAACCTCTTCGATGAAAAGCGGGACCTGACCGGTGTGCCGGAGCACATGGGCCTTGAGCGCATCGAGTTCCGGTGCCGTCCCAAGCAAACCGTCAAGCAGCGCATTCGCCGACGGGATATCGAGGGACCGAAGCCATATTCTGCGCACGTCCAGCCGCGCCAGCCATCCCGGCGTATCCTCCGTCCGCCATGTCAGCAGCACCAGCAGCGGGTGGCCGGCCGCGAGCGACATCAAAGCCTCGATCGCGGTCTCGCTTTGTCCGTCGATCCAGTGAAGATCCTCCAGAAGCAATATCGTCGGCCGCGCCGCGATTACCTTTTCGATCGTATGGCGCACGGCGTCGATAATGGTCCGCCGCCGCAGCAACGGTTCCAGTTCGTTCCAGCGGGGATCGTTGACGGGCTGGTCGAGAACAGCGCGAAGGGCAGCAGGCCAAAGATCGGAATGTGCAGGAGCGAGGCCCTCAGGCGATTCAGATTCGCTTGTGGGCGCAATATTGCCCATCTGCAGCGCGCGCTGAAGCAACTTCTTCAGCAAGGCGAACGGGACGGCCTGCTCCAGCGGGTTGCCCTCCGCTTCCAGGATCTGCCAGTCCTTCTCCCGCAACCCGCCGACGAATTCGTGAGCCATCCGGGATTTTCCGATC
The DNA here is from genome assembly GCA_963813165.1 of uncultured Pseudomonadota bacterium. Classification (GTDB taxonomy): domain Bacteria; phylum Pseudomonadota; class Alphaproteobacteria; order Rhizobiales; family Xanthobacteraceae; genus Bradyrhizobium. The sequence continues at coordinate 132,708 of CAWEYJ010000003.1, read as the reverse complement.
CCCGCCGTGCCCACCAGCGCGATAATCTGTCCAAAAGAACCTACATCCCGCGCCGCCCGCTCCAGCAGGGACATCTCTTCCGCGCGGCCGACGAACGCGGAAAGGCCCTTGGTTGAGCGAGCCCGCCAGCGCGTAAGTCCGCTAATCTCGCGCAACTCGTAGCAGGGAACGGGCGCGGAAAATCCCTCCAGTCGCTTTGGCGGCAGAGCGTTGAAGGTCACGAGCCCCGCGGACAGATTTTGGCAGGACTCCGACACCAGGATTTGTCCGGCCTGCGCGGCACCCTCGATCCGCTTGACCAGATGGACCGCCGGGCCGCCGGCTTCATAGATGGAGGAGAAGTCGGCCTCGATGACATGGGCGACGACGTATCCCGAATGAACGCCGACTCGCACCCGTATCGCCGGATCGCCCAGGAGCTTGATACGGCGAACCAGTTCGACCGCGGCGTGACACGCCAGAACCGCATGGTTATCGTCGGCATGGGGGGCGCCGAAAAGCGCGATAAGCCCGTCGCCACCTTCCTTACTGACGATTCCCCGGTTGCGGCGAACCGCAGTTCGCATGGCAATCAGCGTCGGCTCCAATCGCGAAATTGCGGCCTCGGGGTCCAGTTCGGAGATCAAATCAGTTGAGCGTTGCAGATCGGCGCAAAGGACGGTCAGGTACTTCCGCTCGCCGGCAATACGGTCGCGAACTTCCGCGACCTGCGGCTTGGCGAGATGTTCCGGGACAACCGCTCCGCAGGACGGGCAATACAAATCGCCCGCCTTCAGTGTCGATAGACACACCTGACAAGACACCCTCGGCTTCCTCCACCCACCCGGCTCAGATTAGCGAAAGATCGTGACGGAACAAGCGTTTGGAGCCGTCTATGGCAGCCGACGAAGGCTCGAGCAAGGCAAGCTTTACGACCACGTTTTGGCGATCGTAATGAATGGAAGAAAATTTTAGATGAGTTTACTCAAGGCGGGGTAGTCGATTTTAAGAAGTACATCCATAAGATGTACGAGCGCCTCGTCCGCGACCCCGACAGGGCTCGACGCGGATATCACGCCGCCCGAATGCTTGGGGCTTGAACCCCTCGCCGTTTCATCACGACACACACGCCTGTGCGCCGGCTTTGTCGGCGCATTTGCTTGCCGGAATGCCATGGAAGAGTTGTTCGAATTCATGTTCGGCGCATGGCTGCTGTGGGGCTTTGCTTTCCACACCGAGCGACTGCATGACCGCGGCAAAAGCGCGTGGTGGCTGCTTGTGTTCTATGTGGTGCCAGGAGTGCTCGGCCATCTGGCGAAAGGTGCATGGTTTGCAGGAGCCGCGGGGATGGGGCTGCATTACATCCTGGCGCTTGCAGGCTTTGCGCTCTCGATCTGGGGATTTGTCGAGATTGGCTGCCTGCGCGGCAACGCCGGATCCAATAAATATGGCTCAAATCCGCTTTCAGTGCGTACCGCCAGAGGTTGACTATTCCGCCGCCAAGGCCGTGGCCCAGCTAAAATCATAGTGAAGGCTTGCCGCCTTCATCGCCAAGACGGCTGTCAGCACAAGGATGATCTTTACCAGGGTCCTGGTCGTGAAAACCTTGTTCAACAGCGTCATGTGATGCTCCGTTGCCGTCCTATAGGATATCGGAACGCCCGAGACAACCCGATACAATCAGAGTCTTGCCTTCCACGCGTTTCAGATGGCGTCCGAAGAGGTCTGTCGTCCAAAAACAAAAAAAGCCCGGTGGCCATTCGGCCACCGGGCGAGTTCGGAGTTGGGCTTATGCTACAGACCGCCGGCAGAGACCGGTTCAAATGCTCAGATCATCCTCGGGTTGGAGCGAAGCAATTCGACCGCGTTCCGAGGCGCCGTGAATCTCAAGCGGGCTTTCAGCGTGATTTGGAAGATCCGATGAATTTTCGCCAATACAGCGTATTCGACCAGCCCCACGGATATTGCGGTTGGTACAACCGATAGCCGGCACGAATAAAATTGTTCGCGGAGGCCAGATTATCGGTGGTATCCGACATCAGGCTGTTCCATCCATTGCGTTTCGCTCGTATTTCCGCCGCGCGCATCAGCCGTAGCTGAAGGCCGTTACCGCAGTGCTTTTTCATCACCCCGACGCGAGAAAAATACCCGGAATTGCAGGCATGCGTCGATGCAACGAGGCCAGCAAAGGCAACCGGAATAGCTTGGAAAAATACAAGCCACCAATGCCCTTGATCGAATTTGGGAATGGACGCGCCCTCAAAGAAGGTCAAGCGGTGCAGGTCTGCCAGGGTGTCCGCAACGTCCTCGTCCTGCCCGTCGACTTCGCGAATCCTGTAGATCGACCGCGCCTTCAGGCCCGCACTCACGAATTGCATCGATTTTCTGTCCCGCACCCTGTGTCGGCCGATCCGGCTTGACGAATGATGTTAAGTGATATCGCCATGAATGTTCGAGATGCCGCTCCGGAAGATGCCTTAGCCTAGCCGCCTGTCAGGTTATGCGCCGGTCGATCGTGGAGCTTTGTGTCGCCGATCACCACAAGGACGCGGTCATTCTCGAACGATGGCTGAGCAACAAGACGCCCGAAATATTCAAATCGTGGATCAGGCCCGGCAACGCATTGCTTGTCGCGGTTGAGGATGGCGCAATTCTTGCGGTGGGTTGTGTCACGGACGCCGGCGAGATCATTCTCAATTACGTTTCGCCCGATGCAAGATTTCGTGGCGTCAGTACGGCGCTGCTGGCCGCTCTCGAGCGCCGAGCGATCAAACGAGGCAATCAGCGATGCATCCTCAAAAGTACTGAAACCGCGCGACGCTTCTACCTCGCCAGAGGGTATTCTGAAGATGGACCTGCGGACGGCAAATTTGGCACCACTTCGGGCTACCCGATGTCAAAGCGTCTGGTCACTTAGACAGTTCGAATTGGACGCCTTCCGCGGAAGCCGCATGGCTGTACGAGGCCGCCAGTTCATGAAGGCCCGAGCAGGGATGAAAGAGCCTGATCAATCGATTCCGTCACGATCACAGCCGAGCGCTCATCCAGATGAACACCGTCGGCCCAGCGCAACTCTCCCCTCGTATAATCGATGTGCAGCCATCGGCCCGGATCGGGAAACGCAGTGTGAACGATCTTGCGAGTGATTTCTGCCGACCGGGATCCTTCAAGCTGCGCCGAACAGGGTAGTTCAAAAAGCAGCACGCGCGCGCCCCTCCGCTCGATCGCCGGAATCAACTCCTCCATTCTCAAGACGCTCGTCTGAACGGCAGCGGTCGGATCTTCCGCATTCCACTGCTCCAGTGCGCGATCCACATAGATGCGATTATCGAAATCGCTGGGAGGCTGCTTGAGCAACTGGTACAGCGAGCTGGCAACCTGAGCATGGTTGAGCGGCGCATGAAGCCGATTTTCGTAGGCCGCGACAGCGGTTCTGATTGGTCGAAAAAACAGCGGCCGGCCATTGTCGGGACTGGAATATTTGGCGACCAAAGCAGTATCCGTCGGCCTCGATAACACGTTCGCTTCGACTAAAATGACCTTGGGAAGGCGCGGCTGGCTCGCGACAACCTCCAGCCCCGTGACGGGAGAACCGCCCGCAAGCGCCAGGTTTCGCAAGCGAGGCGTCGTGAAATATTCCTCCTTGAGCCGGAAAGTAAGCGAACTGCCCACTAGAACCACATCGGGAATCGGCTCTCTGACATACCGGTTCAACGTGATCAGCGTGCCGTCGCGGGTCGTGGTCGACGGCAGTTGCAGCGCGTTACCGAACCAGGCGGTAGCAACTCCGCAGGCAAGCAGCAGCAATCCCGCGCTAAAGCCACATTTCGCGAACCAGTGAGCGGCGGGCGTCGGTTGCATGCTCGCACTCAGAACTGAAAATAGATGAATGAGGTTTCCGGACCGGCCTCCAGATACATCAGCGCGGCCATCAAACCGTACAGATATGGTTCCACGCCGCCAAGCGTTTGCTTGAACCGCGAGCGCGAAACAAGATGCTGGATCATGACGGGTAGCGAATAGAGCAATGCCAGGTCATAAAACAGCTTCGGCGGATTGGGATTCGCACCGGACGTGAACATGCCCGACAAATAGCTGACCGCATGATCGAAGTTCGGCAGCTTGAAGAATATCCAGAGCATGGTGACACATAAAAACACAAAACCTATCCGCGCCGCGCGAAAAACAGCCGAGTTCGATCGCGGCCAGGCGCGCCAGGAACGGCCGCTCGATCACGAGCAGAGCACCATGCAACATTCCCCACAACAGGTAGCCAAGGCCGGCGCCGTGCCAAAGACCACCAAGCCCCATCACGATCATCAAATTCAGATACGTTCTGAATGCCCCACGACGATTGCCGCCAAGAGGAACGTAAAGATAGGTCCGCAGCCAGCTTGACAGCGAGATGTGCCAACGCGTCCAGAATTCGGAAAACGACACAGAAATATATGGAAGATTGAAATTTATCGGAAGCCGATAGCCAAACAGCAGCGCAAGACCTATCGCGATCGCCGAATAGCCGAAGAAGTCAGCGTAAATCTGGTAGCTGTACAGGAACACGAGCAGCCACCGGTCCTGTGTCCGTAGCGTCTCGTACAGAGGGAAATCCATATAGGATGTCATCTCATTGAGGTTGTTCGCGACGTAGAGTTTGAAGAAGAACCCCGTCAATATCCATTTCGCGGCGTCGACGAACGGAATATCCTCAAAATATTTCGGCTGGATCTGCGGCATGAACATTTCGGCGCGTGTGATCGGCCCCGAAACGAGTTGCGGAAAGAATATGATATAGAGAAAGACGCTCTTGAGATCCGGTGGCTGCTTCTGCTTCCCGGTTAGATCGACCAGCAAGCTGATGTTGTGGAAAACGAAAAACGAAATCCCGATCGGCAGCGGCAATTGCAAGAGAAAATCGATCGGCGCAAGGCCAGACATGGTAGGCGACGGCGGCCCAATGAACAGAAATTTGTACTTGAAGAACGCCAGCAGTGCCAGATTGAAGGCGATGCCCATCGGCAACCACAACGCGCGATTCCGGAAAGCCAGGATCAAAAACAGATAGGTTCCCAAAACCGCGACGGCGAGGAGCGGCAGAAGTTCGGGCTGGCCGTAACCATAAAAGAACAGGCTCGCGACAACGAGTAACTGGACTTGAAGCGATTTAAGCGGCGGGAGATAATATACCCCAAATACGATCGCAACGAATGCGCCGAATTGCCACGATGTGAAAGTCATGCCGCCCCTGGGGTGATCGGCCGGAATCTAACACCGCAGCCTGATCGGGTACAGCCTGAACCAAGTGTCAAAACACTGGCGCCTACCCGAGGCATCGCTTCGCCAACTCGATATCCTTGTTGCCCTTGGCGCGCGCCCTCCACAGCCGCCTCACAATAATGACCGACAGCTCTCCTGACCGCCGCGCAGGGAACGGCGCGTTCGGGAAACGATACCAGAATTCGCGCAACCAAATGGCGTGGATCATTTACCGAGCATGACCTTCACGCCGAGCCATACTGCCCCGACGAAACCTGTGACGATAATTGTGATCATAGCCTTGAAGGTAAAGCTCTGAGCCTGTTCGACGCTCTTGCGCCAACGCCTCAAGTGTTGAAAATCCGCGCGCAGCTCTTGGCGGTCTTCTTCCTCGATCCCGAACGAAGTCAGGATTGTCGCGACGGTTTTGAGAACTACGGCATCAATGTCGTCGTGACGAAGCCTGTGCTGTTCGGCCAACGTCTCGGCGACAACAGCCCTGATGTACTCGCCGCGCATTTCGTTCATCGCTTGATGATCCGCGCGACGTTCTCAAATCCGCGTTTGGCGAAATAGAACGACACCACGAGATTCGAGGTAACGGATGCAAATCCCGCCAGTGGATCGGTCGTTCCCAGCCCTAAAACCTTATCCCACACCAGGAGTTTTCCCGAGCCCCTGCCGCCATACAAGCCCTTGTATCGGGCTGGCGCCAGCAGCGGCTCAAAGACCTTGGCTGTCGGGATTTTCAGGATGGACATTTTCAGGATGGACAATGACGCGCTCGATTCTGTGGATCAGTTCCAGCGCACCGTCGTCGCTGTTGCCGACCGGCTGGGTAGCCTTGCCCCAGCCGCGATCCAGAATGGCATTTGCGGCGGATACTTTCGCGGCCGCAGTGGCATCCTTGGATCGCATGACGCCGACCAGGACGTTGAGCGCAGTCCGGGTATAGCTGCGCGCCAGCGATCGGATTTCCGTGACGGTCTTAGCCATTTTTCAAATCATGTCCGGACAGATCGGAAGGTGAAACATATTGGCACGGCGCCGTGCCGGCGTGATCCATGGTCAGGTCGTCGGGCCGTGGCGTTGAACGAAACGGGGCCGGCGGGAAATGCACAAGCTCCCGCTTGCGATCGAGCCGAGGAACGAACGCAAAGATTTTCGCGCTCACGCGAACGCCTCCCATACCGCGATCGCGATCAGACCCGCCAGGGAAAGGGATATCAGGTAAGCCGTCATGCTGACCTCTTCGTGGTTGTTCGCTATCGTTCCGGAATACGAACTGGGCCGCGCGAACGCGGGCGCCGGCTCAAACCCCGTTCCGATCGAATCAGAACGGAGGTTCGATTTCTTTTGACGCGTTTTCTTCACGCGAACCGGTATCCACCCCGGATCAAGTCCGGGGCAGGCGTTCGCTGGAAAACGCCTTGAGGGGTTCGGACGACGAGCCACGGGGACGCGTCCGGCGGCAAGGCGCTGACAGGGAGGGTGAATGCGCCCGTGAATACGGATCGCCGTCCGATTCAAAAAGCCCGCGACCGGTTTCCCGGCGCGGGCTTAACTCTTGCGATGGTGAATATATGCAGGTGATTTGCCCGACATGGCAAGTTCTTTCTTGGCGAGTTTTTTCTTGGCAAGTTTTTTCTTGGGTCAGCGGCGACAGCGCGGCGGATTTATGAGAGGCTGCGCCGTCGCGTGCGACTCAATGGTCATTCTGCATGGGGAGCGTCTGATGTATTTCGTGGCCGCAGTGCTGGCTGTGCTGACAGGTCTGTTCTATGCCGCCGGCAACCATGAAATCGGCAGCCTGGGCGTGCAGATGTGCCAATACGGCAGCACATTTTGCGACCATCCGTCCTATGTTCTGGCTGGCGCCATCCTTGCGGGGCTATGGGCCATGTTTGTCAGCATTCGCTGAGGCGATCCGGACCTGGCAACACCATCCGCGCCGCGCGAACGCGAACAGTCTGAACAAGACTCGCCGATACCGCCCTCGCGATGACAAGGATCACCAGACGGCAACGGATGCCTGAGTCTATGGTGTCGCGGGATTTGCTGGTTCAACGGGCTTGGGAACAGGAGCAACCGGCTCGAGTCCCGGCTTGGGCATTGTCGGCGTCACCGCCGCTCCGGCGGCTCGCGCGGCAGCGCCGGTGGTGGCATAGTGGGCCTCTGCGGTTCGAACGTGGGGATGATTCCACGGACCGTGATCGACAATCAGCATTGACAGCAAGCCGAAAACGGCGACCGCCAAGGCGAACAGGACCGGGCCACGCGAACTTCGCGCGAAGCGATTCTTGTTCTTCGCAGGATCCGAATTCTTCGAAATAGCCGCTTTATTCAAAGAGACCGCGTCGTTCGCATAATCGGTATTCATTGAATGTGCCTGATTTTGAAAATTCTTCTCCCGAAATAAATCGCGGCGAGAGTGAAAGTTCCTCAACGCTATCTTCTGGGAGACTCGTTTTTCGGGAACAATTCTTCAGTTCCTGAACCGGCCATTCCCGAGAGCGCGCGGCCTTTCCGGCCCCGCTTTCAAATCGCGCTTCAATCGCCGGACTCAATGGCATTGGTCGGGGTCGGCCGATCCGTTATCTGCTGGCCAAACAGGCTGCCGATGAGTTCGACCGCGGTGCGCGCGGTGCGGCCCCGCTCGTCGAGGAACGGGTTGAGTTCCACGACATCGACGGATCGAACCAGCCCGCAATCATGCAGCAGCTCCATCACCAGATGCGCCTCGCGATAGGTCGCGCCGCCCGGCACCGTGGTGCCAACGCCGGGCGCCAGACCCGGGTCGAGAAAATCGACGTCAAAACTGACATGCAGCACGCCGCCGCGGGCCCGCACCTTGTCGATCACGCGGCGGATCAGCACCCCGACCCCGAACTCGTCGATCTGCCGCATGTCGGCAACGCTGATGCGGCGATCTCGCAGCAAATCCTTTTCCAGTCTGTCGATCGAACGCACGCCGAATAATTCCAGTTGATCGGGTTTGATCGACGCGCGCGGTTCTTTACCCAAAAGCCGGTCCAGCCCGGGCTCGCCGCACAGGAATGCCGCCGACATGCCGTGCATGTTGCCGGACTGCGTCGTCGCCGGCGTGTTGTAGTCGGCATGCGCGTCCAGCCACAGGACGAAAAGCTCGCGGCCAGCTTCGCGCCAATGGCGAGCCATGCCATTCACCGAACCCATCGAAAGAGTGTGGTCGCCGCCGAGAAAGATCGGGATTGCGCCGGATCGCGCCAGCTCGTAGGCCCGCGCACTCAATTTCCGGGTCCAGCGCTGGATCTCCCGGTAGTGCTTCGCATTGTCGGGCGGAAGGTCAGCCAGTTCGGCCGTCCCATCGATCGAGATGTCTCCGTGATCTCTTACTTCACACGCCAGTCCGTCGAGTACGGTCAGAAGACCCGCCGTTCGCAGCGCCGCCGGTCCCATCAGGGTTCCGCGTTGCGACGCGCCGATATCGATGGGCGCGCCGAGCAGCGCAATTCGGCGCGCCGTATCCGATTTGATGGTGTCGTTCACAACAGCCTCTTTGATAATTCAACCGCCGAATGCCCGGGAGATATCAATCTTCTTGATTGCCAACGCAAAATAGCGAATGTCTTGGCGGGAAGCGATTGCCGATTTAATTCATCTCAAACGCCAAAGCTTTTCATGACCGAATCCAATCGCCCGGAGACCAGGAAGCCCCGCAACTTGGTGCTTCGGCTACTTGGTCCGGGACTGGTGACCGGTGCCGCCGATGACGATCCTTCGGGCATTGCGACCTATTCGCAGGCCGGCGCGCAATTTGGTTACGGCCTGCTATGGACCGTATTTCTCACCACACCGTTCATGATCGCAATCCAGCTGGTCAGCGCGCGGATCGGCAGGGTGACCGGCAAGGGCCTTGCCGCCAATGTCATGGAACTGGCACCGCGCTGGCTGGTGCTCGCGCTGATTCTTCTTCTGGTGGCGGCCAACACATTCAACATCGCGGCCGACATCGCCGCGATGGGTGAATCCCTCTCGCTGGTGATTGGCGGGCTCGATCACGAACACGCCCTGATTTTCGCGTCGGCATCGACCTTGCTGCAGGTCTTCGTCCCGTATCGCCGATACGCTCCGGTGCTGAAATTCATGACGCTGACGCTGTTTGCATATGTTGCGACCGCACTGACCGTGAAGATACCGTGGAGCACCGCATTGCTTGCGGCGATCTGGCCCAGGCCCATCATCAATGCCGACTATTTCCTGATGGTCGTGGCTGTTCTCGGCACCACGATAAGCCCCTATTTGTTTTTCTGGCAGGCCTCGCAAGAAGTCGAGGAAATGAACCAGGGCAGAATGCGCCGTCCGCTGCGCGAACTGACCAGAGGCGGCGTTACCGAGATTGACCGCATCGGGATCGATACCGCCGTTGGAATGATCTTCTCCAACGTCATTGCCTTTTTCATCATTCTGACCACCGCCGCCGTCTTGAATGCCGGCGGAGTCACCAACATCAATTCGGCAACCCAGGCGGCTGAAGCGCTGAGACCGCTGGCGGGTGACTTTACTTTCCTGCTCTTCGCTCTCGGCATCATCGGTACCGGCATGCTGGCAATACCGGTGCTGGCGGGTTCGGCAGCCTATGGGGTGTCCGAAGCATTCGGATGGCCCGCAACCCTTGAAGCAAAGGCCCCCGATGCCGTCGGATTCTACACCATCATCGCGGCAGCTACCGTTATCGGGTTCGGGCTGGGCTTTACCGGAATAGACGCCATTCATATGCTGGTGTGGAGTGCCGTGCTCAACGGCATTGTCGCGGTTCCGATCATGGCCATGATGATGGTGATCGTCGCGAATTCCCGGCTGATGGGCCGGTTCAAGGCCCGGTCCCGGTTGATCGCCATCGGCTGGATCGGCACCGGACTCATGGCTTTGGCCGTGGGCGCTCTGACATGGTCTTCCTTCGCCGGTTAAGCCATCACGGAGTGATCGCAGCCCTCAGGGTTGCAAGGACGATACATAGGCCGCGAGCGCGATCATGTCGTCATGCGAGAGTTTTTCCACGACCGGCATCATCAGCGCGCCCGCGTTTCCGTTCCGCGCGTGCTGCTGGAAATTATATATCTGCCGCACGATGTAGCTCGGCGAGCGTCCGGCGATCCCGGGAATGGCGCCGATCCCGTTGAGGGCCGGGCCGTGGCATCCGGCGCAAGGGATCGTTGTGCCCGATCCGCCGGTTTTCGCCAGTGCTTCGCCCTTGGCAATGCTTCCGATCGGAGCATAGGCCGTGAACCGCGAACGCGAGTCGCGATGCTCGAACTGCTCGACATCCACCGGAACCTCGACAATGCGCCGGCCAATCGGCTCGGTGCCGCCATTTGCCACGGTCGTGTAAAAAAAGCGCGCAATCTGCGTCACCGGGACCGTATCGGTCTCGACGACCTTGATGATCGGCTTCGGTTTCAGCGCGGAAAAATAGGCGGCCGCAGCCCGCACCTCGGCATCGGTAGCGGCTTTCGCGATCGCGATCATGGTCAGGACCGGACCTTCCTGCGGGCCCGCGAATTTCCTGGCGCCGCTTTTGAAGTCGGCCATCTGCTGGACGATATAGGCGGCGGAAAGACCGGCAAGGCTCGCATTTTCCGGACCGCCGGTGCCTTCGGCACGATGACAGGAGCCGCAGGCCCGCACATCGGGCCGCCGGCCGCGCGCGACGATGTCGGGCATCGGCACGTGATCGCCGGGATGCCAGTCCGGCACGAAGAACAGATCGCGCTCCTGCGTGACCGTGAAGGTGGCGGTGCTGTCGGGAACGTGCGTTGCACGGCCGTCGTCGGGTGGGGCTTTAAAATCCGGAGCCCACGGATAGGCCCAGGCTGGAAATAAATCAGACACCGGCACGGCGACGGCGGAATCCGGAGCGGACTTCTGCGCGATGGCGGCACCGCAACCGACGACGCCAAATATCGCCAGCGCTCCCAGGGCCGAGGCGACCGGCTTGTTCATGGCGTGTCCCAATCGCGAGGCCGGCGCATTTCGCAACTTCCTCCAAATAATTTCATCCGCAACCATAAATTCAACAATGCCCGTCGCGCAATGTTCGTGTCACCCCGGTTCGACCGATCGGCCGCCGGATCCGGCCGCGGAGTTGGCGTGCCCGAAGAGCTTCCGTCAACGAGGGCCTCTCCAAGATCCAGATCGAAACATGCGATCTAAATCGAAACCTGGCGTCCGATCTCGACGACCTGATCGGTCGGCAGGCTAAAGAAGTCACTGACATGGATGGCGTTGCGTTCCATCACGGCGAAGATACCCTCCTGCCATTTAGGCAAGCCCAAGCCATCCTCGCGGCCGATCACGGTTTCATGGCCGACATAATACGTGACGTCGGCGAGATCGATCGTGCACCCCAGCGATTTGCTGGCGGTGAGGAGTGCCGGAATATGGGGCCGCTCCATGAAGCCGAAACGCGCTTCCGCCCGCCAGAAATTCTTCGCAACTTCCTCGATTACGATCCGGTTCCCGGACGTGACCCACGGCACCGACAGGATTTCGACGCGCAGCACGAACAGATGCTCGTGCAGCGCGCGGTTATGCTTGACGTGCCAAACCATCACCGGCGGCGTGTCCTTTTCGGTCCGGGTCATGAACACGGCGGTGCCGGGAACGCGAGGGATGCCTTTCACTTCAAGGTCCTTCATGAATTCCGGGACCGGAATCAGGGATTCATGCATGCGAGCCAGCACCGCCGCCGCTCCCCGGTGCCAGACCCACATCAGGCCGTAAACGGAAATGGCAAGGATCAGCGGAACATATCCACCCTCGGCGACCTTGGTGAGATTGGCGAGGAAGAAAGCGCTGTCGATAACCAGAAAACAGGCCGCGACCGAACCGGCAGCCAATATGCTCCAGCTCCAGATCTCGCGCATCGCAATGAAAAGCAATGCCGATGTCATCAGCATCGTCAGCGAAACGGCGATGCCGTAGGCGGCCGCCAGATTATCGGATTTGCCAAACCCGATGGTCAGGCCGACGGTCACGATCATCAGCAGCCAATTCACGATGCCGACATAGATCTGCCCATAACCCTCCGACGAGGTCTGCTTGATGCGCAGTCGCGGCAGCCAGCCGAGCTGGATCGCCTGCCGGGTCATCGAGAAGGCGCCGGTGATGATCGATTGACTGGCGATGATGGTCGCCACGGTCGCCAGCACGATCAGTGGTATCAGCAGCTGCCCGGGACAGAGCCGAAAGAAGATATTGCCCTCGGTCGGGGCGCCCTCGAGCACTATTCCCGCCTGCCCGGCATAGTTCAGGATCAGGCTCGGAAAGACGACCGCAAACCATGCCAGCCGGATCGGCCCCTTGCCGAAATGGCCCATATCGGCATAGAGCGCCTCGGCGCCGGTGACGCAGAGAAACACCGCGCCCAGCACCAGGAAGCCGGTAACGCCATTTGAGAACAAATAGGAAAAGCCATAGACGGGATTGAGCGCGGCCAGCACCGAAGGATGCTGCGCGATGCCCCAAATTCCTATCAGTGCGATCGAAAGGAACCAGAACAACATGATCGGGCCGAAGAAGTGACCGATGGTCGCCGTCCCCTGTGACTGGATGGCGAACAGCGCGAGCAGGATCACGACCGCGGCGGGAACGACATAGGGCTGCAGTGCGGGTGTCGCCATGTTCAGGCCCTCCAGCGCCGACAGCACCGAAATCGCCGGCGTAATCGCGCCGTCGCCGTAAATAAGAGCCGCTCCGAACAGGCCGACGGCCACGATGGTCGGCCGCTGCTGCTTCTTCACGCCCAACAGCGCCATCAGGGCCAGGATGCCGCCCTCGCCGTCATTGTCGACGCGCATGGCGAATGAGACGTATTTCACGGAAGTGATGATGAAGAGAGTCCACAGCACCAGCGAAAGCGCGCCCAGAACGGTTGCGGCCTCTGACGGGGCCACGGCGGTGCCGAGAATGGTCTTGAAGGTATAAAGCGGACTGGTCCCGATATCGCCGAACACGATACCCAACGCCGATAGACCCAGGATGGACAGCTTGCCCTGCGGCGCCTGCTGCTTCACTTCGCCGACATCCGCCGTTCGATTTTCGCTCAATGTGCCGTCCACCGCAGAAAACTGACCGTATAAATTATTGCCCTGGATTGCGACATCCAAACGACTTGCGGCTCGCTACCGCTTCCCCGGCGCCGTTTCGCGCATCATCATCATGGCGATCAGTCCGACCGTGCCCGCAAACAGCATGTACCAGGCCGGCGCCAACGCATTGCCGGTCGCGTGAATGAGCCAGGTGACGACCAATTGCGCAGTGCCGCCGAAAGTGGCGATGGCAACGGCATAGATCGTCGCCAGCGTACCGCCACGGATGTTCTTGGGCAGGCCTTCGGTCAACGCCACATAGAAAGCGGTGTACGGAATGCTGCCAATCAGGGAAAGCACTCCGAAGCCACCCAGCAAGGCCCAAGGGCTGCGCGTTTCCACGATCCACAGGAAGACCGGGTAGGTCAGCAACAGCGCGACAAGCTGCGGCCACACCATCACCGGCCATCGCCCAAGGCGGTCTGCCAGAAAGCCCCCGCAGAGTGCGCCGACGATACCCAGACCGTTGCTGACAACCGTGGTGGCAAAGGCGAGATCGGTCCCGACATGCAACGTATTCTTGGCATAGGTGGTCATGTATTGGGTGACGTAGGTGATGATGGTGCCACTGGCGAGCACGAGCAACGCCAGAACGATAATTCGCGCATAGGTGCGCACCGCACCGAGCGGCTTGCTGCCGGTCGGCGCCAGGGCTGTATCGGTCTCGCGCAGATGTATCGTCTCCGGCAAACCGGTGCGCAGCCACAGACCGAAGGGCAGGCAGATCGCGCCGAGCAGAAAGGCGATGCGCCAGCCATAGGATTCGAGCGCCGCGCTGCTCATCAACTGCGAAAGCATGAAGCCGACCAGCGCGCCGGTGGTTGCGGCGATTTGCTGGCTGACGGGCTGCCACGAAACCGCAAGCCCTCGCCTGCCGGGCGCTGCCGCTTCCATCAGATAGGCCGTGGTGGGCCCGACTTCGCCGCCGAGCGAAAACCCCTGAACCATGCGCGCGACAATCGCGATGATCGGCGCAGCGATGCCGATGGATTCGTAGGAGGGCGTCAGCGCCAATACGATGATGGCAGACCCCATCATCACAAAGCTCAGGATCATCGCCGGCCGACGGCCTGCGCGGTCCGAATAGGACCCGATCACCAATCCGCCGATCGGCCGGGTAATGAAGCCAGCCCCAAACGTCGCCAGCGACAGCATCAGGCTGGCATACCGGCTGTCCGTGGGGAAAAATGTGCGGCCAATCTGGATGGCAAAAAAGCTGTAGGTAATGAAGTCGTAGAACTCGAGCATGTTGCCGATGGTAACGGCAAGGGTGCCGCGACTGACGAGACCGCCTCGACCCATAACAGCGGGCGGATCCGGTTCGGCGGCTTGCTCCCGCAAGACTTGTTCTGTCATCAATCTCACTTGTTTGATCGTTGCCTGTGTTCGGCGCGCAATCCCAAGCGTCGCTTCTGGGACAACAGTGGCACGAATCCTCCGTTCCACCAATCGTCAAACGAAGCGCGAACGCTTGGCAAGACGGGTTTACCCTAGCGATCGGACGGCAACTCGCTGGCAGCGCAGTTCTTGCGATGAGCCAGCATGCAATCCTCCTGGCTCGAGATATCCACCAGCTTGTTCAGAAACAGATAGCCAAGCACCAGCGCCACCACGAGGGCTGCCAGAAATATGGCCAGCAGACGATCGGGGATCGGTCGCGAATCATAGCCGCGATGTGCCGGGTCGCCCGATGGCGCCGAAGGGCCGCGTTTGTCTTTCATCGGCCCTGCCTCACCTTTGAGGTCTTGACGGCGCGTTGACGAAGCCGCGCCCTAGACCAATCCCAATTCAGCCGGATGGACGCCGGCGAAAATGCGCTGAATGCTTGCCGGTTCCAGCCCGAACATACGCTGGAACAGCCCTGCGAACATCGCACGATAATCGGTCAAAACGGGATAGTCCCGGTTTTGAAAAAGGTTGGCCTGGTCGACCTTGACCTGCTCGCCGAGGATGCGGCCGCCGTTGATTCCGCCTCCCATCACCCAGTAGACGCTGCCATGGCCATGATCGGTGCCGCGGTCGCCGTTCTCCCGGAAGGTGCGTCCGAACTCGGAGATCACCACCACCACGGTATCCCGCCATCCCGCAGGGCCTATTTCTTCGGAAAAACCGGCCAGCGCGCGGCCGAGTTCGCCGAGGCGATCGGCGAGATAGCCCGTGGCTGCGCCCTGATTGACATGGGTGTCCCAGCCGCCGACGTCGACAAAGCCGAGGTTGAACTGCTCGCGCATCAGACGGCCAATGCGGCGCGCCGATAGTTCGAAGCCGCGCGGCGACACCGCGCCGCGATTGGCCGCGGTCATTTCCTCCGAGATCGAGCGATAGACATCGTCGCGGATTCTAAATCCTTCCGATACCGAGGAAGCCAGATCGCTTTGCGCGTACATATTCTTGATGAGCCGGGCCTGGCGATCGTCGACGCCCGGCTTGCCCACGCTATTGAGCCCGATATTCGGAATCTGGGACTTGCCGCGAAAGATCAGCGGAAGCTGGTCGGTAAAGGAGATCGGCTTGGCGCGCGCCAGCTCGGTGGCGAGCCTGCTCATGAAGCCCGAGCGATAGTCGCGGGAGCCGCGGGTCGACTGGCCGAGTTCGATCGTGTCCTGGGTCTCGAAGTGGCTCCGCGTCAGATCATCGGACGTGCCGGCAAATGGCACGAACGCGATCTCCCGCTTGGCCCATAACGGATAGATGCTGTCCCGCAATGCCGGGTGCAGCCCCCAATCGGCGCCGAGCGACAATGCGGAATTCGGATTGCCGGCGTCGGGCTTGGCAATGCCCAGCGTTGGCCGCGAACTATGGTAGAAGTCGCTGGACACCGGCACGACGACGTTGGCGGCATCGTAAGCGCCACGCAGAAACACCACCAGCAGCCGGGCATCGGTTGCAGGTGCAGCCCAGACGCGGCCGGCCACAGTCAGGGGGGCTATAGCGGCAAAGGCCTTGATCAGGTCACGGCAATTCATGGTGCGATCCTGTTGCTTGCGTTTAGCGCATGAACTCGGGCGACGACAGAAACAGCGTATTCCAATCCTGTGGCGAGATCGCCTGATCGAGCGCGGCGAGCGTTGTCGAACCCAAGGTCTGCCGCAGTCCGTTGAAGTAGAGCGAGTTCTGAAATCAGCGGGAATGCCGGCTGATCGACCGCATTCGGTCCTTCCGGCTTGAACAGGCCCGAAGAGCCTGAACCGATTTGCCGCGCAATCTCGAAACGCAGCATCATCTGTCCCGGCCCGTTCCATGATGCGGAGGTCATCGCGTAGCCGTCCGGCGTCTCATGATTGAACAATCCTTCGCCAAGACGGTTCAGCCAGTTCTGGATCGGCAGCGTATTCAGGATCACCTTGTCGTCGTAAGCGAGGCGAACCGCCGAGAACACGTATCGCACCGGATCCTTGAATTTCGAACCGGACTTCAGCGACGCGGCGAACTCCGGCGCATGAACCATGGTAGAAAGCACCGCGGATATATCGCCGTCCGTTGTCTTGAAGGTTTGCGCCATCCGCTGCACCAGCGGCTCCGGCGGATTTTCCGAGATAAAATACATCGCGATCTGCCTGGCCAGATGCGTCGCGGTCGCCGGATGGCGAACCAGGATATCGACCGCCTCGTCGACCTCCGCCAGCCCGCGCCCCTTGATCACATGGCCCAGGAAAGTCTTGTCGCCATAATCATGTCGGGCGGGATTGAATTCGAATGCACCCTCGCGCACGAGCTGCGATTGCAACTCCGGCTTGAGCTTGGGATCTTCCGGCTTCAGATCGATGCCGAGGCCCGTCAGAATACGCGCCAGTGCCTCGACATCCGACTGCGTGTAACCCGAGCCGACCCCCATGGTGTGCAATTCCATGATCTCGCGGGCATAGTTTTCGTTGATATGTCCGGCGGCATTGTCGGCATTGTCGAGATAGCGCAGCATCGCCGGATGATACAGGGTGGCGGAAAGCAGATCGTGGAACTTGCCGAGCGCAAAGGGGCGGATGGCGCGGCTCTCATAGTCCCCAACCAGGATGCGAATGTTCGCCTTGTTTTGGTGCACGTTGAAATGGTTGAACCAGAACCATGTCATGCGTTCGCGCAATTGATCCGGCGCGTAGAGCGCGCGCAGGATGCTGCGCGCCGCCGCCTGTCTCCCACGATCGTTCATGGCCTGCTGATAAGCCTGCTGCGCGGCCTTCTTCTGCCCGGGATCGGTGATCTGGTTGGCAGCCTTGCCCTGCTGATCGAACGCCGCCGCGATGTCGAACGGAAACTTGTGAACATCCGGCATGGCCTCGATCTGCTTTTGAGCCGCATCGGGCAAAGCGACATCGGCGGTCGGATGCAGTTGTTCGCCAAGCCAGTGTTCGACACCGACGGCCTGCAGATGCGCGGCACTTGAGGCATTGATACCCCAGGTCAGCCGATCGAGCAGCATCATGTCGTGGAGGTTCAATTCGCCCGCTTGCGCGGTAGCAATGCCGAGGAATCCGGCGACCATGACGAGCGCGATATGGCCCAGCGCGGCCGCCGACCAGCCGCGGCAGGATGCATTCGAGATATCTGGTTCGCTCATCAATTCGACCAATCCTGTAAATTCACCAATCTTGCAAATTTACCAATTCGGGAATCGTCTTGTGCTGCCGTCCAGGGTCCGGATTCGGGAGTGTTCGACCCCAGCTCACCCAAGCTCTTGCCTCTTGATCCCTGCCGATCAATCTGACCGAGAGCGCATGAATATGTACTGAACGAAATGCATATAAATGATGGCGGACACGCCTGTTCCAACCGCGAACAGCGACGTGCCCGTTACGTCAGCAACCCGGTTGCGTCAGCAACCCGTCACACACGCCGGATTTTTAACGTCGGGCCGTGGGTCGCCGGTGAACATGCCTCGGTTCGGCATCTTGATCGCGCTCAGCGTGCGGGCGTCGAGCGTCGCGTCGGCCGGAAGCAGGCCGTTCAAATGAAGGATATAGGCGGAGACCGCATAGACGTCGTCGTTGCCGAGCGATTGCGGCGCGTTCTGCGGCATGGCGCGACGAATATAATCGAACAGTGTCGGGGCATAGGGCCAGTAGCTGCCGACGGTCTTGATCGGCTTTGACGTCGCGATGGTGCCCTGACCGCCGACCAGGCGGTCGCCGACGCCGCCTTCACCCTTCGCGCCATGGCAGGCCATGCATTGCTGGTCGAACACCTCGTGACCATGGGCAACGCTGCCGCTTCCTGGCGGCAGGTTCGCACCGTCGCGACCGATGTCGATATTCCAGCCGGCAATCTCCGCGGCCGTCGCAGGTCGCCCGATGCCGTAGGGGCTCTGGGCGCAGGCCGGCGCCGGCAACCCGAGCGCAACCGCGATCAAGGTGGCCCAACCGGGTTTAAGCATTCGCATTGGTAACCTGCCCGTGCGTATCGATGCGCCACGGCTGAATCGCATTGTTGTGGTAGATTGAGTTCTCGCCGCGAACCGCCAGCAGCTCCGAAAATGTCGGCTGCACGTAATCCGTCTCATCGACCGCGCGGCTCTGGATCACGGCGGGCTGACCGTCCCAATGCCACGGCACGCGAAAGCGGGTCAAGGCGCGCGTCAGAATCGGTTCCTGCAGTTTGGCGACTTGCCAGTTCTTGCCACCATCGACCGAAACATCGACACGCTTGATCTTGCCATGCCCGCTCCAGGCAATGCCGGTAATTTCGTGGAAGCCGGTCGTGTTCAGCTTTTGTCCGCCCGAAGGCCGGGTGATGATGGACTTCGCCTCCATGTAAAATGTGAATTCGCGCGCGGTGCCATCCGGCATCAGGTCGGTGTATTTCGATGTTTCTTCCCGGGAATAGACCGGCTCCGCGACGGCCTTCAGGCGGCGCAGCCATTTCACGTTCATGTTGCCTTCGAATCCGGGCAACAGCAGCCGCAGCGGATAGCCCTGCTGCGGACGCAACCGCTCGCCGTTCTGGCTGTACACCAGCATCGCATCGTCAAGACATTTGTCGATCGGAACGCTGCGCATCATCGCCGCGGCATCGGCGCCTTCGGCCACCAGCCATTTGGCTTCAGGGCGCAGTCCCGCTTCCTGCAAAACGAGCTTCAGGCTGACGCCGGTCCACTCCGCGCAGCTCAGCAGCCCGACAAGGTCGGAGGCGGTCTTGCCGTAAGGCTTGGTGTAGACCGGGTTGCCGGAACATTCGAGAAAGTGGATCCGGGACTCCGATGGAAAACGTCGGATGTCGTCCATCGTGAAGATCAAAGGCCTGTCCACCAGGCCGTGCAGCATCAGCCGATGCTGCTCCGGATCGATCGCGGGAACTCCGCCGTGATGACGTTCGTAGAACAGCCCGTTCGGCGTGATGATGCCATCGAGATCCTGCAGCGGGGTCCGTCCCGCAGCAGAGATGTATTGCGGCAGTTTCTTCGAGATGTTCTTGACGACGTTGTTCTCGAACGGCGAAGGCATGCCATAGAGCTGGCTTCCCATCGGATCGCCCGGCGCCTTCATCCATTCCGGGATGTTGGGCGGCAAATTGTCGGCGTTGGTTGTCGCGGTCTCCGCGACAGCCTGCCGCGCGGCGACCCCGCTCGCCAGCGCGCCGCCCAGCAAGGCGCTGCCCTCCCCCAATACTTGCCGGCGCGACAAGCCGCGCTTTGTGTCATCCGCCTGGCCTGCACCTTTCGGTGATTTGGGTGCCATTTATCCTCCGCTCTTTTTTTCTTCGGTCGCCATTTTTGGGCCGCCATTTTTGCCTGGGTCGCTATGGCTTCCGGGCGCGCTTGCAGCGTTATGAGGCCGACGGGCATTTGGCCATATTCTCAGCGTTCACTCAATGTCCGCATCGGGCCAGAAAACAAGACGTGATATCGCTTGAAATGGAATGGGCGGCTTGTTGAAAACACCTGCAGAACAGAACAGACGCGAGCTGGTCGCCACCAGGGAAAAGCGGAATGCGAACTGACATGACGGCATCGCTGAGCAAGGTTCCCGAGGTCACGCTCGCGTTCTGGATCGTCAAAATCGCAGCAACCACGCTGGGCGAGACAGCCGGCGACACCCTCTCGATGACGCTGCAATGGGGCTACCTGGCTAGCACCGCGCTGTTCGTGGTGGCGCTCGTGGTGCTGGTCGGCTTTCAGATTGCGGCCAGCCAATTTCGCCCGTTCCTGTATTGGGCGACCATCATCGCATCCACGACCTTCGGCACCACGATGGCCGATTTTGCGGACCGCTCACTGGGCATCGGCTATGCCGGCGGCTCGTCCATTCTGCTGCTGTGCCTGGCGGCCACCCTCGGTCTTTGGTACTGGTCGGTCGGCTCGATCGCGGTCGACACGGTCAATACGCCGAAAGTGGAGGCCTTCTATTGGGCGGCCATCACCTTCTCGCAGACATTGGGGACGGCACTCGGTGACTGGACGGCCGATTCGACCGACCTCGGATACGAAGGCGGAGCGCTGGTATTTGGCGTCGCATTGACTTTGGTCGCCGCGGCCTATTACTGGACCCATGTGTCGCGCGTCACGCTGTTCTGGGCGGCATTCATTCTGACCCGGCCGCTGGGAGCGACCGTCGGCGATTTCCTCGACAAGCCCGTCAGCGATGGCGGCCTTGCCTTGAGCCGCCCGCTGGCTTCGGCTGTCATCGCGGTCTTTATCCTCGCCTGCCTGCTGGTTCTGCCGCAACGGGCCGGCTCGCATCCGGCCCGATAAGCTGCCGGATTGTCGGTACGTGATGCACTGAACCGTTAAGGATGCAGTGCAATACTTTCCTAAATTTAATTCGGCGCCAGCGGCTCGGGCCTCGACCAAAGAATGGCTCGACACCATTTATTGAATCAAACACGATCACCATCGGGATGGAAACGATGAAGAGGGCAGTCGCCATTTTGGCCTGCATTTGCGCCGTGATGGGCGGCCTCTATTTTTCCGCCAGCAAATGGGCCATCCGGCACGAAACGCTGAACCTGTTTGACGCCGCGCGGCAACGGCCGGTCGCCGTGGACGTCGCCGTGCGCCGCGACTACGAGATGAAGGCGGACGCCGGTTACTGGAAGCTTCCAGTCGCCGTCATCAGCAACGGCAACACTGTCAAGAACACCGAGTATTCCTTCCTGGCCAACGTCTTTGCGGCAAGAGGATATCTCGTCGCCAGCATTCAGCAGGATATTCCGACCGACCCGCCGTTGATGACCAAGGTCGGGTTGCCTTACGTCGGAAGGAAGGGCGTGTATGAGCGCGGCGAAGCCAACATCCTGTTTGTGGTCGGGCAGCTGAAAAAGCTGCAGCCGAACGCCGACTACGACCACCTGACGCTGGTCGGACATTCCAATGGCGGAGACATTTCCATGTACTTCGCCAAACAGCATCCTGAACTGGTATCGAAAGTCATCACACTCGATAATCTGCGGGTCCCGTTCGTGCTCAGCGACAAATTGAAGATCCTTTCGTTCCGCTCAAAAGACCCGAATTTCAAAACCGATCCCGGCGTGCTGCCGACCCCCCAGGAGGCAAGGGAGGGCGATATCGACATCGTCAAGACCAACGCCCAACATACCGACATGAGCGACCGGGGCCCCGATGCCGTTAAGGAGAAGATTCAGGCGACGCTCGATCATTTTCTGAGCGATAGCGCGAGCAGCGAGCTGTCGGCCGTGGATACCGAAAAGCTGATCGTTTCCAATCCCGGTCCGACAGCTCCCCCGTAGAAACGGCGGGTGCCTGTCTGTCTTCGGCAACGATGTGGATACCGGTTCGCGCTCGGAAAGCGCGTCAAAACAAAACACCAGAGCATCGGTTCTGATTCAATCAGAACCGATCATGTTCCAAGGGCTGCAGCTATTGCTGGCTGGCGACTTCCGCGTCCGCGGAATGGAAAATCCCGGCGCCCGAGACCTGCGATGCGATCAGAAATGCCGCCACGACGGCGGGAAGGCTTATCAGTCTGAGAAATTGATCCACCGAAAGCATCGTCATCATCCCCCAAGGTAATTCAAGACTTCAAAAGGGGCGGCTTCAATCCGCCCCTTCTGCAACCTGCTGCGCGCTCGTCAAGAGCTGATCGGTGTAAGCCGCCCCGGAAATCGTGAGCAGCGCCAGAATCGAAATGACGACCAAAGTTCTCATCGGTTAATGGTCGTTTTGGATTGTGGCCAAAAACGTCAAAGCTTGGCGCATTTTCAGGACAAACAAGAGAAAAATCATGGCTGCCGCGGTGCACCCGCGCGCAGCCTCGCCGGAGCCCGAAAGGCCGGCCGGACCAAGCCGGTTCAGGCGGTGTTTCCGGCGTCGATCGTCATTACCGTCCCGGTCACGTTGCGGCCGCCGTCTCCCAGCAGATATTCCACCATGCGGGCGACATCGTCGGGTTGGGCCAGCCGGCGCAACGCGCTGCGGCCGGCAATGCGCTGGCGCTGATCTTCGGAGAGGCTTTGCGTCAGATCAGTATCCACGAAACCCGGCGCAATTGCGTTCACTGTGATTCCGAGCTTGCCGACTTCGCGCGCCAGCGACTTGGTAAAGCCCGTCGCCGCGGCCTTGGTCGCGCCATAGACCGACAGGCCATTATAGCCGGTCGTCGCAATAATCGACGACATGTTGATAATCCGGCCGGCGCCGTCAGCCATCATGTGCCGCGCTACATATTTGGTGAGGATGACCGGCGAGAGGACGTTGAGGCGCAGCAACGCCTCGATCTCGGTGTTGTGCATGGTGGCGAGCAAGCCCTCGGTGCCGATCCCGGCATTGTTGACGAGGCCATAGATGGCGCCGAATTCGTCGCGCACGTTTTTGACGAAAGCCGGGAGGGCGTCAATTTCGCTGAGATCGCACGCCTTGAAGTGAAGCCCGCCCCTGCCCTGTTTTACGGCTTCTGCGATCGCATCGCGCAATTCGTCGCTTTCGCGCCGCGCCACCGCGATCACGTTGTAGCCGGCTGCGGCAATCCTTCGCGATATCGAAAGACCAATTCCGCGGCTGCCGCCGGTCACCAGAACATTATGCATCGTGTCGGGCCAGCTTTCCGGCCGGCGTCACATCAAGCGATGGGACGAACCGGATCACGGCGGGGACCTTGTGCGACGCCAGCGACGCCCGGCAATCAGTGAGGATCCGGTTGCGGATCTCGTCGGTGCGGCTGCCGGCATCGCCTTCTGCCAGCACGACATCGGCGACCACGATGGCGCCGGTGATCGGGCTGCGGCGTGATCTGGCGCGGGACATCCGCACCTCGGCCTGCCGGTTGATGACGGCTTCGATTTCCTCGGGGTGAACCTTGAGGCCGCCAATATTGATGATGCCACCGCGGCGGCCGACGAAGTAATAACGCTCGCCGCGCAATTCAACCATGTCGCCGGTATCGACGAATCCCTGCGCGTCGGTCAAGGCGGCGGCGTTCTGGCCGACATAGGCATGCGCCGCCCGCGTCGAACGAATCCGGAGCGATCCGTCCTCGACCTTCATCTCGACGCCGTCACGGCTCTGCGCAAGAATCTGCACGGGAAAGCCCTCAAGGCCGTCGTTCACCGCAAAGCCAACGCCTGCCTCGGTCGACGCATAGGCATGACCGATCGAGGCGGCGGGAAAGGCCCGGCTCAAGCCGTCAAGCACAGCCTGGTCGGCGATCTCGCCCGACAAACGAACATAACGGGGCGAAAACCCCGCTGCCGATCCGCTCATCAGAAGTTTGCGCCAGTGCGACGGCGTGCCCGAAATCTGAGTAACACCCGCCGCGCGCAGACGGGCGACATAATCGGCGATCGACTCTCCCGGTTCCGACAACACCATCGAACCGCCGCCGATGATGGCGCGCAGGAATATCTGAAGGCCGCCGTAGCGGCGAATATCATAGAAGGTCGCCCAGATCGCAGGGCCGCTCCGCGCCGGGCTATCCGCGACAATCGCGCCGGTCAGTCCCTCAAGCGTATGGCTGACGATCTTCGGCACGCCCGAGGTGCCTGATGTCAGCATCAACCATTCCGTCGCCCGCTCGGTCCGTGCCGTTGAGGCCGCGCGCACGGGTGCATGCGCGGTCACAATAAGGCTCGTTCCCGCATCCGCCCATCGCGCCGGATGGTCGGTAACCACCGCATCGATGCCGGCATCTTCCATCAGGGCCTGAAGGTAGTCGGCGTTGAGATCGGGCGGACACAGCAGCATTCGCCGGGCGACGCCATCGAGCTCGGTCATCGCGATTCCGGAGACCAGTTGATCCGCCACGGCGAGCAACACCGACCGCCCGGAGAGCTCGCCGAGGCGGTCTGCCAGGCAAGTTTCTTCCAGAATATTCGTCAGCGACACGACCTGTCGCGCATCCGAAATCGTGCGGCCTTTTAAATCCGCGCCGAGATAGTCACGGAGCGCGAAGGCTTCACGCGGGGACATTTTCATAGGCCTTGATGAAGTCGCCTATCGTGAGGGGGAACGAGGCATCCTCCGATATGGTAAACGGATCGATGCCAAGGTCGTCTTCAAGCCGCGCGACCAGGATTGCAAAGCCGAGCGAATCGAAACCCGTCTCGTGCAGAGACAGGTCGTCGTCGAGCGGCGGCAGAGTGACCTTCTGCTCGGCGGCGATCTGCTGCATCGCGGAGATAATCTTTAACCTTGTCGACATGGAGTATTTCATCTTTTCATTAAATTGAGAAACCTCATGATAGAGCAAAAATGTGAAATAACTTCGCCGTTCGCGGATCTTTTGAGTTCATTGGTAAACCGATGCTGGCCGTCAAACCTCAGGTTCGCGAGATACTGGAGAGCGATCTTGCCGCTATCGGCGATTTACTGACCCGGGGCTTCGTGCATCGAAAGCGAGAGTACTGGCTGCAAGGCCTGCAGAGGCAAGCCAAGCGATCGCTTCCATCAGGCGTCCCTCGCTTCGGCTACCTGCTCGAAAGTCAGGAAGCGCCGGTTGGCTGCCTGCTCTTGATGTATTCGACCAAGGTTATCGACGGAGAGGCCGCGATCTTCTGCAACGTATCGAGCTGGTATGTCGATCCGGCATTCCGCAACTATGCGGCGTTGTTCGCTGCGATGGCCCAGAAACGCAAGGACGTCACGTATTTTAACGTCACGCCGGCGACCCCGACCTGGCCGATCCTCGAAGCGCAAGGCTACAAGGCCTACTGCCGCGGCCTGTTTTTCTCGATGCCGGCCTTGTCGCCAAGCGGGCGCGGGATGACGATCGAGACGGTCACACCCGACACGCGGTCGATTACCGGTTTGCCGGATGACGACCTTGAACTGCTCAAGCGTCACGCCCATTACGGCAGCCTCAGTCTTGTGTGTCACATCGCCGCAAGCACGCTTCCTTTTGTTTTTTTCCCGCTGCGAAAACGGCGGGGCGTGATTCCGCTGCCCGCCATGGAGCTTGGTTATTGCCGCAGCATCGACGATTACGTTCATTGCGCCGGCGCGATCGGACGCTATCTGCTGCGCCGCGGAAAGCCGATTATTATCGTCGATGCAAACGGACCGATGACGGCATTGCCCGGCATCTATACCGAGGCGCGCGGCCGCAAATATTTCAAGGGGCCGCATCAGCCGCGTCTCGGCGATCTCGCCGATACCGAACTTGCCATTTACGGCCTTTGAAGCAGGCTCAGAGCCGGATCGAACCGTCCAGGATGCTTGCAAAGACTGCCGCGTCGAGCGGCAGATAAGCGCCGGACTCGACATCTCTCGAAAACAGCGGGTCCTTCACGAGACCCGGATCAAACCCCTCACGCCTCAAATCTTGCTTTTTTTGCTTGAAGGTTTCGGTGGTATCCAGCGCCGCGCAAATGCGGACCACCACCGGACAGGCATAGGCCGGCAGCCGGCTCGAAAGATGATGCTGCAACGTCCGGAGATCAAAACCATCGTCAACCACGACGGCAACCATTCCGGCGCGGCCGTCGGCGCCGGGAATTTCGACGCCATAGGTCGTCGCATCGATAACTCCGGGGCAATCCACAACCGCCTGGGTCACCTCGGAGGTCGCGACATTTTCGCCTTTCCAGCGGAAGGTATCTCCGACCCGATCGACGAAGTGGAAATAGCCGCCTTCGTCGAGTCTCATCAAATCGCCGGTGCGAAACCAGGCGTCGCCTTTCGCGAGTACGTCGCGCAGGATCTTCTTTTCAGTCGCGGCGGCGTCGGTATAGCCCTCGAAGCGGCCACCACCGTCATCGGCGGTTCCGATGCGGCCGATGGCTTCGCCGACCTCGCCGCGGGCGCAGGGAATACAAAGTCCATCGGTGCTGCGGAGGGGATTGCCTAGCTCGGTGTCGATACGAATGATCGCCGCCGGAAAGCGATGCGCCAGCAGGGGTGGAATCCGGCCGATCGCGCCCGGCCTGCCCTCGACGTTGTAAAGCGAGAAATTGCCTTCAGTCGCCGCATAAAACTCGAGTATCTGGGGAATGGCGAAGCGCGCCTGAAACGCCTCCCAGATATCGCCGCGCAAGCCGTTGCCGCAGGCGAGCCGAAGCTGATGTTTGCGTTCATATTCAGACGGCGGAGCGTTCAGAAGATACCGGCAAAGCTCGCCGATATACTGGAACACCGTGCAGTCCCAGCGTACGATATCGTGCCAGAAGCGGCCCACGGAGAATTTGTCCGACAGCACCACCGACGCTCCGGCGAAAAGCATGCTGCATGGCGCGACAATGCCGCCGACGCTGTGAAACAGCGGTAGGCAATTATACAGCCGGTCTTCGGCTGAGGCGTCCGTCAACCCCGCGAACCAGCCGCCCCAGTTCAGGACACGCCGGTGACTGATGCTGGCTGCCTTCGGCAGGCCAGTGGTGCCTGATGTGTAGATCAGCAACGCGCGATCATTGATGGTGACGTCGCGTCTTTCGGCGGGCGTCAAAGGGCCTGCATCCATTCGCTCGAGCGCTGCGTCGATATCGTTTTCGCGACTTGCGTGGTCGCTGCCACCGCCGTGAATCCAGATTTTCGGCTTGCGGGTCAAGTGCGGCACGGCGGTCTCGAAAACCACCCTGAGATCCTCCGCGAGAATGATGTGATCCGCATCGGCGACGTTGATGCAGTGGGACAGCGACAACCCGACCAGTTTGGTATTGATCAGCGCCGCGACGCCGCCGACTCTGGTGATACCGAGCCAGGCGGCGATATAATCCGGCCGGCTCGGCATCATCAGACAAACGGTATCGCCGGCTTCAATCCCTGCCGATAGCGCCCAGCGCGCGTACCGGTTGATCCTCTCGGCCAAAGTCCTGTAACTGAAGGTCTCCGTTTCCGATATCAGGCCGGGGCAGTCCGGCTGTCGCCCCGACCAATCCTCGACCATGTCGGCAAACAACCGGCGCTGATCGGCCTCGATCCGGGATGTGAGCTCGATGGCCTTCAACCAGCTCTTGGCAGCGGAGGGTTTGCGCCGCCCGCGATTTGCCGATTGGTCTATGACGCTTGTGTTCATGGCCGAATGCCCGTTGATCCCGCACAGTGTATAGCCGTGCCGGCTCGATCAGGGGTTAATCAGCAAAGTTAAAGCCAGCTTGCTATCGCGTATATCGATTGTCCCGGCATCAAAATCCCTGATTTGGTGGAACGGCGCCTGACGGTCTATGACGGCCTTCGACCGCCGTTCCGTGCGACGGCAAAGATGTGATCGGACCTGGTGCTTGATGGCGCGCGTGTGGCCAATTGCCATTGTGTTAGGCGCCCTGACGCGGCCCGCCCTGGCGGGACCGCCTTACATTTCGGACGACCCGGAGCCCACAGACTATAGCCATTTCGAGATTTACTCGTTCAATCTGGGCATCGCGACCCGAAGTGGAACGAGCGGCATGGCCGGCATCGATTTCAATTACGGTGCAGCCCCGGATCTTCAACTGACCGCCATGCTTCCTGCCGGTTTCAACAATCCGACCGGCGACCCGACCAGCATCGGCATGACCAATATCGAACTCGCGGCCAAGTACCGCTTTTTGCGCCAGGACACGTTCGGCCTCGATGTCAGCATATTTCCGCGCATGTTCCTTCCGAGCGGTTCCAACACCATCGGTTACAACCGCGCCGGGTTGCTGTTGCCGATCTGGGTGCAGAAGGATTGGGGCGGCGGCTGGTCCGCCTTCGGCGGTGGCGGATGCATGGTCGGCGGCCTCGGCACCGAGGATTTCTGCCTGGCTGGAGCCGTTCTGACCTATCAACTGCTACCGAAGCTGCAGATCGGCGCGGAATTCTATCATCAAACGGCGGATCGAGCAGGAACACCAGCAACCTCGAGCCTGGGCGTCGGCGTGCGCTATGACCTCAACGACAACTACCACCTGCTGGGCTATGTCAGTCGAGGCGTCGAAAACACCAACGAAACAAACCAGCTTTCCTGGTATGCGTCCATCCTCTTCACATTCTGACCCGTTCCAGCGAACTTGGGATGGCCGCGTTCGATTCGCAGACAATCGCCTCGCCAACCGGGTTTGTGGCCCGGTTCGTGCAGACTACCGCCATGCTGAGACCATCGCAGGACGCGAGCTGTTTCCTGCGATGTGCGACTGATCGAACCATGAGAGGCCGTGATGATCGGCAGGAGAGCCTTGTTTTATTCGGCAGCGCATGTCGCCGGCGTTCAATTCACGCACGTGCCCTATCGCGGGTCGGCTCCGGGCCTGACCGACGTCATGTCGGGCCAGATCCAGGGCATGTTCGACAACGTGACATCCTCGTTCGAACTGGTCCGGTCGGGGAAGATACGCGCAATCGGGGTGACGACACGCGACCGATCGGAAACCATGCCATATGTGCCGCCGATCAGCGACACCCTGCCGGGATTCGAGACCAGTTCATTCTACGGCGTCGGCGCACCTCGCGGCACGCCTGAGGAGATCGTCGATCTCCTCAACAAGGAAATCAATGCAGCCGTCGCCGATCCGGCTATCCGGCAGCGTTTCGGCGAACTCGGCGCCATTCCTATCACCGGCGATGCCAGGCAATTCGGCGCCATGCTGGCAG
Organism: uncultured Pseudomonadota bacterium; assembly: GCA_963813165.1. Lineage (GTDB taxonomy): Bacteria > Pseudomonadota > Alphaproteobacteria > Rhizobiales > Xanthobacteraceae > Bradyrhizobium. The sequence continues at coordinate 103,422 of CAWEYJ010000003.1, read as the reverse complement.
CCGAAACCGGCCGCTGGCGGAAAGTGGTGGAGATGTCGGGGCAAAAGAAGGAATGATGGCTCGAAAAAGCGCCGGCGCGCTGCTGCCTGCGCAACGATCCGGTACGCCGTACCCCATACGGCAAATCCCTGCCGGTGCGAGCCGACAGGGATCAGCAGAAAAGTCGACGGACGGCGAGCAATCGCCCGGTGGCCCGTCAAGGACCTGCGCCCGTGATTAAAATCCACCGTGTGAACCCACGCAAGATCATTTTGTGGGCAAAAAATTATTCATCCCCTTGTATCTAACGACACCCCCAGTTGATGCGCCTTGACGGCGATCGCGCCAGCGGTGCGCTTCAACGCTTTCGCGATACGAGCAACGCCGGCCTTCTTCTTCGCCAGCGATTTTAGTTCGCGCACGTCCGATGACGTCCATGCGCGCCTGACGGTTGTTTTCTTCGCTGATTTTTTCTTCTTAGCCATGTCGGCTCCTTAATTTGGGAGCCGGGCTTGTATCACGTCCGCATTTGTCAACGCAACGCAGCCTGTCAACTAATTAATCTTCGCAAAGGTATCGGCGCGGGCGTCAAGGCTGGCCCTTCGACGCATTCTTCGCAGCCGACATTACTCCGCCGGTGATCTGCCTCATATGTTCTCCGGCATTGGTAAATTGACTTCTCAAGAACTCCGATTGAATCTGGATGGCTTGCTGAAGATCAGTGGCGTGAACCAGCTTTCGCGCATGCTCGAACGCAGCCTTCATGTTCTGCTCGGTGAAGGTCAGCGCCTGCCTGGAAATCTCCGTTCCCGGACCCGGGATCGACGTCATCGACTTGTTTGCCGCATCGAAAAACATCCCGAACGCCTTTTCCGCCTGATCGATGGTTTTTTCGGCCAAATCGCGCAATTCGGCAGGGACTTCCAGTTTCGGTTCACTCATGTCGCCGTCCTCCCGTTTGGATCGAGAGCTAACCACATTTCCGTCACCGCGTCTTTGCCGTATTTGGCCTGATCGCCGCGGGCATATGTCAACCTGTTCCCTCCGCGCCATCGAGCATCGGCCAGAATGAAACCGAAAGGCGCGATCTTGCCGTTCATCCCTCCATTTGAGGGTCTGGAAAGTGGGTAATTTTGGCTCTGGCTCTCGCCCTGACGACAACCTTCGTGAATGTGGCGATTTTCGTCGGCCAGACATTAACGCCGGCGACCGCGCGCCGGTCCAATGCCGGTAAACGGCTGGAGGACGACGATTTCACCGATGGCCTAACAAAGATCATCGGAAGGACCGTTCGCGATTACTGTACCTTCGGCAAAAGAAACGGCATAGACTGCTGGATGCCGGTGACAGAAATCGCAGCATCGCGCGGTCGGCGACGCCACCCATAGCGACAATGCTCGAAGCCGAAGCCTTAACAACCCGATTTTCAGAACCTATGTCTGCATCTGACCAGATCAAAGAATCCAGTAGCGCGCCGCGGCGCCGGCAGCAGCAGCGAAGACGCAATTCGCTTTTCATCCTGTTTGCCGGGATATTTGTTTTCGTCGCGATCGCAGGCGCTCTTTATTTCGCGTTGCGGCCGGAGACCCTGCGCATTGCGGTCGGCCCGCCGGGAAGCGACGACCAGAAGCTCATTCAGTTGCTGTCGCAGACATTCGCCCGGCAGCACAACTCGATCCGACTTGCCCCGATCTCGACGGAGGGTGCGGTCGAGAGCGTCGCGCTGCTGGCCGCGTCCAAAACGGATATGGCGGTGGCGCGCGGCGATTTGGAGATGCCGGCCGATGCCCAGTCGGTGGCGATCTTGCGGAAGAACGTCGTCGTTCTGTGGGCACCCTCGGGACTGCCAGCCAAGGGATCGAAAAAGACTCCAGCGCCCAAGATCAAAAGCCTTGACGATCTGCAGGGACACCGCATTGCCGTGATCGGAAGAACCCAGGCCAACGTCACGTTGCTCCGGGTTATTCTGACCGAGTCCGGCATTGCTCCCGATAAGGTCACGGTGGTGCAATTCGCCACCAATCAGATCGGCGAAATGGCCCGCGATCCGACCATCGATGCTTTCATGGCGGTTGGGCCTCTGGACAGCAAGATTACCGCCGACGCCATCGCCGCGACCGCCCGCGAGCGGGGCGAACCCAAATTTCTTCCCATCGATGTATCCGAAGCGATTGCCCAGAAGCATCGTTTGTATGAATCCGAGGAAATTCCCGGAAGCACCTTTAGTTCGGCGCCCGCGAGGCCGGACGATAAAATCGAGACCGTCAGCGTCAACCATCTCATCGTGGCGCGGCGGTCGTTATCCGAGACGGCGGTGGGCACGTTCACGCGGCAACTCTTTGCGGACCGTCAGTCGCTGATGAAGGAGTTGCCCGCGGCCGCCAACATTGCGACGCCGGACACCGACAAGGCAGCCGCGTTGCCCGCGCATCGCGGCGCTGCGGCCTATATCGACGGCACCGAGCGGACCTTCCTCGAAAAATACAGCGACTACATGTGGGCAGGGATTCTACTGCTGTCCGGCCTTGGATCGGCCGGCGCCTGGTTCCGCAGCTATCTGAAACGGGACGAAAAAGTCGAAAGCATCGCGCTGCGGGATCGCGCGCTGGCTCTTATTGAGCGGGCGCGGCACGGCAACTCGGTTGATGAGCTGCAGGACATGCAGCACGAGGTCGACGGCATCCTTCGTGAAATTCTTGTTTGCTACGACGATGGCGCGATCGATGAAGGCGATCTCTCGGCATTCAACCTGGTGTTCGAGCAGTTTCATCATGCCATTGCCGACCGGCGCACGGCGTTGGAGGATATGCCCCAGGACCTCGCGCGCTTACGCAGTCGGCAATAGCGGACCCTGCCTCCATTTCCTTGGGTTAATCGGGTTTTGAAATCTCACGGACAACTGTGACCAAGGTCACGGCGCGCGCCAGGCCCCTCTCTTAATGCTTGGTCGCGGCGGCGGAATTGTCCGTTCGTCAGCGAATAACCCAGGAGATTACCAATGCCCGGCCAGAAAACGGCGATCCAGCAGAAACAAACCTGCCAACAGCTCAGCGATTCAGAACTCGAAATGGTCGCTGGCGGACTTAACCCGCAGCCTCTTCCGCCAAGTCCTCCCCCGGAGCTGAGCCGGCGCGGCGTTTCGGCCGTCTTCGCCGGCGCTGCAGGGTTAGTCTTTGGCTGACAGGCGATTTCAAGATCGCAAGGTTTTGTTGGCCGATGGCGCAGAACCTTGCGATTTCATTGCGGTTATCGCAAATCGGCTCGGTTTCCACGCTGGGTCATTCGCGACTGGGCGAGCCAGCAGGAAGTCGGCCGTGTCCTGGGTCTAAGTATCGCGCCAAGTGAACGGGCTACAGCTTCGCGACATAAGCGCGCCGCATCGGCTTGAGCACCGCCAGCGCCAGAATGCCGGTCAACGCGTCCATCGCGATGACGATGGCAAACACGGGTAACCAGCTTCCGGTCTGCTCGCGCAGCAGCGCCGCGAGCGGACCGCCGAGGATGGAGCCCACGCCCTGCGCGACGTAAAGCATTCCGTAATTCGTGGTGGCGTGCTGGGCGCCGAAGGTGTCAGTCAGGGTCGACGGAAACAACGAAAAGATTTCGCCCCAACCGAAGAAAACCACGCCGGACAGGATCACAAACACCAGCGCATCGTCACGGAACATCACCATCAACGTGACAGCCGCAGCTTCCATCAGGAACGCGATCCCCATGGTGTTCTCACGCCCGATCCTGTCGGACACCCAGCCGAAAAATGGACGCGTCAGTCCGTTGGTCAGACGATCGATGGTGAGCGCCAGCGGTAGCGCGGCCAGCCCGAGCACCATGACGTTGGCGACGCCGAAGTCGCGCGAAAATGCTGCGAACTGCGAGATGATCATCAAGCCGCCGGTGGACATCATCGTCATCATGAAGAACATCAGCCAGAACACCTTGCTGCGCAGCACCTGGCCGGGCGCGGCTCCCGCCCGCGACGCCATCGCCGGCGGTGGCGGCAGCTGATCCGCCGAGGTCGGCATGCGCATCGCGAGCGCTGCGGCAGCTCCGACAATTCCGAGGATGATGCCGAACACCACCAGCGTGTGCTGGTAGCCGGCCTGCTTCATCATGGTGTCGATCGGAAACGTGGTCAGAATGGCGCCGAAGCCGTACCCGGCCGCCACCACACCGGTCGCCAATCCGCGACGATCCGGAAACCATCGGACCACCAGCCCGATGATTCCGACATAGACGATGCCGGTACCGATGCCGCAGAACAGCCCGTAAGTCAGATAGAGGCTGGTCAGGCTGGCCGCATAGGCCGAACTGACCCAGCCCAGGCCGGATAACAGGCAGCCCGCTCCAATCAGCAGGCGCGCGCCGAACCGGTCGACCAGATAGCCCTGCAACGGCGAAAGCCAGGTTTGCAGGACGATAAGAATGGTGAAGGTGACCTGTACGGCCGGCAACGTCGCGCCGAGGGTTTCCTGCAGCGGTTTAGTAAAGAGCGTCCAGACATATTGCGGGCTGGATATCGACATCATGGCGACCAGCCCCAGCACAAGCTGAACCCAGCGCGTCGATCCCGTGGATCGACGCGGCTCCGCCGAAGCCATAGCCATTTATTAGCTCCCCGTCCCGATCGCCCAGCGCGACGATTATGATCGCTCCCCTCCGCCACGCAAGGCTGATCGAACGTCACGCTGTCAATAAAGCAGGCAGCCTTGAAGAAATAAACGACGGCTCTTGAAACTACCGGACCAAAGCCCGCAGGCGCCAGACCACCCCCGCGGTCCAGGAATTTGAGCAACGCCGAAGGACACAACGAAAAGTTCCCGGTAAAGTCGTCGGTTGAGACGAGAACAGACGAGTTTTTTGGCGAGGCGACGCATTCATGATCGATACCCCCCGCGCTCCAGCTTCGGGTCTGGCTGACCAGCATCGTGGCTGGCCGGTGTTGCGTTCGCTTCAGGGGTATCGCCCCTGGTTTATGACTCACGATCTCGTCGCCGGGCTTACACTTGCCGCGATCGCGATCCCTGAGCAACTGGCGACGGCGCGGCTGGGCGGGTTTTCGCCGCAGATCGGATTTTTCGCATTTCTGGCAGGCTCGCTGGCGTTCGCCGTTTTCGGAAGCAACCGCTCGCTGTCCAGCGGCGCCGATTCGACCATCACGCCGATCTTCGCCGGAGGCCTCGCTTTGCTGGCGGTGTCCGGCTCACCCGAATATGCAGCGCTCGCTGGCGTGCTGGCGCTCATGGTCGGCGTGGTGCTGGTCGCCGGCGGCATTTTCCGTCTGGGCTGGATCGCGGATCTGCTGTCGGTTCCCGTAACGGTCGGCTTTCTTGCCGGGATATCGCTGCACATCCTGATCTCGCAATTGCCGGCCATCCTCGGGCTGGCGTCGCCGAGCGGGCCCATGCTCGAGCGTCTGGGAACCCTTGTGGCGCAGCTGCCGCAGACCAACCTGTTTTCGCTTGTCATCGGCCTTGGTGTGCTGGCGTTGATCGTGATTTCGGAGCGGATCGACGTTCGTATCCCTGGGGCGCTGATCGGACTGGCTGGGGCGGCGGCCGCGGTCATCTTCCTTGGACTTGAGAGCCGGGGCGTAACGGTTCTCGGCAATATCCCGGTCGCGCTGCCGAAGCTTGCAATTCCCGAGGTTTCGCTCAGCCGATGGCTGCAACTGGTGGCGCTGACGCTCATCGTCTCCATCATCGTCATGGTGCAGACGGCGGCCACGACGCGGTCGTTCGTCTCGGATACCAACGAGCCGCCGGATGTCGATCGCGACTTTGTCGGTGTCGGAGCCGGCAGCATTCTGGCGGGTCTGATCGGCGCATTTCCGGTGAATGCCAGTCCGCCGCGCACCGCGATTGTGTCGGAGACGGGCGGCCGGTCACAACTCGCCGTCCTCGCCGCCGCCGCCATCGTTCTGGCGTTGCTCGCATTCGGAAGCTCGCTGCTGCATCATGTCCCGCAGGCAGCGCTCGGCGGCGTATTGTTATTCGTTGCCCTGAGGATCATCCGCGTCAGCCAGATCGTTTCGATTTACCAGCAATCGCTCGGCGAATTCCTGCTGATCGTTGCGACCGCCGCTGCCATCATCATCCTTCCGATCGAGCAAGGGGTCGGGATCGGAATTGCGCTCTCTCTGTTGCACGGCATATGGAGCACGACCCGCGCCCGCCTCACGGTGTTCGAACGGGTGCCGGGCACCTCAATCTGGTGGCCACCCAGTCAGCACATCCCCGGCGAGAGCGAACCAAACGTCATGGTCGTCGGCTTTCAGGCGCCGTTGTCGTTTCTCAATGCGTATCCTTTCCGGCGAGATATGATGAAGCTGTTGCAGTCCCTGCCCCAACAGCCCCGCCTGGTCGTTCTTGAGGCAACCGGCATTGTAGAGATCGACTTCACCGCCACCCAGATCTTGAGCGACACCATTCACGCCTGTCGCGCGGCCGGCGCCGATTTCACTATCGCGCGCCTGGAGTTGATCCGGGCTGAGCATGCGCTCGAACGATCCGGTATCATGCCGCTGCTCGCAGCAGGTCGGCTTTTCTACAGTGTCGAGGAGGCCATCCGGGCGTGGCGCGGCGAATCTCGGGGCCAAGCAATGGACCAAGGATCAACTGTAGGCTGATCACTGAACGTTGGAGCGTCTTCCAGCGAAGTGGATACCGGTTCGCGTCAAGAAAACGCGTCAAATAAAGACATAGAGCCTCCGTTCCGATTTCATCGGAACGGAGGCTCTAGCCCTTCCAACGTCCAGATTTTATGACTCCTCTGATCGAAGCTGCATTTCGATCAAGGCCATGGTTTGCAATTTTCTGGGGTCCCTTTCCCCCTCCTTCGCGCTGCGAAGAATGCTTTCCGCGATGTTTTGCACCCGCAGCGAACTTACCGGATACGGCAGCGTGGCTACCGCGTCCTCGAGCGCTTGATCCATCGCCTTGATCAGGTCCGGCGAAAACGAGGCATTTGAAAAATCTTTCATCCGCTGCTTTCAGTTCCAATTGGAAGGGAGCAATACGAAAACAAGCCACCAGATCACCACATGTTCCCGATTCGCCGTAACTTGCGCGCTCACAACTTGTTTGGGTGTGACGGAACAAATCGCGCGCGGCGGCCATTATCACCCCAGGAGAGCCCGATGCGCCGAGCCAAGCCCCTGCCAGCCCGCAACAAGATCGACTTGGCCGACCCGACGCAGATCCGCGTCTGGACCAGGCGATTGGGAATCACAGCCGACGATCTTCGACGCGTGGTCAGAAAAGTGGGTAATTCAATCGCCAGCGTCAGCAAGGAAATCCAACTCCGGAAGGCGGCTCCGCGCATGCCTCCTTTGTCGGTTCAAATCGACCCGCCTCCCCTCCCCGCAACTAAAGCGGTTGCGGCCGACGCTCCGTTGGTGACTGCAGGAGGCAATTAGCCGGGCGAGCGCGCCATCTTCATTCGCGCGGTCGATCATCGCAACGGGGCCGGCGGCATGATCCTTGACACGCCGGTCCCAATGCGGGGAACGTGCCGACGTAGCGGTCGGCGAATAAAGGCGCGGATTAGTTACGCCGAAATTCAAGCTGGCCTTGCTTGCGTCGATTTTTGCATGAGCATGGCGACAACAGCGTCAATGATCGTGCCGATGGCCGTGCGCCGATAGGCCCAGCGCTCGTCGGGGTCCACTGGGGCGATCACCATGGTTGCGTTGGCCTCGAACAACAACAGATCGCCATTCGGACCAAGCCCGAAGTCGATGCCGCCATAGTCGAGGCCGAGCACGTCCTGAATCTTTTCAAGTGCGGCCATCGCCTTCTCGCCGAGCGCTGCCGGCATGTCGGCGAGAAACCGCGCTTCCTCCAGCCGATGGTCCGGCTTGTCGGCCATATCGGAGGTGAAATAATGCACCTTCCATTTCCCTGATATCGCCAGATGCAGCGGATAGATTCGGCCGCCGATCATCATCACGCGGTATTTTCGCGCATTGCCGTCCTTGCCGCGGGCATCGAGATACTCGATGACCAGCAGGTCGTCGCCCGGCAGACCAGCCGCGGCTGCGGATAATTCGGCTGGCTGTTCGACGATGATGAAGTTGCGTCCGGTGTGATAGCCGGGAGAACGCAGCAGCAGCGGAAAGGCAAACCGGTGGCTCGCCATGGCGGCGACGCCATCGGGGCCAGCAAGGATATCGCGCGCGATGGCCATGGTCCGCGGCGCAACCACCCCCGGCACGGCGCCGAGCCGCCGGGCATTGTCGATACGACCGGTCTTCATCACCGCACGGGGATCGTTGATGACAGGTACAGTGGTCCGCTCCGTCAAACGGGCGGCCGCCTTCAGCGCCGGCGCACAGAGGTCGGCATCGCCGATGGCGTTGAAGATCAGTTGATGCGGTGGCAGCGCAGCCGAGGGATCGAGATAGTCGGCGACGACAACCGACGTCAGAAAGACGCAGTCGTCCAGCAGCGCAGCGGTCGGGATGTTGCCGCCGCCCGATGAAACCAGTTGCAGCACCGTGACCGGTGGCTTGGTACCGCGATACGGCAGGCTGGAAATCGCATGGCCGCGAAAGCCCTTCTGAAAATGATGAAGCGCCCCGGCGCGATCGCCGATGTCGGACAGGACCGCACCCAAACCCTGATGCGCCTCCGCGTAATCCGGATCGATCCGCAACACGGCTTCGTAATGCTCGCGGGCTTCCGCGTGCTTGTTGGCGCGAAGCAGCAGATTGGCGAGGTTCACCCGCGCCATCGGATGGTCGGGATGGTGGAGGATCGCCTCGGAATAGACCCGGCAGGCGGCGTCGATCGCTCCCATATTCGTCAGCAGGGTGCCGAATTCGTTGAGGGCGCTGAAATGGGTGGGCGCTCGGCGCAGGATGTCGACGAAGGCTTGCTGGGCGTCCTGCCGCCGGTCGAGGGCGCTCAAGAGAACCGCGCGCTCGATTTCGATGCCGATCGCATCGGCCCCGATCGGCGGGCGCGCCAGCAGCTCCTCAAGCTGTCTTAGCCTCGACTCCTGCGCCAGCCGGGGCGCCCAGCCGCGACGGCCGGCGGCACGATCAGGCAAGACCGCCGCGTTCTGTTTCAGTCCGGTCACGATGTCAGCAAGTTCCGACGCCTGTGGCTTCAATCGCCCTGTTATCTGCTGATTCGCAGCCGGCGCGCATCGATGAATTTCGAGCGTTTGCTGGCGGCCATCGCGGGTATTGCCGGATATTTCCCGCATCCAGCCTGGAAATGACCGGAAAGCCGAATCCGCGCCCGGCCGGGCGGCCCGGGACCGGCGGGAAGACTTTGTTTACCAAGAATCTTCATGATTGGTTCACCTTCACCGCACCCAAGGCGCAATCCATGACTGCAACTGCGTTGGCCACCGGCCTCCCGGACGTCGATATCGGCGTCTCGTTCGTGGCACGGCAGCTGCGCATCGGTCTGGAATATTATACCGCCGGGAGGATCGACGACGCGATCGCCGCCTATCAACGTGGCCTCGCCGCAGCCGAAAATGAACCGCCCGGCAGCGTATCCGTCGCGACCATCGCCGACCTGCATTCACATCTCGGCAATGCCGGCATGGTCCGCGGCGATCTCGCGCTGGCAGCGGCAAACTACAAGGCCGCATTGCGGCTGGCGCCAAGCCTCACCTCTTGCTGGTGCAACCTCGGCATGGCGTACCACAAGGCCGGGAAGCCTCAGGAGGCCGTCGCCTATTATCTTCAAGCCCTGAAGCTTAATCCGGGACATTGGCCGTCGCGCACCAACCTCGTTGAGGCGGTGATGGCCACCAAGCAATACATCATCGCCAGGGGACTATTGCTGGAAATGGTCGGCGAGCGGCCGCAGGACGGGACCCTCTGCCATCAGCTTGGCAAGGTTCACTTCGAGCTCAATGAACCGCAAGCGGCCATCGCGCGTTTTGAGCAGGCCATCGCCCTCAATCCGCGCGACGCGGAGAGCCTCTACTGGATCGGCGGCATCAAGCAACAGTCCGGCGAAATCGAAGCCGCCAAGGCGGCCTATGCCGAAGGAGCCCGGATCCAGCCCTTGATCAGACGGCCGGCCGCGAAGGTACCTGCGGATTTTCGCGTCCTGGCGCTGTATGGTCCGTTCGCCGGCAACACGCCAACCGAATACCTCTTCAAGGACGTTGCCTTCGACACCGATACGCTTTCGCTGTTCGCCTTCAACCAGTATGACGTCAAAGCGCTGAAGCTGGACGTGCAGGTCGTCGTCAATCTGATTTCCGATGCGGACCAGGCCGACGGGCTGTTGCCAATGGCGGCCGATCTGGTCGATCGCGTCGGCAAGCCAACCGTCAACGATCCGCGCAAGATCGGCAAGACGACGCGCGATGCGGTCGCGGAACTGCTGGCGGGCATACCAGGCTGCAAGGTTCCGAAAGTCTTGCGTCAGACCGCCGGTTCCGAACTTTCGATGGCGACATTGCGGGCTGCCATTCCGTCTTCATCCATTCTGGCCCGGCCGGTCGGGACCCATGGCGGTGACGATTTCGAAAAGATCGAAGACGCGGTCGAGCTCACGGCCTTTCTGGCGCGACACCCCGATGCCGATCACTATCTGATCGAGTATGTCGACTATCGCTCCGCCGATGGTCATTTCCGAAAGTATCGCTTCATTTTCGTCGATGACCAGATTCTGCCGTATCATCTGGCGATCGGAAACGACTGGAAGGTGCATCACGTCAGCACCGACATGGCCAATCAACCATGGATGCAGGCGGAAGAAGAGGCGTTTTTGCAAGATCCCGCCCGGGTTTTCAACTCCGGGCATTACGAGGCGTTGCGCGCCATCCAGCAGCGCATCGGCCTTGAGTATTTCGGCATCGACTGCGGGCTGGACCGTGCGGGCAATCTCGTGGTGTTCGAGGTCAATGCCTCGATGCTGGTCCATGAACGCAACGAGGACTTCCCCTACAAGGCCCCATTCGTGCTTCGCATCAAACAGGCATTCGATGCGATGCTGCAGAAATTCGCGCGCGCCGGCGCCTCCGCGCCAGATCGCGCCTAGCCGACGACGCCTCCTGCGCAGGCTTCAGCCTATTTCGACGCCGAATCCTTCGACAGCAGCGCGATCGCCTCCTGCACGGTGGTCATGAATTGCGCGGGGAAGATGATGGTGGAGTTCTTCTCAACCGAAATCTCCGCCATCGTCTGCAGGGTGCGGAGCTGAAGCGCTACCGGGTGCTGCGTGATGATGTCGGCCGCCTGGCCGAGCTTTACCGCCGCCTGATATTCACCCTCGGCGGCGACGATCTTGGCGCGACGCTCGCGCTCCGCCTCGGCTTCCTTGGCCATCGCCCGCTGCATGTTATCCGGCAGCGTGATGTCCTTGATCTCGACCGCCGTGACCTGGGTGCCCCATGGCTCGGTATGCTGGTCGATGACGTTCTTGATCTGGTCGTTGATGCTCGCGGTATCGGAGAGCAGTTGATCGAGGCTGAACCGTCCGACCACATTGCGCACCGTGGTCTGGCTGATCTGGTTGATCGCGTTGTAGACGTTCTCGATCGCGATCACCGCCTTTTCCGGATCGGTAATATGATAATAGGCCACCGCCGCGATATCGATCGAGACATTGTCCTTGGTGATGATCTTTTGCGACGGGATCTGCATGGTGACGGTGCGCAGCGACACGCGCACCATTTGCTGGATCGGAACAAAGATCAGCGTCAGCCCCGGCCCGCGCACACCTGCGAATTTGCCCAGCAGGAACACCACGCCGCGTTCGTACTGCTTCAGCACGCGAAGTGAAACCAGGGCATAGAAGGCCAGCAGCACGATAAGAAAAAGGATCAGTTCCATGGCGTCCTCATCGGTTGTCTTGATGGGTCGTCTTGCCGCATCTGCCGGCCGGAGGCATTGCCAGTGATGCCGCAATGCCGCTGTAGCACGAACCGCTTCATACCTCAGAATGCGCGCGCGAGACAGCACAATAGCCGCTCAATGCACGGTAGCGGGAGCGGGCCTTTGCCGGTTTAGAACGATCTGCGGCCGCCGGTCTGGGCCAAAAGGCTAATCCCGAATGCCTGCTAATTTTGGTGGCACAACCCTGACAAGGTTGCATTCGCGATCAAAGCGAGCCAACATTGACCTCAAATTAATTAAGAGAAGTTGGGATGGGGATCAGGAGCGTCGGACAGCAGGGAATTGTGTTTGCGGTTTTCACGGCACTTTTTGTCGTATTCGCCCTCACACTGCCAGGATTTCTTACCACCGCGAACATGTTGACACTGCTGCAAAGCGTGGCGGTGCTGGGCATTCTCGGGCTGGCGATGGCGATCGTCGTGATCGGACGCGGCATCGATATTTCGCTGATCGCGGCACTGGCCGTTCCGCCGGGGCTGGTGCTTCAAATGGTGCAGGACGGTCATTCGCTACCGACTTCGCTCGCGGCGGCTTTCGTGCTGACGGTGATATTCGGCCTGGTGAACGGATGGCTGATCGCCTACGCCGAGGTGCCGTCCTTGTTCACGACATTGGCGTCCGGATTGTTCCTTGCAGGGCTCGGCCAGGCCGCGCTTTTCAAGCTCGATGTGGTGCAGTGGAGCCCGGGACTCGACGGTTTCGAACACCTCGGCCAGGGAAATCTGCTGGGTGTGCCGATGCCGGTTGTGATGTTCGCCATCGCGTGCATCGCGGTGGCATTCCTGCTGCGACGGACCCGGATCGGCGCCTATATCTACGCCATCGGCGACAATCCCTATGGCGCGCGGGTTACCGGTATTCCGACCCGGCCCATCATCGTGCTGCAATACGTTCTGGCCGCGTTGATCGGCTTTGGCGCCGGCCTCATTCTCGCGGCGTCGGTCAACAGCATGCCGACGCGCATATTCAATTCGACGCTGATCTATGATGTGATCCTGGTCGTCGTTCTTGGCGGCATCGGCTTGTCGGGCGGCCGCGGCGGTGTCGTCAATGTGATCATCGGCACGCTTCTGATCGGCACCATGCTCAACGGCATGACGATCATGGACGTCTCCTATTCCGGCCAGAACCTCGTCAAGGGCGTGGTGCTTCTGGTCGCCGTGATCGCGGACTCCTTCCTGAATCCGCGTAACGAGGAGACGGCACAACAAGGCGACATCTGAACGGCTGCGTAACTATCAATCAACAATGGGAGGACGGGAATGACTATATTTGGACGCGCGACACTCAGAACGGCGCTATTGGGGATCGGGTTGATCTCCGTCGCAGCTTCGCCGGCACTTGCGCAAAAGGGCCTCGACGAGCCGTTCCAGGGAGCCTTCAAGGAAGCGCTCGCCGGCAAGACGGTGGCTTTCGTGCCGGTCGCGATGAATTTCGATCTGACCGAGGGCTGGTTCGCGGGCCTCAAGCGGGAGCTGGAGCCCTACGGCGTCAAGGTGATCGTCCGCGATCCGAACTGGAGCACCAATGCGGGCGCACAGGCAGTGACGACGCTGATCTCCGAAAAGCCGGCGGTGATGATCCTGCATAATCCGGACGTGCAGACCTACGCCAAGCTGGCGCAGCGCGCCGAGAACGAAGGCATCTACGTCCTCCAGATCAACATGGGCTCGAACTATCGCAGTTCGGCTTTCGTCGGCGCCAACTGGAACGAAATCGGCGAACGCCAGACCGAAGCCGTCGTGAAGGCCTGCCAGGGCAAGTCGAAAAAGATCGCCGTGATCCAGGGCGCATTGTCGGCTGCGGCCAGCGCCTACACCCTGAAGGGCGTCGAAAACGTCCTTGCCAAAAATCCGGACATCAAGGTTGTCTCGAGCCAGGCCGCGGATTGGGATGCCGCCAAAGCCAAGGCGATCACCCAGACGGTTCTGAAACAGAATCCCGACCTGTGCGGCATCGTCGGCTTCTGGGACGGCATGGACATTGGTACCGCGGCTGCCGTGAAGGAAGCCGGACTCACCGGCAAGGTATTTCTCGCGACCTCCGGTGGTGGCGAACGCAAGGGCGCGTGCGAGCTTGTCAAGTCCGGCGCGTTCGACCTCGATATGAGCTACGACGTGCCGACACAGGCTGCGGACATGGCGGGCATGATCAAGTGGTTGCTTTCTTCCGGCGTAAAACCCGGCTCGGTGAAGGGATCGATGTACACGACCCTGATTCCGATCACCAAGGAGAACGCAGCAAGTGAAACTGCCTGCTGGAATCTCAGCGATCTCAAGAAATAGATAATCGTTACGCCAAATGAGCGGGCGGCCGTCGCATGGCCGCCCGTCTCAAAGCGGGTGCGACCAGCCGCATCCCGATCCGGATTTCCTCCTTCCATGCCAGGCCGCCGATGCAAGACGCACTTCTTCGTTTGAGATACCGCTACTGGCCAGACCACCTGCTCGGCGAAATTCTATCCAAGCGTTGGACGGAGACCGCGATCCCGGTGATCGTTCTCCTGATCGTCACCATCGCTCTCAGCCGATCGATCCCCGGATTTCTTTCTACCGCCAGTCTCGGCGATACCGGGCGGCAGGCCGGCGAGATCGGCTTCGTTGTGCTCGGCATGGCGCTCGTCGTCATTGTCGGCGGCATCGACCTTTCAGTGGGGTCGATGTTCGCGCTGTGCGATTTCTGCGCACTATACTGTCTCAATGTCCTCAACTGGCCGGTGCCCGCGGTCATCGTTGCGACGCTGGTGTGCGGCGCGGCGCTCGGCGCCGTCAACGGCCTGTTGATCGGGTATCTGCGGCTGCGCGCCTTCATCACCACGCTGATCACGCTGATCATCTATCGCTCCGCCTATGATCTTTTGCTGTTCGACAATTCGAACAAGATCGCCGCCGCCTTGCCCGACTTCCCGTCCTGGAATTTCATGGGCGGAGGCGTTGTCGCCGGCGTTCCTGCCGTCGTGCTGGTCTATGTCGTCGTGGCCATCTTCGGGCATGTCTTTCTGACCCGCCTGCGGCCGGGATGGCATGTCACCGCGATCGGCGGCTCGCGCCGGTCGGCCTATAATTCGGGTATCCCGGTGCGGCGCACGATCGCGTTGTGCTACACCGCAAGCGGGGCGCTGACCGCGATCGGCGCGCTATTTTTCGCCGCACGGCTCGGCACCGTCGGCGGCGACGTCGGCGTCGGACTGGAAGTGACCGTGCTGACGGCGACGGTACTGGGCGGCATCAGTCTCGGCGGCGGCAAGGGTTCCGTCGCCAAGGCGCTGGTCGGCACGCTGATCGTCCTGTTTCTGATCAACGGCCTGACTACGCTGTCGGTGAGCGGCGGCGTCAACCGCATGGTGCTCGCGGCCGTCCTGCTGGTCGCCGCCGTGATCGACATCCGCTGGCTGAAGAACCGCAACCGCATCATCAGCAAGGTCTATGTCAGCCCGACCTTTCACGGGCTGGCCCCGGCCATTTCGACCGCACCCGGCAGCGGGCCGTTCGCACAAAACGACAAGCTGCGCGACGTCACGCTGATCGGTCTAGGCCGCATTGAGGCGCCGGAAGACGTCATTCTCGATCGCAACGACAATCTCTACGCCGGCTCGCGCCACGGCGACATCATCCGCTTCAAGGCGCCCGACTATCAGGAGATGGAAGTGTTCGCCCATATCGGCGGCCAGCCGCTCGGCATGGCCTTCGATCGCGCCGATAATCTCTATGTGTGCATCGGTGGGATGGGTCTCTACCGCATCACGCCCGACCGCAAGGTCGAGAAGGTGACGGACGAAACCAACCGGAGCCTTTATTCGGTCAACGACGACAGCCGTCTCCGCCTTGCCGACGATCTCGACATCGCCGACGACGGACGTATTTTCTTCTCCGAGGCGACCGTCCGCTACGAAATGCACGAGTGGCCGGTCGACGGACTGGAGGCGCGCGGCAACGGCCGGATCATCTGCTACAATCCGGCGACCGGAGCCACGCATACCGCGCTGCGGGGGTTGAAGTTCCCCAACGGCATCTGCATCGCCAGCGACGGTCAATCGATCCTGTTCGCCGAAACCTTCGGTTGCTCGATCAAGCGTTATTGGTTCGATGGCCCGAAGACCGGGAAGGTCGAGACGGTGATGGATAACCTGCCGGGCTATCCCGACAACATCAATCTTGCCTCGGACGGGAATTACTGGCTGGCGATGGTCGGCATGCGCAGCCCCGCGCTCGATCTTGCCTGGCGAATGCCGGGCTTCCGCAAGCGGATGGGCAAGCGGGTACCAATCGATGAGTGGCTTTTCCCGAACATCAACACCGGATGCGTCATCAAGTTCAACGAGCGCGGCGAGGTGCTCGAGTCGTTCTGGGACCTGCAGGGCGTCAACCATCCCATGATTACGTCAATGCGCGAGCATCGCGGCTATCTCTATCTCGGCGGCATCTCCAACAACCGCATCGGCCGATACAAGCTTGATGGTGCCGATCCAAACTTCATCCAGTACGACCGGCGCTGGGGGAAGAGCCAGTGATATCAGCGCTGAAGGCCTTTACCGACCGCTTTCTCGGGCGGGGCGACGCAACCATCACGGTGCCAACCTTTGACGGTGCTTTGAAGCCCAACCAGATGCTGGAAAGCGCAGAGACGGTCGCGCAGCTAGGAGCGCCCGAGGATCTCGCCACCGACGGCAAGGCACTCTATATCGCCGATGGCACCGCCATTCTGCGGCTCGACGACACGACCACCGCCGAGGTCAGGCGCTTTGACCGCGCCATCACGGCGCTGTGCTGCCTGCCGGATGGTGGCATGGCCGTCGCGCTCGACGGACGCGAAGTGCAGGTGTTCGCGACGCCATCGGCACCGTCAGCCACAGCGACGCTGTCGGATCCATCGATCAACGCGATCAACGCGCTGTCGCCGGGACCTGGCGGAACGTTGATCGCAACCGATGGATCGACCACCCGCCCCTATCGGCAATGGGCGCACGACCTGATGGAACGCGGCCACACCGGCAGAGTGCTGTCATTCGACATCGCCAGCGGCAGCATTCGCACCATCGCTGCGGGATTGAATTACGCGTTCGGGGTCTGCGCCGCTGACGATGCGCTGTTCGTCAGCGAAAGCTGGCGACACCGCATTATCGCCATCGCCCCGGATGGAGGCCGGCGCACTGTGCTGGACAATCTGCCGGTCTATCCTTCACGGCTTTCCAAGGCATCATCCGGCGGTTTTTGGCTGACGGCGTTCGCCGCACGCACCCAGCTCGTCGAGTTCGTGCTGCGCGAAAATGCCTACCGGCGTCGCATGATGAACGAAATTGACCCGGAGTACTGGATCGCGCCCAAGCTGAAATCCGGCCAGTCGTTCCTGGAGCCGATGCAGGGCGCCCACATCAAGACCATGGGCGTCGTCAAGCCATGGGCGCCGCCGCGGTCCTATGGCCTCATCATCCGGCTAAACGACCGCGGCACACCGATTTCCGCGCTGCACAGCCGGGTCGACGGCGTCAACCATGGCGTGGTGGCAGCCGTCGAGATGGACGGGTCGTTGTTCGCAGTCGCCAAGGGACCGGGCCGCCTCTTGCGCGTGCCGCTGACCATGATCGAGCAGGGATTGCGCGCATGAGCGATACCATCCTCACGCTTCGCAACGCGACCAAGCTCTATGCCGGTGTTCCCGCGATCGAGAACGTCGATTTTGAACTCCGGCGTGGAGAAATTCACGCGCTGGTCGGAGAGAACGGAGCCGGCAAGTCGACGCTGACCAAGGTGATGGCCGGTGTCGTCACGCTGACATCCGGCACCATGCAGGTCAACGGCGTCGACGTGGCACCCCGAACGCCGCTCGAAGCCCGCCATCTCGGCATCGCGATGGTGTTTCAGGAGAACAGCCTGGTTCCGACCATGACGGTCGCCCAGAACCTGTTTCTGGGGCAGGAACGCTTCTACAACCGGCTGCGCGGCATCTACATCGCCGCCCAGCAATTCCTGCAATCGCTGAATTTCGACGTCACGCCGACCGCGACCGTCGGACTGCTCGGTGCCGCCAAGAAACAGATGGTGGAAATCGCGCGCGCGGTGCTGCATGAGGCAAAGGTCATCATCTTCGACGAGCCGACGGCCACACTGACGCCGGAGGAAAAGAAGTATTTCTTCGACCTCGTGCGCGACCTCAAGCGCCGCGGCGTTTCGATCGTGTTCATCTCGCACGCGCTCGAGGAAGCCCTGATCCTCGCGGATCGCATCACGATCCTGCGCGACGGCAAGCATGTGGTGACCGACGACGCCTCGAAGTTCGACCGTGCGCGGATCGTGCAGGCGATGGTCGGACGCGATTTATCGAATACGCTCTATGGTACGCGCAAGACCACGGTGCGGACCGCCGGAGCCCGGGTGCTCACGGTGCAGAACCTCAAGATGGCGCCGATGGTCAAGAATAATTCGCTTTCGGTGTTCGCCGGACAGATCACCGGGGTGTTCGGCCTGGTCGGCGCCGGCCGCACCGAGACATTCAAGGTGGTCGCCGGCGTGCTCAAGCGCGATTTCTTTCACGGCGGCGAGGTGATCCTGCACGACAAGCCGGTGCGCTACCGCGTTCCGGCGCCGGCGGTGCGCGCCGGCATCGCCTATGTCACCGAAGACCGCAAGGTGGAAGGCTTCTTCGAGACCATGTCGGTGGCCCGCAACATCTATCTCG
The DNA here is from genome assembly GCA_963813165.1 of uncultured Pseudomonadota bacterium. GTDB lineage: Bacteria > Pseudomonadota > Alphaproteobacteria > Rhizobiales > Xanthobacteraceae > Bradyrhizobium. Next base: position 84,902 of record CAWEYJ010000003.1, on the reverse strand, counting down.
GGCTGCTGGCCAAAGTCCCGGGAGGCCGCTTCTTCCTGTCACGGCGCGAGGCCGACAAGATCGGCAGTTCGTGGGTCGAGAAGCTCAGGGTTCGGTCCACCGGCAATGACATGAAGGTCGTCGAGCTGTCGGGCGGCAACCAGCAAAAGGTGGTGATTGCGAAGTCGCTGGTGCAGGAGCCGGATCTGATCATTTTCGACGAGCCGACGCGCGGCGTCGACGTCGGCGCGATCGTCGAGATCCACGAGCTGATCCAGCGGCTGGCCGATGAGGGCAAGGCGGTGGTGGTGATCTCGTCCTATCTGCCGGAGATCATGGCGCTGTCCGATCGTATCCTGGTGTCGCGAGGCGGCAAGGTGGTCGAGGAGTTCTCCGCCCTGGAAGCGACCGAAGAAAAAATCATGTACGCGGCGGTTCACTAAACGAAGGAAGTTCTAAGGCTCACTTGAGCCAGCTGCGGCATCGCGCGCGACGTCGTCGCGTAGCTTGCCGAACGCGCCGGCTTCGGCCAGCGCGTCGATGCGGGCATCGTCATAGCCGAGCGTCTTGTGCAGCACCACCCTGGTGTGTTCGCCGAGCAAGGGCGCTGCGACCGGGTCGACCACCGGCGTCAGTTCCATGCGGAGCGGCGTTTCGATATTGGGGACCGAACCCGCCGTCGGGTGCGGAATCTGGCTCAGCCGATGGCGTTCGCGCACTTCGGGCGCGTTGAGCCCCTCCTCGACGGTGCGAAGATAGCCGACCGGGATATTGGCCTTCTTCATCTTCGCGATCCAGTTCTCAAGCCGGTCGCCCGCAAAAACTCCGCCGATGATGGCGCGCAACTTTTCCTTGTTGGCGGTTCGCGCCCGGCGGTTGGCAAATTCCGGATCGGTGATCAGGTCGGGCCGGTCCAGTACCTCGGTGACGAGGCGGCGATACAGCCGGTCGTTGGCGCAAGCGATATAGAACGGCCCGTCGGACGCTTCATAGACTCCGACGCTCGGAGAGCCGTTCGGCGAGTTGCCGAAACGGCCTGGATTCACGCCGTTGATCAGATAGGCCATGCCATAAAAGCCGGTCATCGCCACCGCAATGTCGATCAGCGCGACCTCGACATGCTGGCCGCGGCCGAGCCGGTCGCGCGCCAGCAACGCGAGCAGGATAGCGTTGCAGGCCGACATTCCGGTCGCCATGTCGACGATCGGCGGACCGGTGCGCACCGGTTGGCCGTCCGGAAAGCCGTTCAGCGACATGAAGCCGCTTTCGGCCTGCGTGATCGGATCGAAACCGGGGCGCAGGGCAAAAGGCCCCTTGCGGCCGTAGGCCGAGATCGAGCAATAGACCAGGCGCGGATTGGTCGGCGCGACGGAAGCATAGTCGAGCCCAAACTTCTTCATCACACCGCCGGAGAAGTTCTCCACCACCACATCCGCTTTCGCGATCAATTCTCGCGCCACCTCGAGGGCTGCCGGATTGGTGAAGTCGAGCGCGATGCCGCGTTTGTTGCGATTGAGGCTGAGATAGGCAGCACTCTCGCCGCCGATTTCCGCGTGCTCGTAGCTGCGCGTATCGTCGCCACCGTCAGGGTTTTCGATCTTGATGACCTCGGCGCCGAAATCGGCCAGGGTCTGCGTGCAGGCAGGCCCGGCGACGACCCGCGTGAAATCCACCACCAGCAGGCCGTCGAGGGCGGTCGGCACGCCCTTCTCTCGGGGTGCGCGATCCGGCAGTTGCGGTCTGGCAGTCATGATCGTCCCGTCCTTTTCTTCTGATATCGATTATATCGATTGGCGATCATCGGCAACTTGGCCGCGCTCCCGGACGTTATGGGCTATTTTCAGCAGTCTACAAGTACCGGTTCTGCGCGCATGTCCTGCGGGACCTTTTTCCAGCGGCCCTGATCTTGTGACCTGCCCGTATGAGTCCACCGTGACGCAGGCTGGCGCCGATGCGCATGAAGGACCACGACAGGCAATGGTACCGCGACCATGACATCATCCTCATCGAACCCTCCATCTCCATCTGCATGAAGTTTGGTGGATTGCGACCAACTTGCCGTTCGGGACTCACCGATTACAAATTGGAAAGCGCGCGATTTGTTCATCGATGTTAATTCGCAGCAATGCGCCGAACCGATTGCTCGGCGCGCACCTCCAACGGATGTTAGGAGGTGAATATCATGAAACTTGTTTCTGCACTTGTTGGCCTCGCCGCGCTAGGCGGCGTGGCACTCTCCAGCGCAGCAGCGTCTGCGATGCCTGTCGCCATTCCGGCACAGGCCGCGCAAGCTTCCAACGTTCAGCAGGCCGCTTACTTCTGCAACCAATGGGCCCACTGCTGGCGCCAACCGACCTACGCCTATGGTTACGGCTACGGTTACTACCATCCGCGTTATTATGGCGGCTGGGGTTGGCACCATCGCTGGGGCTGGCACCGCTGGCACAATTACTATAGCGGCTGGTGATACCGCCGGTGCCACTGGCACCGATGGCAATCCGGAAGAAAGGGGCCTCGGCCCCTTTCTTTTTCGGCGCGCGGCGATCCCCGCCATCGCGTCAGCGGATCAGATGGAAGTCCTCAAGGAACTTTCTGCGACGCGCGACGCGCGCCTCAACCGATGTCAGCACCGCTGACAAAGGCGGAGAGACCGGCGGCGAGATGATCGAACAACATCCGGACCGGGGTGGTGGATTTCATGTCTTCGTGCATCGCGATCCAAACCTCCAGTTCGAACCGGATCGCCTTGCCGAGCACCGGCACCAACTCATCGAAGCGCCTGGCGATGTTGTGCTGGCAGCCGCCGATTCCCACCCCCGCCCGCAACGCCGCGAATTGTGCAAGATCGCTGTCGCAGCGAAAACCAAAATGATCGCGGGTAACCTCCTGCGGCAGCGTGCCCAGGCTCCGAAGCGACCAATCGTCCCGATCGAAGCCGATCAAGCAATGCTTGGCGAAGTCTGCGGCCGTTTTCGGCACGCCGCACGCCTTCAGATAATCTCGATGCGCGTAGAGGCCGATCACGGTCTTGCCGATGCGGCGCGCGAGCAGCGATTTCTGCCTGGGACGAGCCATGCGGACGGCGATGTCCGCATCCCGCCGCAGCAGGTCTTCGTTGCGATTGCTCAGCGCCAGTTCAAGAACAATACCGGGATGGCTGTCGCGAAAGCGTGCGAGCATCGGCGGAAGTACCTCGCATCCGATCATCTCGCTGGCAGCGATACGGACCGTGCCGCGATCGGTCTGAGCGCCGCTCGAAGCGGTCCGGCGCAGCGCCGCCGATGCGGCCGCCATGGCTTCGGCATGGCCGACAAGTTCGAGCGCAGCCGGGGTGGCGGTCAGCCCCTGCGGCGAACGGGAAAACAGCGACAGTCCGAGTGCGGCTTCGAGCGCATCAATATGCCGGCCGACGGTCGGCTGGGTCAGCGCCAGCTTTCTCGCCGCACCCGACAGGCTGCCATCGCGCGCCACCTCCAGAAAGGTGCGGAACAACTCCCAGCCCGGCTCTCGCTGTGTCATACATAAATGTATAACATGGCTACGTATTAAGGCAATTTTCTTTAAGCTAGTGGCCGCCATACTCCTCCGCATGCAAGCCGCAAACGAGGAGAACCGCGATGCCGGCGACCTATCACGCCCAGATGATCACGAGGCCGGGCGGGCCTGACGTGCTGCAAACCGTGGACTTGCCGATGGCAGATCCCGGACCCGGGGAATTGCGCGTGGCGGTGCGTGCGTCCGGCGTCGGCGCAACGGATCTGACCATGCTGGCCGGAGACTACATGTTCGCGCCGAAGATACCCTTCGTCGGCGGCTACGAAATCGCCGGGGTCGTCGAGGCAATTGGCGCTGATGTAACCGGCTTCGAGGTCGGGCAACGCGTCGCGGCCCTGACTGTATATGGCGGCTTTGCCGAGCGCCTGGTTCGCGGGGCCGAGCATTTCGTGCCGATCCCGGACGAGGTCCCGGATGTCGAAGCGGTCGCGGTGATATTGAATTACGTCACGGCGTGGCAAATGATCCATCGTGTGGCCAATGTTCGAGCCGGCCAGACCGCGCTGGTCACCGGGGCGGGTGGCGGCGTCGGAACCGCGCTGCTGCAACTGTTGCAGCTCGCCGGCGTGAAGACCTACGGTGCTGCTTCTGCGAGGAAGCACGGCCTCGTCGCCAGCCTCGGAGCAACGCCGCTCGATTATCGGCTCGGGCCGATCGACCGTCTGATCCGCGCCCGCGAGCCGGCGGGCGTCGATTTCGTCTTCGACGCCGTCGGAGGCGCCAACATCCGCCCGTGCCTGCGCGCGGCACGCCGCGGCGGAATGGTCGTCGGCTATGGTTTCATGGCCGTCGATGGCGCGCTCGCCAAGGCGCGGATGTTCTGGGATCTGTTTATCGGCGCCCGCCTCCGCGGACGCCGCGGAACGTTCTACGGCATCACGTTACGATATCGAAAGGACGCAAAGCCCTTTCACGAAGACTTGCCGAAAATCCTCACGCTGGTCGCGCGCAGACAAATCAATCCCGTCATCGCCGCCACCTTCCCGCTAAGCGACGCCAAGCGCGCCATTGAGCTGCTGGCTACCGGCACCGTGGCGGGCAAGATCGTTCTGACGTGTGGTTGAAGAACCGCAAGACGCGAAAGCGGGAAAAGGAAAACGCTGCTGCTATTCACCAGACCCGCGGTATCAGGCGATATCGAACCGTGGCTTGGTATTCCCGATAACCCGGCAGATTTTTGCCGAGGAATTTTTCCTCGTCAAGCAATCTCCAGATCAGCGCCGGCACGATCGCAACCATGACCAGCACACCCCACCAGGAGCCGAGCGCAATCGGTATGCCGAGAAGCATGACGAGGGCAGCGACGTACATCGGATGACGCACCAGTGCGTAGGGCCCGGTCGAGATGACCTTTTGGTCCGGCGCCAATTCGATGGTCGCGGAGGCGAAGCTGTTCTCCCTGAAAACGAAATAAATGCCAAGCCAGCCGAGCACGACGAGCGCATCTCCGGCGAGCGCCACGCCGGCCGACAGGTGAGACCACGCAAAGCGGCGATCCAGCGCCGGGACGAGCAGCAGGCCGATAAATCCCAGCGACGTAAGGGACATGATGATCTTTTGCGCCGACAGCTTCTCGGCCGCGGGGCCCCCGCTCATCCGCCGCGCCAGAAGCTGCGGATCCCCTTTGATCAGATAAAGCGAGATCGTAATGGATGCGGTGAAATAGACCGCGAGGAAGATCCATGCCTGCCAATAGTCGAACGTCCATGGCGGAACAAACAATAGCGCCGCCATCGCGAGAAAAAGCAGCAGCAGCCCGACCAGCGCCTTGTTGTACAGGTTGCTCATCGCGTGATCCTAGCCTGGGGTGTTCGTTTCGGTTTCCCTTGATCTCCGCCAAGCATATCATGGACAGCGGCGGCGGCGCGTCGCCGCTACCGCCGCTCCGTCGCAAATCCGTAGATCAGCGCCAGGCGATCGAGGCATTCGCGGAACCGACGCGCGAAATAATCGATCCAGCGCTGGCCCTGCACGCCGCGCCGCTCTCCGATCTGCTCCATGGTCATGCCCAAGACCAAAACCTCATGCACCAGCGCTGAGCCGTCGGCGCCGAGTTCATGCTCGGCACGGTTCAGCCGCAACACGGCCTTGCGTTGGCGCTCGGTGATCGGCTCCCGCCGCTGTCCGCCGTCGACATATTCGCGGGTGGGATCGACCGCCTGCGGGCCGCGCTCGGCCTTCTCCCAATCATCCTGAAACGCCCTGCCGCCCTGGTATTGCGCCTCGTCGATCTGGCGACGCGTGTGCAGCCGCGCCAGCGGATCGTTGCGGATCGAGCGCAAGGTGACGATCTTGTCGCCGGGATCCAGCCCCAAGGGATCGTCGACCTCGATGGCCGCTACTTCCGCGTTGCGCAGGAGATCCCGCGATCGCCGGTCGTGAATCTTTGCAGACTTTTGCGGTCTGTTGCGTCTTGCCCGTGCCATGTCGGATTGCTCCTTTGCAAAGTTGGAAGTCGAGAGAGCGGTTCTGCCGTTCGCTGGCGTTGTCCGGCCGTTACGTGGTTCGCTTGGCGACATAGGCCGCCAGTTCGGGACTGACGGGAATCGCGGGTTGTTGCGCACGCGCTCCCGGCTGCTGCTTCAGGGAATCGTCAAAGCTCCCCTCTCCCTTGGAAAGACTCTGGTGTGGGTGTGAGTGGTCGACGCCGGCTGCGGCCCGGCTGAGCGATTGCCCGGCAATTGCCCGCGGACGGGATGCGCCGCGACAGCGCGCCGTTCTCCAGCCTCATCCGCGCCAGTGCCGAGCCGATGCCGCCTTTCTGGCCCGCGATCGCGCGCTTTTCGGAAACGCGCATCATCTTCGCGAGTTCGGCGTCGATCCGCTTGTGCTTCCACCCCTCGTAAAAGAAATCCTGCAAAGTCGCGCGATATTCGCACCAGGTTTTCAGCGGCAGCTTGGCGATCTTGGAGAGCTGCCGGTCATCGTCCGGCAGTTCGCCCTTGCGCCAATAGTGCATCATCAGCAGAAGGTAAGCCCCGTGCTGCGCCGTGGTGAGGTGACCGGTGTCGCCGAGATAATCGCCGACATAAAGCGGCATCCAGGGACGATTCATCGGGCGCGGCCTTCTTCGCCAAACAGCATCTCATCGCGCAACAATGCCATCAGCTCAGCCCTCCGGATCGAACCGAGCGGCAGCTGCCGGATCAGCGCACGCAGATGCGCGATGCGATGACGGCGCGGCAACCGTCTCATCTTGAAGACCATCGCCGCAACGGATGCGTTCATGGCTGCTGCTCCCGGCGTTGGTTTCGTTTCGCGCGTCATGCCGCCTCGACCAGCCTGAGCGAGACGGTGCTGGCGGCCCGCTTCAATGGCCTGCCGGGGCCTCGCGTCAGATGAAAATGCGGCGCGCAATAGCTGGAGTTCTCGCTGCACGGCCGGCCGCAGAAGGTGATGGCTTCGCCCTCTTCGTCGCCGCCATAGGGATAGCGGCAATCCCCGGGCTCAAGTTCCGGCAGCGTCAGATGGCGCGGATCGGTTTCGACGCAGCGGAGCCTGACGGTCTCGTCCCGTTCGAAGACGGGCACGATCCATCCGGACAGGGAAGCGTAGCGTTCCTTCATCTTGTGCGCCTTTGATTGTTCGGCTCTCGTCGGCGGCCTCGGCCAGATCCCCGGACGGTCCGCGCCGGCAAGCCCCATTCGCCTGGCGCGTCCAATCGTGGCGTTGCGGGAATAAGCGGTGTCGAATTTCGCGTTGATCGCCTCCGCGATCTCCGAGTAGGACATGCCCTTGGCAAGGTTTTCCCGCAGCGCTTCGCAATGCTCGGGCGCCCAGTTGGTCGATTGCATTTGGGCCTCTCCTGTTCCTGCAAGACAAGCAACCTCGCCATTCCGGAGCGTCGAAGACGCGAACCCGGAATCACCACACATGATCATCGCTGGATTCCGGACCCGTGCTGGCGAGCGCCCCGGAACGACTCGGCTCAATTTCTGATATTCCGAAATCAAAGTCAAGCTTGATTTCGGATAATCGGAATTGCTATCATTTCTGAAATTCGGAAAAGATAGTGCCATGCTGGATATCAGGATGATCGAGCGGGGACTGCAGAAGCCGGGCAAGACCAAGGGCGGTCTGGCGGCGGCGATGGGCGTCCGGCCCGGCGCGGTTTCCGAGATCCTGGCCGATGCCCGGCTGATCAAGGCGTCGGAAATCGCGCCGATCATCGATTACCTGGAACTGAATTCCGTGCCGATCATGGGCCGGGTCGGCGCCGGCGCGAACATCGAGCCGGAACACGAGCAGGTGCCGCCGGAGGGTCTCGGCAGTGTCGAACTGCCCTTCCCGATCGCCGAGGAGACCATCGCCTTTGAGGTGGCCGGCGATTCCATGCTGCCGAAGTACGAAAACGGCGATGTTATTGTGGTTTTCAGAGAACAGCGCCATCCGATTTCGAGCTTCTATGGAGAAGAGGCCGCGGTCAGGCTGAAAACGGGCGAACGGTACCTGAAAACGATCGAGCGCGGAAAGTCCGCCAGCGTCGTCAACCTTACCAGCTTCAACGCCAAGCCGATCAACGGGGTGAGGCTGGAATGGATTGGCGAGATCTGCGTCACCCTGCCAAGGGGGCAGATCGAACGGCTGCGGGCCAAAGCTGCGGCGCGGTCGCGCAAGGCCGCGAAGGCCCATGCCGGGACGCATCCCAGGGAAGCGCACCTCAAGGCAAGCCCGAAATGAGCGGATGCCGCGTGATTCTCGCCGACGGCGGTATCAGGTCCTCCGCCATAGCCCATGATTTCTGATTTTCCGAACTTATGCTTGACTTTTTTCGTATTTTCCGAAATGGTGACGCTCCGCCCACGGGCCGCCGCCCGGCACGGAACGGACAGGAGCGCCATGCAGTATTTTGTCGTGATGATTGATTACGGACGGCGCGGGCGCGAGGCCATCGTCGATCCTGAAGTTACCCGGCGCGAAGTCATCGCGCGCGTGGCATCCGGCGAATACAAGAACATCTGCTTCATTCATGAAATCTCGGATGTTGCGGTCGACGATGTCACGGAAGAGATTCTCGCGGACGCCGCCCTTCCCGACATCCCGATCACCGGCGCCGAATTGCAGGCCAGCCATTTCGATCATGCCCGCGATCTGGCGAAGCATGATAAGTCGGTGTGATGCGCGACGACCGGCGCTTCAAAAGCAAGCGTGGTTCCCGTTAAACCAGCATGTTACAGGAAAGTCACACACACGAGGATTGTGCGGCCGTTCCTTTTGCGTTCGCAAGAGTTGATGATGGACATCCGCGATCGGCGGTAAGTTAGCGTGGGGTTGAGATTTACGCTGTTCTGCTGTGAAGGAGACGCGATATGCCAGCCTACGTCCAGCACCACGAAGTTGAGACTGCTGCGATTGTTTGCCCAGGCTGCATAGGATTGCTGCCTATGTATGTCAGAGACGTCGAGCCCCATTGGAGCCTGGCGAAGATCGACTTCATCTATGAGTGCTCCGACTGCGGAGCCGAGGTCAGGCACACAATCACCAAGCCGGAGCGACGGCATTAACGCCGTGCTCGCCGCCGCCAGCCTTCCGGCGCGTGCCCTCTCTTGGCGCGCATCTGAGATGCCCGAGGAAACCCTCGCGCCGCCACCCTCTGCGACGCGATCATCGCCTGACCCAGCTCAACTGGCGCGCATTCCGCATGCTGACGGCAATGCGCTAAGGCGCGATCGGTTCTGATTGAATCAGAACCGACGCTCCAGTCTGTTGTCCTGACGCGTTTTCCCGGCGCGAACCGCTATGCACCCCGGATCAAGTCCGGAGCAGGCCTTCGCTTGAACACGCTCTAGCTTGTAGCTTTCTGGGAATCGGTAATATCGAGGTTGCATTCTCGAAAGTGGAACGCAATTTCGTCAAGCGCGCACTGTCCCCACTCTTCCGCTTTCGCCAGCCAGAAAACCTTACGCTCGGAATCCAGCAAGGCACGCTCTCGGCACATAAATTCCTGATTGCGAATTTCGACGAGCTTGTTCATGAACTCCACTCCTGCCGTGTGAAGCCAATTAACAGAAGCATTATAGCCGAGTCGGGAACGGCCGTCCCTGGCGTTTTCTCCCGCCAGGAAGCGACAGCTTTGCTGTCTGATTTGCGCCTTGAGTTGTGAAATCTATCGCCGCGCCGCACCAAACTTCGCTTCCATCGCACGCCGCGTCTTGACGGTCTCGCCACCGGCATCGATGTCGACGTCGCTCCAGCGCACCACGGCGCCATGGGCGATGGCGTTCTTCAGCTTCACCCGGTGCGCAAGCCCGATCGGCAGCGCGCCGGCGCCAAGGCTCGCCGCCGCCGGCATCAGCTTGCCCCAGACCGTATAGCCGCCCTCGCCATCGAGCATTTCGCCTGCCCGCAGGTCGCGCTTGGCGACCGCGACGGCGTCGCCGCGGAAGCCCTGCGGCTGCCCGGTCGGTTCCTTGCGCAGTGCTGCCGACAGCACCGAAATGTTCAGCTCGAGCCCGATCAGGTGATAGGGCTTGTACATCGCGGCATAGCGCCCGGAGGCGTCGGTCTTCAATCCATATTGCTTGAAGCAGTCCGCGGCATAATCGTTCGGCGCCTCCAGCACGACATAGACGCCCCAGCGCAGATCGCGGAATACCGGGCGGCCGTCGCGCTCCAGCGACGACACCACTTCCACCACGCCGGATTTCTCCAGCACACCGCCGGCCTCGCGCGGCCGCATCACATGCGGCAAGTCGTCGACACCACAGGGCGGAAACAACAATCCACCCGCGGGCACGTCGAGCCCGGTGGCGTTGGCAATCGCCGCCATTTCGATCGCGGATTTGGTACCGTCCAGAAACGAGTTGAACATCTGCGGATTCATGCCGCCCGATTGCGCCTCATCGGCCGTCAGCCCGTAATGGCTCCAGACCCCGGCCGGCGTCACGTCGTGATAAGCAGGCAGGTATTTGGTGCCCTTGCCGGCGGCGACCACGTGGAATCCGGTCGCCCGCGCCCAGTCCACCATCTCGGCGGTCAATGCTGGTTGATCCCCATAGGCCAGCGAATAGACCACACCGGCCGCGCGCGCTTCCTCGGCGAGCAACGGCCCGGCCAGCACGTCGGCTTCGACATTGACCATGACAATATGCTTGCCGGCCTTGATCGCCCCGCGCGCATGACGAATGCCGACCGCGGGATTGCCGGTGGCCTCCACGATCACCTCGATATTGCCGGCCGTGGCCTTGGCGCCGTCGGAGGTGAATGTGGTCGCCGCGATCCGGGCATCGTCCCACCCGACGGTACGGCAGGCCTCGCGCGCACGCTCCGGATCAAGATCGACGATCACCGGCACCTCGAGCCCCGGGGTGTGCGGCACCTGCGACAGAAACATCGAGCCGAATTTGCCGGCGCCGATCAAGGCGACGCGGACGGGCTTTCCAGCCGCAAGGCGGGCGTTGAGCAGATGATGAAGGTTCATGGCAGCGTTGATCCAATCGAATGTTGATGGCGTGACGTGAAACGTGTCCCCGACATCTAGCTTTGCAGCATGCCGGCGAAGGTCTTCGCAAACGTGTGAGCGTCGCCCGGCCATCGCGCCGAAATGTAATTGCGATCCCGGACCACGAAGGCCGGCGTCGGGTTGTCGATGGAATCGCGCTCCATGCCCGAGGTCTTCCGGCGATAGTCCGGATCTGTCCTGGGGACGTCGCGGAAATCTTCTGCGCGCGCGAGCGAGCGCGTCACTTCCTGCTGCACCGACATGAATCCCTTCGGTTGTCCGTCCTGCTCCAGATACGTTCGATAATAGTTCGGATCCCAGAATCGCGTGATGCGTGCGACCGACCACGCGCTGTTTTCGAGCGCCCAGGTCAAGGCAGTAGTCTGGTAGCCATGGAGAACCGAGCGGCCGGTTCGTTTCGACTGGCTGCGCGCCGCCAGCAGCACGCCGTGACAGATCGCCGCCACCGGCTTGTTGGCATCGAAGAAGCCGGCGACATGGCGTTGCAGGATTTCGCTCTCGAGGTAATCGCGCATGCCGCGCGCACGATGTCCGCCGGGCAGCAGCAGCGCATCGAACGTCGCCGGATCGACGGCGTCCCAACGCTGCGGCGCAAGGTAGTTCGGATCGGCGATCATCTCGGCGTAGGCCGTCCGCGCATCGCGATTGGCCCGCAACAGCAGTCCGACCAGCGGCCAATTCCGCAACAGCGGAATCGCGCCCCACAGATCGAGGCCCTGCCCCGTCAGCATCATGTCGTCGGCGATCGCGGGCCGCCCGTCGGGCGTGGCAAATCCGATCGTATGTCCGGCGCGGCTAAGCACCCGCCAGCTCACGGCAGCTTCGCTGGGATCGAAATCCCGCGCCGGCAGCGGGAAAAGGATGCGCGCCACGAACCGCGTCTCAGACCAGCAGAACCGTCGATCCCGTGGTCTTGCGCGCCGCGAGATCGGCGTGGGCCCGGGCCGCGTCCTTTAACGGATAGGTCTGGTTGACCTCGATTTTCACGGCGCCTGATTGCACGACCTCGAACAACTCCTTGGCCATCGCAACAAGGTTTTCACGCTTGGCGCCATAGGTAAAGAGAGTCGGCCGGGTGACGTAGAGCGAGCCCTTTTGGGCGAGAAGGCCGAGGTTAAGCGGCTCGACACTGCCGGAGGACTGCCCGAACAGCGCCAGGAGTCCCAGCGGCGCCAGGCAATCCAGCGATTTCAGGAACGTATCCTTGCCGACGGAATCGTAAACCACCGGAACCTTGTTGCCCCCGGTGATCTCGTCGACCCGCTTTACGAAATCCTCGCGCGTGTAGACGATGGTGTGGGCGCAGCCATGGGCCTTGGCAAGCTTGGCCTTCTCATCGCTGCCAACGGTGCCGATCACGGTGACGCCGAGATGCTTGGCCCACTGGCTGAGGATCAGGCCGACGCCGCCCGCCGCGGCATGGAGCAGAATGGTCTCGCCGGACTTGACCCGATAGGTCTGGCGGATGAGATATTGCACCGTCAGGCCCTTCAGCATCATCGCTGCGGCGGTCTTGTCATCGATATTGTCGGGCAGCTTGATCAGGCGGTCGGCGGGAATCAGCCGCTCCTCGGCATAGGCGCCAACCGGCGCGCTTCCATATGCGACGCGGTCGCCAGGTTTCAAATCGGTGACGCCGGGCCCGATCTCCTCGACAACACCAGCCGCTTCGCTGCCGAGCCCACTCGGCAATGCGACAGGATAAAGTCCCGAGCGGTTGTAGATGTCGACAAAGTTCAGTCCCACCGCCGTATGCCGGATGCGCGCTTCGCCCGGACCGGGCTTGCCCAGCTTGATTTCCTCCCAGACCAGAACTTCAGGCCCACCGGGTTTATGAAAGCGGATGGCGTGCGTCATGGAATTATTCCTCGCGTGAGATGACGAAAGGCGAAAAAGCGCCCCAACGGCGCAGGTCCGCGGCAGCAGCTATGACAGCAATATGCGCCGAACCGGCGGCGAGGAACAGCCTGTCTTTTTGTTCCTGGCCGAGATGCGTGAGTTCGCGGTCGAGAAGCGTGAGATTGGCGCTGAATTGTTCGATCTCTTTGCTTCTGGTATCGAAGCTTGTCTTGGTACTGGCGATCAGCAATCCAAGCACGAGAGCCGCCAGAATCGCGACCGCATTCATCGTGGTCTGCACGGTCTTGTGCGTTGGCGTCGGTTTGCTGATCTTCAGGCAATATCTTGCGCAGCAGAAGGCCGGCCACCCCTGCCCAAAAATGCAACAAAAAGGCGATCAGGCCGATACCGCTAAACATCTGCTTCCCATCGGAAGGGTCGCTGCGGCCGATAAAGCGAAGTCGGCTGCCAACTGCCGCCCCTCGATCGATGGAACATGAGTTCAGTCCGCACCCAGCCTGATGTCAGGCGGCGACTGGCGTGAGGGCGCGCCGAATCTGGCGGTAATTGTGAGGGTTACAATCCGGCTAAAGCTGGCTCAAAACATGGCCGCACCACATACCCCAGAGCACGCAAAATCCATCCCGAGATCGTCAAAAACTGTGCTTTTTGGGTATCGCTCGCCCACGAATCTGAGCGAACAAAATGTGGATTGGCTAGCGGCGTTGGTCGGGCGGGAATACGATGCTGCCCATTGCGATCGTTAATGTCGCGGCGCTTTTTATCTTTCCGATTGTTAATGCGACAACGTTCTTGGGACCGTTCAAATAGAGCGGCCTGAGACGCCCAAAGCAACTGAAAGATACGAGTTAGTGCCTATGCCCTTGCCAAGCTTCGCCACCCCGCGGCGGTTGCGGAATATTGCTCAAAACGCCTACAATGGTCGGCCCGTCACGGTCGGTTTGAAGGGTTTCGCACCCCGGATAGGTCACGCAGAGAGAGGCCTTCAGATGAACGAGAGCTTTCCGGTGGCACGTTCGTGAATCAACCTATCAAATCCCTGAAAGAGGCTCCTTTTGTCGATGCTCCGCCCACCACCGAGCGTCGGCCGCGCCGACGCCTGGTATGGATGCTCGTTCTGGCGTTGCTGGTTGCCGCCGGCGTCGTCTGGTGGACCAGGCAAGGGAGCGCGCCGCAGCCTGGAGGGACCGGTCGCAGCGGTGCGCCGATGTCCATCGTGCCCGAGACTGTCGGCAGGGGAGACGTCGGGATCAATATCAACGCCCTCGGCACAGTGACGTCGCTGGCCACCGTGACTATCAAGAGCCAGATCAGCGGCTACTTGATGAAGATCGATTTCAAGGAAGGCGATGACGTCAAGAAGGGCGATCTACTCGCGGAGATCGACCCGCGCCCGTATGAAGCGACACTTGCCCAGGCGAACGGAAATCTGCTGCGGGACCAGGCCCTGCTGAAGGGCGCGCAGGTCGACCTGACCCGCTATCAGGGTCTCGCTGCGCAGAATGCAGTGCCGCGTCAAACGCTCGACACACAAGTGGCTCTGGTTGCGCAGTATCAAGGCACGGTGGAAGCCGACCGTGCAGCGGTCAAATCCGCCGAGGTCAACCTGCAATATTGCCATATCCTGTCGCCGCTGGACGGTCGCGTCGGACTGCGTCAGGTGGACCAGGGCAACTACGTGACACCCGGCGACGCCAACGGTCTCGTTGTTATCACGCAGTTACAGCCGATCAGCGTCCTGTTCCCGGTGCCTGAGGACAACCTGCAGGCCATTGCGAAACGCATCCAGGCCGGAGCCGTCTTGCCGGCGAACGCTTATGATCGGAGCGACAGCACCAAAATCGCCGACGGCACGCTGCTGGCCTCCGACAGCCAGATCGATCCCACCACGGGAACGATCAAGCTGCGGGCGCAGTACGCGAACGAAAACAAACTTCTGTTCCCAAATCAATTCGTGAACGTCCGGCTGCTGCTCGACACCCACAAGAACGTGACGACGATGCCGACGGCGGGCGTTCAGCGCGGAGTGCCGGGCACGTTCGTCTACCTCGTCAATGCCGACAACACCGTCTCTGTGCGCAAGGTTGTGCTGGGCGTGACAGACGGCGACCGCGTGGAGGTCACTTCCGGGCTGGTGCCAGGAGACCGCGTGGTGATCGACGGAGCCGACAAGTTGCGCGACGGCGCGAAGATCAACGTGCGGGCGGAAGCCCCCGCCGGCGCGCCGCCAGCCGGTACGCCGCCAGCGGATCCGGAGAAATCGGGCGGCAAGAAACGGCGTTCGGACAGCGGACAAAAACAATGAATCCGTCGCAGCCGTTCATTCTGCGGCCCGTGGCGACCACCCTGCTGATGATCGCCATCGTGCTGTCCGGCATGCTCGCGTTCAGATTCCTGCCGGTCGCCGCCTTGCCTGAAGTGGATTATCCGACCATCCAGGTGCAGACCTTTTATCCCGGCGCCAGTCCGGACGTCATGACGTCCTCGGTCACCGCACCGCTCGAAGTGCAGTTCGGCCAGATGCCGAATCTCAACCAGATGAGCTCGGTGAGTTCAGCCGGCGCGTCGGTCATAACGCTGCAGTTCGGGCTTGCGATTTCACTCGATGTCGCCGAGCAGGAAGTGCAGGCCGCCATCAACGCCGCCGGCAACCTGCTGCCCTCCGATCTGCCCGCGCCGCCGATTTACGCCAAGGTAAATCCGGCCGACGCGCCGATCCTGACGCTGGGGCTGACGTCGAAGACGATGCCGCTGACGCAGGTGGAAGATTTCGTGGATACGCGGCTGGCGCAGAAGATCTCCCAGCTTCCGGGCGTCGGACTTGTCAGCATCAGCGGCGGCCAGCGGCCTGCGGTCCGCATTCGCGCCGATATCCGCAAACTCGCCGCCTACGGATTGAACATCGACGATCTGCGCACCACGCTCGGCAATGCGAATATCAACACGCCGAAGGGCAATTTCGACGGGCCGATGCGCGCCTACACCATCAACGCCAACGACCAGATCAGGAATGCAAGCGACTACAGCCCCCTGATCGTCGCCTACAAGAACGGCTCGCCGGTCCGGCTCAGCGATGTCGGCGAAGTCATCGATGGGGCCCAGAACGACAAGCTCGGCGCCTGGATGAACGAGACACCGGCCATTATCCTGAATATCCAGCGGCAACCCGGCGCCAACGTCATTGCCGTGGTCGAGGGGATCAAGGCGCTGCTGCCGCAATTGCAGGCTTCGCTGCCCGCCGCGATCGACGTCAACATTCTGACCGACCGGACCGTGACCATCCGCGCTTCGGTGGAGGATGTGGAATTCGAACTGACGCTCGCCGTCATCCTGGTGGTGCTGGTGATCTTCGTGTTCCTGCGCAACGCACGGGCAACCCTGATCCCGAGCCTCTCGGTCCCGCTGTCGCTGGTCGGCACCCTTGGCGCGATGTACCTGTTCGGCTTCAGTCTCAACAATCTTTCGCTGATGGCGCTGACCATCGCCACCGGTTTCGTGGTCGACGACGCGATCGTCGTGATCGAGAATATCTCCCGCTACATCGAAGAGGGCGAGTCGCCGTTGCAGGCAGCCCTTCATGGCTCCGAACAGATCGGCTTCACCATTATCTCGCTGACGGTGTCGCTGATCGCGGTGCTGATTCCGCTGCTGTTCATGGGAGACGTGGTCGGCCGGCTGTTCAGGGAATTCGCGATCACGCTGTCGGTCACCATCCTGATCTCCGCTGTCGTGTCGTTGACCCTGGTGCCGATGGCCTGCGCCAAGCTGCTCAAGGCCGAAGCGGAGTCCCACGAGAACGCGTTCCAGCGCTACAGCCGCGAGGGCTTCGACTGGATCATCGAGGTCTATGGCAAGGCGCTCAATTGGGTGCTCGACCGTCAGACCTTCGTTCTGCTCATTGCGTTGGGTACCTTCGCGCTGACCGCCGTGCTTTACATCGTCATTCCGAAGGGTTTTTTCCCGCTTCAGGACACCGGCGTCATTCAGGCGATATCCGACGCGCCCCAGTCGGTGTCCTACGCCGCGATGGCCGAGCGTCAACAACAGCTCGCCAGCCTCATTCTCAAGGATCCTGACGTCGACAGTCTTTCCTCATTCATCGGCGTGGACGGGACCAATACCACGCTCAACAGCGGTCGAATTCTGATCAACCTCAAGCCGCGTGACCATCGCAAATCCGACATCGGCACGGTGATGCGGCGCATCAAGAACAGCACCGCGTCGCTGGCGGGTATCTCGCTCTATATGCAGCCGGTTCAGGACCTGACGATCGAGGGTACCGTCAGCCGGACGCAGTACCAGTTCATCCTGCAGGATGCCGATCCGGTACAGCTGAACGAATGGACGCCCAAACTCGTCGACAAGTTGAATCAGCTGCCGGAGCTTGCCGATGTGACCAGCGACATCTCGGCCCAGGGGCTGTCGGTCTTCGTCGAGATCGACCGCGACCAGGCCGCCCGTTTCGGGATTACGCCGGCGACGATCGACAATGCACTGTACGACTCGTACGGCCAGCGCATCGTCTCCACCATCTTCACCAACTCCAACCAGTATCGCGTCATCCTCGAAGCTGATCCCAGCCTGCAGGCCTCGCTGCAATCCCTGTCCGATATCTATCTGCCCTCCTCGGTGGGCACTACGCCGGTGCCGCTGACCGTGATGGCCAAGATGCGGCAGGAAACCGCGCCGTTGCAGGTCTCGCATCTCGGGCAATTCCCCGCAGCCACCGTATCCTTCAATCTGGCGCCGGGAGCATCGCTCGGCGGCGCGGTGACGGCGATCAAGAAGGCGCAAGCCGAGCTGGATATGCCCGCCAGCGTGATCACCAGCTTTCAGGGCGCAGCACTGGCGTTTCAATCATCCCTCTCCAATCAGCTTTTCCTGATCCTCGCCGCGATCATCACCGTCTATATCGTGCTCGGTGTCCTCTATGAGAGCTTCATCCATCCGCTCACCATCCTGTCGACGCTGCCTTCCGCGGGAATTGGCGCGCTGCTGGCGCTGATGGTGGCCGGCGATGATCTCACCATCGTCGCCATCATCGGCATCATCCTTCTGATCGGTATCGTGAAGAAAAACGCGATCATGATGATCGACTTTGCCCTCGACGCCGAACGCAATGAGGGCAAGCCGCCGCGGGAAGCAATCTACCAGGCCTGCCTGTTGCGATTCAGGCCCATCCTCATGACAACCATGGCGGCGGTTCTCGGCGCATTGCCCTTGATGATCGGAACGGGTGCGGGCTCCGAGTTGAGGCACCCGCTTGGGATTTCGATCGTCGGCGGCCTCCTGGTAAGCCAGCTGCTGACCCTGTTTACCACGCCGGTGATCTATCTCTGGTTCGACCGGTTGGCGGTGCGGTTTGCCGGACGTCCCGGCGACGTCGGCCATGCGAACGAATTGAACTGAGAATGAACTGAATTATGGGCCCATCAACACCCTTCATTCGCCGGCCGGTCGCAACGACGTTGCTCACCTTCGGGCTTGCGGCGGCGGGAGTTGTGGCATTTTTCAAGCTGCCGGTCTCGCCGCTGCCGCAAGTGGACTTTCCGACCATCCTGGTACAGGCGACCCTGCCGGGCGCCAGCCCACAAGACGTCGCCACCACCGTCGCCAGTCCGCTCGAGCGCCATCTCGGGCAGATCGCCGATGTGACCGAGATGACGTCCTCCAGCACGGTGGGGCAGACGCGCATCACCCTGCAGTTCGGGCTCAACCGCGACATCAACGGTGCCGCGCGAGACGTGCAGGCGGCGATCAACGCGGCACGTGCCGATCTTCCGACCAGCCTGCGAACCAATCCCACCTACCGCAAGGTCAACCCGGCCGACGCTCCGATCCTCGTATTGACCTTGAGCTCGGACACGGCGACGCGCGGCAATCTGTATGACGCGGCGTCCACCGTGCTGGCACAGAAGCTGTCACAGGTGGATGGGATCGGCGAAGTCGTTGTCAGCGGCAGCTCGCTGCCCGCGGTACGCGTCGACCTCATTCCCCAGGCGCTGTACAAATACGGCATCGGCCTTGAGGACGTGCGGGCGGCACTTGCCAGCGCCAATGCGCACAGCCCGAAAGGCGGCATCGACGTCGGCGATCAACGCTACCAGATCTACTCCAACGACCAGGCCAACAAGGCTTCCGACTACCAGTCGCTGATCGTCGCCTATCGAAATGGCGCAGCGGTTCATCTTTCCGATGTCGGCGAGGTGACTGACGGGGTTGAAAACCTCCGTAACGCGGGTCTCGCAAACGGCAGGGCAGCCGTCCTGATCATTCTCTACAGACAGCCGGGCGCCAACATCATCAGCACCGTCGATCTGGTGAAGTCGCTGATGCCCCAACTGAGGGCTTCGATCTCGCCTGCCATCGACGTCGATCTGGCGGTCGACCGTTCGACGACCATTCGCACGTCATTGCACGATGTCGAACGGACCTTGGTCCTCGCCGTGCTGCTGGTCATCGTCGTGGTCTTTGCATTCCTGCGCAGCCCGCGCGCAACGCTGATCCCGGTCGTGGCGGTGTCGGTATCGCTGATCGCGACCTTCGCCGCCATGTACTTGATCGGCTACAGCCTCGACAATCTCTCGCTGATGGCGCTCACGGTTGCGACCGGCTTTGTCGTCGATGACGCCATCGTGGTTCTCGAGAACGTTACCCGCTATATCGAGAACGGCATGTCGCCGCTGGAAGCCTCGCTCAAGGGCGCTAACGAGGTCGGCTTCACCGTGCTTTCGATGAGTATCTCGCTCATTGCCGTTTTCATTCCGATTCTGCTGATGGGCGGTATCGTCGGCCGCCTGTTCCGTGAATTCGCGATGACGATCTCAATCGCGATCATGATTTCGCTGGCGATTTCGCTGGCGACCACGCCGATGATGTGCGCTGTGCTGCTCCGCGGCCATTCCGACCAGGGTCACGGACGGCTTTATCAAATTAGCGAGCGCTTCTTCGATCGGATGCTGGACTTCTACCGGCGGACCCTGACCGTCTCGCTCCGGCATCCCGGAGCGATCATGTTGATCCTCGCTGCGGTTCTCGGTCTCAATTTCTACCTGTACGACGTCATCCCGAAGGGCTTCTTCCCGCAGCAGGATACCGGGCGCGTGATCGGCTCGATCCAGGCGGATCAAAGCATTTCGTTTCAGCTGATGCAGCAGAAGCTCGCGCAGTTCGTCACCATCATCAAGCAGGATCCGGCGGTCGAAACCGTGGTCGGGTTTACCGGCGGGGGCCAGACCAATTCCGGCTTCGTCTTCGCCTCATTGTATCCGCTCGGCGAGCGCAAGATTTCTGCCGACGGCGTCATCGCACGGCTACGGCGCGCGATGGCGGTCGTTCCCGGTGCAACCATGTTCCTGCAGGCTGTGCAGGATATCCGCGTCGGCGGCCGGGCCACCAATGCGCAGTATCAATACACCCTGCAAGGCCCTACTCTGGAGGAACTCAACGAATGGTCACCGAAGATCACGGCGGAGCTGCAGCGCGAAACCAAAGTCCTCGCTGACGTCAACAGCGACCAGCAAAACAAGGGGCTCGAATCCGACCTGGTCATCGACCGCGACGCTGCCGCTCAATTGGGGATCACGGTCAGCCAGATCGACAACACGCTCTATGACGCGTTCGGCCAGCGCCAGGTTTCCACCATCTATGTAGCCCGCAACCAGTACCACGTCATCATGGAGGTGGCGCCGCGCTACTGGCAGGATCCGGAGACGCTGAAGGACGTCTATGTCAGCACCTCCGGCGCCTCCGTTGGCGGCTCGCAGGCGACCAATGCGGTGGCGGGAACGGTCGTTGCGCCGGGAACGTCGGCCTTTGCCAATTCGGCCAACGCCCAGGCTGCGCGGAATCTCGCAACCAATTCGATCGGCGCCACCGGCAAAGGCGTAGCCTCGACCGGTTCCGCGGTCAGCACCGGCCAGGAGACCATGATTCCGCTGTCCGCGGTGGCGCATTTCAAGCAAGGCGCGACCCCGCTCGCCGTCAATCATCAGGGACTGCTGGTCGCCAACACCATTTCGTTCAATCTGCCGCCCAGTGTCTCGCTCAGCACGGCGATCACCACGATCAGGGACGCGATGAACCGGATCGGCGTGCCCGCAACCATTCGCGGAACCTTCCAGGGCACGGCCAAGGCCTTTCAGGATTCGCTCAGCAACCAGCCTTTCCTCATTCTGGCCGCGCTGGTCACGATCTACATCGTGCTCGGTGTCCTGTACGAGAGCTACGTGCATCCCCTGACGATCCTGTCCACATTGCCGTCTGCCGGGGTGGGCGCCCTTCTCGCCCTGATGGCGTGCGGGACCGAATTCAGCATCATGGCGCTCATCGGCGTCATCCTGCTGATCGGCATCGTGAAGAAGAATGCCATCATGATGATCGATTTTGCGCTCGACGCGGAACGAACCCGTGGACTCAGTTCGACTGACGCCATCTATGAGGCTTGCCTGCTGCGCTTCAGGCCGATCATGATGACGACCATGGCGGCGCTGCTTGGCGCTCTTCCGCTGGCGATCGGCATGGGCGAGGGCGGCGAGCTTCGGCAGCCGCTCGGTATCGCGATCGTCGGGGGTCTTGTTCTCAGCCAGGCGCTGACGCTTTATTCGACGCCGGTGATCTACTTGTACATGGAGCGGCTTCGTTCGTGGAGCCAGCGTCTCAGGGACGGCGGCAAGGCACCGCTGGCACCTGACAGCAACTTGCAACCGGGCGAATAGATGTCAACAACAGCCCCGATGACAGGTCTGGCCCTTCCACGAGCCCCGTGCGATGTCAGGATCGGCGCGTTGTCTTTTTTGCGGACGCGGGGAGATCGGCCGCGGTTGAAATCGCAGCTTGAGCGGGTGGCTGATGAGTAACGTTGCGTTGAAGTCAAATTCCTGCGTCACGAGACCTGGCGGCAAGATCCGCATCGCGTCCGCTCTTGCCGCGCTGTTGCTCGGTCCGGGGTTGTCCGGTTGCATCCTCGGCAGCGAAAAGCCAGAGCTTGGCCTTGAGGTGCCCGCGACATATCGCGAAGGCGGCCATCACGCACCCGATGCGGCCGTTCCGGCCCTGGACTGGTGGCGTGGCTTTCGGTCGAGCGAACTGACGACGCTGATGGAGGCCGCTCAAATCTACAATCTGGATATCGCGGTCGCCATTGCCCAGATCGTCCAGGCCGATGCCCAGGTCGGCGTGTCGGGAGCCCCCTTGCTGCCGTCGGTGACCGGGACGGGAACGGTTCAGAACGAGCATTTCGGGTCGCCCTCCTCCGCCGCCCAGGGCGGCCTCGGCAGCGGTATCAGCTCGGGTGGCGCCTCGACGTTCAACTCGTTCAATTTCGGACTTACGGCAAGTTACATGCTCGACTTCTGGGGCAAGAACCGCGCCACACTTTACGCGGCCGAGGAAAGCGCCACTGTCGCCAGGTACAATCGCGAAGTCGTAACGCTGACGACGATCGTGACCGTCGCCAACACCTACTTCCAGGTTCTGGCCGCCCAGGATGAACTGCGCGTCGCGCACCGCAACCTCACCGCGGCCGAGCGTATTCTTACGCTCATCAAGGATCAGTTCGCCGGTGGAACCGCCTCGCAACTGGACCTGTCGCAGCAGGAAGCGCTGGTGGCGACCGTGCGCGCCTCGATTCCGCCGCTCGAGGTGACGTTGAGGCAGAGTATCGCCGCCCTCGCATTGCTGGTGGCGCGGGCGCCGGCGAATTTCAATGTCAACGGCGGAGGGTTTGCGCAGCTCACGGTTCCGCGCGTGACGCCGGGCCTGCCTTCGGAGCTGCTCTACCAGAGACCGGACGTTCGGCAGGCCGAGGCGCAACTCGCCTCCTCCAACTTCAGTGTCGAATCGGCACGCGCCGCGTTCTTTCCGCAGATCCAGCTGACCGGTACGACCGGCGTGCAAAGTGCTGCGCTCGCAGCGCTGTTCGGGCCGGGTGCCTGGTACTACACCCTGGCCGCCGGACTGACCCAGCCGATCTTCGACGGTTTCCTGCTGGAGAGCGAGTTGAAGCAGGCGAAGGGCCTGCAGGTCCAATATCTGCAGGCTTACCGCAAGGCGGTGCTGTCGGCATTCGCTGACGTTGAAAAGGCTCTCGTTGCCCTTGCGCAGTACACCCGGCAGGAGAAGCTTCAAGCCGATGCGGTGGCGGCCTCCAAGAAGGCTTTCGATGTGTCGGAAACTCAATTCCGCGGCGGCACCGTCAATCTCCTCACCGTCCTGCAGACCGAGCAAACGCTTTTCACAGCGGAGAACACCTTGGTGCTGGTGCGGCTCAACAAATATCTGGCAGCCAGCAGCCTGTTCCAGGCGCTCGGCGGCGGATGGACACCGGACAGGAAACTGTCCTCGTTACAACCGTGAGAGGCTCTGCCATGAGAAGCATGGTGTTTGGCGCGGCGGCGGTCCTGGCGATTGCGATGGCCGGCGCCATGCTTTCGCCTGCGCGCGCGCAGCAAGGCGCACCCACCGCGGCACCGAACAATACGCCGCTGTCTTTCGGCATGGATGCGGAGCAGGCCTCGCGGGCCTTGGGGGTGCCCCTGATCTTTGTCAGGGGTCGTCCCGGCAACGAAATGTACCTCGCCCTGTCCAACGTCAAAGGCAGCGCGTTAGCGAATCGGAACGACGGGCTCTATCTGCAATTCCGGCACGGCAGGCTTGAGGGCTGGAAGGGCGATTGGGGAGAGAACCGGCCGTGTTGCAACTGAGCACCCTTTCAATGAGCGCGCCAAAAAGTCTGACAACTATCGCAACGATCCTGGCGGCACTGGGCGCGCTGGCGCTGTTCGCCCAGGAATCAACCTTTGCACAGGACGCGGGACCTTACGGACCTGCAGGCAAACGACCCTTTCTGCGGCGGGATCTTTCCTATCAGGCTTGGTACTATGATGGCCGCGACGACCATCGCGACTTTCCGACCAACGGCTTCTTTCCCGGTGATTTTGCGGCCGATCCCGCGCATGCGGCGATCGGGGCTGCCGGACTGTTCGGCTCCACGCCCGATTACACCGGATATTATCGAGCCGGTTGCGCGCAACGCTATCGTTTCTACAATCCGGCGACCGGCTATTTCGTGGAACATGACGGCTCGCGGCACCGCTGCCGCTGAGGGCATCGGGCACGGGCTCGACCAGCAGGCGCCGATCCATCAGGACCGCGCCCCCTTGGTGCAAAAGGCCCCGCAAGGGGCCTTTTGACATTTATACTGCGTCTTTCGCCGCCTTGACCGGCCGCGCTCTGACGATCTTTCGGGCCGGCTTGGCCTTGTACATCATCGGCTCCCCGTTGAACGGGTTCGTGCCGGCGCGGGCCTTGGTCGCGGGCTTCTTGATCACGACGAACTTGGCGAATCCCGGAACCAGAAAAACACCGGACTTCTTCAGTTCCTTGTAACCGACGGTCGCCAGCGTCTCCAGGACGCCCTTGACGTCCTTCTTCGCAACTTCGGTCTCGGCAGAGATCTTCTCGATCAGCTGCGACTTCGTCATTTGTACTGCCATTTTGTCTCCTGTAAGTTGATTCGTGCCACGGACAGTATTGGCGAATCCCGCGTGAAAAACCGCGTAAACCGCGATCTGCACAGGTTTATTGGTAGGCCTGGCCGCCTGCCGCATGAAAAAGGCGGCCCGATTGGCCGCCTTTTGGTACCAAAGCAAGGCTTGCCATATCACATCACGAGCCGCGGTTTGACGGAGTTGAACCCTGCCGGGCCACAGGCTTGCGTTCGATCGGATGAATATCGATCGCACGCAGGCGCCCCATCCGCAGCACGTCCATTTCGAGGTCGCGATCGATCCGATCGCGGTCGAGGGTACGGATCAGGTCATCGACGCCATTGATATCAAGGCCGTCGAGGCGGATGACGACGTCGCCCGGCAGCAGTCCGGCTTGCGACGCCGGCCCGTCCTGTTCGATCTGCGTCAGCAGCGCGCCCATCCTGTTCTCGACGCCGGCGAGCACCGCGTGCCGTCTGGGAATCGGGGCACTCTGACCGGATACGCCGATATAAGCGCGCCGCACATAGCCATGACGGATGATCTCCGACAGCACGAACTGCGCGGTGTTGCTGGCGACCGCAAAACAGATGCCCTGCGCGCCGCTTATGATCGCGGTGTTGATACCGATCACTTCGGCGGCGGACGACACCAGCGGCCCCCCGGAATTGCCGGGATTGAGCGCCGCATCGGTCTGGATCACGTCTTCGATGGTACGGCCGTTGGCCGAACGGATCGAACGGCCGAGCGCCGATACCACGCCGGCCGTGACGGTCGATTCAAATCCGAGCGGGTTGCCGATCGCGACCACCAGCTGGCCGCGGCGCAAGCTTTTTGAATTGCCTAGCGAAGCATAATGCAGATCGCGCGAGCCGTCGGCGCGCAGCAACGCAAGATCGGTATCAGGATCGACGCCGAGCACGCGCGCGTCGGTGACGATGCCCTCATGATCCCGCAACCTGATTTGCTTCGACGCGCCGACCACATGGCTGTTGGTCAGCACCAGGCCATCCGGCGAAATGACAATTCCGGAGCCGAGCCCTCCGCGCTCCCGTGATTGCGGGGCTTTCGACCCGGTTTCCACGCGCACGACCGCAGGTCCGATACGTTCGGTGATGCCGATCACCGCGTTGGAATAAGCGTCAAGCAGGGCTTGATCGCTGGCTGAAGCCGGTTCGGGCGCGCTTGGCGGCAATCCTCCGTCTATGTTATCTCGGCTAATATCCAACATGGCTAAATCCTCTGACGTCAGATAGTTGCCACATTCGCCATCGCAAGAGCCGCCGCCCGGGGCGGCCGCGGGGTGAGTGCATCGCACCGGCCGGCGACCTCGGGCGCCCTTCCCGTTCGGATTGAATCGGAAACGGCTGCATCAGATGAGGCTCTGTTCTTCGTATTTTGACGGGCTCCTTCGCGCCAACCGGTATCCCCTTCGCCCGAAAACACTCTAGGATGCCCCGTCTTTCACATTCCGGGACCGTATCCATGCAGCCACTGTTCGACCGCGCCGCCGAGGATCTCGGCAACTCGATCCATCTCGAACACGTCAACGTGCAAGTGCCCGACCAGCGTTTGGCCACCCTGTTTTATGTCGCCGGGCTTGGGCTCACCCGCGACCCCTATCTGATGGTGTCCGACACCAACATGTGGATCAATGTCGGCAGAAGCCAGTTTCACCTGCCGCGCGGCGAGGCGCAGGTGCTGCGCGGCCATACCGGGATCGTGATTTCCGGCCGCGAGGCGCTACTCGACCGGCTCGCGTCCGTCGCCCGCAAACTGGAAGGCACCGCTTTCGCATTCAGCGAGAACAACGACTACGTCGAGGCGACCTGTCCGTGGGGTAATCGCATGCGGTGCTATGAGCCGGACGCCGCGCGCTTCGGGCGCATCACACTCGGCATCCCCTATGTCGAGTTCGAGGTGCCGGCGGGTACCGCGCAAGGTATCTGCAATTTCTATCCGCAGATCATGGGAATGCCCGCCGAGCTCAGCAACGGCGACGGCACGGTTGCGCGCGTGAAGGCGGCCAGGAACCAGTATCTGCAATTTCGCGAGACCGACCGCGCGCTGCCGGATTATGACGGCCACCACGTTCAGATGTACATCACGAATTTCTCCGGCCCCTATCGCCGGCTGTCAGAGCGCAGCCTGATCTACAGCGAAGACAACCAGTACCAATACCGCTTTCGCGACATCGTCGACCTTGCGAGCGGCAGTCATCTGTTCACAATCGAGCATGAAGTGCGCAGCGCCACGCATCCGATGTATTTGCGGCCGCTGATCAACCGCAATCCGACCCAGACCAACCGCAATTATGCATCTGGCCACGATCAATGGCTCTGGGCGATGGATCCGGACGAATACGACGTACAATAGCTCGCCGGAGGGAGCTCTAGGCAGCTTTCTTCTGTTCGAGGTCAGCGTTCCACTCGCCCTTGCTGGCGAGCGAATTCATCCGCGCCCGATGATTAAAAGCCTGCTGTCCGGCGACAATGTTCTCGGCCTTGCCCGACCACGCCTTTTGCGGTGCCGCCTGCAGCGCGCGGCCATAGGAGAAGGTCAGCTTCCACGGCAATCCGCCGATTCGGTTCATCGCGTCGAGATGCGCGGTAGCATCCTCGTCGGATTGGCCGCCGGACAGGAACGCAATGCCGGGCACAGCCGCCGGCACACAACTCTTCAGCAGGCGGATGGTCTTCTCGGCGACTTCGGCGACCGGGGATTGCCTGGCGTTTTTCTTGCCCGAAATCACCATGTTCGGTTTCAGGATCATGCCCTCGAGCGCAACCCGCTGGACACGCAATTCCTGGAACGTCGTGTTGAGAACACGCTGGGTGACGTCATAACACCTATCGATATCGTGATCGCCATCCATCAGGACTTCGGGTTCGACAATCGGAACGATCTGGGCGGCCTGGCATAGCGCCGCATAGCGTGCCAAGGCATGCGCGTTGACATGAATCGCGGTCATGCTCGGAATATCCTTGCCGATGTCGATCACCGCGCGCCATTTCGCGAAGCGCGCGCCTTGTTTGTAATAATCGGAAAGGCGCGCGGCCAGCTTGTCGAGACCGGCGGTGACGAGTTCGCCTGGGCAATTCGGCAGCGGCTGGGTCCCTTCGTCGACCTTGATACCGGGGATGCAGCCCGCCTGCTCGATCAGTTTCACCAGCGCGGTTCCATCCATGGCCTTTTGCCAGATGGTCTCGTCATAGAGGATGACGCCGGAGATATATTTTGACATCGCGTCGGAACGAAACAACATCTCGCGATAGTCGCGGCGGGAGTCCTCGGTGGATTCAACCTTGATCGCGTCAAACCGCTTCTTGATGGTGCCGGTGGATTCGTCAGCGGCGAGAAGTCCCTTGCCCGGCACGACCATGGCCTCGGCCACTTTGTTGAGGTCGAAAAGGTTCATCGGTATCTCCACTTGGGCTGCGGTTCCCTGAGCTGGAACACCAGCAAAAATCATGGTTTCACGTAACATATGGGAGCCCGGCTGCCCGCTCAAGTGCCCCGCCATTGCGGCTATGCGAGACCGGCTATCGACCCAAGGGATCGGCTGCCACAAGCGGGCAGGCTTCGATATCCACTTCGTTTGCGCCCTGAATTGTCTCACATGGCCGCGACGTGTCGAAGCGCAGACCATACTCGTCCAGCAGATCCTGCCGCGGCGTGCTGCCGCGAAGATGCAAGGCCCATACGCCCCCCGGCAGCGGATGGGCGAGAGCTGCACGAACACGGTGGTCAAGGGAGCCTCCCGGCGCAATGGGCAGCAGGATGTCAGCGACCTGATAAGCGCGCGAGCCGGACGACAATAGCGGCACGACATAGCCGACCGGTTTTTCAATCAGAAGATAAGTCGCTGGCGTGAGAAAGGATCCGGAAACAACCGGCCGATACGGATCGGACCACGGGCGGCGGAACCAATCCGCAGGTTGCGACCAGAGCGCGATGGCCAATGCCGCGGTGATCGCCGAACCATTGATCCATCGCTGCCGGTCTGGCCTGGACGACAGACGCCTGAGCGCCCGCAGGGAACGGGAAATCAAAAGGACGATCAGCGGCGCAGCAAGCAATTCCAGAGCGATCGCATAGCGATGAATTGAAAATGCGAACAGCCACATTCCGTATGCGACCAGGAAAAACAGCAGGAATTGCATATCCCGGCGCGTGAATATCCTTATCCTGAAAACCAGGCTTGCGCCCGCATTCGCAGCAAGCACGACGAACAAGATAGCGAATCGCGGATCTCGAAATGCCCACTCGGATGAGCGGTGATCGCCGACCAGCCAGTAAAACGGATAAGCCGCGGCGTCCCACAGGCCATGCGGCATGAACCGCAAATCGGCGATCGCCTCGTCGGGAGCTTCCGGAGAATGAAACACCGTATTGTAGAATGGGAATACCGGGTTTCCGAACTCCCGCCATAACATCCAGGACCACGCGCCTCCGGTGCCGAGCGCTCCGATGGCGCTACCGGCCGCAAAATAAGCCAGCGCCGCCAGAGGGCGCGCCGCAAACAACAGGGAAGCGCCCGCCCCGATGAAAAAAATCATGTTGGTGAGCTTTAGTCCCACCGCGCCGCCGATCAGCAATCCGGCGACCGCGTAGCGCGCAGGGCGTTGCGCGTTCATCGACAGAATCAACCCAAGACCGGCGATGACCGGCAGGGCCGTGAGTATATCGGAGAAGCTGGTGCCGACTTCGGATAAGGTCATTGGACCGAACGCGGCGATAGCGACCGATGCGGCGAGCGTCCATCCGCTTGCGGCGCGGCCGAGAACCACGCGGGAGAACCAATAGATCAATGCCAGGTTGAGGCCGTGAATCGCGCCCAGTATCGGTCCCCAGAACGGTGCGCCAACATAATGGCGCAGCAGATAAGCGGGGACATAGGCGAGCGGGTTCAGGAAGGTCTGAAAACCGCCGGGCGCGACATCCTGATTGAATTGTCCATTGATCAGGGCGAAGGCGCCATATTCGTGATAGTTTCGCCAATCCCAGTTGATGTCTTCGCCGGCGAACCAACTGTAGGCGGCACCGGCCAGGAGCGACCCCACGATCACAGCCCAAGTCTCGAACCAAGTCTCGAAGCCTTTGCGCGCGGTCATCAGTCAAACGATCCCCGGATGGTCAGTTTCGACCCCGATGGAAAAACCCTCCGGGTTGAGGCGGCGGGCTTTTTGCTCGATCCACGCGCGGTACATGAGGCACCCGCCATCGCCTGGAGCCTATCGCAGGCCGGGTTAAAAAAGGATTCCGGAAGGTTGCGGCGTGGCCGACCGGCAATATAAAAGCTTTAAACCTTGGCTGGTTAATCCTTGATATCGTGGTTTTCAGGCATCGACGTCATGACTGATCTTCGTTGCCACCGCAAAGCTGCTACTGTCGCCGCAAGATCGGCCCCTGCCGGGTCCGTTCGGGTACCCGTCTGATCCCTGATCGAGAAAACAATGCGGTTCATTCAGACGTTTCAGCTTTACGACTTTCTGGACACGCTGGTCAGTCTAATGACGGCATTTGTGCTCGGAACCCTGATCGGGGCCGAACGGCAGTATCGCCAGAGAAGCGCCGGCTTGCGAACCAATGTGCTCGTCGCCGTCGGGGCATCGGCGTTCGTCGATCTCGCAAATCACCTCACGGGCGCAGACGGAAGCGTTCGCGTCATCGCCTATGTCGTGTCGGGAATCGGGTTTCTCGGCGCCGGGGCCATCATGAAAGAAGGAATGAATGTGAGAGGCCTCAACACCGCAGCCACACTGTGGGCCTCAGCGGCGGTCGGATGCTGCGCAGGCGCGGATATGGTCGCCCAGGCCGCGTTGCTGACGATATTCGTACTCGGCGGCAACACGTTGCTTCGACCGCTGGTCAACGCGATCGATCGTATCCCGATCAATGAACAAACCTCGGAAGCAAGCTATGATGTGACGGTCACAACCGACTCCAGCTCCGTTGCATCGGTCCGTGAAATCCTGCTTGAGAAGCTTGAAGCTGCCAATTATCCGGTACGAGATACAGACGTGGTTTATCGGTCCGCCGACGACGCCGAAATCGTCGCCACGCTTGTCAGCCTGTCGATCGAACCGGATGAACTAGACGCGGTCGTTGCCAGTCTGGATGGTTCGCCCGGCGTTCGTCACGCGACCTGGAATGTCCGCGCGCTCGAATAGTGAGCTCTGGCTTCCTACCGCGATGGCTGCGGAATGCCCGGCGAGATGACGTGCTTCTCCATTTCCGGAACGTTGATCTTCATGCCATTGCTCATGACAACGTCGCCAGGCTTCTGGTCTACCGCGCAAGGACCGAGCCATTTGGCGTCCATCGTCATGATCATGTTGGCGTCGGGAACACCCGGACTTTGCGATGTCACCGTCATCGTATAGGCGCTGTCGAAGCTGCCGGTAATTACCGAGTGTGCGGTCGCAGGCTTTCCGCCAAGCGTGCAGGTGGAATTGATCGTGATCGAATTTTCCGATCTACGCACGTCGCGCTCGGGGCACGCCGCCCGGGCAAAGGGGCCTGCACTCGACTGCATCATCTGGTCGGTTGCGGCGTCGATGCATTGCTGGATCACCCGGGTCTGGGCATTGCTGCTTCCGATGCTGGTCTTGACCTGCCACAACCCCGGCTTGCGCGACGGCAACTCGGCGGCCAGCGCCGGCATCATGGCTATCAGAACCAAAGTCAACGTCGTCCCGATCAATCGCACGGAATTCTCCTGTATCTGGCAACCTGCCGAGTCCGGACACTGCCGGGATAAGCAGCGTCAGCTTATCCATCGGACCCGAATGTGGTGATATCTTCAAGGTCTGCGGCGCCGAGCCGGCTGCGCGCGTGATCGATATATAACCGGATTTATCACCCACGCGAAGCCTTGGCGAGACGCTGCCGGACATTACACGTCATGATAGCTTCGATACCACGCCGCAAATTGGCGGATGCCATCCTCGATGGCCGTCGCAGGCCGGAAATCGACGTCGCGGGCAAGATCATCGATGTCGGCATAGGTCGCCGGGACGTCACCGGGCTGCATCGGCAGCAACTGCCTTACGGCCTTGCGTCCCAACTCCTGCTCGAGGATCGCAACGACCCGCGTCAGTTCTTCGGGTTTGTTATTGCCGATATTGTAGATGCGCCACGGCGCGGCACTCGATCCGGGATCGGGTGCGGCGCCCGACCATTGCGGATTGCCTTGCGGGACATGATCGATCAGCCGCACCAGTGCCTCGGTTACATCATCGACATAGGAAAACAACACTCGACACCTTCGGCGCCTGCCCCAAGGCTTATTCGCGCTGATAACTGTCGCCAATGGCTTTGCCGAGATAGGTACTGAACACGCGCGCCGTGATGTCGGTCGGCGAACAACATCATGACCATGATCGTCCGATCGGCAAACCAGCCGCCCTCGCCTGCTTCACCCCGGCGCGACCATCGCGCCGCGAGCCGCCGCAGGGCCCGGCGGTGAATGTGGGGCCGGTGCTGACCGCGCGTTGAGCCTTGATGCGCCTAATGTCTTTTTCATCAAGATTTTGCCTTGCAATCTTCAAGTCGTAGTGGGTTTGTAAGTTCATCCAGAATTCCGGGCTGTTGCCGAAATACAAACTCAGTCGGAGTGCAGTATCGGCAGTAATGCGCCGTCGATTATTGACGACCTCGGCAATTCGGTTCGGTGAAATGCCGATGGCCTTCGCCAGTTCGTTTTGCGAAAGCCCGTATTCGACGAGGAGATCTTCCTCGAGCATTTCGCCTGGGGTGACCGGCGCGAAAACATTCTTAGCCATCGTCGTCTCTAATCAGTGATAGTCAACAATCTGATCCGCGTGAGGCTCTCCATTGAGCCATTTAAAAATGATCCCGCCACTGATCATTGATGCGAATTGAGTAGAAGTCGTAGAGGTCGCCCTTCAACTTCTCCAACCGATTTGACGGCGCACCCTTAATTCCTCCAAACGGCTGGCGGCATTGATCGCTTCGAGTTTGCGCTTTGCGCGAGGCGCAATGGTCCGGAATTCGCGTACAACCGCATCCCAAAACAGTCTCTCGGTCCGCTTGTTGCCAAAAGATCGGATCATTTTTGTAGATTATACCGTATAGCGGTATGCGAACAAGCCGCTTACATAGTTTTTTGTCCGATCGAAACTCGGCCGCTGGGTCCTTTATCGGACGGAACTGCATCGCGGTCCTCATCAAGATCTTGCGACAGTGAAGCTGCTGCAAGACATCGAGTGATCGAAGACCAATTCCACCCGGGACGCGCCAGCGGTCAGGCTCAAGCCGCCGCTCCGGCTCCTTGTCGATGACCATCAATAGGACGCGCGCTTCTCCGTCGGGATGGCGCCGATTCTGTTCCCAATCGCGCTACATGTATACTAGGGTGAGAACTCATTAATTTTTCTGTTTGAACAATACGATACTGATTCGTATTGGGGAAGAATTGATGAGCAGAAAACTGTTCTGGCTAAGCGACCAGCAGTGGGCACGGATTGAGCCGCATTTGCCGAGAGATGTGCGTGGTGTCGAGCGCGCCGATGACCGACGCGTGATCAGCGGGATCGTGCATGTACTCAGATGCGGCTGCCGCTGGTGCGATTGCCCGGAAGCTTATGGCCCGCCGACGACGATCTATAACCGCTTCGTACGCTGGGCGCGGCGTGGCATTTGGGAAAACCTGTTCCGGGAGCTTGCTGGGAGCGGACGATCCACAGACACGCAGATGATCAACTCCACACACGTCAAAGCGCATCGCTCGGCATCGGGCGGAAAAGGGGGGAGCAGAAGCAGGCTGTTGGCCGCTCGCGCGGAGGGCGCAACACGAAGATCCACGCACTCGCAGATGCTAAAGGACGCCTCATCGCCCTTCTGTTGACCGGAGGTGAAGCGCACGACTGCCCGGTCGCAGAACGCCTGATCCGCAGGGTAAAGTCAGCCAAGCGCATGCTTGGCGACAAGGCTTACGACAGCGCCGAATTGCGCGAGGAGCTCGATCAACGCGGAACCAGGCCGGTCATTCCAAACCGCTGCAACAGGAAGCAACCGTTCCGCTTCAGCAAGCGCCTCTACAAGCTTCGCTGGCGCATCGAAGCAGCATTCAACAGGCTAAAGGACTTCCGCCGTATCGCAACACGTTATGACAGACTGGCTCGAAACTACCCGGCCTCTGTCTGTCTGATCGCCGCTCTCGTATGGTGGATTTAATGAGTTCCCAACCCTAGATACCGAAGCGTGCGGCGAATGCGTTCTGACTCATTTTCAGTTTGCTCCGAATGGCCCGCACGTCGACGTGGGCCGGAATATGCATCCTTAGGTTTTCGGATCGGCTTCGCCCTTGGCGATCGCCTGGGCCGACTTCGCTGCGTTGATCAGCCGCTTGGCGAACTTGCTCACTTGGCGTCCCTCCCCTCATTATTTCACGCGTCGTTTAGATCTTGCCACTCTGCTTGAGTTTGATTTGGCACGCGGTCTGTTGGTATGGCGACGAAAGTGAATTCTGTCGCACGGCCCGCTTATGGCCCAACGGATGGACCCGCCCTCCAATTCCCTGCTAACAGGGAAAAAAACAGGGAATTTTCAGGAACGTAATTCCGATGCAGTCTATTGTACGGACTTAATCTTGCCGTGCGTGCGGACAAACCACCAAGCTTCAGCAATGAACGAGGACCAATAGCGTCAATCGTTATTTCGATCGCGGTCAATTACGATAAATACTGTCAGTTCGCAATTCAACTTCCCTTCGCGCGAATCCCTTTTATTTGGCCGACACATCTTTCCGATTTCTGACACTCGGGACCCCGCGCGCTCAGATGCTCGAACGGAATCCCTTTTCTAACCCTTTTCGCGCATGGTCCTCCTTGACCAAGACATCGCACTAAAGGCACCGACCTTGCGGAACGCACCGTGGTCACGGCTACGGGCGTCCCCCCAAGCATTCGCAATTTCCGAAAGGGCATAGCGGGAACCCGAGCGGCCGACCGAAAACCGTCCCTAGTTTGAGGTCGGACCTGGCAGACGAGTTGCAACAGCTGCACGAAATTTTCGAAAACGGGACACCAAAAACGGTCACGAAGCAAAGGGCGATCATCAAATCGCTCACGGCGGCGGCGATCGACAATGACATGCGAGCAGTGACGGCGCTGTTGTCGATGATCCGCCAATACGACGTCGGCACCGATGAGCCGCCGTCCGAGGTTGACATCGAAGATCTCGACCAGCTCGAAGCGTACGTTTCAAACGAACGCAAGCGGCTCAGCCAATCGAGCCTGAGCGCTGGGCCCAGCTCAGACCAAGACGAAAAAAAATGACACTGGCAGCAAACGACCAGCCGAGACGGCTATTTGGCTAGAGCGGTGCTTGCTTGGCTGACCCGACCGCGTCGACGTATGAAACGCAAAAGGGTCGATCGCGCGCCAGAACAACGCCACGCCCAACCATGAGGAGAAAATATCATGACAACGACCGCTGCAAAGGTTTACCGAACCAGCTTGCAAGCCTTCGTCAAGAAGGCTTTTCTGGTGTTGGAGGGAAAACGGCTTGGGGATGAAGCTTATTTATCTTCCCTGGTCCATGTGCTGGAACGCTTCTTGCGCGGCGAGACCAAGGAACTGCTCGTCAATCTGCCGGGGCGACACTTGAAGACATTGCTATTCTCGGTCTTCTTCCCGGCTTTCGCTCTTGGCCTGGATCCATCGCTGAAGTTTTTGATCGTCTCGCGCAGCCAAGACCTTGCAGAAACTATTGTCCGGCAAATCCGTGAGATCATGACAAGTTCCTGGTACCAGGAAACATTTGAAACCCGCATTTTGGATGGGCATTCACGCAAGGACGATTTCGCCGTTAAAGGCGGTGGACGTGTCCTCGCCGCCCCGGTAGGGAGCGTCACCGGAAAGGGAGGCGATGTCATCATCTTCGACGATCCCCACAATGTGTACGATTGGGACGACGTTCGAAAAAAGCTAAAGGTCATCGAAGCGTTCGAAATACTTGTGTCCCGACGAGACGGCGGTGCTATGTCGCAAATGCTCGTCGTCGGACACCGCGTTGCCGAAGACGATCTGAGCGCGCACATTTTGGACAATCACGATTTCGAGCACGTCTGCTTGCCGTTGTTCGCCCCGGCGACGCTAAAATTCGATTTCGGTGAATTGACCTTGAAGCTCGCAAAAGGCGAATCATTGCGGCCGGACGCGTTTCCACCCGAGCAAATAGCGTTACTCCGAAGGAATCACCGCGGACCGCCGTTCTGGCTGTACTATCAGCAAGGATTGGGCCCGCGTTACGACTACGTCGGCCTCACCGTGCAGCAATTTCCCTTTTTGGGAACGGTATATGGCAGGCAGCTGCCGGAGGACACCACCGTGGTGCTGAGCATCGATCCTGCTCAGAAAACAATGTCGACCAGCCGCAACGTCATCCACGTCTACGCAATAACGCAAGACCAACGCATTGAATTGCATGAAGCGTTCGCAGAAAAATGCAGCTTCGGAGACCTTTTGAGCAACATTTTGAGACTGCATAATCGCTACCAAGCAAGCTCCCTAGTTATCGAGAATACAGCGCGCGGGCCAGATATCATCGACAATTTGCGAAGCAGGGTTTCGGCGCAGATCATAGCGGTCAATCCGCGTGGCACGAAGGAGGACCGATTCCGAAAAGTTGTCCCAATGATTCGAGCCAAACGAATCTATATTCGGCCACGGCGGGCGGTCGAACAGGCGGTCTCGCAGATTTTGGCATATCCAAATTGCCCGTACGACGATGACGTAGACGCCTTGACGAATTTCCTATCCGAAATCGAGAATATCCGACCATCGCGACCCGCGGGTCGTAGGAATCTTGTTGCCTACCATGCGCGCACAGCGAATTATTCAATGCACCCGGCTAACATTTTTGCGCGCGGACCTCGTTTACTCGGGTCTGCGCGCCGACCAACAGATCAGGTGGCCGCCGGAGGTACCGAAGCTGGCCATGACGACAACAATTTGTTGCCCGTCATCGCATTCGACGGAAAAAACATAGTAAGGCTCGATGAGGCGTGATGGCTGGCGGCATTGATCGCTTCCAAATTGCGCTTTGCGCGAGGCGCTGCTTGGTGTGCCGAGCAACGGGACCAGGTCCGCTCGCGTGAGTCCGGCTGATCCATGAGGTGGCGGATCAAATCGGCGACGCTTGGCGGCCGGCGAGGCCATTCGTTTCCTCATACGCGGCAGTCAAGCGCGCTTGCGCCTCCAGTCGAGCGACATCGGCTGGATCGTTTGAGTTCCTTGACTGGTCGAGGTGCGCCCTAGCGCGCAAGAGCTCAGCATCGCTATCAATCAGGACGAGGGTCGCATCCATCACACACTCTCCGCATCGATCTTGTCGTGCGCGGCATGCCGCACTGCGCTCAAGCTGCCTGCTCCTGCCCCACTTTGATCAGCGACTCTGCGGGAATGCCCAGCCCTTCATGCAGTCGCCAGATCATTTTTAGCGTCAGCGAGCGCCTTCGATTAAGCACCTCGTGCACGCGGTTACGACTGCCGATGAAGGGAATAAGGTCGCGAGGCTGCAACCCATTCTGGTCCATATGGTACTTGATCGCCTCCACCGGGTCCGGGAGATCCATTGGATAATGCTTGCGCTCCCATGCCTCCACCAACGTGACGAGCACGTCGAGGCGATCCCCCTCCAGCGTTTTGCGCTTAGCGCTCATCAGGCCCTCAATCTCTTTGAGGACCTTGCGGTAATCGCGCTGGTTCTTGATCGGCGAAATGTCCATGGCGTCTACCTTCAAACGGTTTGTGCATCGATCTTGTCGTGCTGCCGGTGCGTGCCGATGAACCGGACATAGACAACTCGATAAGGATAGTTGATCCACACCACGATGCGATACTTGTCGCCGGCGATGTTGAACACCGCGCGACCGTCGTTGAGAATGCTCGCGCTGCCGATAGCTCGCTTCATGTCCGCCGGAGTCGCCCAATCAGCCGACCTAACTTGCCGGTACCACGCCATCACCGGCTCGCGCGCGTCGGTGTATGCGGGGCTTCGGTTGACGAAGGCTTTGAGCGTACTGAGCGCAATGATCCTCACCGAATAATCTTAGCACAGTCCCATATTGGGACCAAGCGTCATTTTGCGGCGAAGGCGCATTTCGAATTCGGGATTCGGTTATGTACTGAAATCTACCGCGCTCTTTCGTGCCTTGTCTCCCTAAATCGCACCCCGACGCCTCCACGGTTGTCCTCGATGAATTCGAAAGGAATACCCCCTCCCACGTCGGAGCGGCTTATTGGCGGGTCTTTTCCTTTCCAGACTTTCGAAGCCTACCCGGGCCACCGCCGTTCTCGTCGATGAGTTCGACGCCCCGCCAGCTCCATGCCCGTCCGAGCACAACGATCGCTTAAGGCCACACATCCTATCTTTGCTTCTTGGGCGTATTGGCAGTTTTGCCGCGGAATACTTTCGGGGCAACCGACGGTTTGGACGCTGCGCTGGCTTCGGCGGATCTCGTGGCAGCGGCCCTGGCAACGCGGACGCCAGGTTGATCGCCATTTGTGAACTCGACACCGGCTGCTTCTAACGCCGCTCGAAGCGCCGCCTCGTTAGCGGAAGTAACAGGGATAGCCCCCTCCATCACTTCCACCCGACGAATGGTGGCCACGCCGACTTTCGAGGCTTTAGCCAAGTCAAGAGCACTCCACCTGACCAGGGCGCGCGCCGCTCGCAGCTGGGCACTAGAAATACCCATGAGCTCTATTGTATCTTTTATACAATATCATATAATTCATATCTCTTACGCGGAGAGGCCCAATGGAATTCGAGGGAAGACAAATAGCTGATTCACGTGATCGCCGCACTTTCATCGGCGGCTCGGACGCCCGGATCATCATGGGCGACGACGAAACCGCCCTGCTCCGGCTCTGGCGCGAAAAACGGGGCGAAGTCGGAGCCCGAAGACCTGTCCGGTAACCTGATTGTCCAGCTTGGCAGTGTGACCGAGGAGCTCAACCGGCATTGGTATGAACGTAATACCGGTCAGTTGGTGAATGACGTCCAGCGGCGGGTTTTCCACCCCGTCAAGCGATGGATGGCAGCGACGCTGGACGGCATGGTCGAGGGCACCGGTGCGCTTTTTGAGGCCAAGTTCATGCTGCCGTGGACGTTCTCGGAGGAAGCCGCCGCCGACAAACACATGGCCCAGCTTCAGCACAATATGTGGGTCACCGCCTCCCGGACCGCGGTGCTGTCGATCATCACCGGCGGCGGCAAATGGGTCGAGATGACCATTCCGGCCGATCCGCTCTACCAGCATCTCTTGCTCACCGCGGAGAAGAAGTTCTGGCGCTGCGTCGAGACTGGCGAGGCCCCTGGCCTGTTCGGCGTCGAGCCGCCCCGGCCGCGGATCGAGGCGGTCCGGATCGTTGACATGAGCGGATCCAATTCCTGGGCGGAATTCGCCGGGGTGTTTTGCCAGACCCGCGCGGCCTATCTCGATCATGACGCGGCGAAAGCGAAATTGAAGAAGCTGATGCCGGAGGACGCTAAGGAGGCTATCGGACATGGCGTCCGCGCCAAGCGCTCGAAATCCGGCGCTGTCAGTTTTGATCTGCTTGAACTGGAGGCCGGTGATGCAGCGCTGCAGTGAATCGATCGGCGCCATCGCAGGCGCGCTGGCCAAGGCGCAGGCCGAGATCGCCAACCCCGAGAAGTCGCTTACCGCAACCATCCGGTCTCCGTTCCCGCGCGAAGCCGACCGCAGCTTCCGCTACGCATCGCTCTCCGCCGGACTCGATCTGGTGCGCAAGTCACTTGGTCGGCATGAGATTGCCACGGTGCAGACCACCTCAATTGACGAGGGAGCCGGGCTGATCCGGCTGACGACAACGCTCGCGCATTCGTCAGGCGAATGGGTCTCCTCGGACTGGCCCGTCTGTCCGATCAGTGAAACTGCGGCACCGCATCGAATGGGTGCCGCCCTGACCTACGCACGGCGCTACGCGCTGTTCACCCTGGTCGGAATTGCCGGAGAAGACGATCTTGATGCGCCGGATCTTGACGCGATCCCCAAACCCGATGCCGATCAGTCGAACCGATTGTATGGACCGGCCTTAAACGGGCACGCTCACACGGCCGAGGTGTTGAACGTCCGTCGCCGAGCCTCGCCAGGACGCCCTGCGAGGGTCATTCTGGCTGCCGACCGGTCTGCCCTGGAGCGGGATCGCCTGCTCGCGGAACTGGACGGCCTGCAATCGGCCGATGATGCCGCCAATTGGGCGCATCGGAGCCTGTCGGCCAAGAACACCCTGACAGTGCCTGACGCCCAACTTGTCGAAACAGCGTTCCGGGACAAGCTCGCGGAATTCAGCGATCAGCAGCCCGGGGAACTCCCGGAGACCGCCCAAAACCCGGTTCAGGCACCACTGGACCGGTCTAATCCGGATGCCACAAAGCCCGGCCGTGGCCGCGTGGCGGCCAAGACCATTCGGCTGCGCGACAACGACCATCGTAAGTTCGTGTCCACGCAGCCCTGCGTGGTGTGTGGCCGCTCCCCCGCCGATGCGCATCATCTGCGCTTTGCCCAACCTCGGGCGCTCAGCCGGAAGGTCAGCGACGAGTTCACCGTTCCAGTTTGTCGTGTCCATCACCGCGAGCTGCACCGGCATGGCGACGAGGCCGCATGGTGGCAAAGGACCAATATCGATCCGTTGCCAATCGCGCTCAGACTGTGGCAGCGCGCGCGGTCGAATAGCACTGCGGCGCTCGTCAGTGGAGATACCGAATCAAGGTTTGCTATCGCAACAAGCGGGGCCGGACACCGCTCACCTGCCAAGAACCCAGATTCAAGCGGGGATGCGATAAGCTCGGCCTCCGTCCATGCCGATAGACGCACCAGCCGATGACCTCGTTTCGACAAATCGAGGCCAATCGACGCAATGCGCTGAGAAGTACCGGTCCCAATCCGAAGACGGCAAGCGTCGGTTGCGGAAAAACGCCGTCCGCTGCGGATTGTGCGCCGAGACGGTGATCGAGATCGTAGAGGATGCCGAAGACTACAGCGGATTCGAAGCGGCCGTCATCGCGGACTATGATGCCCAGACCGCAGTCAAGCGTGAGCTAGTGGTTCATCACAGTGATTTTGACTCTTTGGCGGTGACTGGATAGGCGCGGCCGAGTTTGGCGCGGGCTTTGTCGGTTGTGAACATCCATTTGATGCGAGCTCGGATTTTATTTCGCCGCCGCTGCCATGCGGCGATCTCGTTTCGGAGCCTTTTGGGGTCGTCGATGCGGCGGCCGAGACACTGGCGCTGAAGCACGCTGATCTCGCACTCGACCATGTTGAGCCAACTTGCGTGCTTCGGGGTGAAGTGGAATTCGAGGCGGCGCAGGATACGTCGGGCCTCGGCGGGCGCGAAGGCCTCATACAATGCCCCAGGCTTGTGGATCGACAAATTGTCCTGCACGACACGGATACAGGTGGCGCCGGGATAATGGACGTCGACGAGTTCACGCATGCAGTGGGCATAGTCCACGGCGGCGCGGCGGTCGGTGACCTTGACGTTGCGCCAACCTCGATATGGATCGAAGGTGACGAAGAGATTGGCGGTGCCGTTGCGGCGATACTCGTAATCATAGCGCTCGCGTCGTCCCGGTTGGGCCGGGACCGGCTGGCGCACCTCGCCGATCAGCTGGACGGGGGTCTCGTCGAAGCAGACCAGGGGCCGCTCAGGATCAGGCGCTTCAGCATAGAGATCGAGCACATCTTCCATGCGAGCGACATATTCGCCATCGACATGGGGAATGCACCACATGTTCCTGCGCCATGGCTTGAGGTCATTCTCGGCCAGCCGGCGACGCACGGTCTCGCCCGACAGGCTGTCGTGATCGGTGAGCTTGACCATCGTGTCGGCCAAAAGCGTCAGCGTCCAGCGTTTGCGGCCGGCCGGTGGCTTGGCGCATGCGGTTGCTACCAGCAGGGCCTCCTCCTTGCCGGTCAGCTTGCGCTCCGCGCCCGGACGCAGCTCCTCGCTCAAGGCCCGCTCCAGATTGCCTTCCACGAAGCGGCGCTTGGTCCGGCCGACGGTGGAAAGGCTGACCCGGACGGTTCGAACGATCTCCGCGTCGCAGCGGCCCCCATCGGCCGCCAGCAAAATCTGCGCCCGCTTCAGCTTGCGGGCGGCGTGCTTGCCGCCGCCGAGCATCGCCGTCAGTTCATCGTGCTCGGCTTGGCTCAATTCGACCCGATAACGTACATTCATGCTTTGCCTCCTTGTCAGAGGCCGGGACGAATCCAACGATGAGTCAAAAATCAGGCGCGCGCTTCACCGAGAAGCAGGGGCACTACCTCGCTTTCATCCATACCTATTCCTACATGTTCAGACAGCCGCCCGCCGAAGCCGACATCCAGCGCCATTTCCGCGTCAGCCCGCCTTCGGTCCACCAGATGATCGTCACCCTCGAACGAAACGGCTTCATCCGACGTCAACCAGGCGTCCCCAGAAGCATCGAAATCCTCGTGCCGCTCGAAAGCTTACCGATCCTCGAATGGCTCGGTATCAAAAACGTCAAAATCACTGTGACGAACCACTAGTCTGGTGCTTCGGCTGGCATCGCTGTTGTGGCGTCTGCGTCGCACCACTGCAATCGAGACCGATCTGCTTCGGATTCAAGGCGACATTTTGCGCGATAGCCAATATCGATGCGAGCGCCCGACCAATCGGAACAGCGGCAGAACGTGCTCTATCGGGTTCTCGACGCTGCGATTTCGCCGGGCTTGCGCCGCAGGGACATCGAGTGCGATGAGTGCAATCACCTTGGCCGCTCGCCCACATCACCTGTTAACCCGTCACGACGACTGACGCATTGCTTCCAGCGGCTCGCCAAGCTCGACAACGGCGTGTTCGAGCGGCTCGGTCGGTATGAATCCGCGCTGTGGCGCCAAATGCTGCAGACGCTCTTTGCGCTGCAATCGGCCAGACGTCGCTGAACGTCAGAATTCGGGGTCCCTCCGGGATGCTCGATTGAAGCTGCTCTGCGGAAGCCCTCCATCAAAACGCGAGGCAGCGGGCGACACCTGCATATCGAGATCAACCGCCTTCTTAATAAAGACCAAAGTGGTGGCGGCTCCAAATAACCCATTCGTTGCCTTATTAGGTCGCGACACTATGAACTGATGTCGGCCCTTCGTAAGTCCACTAAGGTCAAATGAGACGCGAAGTCGCAGGCGGCCTTGTCGAGGATTGACAGGGTAAGATTTGGGCGGGGAATGCATGGCTGAGACGTTCGCGGCCGCAGCCAATCTTGCGCGACTGCGGAGGACGATAGAAATTCGGCCGCGAGTCGCAATCAAACTCGCTCATTAAGCTTGATATCGGCGACCCGGGTTAATTCTGGAACCAGCGGCTCACCTTGCCGAAATAGAGCATTGCTCGACCTGCCGCGATGCCTAAAGCGCCGCCCACTATTTTTAAGATCGCATCGCGAATCCGGCCATGGCGATCGGACGTCAGATGCTGCGCGATCTCAAGCAGCACTGCGCTGCCAAGAACGACCAAGCATATCAGCACAAAATGCCGGGGATAAGCTAAAGAGAAGAGCGCGCCGAGAACTAGAAACGCCGCGAAGCGCTCAAAATTCGGCGAGGCGAGCAAAGTCGGCCTGGCTTGGATCGACGAGACCGTCGCATAGGCGATGAAGGCGAGCAGCGTCCAGGCGGCAATGGCCATGAGTTTGTGCATCATGCAGGCTTCATACCCGACGGGATTGCACCGCGATACTGGCCGATTATCGATCCCTCTTCAGCTTCCGATTTCCCCCATGCTACCGCGTCACGATCGCTCCGGCATCCTTTTAATCTGGGACGCTGCGTAGCCCTCCCGTTCCCGCATGAAGCGCTCCTGGTGGGCCTTGAAGTTCGAAACGCGCTCTCGGATCTCGTCGCGCTCTGATTTGGGCAGACTTGCCGGTGGCAGTCGGCTCGGTTCGACAGTGGTGCGCGGCGCGGACGGTTCGATAATGGCGCGCGGGCTGGGCGGGTCGACACGATTGTTTTTCGCAAACGCCATCGTTTCCTGGACGAGCGCGTCAAAATCTGCGTTCCAGTCGGTCATTTTAACTCTCCCAACACCCGGCCTAAGGCCCGAGCTTGTCGGGGCCATGACCGCGCGTCAACGGCATCGTTCGAAGCACACAAGGCGCGAGGGTGGCGGCGTCGATGCGTTCCCGCACCGCCCGGGTACTTCGCGCGACCGGAGATAACGCACCGGCGCGGCCCCCAGCCAAAGCAAAAGCTACTCCAGATCAGGAGATGGATTCTGCTATCCGAAAATCATCGATCACTCTACCAGCCGCAAGAAGCTCGTTTAACCAGCGTGGATGCCTGCCCCGCCCAGACCACGTAATCGAGGGATCTTCTGGATTTCGATATTTAGGCTCGCCCTTCGGAGAGGGCCGATGTTGGCGGAAGTCGGCTGGAGCGGCGACGGACCTGCGATTAAGTTCATTCAGACGGTGCTCAAGTTTTCGTTTCTCGTCCTTGATCTTTGTCTCTAGCACCGAGCAAATCTGCTCGTGAAGGCTCCAGAGATCGTTGAGCGGCATCCAAAGTCACGTTTCGTCATCTTGCCCCCCAAAGGTGATACTTGGTGGCGATTCGGATGCAAAATAAGGCAGTGGGTGCCCGATCCTTCGAACAGGCTAATGCATTTTGAGCGCGGTTTTCCGATGTGCAGAGGGAATAGACGTATTGAGCGGAGATGAAAAAGGCCGCCAACAGCGCTGTCTGTTGGGGTGAGGGTTTGCGAAGCGTGCACCAGTAAATCAAAAGTCCTCGCCAATGGCGAGGACTTTGTCATCAGTCTGAGGCCGCCAACAGAGGCGGCCTTCGTTCTAAAATCGTGTTTTCTTTTTGCGAGACCTCGGCGGCCGCGTCCTTCGGGTCGATCGTTGGGCCTTTCTAATCTGCTCGCGCAGCTCGTTCAGTTCGGCTAGTTGAGCCGCGAGATTTGATGCTTTAATGACGGAAAGAGGTGCGCTGGCGTGGCCTGAAATGCGGTTATGAAGGTTGCTCATTTGAACCCCACAAGAACTGATCTAAAAATAAGAAATAATGGCTTAAATTAGACCGAAGCTAAAATCAAGTTACATTTCTGATAGTTAGTCAGGTGAAGAGGGCACTTGCTCATTCACTCTCCCCTAGCTAGATGCTGCA
Source organism: uncultured Pseudomonadota bacterium (assembly GCA_963813165.1). Taxonomy (GTDB): domain Bacteria; phylum Pseudomonadota; class Alphaproteobacteria; order Rhizobiales; family Xanthobacteraceae; genus Bradyrhizobium. Next base: position 40,369 of record CAWEYJ010000003.1, on the reverse strand, counting down.
CACCAGTTGCGCGGAAGGCCGCCAATTAAGGCGGCCTTAGTGTCGGTGACGACTTGAAGCGTCCTGGCAGCCGATCGCTCCACGGTGAACTTCTCACGGATGTCGGGATCATGGGGCATAGCTAATCGTGCTCAGCATCCTCTGCAGCGCGATGAGGGAAGCGAAGGGCGGACCGCGACCACGCCGATGAAGGCGATAGCACAACTAAAAATATCGGGGACGCGAGCTTGGCTTCATTTTCGCGTCGGTTGCGGGGCATCCGGCACTCTAGCGAGAGGGGGCCTTCAATCGGGACCACTAGCCCCGACCGGAAATAACGCACCGGCGCCGCTACCATGCGGCGGCGCGGGGTTGATTGTGGCTGCACTCGCCGACGTGTTTCTCATCGTCGCGGTCACCGCCGCTGCACACCTCGGGGATCGCTGCCCCGAGCCATCGCCGCGATCGATTTCGAGCCGATCGGTTCAAAAGAGACTGTGCGGGCGCTCGAAGGCGACGCTTTGGTGGGGATGGCAAGGTGGCTCGTTTCACAGATTGGTTGGGAATGCTTAGCGAGGTCCGCGATGCCGGTGAGGCTTTGGACGGCATCCGAAAAATCCTAGTCGTCGCAGAAGCCTGGGGCGCGGTCGCTGTGCATACCGCGACGGTAAGCGGGCTTTGACACGGCCGGGGCGCCGATCGCCCTTCAACGACGAAGCCGCCGGAGCAACTCGGCGGCTTTTTCTTGCTCCGCGGTAATCCACCGGCCAGACAGTTCAACGCGTCGCTCTTGGGATGGTCGATCGCGTTCCTTGTCGTTTTCGGGACCCTCGTAGAACGTTTGACACTTAACGAGGGCTCTCGGAGCAGGCGGACCGGCGGGGCTTTTCTTTTGGCCCAGTTCGGCGACACCCGGTGACGGGTGCTTGCCCGTCAATGACCCGTTCCTCAGTAGCATTATTAACCGGGATATATTCCGCGTAGCGGGTGCATCGAGGGCTTTTGATTTCCAGCCGAAATTCTCGCAATATGCGGCTTCCGGCACTTTCAAAGGTATCTCCCTTGCAACGATGGTATATCCCTTGGAACGTTCGCGAATATCAGACCGCATTTGCAGTCATAATACATCGTCCGAATATGCGCCGAGGACAGCACCTTTTCCAGTTCGGATACCCGGCCCAACCGGGATCGCGACAGTGAGATGACAGCGAAAAACACGCTTTTTGGACATCATGCCGTATCTGCCATGACTTGAAATTGCATAGACTTGCTTCAGTCGCCGGACAACGGAGCGAGGCGTATGAGCAAGCCAACAAAAACGACATTGCAGCTTGAGACGTTAGTCAAACAAAAGGTGGCGAAAACCATGTCCCTGCCGAAGAATCTGGTCGTGTCTGTTTGGCCTGATGGGGATAGTTGGAAAGTCGTGTGCCACAGTCCGAACCCACGAGAAGACAAAGAGTGCTTCGAGCAAACCCGAAACGAAGCCGATCGCTTAAAAGTGAAATTCGATTTGCGACTATAGCTTGCTCACTCGCGCGCAGCGTTTGGTCATCGTCTCTTGCATTCCAAGCGGAAGACAAAGCGATTGTCGGCCCAGACTTCGATATCGTGATCTTGAACGAGCAGCTTTGCACGCATCACAGCTTCACCATCGTCCCGGCAAACGAGTTCTTCGAACTCGATACGCCGGCCGTCTTCCGCGACCCTGCATAGGTGATACTTTCGCACCCGCGCAGCGTGAACGGGCTTCGCGAACCTGGCAACTTACAGGTTGGTAATCTTGGACCTTCCGCTGCGTCGCCGAGGACGGCCAACGAGCCGGGGCTCACTACCTTGGATCTCGGAGCGAAATAACGCACCGGCGCCGCTACCGCGCGGCGGGGTTGGATCGTCGAGCTTTTAGGAGCGAGACGCGGCCGCCTTTCCGTGTTCCGCCATCTGATATTTGACATCGCTGATATTGGTGGAAAATGCGTCCAGCCATGCGTACCATCGCGAATGAGGGGTCGCTGCCTTCCCTCGAGGCGACAGCCCCGCCTAGCGGATGCTGCTATGCCTCATCTCGTCGCAGAAACGGGAACATGATTACCGCACGGAACAAAATCAGATCTTCTTAGATATCGAAATGTTCACAAAGCGCTGGCATGCTGAACACGTGCAACAGCTCAAGCAAGAGCGTCGCAGGTTAGTGCGCCGGTCCCGGCGGCATCCGTCGTGGATCACGACAGAGAACGACATTCGAAGCCACGAATGCCGGGTTCTGGACGTATCCGCCAACGGGGCGAAGCTTCTCGCTGACATCGACGCCCCGATCGGAAGCAAGCTCCGCCTCTCGATCGTGCCTCACGCCATCGTCCGCAGGGAGTGCGAAGTCGTTTGGCGCAAGGGACGCATGATCGGCGTCAAGTTTGCCGCCGGGATTGCGAAGACCGAATAGCTCGATCTGTCGCTCGGCAACCATCGGCATATGATTTACGGCGGAAGAGCCGCCGCCGGGTTGAGATCGGCGCCGGCTCTTTAGAAACGCAAGCAACACACTCTCACTCAGAGAGACGATCAGGATGAACCCTCGATGGTTAAGAGGCGGTTATCGCCCGGGAACCAGAGTGCGGCTTTTTCAGATGCGAAGACAAAAGACGAGAGAAACCGCCATCGCGGACGCAATCAGCGGAAACAGTTCGACCAGCATGATGCCCCTCCTGTTCAAGTGAAGTGTTTTTGCGACGACCAGGCACAGCCACGCCAATCCTAACGTTGCAGCCGTCACAACCATGTTGAGCACGGTTCCGATCAAAGCCGACAGAACCGGTGACCGGGATTGCGCCGGCTTGTTTTTAGTTTTTTGCTTTTTCGTCGCCATTGAAGATCCTGTCCGGGTCAAGCCCTTCGACCTGACCCGGACGTCTCCCGTCGATCTTGTTTCCGATCGTTGGGAGGACAGTGTCACGGCGCTGCGGCGAAGTGCTTAAAGCAGACGGTAAACCGAAGATGACCCTGTCTGATGGTTTACAAACTGGCAGCCGCGATCGGATGCCTCAGCGCCACTTTCCGCGACACGGAAAAGCTCGATCCGGGCGTGGTGGGATGATCGGGGGATCAGCCGACCCGTATTGCCGACGCGCCGGCGCGCCCGCCCGGGAGGTGTTTGACTGTCGTCACGACTGCGAAAATGACCGCAACAGCAAAACCAGTGGAAAAAGCTGCAAATACAAAACGAGAGAGCATTTCGCGCGCTCCCGTTCTCGAACAATGATCTGTTCAATCTACCGTACGCCTTGTTTTAGCGCGTTCCTTGGCGAGGTTTGGACCGCACAAGCTTTCTGTCGCCATTTATAAACTTTAACGATGATAGCTCCCATCGCAGCGACGAAAGCAATTAACAAAGCCAACTCGATCAACATTTTTTTGAACCTCTGACGATGCGGGATCGATTTTGGTCCCTCGAGCGCGACCGTCAACGAGATTCTTGTTTTAACCTCAAAAAAAGCGAGATTAACATGCGTGGTTTATGAAACAGGTTTCTTTCGCCGCAACACAAAACAACGCGACACCATCGCGCTGAGACCGCTGCAGCGTGGCCGGAGACGAGTGACCATCTTTCGGCAGCGAGCTCGCCGAGTCGCTGAGCGGCGCTGTCCGCCATCATGGGCAGGTCGTGAACGAGGATGGACGTGCCCAATATCGGTCCCGTGGCCGGCATCCACGACTGAACATTCCCTGCACCGATGGCTGGACTGCGTTCGCCGCGTAATTCCACATTGCGTGCTCGATGTGGGAGGGAAGCCGCTGCGCACGTCACCGTCTGCCCGATCCGCCGATCACGTTCAAAGGGTGCGTTCTCCGAGTAAAGCCCTGGTCCGTGGCTGTCGAAGCCGAGCCTGCATCTGCGGACCGTCCTTGGTGCTTGACGCCCGCGCCGCCGGTAAAACCCACAGTGGAATGCCGTCCCATGCTTCCCCAATGTTTCTCTTTTCGCTCGGGATTGAAACCGCGCTCGACGTTGCGGTGCACCGACTGCATAACGCCGATCCTGGCGAGCATCATCAGCCCGCCACGCGTTGCAACAAGTATCAGGGCTTCCATCGCCGTCTGCCATTCCGGCGCGGAATCCTCGGCCTTGGGAAGTAGTTGCCGGCGTCCTCCAGCGTGACCAACTGGCGCCCGCGCGGTAAGCGCCTTTTCGATCTGCCGGCGAACGGTCGCGACCGATCGGCCTTCTCGTTCGAGAAGCCGAAGCTGGCTCCATAGTCTGATGATCTCGCGGTCTTTTGCGGCGTCCACCCCGGCTCGAAAAGCCAATGTGTACGAAAAGAGAACAAAACTCAACCCGCTAGGAATTGGGGTCCGGGCGACGCAAATACTAGTTGGCCTACTTAGTCGCCCTTAAGAAGCTGATCTGAGGGCTGATTGGACGCTGATGGCTGCGATGAGTGCGATCAGGATAAGGCGCCAAAAATCTCTCAGCCAGGCGAGGATGCGGCGGAAGTTGTGGCCGACGGCTGAGAGGACAACGTTGGCGGCATCGCCTGCGCGGCCTTTGAGGTAGCAGCGGCCGAGATGGCCTTCGGCCTTCAGGTGTCCGATGATGGGCTCGATGGCGGAGCGGCGGCGCAGCTCGCGCTTGATGACACCGAAGACGCCGCGCTTCTGGCCGGAGATGAAGACACGACGGGGATTTTGCGCGTCGTGGCCGCGGTATCCCTTGTCGACATAGGCCCGCTCGATCGGACAGCCGGTGAGCGTTTCGGTGCGATCAATGACGTCCCGCAAGGTGTGACCGTCGTACGGGTTATCGGGCAGCGCCCTGGCGTGCAGCACGAACAGGCCTCCGGGAGCCCGGCGGTTGTTGGTGACGATGGAGGCCTTCACTCCGAACTCGTAAGGCGCGGCGGCCTTGCCTTTGCCGATGCACTCCACCTCCGGGGCATGGAAGGAATAAAGCTTCCAGCCGCGCTGGCGCTGCTGTTGCGAGCGGATCTGCATGGCCCGACCAAGCGGGAGGGCGAACGCCTCCTCCAGTGCAGGCTGGTCCACGATCTTGCGGCGGATGTCGCGGATGATCCGGCCCAGCCGGCTGCGCAGGATACGCAACTGCCGCTGATGCCGCCTGAACTGTTTGGCATGGGCGTAGCGGCCCGCCATCATCGCGGCGGCCTTGGCCACGCGAGAATAGGATTGCCGCAACCTGACGCCGTGCCTGGTCGCCAGGCGGTTGAGCCCCTTGATGGCCGCATGCAGCAGCTTGGCATCGGTCGGAAAGGTGATGGCCTTCGGCTGCACCGTGGTGTCGACCGTGACCCGTTTGAGGTCTTGGCCGCGTAACGCGCCGGCCGCGTGCGCCACCCGCAGGCTCTCGGCCAGCAGCAACTCCAGTCTGTCGCCGAGCCGCTTGCGCCAATGGCTCAGGTCGCTTCGCTCGTGCGGGAAGGCGTGCTGGAAGAACTCCTCGCCGGTGAAGAACTGGAAATACGGGTCGTGCACCCAGCGTTCGCACACCCCCTCGTCGGATAGCCCGTAAATGTGCTTGAGCAACAACAGCCCGATCATGAAGCGGGTCTCGATCCCCGGTCGGCCGTTCTCGCTGTAGAGCGGCGCGATCTCGCCGTCGATCCAGTCCCAGTCGATCTTGCCGGCTAGCAGAACCAGCTCGTGCTTCAGATTGATGATCTGATCGAGCCGAGCCCGGAACAGATCGTTCGATCCCGTCGTCTTGTGCTTCTTCGGCCGCATCGTCCCCTCCGATGCACCACAAAATCATGGTCCGCAGCGAAAGGGAATCCAAAAACGAAATTGCAACGTTCAGGGCTCTCAAGCCCCAAATCCCTGCAATCTCAAATGCCTCCGAATCCGGAAAACAAATCCCGCTCAATCGCTTAGAGCCTTATTCACGGACGACTACTTAGCTGGATCGGGATGTTCTGGCGCACCCCCCGTGTAGCCCAGATTTGTGCGATCAACCGTGCAGAAGACATCCCTCTCCGCTTCATCAGCAATCGTGAGGAGAACGGCGGCCTTGGCCCCATCCGGCTCGGCGAGCGCCAGTTGCCGATATCTAACGGCACGGGCGTGTTCTTCGGGTTCATGGCACGATACTCCAAACGCAACAAGACAAGCTCCTGAATGGATCTAAGTGCGCCGGCTGCGAGGGCAAGAAGCTTGGCCCCCTGCGACAAGCGCGCCCGCGCCAGGTCAATTCTCGCGCGGCCTATCGCCGAGACCTTGAAGGAGCAGCAGGAGGTCGTACGCCTTACCCGTCGCGAAGAACGGGAACACCTTTCGCCAGAGTCAATCCTCAATCTTTCCCTCACGCTCGGCTTTCGCGTGGCCCGACACTGCGGTAACTTTGCCTTTGGGCAATGCAAAGCGTATTGGGCGAGCGAAACGTGACGGACATACAGCTAATCAATTGGACGATCGAGGAAGCAAAGCTTTTGAGGGCCGAACGACCTCGGCCCCGCGACAGGGACTCCATCCCCTCGCTCGATCAGCTACTCGCGTGGCCCGAGGATGACCTCTCGGGACGCCCTACTGAGTCGGTCGATTCCGTCGCCAAGAGCGCCCCGATCCATTCGACCGCCGAAGCGGCTCCTGTCACGCCCCCATCGAATGACGCCGTGGTTGCACCCCAGCCGAAAGCCGCATCGTATTCGCCGGCCGCGGTGTCGGTGTCCTACACGATCTCAGCGGATGTCCGGACCGAAGAGCCGAAGCCACTCGTTTCAGCAGAGATTATCAAACCAGATGTCCCCGCTGCTGCGGTAGACCGCGATCGGATGATTGTCCTTCGCTGGGTACTCAGGGATATCAGGAGCAACCGGTTGAAGTGGTCGCCCATCAATCAGCATGATCTGCGAGCCTTGATCGAGATGGAGTTTGTTGAAATGCGCGACGGGATCCCTGCGCTCACCAACAAGGGTGCCCGTGCGATCGATTGAAAGGTTAGAATTCGGTTCCAGAATCAACCCGCAGCGCCGGTATTCAGCTTAACGAGCAGAGTTATCTCGATCCCCGGGTGAAGCCGTACAACGAAACGCGTCCGCATCAGGGACGATGGTACTATGGCAAAACGCCAATGTAGACTTTCCCTGACGCGCCGCGCATAACGCCGGACATCGGATCTTCGTCGGACACCCGCCACGACGAAGGGCCAAGCGTCAGGTCAAGTACATACTTTTACACTGTAGCCAAGCGCCGCCGCCGTCATGGTGGGGCGCTATACACATGCCCACCAGTTCAAGCGCGCCCGGCGGGAGCTCAAATTCCTCCGTACCCTGCTCGGCCGCATCATGAGGGCGATGGCGCGCTCGAGGATCGCTTCGGCCCGCTGCTCGATCTCGCGTTGCATGTGCGCCATCGAACGAGTGTGCGAGGATTGGGTTTGTGATCCATACATGAGGACTGGGAGTTCTCTCGGCACGGCGGAATTTTTAAGCTTGGCAGACTAGTCCGTCATGGCAAGCCAAAGCAGGAGCGCGATTCCTAAGCCGACTTCCGCCGCGACCCTGCGGCCGGCCTCTTCGCCGCGGTTTCTTTCGCGGGCTTCTTGCCCGCGATCGGCATCAGCATTTCCTTTTGCCCGGCCGCGGCTTTCTTCGCCTTCTTGGCCGGCTTCTTCGAAGCGGGGGTGTCGCTGCAGCACCGCCGACGCTCTTGCGCAGTGCGTCCATCAGGTCGACGACGTTCCCACCGCGGGGCCGCTCCTTCGGGTTGATCGGTTTGCCGGCTCGTTTCTGGTTGATGAGGTCGACAAGTGCGGTTTCGTACTGGTCCTCGAACTTGTCAGGCTCGAACCGTCCGGACTTCTGGTTCACGATGTGCTTCGCCAGATCGAGCATGTCCTTTGTAACTTTGACATCCTCGATCTCGTCGAAATACTCCTCTGGATCACGCACCTCATATGGATAGCGCAGCAGCGTTCCCATCATACCCTTGTCCAGGGGCCCGAGCGCGATGATGTGCTCGCGATTGGTCAGCACCAGTCGTCCAATCGCAACCTTGTCCATCTCCCGGATAGTCTCGCGGATCACCGCGAACGCGTCGTGGCCGACCTTGCCGTCTGGACGCAATAGTAGGGACGGATCAGATAGCGGGGATCGATCTCAGTGCGGTCGACGAATTCGTCGATCTCGATGGTCCTGGTCGATTCCAGCGCCACGTTCTCGAGTTCTTCCTTGGTCACCTCGACGAAGGTGTCGATGTCGACCTTGTAGCCTTTGACGATGTCCTCGTTGGCGACCTCCTCGCCAGTGTCGGCATCGACCTTGGCGTACTGCGACGGGGTCCGGGGAAAGGGGCCGCGGACCTAAGCCCGCGCCAGCCGGACTTGTGTCACCGTCTCAGCCGGCTCGCGTGAGCCCAAGTCGGACGCCTGTACTCACCTTCGAAGCCTTGAGGGTAAACCGAACGCGCCATTCCCGCTGAAACTTTGCTCCAGCAATGTTACAGAAAAGCCCGCCGGCGTTGAACCGAGCGCCCACGCCCTGGCCCAGAGCCGGCGCTGAAATCCATCCCATAAAGTCGGAGATTTGTTTCTCCCCGCCCGGCTAGCAGCATTCAGATTCAAAAATGGCAGCGTGACGTCGCGCGGTTGGCGCAGTGCTTGCTACGTCACGCCATAGCGGATTGGTGCGTCCCAATTTGAAACTCCCGTTCGTCGCCGCGAGCGAAATCGCACGGGATCGCCTTGAGATTTTTGATCGTTTGCGGCCGGCCCTAGTCGCCAAAATCGTCCTCGAACCGAGAGGTCCGGTAGAGCTGCAGCCGACGAATCTAACAGTCGCGCCCTTATTTGGATACCCGTTTAACCCTCAGAAATGTAAGTTGATTTTGGCATCCGCCTAATTTGTGCCATAAACGCTTATCGTAAGTCAGTTTTTGTGGGGTTCAAATGAGTAACCTTCATAATCGCATTTCAGATGTTGCCAGCACACGCCTTTCCATCATCGGACGCAACGCATCAAATCTCACGGCTCAGCTAACTGAACTGCACGGATTGCGTGACCAAGTTAGGAAAGCCCAACTATCGGCCCGAAGGTCGCGATCGAAGTCCCACAGAAAGAGAGCGCTAACTTAAAACAACGAAGGTCGTCTTAGTTGGCGGCCTTTTTCATTGTTGTTGCAGCGCGTCCGTAAGCATCCACACCGCGCGGAGGCCGCGCCGACGCACTAACCGTGGGATAAACTGCCAGCTGCCTTATTTGCTTCCGAATCGCCACCAAATATTACCTTTGGGGGCGCAAGATGAAGAAATATGACTTTGGGGGAATGCCGCTCGACGAACTCTGGAGCCTTCACCAGCAGATTTGCCTAGCGCTTGAGAAAAAGATTACGGAAGAGAAACGCAAGCTTCAGCATCGCCTGAATGAACTCAGTCGCAAGTTCGGCAATGCAACAGCCGAAGATGTGCAACGGCGGCCTTACCCGAAGGTGCAGCCTAAATTTCGAAACCCAGATGATCCCTCGATTACCTGGTCCGGGCGGGGCAGACGCCCACGCTGGGTAAACGAGCTTCTCGCGGCTGGTCGAGCGATCGATGATTTTCGGGTAACAAAATCCACCTCCTGATCTGGCATAGCTTCGCGGCGTGGAAGCAGGCGATGTGGGATGCCGGCAGGAAGCTGCCGACCCAACTGCCCACCGGCCGATCGCGACGCTACCGCGGCGCCGGCTTGACTATCGGCGGTATGCCAGACCATGTTCGGTATGTCCAGATCTTTCGCACTTTCGATCATGCGACGGCTTCGGTTTCAGATAGGTGCTGCCGATAGAGTGGTCGCATGTTCATGTAGCATTTGGCCGACCATGTTGTGCCGGCGATGTACCGTAGTCGCGCGGCCGCCAGGTTGAGGCAGGACTGACCGTCGGGGAAAGCGCCGACGACGCGGGTTCTGCGCCGGATCTCTTTCATGATCCGCTCCAGCGGATTGTTGGTTCTGATCTTCTGCCAGTGAATGTCCGGGAAGCCATAGTAGGTCAGGGTCTCGTGGACGGCCTGCTCGACGAGGTCGGCTGCTTTGCCCATCTTGCTTGCCCGCAGATCGTCGACGATCGCCTGTGCCTTGTTGTCGGCGGCCTCCCGGCTCTCCTGGGCGTGAATGGCCTTGAGCATGTGGCTAACTTCGCGAACCCTGGTCGAAGGGACGTGGCTGAAAACGTTGCGGTAGAAATGCACCATGCAGCGTTGGTAGCGCGCCTCCGGCAGGAAATCCGCGACGCTCTCGACAAGGCCCCTGCAGGCGTCGGAAATGACCAGCTGCACGCCCTTCAGGCCGCGGTCGACCAGATGGCGCAGAAACGCCGACCAGCCGGATTTGTCCTCCTTGGCGCCTTCGCAGATCCCCAGGATCTCGCGAAATCCTTCCGAATTGACGGCCGAGGCCACCAAGCAGCGAAACGTTGCGGACCTCGCCGGCCCAGCTGCGCTTCATGACAATGCCGTCGAGGTAGAGGTACGGATGCTCACCCTCGATCCGCCGGTTCCGCCAGGCCTCGATCTTGGCGTAGATCTTCTGGTTCAGGTTCGACACCGTGCTCGGGCTGACACGGGTGCCCCACAGCGCCTCGGTGATGTCCTCGACCCGGCGGACCGAAATCCCAGCCAGGTACATCTCGATCAGCGCCTCCTCGACCGAGCTCTCGCGCCGGCGGTAACGCTCGATGATGGCCGTCTCGAAGGTCTGGCGCCGAAGCTTCGGAACCTTGAGGTTTACTTCGCCCGCTACTGTGAGCAGCGACCGTTCGTAGCTGCCGGCCCGGGTGTCCTGCCGGCCTTGAGTGCGTTCGTAACGTCCTGCACCGCAAAGCCGATCCGCTTCGGCATCCAGCAACGCGTTGAGGGTCTCCTCGACCGTCCCACGAACCATCTCGCCAAGATGATCCCGGATCCGGGCTTCATCAATCTGGATGACCTGGCCCATCGCCTTCAATCCATCGTCTTCGCTCATCGCTTTGATCCTTCCTCAGTTTAGAGGAAGCCGGCAATCCTGAAAGTGCGAAAGATTCTGTACGTTATCCATGTTCGTTCAGCACACGCGGAGATAAACCAATGAAATTCGCAGCGGTGCGCACCTTAGCGACGCTCGCCCTCATGCTAACGCAAGCCGGCTGCACAGGCGATCGGCTGCGTCAGAGTGCAGCGCCATTGCATATGTCGACGGTTGTGTAACCCCAGAACGGCCCGACGCGCGACGATTTCCGGACGACACACGTCGGGCCTGACCAAACCGCTGGATCGAACCGAGGCATGGCCAAATCGAGGGTGAGAACGATTCGCGGCAAAGATCCCGTCGGCTGGAAACGGTCGCTTGAGTATCCCTAGTCGAAGGCGACGCCGATCCGATCCTCTTGGCGCCAGACGACGTGACAAGGAATGTGCGTGCCGCCCGCCTTAAAGACAAGATTGAAGCGCTGGGGGATGTCTTGGGGGCTGGTAACTTCGATCGCCGCGCCCGAAATGGAAATGTTGCTGATCAAGCAGTTAATCAGGCTGCCCGCGAACTCAATCGCTCCAGACATCAATACGGGTTTACGAGGTGCCGCTCGCTTTTCCATGATACTCTGATACCTCGAAATCCTTAGTTATCCATAAAACGGGCCCTTCAAATTTGACCGGCCAACCCAAAGGTCTTGAGCTCGCCCAGTTGCTGACGCCCGATCGCCATGGTCGAATCCATAATGCGATAACTAAAATGACGGGCGGCGCTTTAGGCATCGCGGCAGGTCGAGCAGTACTCTATTTTCGGCCGCTGGTTCCAGGATTAACGCGCGGCGCCCGCATCAAGCTTAACGAGCGAGTTTCGTTGCGGCGTCACGCGAAAGCGATACCTTGACTGAACCGGAAATTGTGCCATCCGGACCCACTATGGCAAAGCCGCCGGGCGTCATACTCCGCCAGGCGGCGTTGTTTTCAGCATCAGGTCGCGCTCATGATCGAAAATCTAGATGGTCTTGATCAATGGGAAAACGCGTTCGACCGGCGATCGATCGGAAGAACAACAATTTCCAAAGGCGCGTTACTGTTCTTCAGTGAGAAAACAGGTGTGCATTCTTGCACTGTTCGCGACGTCACAAACCTCGGTGCAGGCGTTCGTACCCAGGACGACCTAAAGATCGTACCGCTCGACTTCGCACTGTCCTTCGACAATTTCCGGACCATTCGCATGTGCCGACTGATCTGGCGCGACGGCGATTTTCTTGGCGTGGCCTTCCACAGCTAACAGCGATCGAAGTAACCTTGACCGGTTAGGTTAAGCCGCGAGTCTTGTTGCGGCGTCACGCAACGACATTAAACGTATCGGCATGAAGCAGCGCAAGGCTCACTTTCCCCTTCCGCCAATAAGTGAAAATGCGCGCCAGTAAGGCTGACTGGTTAGGTTAAAACGCAATTCGTGTTGTGCGCCGAGCCCTGATCTGCATCGATGTTTCCTTCAGTTGAGTTTGGAAATTACCCGATGCTCAAGAGCTGCGTGAAGCTTACGCTTATTTCGATTGCGATTTTAGCTGCCGGCATTCCGCTGAGCGTGGCAGCCTACATTGCTTTGGCCTTGATCGGCTATTGAAATGGAAAACGAGGACAGAGCGACGCGGGCAATACTAATTGTCGTCTGCCTCTTTGCCATTATGCCATTGGTGATTACAGCCCTGGTCCGGCTTGCGGTCCATGAATTGCGTTGCGTCTATGATTTCAGCAGAGCGCGCCTGAGGGTACTGACGAGAGCCTTCAAGGCAGTCCGTTAGGCAGCTAGAACTGACGCCGGTCATGGTCCGCTCATTGGGCGCCTCCCGTCGCAGCCGCCTTGCTCTCCTCATACTCAATTTTGTCGACGAGCACTTTAATGACGCCCGTTATACGCGGGCGGCAACGGTTATACTTTCCAACATCGCCAGACCATTCAGCTAGGCCGCCAAATGAGGCGGCCTCTGAGCGCCCCGCACTCATTCCTCGAACGGCAGCGTCGCGGATACCCTACCCTGGGCCCTCTTAGAAGGAATGAGCTCAATTGTGAGCCTGTTCACATTTGCTTGGCATGGCGCCTGCTATTGTCTGACGACTGGGGATTTCAGGGGCCCAGTGATAGGTGCCGCCGGGACACGACATTTCGAGCCCGACGGCGTATTTTTTCTACCTCGCTTGCCTTGCCCGATCCTGCCAACCGGCGACGGACAATCCCCAGCCGTTGCCGGTTGCGCCTCCTGACCGATCGGCGCCGACGCTTCACTGATCGCGCTCCTTCGGTTCACCGAGCGTTCATGACGAGCGAGATAATTGAAATCCTATTATGAGAAAGCCCTCAAAGCCGCGTCCGAGGCAGTCCGCATCCCTTCGCGAACAATATGCTGAATTACTGGAGCTGCGCCAGGAGATCAGAAAACTCATAAATTCCAGAATCAACCCAGCGCGAGCAATGCGCGACGAGATCCCCGTCCTCACCAACAAGGGCAACCGTGCGATCGATTGAAGGGTTAGAGCTGGTTCCAGAATTAACCCGCAGTGCTGGTATTCAGCTTAACGAGCGGGTTCAGTTGGCGGCTCGCGGATGAAATTCTATCGTCTCCGCAGTCGCGCAAGATTCGCGGCGGCCCGCGAACGTCTCAGCCATGCATTCCTCGCGATTAGGGGCCGCCGGTTCTTTCCTGGAGGGTGGCGGCCCCGCCCAAATCTTGCGCTGTCAATCCTCGACAAGGCCGTCTGCGACTTCGCGTCTCATGTGACCTTAGTGGACCGACGGAGGCTGAGTTCCAGTTCACAGTGTCGCGAGGCAGTGAACCGGATCATTGTCTCCAGCGCCTAAAAAAGGTGGAGGGGCCATCATGAACAATCGAACTGAAACGATGCCTACAATCGTGAGGTCTGCGAGCGCGAGCATATGGGGGGCGCGGCTGCTTAGAGCGGCCTATATTTTGGCGTGCGCAATCGCCATGTTCGGATGGGCCGTCGCGCTGAGCTGGGCGGCGTTTTCGCTTTTACGGCTGGTCGTAAGTCAGTTCACATAGCGAACTGAAGCGCTTCCCTTGCTAAACACCCGATCATGACCCAAAGCGCGAAGTTAATCTCCAGGAAGAGCACCATCCCGATCCCCCGTTTCGCCCGTTTGAGACTCAGGCGCAACTTAAGCAAGAATGCTCCAACGCAAACCACATCGGAACATCGGACGGTCTCGTGTTGGTGTAAACGATGCTCTCCTCGCGAGCCAGCTCTGTTGATCCGTCTCGCAGCGCTAATTTCTTGCTTCGGGGTTGCACAGCCTGCTGTCGATCATTGCGTTGGCGCTTAATCTTGATCCCATTTCCACGAGTGCTCCTCAGTAAGCATTTCGCTTTCGCAGGACCTCAAAAAAGGTCTTGATCAATATTTGGAAGTCGAGCCAAAGGCTCCAGTTATTAATATACCATAGATCTAGCTTCACACGCTCCGAGATATGCTCGAATGATGGAGTCTCGCCTCTCGCGCCATTGCATTGCGCCCAACCCGTGATGCCAGGTTTTACGTGATGACGATTTGCGTAATCGCCCAAGATTTCTTGGAAATAGTTGTCGTGGGCCAGCGCGTGAGGACGCGGGCCGATCAGCGACATATCGCCCTTCAAAACATTCAGAAGTTGAGGCAATTCGTCAATACTCGCTGACCGAAGTAGTCGTCCTACGGCAGTCACTCGCGAATCGTTTCGCGTCGCCTGCGCTAGACTTGGCCCATTCTCCAATACGGTCATAGTCCGAAATTTGAAAATCACAAATTCCCTGCCATTGAATCCTTTTCTTAATTGCCTAAAAATCACGGGACCTGGACTATCGAGCTTAATCGCGATCGCAGTCAGGACCATAATGGGCAAGAAAAATATCGACGCCACGGAGGCCACGAGGACGTCAACTATTCGCTTGGTGAACCGCTGGGCACCACTAAGAGGGGCTCGTTGGATTTCGATAGCCAATACTCGCTGGCGTGCTGACGAGGTGAACTGCGACAGCGACCGAACGTGCATGTCGGGCAACAACCGAGCAGCCACCGGCAAGGTCTTGATTTGATCTCGGACAAGCTCAATGCGGCCAACATCATCCCAAGGCAAGGCCAGCAGCAGTTCCCGGCAATTGTGACGCCTCACAAAGTTAGCCACTGAATTCATAATTCGAGTGTCTGTCAATGAACGCACTACAGGATCGTCCTCTCGGCCAAGCGTAAAGCGATCAACTTTGGTAGCGCCAAAGAAGGCGAGCAAATCCTTCGGCTCAAGCGCGGCCATTTCATTGAAATCACCAACCAGCACAGAATCGCGCCGGCCGATCCCACCGCGCGATATCGCTCTCGCCAAGACTATCTTGGTAGCCTTGCGAGTGCCCAGCAATCCTATGGGCGTTAGAAAATAAAATGCGACAAATGCACCGCGAGAAAAATCGACGCTAACCTTGAGAAGGAATGCGATGAGAGCGAGCAATAAACCCGTCGTGCACCAGCAAACCAGGATCTCGGCGATCTCGACTCGAGGCTTGGCACTGTCCGGAAAATTATAGTAACCGTTCCCTTTCATTCGCAAAATGTAAAGCAAACCGGCGAGCAAGCCGACGGCGGAATACGGCAAGAGCTTGGATGCCGGGTCGCCGACCAACAAATGGTAACCAAACCCGCCTGCCAAGCTCGAAATCAAAACGATAACTGCGTCGATTATCGGTAAAACATAAGGTATCGCATCACTAGATAATGTTGTGGGTGTCGATGGAGAAAAATCCTCCAACTGCCCCGCTTTGTCGTGAATATCCGATCCGACCGACATAATCACCACCACTAATTCTTACTATTTAATTCTTCACGATAAAGCTCAGAAATCGTCCAACCACAATTTCCATATTTAATTTTAATTAACGACGGGCAGCGTAAACTGGGAGATGGCGCAACGCAATATTAATTATTTTGACGGGATGTTGCTGGCGGTGGTGGTCGTGACCATGAACTATCGGAGCGCACCAATTTGACTGAAAGTGGGAAACATCTTTGAGGTCATTCGAGATTTGGGGTAGGCACCAGCGATGCTGCGTCGCAACAAAGATCAACGTCCGTTTCACGAAAAATTAACGAATGAGAAATGAGAAGAGAGCATAAGGCGCGGTAGGAGACACCACGATGACGCTTTCGATAACAATAATCAGCTTCTTGATCGGTGCGGTGCTAGCGCAGCACTTCAAAGTCCGGGTGTTGATTCCGGCGTTCACCATCGCAATGGTCGTTGCAGTGGGCGCCGGAATAAACAGCGTTCAGACGGGCTGGTTTATTGTCCTTTTGGCTGCCACGGCCGCAATATGCCTGCAGATCGGTTATTTTTTTGGGATCGGCGTTCGTCACTTTTTGGCGGCAGTCTTATCCAAAAGGCCTGCACCGCTGCCTTCCCCCGCAACTTCGGCACGGCAGGCCGCGCGCTAGCGGTCCGTAGATTTGTAAATTTACCCTCGGACAACGGAGGTTCATTGAGCAATCGAACCGTCCATTGGCCGCTAAGTTGACGACGCGGTCTAGGATCATTCGGTGTTCTCGAAGAACCGCGACCGGCTGCTGGAAGGCAACATCGCGGCCAAGTTCCTCGCGGCGGTGCTGGCCCAGCCCAAGGTGAATAAGCTTCTGTCAAGCGATTACTTCTCGGTCTATGGCACGCTGATCGAAGCCTGGGCCTCGATGAAGAGCGTCAAACCGAAGGACGGCTCTGGCGAGCCGCCGACGCAAGGTGGCGGGCGCAATGCCGAAGCGGACTTCCATGGCCAGAAACGCTCGAACGATAGCCCATGCTTCGACCACCCATCCCGATGCCAGGCGAGACCAAGCTTTGCTTCGTCGGGCATGGGCTGATGGAGAACCGTCATGGCCTGCTAGGTCGACGCCTGCCTGACACTGGCTGACGGACACGCCGAGCGGGCGGCTGCGCTGCACATGATCGAGCCTCGTGCCGACCGGCCGGCAGCGATCACGCTTGGCGCCGACTAAGCCTACGACGCAGACTTCGTCATAGCCAACGAACTGCGCTCGATGAACGTAACACCGTTGCACAAAACACCAGCGGCCGTAGTTCTGCGATTGATGGGCGAACGACCCGGCACGGCGGCTATGCCGTCAGCCAGCGCATCCGCAAGCGCATCGAGGAGGCATTCGGATCGCTGGATCAAGACGATCGCCGGGCAAGAGAAGTCCAGGTTCCGTGGCCGTGATCGCCGCCATCGGCTCAACGCTCTTGCGATCGCAAGGCATCATCAGACCGGTGCAGTAATCGCGAAGCGGTTTGGCTCGGGCCGCGTGCCCGATCACGCTCATCAAACCATCAATGAACGCCGAAAACCGCGACGCCACGTCTCCCGATCTTGGCAGACCCATCTCAGCCTCTCCGCATGCTGAAAAGTGAGTCTTCTCAAATATATGATTCTTCTCGACAAAGGCCGCGGCATTCTGACTCAGTAAGACTAACTAAGGGCCGGTCGACCCATCATCTCAACCTCCACTGAAGTGCATTGTTTCTAACGTACTTCGTGAATATCCGCTTGGACCCGGTGCAGAGTCGCATAGCGGCCACCCTCCTTGATCAGCTCTTCATGGGTCCCATCCTCCACCAGTCGGCCGCGATCAATGGTGATGATGCGGTTGCTTCGGCGTACGGTCGACAGCCGGTGAGCGATGACGAAGACGGTGCGCCCTTGGGCGATACGTTGCATGTTATCCTGGATTATGCGCTCGCTTTCATAATCAAGCGCACTGGTGGCTTCGTCGAAGATCAAAATGCGGGGATTGGTCACCAGCGCACGGGCGATGGCAATGCGCTGACGCTGTCCGCCTGACAGGCTGGCGCCGCGCTCGCCGACAATCGTGTCATAGCCTTCTGGCAGCTCCAATATGAAATCGTGGGCGCCGGCGAGCTTCGCTGCTTCAACAACCGATTCAATCGGCATGGCCGGATCCGATAACGCGATGTTATCCCGAATCGACTGATTGAAAAGCACATTCTCCTGCAACACCGAGCCGACCTGGCGTCGCAACCACGACGTATCGATCATGGCAAGGTCGACCCCGTCGACTAGTACGCGACCGCGTTCGGGAATGTAGAGACGCTGGATGAGCTTGGCCACCGTGCTCTTTCCGGAACCCGAAGGTCCGACTATGCCGATGACCTGCCCGGCAGACACGCTAAAACTTACGTCGTGGAGCACTTCCGGTCCATCGATGCGATAGCGAAACACAACATGGTCGAACGTGATGTCGCCGCGAATGGCTGGCAGTGCCGCACGAGCCGGATTGAACCTGGGTTCCGGCGCCGTGTTGAGAATGTCTCCCAGCCGTTCCACCGAGAGCCTTGCCTGATGAAAATCCTGCCAGATCTGAGCCAGCCGCAACACCGGTTGACTAACCCGTCCCGCCAGCATGTTGAACGCCACGAGCTCGCCCACGGTAAGGTTGCCGGAAATGACTAGTCGAGCTCCAAAATACAGAATGCCCGCCATAACGACCTTGTTGACGAATTGCACGATGTTACTGGCGGTGTTACCCAGTCGCAAGACTCGGAAGCTTGCTGCTACATAGCCGGCAAGCTGCTCTTCCCAGCGTCGCTGCATCTGTGGCTCAACCGCCATCGCCTTGAGGGTCTCAACCCCAGCGACGCTTTCCACCAGGAAAGCCTGGCTCTGTGCGCCGCGCTTGAACTTCTCGTCGAGTAGCTGGCGAAACCGCGGCGTCGCCCCGGCGGAAATCCCCACGTAGAATGGGAATCCAGCAAGGACGATCCCGGTTAATAGCGGCGAATAAAGGAACATCACCCCGAGGAAAACGAAGGTGAAGAACAGATCGATCACAAGTGTCAGCGCCGAGCTGGTCAAGAATGTCCGAATGTTCTCCAGTTCGCGTACCCGCGCGACCGAATCGCCAACCCGGCGGACCTGAAAATAGGCTGTAGGCAATGCCAGCAAATGTTGGAACAACCGTGCACCAAGTTCGACGTCGATCCGGTTGGTGGCATGCGAAAAAAGGTAGGTCCGAAGGATTCCAAGGATGGTCTCGAACGCAGCTATCCCGAGCAGCCCAATTACCAGCACGTCGAGCGTGCCAATGCTGTGATGGACCAGAACTTTGTCGATGACCACCTGAAAGAATAACGGCGAGGTGAGCGCAAACAACTGAAGAAAGAAGGATGCGAGGAGAACCTCGGCCAATTGTTGGCGATACTTGTGAATCGCGCCCAGGAACCATGTGATGTCGAAGCGGCTCGACAGATCAGTCAGGTTGGCGCGCCGGGTCATAAGAACGATGGGACCGTCCCAGACCGCTTCTAAATCAGCCTTGGTCATCAATTCAGGGCGCGGCGTTTTCGTGGATTGCACGACGACCTTGTCGTCGCCAACTTTGCCGAGCAGGAGAAAGCCGCCATCCTTTAGCACCGCAATGGCCGGCAAGGGGGTGCTCGCCAGCCGCGTCCAGTTTATTTTCAACTTGCGTGCCTTAAGGCCGAACTCCTTGGCGCATCGCACCATGTCGGCGGCGCCAATCGCGGCGGTCCCGCACTGATGACGAATTTGGGTAGGATCTGCCCCGATCCCGTGAAAGCGCAGCAGCATCACCAGCGCCGTAAGACCTGGATCATTCGGACCCGGTATTTCCGAATTTGCCGTCATTTCGGCCCTTAAGTTCCTATGGTTTTGCCACTATCGAGATCAAGCGATTTATATTGTTAGCAATATTCTATACTTCTAAACCTGTTAGCCACTGTTTAAGCACTGCCTCCGCAGCTACCATATTTTAGTCTCAGCTAGGAGAAAATTCACCGTCAACGGATATAAACGCACACCGCCGCTCCTGCTCAGTATTCTGGGGCAATTCGAGTGCTATGACCAACTATGGCCCCGATTGTCCCGTTAATGACCGCAATCGCCTTGAAAAAGGGCGAGAGATTGACGTTTTAGGGCGAGATTCATGAAAGCGGAAATGAAAGTTGTTCCTTTTCCGGCAGCTCCCAAGCAGCGGGACCGGGAGGCGCTTGAGTTCCTGCCGGCAGCACAGGAACTCGTCGAAACCCCCCCCTCACCCATCGGTCGGGCGATCGGCGTTACTATTATGGCTGCGTTCGTGCTGGCTTTGGCTTGGGCGAGCCTGAGCCAGGTGGACATCGTAGCCGTCGCCCCCGGGAAGATTATTCCGACAGGCTACAGCAAGGTGATCCAACCTTTCGAGATTGGCGTCGTACGGGCCATTCGGGTCGCCGACGGCCAAAGCGTCCATGCTGGCGATACGCTAATCGAACTCGACCCCACCATCAATGAAGGCGAGATCAATCATCTCCAGGGTGACTTGCAGTCCGCGCAACTCGATATCGCTCGCCTGAATGCGGCGCTGGCCGATATCGACGATCCGCTGGCAGCATTCCGTCCTCCGGATGGAACCAACCCGGATCTGGTCGCCATGCAGCGACAATTTTTGCTTTCGCAGGTTTCGGAGCACAAGGCGAAAATCGCCGCCCTGGACGCGCAAAGGGCTCAGAAGGAGGGCGAACTCGCTACCATCTCGGCGACGGTCGATAAGCTTGATGCTGTTATTCCCAACATTGAGGAGCGGGTCAACATTCGCAAAACGCTCAATGAATACGGCAACAAGTTGCAATATTTCGAAGTGCTGCAGCAATTGATAGAAAGCCAGCAGGAGCGATTGGTCCAGCAGAGCCATTTGAAAGAAGCCCGGGCCGCGATTGTTGCTCTTACCGAAACCCGTGCTCAGACTAAAGCCGAGTATCGTCGAACACTGTTCGGAGAGCTGGCCGAGGCTGGGCGGAAGGCCGCCGCCTTGGCGGCCGATCTGTCGAAGGCCGAGCAGCGCGCTAAGCTTCAACAGCTAACCGCGCCGGTGTCGGGTGTGGTTCAGCAGTTAGCCGTACACACGGTCGGGGGCGTAGTGACGCCCGCGCAGGCCCTGATGGTCATCGTGCCTCGCGATAGTCAACTAGAGGTGGAAGCCATGGTCAGCAACCATGACGTCGGTTTCGTGCACGCGGGCGATGAAGTGGAAATCAAGGTCGATACTTTTGATTTCACCAGATACGGATTGTTGCATGGGAAGGTGCGGAGCATCTCATCGGATGCAATTGCGCGCGATGCCCAGAGTGACAAATCAACTGACAAACTTGCAGGCTCCCTCAGCGCCAGCAGCGAGCCCAAAGGCCAAGAATTGGCATATTCGGCACGGATCTCGCTCGACCAAGCGCAAATGCAGGTCGACGACAATATGGTCAAGCTATCGCCCGGCATGGCGGTAACCGCCGAGATTAAGACCGCATCCCGACGGATCATCAGCTATTTGTTTTCACCGCTGATACAATACCGGCAGGAGAGTTTGCGCGAGAGATGAGACAAGCTCGGTGAAGGAGCTGGCGTTCGACTCCGGCAGCCAGAGCGCGCGCAAGACAAGATAAAACTAATGTAATAAATGGGGAAAACCGTTTGCAGCGACCCAAACGAAGGATGTTGGAAGGTTAAACTTCAGCCCTTGCGGCCGTTGAAGCTCTCGACGAAGGCGTTCTGGATCGGCTTGCCTGGGGCGATGAAGTGCCAGTCGATGCTGGTCTCCTTGCACCAGGCCAGCATGGCATTGCAGGTGAACTCGGTGCCGTTGTCGGAGACGATCGAGCCCGGCTTGCCGCGCCGCTCGACGATCGCGGTCAGTTCCCGCGCCACACGCCGTCCTGAGATCGAGGTGTCCGGGATCGCGCCCAGGCATTCCTTGGTGACGTCGTCGACGATGTTGAGGACGCGGAAGGCGTCCGTTGGCAAACTGGTCATAGACGAAATCCAGCGACCAGCGCGCATTCGGCCTTGCTTCCAACAGGATCGGCACCCGAACGCCCACGGCCTTGCGCCGGGCTCGCCGTTTGCGCACCGCAAGCCCTTCTTCGCGATAAAGCCGGAGGATGCGGTTGATGCCCGACGGCTCGCCCTCCCGCCGCAGCAGGACGAACAGCCGGCGGTAGCGAAGCGCCGGCGTTCATTGAAACCAAGCGAAAACTGACGTGGCAGGTTCCGAGGTATTTTGGTATTTTAAGCTTTCGCGAGGATGTTTATCGCGACGAGGTCGAAGCAGCTTCTGCAATTGGCTTTGACCTCTGGCGGGTTGACGGCAGCGCAGGCGTTACCGACCGAGATATCGACGGGTGGATACCACCTGTCGTCTGCCGCGATGAAATTGGGGAGCCGGGCGTTCGCGACGACAAACTAGTTCGCGACCGCGCGAGTGCTCCTGACCGAGGGACCGCCAGCGGAACTCTCCCAGTCGACCGCCACATTAGCATGTCGCTGCTCCAAGCTCCTGACAGCACGCCGATTGACGGCGGCGTGAGCGTTGCCGACTGAGGTATCGACGCCGGAATACTGCCAGTCGTCTCGGACGATGGCATCGTGAAGCCGGGCGTTCGCGGCAACAAACCGGTTTGCGACCGCGCGGGTGCCACTGACCGGGGGACCGGCAGCGGACCTCCCGCGGTCGCCCGCCACAATAGCATGTCGCTGCTCCAAGCTCCTGACAGCACGCCGGTTGACGGGGGCAACTGAGGTACCCACGCCGGAATACTGCTAGTCGTCTCCGGCGATGACATTGGGGAGCCGGGCGTTCGCGGCAGCAGACCGGTGCCTGACCGCGCGAGTGCCGCCGACTGGGGGACCAGCAGCGAACCTCCCCCGCTCGACCGCCACAGTAGCATGTCGCTGCTCCAATCTCCAGACAGCACGCCGGTTGACGGCGGCGCAAGCGTTACCGATTGAGGTATCGACGCCGGAATACTGCCAGTCGTCTCGAACGATGGCATCGTGAAGCCGAGCGTTCGCGGCAACAAACCGGTTCGCGACCGCGCGAGTGCCACTGACCGGGGGACCGGCAGCGGACCTCCCGCGGTCGCCCGCCACAATAGCATGTCGCTGCTCCAAGCTCCTGACAGCACGCCGATTGACAGCGGCGCAAGCGTCGTGCGAATCGGAATTGGCGCCTCAATTTCTATCGTAGAATTGCGCGGTTCGGTGCCCGTACTTGTTGGCGTCTTGTCAGTGGACCCCTGAGGCGTCAAGGTTACAGTCTTCAATGACGAGGCCGAAGGCACCTTGATCTGTTCAGACGCTTCCGGATTTACCGCTGGCGGTGACGGGCTCTGGCTGTTGAGCAGGGTCGCCTTTGCCGCAACCGAAGTAGGAAGACGGACACCGCCTCCAAGATCCGCGTTGTCAGCCTTATGGGGCGAAATTGACAAGGACGCGTCCCGTTCGTCCTTGTTGGTCTTGCCATCATTTGAGGTTTTGACATTCAGCATTTCGTGGGCGCCGTTGAGGAGTTGCGCTTTCGGCTCCGCGACGTCAGCGGGGACGTGGACATAGGCTGGCAGCGGCAAGGGGTTTGATTTTGGCAGAAGGTGAGCTCGAGAGGGAGCAGTCGGCGGCGGCGTCAAATCCAGGAATTCGGGCTGCGACTTCGCAAGGAAATAAACTGGAGGCGGTTGCGGCTGCTCGAATGTGAATGCCGGATCGTCGAATACAAGCACGGTGCGATCGATATACTCCAGTTCGTCCGGCAACGGCGATGGCACATCGTAATCCATCCTTGCGAAGTTGGAAGGCGGCGTAATCGAAGCACCCAGGCGTCTAAGAAGGCGGCCTGCGTCTGCCCCGTGGGGGCCGCGCGGATAGCGCTCCAGGTAGGACCAATAAGCCTCGGGCACGTTGGCTTGGTAGGTCCGTCGCCAAGTGATGGCCTCGCGTCGCGCCGCAAGCAAAGCCTGGACGCGCCTTGTCATGGGATCATGCCAATAGTCCGCAAGGAAATCTGAGTAGGCGTCAAGGGTATCGCGTATCAATGCCACCAGATAGGCGTCGTGGGCACCGATACTGCGCATCGGCTGGAGACGCATCCAAGACGTACGCTCTGACGAATCCGCGCGAAACGGCGCGTCCGGCGCGCGTTCGAAGAATTTGAATTGCGTCTCAATTTTGGAGGCATCCCAAGGCACCTGAGCGCCCCCCGTCAATTCGTTGACACGCAAACGCACGCGGTCGAACAAATTCGCCGACGTCAGATCGCCCTCGCGGATCATCTCGGCGAGCGCCTTCGCATAGGGACCGTAGCCTCCCCCAACATCGGGCGCCACTGTACCCGGCGCGGCGTTGAATGCGATCAGCATATTTGCTTCCGGCTCGACCCATGCGAGACCACCGGCCAGATCCGGCAACACAAAGGGGCCTGCGCGAGCCATATCCAGGATGAGGAAGCTTTCCTTCAAATGAAGCGCCGCCAACGCATGCATCTGTTCTGACAGCCGCAAAGCCCGAACGGGCACGTCTGAAGTCTCGCTAATATCTACGTCGGTTGGGATTAGGTAGTTCTCGCCTTCGAACTGCAGCCCATAGCCAGCGAAATATACGGCGGCTACCGCGTCCGGTCCCGCATCCGTGACCTTGTCGACAAAATCGCGAAAAGTCTGGCGCAGCAAATCTCCATCGAGGTCGCGCGCGCCCATGACATCAAAGCCCGCCGCCTGCAGGGTTCGGGCGACAAGAGCCGCATCGTTTACCGTCGTCGCTAGAGCTTTAGCCTTGTAGGAGGCATTTCCGATGACAAGCGCTAGACGCTTTTCCGATGCCGCGGCACCCTCCGGAGGCAAGGACACAACGGTAAGGATAGCCAAAAAAAGGAACAATATCTTCAAGAGTTGTTGCATTCTTTCCTGTATTTCTAGCGGACTTGGATCGCGCCCTTGCGTTGCGGAAAATGTCCTCCAACCCATTAACTTGTCAGATTTCCCAAATCATCCCAATCGAGTTGCCAAGACCAAGCACTGAAGTTTGGCTTCTTTCTGCCAAACGGCTGCCCCGGAAGGAAGCGGGTCAGGGCCTGCGAGGCGCCCCCGAAACGACATTTCTCCTAGCGGGAACTAAATCGTTACTGCTTTGGGCTCAATCATTTTAGTTTCAATGCTTTACCGGCATCCAATTCGCCAAATTGCAACTTCTGCGATCAGCAAGTGATTTAAATTGCTATCATTCCGTGTA
This sequence comes from uncultured Pseudomonadota bacterium, assembly GCA_963813165.1. Classification (GTDB taxonomy): domain Bacteria; phylum Pseudomonadota; class Alphaproteobacteria; order Rhizobiales; family Xanthobacteraceae; genus Bradyrhizobium. The sequence continues at coordinate 15,358 of CAWEYJ010000003.1, read as the reverse complement.
TCATCCTTATCCGCATCGATTTGAGCAGTGCAGGTTTGTAGGGAAGACGGTGGCTCAGACTGGTTCGCAGACCATTTTGCGGCGCACCACGCTGGACCTGAGCGAGTGCGTAGGTAGTGCTTGTGGCCGCGAGGATGATCACTTCTATTTTTGCTACCCCATAACCTACCACATTCCAGCTATTTCGAGTTTCTGATCTGTTTATTACGGTTGGGCCTTAATGAAGCCGCCCCGCACTAAAGCTGCACGAGCGACCGGCACCGGCAGGCTGTCACAGACCTCATGCATCGGCGCCGCAACAGCGGCCCCAAATCAAGATAGCCGTGGCGGTGAATGCGCTGCCCGATGTTTCCTTTTGAGCGCATTACGGACTCTAGTCAGAGATCGCGTTGCGTCCGATAAGTACGAAAGAAAGAGGTGCGTCTGCGCGAGTTGGTCTACGTCCTCCTAGCGGTCCAACGACCGACGCAACCGTCGGCTCGTCTGTACGAGCCGCTTCCGGTGTTGCCTGACATTTTTCCGGTCGCTGTCAGCGCCACGCCGTCATCGGCGACGGTGGCCGCACGGTAGGCCCCATCCGAACTCACTCGGCCGATGATGCCTCCTCTCTTACCGCTGATCATACCGCCAGAAATGACCAGGAAGCCCGAACCGCTACCCCGACAATTGGTGCCAATGCCGGTATACGCCCAGGTACCATCAAAATTGCTCCCACCCCCGTCGTCGCTTCCACGCGGCTGTTCCGTTTCCCGGCTAGCCCGTGGAGCAACGCCAGGAGCGGGCCGCAGTGTATCGGCACTCTGTGGCTGCGGTGCAGTTGCAACATTTGGTCCCGCCGCGGCGGGCGCGACGAAATAGAAAGAGCCGTCGATCGGCGAGGAGGACACCCAGGGCTGCTGCGAACCGCCGGTCTCTCGCTTCACGGCAAGGCCGACCTGGTTGAAGGTTTGAAAGATGTCGAGCCCCGCCTGCTTGATGGTTGTCGCTAGCGCCTTGGTATAAGGGCTGTGGCCGTCGCTGCCATCCTGGGCGACACTGCCAGGCTGCGTCGCATAGGAGATCAGGGTACCCTCCGGCGCCCGCATCTGGGCAAGCCCACCATCGGCAGAGCGGAGGCCGCGGGCCCCGAAGGGATTGTTGCGGCAGGCGTCGAGGATCACCATGTTCAGCCGCGTGCCCGAGCCCTGCATCTGCCGCAGCACGAGATTGATGTCCACCATCTGGAAATCGACGTCGGCTTCGCGGGTAGGGTTGGCGCCGACCGGCACCAGATAGTTTGAGCCGTTGACCTGTACGCCGTGGCCGGCATAATAAAACAGCGCGACGTCTGCGCCTTGAATTTGCTGCCCAAAGTTCTGCACGTCGGTGTCAAGGGCGGCTTTGTCGAGATCGAGTTGGGCGCTACCGCCGATCAGGGTAAAGCCGAGGCCCGATAGCGTCCCGGCCATCAGCGTCGCATCGTTGCGGGGATTATCGAGCCGCGTGATGTTTTGATAAGCGGAATTGCCCACTACCAACGCGATGCGCTTCTCCGCGGCGGCGGGATCGGCAGATAACAGCGACAGTAATGCAACGACCGCTGCCAACGCACCGCGATTTCCCGTCCAGTTCGACAGTAATCGGCGCATCCCCAGCGCATCCCCCAAAATCACTAACGGTAGATTAGCAGCCGGCGGGTGCCATGCAAGCGCCGCGGCCTCCCCTCAGAACAGGGGTCAATCGTTGGCCAGCATATCGCTTACCGGCGGAAATGAATTGGACCCCGAAGTCGGCGATTGTTCTGATCGCAACGGGTTGAGTCGAAAGGGCGGGAATATCGGCCCTTTGAAGCGCAATTGGCGCGAGGCGACCTGAGCAAAGCGGAATGGGCAATAATTTCACCGTTGTAACTGCTTGAACGCGGCCGCTGGACGAGGCCTGCGCAGGACAATCAGCGTTTTCTGAATGGCATGCTTACGTCATGCGGGTCGGTTGCCTATGGCGCGACATGTACGAACGTTACGGGAAATGGAATTCCGTTTACGTCGCTTCCGGCGTTGGGCCGAACAGGGAGTTTGGGATGCACTCCTGGAAACCCTGGTCGAGCTGGGCCTCACCGATAACTGGCAGCATATGATCGACACCACGACAATCCGGGGCACTCGCTGGCAGCTGGCGCTAAAGGGGGACTCGATCATCGATATCGATCGCACCGTTCGGCTGCTCGATTGCGATATTATGACCGAGAAGGAACGCTTCGGGATATCAGACCGGTCGGACGACGCTTATCCGATTCTGGCGAGAATGCTGGCAGCGCACCGCGATAATCTCAGGGACACTATCACCACCCTCGAAAGGCGGCGTTCAACGCTGGATCAGCTCGAGCTCGCCGGCAAAATGGCATGAAGAAAGGGCCGTGGGTCACCCGGCACCGCGAGTGTTCAATAGTGGACAGACGAGAGCCGTCGATTTCGATCCGGGCACGCAATTTGCGTTTCCCTCCCCCCGGCGTGCTTCGCCAGAGTGGCCTCAAATTGAACCTTTGGGTTCACCGCGGTGACATACACGCCAAGGAGAATGTCCACTTCGCGAATTTTCGTGTCCGCGCTTTTTTTGTAAGTTTGAGGTCTCAATGAGCTCCCTTCAGCAGCGCCTGGCAGGCACCACCGAGATTAAGACTAGACTATCTTCGGTGGTTCTGGTCACCGCTATCGTGTTCGCAATGTCAGGTTGGATCTATGCTTTAGGATGGGTCGCGTTCAAACTCTTCGAGTTCGTCTAGTGGAGCTTCGTAGAGTACCCAAGCCATTACTATAAGCGCCGGCGTCCACGCCAGCATTACTCCAAGGCAAATTGCCTGTAAGGTCGTCATGACGTCCACCCGAAAGTAAACGAATCAGACTTGCGGATCGCATTTTCATGCCAAACACAACCTTTAATCAAGTCGAGAAACGATGGTGCGCCGCACGCGTAGGTTACCCCGCCGGCTTGAACCGGCGGGACGTCGCATTGATCGGAATCCTCATTCCTCGCTTGCAAGATACTGCTTTTTGAGCGCCGTGGTCATGCCACTCAGATGCAGGAGAGAACGAAACAGCGTCGCCAGCTGCCGATCATTGGGAACATCCCATCGCCAAGACGGCATCCAATCCCGCGATGACTCAGGACCGCTGATGCGTTACAGCCTCCGCCCTAGGTCCAGGGCCGGAAGGCGTCCAATGCATGGGCAATGAGAATTCCGACGCTCAGAATAATCAAAAATGCAGTAATGGCTTCAAACATCGACGGATCCTGCGCAATAGCCCATTAAAGGATTGACCATGTTGCACAGTCAAAGAGATTCGGTTGAGCGGATTAAATTCCCGCCGCGTGATGATTTCGAGCAACATCACAGCCGGCCCGGCGGTCTAATTTATCCCATGCGTGAAAGCTGAGGAGAGATCGGGAATCCGCCAGGAAACTTGTGCCAAAGATTTTTGTAACCGAATATTTCCGGAGCAATCCTTGCGCGTTCCAACGCGACCTGCACCTCAACACGACACAGCTCTGATCAGTTCAGCGGCCGTTCATGACGAACCAGATATTTGAAACTCTAGATAAGATTGGATCGTACAGTTTTTGATATGCGGAGCACTTTATAATATGAAGCAATCAGCAAAGCCGAAAGAGATTCTCGGTAAGTTCGGATCCCTTCGAGAACGATATGCCGAATTACTGAAATTGCGTGAGCAGGTCAGGAAGCTCACGAGTTCCCGAATTAACCCGCAGCGCCGGTATTCAGCCTAACGAGCGAGTTCCGTTGCATCGTCATCCAACTGCGCTAAGACGTTCCAGAATGAAGCAGCGCCAGCCGAGGAACCTAGCCGAGAGGTTGGATAAGTCTCTGCGCGTTCGGTACTCCGAAGTGCTCATACTCCGGGAATTGGTCAAGAAAGCGGAGTCTAAACTTAACGATGGAAAGTCCAGCGGTCAGCCTCATGACTCCTCGAGTCGCCGCCGATAAATCGTAACAGTTTGCCCTTCAGTGCGTCCGAGCGATCAGCAGTTCGTCGACTTTCTTTCCTGACTTTAACTGTGCACTTAGCCAGCGCGGTTGCTTTCCTCGTCCGGACCAAGTTTCAGAGGGCCTTTCCGGATTGCGATATTTAGGACGAACTTTCGGGTAGGGTCGACGCGCCTTTGGCTTTTTCTCAATGAGACCATTGAGTTGAACCAACCGACGCTCTAGCTCCCGCTTTTCAGCGTCCAATTTCGTTGACAGAATACTACAGATTCCTTCGTGCAAACTCCAAAGCTCGTCGACGGACATTTTTTCGAGACTTTTGTTTTTCACGTTCTCCCCCCGCCTGTTTGCGTCACAACGTTTGACTTTGGTTCGATGTAGTGATTTCCATTGAGCATCGGAGGCCCCCGCTTTATTCGCAGTTCTCTGGCCAGCACAATCGTTGTTTTGTCTGTATGTTGATCAAGCGCTTCCTGAGACAATGATCCGAAAATCTGAAACTTTCAGCAGAAACTTTGAGCCGTTGTAAAGTTTTGCACCGCGCGCAAACCCCGGCCGTGCTCAAGCGCCACGGCGGAGGCGTTCTTTGCAGTCCTCGGTGCCGATGTCCTCAATCTCGCCGGCGGCGGTCACGATGGCGTTGCCGATGACGTCAGCGGGACGCTTCTTGCCCTTGGGACCTCTTGGCGCATATACTGTTTTTGCCCTTGCGGCCAGTCGGGAGAAAGTCTGTGGATGCGGCTACCGCAACGGTCATTGCGGCCACAATTAGCGCCGTTGGCGGCGTTGTGGTCGCGCTCATGGCGGACAATTCCAAGAGGAAAAAAGATTCGAACGCGCTAGAATTCACCGGGCCATCAATACAACTTCCCCGCTCCTCATCCGTCGCTAGGCAAGCGGAGCCTGCTAGATTTGGAAGAATTTGTCTCAACATAGCATTGGCTATGTGTGGCGTTTTCTATGTGTTGTCCTGTGTTTTTGCTGCATCATTTTTCAGCATTGCGGTTTTTCAAGAACCCGGTTTCCTGATAATGGGGCCGATAGTCGGCCTATTATTCGGACTGATTTCGGTGGTTGGATTTTCGTCGCAAATAGACTTTGAGGGCTAAATTTCGAACCGATCCGCTACCCACTTGTCGCACGCGCCGATCGATATAGGTCGGGAAAAGATGATGACGACATTAACGCGACGGCCCCCTACAACAGCGCGCTGGATTGTCGATCTGAATGACTGGCGACGCGGCCAACCACCCCGGCTCGCAATCGACTAGAACCGGGAATTTTTTGACCACCCGCCGGAAGGCTTTTCGGCGGCAAATAACGCACCGGCGAGGCTACCTGCGCGGCGGCGTCGGGTCATTCCTCGTCCTTGCGTCTTGAATACTCAGGGTACCGGAAGGTGCGGCTGCCGCGCTTCTGTGTTCGCGATTTGGCAAGATCGCGACCAAACTGCGTCATCCCCTTTTATCTTAGGTGTTATCCAAGCGCAGTCTTGCGTTGCAGCATCCCTGCTATCAGATGCAATCTTGTCTCGGAAAGAATATCTGGGGGACGAATATGAAAAAACGAGATCTGGCGTCGATGAGCATCGATCAGCTATGGACGCTGCACGAGGAAGTGCGCGCGATCCTCTCAATAAAGATGGACGTTCAAAAGCGTGAGCTGGAGCGTCAACTGGCTCGACTGCAAGGGCGCATCGAGAACAAGACAAATAAGCGTCGACCCTATCCGAAAGTTCGTCAGAAATATCGCAATCCGGAGATGCCCTTGGAGACTTGGTCTGGGCGAGGGAGGCAACCGCACTGGGTGAGCGCACAACTAAGGTCCGGAAAGAAATTCGACGAGTTGTTGATCGCTCAAACGCGCTGAGTGCAAAAGCAACGCGCGTCAGTGCGTCGGGCGTTTCCGTATCGGGGGTCACTGCGAGATGAAGCGCTACGCCGATCAGCGCCGGCAATCCGAGTGCGAGAGCGGCGCCAATCGTAAAGCGAATGTCGACAAGCCTGTCTTCGTCCCCGGTGGCGCGCCCTTTGGCGTTGACCGTGCCGTTCTCGGCTCGGTGGCCGTTCGGAACAATAACCGGTTTCCAGTTCGCCCGACGTTGCATGGCGATTATTTCGACGCCAAATTGATCCCTGGAACAATCCAAAAGGAGCGGCATTTGTTCCGGACCCTGGGTGGCCACCGACAATCATTGATGCAGCAGGGCCGCATCTGATCATTCGATGTCAGTGTGGGCCGTCTGTTTCACGGAATTGCCTCTTTTGATCGATAGCCCCCCGTTTTGAAGGGGTTCTAGAATGCGTGCTCTCAGTTTGAAGGCGTTGATAGTCGTCATCTCCGCGCTGGTCGGCGCTGTCGTCATACACTCACTCGTTTATCTCAGTATCGACGCCGGTAGCCTTTCGGCCCAGATGCCAGTGCGATGACAACGACGCCGCTCGCGGTCTTGGTATCACGAGTGAGCCTCTCGTGGATGAAGGCATCACGAGGCATAGCTTATTGCGCCCAGTGTTTTCTGCAGGGGCGAGGAGGAAAGCAATCCCAATGGACTCCTCGCATATCTCGACGGGACGTGACAAATATTAGCCCGGAACGCATTGATGCCCCTCAGGCGAATGAACGGAATACGGTGTTGGTAATAATTGCAGGGATCTTTTTGATCGCGCTCGTGATCAGCTACGCTGAATACTGCTTTTATGCGACCGCCGAAATGATCAAGGCGACCTCTGACAGGCGTCGGATCAACCTGCAGTGAGGATTTTCGCCGGAATAACGCGCCTGCGCGGCCACCGCACGGCGGCACGGGCCTATTAATCGCTCGTCCCGCTTTGAACTTCCGCTTGCCCCATGTATTTCTCTGCGATCGGGGATGGTCATGTAATCTCCCCATCTCGTCCGGTCTGTACTGGGGTTTGCGGATCGGACAGCTCCACTCCGCCCGTCAGATCCTCATTTACGCGAAACAGAAAGAAACCTTTTTTGGCGATGCGAGCTTTTATCGCCGAACCGGGTTCGATCGAAACAGTTCCCAGCCTCCAGCTTTGAAACGGAAGGGCGGGACGACGTCCTTTGCGACGACGATCGTGACAGCGGGATCGATCAGGCTTCGATAGCGGTCGAACCCTGTGGTCGGCTCGAGTTGGCTTTCCTGGTCGCCACCATCTTCAGTGTCAGACATGAATCATCGTTTCGCCTTCAACCCGCGTTCAATCGAGTGCGCGAATCGCCCTTGTTAGCAATGATTAATTGTAAATCCGCACCGGCGCCGTCTTCGCGGCGAGGCCCTTATCGGTGATGCGATAGCATAGGTCGTTCCCAGCACCGCGTTGTTCGATCCAGCCTTTGTTGAGCAGGCCCCCGATAGTTCTTGGACTGGATGGCAAAGCGGTTGCTCTCACCCATCCGACGTCTCGCAGCTCCTGCATCAATTGGCGCTCGCGGTGGTTCGGAACAGTCATTTCTTCGCCTTGAGCCCCAGCTCGACCAGGCGGCGGATGGCTTCGGAAAGACTCGGTTTGTCGCTCTGTTTTGCTGCCCACCTTTCGACTGTATCTCGAAATTCATCCGTGGCGCGAAGCGCTATCGTCGGCGTCTTGCCTGTGGGGGGACGGCCCCTTTTCTGCATAACAGATATTGCTTTCTTCATATTTTGTGCATAACATAAAAGCAAGCCGATGGGAAGCTGAGACTTCCGCCCCGGCTCTAACCCGAACCAGCGAAAGGGACATAAACCATGACCCAGGCTACCGCGTGCATAGCACGCCACACACAAACTCGTCTGCACCCCTAACCGAAGTTGCTGGCGGCCTCGCCGAACTCGAAGCCCCACTGCTGCGGATCCGCGGCGTGATCTACGCGACGCGGATGATGGCCTCTTCCGTAGAAATATCGAAAGAGGCTATCGACGCGCTCGATGCCATTGCCCTCACGACGCTGGACGAGATTGAAGCGGTGGTCGAGGAGCGCACGAGGCTCTGGCATCCTGCGAATGCTCGCGAAGGGGGCTCAGGTGAAGGCTAGCCGCAAGAAACCCAAGCGGTCCCAGTCCCTCACTGACCTGCGCCGAGAAGCCGAAGTCGCGGGCGATCACCTGATAGACCTTCTTAATCGGACCGACCCATTCTTCGATGAGCGCGAGCACGCGGTGGACGAAGATCCATGCGACGACCTGGAAGAAGAGCCCTTGCTCGGTTCGTCGAATGACTACCATGGCATGGTGCCAGCTATCAGAACAACAACGGCGTCATCGACGGCGAGGGCCCGGACGATGATCTCGAGCCCAACCTCGGCGGCGGCGACGGCCGTAATCTTGAAGTGAATCGACGGACGAGGAGCCAAGCTTGGGTTGGACCGAACGGCCGGAGGAAGGCGGCGGCTGTTGCGGAGGATTCGAGGACCGTGAAGTATGCGTGGCCGTCGGGACCGCAGCTGACTACTTCCGGTTTCGGGCTCCAAAGATCGACGGGGATGCCGCCGCCGGCGTGGATGTCGAGAGGGGCTACGGATTCGGCCCAAGACGCATCCGGAATCTGAGCGACCGTCAAAGGGATATCCTCCGGCCCAAAGTCAATCGACGCAAAGTGAGTGTGTGATCGATCCGGAGAATCAAGGGAGCCCGCCGGTTCAGGCCGGCGGGTTTTGTTTGGGTGCGATGCACCAACGATTCAGCCTTAACAAAGGCTTCATTTGGAACAAAGCTTCGGTGGCCGACTTGATTCGTTCTGTTCAAAAAGGTTGGACGCAATGACGATCCTGCAGGCGATTTGTTTGGGCGCGATGCTGGCGTGGACACCGTCCCTTATCGTAATGGCGTGGGTGCTTTACAAAGCACCGCTGCTAAATGAACTTGAAGAGTTTTAGCGCGACCCATCCTAACGCGTACACCCAACCCGACATTGCGACGATTATCGCGATGATTAGGACACCGCTGAATAGTCTGTTCTTAACTTCGTACATGTGAATTTAACGCGCGCTTGTGCTTCCCGAAGTAGCTACTTGACGACCATCGGGAAAGTTTCCAGGGTCGCGGTGCCGATCAAAGGGTGCGGTAAGCATCGTATGCGTGGGCCGCGAACAGACTGATGCTGAGAGAAAGCAAGATCGTTATTACGAACTCGATCATGGCGTCCACCGCGTCGAAGAAAGGTTTCCTGCTGATAAACTCCGTCCGACCGTCCACGGACTCAGCATGAATAGCCTGCCGGGGCGAACAATTCGCTTCTTCAATGGTTGCTTGCTAAACTCTTCTGACAATTGGGCCTGTTGGACGCATCGGCGTAACTTTTGCAATTCAGCCATCTGGCTCGCGAGAGCTGAGCGGGTATCGGCCAACGCATGCAGCCTTTCTTCCAGGGCCCGTTTGTCAGCGGGCTGACGTCCTAGCTTCGACATTGAAGCAACCCTCTCGCTAATATTGCGCTGCAAGCTAGCGCCGGTTTGTCGCGCAGACCTGCGAACTGGTTCACATTTCGGGCTTTTCTTTATGCCGGTTCGTCGACCGTCGCAGCCTGATCCAGCCTTGAAAATCGCTGTTCCAGCGCGGTGATGGTGTCCTTAAGATTATCGCGGCGGGCTGCCAACATCCTGGCGAGGATCGGATAGGCGGCGTTCGATCGGTCAGATATGCCGACGCGTTCCTCTTCGGTGGTAATGTCGCAATCGAGCAGCCGAACGTTGCGATCGATATCGACGATCATCTTCCGGATCTGAATCGCCTCGTGGTACGCGGCTTGACGCGTATCAAAATGACGCTGGTGTTTCATTGCATGCTCCAAAATGAGCCGTTCTCGCGAGATTAGCGCGGGGCCAGGACAGTATGGAGAGGGGATCGCAAGAACCTTGCCAGAGCGGCGATCGAAACGGTTCGGCTCGCAACTGTGAGTTAGGTCATAAACCGTAGGCAGGGTTTGACCTTTTGACGCGTTGCGCCTCCAGGTACAGCAGCCAGTTGCGGTAGAGGCGCCTCGCCGATGACTGCCAGACGTTTCTTACATCCTTCGCCAGCAGATCGGTCGGAAAGCCAGCGAAAAACTCTGGGCTCCTGTTCGTAATTGCCCCGCGCCGGAAGGTGGTCAAAATATCTTCCGCCTTCTCATCGAAATACCCCTTGGGTATCGTCGGACAGACTTCGCTCTCTCCGCGGAGGAAACGACCCATGTCCCTTCTGTATTCCCCCAACAAGCTCAGGGTTTCGTATTCAGGGTGCCCCTGGAAATGGACGAAAAGGCTTCTGCTTTGCCGCTTCACGAAACAATCGACGCCGGACTCGATCGACCTGGAGAGAACGGAATAGCCGCAGTTCGCAAGAGCCTCCTCCGGCACCGCATTCCACCTCGCGTGGGGCGTCTTGAAAATCTTCGGAAGGCCGCTCATCAAAGGGTGATCTTCGACCTTTGTTTGAGGGAAGACGCCGATGCATTTGGCAGGCAGAGCCTGGCGTTCCAAGCCGTCCATATGCAGGACTGCTCCGTGAACGGCCAAACAGGAGTATACCGCCGACATGGTATTCTCGCTGGCCCAGTTGATGACCCGGACCAAGGTGGCCCAATATGGTTCTTCCGTCAGCCTAGCAGCTTTCGGTTCGGCGCCCGTGACAATGATTCCGTCCAAGCTGTTGTTGAGCAGATTGTCGGTGCCGCGGTAGTACCGGCGTAAATAATCGCGCCCCCAGTCCGAGCGCGGCGTAGGCTCCATGTTGTAAAAATGCAACCTGACGAGAAGTCTTCCGGACGCTGCATCGAGCAGGTCGAACAGTTGGCGCTCAGTAGGTATCAAGGCGGAATCGGGCATGTTGTTGATCAGACCAATGTCGAGGCATTCAACCCGCCCTCCTGGTGGCGCCTTCACGGCTGCGTTTCCGCCCCGCGCCCTCGCGAAGAGGTGATGGTCGTGTTGGTCGACATCGATCAGAACAGGCATGGGAATGCCTTCATTGGTTGACGCGATTAAACTGCGGCACGCAGCGCTTGGTCGAGGTCGGCGCCGATGTTCGGCGCTTAACCTAAGGTCTGGGCCCGACTACCGTTTGAGGAATAAGGGCGCGGGCTCTGATCCGCGCTCCTTTGCTCACTCCGTTAAATCCGTCGGCCGCAACTCGATCGGACCGCGTCGTTCGCGGACGATTTTGGCGACTATAGCCGGCCGCAAACGATCAAAAATCTCAAGCCGATCGCGTGCAATTTCACGCCCGAGAACATCGCTAAAGGGCGGAACTCCGTGAATTGTTGCGCGTGGAATCGTGCACAGTATTCGATCGCCGTTATTGACAGCCCAAACCGATAGACTGTTTCCATCCCATTGGATCTCGCGGTCGAACTGAATTTCGGCAGACATATGCCTACGCCGGCAGCTGGGCTTTTCTGAGCTGCTCGCGCAGCCTTTCCAATTCAGATAACTGAGCTTTGAGACTGGCAGTGGTGGCGGCGATGACCGCAAGCCGCATGTTGGCGACAGATGTGATACGCTGGTGAAGAGAACTCATTTTTGGAACCTCAAACGGCTAAAATGGACAACCTGAAACGGACGTGACGTCAAAATGGAACGAAAACTAATTCAAGAGTATGTCACAGCGACGAACGGGAGGTTCAAATTGGGACGTACCCAGTCCGCCAGCGCTACATAGGCAAGTAGCGTGCCAACTCCGTCATGGCGGGGCATCTCAGTCGGGATAGGGGGAGCCTCGCGGCTCCTCCCCTCCCATACCACCGGACATAGGGGTCCGTATCCGGCGATTCGGCGGATTATGCAGATCGCGGGGCCGCGACGGAAGCCAAGCCGAGTGAGACAAAGAAGCTGTTTGGCAGACCAATGGTGAGCGCGGGGCTGTTCGCGAGCCGCCAGGGGCCATGTGGGTTTCCGGCGGTTTGTGCCGCCAGATTGCGGCCGACGCCGCGGCGTCGCAGCTCGGCAAACCGAGCGGGTCCATACTTCCATTGCTTCCAGGCGATGGCGCGCAACCGCCGCCTGATCCATTCATCAAGCGTGCGCAACACCGACGGGGTTTGGCAGAAGCCGAAGTAGCCGCGCCACCCGTGAGGTAGACGGACAACTCCTTGGCGATCTGCGCGAGGCTGCGTCCGCATCTGCGCCGCGTCAATTCCCGGACCTTTGCTTTGAAGCGGACGAGCGACTGTGGCGCGATGCGCCGCCGCGGTTCGCTTCCAAAAGTAAAGCTGAAGCCCAGGAACTTGCGGACGCTCGGCTTGGCGACCGCGCTCTTGGCTTTCTTGGTCAGGGCTCGTCCCGGTGTTACCAGCACCGCGGCGGGCCGCTTGATCTTCAAGCATATTTAAAGTATTGCTTTTAAATGAGGACGTCAACAAAAACAGCAATACTTAAAAAGCGCGGTAGGCCGGCAACCGGCAACGCCCCATCGCGCACATTTCGGCTAACCGACGAATTCATTGCAAAACTCGACGCCTGGGCCTTCGCTCAAGCGGACAAGCCCGGCCGCTCCGAAGCAATCCGTCGGCTGGTGGAATTGGGGCTGAAAGCAAAACGATAATGCGGGACAGTGATGAAGGCGGCGACCCGGAAAGCCGGCCGAACACAGGGTTCGACCGCTATCGCAGCTTGCTCGATTCCACCCTCACGATATTGGTCCCGACGGATGAAGTTCCACCCTTTCGTTTCAAGGCCGGAGGTTGGGAGCTGTTGCAATCATCGATCGAAGTCGGACCGGCGATAGAAGCTCGCATCGCTGAAAAAGGTTTCTTTCTGTTTCGCGTAAATGAGGATCTGTCGGGCGGAGTTGAACTGTCCGAACCGCCAACCCCATTGCAGACCGAACGCCAAGTGAGAGACGAGACATGAGCCGAGGTCAGGCTGTGCGCCGCCTGTCGAGATCGGGCTGAAAGCGAAGAAATGACAATGAGGATATTTGTTATTCTCCTCGCAACGTTCGTTTCAGCGAGTGCTTTCGGGCAGCCAGCAAACCTAGGGCACCCTGTGACAAGCACGGATTGCACCAACGATGTGTGGCGCCATCTCGAGGCCTGCGGATGGGCCGGTCCCACAAATACTGGTTATCCCGCCGGGACTGCGCTAAAGGCAACGGTGGGGCGCACCATCATAGCCGACAACGCGGTGATCGATGGTGAGAAGATCGCCGGCGCCCTCAGGATCGCCGCAAAAAATGTGACCGTTAAGAATTCCTGGATCATCAGCAACTTTAGCAATCTTGGAACTGGTGAAGCTCAAAACGGCACAGGAGTGATCACGGTCGAACCGGGAGCCTCTGCCACAATTCTGCATTGCACGCTGGACGGCAGTAACGCCACACACGCTGGAATCTGGCATTCCGGCGTGAGCATGATCGCGATCGCCAATAATATTTTTGGCGTTAACGATGGAATTTTCAGCTGGTCGGACAGATCGAGCCCGACGGCAGGATGGAATGTCACAATCGAAGATAATTATCTTCATGATTTCACCACGCTCGCGGCCAACGGTCATATTGACGGTTATCAAACAGAAGGGGCGTCTCACGGCGTAATTCGCCACAATACATTTTACATCACGCAACCGCAAAACGCGGCCGTCTCCATCTGGAATTCCATGCGCGATAGCGACGACTTCGTGGTCGACCGCAACTTAGCGGCGGGTTCAGGATTCCTTATGTATGCCGAGGACTATAGTCCCTCCGAACAACGCCCCAGTGGCGGCTACTCTGTCACCAACATAGCCTATACCGACAATCGATTTTCAACCGCCCTTTATCCCTGCGCTGGCTACTTTGGCGTCTGGTACCCACGCGGCGCTCCGAGTGACGGCTGGCACCGTTCCGGCAACAGCATCTTAGAGACCGGGGAAAATGTCGATTCCTCGAACCCGCATGTGAACGGGCGGCTTTGCAATTAGTTGATACCCCGGCAGGAGATCATGACTTAAATCCCCCGCGCCGCCGCGCGGTTGCGCGCCGATGCGTTATTTCGGGATGGGGTTGGTGAATACGGATGACCAGACGACCGACTGTTCAAGTGTTTAGTCGCCGTAATCAGGGCTACCTGCTATGCCGGCTCCGCGGCGCTTGTGCGTTTTCATAGGCTGGCGCTGGCGCGCATCCACCTCTGCCAAGTGAACTTTTCGACGAAGCCCCTGTAATTCGCGATGCATCGCCACGAGTTCGCTTTGATATTTGACCTCCGGCGTCCTTCGCGAATTCACATCCCGAAGTACAGCAAGATCTCTTAGCGCGCCCAACGTCCCCCGCGATGCGCCGCATCCGCCGCAGTAGACGGCGGCCTTTCCAGAAGCGCTTAACGGATTCTCGATTTTAATTGCGAGACTCCCGCAACCACCGCAGATCGTTTGAAATTCAGCATTAGTGTTCATTGAAAAGCTCCCGAGATTGAACTTTCGTGTCTCACTGATTTTGAGCTTCGATCGTCTCAACCGCCTATTGCAGCGGAATGACAGAAATAATTAACTTCGAATCAGTCCCCAAAAATAGAAGACAAGGACATCGCTTTTGCCCTGCCCGCTGTCGCCGCCCCGCGGCGACGGCGGCAGCAAAAAATAACCAAGCGAAATTTACAGAACGCCGCTTTGAAGACAAACTAAAGATGCAATTTTGGAACGTTTTACTGGAATGCTCATCGGCCCGATCGACACCTGGAGCACTTCATGATCTGGTTATTAGTAGCATTCGTGATTTTGTTCTCCGTCGTTCTGGCCGGCCGCGCGCACAGCAGATATCTCGACGCGCAGGAGGCGCGTTGGGCTGTAGCTCCTAGGCGCGATGACGCGGGCGATGCACCCGATCAAAAACGTGTGCAGTCGCGCGTCATGAAGACTTCCGTTCCAGTCACGCAGAGATCCGCAGCTCGGGCTTCTTGAAACTGCGCTGCGCATCGATCCACCTGCGGTATTGCGCGATCAGCGGGCCGATCTGCGGCCAAGGATTGAAGGGTACGAACGCGCCGGGAGATTGGATTTCTATCTTTGCGAACGTAGCAACTTCATTGGCATCAAAATTATAAGCACCGGGTCTTTGCGTGGCCGCGTAGCAGCCGATGAACCGAGGATTGTGGCCCTCGTGCAATACTGTGAGATACGCCAAGCCGTATATCGTCGACTGTTCAGCGTCGCGGTGACCAGCAGACGCGAGGCTTTTAATGTATCTTTTTTCTGCCTTGAATCCTTAACCCGTTCGGCATCAGGGTGGCACACGGTCTGGTAGGTGCTCAAAATGCGATCAGCCACGTCAATCATCGCAATTCCAAAAGTGGTCGCGGAACCCTTCCTTGAAGCCATCCGCCGGCCAATTGAGATTGGGCAGAAAGCGAAGAGCACAGAGGCCTAACATGCCTCCCAAACCATCAGAGCGCGGGTTGAATTCGATGAAGTTCGAACGCGAGCTGATTGTGCTGGCGA
>CAWEYJ010000002.1:0-99874 GCA_963813165.1 uncultured Pseudomonadota bacterium | reverse complement strand
GCCTCTGCAATCTCAATGGGCCAGAAAATGCCCGGTGACAAGTGCCACCTGTTCAATGGAAAACCCAGCTTCGAAAAGGCGGCGCGTGCCTTCGTGATGCAGATCGTGAAAATGAAAGTCTTCGATCTTCAATTCTTGACACTGACGACGAAACGCCGTTCCAACGGATCGTCCGTTGTAGGGAAAAATCCGGCCTTCGCGAATATTCGAGAACCGACCTTGCTCCTCAATGATCTAGCACGCGTCATAGCCTGATACATCCGGCAGAGGAATTCGCTGGTCATTGCCCTTTTTCTTTCGGGGATCCTTCCGATTTCGGATGACGAGCATTCGACCGCTGGCGTCGAAGTCGCGCCATTCAATTTCGTCTTGCCGCATTGCTGTTGCGACCGCAAAATCGGATGATACGATCAACCGGAATCTGTTGCCGAATGTTTGTTTCCAATGCCGAGATAATGCGATCGAGTTCGTCCGGTGTAGGGCGGCGATCACGCTCATCGCCTTTTCCGACGAGCCCGAGACGCGCAAGAACAATCCTGGCGAGATCGATCGCGAGATTGGCGTGTCGTTGTCGGTTCATGGCGATCGATCCGCCGCTCGATATCGATGCCCCATTCCTCCGCGTCCTTTCGGCGGAGAAATGTCTCGTTGACATATTTGCCCTTTCGTTGGACTTGGACTTGCCAAGAGCCTGATTTCAGTCGGGTGATGGTTGCCACGCGTTTGCGCTGAGGCGTCGAAAAGCCGGAAAAAACGTCGCGAAATAGCGTAGAATAAAATGCGCACGACGCGGTCTAACAGTTTAAGTGTTCTAGAAAAATGTATATAAATCAATTACATAGATTTTCCGTCGCGCCCGATGATGGATTGGACCGACCGGCATTGCCGCGTGTTCCATCGGCGGATGACGCGGCATGCCCGGCTTTATACGGAGATGCTGACGACCGGCGCCATCATTCATGGCGATCGCGGGCGCCTGCTTGGTTTCGATGCCAGCGAGCATCCGGTGGCGCTGCAGCTCGGCGGTTCCGACCCGCGCGATCTCGCCACCGCGGCGAAAATCGGCGAGGCGTTCGGCTATGACGAGATCAATCTCAATGTCGGCTGTCCGTCGGATCGGGTGAAGGACGGCCGTTTCGGCGCCTGCCTGATGGCGGAGCCGGCGCTGGTCGCTGAAGGCGTCGATGCCATGAAGCGCGCAGTGGGCATTCCGGTCACGGTCAAGTGCCGGATCGGCATCGACGACCAGGATCCGGAAATCGCACTGGATGCGCTGGCCCGCAGCGTGGTCGCTGCCGGCGCCGATGCGTTGATCGTCCACGCCCGCAAGGCCTGGCTCAATGGATTGTCGCCGAAGGAAAATCGCGACGTCCCGCCGCTCGACTACGATCGGGTCTACCGGCTGAAGGCTTCCTTGCCCGACGTGCCCGTCATCATCAATGGCGGCATCGCCAGCCTCGGCGAGGCCAAGCGGCATCTTGTTCACGTCGACGGCGTGATGCTGGGGCGCGCGGCCTATCAGGAGCCGTGGCGATTGCTGGCGGCGGATCCCGAGCTGTTCGGCGAGGCTGCGCCGCACGCGACCATGAAGGATGTTTTCGAGGCGATCATGCCCTATATCGAGGACCAGCTCGCGCAGGGCGCGCGACTGCATTCGATCACGCGGCATTTTGTCGGCGCGTTTCACGGCGTGCCGGGCGCGCGGGCGTTCCGCCGTCACCTTGCCGAGAACGGCGTCAAGCCGGGCGCCGGCGTGAATGTATTGCGCGACGCAATCGCGCTGGTCGAGGAGCGCACGGCGGTCCCACTGGCTGCGTGATCCCGATCACTGGTGTGATCCTGAGCTCCTGCCGATCCCGATCTCTCTTCCGCGATCAGGGATAGCCGTGCAGCATCAACCGGTCGGCATGCACTTCCCAGCTTTCCAGCCGATCCAGAAAGCTCATGCCGAGCAGATTGGTCTTCATCTGCCCGCGCGGCACCACCAGCGCCGGCACGGAGCGCTCCACAAGCTTGCCGATCGCAAGGCGGTCGAGCGTCAACCTTGCGGCCCGGGTATGCCCGCCGGCGGTCTCGACCTCGACGTCATATTCAAGCAACTCCAGCGGCAGTCCGGCGGCCTTGGCCGTCTCATAGGTCAGCACCACCGAGGTCGCGCCGGTATCGATCACCATTGGAGCGGGCACGCCGTTGATCCTGGCTTGCAGCGCGAATTCGCCGGTCTGCCCGCGTGAAATCTGCACGGCGCGCGCCGGCGCTTTGGCCCGTTTCCGCAGCAAGTCCGAGACGGTGTCGCCCGCCTGCGCGATCCGGTCCGGATCGCCATAGGCGACCACGGCGCCGGCGGTGGCTGCAAGCACGAGAAGAACGAGCAGAATCCGGCTCACGGCAAACCTCGCATGCAAATGTGCGCGTTCGTCAGTCGGCGCTTGTGTTGGCCGCCATCTCGGGCCGAACCAGTCCGGCGTCGGCCATGCGCGCCGCAAGCTGCGCCATCACCGCCTGCCGCTCGGCACTTTCCATCCGGTGCCAGCGCGCGATTTCCGGAAGCGTACGCCCGCAGCCGAGGCAAAGGCTGGTCCTGGGGTCGATCATACAAACTGCGATGCACGGCGTTTCCTTGCTCATTCAAGGATAGTGAAACGGTTTCGGTCGTTTGCGCAAGCGCTCCAGCTACAATCCGGTGCCTGCACTCATGATCGGCTTGTTGCGGGCCCGTCGGTTCTCAAGGGCACTGACGGTGCCTGCAGTTTCCGGTTGCAGCGGCGGAGATTCTTCCGTCATCGGAGCCAGCGCCGACATCACGCGCTCCGGCGGAAAGGTAACGATGACCTCGGTACCGATGCGAAGCTTCGATTTCAGCGTGAACGTTCCGCCATGCATGTCGATCAGACTTTTGGCGATCGGCAGTCCGAGGCCCGCGCCTTGCTCGGCGGACTTGATCGAATTGGAGCCCTGGCCGAACGACGCGAGCACGATCGGGATTTCATCCTCGGCGATGCCGGAGCCGGTATCCTTGACGCTGAGATATTGTCCGCCCGACGCGGTCCATCCCACCTTCAGCCAGATCTCCCCGCCTTGAGGGGTGAACTTGATGGAGTTCGACAGCAGGTTGAGCACGATCTGGCGCGTGGCGCGCTCGTCGCCCCAGATTCGCGGCATGCCCTGCTCGAACACCTCATGAATGGTGATGCCGCGGCTGGAGGCGCGCAGTTTCAGCAGGTGATGGCAGTCGGCGACGACGTGCACCAGGGAAACCGCTTCCTCGTTGAGTTCGTACCTTCCGGCCTCGATCCGCGACAGATCGAGGATTTCATTGATGAGATTCAGCAGATGTACGCCGGAATTATGAATATCCGCGGAATATTCCTTGTAAACCGGCACGGCGTGGCCGCCGAAGATCTCGCTCTTCATCACCTCGGAAAATCCGAGGATCGCATTGAGCGGCGTTCGCAGCTCGTGGCTCATTTGCGCCAAAAACCGCGACTTGGCGACGTTGGCGGCTTCGGCGCGATGCCGCGCTTCGTCGGAGATCGATTTGGCCTGTTCAAGCTCGCCGATCAGCGCATCTTTTTCCGCGCGGGCCTCCAGCGTCGCCAGCGTCGTCGAATGCAGACGGTGGGCGAGCAGTGCGAAATACCCTTCAGCGGCGAGTGCGAGCAATGCGAGCACATAATTGTCGAACGTGCCGCTTAGCACGAAATTCAGCGCGATCGCCGAGGTCACCGGAGCGGTTGTCGCAAGTGCGGCGATCGGCAGGCTCGCCGCCAGCATGCTCGATACCGCGATCACCAGCAGCATCAGGAACATCATCAGCGTGTTCGAGACCACATCGAGGCTGGTGGGGTGGATCAGGACCGTCGTCCAGCACAGACCGTACAGCAGATCGAGCAGGACAAACCGCGTTCGCCACTTGCGGGTTGAGGTGAGGGAAGGCGGTTCGGCCAGGAACCTGCTGCAATTGCGGATGATCGCGGCATGGATGCAGAGCATGCCGCAGGTCCATGTGGCCGCCGACACCGGCTGCATCCAGAAGCCGAACAGCAGGCCGGTCGCCACCACCAGCAGCATGACGACGTAGGACGCCGACAGGCGGGTCTGGGCGTATTGCCGAAGCAGTTCGCGGTCGAAAGCCGGGCGGGTTCCGCTGGTCGACGTTAACCGATCGCGGGCCTCGCGCACCCGCTGCGCCGCGGCGCGGCGATTATGGACCGGCGCTGCAATCGGCGTTTCGGCCGGAAGCTGGACGACTTCTGGCTTATCGGCGGGTTTACTCATCAAACAACACAAATCCTGCCCGCGAACGGCGCGGGCTTTTGCATCGTCTATCTCTGGCGCTAAATCATTAAGAGCTGCCTTAAAGAGCTAAAGAATCGCGTTAACGGGAGGTTACGATCAGGGGGTTTTAAGGACCGTTAAGGACCGTTAACTAAGCGCAAGAAACCGCTGCGGCACAGGCTTTTCCGCTTTAAATCCGTTAACAAACCATTAAGGTCAATTTAGCGCAGTTCTTTAGTTGTGGCTTAGTTGCTCATTTAGGTTGTTAACGGAGATTGCGATGCCGCGTCGTCCACCCAACAAAATCCAGTTGAACGAGCTAACCCTAAAACGGCTGAAGCCCGAGGCCAGGCCTTATCTGGTTTGGGACCGCAAGCAGCACGGCCTTGCGCTCCAGGTGCAGCCGACCGGCCACGCCTCATGGAAATGCATTTACAGCCGCCAGGGCCGACCGCGCTGGTTCCACATTGGGCGTGCCGATGCCATCGGTCTGGCTGATGCCCGCAAGCTGGCGGCAAAAGTCATGGTGCAGGTGGCTGAGGGCAAGGACCCGCAAGCCGACCGCAAGGCGGAACGTAGCTCGGGCAGCTTCGGTGAATTGGCGGACCGATATCGCGATCAAGCCATGAAGAAAAACAAATCGTGGAAGCAGGCCGACGCTTTGGTTCGACGTCACCTGCTGCCACGCTGGTCGAAGTTGCCTCCCGCAAGCATCACGCGATCAGACGTCAAGGCGATGATGGCGCGGATCGCTGCTCCGATCGTTGCCAATCAAGTTCTGGCATCAGCATCGGCAATCTTTTCTTGGGGCATCCGCGAAGAACTCGTGAAGATCAATCCGTGCGTCGGGGTCGAGCGCAACCAGACCACAGAGCGCGAACGAATTCTGTCGGACGCTGAGCTACCGAAATTCTGGACCGCGTTCGCCGATGCGGGTCTGGTCGAGGGTGCAGCACTACGGATGATTTTACTGACCGGCCAACGTCCCGGTGAGGTAGCGCACATGCGCACTGAGCATATCGAAGACGGCTGGTGGACCTTGCCGGGTAAACCGGTGCCAGCGCTAGGTTGGCCCGGCACAAAGAACGCACAAACTCATCGCGTCTGGATACCGAAGGCCGCGCAACAGATCATCGCGAACATGGAGAATACAGGATTGATATTTGCAAGGCCGCGCGGTGGAGCAATCGGTAGCCTTGCGAACGCCATGCGATCTATCTGCAAAGAGCTCGGTGTGGAACGGGCCACGCCTCATGATCTGCGTCGAACTCACGGCAGCACAATTACAGCGCTCGGCTTTGGTCGCGATGCGATGAACCGAATTCAGAACCACGCGGAAGGTGGTATCGCCAGCGTGTATGACAGGCATCAATATGCCGACGAAAACAAACGGATCATGGAAGCGGTTGCGAATAAGCTTTTGGGCATTGCGGACGGCAGTAACGTGGTCCCCTTCGCGCTTAAAAAGTTTGAAAAATAATAGCGTTTAAAAGAATATTGCATTGGGCGGCGGTCTGCCATAAGGTCGTAGTCCACAGGAGTTGATCAGGTCCGCGCGGCATTAAAAACGCGCCACCGGTCTGCTCCTTTTTCTTTGGAGCAGTCCCGGGGCCTTAAGGAAAGGTTCCTGTGAATGACTACCCAAACCGAGACGCGCATCGGCGCGCCAACAAAAGCCGTACAAACCGATCCCACTCAAGCACCAACTGAACCGCCGAAAGATCGGCTTGTTTGCAAGTCCGAAGTGCTTCATCGGATCAGCCTTACTTATCCGACCGTGTGGAAAATGATGCGCGCGGGCACATTTCCTCGCGCTGTTGAGTTGGGCGGAAAAACAGCTTGGTATGAAAGCGAAATTGATCGCTGGATCGCGACGAGGCCGGTTCGCGTCCTTAAGGGCGACAATCCTAAAAGGGTTTGAGCCATGACCAAACAAAAAAATGGCCCCGCTCAACGCGTCAACGTCGAGCAGGGCAGCAAAAACTCATTCGCAAGGCGGACCCTAGGGCACTGGCCGCGCGCGGTCAAGAATTCGGGGGTGCGCTATGCATGGTAACGCACCCACCGACAATACGTCGACGGCGAAAATAACATGCGTCGAGGCGGCGCTGCGCTACGCCGAACGCGTATTCATTTTCCCGGCACCGCCAGGAGAAAAGAAATCGCGCAAGTCGATGAGGTTTTCCAATGGTCGTCCGTGGGGGATGTCAAAGGACCCGTTGGAGATCCGCAAGGACTGGAAGCGGTGGCCTGATTCCAACGTCTGTATTGTCACTGGACGCATTAATGATCTGTGGGTTCTTGAAACCGACACCGTTGCCGGAGGCCATGGCGCTGATGGTGCTGCAACCCTCGCAATCCTCGAAGAACAATTCGGCCCATTGCCGACGACACGCATGGCACGCTCTCCTAGTGGCTCCATTCACCGATATTACCGATATCCCGACCAAGGCACCATTACCAATGGTGACAACGTTCTCGGACCCGGGATCGATGTCCGTGGCGAGGGCGGAATGGTCGTTGCGCCACCCAGCTTCAAACCTGGCGCTGAAAGGAAATACGAATGGATCAATACCGAACCGTTCGCAACCGCGCCGCAGTGGCTAGTCGATCTGCTGCTTGCGAAGGACGACCCGTCGGAGCGCATCAACAATGATGCGCAAGCCGACATTGCGCTGATTGCCGCCGCACTTGAATTAATCCCCAACGAAAATGTGTCGTGGGAGGAATGGAACCGGATCGGTATGGCAGCCTGGTCCGCGACCAGCGGCCACGAGGATGGATTCAAGGCGTTTGACGGCTGGTCCAAGAAGTCCAGCAAGTATGATCAGAAGCTCACGCATGAACGTTGGCATAAAAAGTACGCTGGCACGCCGCCGACCAATATCGGCGCTGGCACCATCTTTCGTCTCGCCAACGAAGAACAACCTGGTTGGCGCGCGGTGTGGGAGTACGAACATTTTACCCCGGAGCAACGCGAGGCGAAAGCCGTGGATAAAGGTGGCGTAACCAAGAATGATTTCGTCGCATACATGCCGCAGCATTGCTACGTCTATATTCCGACACGTGAACCATGGCCCGCCAGCAGCGTCAACTCACGCGTCGCACCTATTCAAGAAGACGGTAAGGATACGAACGGTAAACCAAAAGTCGTTTCAGCAAGCGCATGGCTCGATAAACACAGCCCCGTGGAGCAAATGACTTGGGCGCCCGGTTTGCCGATGATAATTCGCGACCGGCTGGTGTCGGTAGGCGGATGGTTCGATCACAAAGGCGCGACGTGTTTGAATTTATATCGACCGTCAACAATTGTCCCCGGCGATGCGTCCAAGGCCAGTCCGTGGATTGAGCACGTTCGCAAAGTGTATCCGAGCGAAGCTGAGCATATTTTGGATTGGTTGGCGCAGCGCGTGCAATTTCCGCACATCAAAATCAACCATGCGATCGTGTTGGGCGGTGATCCGGGTATCGGTAAAGACACTATGCTCGAACCTGTGAAACGCGCAGTCGGATCATGGAACTTCGAGGAAGTCTCACCAACCAACGTAACCGGGCGCTTCAATGGGTTTGTGAAATCTGTGATCCTGCGCATCAGCGAAGCGCGCGACCTCGGCGAAATTAATCGTTTCCAACTCTATGAACATCTCAAGATTTACACCGCCGCGCCGCCGGACGTATTACCGGTCGATGAAAAGCACCTGAAAGTGCACTACGTGTTCAACGTAACCGGCGTCATCATAACCACCAATTACAAAACCGATGGGCTCTATCTCCCACCGAATGATCGCCGCCACTATGTGGCTTGGTCGGACCTGACGGTGAAGAACTTCGATGAGGGATACTGGAACAAAATATGGGCTTGGTACGACAATGGTGGTGACCGCCATGTTGCGGCGTACCTCGCAGCACGTGACATTTCTTTATTCAATCCAAAAGCTCCACCACCGAAGACAGAAGCGTTTTGGGCAATCGCGAATTCCAGCCGCACACCCGAGGAAGGCGAACTTGCCGATGTCCTCGATCAGTTGGGAAACCCGGAAGCGGTAACGCTTGAGCAGATTACAGACGCAGCCGATCTGCATACGGCGTTTCACGATTGGATAATCGACCGCAAGAACCGACGCGCTATTCCGCACCGCTTGGAGAAGTGCGGCTACGTGCCGGTGCGAAACAGCACCCGCGATGATGGCCTTTGGGGAATCTGTGGAAGGAGGCAAGTCGTCTACGCCAAGAGCCACCTTACAATTAGTCAACAGTCATTAGCCGCCACAGCCTTGCAAAGGCGGCTAGAGGCCGAGGCAAGCGAGGCGAAGACCAACGGTGCCGAGCCGTTCAACAACCATGGCCGCACTGTGGACCAGCTAAAGCGGAAGCAGCAGTGAAAGCAGTGATAGCAGTGAAAACGCCCCTTCTACCCACAACCCCGCTGGTCCGGATTCTTCTGCATAAAGAGGGGGTTTTTGCTGTGTTTACAGTGATGTTGATGTGGACAGTGCTGCTGAGGGTGCTGTGGGTAGAAGGGGCGTTTTCACTGCTATCACTGCTTTCACTGCCCAGGGCCCCAAGGGCCAAACCAACCAGCGCAGCAGCGCAGCAGCACATCACTCGCCTAGCACAATGCACACAATACAACCTCCAAACGGGTCCCCACTGGCGGTGTTCGAGATGCGAGGTACGCGCCACCGATGCATATCACCCGCTACAAAAATTTAGAGTTGAGGGTTCATATCCATGAAAAATGAAGACGTAAATATTTCCTCGACCTCGCTCGCCAATTTGCTCGGCGTCACCGGTAAGACGGTTCGTGAACTTGCCAGACGCGGCGTCGTGGTTCGCGCGGGCCGTGACAACTACGCGCGAGACCAATCGGTGCAGCAATATTGCGCCCACCTCCGCGAACTCATCGCCAGCCGTGGCGGCGAAACCGCCATCGCCAACGCGACCACGGAACGCGCACGTCTTCTAAAGGCGCAGGCCGACGCAGCGGAAATAAAGAACGAGATCGCGCGCAAGGAAGTAATGAGCGCGGCCGAGGTGACTAACGGCTGGTCGAGCATCTTGCGGCACGTCCGATCCGGAATACTCGCTACGCCAGGTCGTGTCGCCTGTCGACTGCCTCATCTAACCCGACATGACATAGCCGAGCTCGATACCGAGCTGCGAGCCGTGCTCACCGAAATGGGAAATACCGAGCTATGACCACTCCTGAAAATATTGCGCTTAAATCCCTGATCCCTCCGGCCAAAGTCCAGCTATCGACTTGGCTGGAAGCAAACATCGTGCTGCCGGAAGGAACGAGCGCGCAGCCTGGTCCCGTTCGTTTGTGGCCCTTTCAGCGGGAAATCGCCGACGCGATCAGCGACCCGCTGATGGAGCGCATCACGCTCGTGAAGCCGGTTCGCGTCGGTTTCACGACGCTGCTAACGAGCGCGATAGGTTCCTATGTTGCCAACGAACCAGCTCCGGTTCTCGTCCTGCTTCCTACCGAGGCCGATTGCCGCGACTACATCGTGAGCGATATCGAACCGATCTTCAACGCTTCTCCAATCCTGCGTAACGCCCTCGCAGACGACATCGAAGAGGGTGCACGAAATACATTGCTGAGCCGACGCTTTCCCGGCGGCAGCCTCAAGATCGTGGCCAGCAGAGCACCACGAAACCTGCGCCGCCACACCGCGCGCATTCTAATTTGCGATGAAGCCGACGCGATGGAAATTTCTGCCGAGGGCAATCCGATCCGGCTCGCCGAACGGCGCACAATGACCTTCAGCAACAGAAAAATTATCATCGGCTCGACGCCAATCTTCTCCGATACGTCGCTCGTGTTGAAGTCCTACGCCGAAAGCGACATGCGCGTTTTCGAAGTACCGTGCCCGGAATGTGGTGGGTGCAGCGAAATCGAGTGGTCGCATATAGAGTGGCCGCCAGACCGTCCGAGCGCCGCCGCATTTCGGTGCCCGCATTGCAAGGTGCTGGTAGCGGAGAAGCATAAACCCGCAATGGTCGAGGCCGGAAGCTGGCGTGCAACCAGTCCCGATGTCGTCGCGCATGCTGGCTTCCGACTGAATGCCTTGATCAGTCTGCTACCGAACGCCGGTTGGGGCCGTCTGGCCGCTGAGTTTCTCAACGCCAAAAACGATCCCGCCGAACTCCAAGTCTTCACAAATACAATTTTGGGGCAAGGGTGGTCATCGCCGACAATGGTCGACGAAGGTGCGCTGGCCGCGCGCGCCGAACCGTTCGACCTGGAGCATATTCCGCGCGAAGTCCTCATACTGACGGCGGGCCTCGACGTTCAAGACGACCGCGTGGAGGCAACGATCTGTGGCTGGACCCGTGGCAGCGAGTGTTTGGTGCTCGGCCATTTCATAATTTGGGGCTCCTTTACCGACGCAGGTACGTGGGACGAGGTCGAGCAATTGCTGCGAACGACATGGCGGCATCCGCGCGGCGGTACGCTGAAGATTGACGCGGCCTGCATCGACGCGGGTGACGGCGACCATTTCGACACGGTGATGAACTTTTGCATTCCGAAGCTTTCCCGCCGCATCTTTCCGAGCAAGGGCATGTTTGGCGCGCGGCCTGCCTTCGCGATGGCGAAGGGTAAGAAAGTTGGCGACAAGCTGGCGTTGATCGGCGTCGATACGGTCAAGAACCTGATCTTCGAACGCCTGCGACACGGTCGCGGAATTCGTTTCTCGAACTCTCTTGAATTGAGTTTCTACGAGCAACTAGCGTCCGAGCGCCGCATTATCAAATATTCCCGTGGTCAACCGGTGCAGCGGTTTGTAAGAACCGGGCGCACGCGAGCCGAGGCATTGGACTGTTTGACTTACGGCACCGCCGCGCGCCAGGCGGTTCAACTTTCATTCGACAAGCGCGAGGCCGAATTGGCCAACAAGGCACCACCCCATTCGACGCTAGCGAGCCGATTGGCGAATTGAGAACATTTGGAGGTTGAAGTCATGGACTACAAAGACGCCGCGATAAACCTGGAGGCCATCGTCTCTATCAAAAGCGGCGGCGACATCGACAGATTGGTGGAGCGCGCCGAGCATGTCAGGCTCGCGGTGCTAAAACGGCGCGCTGGCAATACTGAGTATCAGTTGCAATTAACTAAATTGGCGTGCGACGCCGTTGTTCGCTACGTCAAGGACGACAAGCCGCCAGACGACCTCCGTCGGCGCAATATTGCCCGAGCTATCGCAAGATTGAAAAATGCCGGGAGCTTCGATGCCTCGGCTGAATGGCGAAAGACCAGTACAGACGACACACCACCAGAGGAGAAGTGACATGACCGCACGCAAATCCAAATCACCGTCTAACGTCGTGCAACTAATTCTCGACGCCAATAAGTCCCGTGCGCCGCGCATTCCGTCGCCAAAGGTGAAGCACACACCGACCCCGCCGTCCAAGTTTGAAGACGAGATGCGAGCTCGAATGTTTATGCTGGAACAACGCGTCTTCGGCCTTGAGCAGCGCGAGATTGAAAAGGAAGGACTTTACCAAATCAAAACTGAGCGCTTGCTTCATCTGACCGTATCTGAAGCCGTCGCGTATGCGAAGGCTCGAGGTGTCGGATGCACTCCGCAGGCTGTGCGCAATTGGGCAAATAAAAATCCTGAGCTTAACTTTGGCGGGGCTCACAAGAAGGGTGATGATTATCGCGTCCACAGAAAGCAGTTCTATGCTTTTCTGGAGGCGCGCTTGCGCGGCTAAGATTTTGCTTAGCTTTGCCAAAATTTGACTTGGCAGGCAGGCGGACAGCTGGCGTATGCTGGTCGCATGATGTCAAAGCGAGACCGAAAAAAAGAAGCCCAGCACCAGCGCGTCTGTACGATGATAGCGCAACTGCGGCGCGACGCTGCCGCGATCAACAAGCTCCTGCCGCCTGGCCACAGCGTTTACATCAATATCCGGCTGGGGCCGAAAGATGTCGCACCGGTAGCGGCCAACGTTCTCACATTTCGGAGACGCGACAATGAACTTTCGCACGATGCGCACGCCAGCGGCCCGCCACCGATTGCCGGCTGAAATGCCGAGTCTCGTCGGTGTTCGCGGCGAACTTGCGATTTTAATGCGCAATCTAGATCGGTCGGTGCTGCCGCGATTGCAGCGCCGTCGCTCCAACCGAAAAAGTCATGTCGATCGCGTCGGCAATCTCGTCACCTTCCCGAGAGGTCTACCATGAGCCTACACTCAACCATGTTCCCGCGCCCCCGCTTCAAACACGAGACCGCACAGGACCGGAACGAACGTCGCGAGGATGCGCGCGAGCGACGATTGGACCGGCAACAGGCCGATTTGGTCGATCGTGAAGCAGCACTTCGGGAACGAGAGCGTCGTGTCAGGGCTCGGGAACGGTCAATCGAAAACGAGGATGAGAGATCCACGGCGCCACCGTCGGATAGTGAGAGTGCTGAACACGCAAGGAGACCGGGTGCCGCAACCGCAGCACCCGGTCGTGTGGCACAGATGATCATCGCGGCTGATGCCCAACGTCGTGGTGAGGTCGAGGTGCCGGGTCCGACGCTGACGGGTGCTGCCAAGATGATTGTCGAGGCCGCGAACACGACGACGCAGCAGGCACGTGCCGATGTATCCGGATTGTCCGACGCGGCACGGATGATCCTCAATGCCGACACGAAGCGACGAGGGCTTGATATCGACGAGGCCGTGTGATGATGATGATGCTCGACCCGGAAGAACGCATCCAGCGTCTTCGCACTGAAATTGCCCGGTTACAGCGAATTGCCTCCGGATCCGGATATCATGCGCTGCCACCCGCCGACATGCCCTCGGCCGCCGCGTTGGTGCAACTGCACGGCATGGTTGTTCACAAATATCCGCAGCTAAAATGCGCGCAAGATCAGTTCGAGCGCTCAACGCTGGCGCTTTGCTACATGCGTCGACAAGAAAAGCTGAATGCCGGTTTTTATCCGGATCACTGGATGAACGATGCCAAGGATTGGCTGCAGCGAAACGGGCATGATCGGGAAATTATCCTGCCCGCATTCACAGCGGCCGTCATAGCGTCGGGAATTTCTTACTCTGATCCGGTTCGCTTCCCCATCGATTTAGAATTTGCACTGGCGCGCGGTGATGTTGCAAAGCCAGTAGCGACCTGGCGTGCGGTCCTCGAGGCCGGTCGATTGCCAGAGCCCGTACCGTTGAACCGTCCGGTGCCTTACATCGTCGAACAGCAAACAATGATCCAGCCGCGCGATCCCGTCGTTGATGCGCGGGGCTCCGCAGGAGCGAGAGTGCAACGCTCATGATTACGTTTTCCCGGTCTCGCTCCTGCACGGTTAACGCCATTACCGTGTTGCTCTTCAGGGCCGGGAAGCGACGCGCGCGTCTTAGCGCCATGACATGGGCCGCGCGTCGAGGGGGTGAAGGGTTTTTCAAACGACTTTTCCCTTCACCCCTTTTTTCAAAGATTGAAAGGTGACACGAATGGAAAGAGAGAATAAGAATTTGCACACGACGAAGCCCGCAGCCGACTTCGCGGGCACGAGGAAGTTCGACCCTGAAAAATTGCTCTCGTCGCAACCCAACCCGCTACCACCACAACAAGAAGTCGATCCAGGTCCGATGGGCATCGCAAAAGTGTGCAGAGGGCGCACGGTGCATGTGCCCACGGGCCAAAAGATCGTCATCGGCAGCAGGCCGTATGAATTAAATGGCGCGATCCTGCACCGTGATGTCACGACACAAGCGTACCGCAGTGCAGGTCCGGGCGAGATCGTCGAATTGCCTCAAACCGAAATCGATCGGCTGACCGAACTTGGCTTCCTTCAGCCGATCGATGACCAACCTGCAAAGGGCCTAAAGGTGAAACCCGTGCGGCCGGAGACAGGGGTTAAGGACGATGTTCGTTTGAGGGGCGTCAACAGTCTGACGACCGCAAAGTGAAGGCGATTTGTTGATGGCCCGCGCACGCCCGCACCGGCATCTGCTTAGTGACGAATATCGTCTCGTTGTCGGTGTGGTCATCGCCATGACGGCCGCGACCTGCATCGGCCTGACGACCGCGATGATTTTACAGGGGCCGTAGCCGTAACAAGGTAACGCACCGATGACCGACGTGCGCATGAAATTGGTCGCGGAACTGACGAACAAGGTTTCCGACCCGTTGAAGAACATGCAGCGGGATGTCGAGAGCTTCACGAAGTCGGGCAAGGATTTTCAAGGGGCTTTCCGCAAATTCGGTGCAGAGGTGCGTGCGACCGAACGCATTCAAGGTGAAACCGGCCGCAAAACCGTTCCGGCTTTTCGCGGCGAGTTCGAAGCGCTCCGGGGAATCTTGCGCAGGGCGCTGCCGCAGTTCGGCGGGGGCGCTGCCGAAATCGGCACCTTCGGCCGTCTCGCCGGTGCGGCGGGTTTTGCAGCCGGTGTAGCGGCCGGGGTTGGCATCGTTTTTTACCAGCTGGTGAAACATTCATCGAAGTTTGCGAACGAGATGCGGAATCTTCGCTTCGCGTCGCGCGAGTCGGGATTGTCGCCCGCCCAGTTGGAGCAATTGGAGCTCGGTGCCGAGGAATTTGGACTGAGTGCAGAGGACATGGCGAAGGCCGCCACGTCCTTTTCCGAGTCCATGTTGGCGCTGCACAGACATGACCCTGCGATGCTACTCGCGATCGCACCCGCGAAGGAATGGACAGGGGAACTCGAACAATTAGCCGCCGAGGGTAGGATCGGTGGGGAGAATTGGCTCGCGTTGTTCCGGGCAATGGACAACATCAAGAAGGCGATGCCTGGCATCGAGGGACAGGTGGTTGCCGGCAAACTTGCTGCCTTGTTCAATTTACCGACAGAGCTTGCCCGGTTATCTGGGCCAGAGTTCCAACAGGTCATGCGGGACATGAAGGAGTTCGGTCCCGATCCGGCGCTCTTGTCACGGGCGTTGCAGGGCGCGGTGGCCTTCAACGCTGAACTCGTCAAGACCGAGGCCTATTTCGATCGTTTGAAGACCACCGTCGAGACCTACCTGCTGCCGCCAACAGCCTTTGTGATGCGTGGGGTCAACTCGATGCTGAATGGTGCCACAAGACCTTCTCCGGCCATACCTAAGCTGTGGCCCGGTCAGCGGCCTCCTGCAATTGCTCTGCCCACCACCACACCATCACGACCACCTTCTGGTTGGTCACACATGCCAAGGCAGAAGTTTGCGGAAGGGGGCATTGTTACGGGTCCGACGATTGCCTTGATTGGCGAGGAAGGCCCCGAGGCCGTCATACCGTTGCGCAGGTTGGCGGCGATGGAACGGATCACAGAAGCAGCGCCAGGGCACATCGGTATCGGATCAAGCATTAGATCACGACGATCGAGAGTTAACCCCATCGTGCAACAGATCGCCCTGCAAATTGATCAGGGTCATCCACAAACCCTGCGCCTGTTGCGTTCCGTCGTCGGCGACAGTCCTGCAAGGCTGATCCAAATCGCACAACATTATCCGGTGTTAGCTGCAGGGCGCATCCCGCGACAAACGTTGCCCGAACTCCCCACCAAAACACTTGAACGGTTGTCGAGGCACGACATCATCGATGCTGATAAACGCGTCTATCGGCAGGCCCCTGCATTGGAACGTCGATCGGCATGGGGCGAAGCACTGGCAGCAGCGGACGACGATCGGGGCAAGATTGATATTCGCGATCGACGTGCCCCCTTCACGGTCGAGGGCACGGGATCGCTGGGTATCAAGGTGTCGGGACCTCCGGGAATGGAGGTCAACGCGTCCGGTGCCGGGATGTTCAAGACGATCGACCTCGAACGTCGCGTGCGCGTGGCAGGGTAACCCGGTCGGGCCCCGGTGCTGCACCCCCGCCCAAATGCGCGACCTGGCGCGGAGAGGCGCGCCGTGGTGCGCTGGTTTGGCCGCCGTGGCAGCCAACCGCCGGGCGCGCGGTCGGTGTGCAGCACAGGGCCAAACGATCTTTAGTTCATCGTTAGTTTTGAGCTGCCAATTATTAAATAAAAGCTATATATTTCAATTAGTTACTTGGTATTTACGCGTTAACGGGAGGTTAAATTAACCTCTCGCGGCCGCGGGCCGGAAGTGTCCGGGCGAATGCTTCGTATCACGCCTGATCAGCCGCCGAAGCGTGGAAGGCTCCGCTACCCCACCCGTCGGGCGATTTCGTCGACGGACAGGCGCGTGGTCTCGAGCAGATATCGCGCAGTCTCAACTCTGATCCGCTGAACGAACTGAATAGGTGAGACGGCGTAGGTCGCTGCGATCCGGCGGGCAAACGAGCGGGGCGCGAGCGCGACGGCCTCAGCGAGCTCGTCCATCGTAAAGTCGCGGGCGATATTGTCGCGCACCCACTTTTCAGCTTTGGCGATCTTGGGTTCCTGGGCTGCCAAATAGGTTATCGCCATAAAGGGGGCCTGAGAACGCCGCTCGTCCAGCAGAAGGTAATTTGCGCAGGCCCTGGCCAGGCTCGGTCCGGCAAACCGGCCCACGACCGCAAGCATCAGGTCCATCTGTGCCATCGCAGCACCTCCGGTTGCGATCGGCCAATCAGCCACCACCATCCGCTCGGTCACCAATTCAACCTCCGGATAGCGGAGACGAAACAGCGGCGCGAGCCACCATGTCGTGGTCGCTCGCCGACCGTCCAGCAATCCCGCGTCCGCCAGCAGAAATGTGCTCGCGCACGATGCGGCGAGCACCGCGCCGGATTCGAATGCTTCAACAAGCATGTCGCCCGCACGCCGACAGGCGGAGCTCTTCAATTTCCTGTCCAGTTCGTCCCCTGACCAGGTTCCGAGGCCGGGGATGATGGCGAGTTCCGTGCCGAGCAACTGTACGCGGCTTCGGCGCGGACCGCAGCGCACCGTATTGACCTTGAACGGCAAGGCGCGCTTCGCGGCTACGCCGATGCGGTTAGCAGTCGCCATCACGTCGTGCGTGATGGCTGCGCTTGATGCCATGCAGCCGTCGATCTCGACAACCGTAACCCTGATCATGTCAAAAAATACCTGATAAATGTCATTTTTGACAATAGCCGGGGCGGCGGAAATCGCAATGATCGGCGCATGAAAGCGCGTCGCCAAATATCGCCGGGTGAAGGGCCGCCCGTACGCGGGAACGATCGTTGTGCCGACCATCATCGCGAAGGCACGGCTTCTGTCTGAGCGCCGACTGACAGCTTAAAGGAGATACGCCGATGCCGGAACGGTCCATGAAGCAAGACGATCCGCTGGAGGATTTCAGACGCCGCGACGTTGCGCTCGACGGCGTCACCAAGGCGGTGCATGTAACCGGCGCGGGACCTGCGGTGATCGTGATGACCGAGATGCCGGGCATCAGCCCGCATGTCGCGCGTTTCGCTCGCTGGGTTCGGGACGCCGGGTTCACCGTTTACATGCCTTCATTATTCGGCCGCGACGGTGCGGTTCCGAGCGCGGAAGAGGGCGCCGCCGTCTTTCAGCGAGCCTGTGTGAGCGCCGAGTTCCGCGCCTTGGCCGCAAATGAATCCAGCCCGGTGACAAGGTGGCTCCGGTCGCTGGCGAGATTTGCTCACGAAGAGTGTGGCGGTCCCGGCGTCGGCGCCATCGGAATGTGCTTTACGGGAAATTTCGCGCTGACGATGATGCTGGAGCGGTCGATGCTAGCGCCGGTACTCTCGCAGCCGTCACTGCCGCTCAACGATCCCGCTGGAATTGAAATCGCGCCTGACGAAATCAAGGCGGTCCGCGAGCGGCTCGAGCGCGATGACCTGACCGTGATGGCCTATCGCTTCGAGGGCGACAAGTTCTGCATGGCCCAGCGCTTCGCGGCCTATGCTGAAGCGCTTGGCGACCGTTTCATCGGGCGGGTGCTTCCTGACAGTGCCGCCAACACCGACACTGCACCTTTCTTTTCGCGCCACGTGAACTGCCCGCACAGTGTCGTGACCGCCCATCTGATCGATGAGGCAGGCCAACCGACCATCGCCGCGCGCGACGAGATCCTTTCGTTCTTCGTCAGGCGTCTCGGCTCGTTGAACCGGATACGGTAGGATGGTCATCCCCAGACTGTCGCCGAACGGCCCCTATGGCCCCAAGTCTCAGGGAGCCGCTTGCCGCCGTCCTCCCGGGTGTCGCTGTTTTCGTGGAGGACGGAGCAGGATTAGCCAGGCGTGGTTAGTCGCCGGCCTCCGCAAGCTCAGCGCTCCAGCCGGGCCAGCAGGCTTGAGGTGTCCCATCGCTTGCCGCCGAGTTTCTCGACCTCGGCGTAGAAGGCGTCGACCAGTGCTGTGACCGGAAGGCTGGCCCCGTTTCGCCGTGCTTCGGCGAGACAGATCGACAAATCCTTGCGCATCCATTCGACCGCGAAGCCGAAATCGAATTTTCCCTCGTTCATGGTCTTGTACCGGTTCTCCATCTGCCAGGACTGGGCGGCGCCCTTCGAAATGGTTTCGATCACAGCCTGGACGTCGAGCCCTGATTTTTTGGCAAAATGAATGCCTTCGGACAGGCCTTCGACCAGTCCGGCAATGCAGATCTGATTGACCATTTTGGTCAGCTGGCCGGAACCCGCGGGTCCCAAGAGCTTGCACATCCTGGCATAGGCTGCGATCACAGGCTCGGCACCGGCATAGGCGTCTTTGGTGCCGCCGCACATCACGGTCAACACGCCGTTTTCCGCGCCGGCCTGTCCGCCGGAGACCGGGGCATCGACGAACTTGAAGCCGCGTTTGGTCGCCTCGGCGTCGAGCTGGCGCGCGACTTCGGCCGAGGCGGTGGTGTGATCGACGAAGGTCGCACCTTGCTTCATGCCCGCGAACGCTCCATCGGCGCCAATCGTGATCGCACGCAGATCGTCGTCATTGCCGACGCACGCCATGACAAAATCCTTACCTTCGGCGGCGGCTTTCGGCGTCGGAGCCGTTTGTCCGCCGAATTTCTCGGCCCATGCCTTCGCCTTGGCGGCGGTCCGGTTGAATACCGTCACCTCGTGACCACCTTTGGTGACGAGATGTCCTGCCATGGGGAAACCCATAACGCCGAGACCGAGAAAAGCGAGTTTGGCCATGTTTTTAACCCTGGGGTTTTTGCCGGCGGTGTTGAACGGGCCGCGCGGAATGCGGGAGACGGGACGGCGGCTGGTTCGGTCCTCGAAACAGGTCCGTCGCAAGGTGTGGAACCCGCTACAATAGACGCTGGATCATGAAGGGCAACGTCCGGATTTGGCGAGCCGGTATTGTTTTATGCTAGGACAGGGTTCCGACAACTGTGATTTCAACATCAAGGGAGCGGTATCGCATGAGCGTGGGCGTACTCGATCACTTCAATATCCGGACCCGGAAACTCGCCGACACCGTTCGGTTCTACGAGGACATCCTCGGCCTGACGAAAGGCGACCGGCCGAACTTCGCGTTCCCCGGGGCCTGGATGTACAGCGAGGGCAGGGCGGTGGTCCATCTCGTCGATATCTCGCCGACGCAAGAGCAGCAGAAGCCCGATTCCGGCGTCGTCCACCATGTCGCTTTTGCCAGCCGCGATTTTGCCGGGATGAAGCAGCGGCTTCAATCCAGGGGCATGAAGTTCGACGTTCGGCAGGTGCCCGGCGGCGAACTCTGGCAGATTTTCGTCAACGACCCCAACGGGGTGATGATCGAATTGAATTATGAAGCCGCCAAGGAGCAGGGCTGAGGGACACGACGCCGTCCGGTTGCGCGGGTCTGATGCAGTTATAACGGCGGTATCCTTTGTTCGGGGATCGCTCTATGTGTCGCCTCGGATGTCGCACCCCAATATCGGTATCAGGAGATACGCCTTGAGCGTGACGGAACAGCAGGTTCTCGACAGTCTGGCCAAGGTGATGTCGCCGCGCGGCGTTGCCTTGCGCAACGCCGGCGTGTTGTCGGCTATCACGGTCAACGACGGCAAGGTATTTTTCTCGATCAATGTTGACGCTGCCGAGGCCCGCGCGTGGGAAAGCACGCGGGCCAAGGCCGAAGCGGCGGTGCGCGCCATTCCGGGCGTTACGGTCGCCATGATCGCGCTCACCGCTGAACGCAAGGCCGGCTCCGCCGCACCGCCGCCTCATCGGCATGCGCCAGGTGTGCCTCCTGTCTCTTCGCATCGGCCGCCGCAAAGTCCGGTGTCGCCGATGTCGAAGCAGTCGGAGATTCCCGGCATCGCCGCTGTCATCGCGGTCGCCTCCGGCAAGGGCGGCGTCGGAAAATCGACGACGGCGCTCAATCTGGCGCTGGGCCTGCGCGATCTCGGCCTGCGCGTCGGTTTGCTCGACGCCGACATTTATGGACCCTCGGTACCGCGATTGACCGGTATTCACGAGAAGCCGCAGTTGAACGACGACCGGAAGATGATTCCGATTCAGCGGTTCGGTCTTGCCATCATGTCGATCGGTTTTCTGGTCGAGGAAGACACCGCGATGATCTGGCGCGGGCCGATGGTGATGTCGGCCATTACCCAGATGCTGCGGGATGTGGCGTGGGGTACGCTCGATATTCTCGTGGTCGACATGCCTCCCGGCACTGGCGACGCGCAGCTGACGCTGGCGCAGAATGTGCCGCTCAAGGGAGCGATCATCATCTCGACGCCGCAGGATCTTTCCCTGATCGATGCGCGGCGTGGGCTTGCCATGTTCAAGAAGGTCAACGTGCCGGTTCTCGGTATTGTCGAGAACATGAGTTATTTTCAGTGTCCGCATTGCGGCACCCGATCGGATATTTTCGGTCACGGCGGTGCGCGGCATGAGGCCGAACGGCTCGCGGTGCCGTTCCTCGGCGAGATCCCGCTGCACATGTCGATTCGCATCACGTCGGATTCGGGAACGCCGGTGGTGGAGAGCGAACCCGACGGACCGCACGCGGCGATCTATCGTGCGATCGGTGCGAAGGTGCGCGATCAGCTCCAGGGCGTCATCGCCGCGGCCTGAGCCGATTTCACGGACTCATGCGACTTTCGTTTAATCAGTGCAGTCATGCCTTTGTTGCGTTTTCGTAAAGTAACTTCCGTGTTAAAGCCCGGTCGCCAGAGCGCCCTGCGGCCGATGCGGAAACCGCTCCGCCCAAGAAAAGCTGCAGAAATACGGGAAACGCCCGAAGCCAAGGAGATGTCCGAATGAAGCGTCGTGATTTTTTGAAGGTTTCGGCAAGTGGTGCGGCCGTGGCCGCCGTGGCCTCGCCGGCGATCGCGCAATCGGCGCCCGAGATCAAATGGCGCATGACGTCGAGTTTCCCGAAATCGCTCGATACGATTTATGGCGGCGCCGTGGAGTTTTCCAAATACGTCGCCGAAATGACCGACAACAAGTTTCAGATCCAGGTCTTTGCCGCCGGTGAAATCGTGCCGGGCCTGCAGGCGCTCGATGCAACTTCCAACGGCACCATCGAGATGAGTCACACCGTCTCCTATTACTACGTCGGCAAGGATCCGACGTTTGCGATCTATTCCTCGGTGCCGTTCGGCCTGAATGCGCGGATGCAGAATTCGTGGTGGTATCAGGGCGGCGGCATGGAACTTGGAAACGAGTTCTTCAAGAAATTTGGCGTGATCGGTTTTCCCTGCGGCAACACCGGCACCCAGATGGGCGGCTGGTTCCGCAAGGAGATCAAGACGGTTGCCGACCTTTCCGGGCTGAAGTTTCGCATCGGCGGAATTGCCGGCCAGGTGCTGCAGAAGGTCGGCGTCGTGCCGCAGCAGCTCGCCGGCGGCGACATCTATCCCGCGCTTGAGAAAGGCACCATCGACGCCGCCGAGTGGGTCGGGCCGTATGACGACGAAAAGCTCGGTTTTCAGAAGGTCGCGAAGTACTATTATTATCCCGGCTTCTGGGAAGGCGGTCCGATGGTTCACGCTTTCTGCAATCTCGAGAAGTGGAATTCGCTGCCCAAGAATTATCAGGCGATCATCACCAATGCGACCGCGAATGCCAATACCTGGATGGGGGCGCGCTACGATATGGAAAACCCGGCGGCATTGAAGCGCCTGGTCGCGGGCGGCACGCAACTTCGCCCCTTCACCAACGAAGTGCTGGAAGCCTGCCTGAAGGCGACCAACGAATTGTGGGGAGAGATTTCCGGCAAGAACGCCGACTTCAAGAAATCGATCGAGGCGATGCAGGCCTATCGCTCCGACCAGTATCTGTGGTGGCAGGTCGCTGAATATACCTTCGACAGTTTCATGATCCGCTCGCGCACGCGCGGCTGATCAGGCTCCAAGCCACCCGACGACCAAGCCCGGTTTCCGCGAGGAGGCCGGGCTTTTGCATTGCGGGACGCCAGTTCATCGTGGAAATCCCCAACCGGATGCTCCATGCTCCGCCCAAGCCTCGCAACGAAGGCTAGGGCATGATCCCGAAAAGCATGCACTCGGACTTGATCCGGGTGTGGGAACCGGTTTTCGGAAGAGATCATGCCCAAACGAAAAGGGGGTTCGATGAAACGACGAGACTTTATCAAGGTCACCGGATTGGGAGTCGCGGGGGCTGCCACCATTGCCGCGCCGGCGATCGCGCAGTCGATGCCGGAGATCAAGTGGCGGATGACGACGAGCTGGCCGAAATCGCTGGATACGCTGCATGGCGGAGCCGAGCAGATGGCCAAGGCGGTCGGCGAAGCCACCGACAACAAATTCCAGATCCAGACCTTCGCCGCCGGCGAAATCGTTCCCGGCCTGCAAGTGCTCGATGCCGTGCAAAATGGCACCGTCGAACTTGGGCATACTGCCTCATATTACTATTACGGCAAGGATCCGACGTTTACCTTCGGCTCCTCGGTGCCGTTCGGACCCGACATGCGCCTGAACCAGGCCTGGTACATGCTGGGCGGCGGCAAGGAGGTGCTCAACGAGTTCTACAAAAGTTACAACGTCACCTCATTGCTCGCGGGCAACACCGGTTGCCAGATGGGCGGCTGGTTCCGCAAGGAGATCAACACCGTCAACGACCTGCAGGGACTGAAATTCCGCATCGGCGGCTTTGCCGGACGCGTGATGCAGAAGCTGGGCGCGGTGCCGCAGCAGCTCGCTGGTGGCGACATCTATCCTGCGCTCGAGAAGGGCACGATCGACGGCGCCGAGTGGGTCGGTCCGTATGACGATGAGAAGCTCGGGTTCTACAAGGTCGCGCCGCATTACTACTATCCGGGATGGTGGGAGGGCGGCCCGATGCTGCTCGCCATGGTCAATCTCGACAAATGGAACGCGCTGCCGAAACATTATCAGAATGTCCTCGAGCAGGCCGGTCACTACGCCAACAACTGGATGATGGCCAAATACGACGCCGTCAATCCGATGGCGCTGCGCAAACTGCTGGCCGGCGGCGCCAAGCTGCACGCATTCTCGCCGCCGATCATGGAAGCAAGCTTCAAGGCGGCGAAAGAACTACACAGCGAGGTCGCTGCGACCAACGCCAATTTCAAGAAGGTCTACGAGTCCATGACGGCGTTCTCGAACAATGGCTACCAATGGTTCCAGGTCGCCGAACTCGGCTACGACATCTTCATGGCGCGCCACGCTCAGGGCTGATCGCCTCCGCCCAAATGGAAAAACCCCCGAGCCGATGCTCCGGGGTTTTGCGTTTTCCCCAACCCGGATTGCTATTGTTTTGCCGGAGGACCGAAATCCAGCGGCGGGGCTTCGATTTGCGGGACCTCGATCTTGATCTTGTTCAGATCGACGGTGACGGGCTTGTCGAGCAGGCCGGTCACCGTGATCGGGAACGCGATCACCAGCACCACCATGATCACCTGCAACCCGACCCAGGGCAGGGCGCCCCAATAGATGTCGGAGCTCTTGACCTCTTTCGGTGCGACGCCACGCAGATAAAACAGCGCAAAGCCGAACGGCGGATGCATGAACGAGGTCTGCATGTTGACGCAGAGCATGACGCCGAACCAGATCAGCGCGGCATCCGCACCCACCACCGGCGCCAGGATCTTCTGCGCGATCGGCGCGATCATCGGCAGAATGATGAAGGCGATTTCGAAGAAATCCAGAAAGAACGCCAGGAAGAAGATGAACAGGTTGATGAAGATCAGGAAGCCCCAGGCGCCGCCGGGCAGCGACGTCAAGAGATGCTCCAGCCATACGCCGCCGGAAACGCCGAGGAACACCACCGAGAAACAGGTCGACCCGATCAGAATGAACACCACCATGGTGGTGATGCGCATCGTCGTCTCGTAGCCCTGCTTGATCAGGTCGCGCAGTTCGGGAATGCGGACGGCCTCGAGGCAGATCCACACCACGGCGAAGTAGGTGACGGCAAATGCGGCCTTGAAGATGATGCCCTCGGTCAGGAAGATGCCGACCATGGTGCCGATGCCGCCGGCGATCACGCCGATAATCAGGATCTTGCGGCCGGTGGTGCTGAAGTCCTTGGCGTGGATTGCGGCCAGCACGATGGCGCCGACCGCGCCCATGGCGCCGGCTTCGGTCGGCGTCGCGAGGCCCATCATCATGGTGCCGAGCACGACAAAGATCAGCACCGCCGAGGGGATGATGCCGAGCAGGCATTTGCGCCACAGCGGCCATCCGGTCAGCGTCAGTGCCGTCTTCGGCACCGCCGGCACGTGATCCGGCTTGAAGACGCCAAGCAGGAAGGTGTAGCCGGCGAACAGGAAGATCTGGAACACCGACGGTCCCCATGCGCCCAGATACATGTCGCCGACCGACTTGCCGAGCTGGTCGGCCAGCACGATCAAGACCAGCGACGGCGGCACCAATTGCGTGATGGTGCCGGATGCCGCCAGCACGCCGGTGATGTAACGCATGTTGTAGCCGTAGCGGATCATCACCGGCATCGAGATCAGCGCCATCGCGATCACTTGGGCCGCGACCGTGCCGGTGATGGCGCCGAGGATGAAGCCGACCAGGATGACCGAATAGCCGAGGCCGCCGCGGATCGGGCCGAACAGCTGGCCCATCGAATCCAGCATGTCCTCGGCGAGGCCGCATCGCTCCAGGATCGCGCCCATGAAAGTGAAGAACGGAATCGCCAGCAGGAGTTCGTTGGAAAGCACGCTGCCGAACACCCGGCCCGGTATAGCCTGCAGGAAATTCAGGTCAAAGAAGCCAAGATGAATGGCGAGAAATCCGAACGACAGCCCGACAGCCGCCAGCGTGAACGCCACCGGGAAGCCGATCAGCATCGCCAGAACCAGGCCGCCGAACATCATCGGCGGCATCGTGTCCAGCGTGATCATTGCGTCGGTCTCTCGTACTTCGCATC
The DNA here is from genome assembly GCA_963813165.1 of uncultured Pseudomonadota bacterium. Classification (GTDB taxonomy): domain Bacteria; phylum Pseudomonadota; class Alphaproteobacteria; order Rhizobiales; family Xanthobacteraceae; genus Bradyrhizobium. Next base: position 74,409 of record CAWEYJ010000002.1, on the reverse strand, counting down.
GATCGTCACCTGGCCCTGAAGCGCTGCAATGCGTTTGATGACCTCCGAGACGCCTTGCAATGCCAGCATCACGAAGCCGGACGGGATCACGAATTTGATCGGCCAGCGGATCAGGCCGCCGGCGTTGCCGGACATTTCGCCGACGGCGTAGGCCTGATGGAAGAACGGCCAGGACAGGTAGCTGAGCAGGAGGCAGGCCGGGATCAGGAAGAACAGCGTGCCGATCAAATCGAGCCAGAGCTGGCCGCGCTCGGAGAGAAACAGATAGAAGATCTCGACCCGGACATGCTCGTTGCGCTTGAAGGTGTACGATGCGCCGAACATCACCAGGATGGCGAACATGTACCACTGCAGTTCGAGCCAGCCGTTCGAGCTGTATCCGAACGCATAGCGGATCATGGCATTGCCGGCGCTGACGATGCAGGCGGCGAGCACCAGGAAATTGCAGAAATAGCCTATCTTCTCATTGATCCGATCGATGGCGGCGCTGACCGCCAGCAATGGGCGCATCGTGTTCTCCCGGGCGCCCGGCATCAGGGCAGGCCGAACGCTTCAACGGGGATCGCCTCATCGCCGCGCGCCGAAGGCGTCGCGCCGGAATCTTTCTGCACGAGACCTGTCTGCACGAGCCTCATCGGCATAAGGCACGTCTGCACATGCCTCATCCGCACACGGCTCATCCGCAGGAGCGATTGCAACGATAGTCTCCCCCGTTGTTGCCTCCGCCGTCTTGACCGCGCCATCGGGCGCAGCGGCTCATCCAGCCGGGCTAGCATGAAAGCAGCCGCACCATTTCAGCGCGTCATGGCGACGTCAATTGGAAAATGGCGTTTCACGCACGGGGCTAGCGCTGGGGCGGTTCGGCACTTCAATGCCGGAAAGTTCAACCGCCGGTGACGCTCATATGGCGGCTGACGCTCGGGCGGTTGTGCCTGCGATCGATGATGAAGTCGTGGCCCTTCGGCTTCAGGCCGATCGCCCGATCGATCGCCTCGCTGAGCAGTTGGTCGTCGGCGGAAGCCCGCAGCGGCTTGCGCAAATCGGAGGCATCCTCATGGCCGAGGCAGGTATGCAGCGTGCCGGTGCAGGTGATCCGTACCCGGTTGCAGGACTCGCAGAAATTGTGGGTCATCGGCGTGATAAAGCCGAGCTTGCCGCCGGTTTCGCTGACGCGAACGTAACGCGCCGGCCCGCCGGTGTCATCGGCGAGGTCGGTCAAGGTGTATTGCTGGCTGAGCCGCGCGCGCAGCAGCGACAGCGGCACATACTGGTCGATGCGGCCTTCACCGATGTCGCCCATCGGCATCACCTCGATCAGCGTCAGCGCCATGCCCTTGCCGTGCGCCCATTCGATCAGCGACGGAATCTCGTCTTCGTTGGTGTTCTTCAGCGCAACGGCATTGATCTTCACGGCAAGACCCGCGGCGCGCGCCGCCTCGATGCCGCTCAGCACCTTGTCGAGATCGCCCCAGCGGGTGATGGCCCGGAATTTCGCGGGGTCGAGCGTGTCCAGCGAGACGTTGATGCGGCGGACCCCGCAGTCCCGCAACTCGTCGGCGAAACGCGCGAGCTGTGAGCCGTTGGTGGTCAGCGTCAGTTCATGGAGCGCGCCGGTGCCGAGATGGCGCGAGAGCGAGCGCACCAGCGACATCACATTGCGCCGGACCAGCGGTTCGCCGCCGGTGAGCCGCAGCTTTCGCACGCCCTTGGCGATGAATGCCGAACAGAGCCGATCGAGTTCCTCGAGCGTCAGCAGATCGGCCTTGGGCAGAAATGTCATGTCTTCCGACATGCAATAAAGGCAGCGCAGATCACAGCGATCCGTGACCGATACCCGCAGATAGCTGATGGTCCGGCCGAACGGATCGGTCATCGGACGGGCAGGGCTGAGCAGAGCGCCGTTCATTCAGATGTCCCTCTTCGGCGCAGCAGCCGTGACATCAATGAACGGCGCGCGCGACCACAATGTAGGCACGTTGCGACGCGGGCACAATCGGCACCTTTGTCTGGTGCAGTTGTGGTGCAGTGCAAGCAATCAGCGCGCGGGCGGCGGTGGAGGCGGTGGTGGTGCGGCCGCCGGAGCCGGCGCGGCCGCAGGCGCTTGCGTCGCGTTCGGGGAACGGCGTTCCCGCGGCGGGTGGGGCCGCGGCGCCCTTGGGCGGCTTGGGCTTTCTCGGTCGGTGCATTTTCCGGGCTGGCTTCGGCGGCGGGCCCATGCGCTGAAGCTCGGCGACGATCGGATTGGGATCGATCCTCGCCGATCCACTCGAGGCGAAATCGCCGGGCACACGGATCACGTGTGCCGGCACGGTGGCCGGCTGGAACTTGTCCATCGTGTAGGTGACGGTGAAATCGGTCCCTTCAGGCGGGGTGATGCTGACCGAGCAGGGCGTCTTGCAACCAGGTCCGAGGGAGGTACGGGCATCGGCGCCCGGCGGCGTCGATTCGAGCTGAACCTGCACGACCGGGGGCGTCGACTTGAAGGCGTCCCACGAAAACGAGGAGCAACCGGCAAGGCCTAGTCCTGCTGCGGCAATCACGATGACCCGACGCATGATCCATCCGTCCGTAGTGCGGCAAACCGCCGCAATCCCCGTTTCGACCATAGGAGCGTCGGGACAGCCGCGCAACCGCGCGGACCCCCGTCGTTAAATAATGGTTAATGCCGGAGCGGATTCCAAAAAAATAGACCAGTAATATCAAAATCTTAAGAAGCGCTCCGGCGAAGCATCAGGCTTTCCACGGCGGCCGGCAGCTCGCTCATATGGCCGATCAGCCGGTCAGGCTTGAGGTCGGCGATTGGAACCTCGGTATAGCCGAATTCAACGCCGACGACCGGGATCCCGGCGCGGCGGGCGACGCCGATATCCGGGCCGGCATCCCCCACCATGATCGTCGTGGACAACTGCCCGCCGGCGCGCGCTACGGTCTGTTGCAGGATGGCCGGGTCGGGCTTCGAGATTCCGAAGGTGTCCGCGCCGCAAATCGCTGAAAACCGCGCGCTCAACCCGAGCCGGTCGAGCAGCAGCTTCGACAGCCATTCGAGCTTGTTGGTGCAGACCGCAAAGCGATATCCCTGCGCGTTGAGATCATCGAGCGCGCTTTCCAGGCCGTCGAACGGACGCGAGGCGTCGGCGATATGCGTCGCATAATATTCGATGAAATCGTCGGTGAGCCGAGTGATGTCTTTGACGCCAGCGTGACGGCCATCGACCTCCAGGCCGCGTTCGAGCAGCCGGCGGACGCCCGCACCGATCATCATGCGCGCGGATTTGAGCGGGACGGAGGGCAGGCCTTCGCGCTCGAGGACGAAGTTGAGTGCGTTGATCAGGTCGGGCGCGGTATCCACCAGCGTGCCGTCGAGATCGAATACAACAGTGCGAACCGAATTCATCGAAAATCGCTACCGGTCCTCGCGCCATCTTGCAAGTGGGCGCTCGTTTTCGGGGCAAAAACCGTCGATCGCGGCGGGATCGATGCATGGCGCTGTTCCTCGCCGCAAAACGACGCTAGATATGCCCCGCCGCCAGCGTTGGCGGCTTTATAGGGGCTTAGTTCGCGCGTGAATATGGACGAATTGAAACGGCAGGCGGCGGCCCGCGCGCTCGAATTCGTGCGCGGCGGCATGACGCTTGGCCTCGGCACCGGTTCGACCGCGAAGCATTTTGTCGAGCTTCTGGGTAAACGCGTTCGCGACGGGCTGGACGTCATCGGCGTGCCGACATCGGAAGCCACCCGCGCCGATGCGATACGCTGCGGCATTCGCCTGACCACGCTGGACGATATCGATCGACTCGACCTCACCGTCGATGGCGCCGACGAGATTGACCCGGCGCTCAATCTCATCAAGGGCGGCGGCGGCGCATTGCTGCGCGAGAAGATCGTCGCCACGGCGTCGGATCGGATGATCGTGATCGCCGACGATTCCAAATGGGTCGAAACGCTCGGCCGCTATCCGTTGCCGGTCGAGGTCATTCCGTTCGGGCTGGCGGCGACGCAGCGCGCCATCGCCGGCGCTTTTGCCGAAAGCGGCGTCTCCGGGCCAATGGCGGTCCGAAAGGCCAGGGACGGTCACGTTTTTGTCACCGATGGGGGCCACTGGATCGTCGATGCCCATCTAGGACGAATAACCGACCCTCCGCGTCTCGCAGGATTGCTGGCCGCGATACCGGGCGTCGTCGAGCATGGGCTGTTTATCGGCGTTGCGAGCACCGTCATGCTGGCAGGCTCTCAGGGAATTCGTGTGGTTGAACGGCGGTAAATCCGTCATCGAGGAGCGTTGGAATGAAGTGGCTTTCAAGAATTCTGCCGGCCGCGAGCCTTGCCTTGGGCTTGGCGTTGGGATTGGCGCTGAGCGTCGTTCCGGCGGCGGCGCAGCAGCAACAACGCAGCTACCTGCGCTCAAGCCGGCCTCTCCGGGCGCTCTCGCGGCGGCCCGGGAAATTCTGACGATGAAAAATGTCCGCGCGGTTTATGCCAGTGCGGTACCGACCATCGTCCAGAGGACCAAGGATGCCCTGCTGCAGAGCAACCTCAACTACCAGAAGGACCTCGACGAAGTGGCCGTGATCGTCGCCCAGAAGATGGCCGGCCGCGAGAACGAAATCGGCGAAGGGATGGCGAATGTTTACGCCAACGAGTTCACCGAGCAGGAGTTGAAGGATCTCGTGGCATTCTACAAGTCGACGCTGGGTCAGAAGCTGCTGTCGACCGAGCCGAAGGCGATACAGATGAGCATGGCCTACATGAACCAGTGGGCCCAGAGTTTTGCGGATCAGGTCAGCGGCGAATTCCGCGCCGAGATGCGCAAGCGCGGCAAGCAGATGTGAGGATATGAGCTGATTTCGATCGGAGCGGAAATGGCTGAGTTCGACGTCGATCTTTTTGTCATTGGAGGCGGTTCCGGCGGGGTGCGCGCGGCGCGGATCGCGGGCGGTTATGGCGCGCGGGTCATGATCGCCGAAGAGTACCGGATGGGCGGCACCTGCGTGATCCGCGGCTGCGTGCCGAAAAAGCTTCTGGTCATGGCCTCGCACGTCCATCAGGAGATCGAGGACGCCGCCGGCTTCGGCTGGAGCATTCCGCCAGCGACATTCGACTGGCCGACCCTGATCGCCAACAAGGACAAGGAGATCGCCCGGCTGGAGGCCGCCTACACCTCCAATGTGGAAAAATCCGGCGCGCGCATCGTCAAGACCCGCGCGGTGTTCGAGGACGCACATACCATCCGGCTGGGCACCGGCGAAACCGTCCGGGCGAAAATGGTGCTGATCGCGACCGGCGGCGCGCCCAATCACGGCGCGGCGATTCCCGGCATCGAACACGTGATCTCCTCCAACGAGGCGTTTCATCTGGCCGCGCTGCCGAAGCGCATCCTGATTCAAGGCGGCGGCTATATCGCGCTGGAGTTCGCCGGCATCTTCGCGGGCTTCGGCTCCGACGTGACGGTGGTCTATCGCGGCGACAACATCCTGCGCGGCTTCGACGAGGATGTCCGCAATCATCTGCGCGGCGAGATGGAAAAGGCCGGCATCACCATTCTGACCGGCTGCACCGTTACCAGGGTCGACAGGCACGGCCATGAATTCACCTCGCATCTGTCGAACGGCTCGAGCATCGCCTCCGACCAGGTGATGTTCGCGATCGGGCGGCATCCCAATGTCGCAAATCTCGGACTTGAAAAGGCCGGCGTCGCCATCAATCCGCACAATGGCGGCATCACCGTCGACGGCTTGTCGCGAACGTCGGTCTCGAATATCTACGCGATCGGCGACGTCACCCATCGCGTCAACCTCACGCCGGTGGCGATCCGCGAAGGCCACGCCTTTGCCGATACGCAGTTCGGCAAGCGTTCGGTTGAGGTCGATCACGCCGACATTCCGACCGCGGTGTTTTCGCAGCCCGAGGTCGGCATGGTGGGATTGACCGAGGCGCAGGCGCGCGCCCAGTTCAGCCACGTCGATATCTACAAGACGAGCTTCCGGCCGATGAAGGCCACGATGTCGGGCCGCGATACCCGGATGCTGATGAAGCTGGTGGTCGACGGCACCAGCGATCGCGTGGTCGGCTGTCACATCGTCGGCGATGGTGCTGCCGAAATGGTTCAGGTCGTCGCCATCGCCGTCAAGATGAAGGCGACCAAGGCCGATTTCGACGCCACCATGGCCCTGCACCCGACCGCGGCGGAGGAACTGGTGACGATGCGGACACCGAGCGCGCGATACGTGCGGGAAGCGGCGGAGTAGGGGGGCCGGGGAGGGATGTTAACCTGCTGGGGCGTGACATTGCCTGGAACAAGTCGCCTGTCTGGTCGTTAGCCGAAGTTACGGTTGGGAAACATCAGATGGCAAAAAAGGCTGGCCGGAGGCGCGGCTTGTTCGAAAGCGAGCGCAAGTTCCGCCTGCTGGTCGAGGGGGTCGTCGACTACGCTATCTATATGCTGGACCCCGATGGCATCATCCTTAACTGGAATGCCGGCGCCAAACGCATCAAGGGATACGAGGCAGACGAAGTTGTCGGCCGGCATTTCTCGATGTTCTATTCCCCGGAGGATCGCGAGGCGGGATTGCCGGCCCGTTCCCTCGAAACGGCTCGCAATGACGGAAAGTTCGAGGCCGAGGGGTGGCGGGTGCGCAAGGATGGCTCGAAGTTCCTCGCATCGGTTGTCATTGACCCGCTCTATGAGGAAAATGAACTCGTCGGCTTCGCCAAGATTACGCGCGACATTACCGAGCGAAACCAGGCCGCCGACGCCCTCAGCGAGAGCGAAAGACACTTTCGTCTGCTGGTGAATGGCGTCATCGATTATGCGCTCTACATGCTCGATCCCAATGGCGTGGTTACCAACTGGAACGCCGGTGGTCAGCGCATCAAAGGCTACCGGCCGGAAGAAATCATCGGGCAGCACTTCTCCCGCTTCTACTCCAGCGCAGACCAGGCCGCCGGCCGGCCCGCGCGCGCCCTCCGGCTTGCGCTGGAAAACGGCCGCTACGAGGAAGAGGGCTGGCGCGTTCGCAAGGATGGCACGTTCTTTTGGGCAAGTGTTGTCATTGATCCGATACGCGATGAGGAGAACAGGCTTCTCGGCTTCGCCAAAATCACCCGTGACATCACTGAGCGTCGCGAGGCCCAGCAGGAGATGGAAAAACTCCAGCTAAAGCTGGCTCAGTCGCAGAAACTTGACGCACTGGGACAGCTTACCGGTGGGGTGGCACACGACTTCAACAATCTTCTCATGGTTATTTCCGGCAGCCTCAACGCGTTGAAGAAGGTGGCGGCGGACGATCCGAAAGCGCTTCGTGCCGTCCAGGCGATCGATGCGGCCTCTCAACGAGGGGCCGCGTTGACCAGCCAGCTTCTGTCATTCGCTCGCCGGCAGAGCGTCAATCCCCAGACCATCGACGTGCGCGACTGCATCTTCTCGCTGCGCGAGGTTCTCGACACAGGGCTCGGCAGCGCCATCGAACTGCACATCGAGGTAGACGACGGGATATGGCCGATCACGGTGGATCCGGCGGAGTTCGAAACGGCGCTGGTCAACCTGGTCATCAATGCGCGCGATGCCATGCCGCAGGGCGGCAATGTGACGGTCCTAGCCAGCAATGTTTTCGTCGACGATGGCGGTATCAAAGGCGATTTTGTGGCCATCAAGGTCAGGGACACCGGCGTCGGCATTCCCGACGACGTGGTTGCAAGGATATTCGATCCGTTTTTTACCACCAAACCGATTGGCAAAGGAACAGGTCTGGGACTTTCGCAAGTCCACGGTTTCGTTTATCAGGCAGGTGGCACGATCGCGGTCGACAGCGAACTCGGCAAAGGCACATCGTTCACTGTCTGCCTGCCACGCAGTACAGCGACATTGAAACGGCCGTCGAAAGAAATAGGCCGTCGCAGCACCGGCACTGTCCTGCTGGTCGAGGACAATCCTGAGGTAGCGAACGCATCCGCAGGTCTGCTGGAAGAACTCGGCTACGCTGTTCGCTGGGCGTCGGATGTCGACATGGCCCTCAGCGAAATCGCCGCCGATGGTATCGACCTCGTTCTCAGCGATATCGTGATGCCCGGCAAGATGGACGGGCTTGCGCTGGCACGCGTGCTAAAGCAAAAACACCCTGGGCTGCCGATCCTGCTGGCCTCCGGGTACAGCGAAGCGGCGCGAAATGCCGCAGCGGAGTTTCCGATACTTCGCAAGCCCTATCAGATTCACGAATTGAACGAAGCGCTGTCGCGCCTCGGCGGCGGCCGATGACGATGGCCTTATCCTGAAGAGGACGCCTGCAAGGCGGCTTCTGTTCCGGCCAAGGCACGTGAGGCGTTGGCGAGCAGGCGATTGGTCGTCAGCTTGAGGAAGTAGAACGCTATTCCGGGATTTTGATAGCAGATTTGCGCCAGCTCGCCTTCGCTGATCCAGAGAAGATCGACATCCGTCCGTGCACGGGCCGTTTGGGTTCGTTTGTGGTCTGCGGAAAACAGGCCGATCTCTCCAAACAGGTCACCGGCGCGCAAGGTCAGATCGATCTGCTCAAGATGGATGTCGCCGGTTATGATCATGTAGAGGCGATCGGCATGGTCCCCTCTGTTGAAGATCACTTCGCCGGCCTTCAATTGCGTTTCCTTCATGAACGGCCTTAGCCAGTCCGTGGAGAGATCATCTTTCGAAGCTGCCTCGACCCGCCATATCAACCGCAGCATCTGGACGGCACGCCAGACGTTCAGGGGCAGCAATATCCCGTGCAGAACGAGGACAGGATAGAGGTCGTCGTAGAAGCCGTAGACGATGAAAGCGACATTGCTGCAAACCGCCGCGCACCGCAAAGGGATCATCGTCTTCATGCAAAATGTAGCCAGCACGAGCGCGGAAGCCAGATAGCCGGCAGCTTCAATCCAGTTCATGAATTCCTCCGAGCGCGTTGGCTCGTTGTTTCAAGCCGACTGATGCGCGCACGTATTGGCTCGTGTGCAGACTGTCGATGCGACCGCATCGAGCGGACATCGTAGCAGTTCATCATGGCCAAATCTTCTCAGGGGATTTCTGCGGTCCTCGTCCCGGCCGGAAGCCGTTTTGCTTTGGTTCATCTTACGTCGCAGCTCTCCAAGGGCCGACCATGGCCGAGCGCAAGCTCGGTGAGAAGATCAAGAACATTCCGACGCTGGAAGTCGCCCGAAGGCTGCGATTGGCGGTAGCGGTCCCATTGCTGATTTGCCCGGCAGGCTGCTTATTGATTTGCCTGTCCAGCCCCGTTCGCAAAAATATTTTGATTCCATATTTGCCCAAATCACCTGCATATCCGTTGCCGTCTCATCCCCCACAAGGGGCGTATCGCGATCGTCACGAACGTTGGGATGGGATGCGGTGGACGCGGCAGCGTCGAGTGCGTGGACGTGATCGCAGGGCGGGTTTTCCGTGAGCGGTCAGGAGCGCGCGGACGAACGATGCTGACGCGGACGGTGAAGTCGTGTGGTCCTGACGCCTCGACGCCGGCGTCAAGTCTGCGGAGGCGAAGTCGGCCCGACCGGGCGCGGACCAGCCTTAATCCGCAGGCGACGGTGACAAACAAGCCCGATCGCCGGGGAAAGCGCGGAAGAAGCCGTTAAAACCATTCGCGTGCGGGAATGCCGGGTGTTCCGGTGCGACCGTGGTGACTAACGCGCGTGCTTACTACTCACCACGCGCGGCTGCGGGTGCAACGGGCACCCGGCATTCCCCACGCCCTCATTGGGGCGGAAGGTTTCAAGCACCAACTCGGGCGCATCGCGCCGCGAGACGAGAATTCGCGTCCGAAATTAAGGTGCCGTCATTGCGAGCGAAGCGAAGTAATCCATAAAGCCGCAAAGCAAGAATGGATTGCTTCGTCGCTTCGCTCCTTGCAGTGACGGCTCTTTGCGAAGCTTCTGGCTCTTTGAAAATTGAACCAACTACTCCGTCGCCTGAAGCCATTCCGCGGCCCCTCGCCAGAGTGTGTCGCGATGCTCGGGTCGGAAAAAACCGAGATGGCCGATCCGGGCAGCACCGGCGTCGCCGGGCGTCACCGTCAGGATTTCCGGCTTGGCCGCGGTAAATCCCGAACACAGAAGTTCGACCGCCGGACGCGTCGCCCATGGGTCGTCGGAAAAGCACAGCGCGCGCATCGCGCCGTGATATTTCGGAAAATTCTGCAACGCGCCGAGCTTGGCATCGCTGAACAGATAACGCTCGCTCATCACCCAGCCGACCCACTGCTCAAACACGCCCTTGGGCAAATCCTCGCCGAGGCCGCCCCAGCCTGGCGCATAGCCCAAGAGCCGGGTGAGGGGAACGCCGAAGAAATTCAGCATGGCATAGACGCGATAGCGTTCCGGCGAAGCCATCAGCTTCCAGTATCCGGCCTGGGCGGCGATCAGCAGCGCGCGCGAGACCTCGTTGTTGTTGGCGAGCAGCCCGAGCGCCTGGCCGCCGAACGAATGGCCGACATAGGTGAGCGGCAAATTCTTGTAGCGTTCGCGCATCCAGGCCACCGCGGCGGTGGCATCGAGGGCGGCCCAATCCGACATCGAGGCCTTGAAGCCGACCAGCGATTTGACCTGGTTGTAGCCGACCAGCGACTTCTGCCTGCTGTCACCGGTGCCGCGGTAGTCGTAGGTCAAGACCGCGCAGCCGCGGCCGGCGAGATAGCCTGCAAACCCGCGGTAGACCTTGCGCGGCACGGCGGTGGCCGAATTGATCAGGACGGCATGGCGCTTGGCGCCACGGGGCAAAAACAGCGTGGCCCCCAGCAAATACCGATCGGTGGCGGGGAAGGTGATGTCATCGATGAAGACGTCGTCCAGCGCAGCCTCAGCCACCGCGATCTCCCCCGAGCAATCGTGTCGAAACCAGCAAATGCGAATTCGGCTTTTGCCGCAAGGGCTTGTCATAAAGCAAATCCAACTGGCGGTCGGCTGACAGCCTGTGTATAACCCGGCCCTTCGCTACCGCAGATAAGTAGCGGTATTTGCTCAGGAGTTGACGTTATGTCCGAGCGGTGGACACCCGACAGCTGGCGCACCAAGCCGGTGCTGCAGATCCCCGAATATCCCGATGCCAAGGCATTGGCCGATGTCGAGGCGCAGCTTGCCACGTTTCCTCCGCTGGTTTTTGCAGGTGAGGCCCGTAACCTGAAAAAGGCGCTTGCGCGCGTAGCCGCAGGCGAGGCCTTCCTGCTGCAGGGCGGCGACTGCGCCGAAAGCTTCGCCGAGCACGGCGCCAACAATATCCGGGATTTCTTCCGGGTGCTGCTGCAGATGGCGGTGGTGCTGACCTATGCCGGTGCGGTGCCGGTGGTGAAGGTCGGCCGCATCGCCGGACAGTTCGCCAAGCCGCGCTCGTCGCCGATGGAGAAGATCGGCGACGTCGAGCTGCCGAGCTATCGCGGCGATATCGTCAACGATATCGCGTTCACTGCGGGGTCGCGCACCCCCGATCCGCAGCGCCAGTTGATGGCGTATCGCCAGTCGGCGGCGACCTTGAACCTGCTGCGCGCGTTCGCGACCGGCGGCTTCGCCAATCTCGGCAGCGTGCACCAGTGGATGCTGGGCTTCCTCAGGGATTCCCCGCAATCGCGCCGCTACAAGGAATTGGCGGATCGCATTTCGGATGCGCTGAATTTCATGCGCGCCTGCGGTCTTGATCTCGAAAGCCACCCCGAGCTGCGCGCCACCGATATCTACACCAGCCATGAAGCGCTGCTGCTCGGCTACGAGCAGGCCTTCACCCGGGTCAATTCCACGACCGGCGACTGGTACGCGACGTCAGGTCACATGATCTGGATCGGCGACCGCACCCGGCAGCTCGATCACGGCCATGTCGAATATTTCCGCGGCATCAAGAATCCGATCGGATTGAAGTGCGGGCCGTCGCTCAAGCCGGACGAACTGTTGCGGCTGATCGACGTGCTCAATCCGGACAACGAGCCCGGCCGCCTCACGCTGATCAACCGCTTCGGCTCGGACAAGATCGGCGATCATTTGCCGCAGTTGATCCGCGCCGTACAGCGCGAAGGCCGGATGGTCGTCTGGTCCTGCGATCCGATGCATGGCAACACCATCGCCTCGAACAGCGGCTACAAGACCCGCCCGTTCGACCGGATCCTGTCCGAGGTGAAGTCGTTCTTCACCATCCATGCCGCGGAGGGCACCCATGCCGGCGGCGTCCATCTGGAAATGACCGGCCAGGACGTGACCGAATGCATCGGCGGCGCGCGCGCCATCACCTATGAGGACCTCAGCGACCGCTATCACACCGTCTGCGATCCCCGCCTCAATGCCGAGCAGTCGATCGACATGGCTTTCCTGATCGCGGAATTGCTCAAGCAGGAGCGTGGCAACAAGGTGAAGCCGATGCCGGTCGCGGCGGGGCTCTGACTTGTTGCGGCTTTGGCGGGCCACGATCAATACGCGCAACGGCCTTGCCTTTGCTATCCGCTCCGAACAGGCCGTTCGCGAGGAGCTGATCGCGCTGGCGCTCGCGCTGCCGTTCGCATGTCTGATCGGCGCGACCGTGATGCGCCGCGTCGAGCTGGTCGCCGCTGTCGCCCTGGTGCTGGTGGTCGAATTGCTCAATACCGCGATCGAGAAGCTCTCCGACCGGCTGACCACCGACCATGACCCGCAGATCGGCCGGGTCAAGGATATGGGCTCGGCGGCGGTGGGCGTCGCGTCGGTGGTGGCCGGTCTGTTCTGGTTGTTCGCCATCGTCGAACGCATAGGCGTGATCTGACCATGCAATTGCAGTTTGCCCGCGCGCAAGGCACCATCGCTCCATGACCGAACCTGCCGCTCACTTTACGATCACGCTGGCCCAGTTGAATCCGACGGTGGGCGACGTCGCGGGCAATGCCGCCAAGGCGCGTGCCGCGCGCGCCCAAGGCCGCGCCGCCGGCGCCGATCTCGTGGTGTTGCCTGAATTGTTCATTGCCGGCTATCCGCCGGAAGATCTGGTGCTGAAACCGGCGTTTCAGGCCGAATGCCGTGCCGCCATCGAGGGGCTGGCGCGTGACACCGCGGACGGCGGCCCGGCGATGCTGGTCGGCAGTCCCTGGGTCGAGGACGGCAAGCTCTACAATGCCTGCGCCCTGCTGGACGGCGGGCGCGTGGCGGCCATTCGCTTCAAGGCCAACCTGCCGAATTACGGCGTGTTCGATGAAAAGCGGCTGTTCGCGCGCGGACCTGCCGCCGGGCCGGTCACCGTCCGCGGCATCCGGGTCGGCGTTCCCATCTGCGAGGATATCTGGCTCGAGGAATCCGAGGAGTACGAAAACGTCGTCGAGTGTCTGGCCGAGACCGGCGCGGAAATCCTGATCGTGCCGAACGGCTCGCCCTATGCGCGCGACAAGGGCGATTTGCGGCTGTCGATCGCGGTGGCGCGGGTCACCGAGAGCGGGCTTCCGCTGATTTATCTCAACCAGATCGGGGGCCAGGACGAACTCGTATTCGACGGCGCGTCGTTTGCCTTGAATGCCGACCTGTCGGTGGCGGCGCAATTGCCGGCGTTCGAGGAAACCATCACGACGCTGCGCTGGAGCAAAAGCGAATCCGGCTGGCGCTGCGCCGGGCCGGTCGCAGCCGTGGTCGATGGCGACAAGGGCGACTACGCTGCCTGCGTGCTGGGTCTGCGCGATTATGTCGTCAAAAACGGATTTCCCGGCGTGTTGCTGGGCGTGTCCGGCGGCATCGACTCGGCGCTGTGCGCGGCGATTGCGGTCGATGCGCTGGGGGCGGAACGCGTCCGCGGCGTGATGCTGCCGTTTCGCTTTACCGCGCAGGTGTCGCTCGATGACGCCGCGCAGCTCGCGCATGCGCTCGGCATCCGCTACGAGGTGCTGCCGATCGCGCAGGCGGTGAACGGCTTTGAGGCGATTTTGTCGGACACGTTCAAAGGTCTGCCGCGCGACATCACCGAAGAGAACCTGCAGGCGCGCACCCGCGGTACGCTGTTGATGGCGATCTCCAACAAGACCGGCGCGATGGTGGTCACGACCGGCAACAAGTCGGAAATGTCGGTGGGATACGCCACGCTCTATGGCGACATGAACGGCGGCTTCAATCCGATCAAGGATATCTACAAGACCGAGGTGTTCAGGCTTTCAATTCTGCGCAATTCATGGAAGCCAGACGGCGCGCTGGGCCCGTCGGGCGAAGTCATTCCCGTGAACATCATCACGCGGCCGCCGACCGCGGAGCTGCGCGAAAACCAGACCGATCAGGATTCGCTGCCGCCTTACGACATGCTCGATGCGGTCCTGGAACGGCTGGTGGAGCGGGAAGAGCCGCTGGCGTCGATCGTCGCGGCCGGATTCGATCGCGAGGTGGTGGCGCGGATCGACCGCCTGCTCAATATCGCCGAATACAAGCGGCGTCAGGCGGCGCCGGGCGTCAAGGTGACGCGCCGGAATTTCGGCCGCGACCGCCGCTATCCCATCACCAACAAGTTTCGCGATACCGGCAAGCCGTTGCCGGAACCCGACAACGATCTGGTATCGCGTGCCAGCCGCGGGTCGGCGGAAGCGTTTGACGGATAGGCTCTAACGCGCCGGGATGAAGGTCGGTCCGACCGACCGGATCGGTTTGTTGGCTGGCGCAGCGGCGGAGGAGGCGGGCGTGGTGCTTGTCGGATCGTCAGGTGCCGACGCGGTGGTCGCCGCCGTGTTGGTCGCCGTCGTGCCCTTCTTGGTTGCAGCCGGTGTCGTCGGTTTGGTCGGCGCGCGCGACATCTTCTTGGCGCTCTCTTCGGTGACGATGATATCGCCTTGTTGTTGGGCGGCGGCTGTATCGTCGATGCTTTTCAGCGCGTCGGCCCAGGTCTGTCCGGGGGCCTTGCACGAGCACGATGGATTGAACTCCTGACGATAGCGAAATGCATTCGGCGATGACGAATAGGGTTGTCCGTTGATCGATACCGCCTGGCTCATGTCCTCGCCGGGATTGCGATAGGCGAACAGGGTGGCCTCGGCGGCCGGGCAGAGATTTTTGCAGGTCTTCTCGTCGTCGGCGAAGCGGGCGGGCACGGTGGCGAACGAGATCGGAAAATAGAAACCGTCACAGCTGCGGACGCAGACGGTGCGGTAGGTACCGGATTGCGGACCGAAATCGCCTGCGGGAGCGCCTGGACTGCCCCCGGCCGGATTGTTGTTGCCGAACAGATTGTCCAGAAAATTGCCCTGGCCTCGGAGGGCGTTGGCGTATTGAGGCCCGCAACTATTCTGCGCCAGCGCCAGCAGAACCGAGCGGCGCTGATTGTCGCGGTCGGCGTCGCCGAAGCCGCCGCCGCGCAGCCGCTCGAGGTTGGTGGTGATCTGGTCGAGGTTCGCGCGCATCTGCTGGATCTGGTTGTTGACCGGGCCGCATTGCGCCGATTGGCCGTTGAACAGCGAGAAAAACCCGGAACTGTCGCAACCCATGCGCCGGGCCTGCGACGTCACGCGATCGAGTTCGCCCTGCTGCCTGGCCGCGGCATCCTGGTAGCGGCGCACCTGTTCGTCCCTGGCCGGGTCCGCGCTGCCGCCATGGTCGATCGTCGCCAATTGCGCCTCCAGCCGCGGGCAGACCGGATTGACCGGTGCGCCCTGCGTTGGCGGCGGCGGCGGGCCTGGGCTCGTCTGCGCGTAGGCATTGAGGCCCAGCGCAGCGCTGCCGAGCAGGGCGGCGCAGGCAAGAATCCATCTGGGGAAGGGGGAGATCAACTTTTCAGGCATATCCGGCCATTAGAGAGCCCGCGCGGTGAACCAAAGGCGCGGCCAGCACGGGCCTCACATAGCCGCTTCTCTGGGCAGCGTCACGTCGTTTCCGGGGCGCCGGTGTGGCACGAAAACCCTTGATTTCTGCCGCGGCAGGCGGCTTCAGCGTCGGCAGGTAATGGCGACGTATTCGTTGCAACCGGCGTGGTGGCAGCTGCCGACGGTCTTGGGAACCGATCCCGTGATTTCGTCCGGGTCGACACGCCGATAGGACGAAGCCTCGGCGAAATCCCGCGACTGGCAATAGGACTGGGCGGCATGCGCGCCGCATTTTTCGCCCTGGGCGAGACACTGGTCGACACCATAACCGTCCGCCTGGTTGGCGATGATGAAAACGCGGCTTTCGGCGGAAGCCGCCGACGCGGCAAGGAGGAACGCACAGGCCAAAAACGCTGATGTGGATCGCATGCTGCACCGGGGAATGAGGGCTACCCCCCATTCGATAGGCCCAAAACGTTAATAATGATTAACCATGCCCGGCGGGGCGGATTCAATGGCCGAAATCGGCGTTCAGCGACCTTGACGGCATCCCCTGGGCTGGCCCATGGTAGCCGTATGAACGGTTTTCTCGCCATTTGTGGCATTTGCCGCGAGATTATGAGCTAGCGATTCGCTGGCTGAGGCCGTCTTTTCTCACCCGAGATCACTGGACGCCCGGCCGCAAGGGACGGGATATCCATGGAATTACGACTCTACGATACCTTGACCCGGGAGAAGCGGCCGTTCGTGCCGCTCGATCCGGCGAATGTGCGCCTGTATGTCTGCGGGCCGACCGTTTATGACTTCGCCCATATCGGCAATGCGCGCCCGGTGATCGTGTTCGACGTGCTGTTCCGGCTACTGCGCCATCTCTACGGCGAGACCCATGTCACCTATGTCCGCAACATCACCGACGTCGACGACAAGATCAACGATCGGGCGGCACGGGATTTTCCCGGCCTGCCGCTGAACGAGGCGATCCGCAAGGTCACCGAGAAGTCACCGCCAAGCCAGTTCCACGCACGATGTGATGCGCTCGGCTGCCTGCCGCCGACATTCGAGCCGCGCGCGACCGATTTCGTATTACCGCGCGCCGATGGCAAGACGGATATGGTGACCCTGATCAAGAACTGATCGCGCGCGGTCTTGCCTATGAGGCCGGCGGCGATGTGCTGTTCGATCACCGCAGTCGATGACGCGGCCAATTCATTCGGCGCGCTTGGCGCGCTCGCAAGCTCGATCGAGAGTTGGCTGGCGCGCGCGTCGCCGTCGATGCCCATAAGAAAAATCCTGCCGACTTCGTGCTCTGGAAGCAATCGTCGGAAAACGAACCGGGATGGGAAGTCCCGTCGGGGCAAACGGGGGCCGTCCCGGTTGGCATATCGAATGCTCGGCCATGATGTACCGCCTATCTCGGCAACGCGTTCGATATCCACGGCGGCGGCCTCGATCTGATCTTCCCGCATCACGAAAACGAACTCGCGCAGTCGCGTTGCGCGTCACGGCACCTCCGCGATGGCGAACTACTGGATGCACAACGGCTTCCTGCAGGTCGAAGGCGCGAAGATGTCGAAGTCGGACGGCAACTTCGTGACGATCAGGGAATTGCTGGATACCGAACCTTGGTGGACGATCGTGGGAGGGTCGGACATTGCGTCTTGCGATGCTGAGAACTCACTATCGTCACCGATCGATTGGACAGTGATATGGCGCCTCGAAGAAATTCCGAGCGGAGCAATTCTCAATTGGGCAACGATATATTGGAGCGTGCTCGAAGCTATCGGTGTTCACGTCGGACGCGAGCTTTGGCGCACTTCGATCATAGGGGATCTGACAGACGATTTAATACACTCGGCCATGGCAATTCGCTGAGATGCACAAATTATCAGAGTTGTGCGTCCGGAAAGGGAGATCTTACCGCTGCGACATTGCTGTACGATTCCGGACGGAGGTTGGGTAGCTTGGATATGATATTATGACTTCCTCGTCGAACCTCGCATCCATTGGCAAAGCTCGCCGGTCATTCGAGGCCGATGGAATTTCGAAACGAAGTAAATGCAAAAATTGACAGCACGCCGTTGCACGCTCGGCGCGCGCAAAGACTTCAAAGAATCCGATCGCATCCGCGACGAACTTGCCGCGATGGGGGTCGTGTCTGAAGGATGGCAAGGATGCGGACGGCAAGCCCGTCACCACCTGGGAGATCGCGCGATGAGCCGCACCGTGCTGAACCTGGCGGGAGCCTGGTGAGCGATGGGACAGACGTTGCCCAAGCCTGCTTTGCGGCCGTTCCTTGCTGCCGATACGCCCATCTTGGCGGCGATCTTCGTTGCGGCCATCGAGGAATTGACCGGCGAGGACTATAATGAAGCCCAGCAGGAGGCGTGGGCCAGCGCCGCCGATGACGAGGAACAATTCGGCAAGCGTCTGGCCTCCGAACTCACGCTGATCGCCACGTTGCAGAACTCTCCGGTGGGATTTGCCTCGCTGAAGGGCGCCGATCATATCGATATGCTCTACGTTCATCCCGGCGCGGCCGGCCAGGGCGTGGCGTCGATGCTGTGCGAGGCGCTGGAAAAGCTCGCCGGCGGACGCGGCGCCAAGCGCCTCACGGTCGATGCCAGCGACAACGCGGAGGGATTTTTCCAGAAGCGCGGCTATGTCGGCCTGCAGCGCAACACCGTGACGGTCAACGGCGAATGGCTCGCCAACACCACGATGCAGAAGACGCTGGCCGGCGGCGCGTCACCGGGAGTTCCGACATGAGCCGTGAACGCCTCTATCTGTTCGACACCACGTTGCGCGATGGGGCGCAGACCAATGGCGTCGATTTCACCCTGCATGACAAGCAGCTGATCGCGCAGATGCTCGATGACCTCGGCATCGATTATGTCGAGGGCGGCTATCCCGGCGCCAATCCCACCGACTCCGAATTCTTCGCAACGAAGCCGAAACTCGATCACGCCCGCTTCACGGCGTTCGGCATGACCCGGCGGCCCGGCCGTTCCGTCTCGAACGATCCGGGCCTGGCGGGGCTATTGGAAGCCAAGGCCGATGCGATCTGCTTTGTCGCGAAATCGTCGGCCTATCAGGTGCGGGTGGCGCTCGAGACCACCAACGAGGAAAATCTCGCCTCGATCCGCGATAGCGTGGGGGCGGCGAAGGCGGCCGGCCGCGAGGTCATGCTCGACTGCGAGCATTTCTTCGACGGCTACAAGGAAAATCCGGAATTTGCGCTGGCCTGCGCCAGGGCCGCCTATGATTCCGGCGCGCGCTGGGTGGTATTGTGCGACACCAATGGCGGCACCATGCCGCACGAGGTCGAGACCATCGTCGGCGAAGTCATAAAGCAGATTCCGGGCGATCATGTCGGCATTCACGCCCATAACGACACCGATCAGGCGGTCGCCAATTCGCTGGCGGCGGTGCGCGCCGGCGTCCGGCAAATCCAGGGCACGCTGAACGGTCTCGGCGAACGCTGTGGCAATGCCAATCTGTGTTCGCTGATTCCGACCCTGCGGCTGAAGCGCGAATTTTCCGATGCCTTCGAAATCGCCGTGTCGCCGGACAAGATGGCGACCTTGATGAAGGTTTCGCGGACGCTGGACGACATGCTCAATCGTGCGCCGAACCGCCATGCGCCCTATGTCGGCGAGAGCGCGTTCGTGACCAAAACCGGCATTCATGCTTCGGCGGTCCTCAAGGATCCCCACACTTACGAACATGTCCCGCCCGAGACGGTGGGAAATCATCGCAAGGTGCTGGTATCGGACCAGGCCGGGCGTTCGAACGTCATCGCCGAACTCGACCGCGCCGGCATTTCCTACGACAAGAACGATCCGAAGCTCGTTCGTCTGGTCGAGGAATTGAAAGAGCGCGAGGCTGCCGGCTACGCCTATGAATCCGCCAACGCGTCGTTCGACCTGCTGGCGCGGCGCACGCTGGGCCGGGTGCCGGAATATTTCCGGGTCGAGCAATTCGATGTCAATGTCGAGCAGCGCTATAACGCCAACGGCCAGCGCGTGACGGTGGCGATGGCGGTGGTGAAGGTCGACGTCGCAGGGGAGCGATTGATCTCGGCCGCCGAGGGCAACGGCCCCGTCAATGCCCTCGATGTCGCGTTGCGCAAGGATCTCGGCAAGTATCAGAAATACATCGACGGCTTGAAGCTGATCGATTACCGCGTGCGTATCCTCAATGGCGGCACCGAGGCGGTGACAAGGGTGCTGATCGAGAGCGAGGACGAGAAGGGAGAACGCTGGACCACGATCGGCGTATCGCCCAATATCATCGACGCATCGTTTCAGGCGCTGATGGATTCGGTGGTCTACAAGCTTGTGAAATCCGGGGCGCCAACGTGAGGGTTTGTGGTGGCGTCATTGCGGGGAGCAGGGCGACGACGCAATCCAGTCACGACCGCAGAAATGGATTGCTTCGCTTCGCCCGCAATGACGGAGAAGATGCCTGACAGGAGCCCTTGGATGATCGATCATGTGTCCGTCGGAGTCAGCGACCTGGAACGCGCCGCGCGGTTTTATGAATCGGCGCTGGCAGCGCTCGGGCTTTCGCGCCTGGTGACGCGTCCCGCGACAATCGGTTTCGGCAAGAGTTACCCCGAGTTCTGGATCAATCTTCGCAGCCATATGGCGGCGGTCGAGCCCGTGAGCGGCGTCCACATCTGTCTTCGCGCGAAGTCGGCCGGCGAGGTCGATGCATTTCATGCCGCGGCGCTGAAAGCCGGCGGCCGCTCCGACGGCGCGCCGGGTCTGCGTCCGCACGACCGCGTGCGCTACTACGCAGCCTTTGTGGTCGATCCCGACGGCAATCGGATCGAGGCGGTGACGTTCCCTCGGGATGACGCCGAGGCCTAGCAATAGCTCCAATCACCAAGAAAATGCGCGCGATATTAAAGCCGGCGAACCATCTCAGGCGCCAGCTCCTTGGCGCCGTCCGACGTGCGGGCCGCGGCGGCGCGCAACCGAGGCAGGATATCCTCGACCCGTTCTGCCTTGAGAATGTCGACCGCCAGGCTGGGGCGAATGAACTGCGTCGCACGCATGTGCGTGAGCAGTGCGAGCAACGGCTCCCAGAATCCCTCGATGTTGGCGAGCAGGATCGGCTTGGAATGGCGGCCAAGCTGCTGCCAGGTGAGTTGTTCGACCAGTTCTTCCAGCGTGCCGATCCCGCCCGGAAGGGCGACGAAGGCGTCGGAACGTTCGAACATCAGCCGCTTGCGCTCGTGCATGTCGGGCGTGACGATCATTTCCTGAATGCGCGTCAGGGCGTTCTCGCGGGAAGTGAGAAAGTCCGGTATGATGCCGGTCACGGCGCCGCCATGATCGAGCACGGATGTCGCTACCGCGCCCATCAGCCCGATTGAGCCGCCGCCATAGACAAGGCGAATGCCGCTCTCGGCGAGCGCCTTGCCCAACGCAATGGCCGCTTCGACAAAGCGGGGGCTGGTGCCGGGGCCGGAGCCGCAATAGACACAGACGGTTTTGATCTTGTTCATGTCGGGCATGTGGCACTGCAGCGTAAAGCCGTCAAGACTGGCGATTCGCCAGGGAGGCTAAATCTAGCCGTAAAGGGTTGCAAAACGCGAAAGAATTGCTTCGCAAGGGTGCACGCGGCGTTCAAACGCTCTATATGACGCAAGGCATGCAGATCAACCGAAAAACCGCGCGCGACGGCGAACCGGGGCGCCGTTTTGTTCCAGGCTTTTAATTGATGGCTCATACTGATTCGTCCCGGGGCGCCGGTGCCGCGCTGCCTGCCTCCGACAAATCCATTGAACAGGCGACCCTGATCGGGACGCTTGTGCATTTGTGGCCCTACATCTGGCCCAGCGATCGCGCCGATCTCAAGATGCGCGTGGTCTGGTCGATGGTGCTGCTGCTGATCGCCAAGCTGACGACGCTGGCGGTGCCGTTTACGTTCAAATGGGCGATCGACGCGCTGACCGGCGCGGACACCGCTCCGGTGCAGTCGTCGAACTGGAAGATGTGGCTGATCGCATCGCCCGTGATCATGACCGTCAGCTACGGCGGCATGCGCGTGCTGATGGCGGTCTTGACCCAATGGCGTGACGGAATCTTCGCCAGGGTGGCGATGCATGCGGTGCGCAAGCTTGCTTTTCTCACCTTCGTCCACATGCATGAATTGTCGCTGCGTTTTCATCTGGAGCGCAAGACCGGCGGCCTGACGCGGGTGCTGGAGCGCGGCCGGCTCGGCATCGAGGTCATTGTGCGGATGGTGATCCTGCAGCTCGCTCCCACCATCGTCGAGGTTTCGCTGCTGATGGGCGTGCTGTTGTGGCAGTTCGACTGGCGCTATGTGCTCGTCACCATGATCACCGTCGTGATCTTCATGTATTACACCTACATCGCGACCGAATGGCGGATCGAGATTCGCCGCAAGATGAACGATTCCGATACCGAGGCCAACACCAAGGCGATCGACTCGCTTTTGAATTACGAGACGGTCAAGTATTTCGGCTCCGAGGAGCGCGAAGCCGCGCGGTACGATCGCTCGATGGAGGGCTACGAACGCGCCAGCGTGAAAACCTACACCTCGCTGGCGGTTCTCAATACCGGGCAGGCGGTCATCTTCACCGTCGGTCTTACCGCGACCATGCTGATGTGCGCGATAGGGGTGCGCAGCGGCAAAAATACCGTCGGCGATTTTGTCATGATCAACGCCATGATGATCCAGCTTTACCAGCCGCTGAATTTCATGGGCATGGTCTATCGCGAGATCAAGCAGGCGATCATCGACATCGAGAAGATGTTCGGCGTCCTGTCGCGCCATCCGGAGGTGAAGGATATTCCCGGCGCCAGGCCGCTGATTGTGACGTCGGGCGCGGTGCGCTTCGACGATGTGCGGTTCTCCTACGATCCCGACCGTCCGATTCTCAAGGGTCTCAGTTTCGAGGTGCCTGCCGGCAAGACGGTGGCGATCGTCGGACCGTCGGGCGCCGGCAAATCGACCATTTCGCGGCTGCTGTTTCGTCTCTATGACGTCTCTGGTGGAAAGATCCTGATCGACGGCCAGGATATCCGAAACGTCACGCAGGCCTCGCTGCGGGCCTCGATCGGCATGGTGCCGCAGGACACCGTGTTGTTCAATGACACCATCCGTTACAACATCCGCTACGGCCGCTGGGATGCGACCGATGCCGAGGTAGAGCAGGCCGCGCAGCTGGCCCAGATCGACGCCTTCATCCGGATGTCGCCAAAGGGGTATGAAACCCAGGTCGGAGAGCGCGGGCTGAAATTGTCCGGCGGCGAAAAGCAGCGCGTCGCCATCGCGCGCACGGTTCTCAAGGCGCCGCCGATTCTGGTGCTCGACGAGGCGACATCAGCGCTCGACAGCCACACCGAACAGGAAATCCAGGATGCCCTGGAGCGGGTGTCGCGCAACCGCACCTCGCTGGTGATCGCGCACCGGCTGTCAACGATCGTGGGGGCCGACGAGATCATCGTCCTTGATCAGGGCCGCATCGCCGAGCGCGGCACGCACGCCCAGCTTTTGGCATCGGGCGGACTTTATGCCAGTATGTGGAACAGGCAGCGTGAGGCTCAAGAGGCGCGGGAGAAGCTGGCACGGATTGCCGATGAAAACGAAGCGCCGAACCGGGCGCCGCCGCCGGTTGACGACGCGCTGGCGACGCCGGCCGCGGCAGAGTGACCAGCGCGTAATCCCTTTCTTCTCCAGTCGGGAAGAGGGGACAACAGAATAGTGAAGGTTCATGTCTCTCGCCAATTCCATCCGCGGCCAAATTCCGCCGATCCATCCCGAAGGCTATCCGTTTATCGGCGGTTTTGCGCTTGCGAGTTTGATTCTGTTCTGGATCTGGACGCCGCTAGGCTGGATCGGCACCTTGCTGACGGTCTGGTGCGCGCTGTTTTTCCGCGATCCGGTGCGGGTCACGCCGGTGCGGGAAGGCATCGTCGTGGCGCCGGCCGACGGCCGCATCTCGATGGTGACGCAGGTGATGCCGCCCGCGGAACTCGGTCTCGGCGACAAGCCGTTGCCGCGGATCTCGATCTTCATGAGCGTGTTCAATTGCCACGTGAACCGCAGCCCGGTGGCGGGGCGGATCGATCGGATCGCGTATCGGCCGGGCGCCTTCATCAATGCCGAACTCGACAAGGCGAGCGAAGACAACGAACGCAATTCGCTGGTGATCTCGACGCCAAACGGCCGCATTGGCGTCATCCAGATCGCAGGCCTGGTGGCGCGGCGGATCGTATCGTTCGTTCGCGAAGGGCAGTCGATCGGCGCGGGCGAGCGGTTCGGGCTGATACGATTTGGATCGCGTCTCGACGTCTATTTGCCTGAAGGCACCAAATCGCTGGTTTCCGAAGGTCAGACCGCGGTAGCCGGAGAGACCATTCTGGCCGATTTCAGGCTTTCCGACGCCGGCCGCACCTACCGCGCCGATTAACCATCGTAGCCTTCGAGTTGGCCACCTGACTGCCACAATGGCGGAGCGGGCCGGCGCTTGCTATATGTATGCGAGCCATGACGCCTTTCGATCCGAAATACCCTGAATTGCGCCGCCGCCGGTTTCGCCCGATTCCGGTGCGGATGCTGGTGCCCAACGTCATCACCTTGCTCGCGATCTGCGCGGGCTTGACGGCGATCCGCCTGTCCACCGAAGGGCGGATGGAACTGGCGGTGGCGGCGATTGTATTCGCAGCCGTGCTCGATGGCCTGGACGGTCGCGTGGCGCGCATGATCAAGGGCCAGTCGAAATTCGGGGCCGAACTCGACAGCCTCGCGGATTTCGTCAATTTCGGTGTCGCACCGGGTCTGATCCTGTACTTCTGGCAGTTGCATGATCTGCACAATGGCGGCTGGATCGCCTCGATGGTTTTCGCAATCAGCGGCGGCTTGCGGCTCGCGCGTTTCAACGCGACCATCGACGATCCGAACAAGCCGCCGTTTGCTGCAAATTTCTTCACCGGTGTTCCTGCGCCGCTTGGCGCGATCACTGTGCTGCTTCCGATCTATCTCGCGTTTGTGGGCGTTCCGAAACCCCCGGTAATCCTGACCGCGCTCTTTACGCTGGTGATCGCGTTCCTGATGATCTCGCGGCTGCCGGTGTTTTCCGGCAAGACCGTGCGGATGCGTGTGCCGCCGGAGATGGTGCTGCCGGTTTTCGTCTCGGTGGTTTTCTTCATCGCGCTGTTGATCAGTTATCCCTGGTACATTCTTTCGGCGGGTTCAGTGCTTTACCTGTTGAGCCTGCCGGCCGGATGGAAATCCTATCGCGATCATGAACGCAAAGCCGCCGCGCCAGCCGTCACGCCGGCTGGTGTTACGCCATCAAATCCGGCGCCGCCTTTTCCTGCGCCGGCGGCCGAGCCTGAACAGGACAACCGGCCGGCTCGGCTGAACTGAGCGGCCTGTTCGACGGGCCGTCAGCTTTACGCCTTGAATTCCGACGTCAACGATGGCTGAGCTGGTTCCCCCAAAATCATGTTCCGCTTTTGCTGATCGCGCGCTGGTCGGGTATAGGCAGACAAGCCTGCGGCCTTGAGAAACTGGCCGCCCCTAAATCTGGAGAGAACGCCCGTGACCAATTCCAGCAATGCGCCGCTGCCTGCTGCACTCCTCGAAGCGCTGGCGCGCCATGACACCCCCACCATCTGCAACGCGCTGGAGATCGTCGCGCCGGAACGCCGCCTGATCGGCTATACGACGAAGCCGCTGGTATGTCCCTTTCCCGATCTGCCGCCGATCGTCGGCTATGCGCGAACCACGACGATCCGCTCGGTCGCCGCATCCGGCCTTCCGGCCGCCGAGCAACAGGCACGGCGGCTTGCTTATTACGAATATGTCGGCACCGGGCACGGTCCGCGCATCAACGTCATCCAGGATATTGACGGCGCCGATGCGGGGTTCGGCGCGTTCTGGGGCGAGGTTCAAAGCGCGGTCCACAAGGCGCTCGGCTGCCTCGGCGTCATCACCGACGGATCGATCCGGGACATTCCGCAATGGGCGCCGGGCTTCCAGGCCCTCGCAGGCTCGATCGGACCGTCACACGCCCATGTCCACGCCGAAAGTTTTGGCGGCGAGGTTCG
Source organism: uncultured Pseudomonadota bacterium (assembly GCA_963813165.1). Classification (GTDB taxonomy): domain Bacteria; phylum Pseudomonadota; class Alphaproteobacteria; order Rhizobiales; family Xanthobacteraceae; genus Bradyrhizobium. The sequence continues at coordinate 48,590 of CAWEYJ010000002.1, read as the reverse complement.
CGTGGCCGGAATGACGGTGCGCTCCGGCGACCTCATTCATGCCGATCGTCACGGTGCGGTGGTCATTCCGCTCGATGTCGCAGCGAAACTACCCGATGCCGCCGAACTCTGTGGCCGCCGCGAAACGCCTATTCTTGAAATCGCACGCAGCCCGTCATTTACGCTGGAAAAACTGCGCGAGGCGCTGGCCCGGTCGGCGGAAATTCACTGACGGCATTAGAGCGTTTTCCAGCGAAGTGGATTCCGGTTCGCGTGAAGAAAACGCGTCAAAACAAAGAAATGGAGCCTATTGCGATGAACATGACCGGCAAGACGGTGTTGATCACGGGCTCGACCGACGGCGTCGGCCGCTATGTCGCGGCCAAACTGGCAGCGGCCGGTGCCAGCGTGCTGATCCATGGCCGCGACGAGGCGCGGGCCAAAACGCTGGCCGGTGAGATACGCCGCGAAGGGCATGGTGAGGCAACTTTCTACCAGGCCGATCTGTCGTCGCTCGCCGGCGCGCGAAAGCTCGCCGAAACGGTGATCGCCGGGCACCAGCGGCTCGACGTTTTCATCAGCAATGCCGGTATCGGATCGATGTCGCTCGGGCCTGAGCGACGGATCAGCGCCGACGGCCTCGAACTGCGGTTCGCCGTCAACTACATTTCTGGATTTCTGCTCGCGCGGCTGCTGCTTCCCCTGTTAAAGGCTAGCGCGCCGTCGCGCATCGTCAACGTCGCCTCGCTCGGCCAGCATCCGCTCGACTTCGACGATGTCATGCTGACAAAAGGCTATACCGGGACACGCGCCTATGCGCAGAGCAAGCTCGCACAGATCATGTTCACCATCGATCTTGCGCAGGAGCTCGATGGTTCCGGCGTGACGGTGAATGCGCTGCACCCGGCCACCTATATGAACACCACGATGGTGCGTGAGGGCGGCATCACACCGATCAGCACAGTCGAGCAGGGCGGAGATGCTATTCTGCATCTGGCAGTTGGTGACGACATGACAGGCAAGACCGGGCTGTTCTTCAACGGCATGCAGCCGTCGAAAGCCAATCCCCAGGCCTATGATGGCGCCGCCCGCCAGCGATTGCGTATGTTGAGCTTCCAACTCGCCGGCCTGCCAGCCACCTGAAGAGGTTAGCGCGACAGCGCGACGTCCTGGCCGGCGACGGTCTTTCCCTCAAAGCGGTTGGACCCGGCCGGCGTCAGCTGGGCCAGCAGCTGCGCGTGGTGGTCGCGTATCGCGAGGCCGGCCTGGCTATAGGTCCATTTCCGGCTGGTGAAGAAATTGAACGGGCAACCTCCCGCGGGCGCGATGGTGCCTTCGGTGGGGTCCTGGCCGGCGCCGAACGTCATCGCGCACGACCCCGTCCCGGTCGAGGAAAGCGTCCATCGGCCGGCGAGACTAAAGGGTGGAGCTATGCCGGCAGTCGCGGCGGCATCCGGCGATCTGTTCGGCGCGCCGCCGTCCGCCGTCAGGCGGTCGTTGCCGGCGCAGCCCGCAAGCAGCGCGCTACAGACGATCATTGCAGGGATCGGAGTACGGAACGTCATCAAAAGCCGGAGCGTCAGGAGGAAGCGGGCGCTGACGATGGTTAGCAGAATGTCGCGATCGTGTCAGGATGCCTGGCCATTTGGCCCGTGAGCTGAAAGCTTGCCGGGCCGCGCCGATTGATCATCCGGGAGCCGGGAGGACGACATGCTGACTATTACCGCGATCATCCGGGTCAAGAAGGGCGACGAGGCTGTCATGCGACAGGCGCTGCTTGACGTTGTCAGCTACGTTCGCGCGAATGAGCCGACGACCATTGGCTACCACATCTCGCAGGACATGTCGGATCCGCGCGTATTCACGACTTACGAGCGCTACATAGATCAGGCTGCGATGGATCGACACAACAATTCCGAAGCTGTCGCCCGTTTTTTCGGCATCGCCAAACCCATTCTTGATGGCGAAGTGAGGTTGGTGACCGGCACCGAGATTTCCACGCAGTCCGACGATTAGAGCCTGATCGGTTCTCATTGAATCAGAACCGCGCCTTGCGTTTGAGGCGTCACGCGCAAACCGGCCGGCGATTCAATAGGCGCGATGAGGATCAGGCCACCCGCGGTCGCCTTGTCTCCGCAATCTTGACGGGCTTCGGTGACGCGAGCGCTGCCGTCAAACCCCGACGCTCCAAGGGGGGCAAAATCTGAACCCGATGGTCGCTGAGCGGCTCGGACGTGAAAATCGAACTCTCGCCGGAAACCGGAAAGAAGCCTCTTGACGGCCGTTTCTTTCCAATGCAGTGTTTTGAACATGTGTTCAAAACGTATAATTGATGCGCCGGACAGTGTTACCCGGGACTCGATCGCGAAGGCGGCTGCCCGGCAGTTTGCCAAACACGGGATCGATGAAACGACGATGCGCGACATCGTGCGAGACGCCGGAATTAGTCTGGGCACGATCAACTATCATTTTGGGTCGAAGCTGGGCCTCGCCTACGAAGTCTTCGAAAGGGTGGCGTGGGAGGCGTGTGAGGAAAGGAACGCGGCCTATGATGCCCTCGAAGCTGCAGCGGGCGACCGGCCGGTCCGGGTCGATGCGATATTCCGGGCCCTGTTCAGGCCCTATCTGGAAGGTGAGGAGAATCGTCGGCAACTCCTGATCTATATCCTGCAGCAACGTCACTTGAATCGTTTGGATCTCGCTCATGAGATCGGACAGAAACACTTCGACCAGATCGCCCTTCGCACGATCGCAATGCTTCGCAAGGCGTGTCCCCACCTTTCGGCACGCGAGGTGAGCTGGCGATACAATCTTTCGCTCGCCGCGGTGCTGTGGGTGGTGTCGGATTGCGGGCCGGACAATCGGCTCAAGAGGCTTTCGGCAGGAGCCGCGGACGCCTCGGATCCTCAGCAGCTTGTTCAACAGATCATCGATTACGTGGTTGGCGCCTTCGAACGTGGCGCCGGCGGGCAAATCAGTGCTCAAGAGGAAAAAACCTGATGTCGAAATGGCAATACACCAAGGGCTTGCACGATCTGGGTAACGGTTGCCTGGCCTATCTGCAGCCCGATGGCAGCTGGGGCTGGAGCAATGCGGGACTGGTCGTCGATGGCGACGAGAATCTTCTGGTCGATACGTTATTCGATCTCAAATTGACGCGGGAAATGCTCGACGAGATGCGCGACAAGGTGCCGTCGGCAAGAAAGATCAAGACGCTCGTCAATACCCACGCCAATGGCGATCATACCTTCGGAAACCAGCTTGTCGCCGATGCCGAGATCGTCACGAGCGAGCAGACCGCCGCGGAAATGTTCGAGCATCAACCCCAGCGTCTCAAGGACCTGAAGGCGCAGCGGGCCCGGCTCGGCGACGGAGCCCAGTTTCTGTACGAGGTGATGGCAAAAAACTTCGATTGGGACGATGTCGTCTACACCGCGCCGGCGCGGACATTCTCCGAACGCCTCGATCTGAAGGTCGGGGACAAGGACGTGCAACTCATCTACGCGGGGCCGGCGCACACCAAGGGCGATACGCTGGTCTATGTGCCGAAGGACAAGACCGTATTCACCGGCGATCTGTTGTTTGTCGGCGGCCATCCGGTGATTTGGGCGGGCCCCGTCGGCAACTGGATCAAGGCCTGTGATCTGATCCTTGGCTGGGATGTCGATGTTATCGTTCCCGGACATGGCCCGGTCACCGACAAGAGCGGTGTTACGCGCTTCAAGAGCTATCTCGAATACATCAATACCGAGGCCAGGAAGCGCTACGACGCAGGCATGGATCCCTACACGGCGGCGACGGAGATCAAGATGGATCCATACATGGACTGGATCGACTCCGAACGCATCGTGATCAATGTGGCGTCACTCTACAAGGAGTACGGGATGAAGGAAGAGATCACGCCGCTCGACCTCTGGACCGACATGTTTCGTTTCCACAACGCCGGACTTTGCAATTGCGGGCGCCAGCATGGCGGCCTGAAGGCAAGCTAAAAGCGGACGGGAGAAAACCTACCATGAAGCTTGTGACATTTCTTACGCCGGCCGGAGAACAGCATATCGGTGCGCTGGGCAGCGATGAGACACTGATTGTCGACTTTACCAAGTCAGATCCTGCCCCGCATTTTCGCGACATGCTCAGTCTCATCGATGGCGGCCCGAAAGCGCTCGACCAGGCGCGCGCGCTCCGGGAAAGCAGCAAAGCGGTCGTGTTGCCGGCGGCGGGACAGAGGCTCCTCGCTCCGGTGCCGGAGCCGCGCCAGATGCGCGATTGCCTGTGCTTCGAGAAGCACCTGAAGCAGGCGAGCGCAGCCATACAGATGCGCCAGCGTCCCGGCACGACCGTCGATCCGGAAACGATAACGATCCCGGACGTCTGGTACAAACAGCCGATCTACTACAAGGGCAACAGGTTCAGCGTCATCGGCCCGGAAACGGACGTGCAGTGGCCGAGCTATAGCAACGTTCTGGATTACGAAATGGAGTTTTGCATTTTCACCGGGAAAGGCGGCAAGAACATCAAGCCCGAAGCGGCGCGGGATCACATCTTCGGCTATTCGATCTTCAACGACATTAGCGCCCGCGACGCCCAGAGCGTGGAAATGGCAGGCCTGCTTGGGCCGGCAAAAGGCAAGGACTTCGACACCGGCAACGTCATCGGACCCTGGCTCGTGACCGCCGACGAGATTCCGGATCCCTACAATCTTACGATGACCGTTCGGGTAAACGGCAAGGAACGATCACGCGGCAACAGCGGCGAAATGCACCACAAGTTCGAGGATATCCTGGCTCATGTTTCGCGCGACGAAACGATACACGCCGGGGAGTTCTTCGGTTCTGGAACTGTCGGAAGCGGCTGTGCGCTGGAGATCGGCGGCTTCCTCCAGCCCGGCGACCTGGTGGAGTTGGAAGTGACGGGACTGGGCGTGCTGCGCAACAAGATCGTTGCGCCACGAGCAAATTAAAAGCTCGGGATGATCTTAATTCAGAACCAGCGGGGAAACGACATGACTCCATATCGTGCGGTGAGGTGGATCGGCGCCTGCGTTCTCGCCGTCGGAATCACCTGCGGGCCGTCGGTCGCGGCAACGAAAATAAAGCTCGGATATTCCGCGGCAGCTGCATTCGCGAACGCATTCGTTGCTGCGGATGAAGGAATTTTTGCCAAGCACGGCCTGGATGTCGACTTAATCCTGGTCCCGAACTCCTCAACGACTCCCGCGGCCCTTGTCTCGGACAGCCTTCAGGTGGCGACGCCGACGGCGCCCGTGACGCTGCAGGCCATCGAAGCCGGGCTTGACCTCGTGGTTCTTTCGGGCGGTGCTGTCACTGTCCGGGGCTCGACCGAGGTCGCGGTTCTCGCCCATGAAGGATCCGATATCAAGACAGCGAAGGACTTCGAGGGGAAAAAGGTTGCGACGCCGGGGCTCAACGGCTTTTTGCACGTGCTGTTCCGGGAATGGATGACGCAGCAGGGTGCCGACTGGAAGAAGGTCACCTTCGTCGAAACGCCGTTTGCCCAACTCAACGACGTTTTGAAGGCCGGACAGGTTGACGCCATTGTGACCGCCGACCCTTTCAAGACCCGTGCCGTGGCAGCCAACGCCGGCTACGTCGTTGCGCATTATGTTTCTGAAATCGGAGATGGCGTAACCGGAGGATGGTTCATTGCCTCACGTCACTGGGTTGACCAAAACAAGGACGCGGCCAAGGCCTTCCAGGTGGCGATGAAGGAAGCGACGGATATCGCGATGAGCGACCCCGAAGTTTTGCGCAAGGCGATCGCATCCCACATCAAGATGCCTCCCGAGGTGCTCGCCCAACTGACGATGCCCAAGCTTGAAGCATCCGTGTCGGCCGAACAGATCGATTTCTGGTCGAAGGTGTGCGTCAAGCAGGGGCTTACGCGCAGGCCAACCGATCCAGCCCGGATTCTATGGAAATGAGCGCGGCCCAGCGCAGCGAACTGCGAAAGCCGGACGCCGTCGCCAGTCGTCCGGTTCTGCTGTCGATCGACAAGGTCGGATTATCCGTTCCCACGGCGAACGGGAAGCTTACGATCCTTGAGGACATCTCGCTGGATGTTCGTGAAGGGGAGTTTGTCTCGATCATCGGCGGATCCGGCTGCGGGAAAACCACGCTGCTCCGTCTCATCGGCGGTCTCAATCTGCCGACCTCGGGAACGATCACCTTCGAAGGCGAGGTCGTCCGCCGGCCGTCGCGAAAACGCGCTGTCGTGTTCCAGGACTACACGAAGGCGTTGCTGCCCTGGCGCACGGTGGCCGGAAACGTCAAGCTGGCGCTGGACTCCGGAAATTCGCCGGCGGACACGCATGCCGCCACTATCGACCGGCTGTTGCATCAGGTCGGGCTTTCGGACGCATCCGATCGCTTTCCGCGCCAGCTCTCCGGCGGCATGCAGCAGCGGCTGCAGATTGCGCGCTGCCTCGCACTGGAACCGAAAATGCTTTTAATGGATGAACCGTTCGGTGCGCTCGACGCGATCACCCGGCAGAATCTGCAGGACGAAGTCGCGAAGCTGGCGAAGGCGACCGGGATGACCGTCATCTTCATCACCCACGATATCGAAGAGGCGATCTACCTTGGCGACCGCGTCGTCGCTATGGAGAGCCGGCCCGGCAGAGTTTCGGCGGTTCTCGACGTCAACCTGCCGCGGCCCCGAGACCAATTGACCACGCGCGAGGACGAGAGGTTTCTTCGCTACCGGCACGAATTGTTCAAGTACCTGCCGCGCGTGCACTGATGCGGGCTCTGGTCTTACCACTCTCGGTGATCGCCCTTTGGGAATGGGTCGGTCGGTCGCAGTTGATTCAATCGGACCTGATGTCCAGGCCCAGCGACATCGCCTTGGCCGGGTTTGCTGCGCTGGCGGACGGGAGCATGCTGTTGGCGACGTGCCAGACGATCACGACCGCGCTGGCGGGCCTTCTGATCGGCTCTGCGATCGGGATAGCGCTCGGGGCCTGGTTCGGTCTCTCCACGCTCGCCGGACGGCTGTCGCTGATCTCGGTGGAAGTGTTCCGCCCCGTTCCTTCCGTTGCCCTGATACCAATCGCAATGTTGGCGTTTGGATTCGGCTACGGCATGGGAATATCGATCGTTGCGTTCGCATGCCTGTGGCCCGCCTTGATCATCACCCAGACGGCGGTGCGGGAGGTGCCGCGCGAACTGATGGAAGTCGCGCGTGGCCTCGAACTCGGGTGGGCCTCACGCCTGTTCAAGATCGTATTGCCGGATGTCGTGCCCGACCTGTTCACGGCTCTCCGGCTCGCAGCCGGCGTAGCGCTCATCGTTGCCGTGACCGTCGAGATCACCGCGAATCCGCTCGGACTCGGCTATGCACTTGTCGTGGCGCAGGAGACGCTCCATCCGGCCACCATGTTTGCCTACCTGATCTGGATCGGCTTGTTGGGATGGGTGCTGAATGCCGGGCTGCTTCAGGCGCAGAGCCGACTGTTCGGCCGCTGGAGTCTTGCGGCATGACGATGCGTGCGGCCTTTCAGAATGCGGGTGGTGTCGGGGTGCTTCTCGCAATTCTCGGTCTCTGGACTCTCATCACCAGGCTTGGCTTGGTGTCTCCCGTGTTCTTGCCGAGCGTCGGCGATACCTTTGGCGCGCTGCTCGAGCAGGCTGAGGACGGTTCTCTGGCAAGAGCGGTGATGGGAACCGGCGGTCGCATGCTTCTGGGCTTCGCATTTGCGTCGTTGGTGGGCTGCGGTGTCGGCCTGTTGATTGGCCTGTCGCCACGGGCGAGAGCTTACATCGAGCCCAGCCTGGAGTTCTTGCGGCCGTTGCCGGCATCGGCTGTTATTCCGGTCCTCATTCTGCTGCTCGGCCTGACCAAAACCATGATCATCTCGGTCATCGTTTTTGGATCGCTCTGGCCCACATTGTTGGCGACCATTCAGGGCATCAAGTCGGTGGAGCCCCGGCTGTTCGAGATGGCCCGCACCATGGAGCTTCCGCACAGGACAGTCATCGCATCGATCGTGCTGCCCAGTGCGCTTCCGGATATCTTCGCAGGCCTGAGGCTCGCATTGACGGTGTCGCTGATCCTGGCGGTGGTGACCGAAATGATGTCGGCCGAAACGGGCCTCGGAGCAACGATCCTCTATGCCGCGCGATCCTTCCGGAGCCCGGAGTTGTTCGCGGGGGTCCTTACCCTTGGCGCGATCGGTTTCGGCATCAACGCTGTGATGGAGATCGCCCAGCGGCGCCTTCTCCGGTGGCGAACCTGATTGGCGCATTAACGGAGGCCGGACGGACTGCTATCCGGTGGCGCGGGGCAAGCTACCCTTCGCAGCGATCTCGACTGACATCTGCTCGATGGTTTTGCGCTGCTCCATGGCGGCGCGCCGGATCAGTGCAAAGGCCGCCGGCTCGGCGACGGCGTGGGAATGCATCACCTGAAGGACGGCGGCCAGCACGATGCGACGCGAGCGAAGGCGTTCTTCCAGCTTGAAGACTTGTTGTTTCAACTCGTTGGTGCGCTCGCTCCGCTCGAATGCCAGGACCAGCGCCGCGTAAATACCTGCCGAACGCAGCGGCTTGACCAGAAACGATGCCGGGTCGAGGTCGAGCACGAGCTTCAGCCGGCTCGGCGTTTCCGTACCCAGCAGGGCGATGATGGGACTTTCAAGCAAAGCACGCTGCAACGTCGGGACAAGCGGCAGGAATTCGTCGTCGATCAGGACGACGTCGGCACGGCGTTCGGGAGCGCTATCGCGTTCCCAGGTCACGATGCCGATACCAAGTCGCTCCAGCTGGCGCTTGACGATCGACAGATCGCGGTCGTCTTTGATGGCGACAAGGGCCTTGCGGCCTCGGAGAGAAAATGAAGACGGCTTGCTCATTTCACGATCCGAAGGTGAGGCGCATTCGGCGACGATCCGTCCCTCGAAGGGCGCACGGCGACGTCGAGCTGCGACAGGTAAGGATCCGGCTTTACGGGGGCGTCGGCTTCCCAGAAGATGTCAAACTGTCCTTGTGCGTTCGAGACCGCCAGCCGTGGCGTAAGAACGCAATGGTTGTTGTCGCCGTCGATCCAGACCGGTCCCTGCGGCGAATTATAGCGATTGCCGGCCGCAGCGCGCCGCACCTCGGCAATGTCCGACGTGCCGGCCCGCTGCAGTGCGCGCGCAAGCAGATGGACCGCGACGTAGGCCGACTGCCCATCGACGGAGGGACTGCTGGCATCACCGTAACGGGCCTTCCAGCGCTCGACGAACGCTAGGTTTTCGGGCAGGCGGATGCTCTCGAAATAGGCTGACGACGTGATACAGCCGGCCGAGGCCTGTCCGACGATCTTGAGTTCGGGCTCACAGAGACTGCAACTCAGCATCGGAATATCGAGGCCGGCGGCCGTGGTGGCGGCATGAAAGGCGCGAATGAAATCGTAGCTCGAGCTGCCGACCAGCGTGTTGAAGACAACGGGTGGGCGGCGGCGCACGATTTCATCGACAATGTGCTCGACGGCGCTTTCGCCGAGCTCGAGCAATCGTTCCGCGAGTATGGTTCCTTGCGCCGCGGTTACGAGCTCGCGCGTGACGCGATTGGTTTCCCATGTCCAGACGTAGTTCGACCCGACGCAGAAGACATGGCGTGATATGTTGTCGAGTACATAACGCACCAGCGGCAGGACGTTATGGTTTGGCGACGCGCCGACATAGATCACATTGTCGGAGCATTCGAAGCCCTCATAGCGCGCGGGATACCAGAGCAGACGATCGGTGCGCTCGACGATCGGCAGCACCTGCTTGCGCGACGCCGACGTGTAACAGCCGATGATATGCTCGACGCCGGTGTTGCGGATGAGGTCGTCGCAGACCGTGTGGTACTCCGCAATGACGCCGCGGGGATCGCGGACATGGGCGGTGAGCGTGAAATCCAGATCAGCACTGTTGTTGATTTCGTCGACCGCCATCAGGGCGCTTTTGAGCATTTCGCGTCCCATGGCCTGATAGGGCCCGGACTGCGAGCATACAATGCCTACTGGAACCGGCGGCTTCGTCATCTGCAGCTTTCGACAGCCCAACGTCGTGACGGGATCATCATGGCCGATATCGGCGCAAGAAGTCTGCTGATTTGCTGCGCAGCAGTCTTGCTAAATTTGTGCAGCTATCCTCGTTGACATTGCGCAGGGCACCGACTTAGACTTTCCAAGGTAGGGCTTCCTTTCGAACCTCGTATGCTAAGATCTGGCCGATGACGTCCAGATCTGAGCATTAAGTGCTCCGTTCGAACTTGAGCCCAAGCGATTAGATCATAGCTGCGGCATCAGAGCCATTCGTCACCTCAATCGGGAGGGGCGGGTGGCTTTTTTCTTTTGCCGTCGGGGAAGTTGGCGATGCGTCCGTGTCGCCGGGTGCTGGCGCATGCGCGGTGATCGGCTGCGAATGCGCCAGTGAAAATGTGCGTGGGGACGAGGCAATGCCGACGACGGATATTCACTATCTCGGGCTGGTTGAGGTTGGGCAGCAAGTCCAGGCCAGGAGGCTCTCGCCGGTTGAAGTGACCAAGGCGATGCTCGAGAGAATTGAGCGGCTCGATGGCAAGCTGAAGAGTTACGCTTGTGTCATGGCCGACTCGGCACTGGCGGAAGCAGCCGCTGCCGAAAAGGAAATCGCCTCCGGCAAGATCAAAGGGCCGCTGCATGGCGTGCCCGTTGCAGTCAAGGATCTCTGCTGGGCCAAGGGCGCACCGGCCGCGCACGGCATGACGATCCATCGCGACTTCCGCCCCAGCGAAGACGCTACCGTCGTGGCGCGTCTGAAGGACGCGGGCGCGATCATTCTCGGCAAGCTGCAGCAGACCGAGGGGGCTTACGCCGATCATCACCCGAAAATAGATCCGCCGAAAAATCCATGGAATGCGGATTTGTGGCCGGGAGCCTCGTCGAGCGGTTCGGGTTGCGCTACCGCGGCCGGCCTCTGCTTTGGATCGCTCGGGACCGACACCGGTGGATCAATCCGGTTTCCGTCCGCGGCCAATGGCATCACGGGGCTGAAGCCGACCTGGGGACGGGTCAGCCGCTACGGCGCATATGAGCTGGCAGCGACGCTGGATCACATCGGGCCGATGACGCGCAGCGCGATCGATTGCGGTGCAATGCTCGGTGTGATCGCAGGCAAGGATTCCAAGGATACGACTGCCGTGCCGTTGCCCGTGCCGGACTATCTTGCGGGGCTGACCGGCGATCTGCGGGGCGTGACGATCGGTGTCGATCGGCGCTGGACCAGCGAGGGCACGGACGAGGCCGCAAGCAAGGTGCTCAACGAGGGCCTGCGTGTCGCGACAGATCGGGGCGCCAAGATCCGCGAGATCACGTTTCCGGATGCCAAGGCGGTGATCGACGACTGGTTCCCGCTTTGCGGCATCGAGGCAGCCGTCGCGCACGAGGCGACTTATCCCTCGCGCAAGGACGAATACGGGCCCGGGCTTGCGGGACTGCTCGATCTTGGCCTGCAGCAGTCCGGCAAGGACTACCAGAAGATCGTGCTGCGGCGCGAAGCGTTTCGTGGGGCTGTGCGACTTGCGTTCGAAGAGGTCGATCTCATCGCGGTCCCGGCCCAGGCTTTCGCCGCGCCCACGCTTGCCAAGATGGGCGCGCTTGGCGAAGACCCCTCGCTGATCGCCGGATTGCTCCGCTTTACCTGTCCCTTCGACATGACCGGAAGCCCGACCATTACGCTTCCGGGCGGCTTCGCCCCGAACGGCGGTCCCGTCGCCTTCCAGTTCGTCGGCCGCCACTTCGAGGAAGCGGGTCTCGTCCGCGCGGGGGACGCGTTCCAGCGCGTCACCGATTGGCACAAACGTCATCCCACTCTTTGATCCGAGGAACCGTTCGCATGAAGGCCGTAGACTGGTTGCAGAGTTCCATCATGTCGAAGCGGGCCGTCGCCAGGGGGGCGGCCGGCAAGACGCATAGTCTGACGATCGAGCAGCAGGGGAAATTCCACTACGTCTACGGTCCTTATGCGAAGCCGACCTTGTCGATCGATCCCGGCGGGGTCGTCGTCGTCGAAACCGAAGACGCTTTCGGGGGCGTGCTCACCAGCGAGAGCGATAGCCCGACCGCGAAACTGAACTTTCCATACCTGAACCCGCAATGCGGACCGATCGCGGTCAAGGGCGCCAAGAAGGGCGATTGCCTCGCCGTCTATATCCACGACGTCGAGACGCGCGGCGAACAGCCGGCCGGAACGACCTGCATCATTCCAGAGTTCGGCGGGCTTGTCGGGACCAGTTCCACGGCACTGCTCAATCCGCCGCTGCCCGAGCGCGTGAAAAAGCTGCATGTCGACAGGAACGGCGTGCGCTGGAACGACAAGATCACGCTGCCTTACGAGCCGTTCATCGGCACGATCGGGGTGTCGCCGGAAATCGAGGCGATCTCCTCGCTGCAGCCGGACTATCATGGCGGCAACATGGACCTGCCCGATGTCGCGCCCGGTGCCATCCTCTATTTGCCGGTCCATACGGACGGGGGGTTGCTCTATGTCGGTGACTGCCACGCCACCCAGGGTGATGGCGAACTCTCCGGCGTGGCACTTGAGCAGCGCGCGACCGTCACGCTCCAGATCGATCTGATCAAGAACTGGAGCTTCGCGTGGCCGCGGCTCGAGACGCGCGACTTCATCATGACGATCGGCAGTGCGCGCCCGCTCGAGGACGCCGCCCGCATCGCCTATCGCGAGCTCACCCGATGGATGAGCGCCGATTACGGCTTCGACGAGATCGACGCGTACATGCTGCTCAGCCAGGCTGGGCGCATGCGGCTCGGCAACATGGTCGACCCGAAATACACGATGGGTGCGTCGATCCTGAAAAGCTACCTTAAGGCATGAACTCCAGCAGCTTTTAACAAGAGGACATTTCAATGAAATCGCGACATCTGCTTAGAATTGTGTTTCTTGGTCTCATGCTCGAAACAGCGGCGGCGGTCGGCCCCGCCCAGGCGGCCGACCCTCCGTTGAAGATCGGCCTGCTCGAAGACGTCTCCGGCGATCTTGCCTTCATGGGCATGCCGAAACTCCACGGCTCGCAACTTGCGGTCGAGGAGATCAACAAGAGCGGCGGCATTCTCGGGCGGCAGATCGAACTCATCCATCTCGATCCGCAGGGCGACAACGCCCGCTATCAGGAGTTCGCACGGCGTCTGCTCAGCCGTGACAAGGTCGACGTACTGATCGGAGGCATCACTTCCGCGTCGCGCGAGGCTATCCGGCCGATCATCGACCGAACGACCACGCCGTACTTCTACACCAACCAGTATGAAGGCGGCGTGTGCGACGCCAGCATGATCAGCATGGGAGCGGTCCCGGAGCAGCAGTTCTCGACCCTGATTCCCTGGATGGTCGAGAAGTTCGGCAAGAAGGTCTACGTCATCGCCGCCGACTACAATTTCGGTCAGATTTCGGCGGAGTGGAACCGCAAGATCATGAAGGATCTCGGCGGCGAGGTCGTGGGTGAAGAATTCATCCCGCTCGGCGTCTCGCAATTCGCGCAGACGATCCAGAATATCGAGAAGGCGAAGCCGGATTGGCTTTTGACGATCAATGTCGGCGCTGCCCAGGACTCGTTCTTCGAACAGGCTGCCGCCGCGAAACTCAACCTTCCGATGGGCTCATCGATCAAGGTCATGCTCGGCTTCGAGCACAAGCGGTTCAAGCCGCCGGCACTCAACAATATGCATGCGACCGCGAACTGGTTCGAGGAGATCGATACGCCCGAAGCCAATGACTTCAAAAAACGCTGGCACGCCAAGTTCCCCGATGAGTTCTATATCAATGACATGGGCTACAACGCCTACAATGCGATCTACATGTACAAGACGCTGGTCGAGAAGGCGAAGTCGATCAAGCTCGATGACATGCGCAAGGTGATTGCGACCGGCGATGCCTGCATCGATGCGCCCGAAGGCAAGGTTTGCATCGACCCGAAGAGCCAGCATACGTCGCACCGCATGCGCCTTATCTCCGTCGGTCCTCAGCATCAAGTCACGGTCGAGAAGGATTACGGGACGATTCAACCGTATTGGCTGGGTGAGATCGGCTGCGACCTCACCAAGAAGAATGACAAGGATCAGTACACGCCGAGTCATCTTCCCAACAAATCGTGACATGCGGGCACGAATTTTGCTTTCGTAATCGTGTCGAATTGCGTCATGATGATGAACTGCGCGGGCGCTGCAACGATGCGGCGCCCGTGAAGCGAGCAGGAGGCCAGGATGTCGGCTGAACTATTCTCGGTATTTTATCAGTTCGCCGACGTCTTCGCGTTTCTGATCCTTTCGGCGTCCGGCCTCGCCATCGTGTTCGGCATGATGGGCGTCATCAACATGGCGCATGGCGAGTTCATCATGTGTGGCGCCTATGTGACGGTCGGATTGGTGAAGCTCGGCGTGCCTCTCGCCGTTGCCCAGGCGCTCGCCGCGGTGACCGCAGGATTGATAGGCGTCGCCGTCGAATACCTCATCGTCCGGCGCTTCTACAAAAGGCCGCTGGATTCGCTGCTCGCCACCTGGGGCCTCAGCCTGATCGTTACGCAATCAATGCTGCTGATCGTGGGATCGTCGATTACAGGCATCGGCACGCCGGAGGGCAGCTTTGCGATTGGCGGCTACACTTTCTCGACGTATCGCCTGGTGCTGTTTGCCTGCGCGGTCGCTGTGCTGATCGGCCTCTATGTCACCTTCATGAAGACGCGTTTCGGCCTGATGGCACGGGCGACGATGCAGAATGCAGCGATGGCGAAGGCGCTGGGCGCACGCACGGGACGCATCTATGCGATCAGTTTCGGCATCGGCGCCGGTCTCGCGGGCCTGTGCGGCGCGCTTTATGCACCGACGATGACGCTGATCCCGACGATGGGCGCAACGTTTGTGGTGGAGAGTTTCGTCACGGTCGTCGTCGGTGGAGCCAACGTTCTGTTGGGAACGGCGCCGGCTGCCGTGTTCCTGGCGATGATCCGAATGGTCCTGAATGCTAGCTATGGGCAGATCATCGGCCAGATCGGCATGCTGTTTGCCGTCATCCTGATCATTCGTGTCTTGCCCGAAGGCCTTTCCAGTGTGTTGGTCCGTCGTGCGCGCTGAGCGGGAGACCTGATGTTTAGACTGCTTGATGGTCCCCAGACCTTGGGACGGGGACGGACCTTCTGGTCCTGCTTTCTGGTCGTGCTGGCGGCCGCGTTGATCTATCCGGTCTTTGCGGACTCCTACGATGTCGGCAACTTCTCCTATTTCCTGATCTGGATATTCATGGCGCTCGGCCTGTGCCTGATGTGGGGCTATGGCGGCATGCTGTCGTTCGGCCAGACATTCTTTTTCGGCATCTCCGGTTACGCCTATGGCGTGTTCGCCATCAACATGGGTGGAGGCTCGGCGACGATCGCAGCACTTGTGCTCTCGGTTTTCATTGCAATGATAGCGGCCGGTATCCTCGGTTACTTCATGATCTGGGGAGGTATCAACGGTATCTTCTTCGGTATCGTGACGCTCTCAGCAACGCTGGTGCTGGCATTCTTTCTGGGACAAACGGCCGGACCGGAATGGCACATCGGCCCTGCGCGGCTCAATGGATTCAACGGCATGAAAGGGATGGATCCGCTCACCGTCGGCGATTTCGACATCGAGGGGTCGGCGCTCTACTACGTCATGGTGGCGCTCATCGTGGTGGTCTACATTGCGCTGCGCATGCTGGTGAACTCGCGCATCGGCAACGTCATCGTCGCTACGCGCGAGAACCCGCAGCGCGCCGAGATGCTCGGCTATGACATTCGCAGGTATCAGCTGCTGACGTTTGTCATCGGTAGCGGGCTCGCCGGTCTCAGCGGCGCGCTCTACACGTCCTGGGGGCAGTTCATCACTCCGTCGAGCATCGGCCTGCCGGCCGCCGCCATGCCGATCGTTTGGGTGGCGTTCTCGGGGCGGAGCGACCTGACCGCGACGCTGGTCGGCTCGTTCCTGCTGCTGTTCGGCTTCCAGACCATCACGGTATACAGCCAGCAGGCCGCGCTCGTGCTGATGGGCGCGCTGCTGCTGGCCACCGTGATGTTGGCACCGCAGGGATTCGTCCTCGGTGTCGGCAAGCTTGTCGTCGATCGATGGACAGCGCGTCGGCGGCGCGACGCGAGCCCCGCTCTGGCGGACGCCAGCCGCCTGCAATCGGATGAGACGTGACATGGCGCTGGTCGATGTGAAGGGTGTAACGAAGCGCTTCGGTGGATTGACGGCTGTGTCCGATGTCGATCTCACGGTAAATGCCGGTGAGGTCCACTGCCTGATCGGCCCCAACGGGGCAGGGAAGAGCACGCTGTTCAAGCTGATCGTCGGGCTTTATCCGCCGACCAGGGGCAGCATCTTCTTCGACTCCATCGATATCACCGACGAGCGGCCTTTTGCGCGTGTCCAGCGGGGCATGAGCATCAAGATGCAGGCGCCGAGCGTCTTCAAGGAACTGCCGGTCCGGCAAAACATCCAGATCGCACTCCAGGAGCGCCTTTCGGGCGCCGAACGCGACGCCGAGGAAGAACGGCTGCTCACGCTGCTCAATCTGGCGTCAGACACCGGCAAACTGGCAGGCGAGCTTTCGCACGGCCAGCAGCAATGGCTCGAGATCGGGATGGCGTTGGCATTGAGCCCGCAGCTCCTGCTGCTGGACGAGCCGACGGCCGGCATGTCGCCGGAGGAAACGTTCAAGACCGGTGAACTCATCAAGTCGTTCAATGCCGAGGGCATGACGGTTCTCGCCGTCGAGCACGACATGGCGTTTGTTCGCCAGATCGCCCAGCGCGTCACCGTGCTGCATCTCGGCGAGGTGTTCGCGCGCGGCAGCCTCGAAACCATTCTTCAGGACGAGAAGGTCGCTGAAATCTACCTTGGTACGACACATGCCCACTGATCAGATTCTGGATGTATCGGGGCTTTGGGCGGGTTACGGCGCCACGCCGATCCTGCAGGGTGTGAGCATGTCGGTCTCCCGTGGCGAGATCGTCGGCGTGATCGGCCGCAACGGCGTCGGCAAGTCGACGCTGATGCGATGCCTCATCGGGCTTCTTGATACGTGGCGCGGCACCATCACCTTCATGGACCGGGATGTGACGTCGTTGCAGGCGGACGCCCGCGCGCGCGCCGGCTTTGGCTATATCCCGCAGGGACGTGATGTCTTTCCACAGATGAGCGTCGAGGAGAACCTGCAGGTCGGCGAGTTGATCGGCGGACCAAAAGGAAAGAAGCTGCCGGAACTCGTCTACGAGTATTTTCCGCGGCTGAAGGAGCGCCGGCGGCAGGTTGCAGGCACCATGTCGGGAGGCGAGCAACAGCAACTCGCCATTGGGCGGGCGCTCATCGGTAACCCGTCATTGATGATCCTGGACGAGCCGTCCGAGGGCATTCAGCCGTCGATCGTGCAGCATATATGCGAGGCGCTGAAATCGTTCCGGAATGAACTCGGGACGACGATTGTCTTCGTCGAGCAGAATCTCGACACGATCCTGGCGATCGCCGAGCGGTGCTATATCATGGAGAAGGGCAAGATCACGCGCTCGCTGACCGGCGATGACGTCAACGCGGACAATGTCCGCGCGCAACTCCTTTTGTGAGGTTGTCTGCCTTCCACGAACAGGTCTTGTTCATGAGGGGCGGCTTGTTTGAAGTCGAATGACCAGGGAAGGAGACAAACATGGATTTGGGACTCAAAGGAGCCAAGGTTCTCGTCACCGGCAGCACCAAGGGGATCGGCAGGGCGATCGCTGAAACTTTCGCAGCCGAAGGCGCCAATGTCGGAATTTGCGCGCGCAATCGGGCGGACGTGGACAGCGCGGTCGCGGCGCTGAAGGCCATGGGTGTTGCAGCCTTTGGCAGTTCCGTCGATGTGTCCGACGGCGCGGCGCTCAAGGCATGGGTGAGCGACATGGCATCGAAGCTCGGTGGCGTCGATGCCGTCGTTTCCAATGTCAGCGCACTCGCCATCGGGCAGGACGAGGAGAGCTGGCAGAAGGAATTCTCCACCGACATGATGGGAACGGTGCGTCTGGTGAATGCGGCGATGCCGTATCTGGAAAAGAGCAGCGCTGCCGCGATCGTGACGATCTCCAGCGTTTCCGGCCGTGAGGTCGACTTTGCAAGCGGCCCCTATGGGACTTTCAAGGCCGCCATCATCCATTATACGCAAGGTCTGGCCAACCAGCTGGCCGGCAAGGGTATCCGCGCCAATTCCGTGTCTCCGGGCAACACCTACTTCGAAGGCGGGGTCTGGAACACGATCAAGGACAGCAATCCCGAACTGTACAAGACCGCGCTGGCCCTCAACCCGACCGGCCGCATGGGCACGCCGCAGGAGATGGCGAATGCCGTGGTATTTCTTGCAAGCCGGGCTGCAAGCTTCATCACGGGAACGAACCTCGTCGTGGACGGTGCCTTGACACGCGGCGTCCAGTTCTAAGGCCCGAGTGGGGCGAACGGTCGCGCGCTCGATGCCGGAGTGTCCGGTCTTGGCGCGAGACCAATCTGGAAATTGGCGTGGGACAGCTCGGGAAGGCAGCGAAGGCGGCAAGACGATGTCGCCATCGCTGTCGTTGCGTGGGCTCTCCCGATGAGAACGGGACATCAGCATGTCTGTGGATCAGTTGCACTACAAATCCATCACGGAGCTATCGGAACTCTTTCGTCGCAGAGAGGTGTTACCTTCAGAGGTTACCGCAGCGACATTGAACCGAATTGGAAAACTTGACGGGAGCTTTCACGGCTATGCGGTCGTGCTTGCGGAACGGGCCATGGCGCAGGCAAGGAAGCACGACGGCGAACTCGCCAAGGGCATCTGGCGCGGGCCGCTTCATGGTGTTCCGATCGGATTGAAGGATCTGTGCTACACGACATTTGCCCCGACCGCCGGCGGCACCAAGATTCACGCGAAGTTCGTGCCGTCCTTCAACGCGACAATCGTGGACCGGCTTGAACGGGCCGGTGCGGTCACGCTTGGAAAGCTCAAGATGACAGAAGGCGCCTACACGAGCCATCATCCCCTCGACCAGGCGCCGCTCAATCCCTGGAACGTGAATTATTGGGTTGGCTCTTCATCGAGCGGATCCGGCGTCGCAACGTCGGCGGGGCTTTGCTATGGCTCGATCGGAAGTGATACCGGCGGTTCGATCAGGTTTCCGTCCGCAACCTGTGGCCTGACCGGCATCAAGCCGACATGGGGCCGGGTCAGCAGGCACGGCATCTTCCCGTTGGCGGACTCCCTCGATCATATCGGGCCGATATGCCGGAGTGCCGCGGACGCCGCCGCCATGCTGGGCGTCATCGCGGGAGCCGACCCGAACGATCCAACGGCTTTGCAGGCTCCCGTGCCGAATTATCTGGCCGGGATCGGGGACGGCGTGCGCGGTCTGCGAATTGGTGTGGATCGCAAGTATACCCAGGAAGGAATAGACCCGCAGGTCGTAGCCGCGTTGCTGGAAGCTGAACGAACGCTCGCCGATCTCGGTGCCCAGATCCGTGAGGTCCGTTTCCCTTCCTACGAGAAGCTGGTCAGCCAGTGGATCCCGATGTGCTCGGTGGAGACGGCGGAAGCGCACCTGAAGACGTATCCGTCGCGCGCGACGGAGTACGGACCGGACCTCGCGCAGTTGATCGAGCAGGGCAGGTCCGTCAGCGGTATCGAAATTGCGGCCATTCATCACGAACGGCTTAAGTTTTCCGGCAGCCTCGCAGCCTTGTTTGGCGACATCGACCTGTTGCTGATTCCGACGATGCCCGTGCCGATTCCGACGCTGACGAAGATGGGTGAATATGGCGCCGATCCCAACATATTGCTGAGTATTTTGCGCTTCACGGCGGTGTTCGACTTCAGCGGGAGCCCGACGATCACGCTGCCGATGGGGATGGCGTCGGATCAGATGCCGCTCAGCATGCAATTGGTCGGGCCTCATCTGTCCGAAGACGTGCTTGCCCGTGCAGCGCACGCGTTCCAGTCGACCACCGACTGGCATACCCAGCGGCCTCCGATCGGATGAGGTGCCTGACCCAAACTCATCGCGGAAGAACGGAGCATGCCGACGCTCCCCGGCGTCGGCCAGAAGCTCAACAACCACAGTGGGATGACCCACAGTCTAGTTCTTTATTAACAATTGTTATGCCTACCAAATTCGGTAACGCGTCTTTAATTGCGGAGACGTAGTGTCCTGGGACGCGGCTCGCGACGGGTCGCTCCACCGTCCAGGATGGCCGGTCGTTAGCGTATGCGTTGGAGTTCCCCATGGATATCATGACGGGCGTTGGGCTCGTGTCCGGCATCCTTGTCGTGACGGTTATGGTGCTTATGGGCGGTGACCTGCACATGTTCGTCAGCGAGCATGCGGTCATCATCATCTTCGGCGGTTCGATTGCCGCCACCATGATCAGGTTTCCGCTCAGCGCGATCCTGCATGGCCTGCCGCTCGGCGCAAAATTTGCCTTTACCATGAGCCGGCTCTCCGCCCGCGACCTCGTCGATGAACTGGCCCGCATCGCCGAAATTGCGCGCAAGCAGGGACCGGTCGGCCTGGAAAAGGTCGAAACCGACGAACCGTTCCTCGCCAAGGGTATTCGCTACGTCGCTGACGGTTACGATCTGGAATTCATTCGCGACAATCTCGAACGCGACCGCGACAATTTTCTGATGCATCTCGACGAGGGCGGAAAGATCTACCGCGCCATCGGCGACTGCGCGCCGGCGTTCGGCATGATCGGCACATTGATCGGCATGGTGCAGATGTTTGCCAACATGACCGACCCCTCGAAACTCGGTCCGTTCATGGCGACCGCCTTGCTGGCGACGCTCTACGGCGCGCTGGTCGCCAACCTGTTCTGCCTGCCGATCGCCGACAAGCTGCACGGCAAGCTGCTCGATGAAGAGACCAACCGCACGCTGATCATCGACGGCATCCTGATGATCCGGGACTCCAAGAGCCCGACGCTGGTTCGGGAAATGCTGCTGGCCTACTTGCCGGAAAAACACCGCCATGAAGAAGGCGAACCGGTCCCGGCATAAGCGGCCGATCCCGGTCCGGAAAATCAACCATGGCCAAAAAGAAACGAGGCGACGCGCACGGAGGAGGGCACGGCTGGTTCGTGACCTTTGCCGACCTGATGGGCCTGATGATGAGCTTCTTCGTGATGCTCGTCGCATTCTCCACCATGGACAACAACAAGCTCAAGATCGTCGCCGGCTCGATGCGGGACGCTTTCGGTGTGCAGAGCGAGGTGCGCTATTCCGGCATCGTCGAATCCGACGGTCTGCCGACGAGACCGAAGCTAAAGAACACCGCGCACATTCCGCCGGAGGAATCCTCCAACACGCCGACCCCGGACGAACAGGAGCGGAGCCGCGCCGCGGGCGCCCGCCTCAAGATCGACCGTGAATTCGCGCTGGCCTCGGCGTCGCTGCGACAGGCATTGCAGGACATGCCGGAGCTGGCCGAAATCTCGAAACACATCATGTTTGAGGAAACCAACCAGGGCCTCAACCTGGAAATCGTCGATCAGGATGGCCGGTCGATGTTCGCCGACGGGTCAAAGGTGCCGTATGAGCGCACGCGCCGGCTGATCGAAAGACTTGCCGCGCCGCTGAAGGCGACACCATTGCGCGTCTCGATCATCGGTCATACCGCGGCGGGCTTCGTGCCGACACAAAGCGATTACGGCGCGTTCGATCTCTCGGCGGATCGGGCCAATGCGGTGCGGCAGATTCTCGAGCGGGAAGGACTGCCGCCGGCTCACATCTTCGCGGTCTCGGGAAAGGCTGACAGCCAGCCGCTGTTTCCCGACGATCCTTCGCTATCGGCGAACCGCCGCGTGACCATCACGCTGATGCGCGAAGATCCGGCGCTGCCGCCCGATCTGAAGCCGTAATTCGGGCGGCGTGCCAGGTCCGTGGTTCAGATCGGAACCCTGGTGACAGTCCAAAGATTTATGCATTTTTGCATGGCTTGGTCACAAAAACAGGGTAGGCTATGCTTCAAGCGCAGGGCTATAAGCCGCCTCGCTTTGCTATTGTGCAGTGAAGCATTTTGAGGCCTCCATTCTCATGACGAGCGATGTTGTAGTCCCCGCCGCGGAAACGACGGCGGCCAATGGTCGTGCCGATGCCCATTCCACCGCGGGTTTCAAGGCGCTCATGCTCGGCAGTATTGGCGTTGTCTACGGCGACATCGGCACCAGCCCGCTTTACGCGTTCCGCGAGGCCGTCATCGCGGCCGGCGGGACATCAGGCACTGTCAGTCCAGCGGCCGTGCTCGGCGTTCTGTCCCTGATCCTGTGGGCGCTGATCATCGTGGTGACGCTGAAATACGTGCTGATCCTGCTGCGCGCCGATAACCATGGCGAGGGTGGAACGCTGGCGTTGATGGCGCTGGCGCAACGCGCGGTCAGCCGCGGCGCGGCCGCGATCGTCCTGCTCGGGATCATCAGCGGCGCGTTGTTTTACGGCGATGCGGTCATTACGCCGGCGCTGTCGGTGCTTTCGGCGATCGAAGGCATCAAGCTCGTCACCTCCGCATTCGATCCGTATGTGGTGCCGCTGACGGTGATCATTTTGGTGGTGCTGTTTGCAGTGCAGTCGCGCGGCACCGCGCGGGTTGCCGCTTTCTTCGGGCCGGTGATGTGCATCTGGTTCGCCGTCATTGCGATCGCGGCGATTCCCCCGATCATGCGGCATCCCGAAGTTTTGTTTGCGCTAAATCCGGTCCGTGCCGTTTCGTTCATGATCCATCATGGCGTGATCGGCTTTGTGACGCTCGGCGCGGTGTTTCTCGCGGTCACGGGGGCGGAGGCGCTTTATGCCGATCTCGGGCATTTTGGCAAACGGCCGATCCAGACCGCCTGGCTCTTCATTGTCCTGCCATCGCTGGCGCTGAACTATCTGGGGCAAGGCGCCCTGGTCATCGCCGATCCGAAGGGGGTCGAGAATCCGTTCTTCCTGATGTTTCCGGACTGGGCGCTGATGCCGATGGTAGCTCTGGCGACGGTCGCGACCGTGATCGCGAGCCAGGCCGTAATCACCGGCGCCTATTCGTTGACGCGTCAGGCCATACAGCTTGGCCTGTTGCCGCGATTTGAAATCCGCCATACCTCCGAAGCGCATTCCGGCCAGATCTATATGCCGCGCGTCAACGCGCTGCTGCTGATCGCCGTGATGCTGCTGGTGCTGATGTTCCGTTCGTCGAGCGCATTGGCGTCCGCCTATGGCATTTCCGTCACCGGGACCATGGTGGTCACCGCCATGATGGGCTTTGTGGTGATCTGGAAAGTCTGGAAATGGTCGCCCTTCGCGGCCGCCGCGCTGATCGCGCCGTTCCTGTGTCTCGATCTCACCTTCCTGGCGGCAAACCTCCTGAAAGTCCTGGAGGGCGGCTGGGTGCCGTTGGCGCTCGGCGGCTGGGTGATGCTGCTGATGTACACCTGGCGGCGCGGCAGCCGGCTATTGTTCGAGAAATCGCGCAAGCTGGAGTTTCCGTTGGCGGATCTGGTGGCGATGCTGGAGAAGCGGCCGCCGCAGCGGGTTTCCGGCACCGCGGTGTTCCTGACCAGCGATCCGGCCAGCGCGCCGACCGCGCTGATGCATAGTCTGAAGCACTACAAGGTGCTGCACGAGAAGAACGTCATTCTCACCATCGAGACGGCCCCGACACCGCGGATCGATCCCGCCGAACGGGTGCGGCTCGAGGAGGTCAGCGCGACCTTCACCAAGGTGACGCTGCGGTTTGGCTTCATGGAATCGCCCAACGTTCCCAAGACGCTCGCGATCGCGCGCAAGCTGGGGTGGCATTTCGACATCATGTCGACCTCGTTCTTCCTCTCGCGGCGGGCGCTGAAACCGGCGGCGCATTCGGGGATGCCGCGCTGGCAGGATCATCTCTTTATCGCGCTCAGCCGCACCGCCAATGACGCGACCGATTATTTCCAGATTCCCACCGGCCGGGTGGTGGAAGTGGGAACGCAGGTCACGATCTAGAGGCCTGCTTGGGCGTTTCGGAAGCTTCTGGCGCTTGATTTTCCTCACGCCAGGGGCGACGTTGGCACGGAAGGGCGAACCATCCGTTCCGCTTAGCCGAACTCGTTCGCAATAAGGTCATCGTTGGGAGGATTTGAGTGGCGGATCAGGGTCATCGAGTTCACGATTTGACGCCGGAAGACGTATCGAAGGGAATGACCGAGGGTCGCTATCTTCTCGTCGACGTGCGCGAACCGAATGAGGTTGCCGTGGACGCCTATCCGGACGCGGTCGTTGTTCCGCTTTCGAGTTTCGACCCGCAGGATATCCCCGATCCCCATGGCAAGCAGGTGGTTTTTGCCTGCCGCTCGGGCAAGCGGTCGGTGACGGCGTCGCTGGCCGCGCAAGCGGGCGGCTTGGCCTATGACAAGCATCTCGCGGGCGGAATGCTGGCCTGGAAGGCCGCGGGCCTGCCGACCAGGACCGGCGGCTGATCGCTCCTATGATCTCCATGAACAAGGTCTTTGCGGATCTTCCTGTTACGATCTTCGAGGCGATGTCGCAACTCGCGCGCGACAACAACGCCATCAATCTCGGCCAGGGTTTCCCGGATGACCCCGGTCCCGAGGACATCCGCCGCGCGGCGGCCGACGCCGTCATGGACGGCTACAACCAATACCCGTCGATGATGGGCATCCCGGAATTGCGGCAGGCGATTGCGGCCCATTACGGACGCTGGCATGGCCTCGTCCTCGATCCCATGAGCGAAGTGATGGTGACGTCCGGCGGCACCGAAGCGCTGACATCAGCCATTCTGGCCGTCGTCGAGCCCGGCGACGAGGTGGTGGTGTTCCAGCCGGTGTACGATTCCTACCTGCCGATCATACGCCAGGCCGGTGGCATACCGCGCCTGGTGCGCCTCGAGCCTCCGCATTGGCGGTTGACGGAGGAGGCGCTGCAAGGCGTCTTCAATCACAAGACCAAGGCCGTGCTCTTCAACAATCCGCTCAATCCCGCCGCGGTGGTCTATCCGCGCGAGGACCTCGAGCTACTGGCTGGCTTTTGTCAGCAGTTCGATGCGGTCGCGATCTGCGACGAGGTCTGGGAGCACGTGATTTTCGATGGCCGTGAACATATTCCGCTGATCACCATTCCGGGAATGCGGGATCGCACCATCAAGGTAGGCTCCGCCGGCAAGATTTTTTCCCTGACCGGCTGGAAGATCGGCTTTGTGTGCGCCGCGCCGCCGCTATTGCGCGTCGCGGCGAAGGTGCACCAGTTTCTCACCTTCACCACTGCACCCAATCTTCAGGTAGCGGTCGCCTACGGCCTCGGCAAGCCTGCGGATTATTTTCTTGAAATGCGCAAGCAGCTGGCGCGGAGCCGCGATCGTCTCACCCGGGGACTGGAGAGCATCGGCTTCCCGGTTCTGCGATCGCAGGGTACCTATTTCCTCACCGTCGACCTTTCGCCGCTGGGTCTCAACGAAACCGACGAGGCGTTCTGCAAGCGCATTGTCACCGATTACAAGGTGGCGGCGATTCCGGTGTCGGCCTTCTACGAAAAAGATGCGGTGACGTCGGTGGTGCGGTTCTGTTTTGCCAAGAAGGACGCAACCCTCGACACCGCGCTGGAGCGTCTGTCGGACGCGGTGCACCGCCGATAAAGGGCCGAACCAACAATGCGCAGCTGGACCCGCACTCAAATCCGGTTGGTTGCCGCGATCGCCGCGGCCCTCGCGCTACCGTCGCTGGCCGCGCAGGCGCAGGAGCGCACCGTCAATTTCTACAATTGGTCGAACTATATGGCCCCCGGGGTGCTGGAAGACTTCACCAGGGAAACCGGCATCAAGGTTGTCTACGACACATTCGACGCCAACGAGACGCTGGAGACCCGGTTGCTCGCGGGCAAATCGGGCTATGATGTGGTCGTTCCCACAGCCTATTTCCTGCAGCGCCAGATCGCGGCGAATATTTTCCAGAAGCTCGACAAGTCGAAACTGCCGAACCTCGTCAACGCCTGGCCGGAGGTGACGAAGCGGCTCGCGACCTATGATCCCGGTAACCTGTACGCCGCCAATTATATGTGGGGCACGACCGGGATCGGCTACAACGTCAAGGCGGTACGGAAAATTCTCGGAGCCGATGCCAGGATCGACAGCTGGGACATCGTCTTCAAACCGGACAATCTCGCCAGGTTCCGGGATTGCGGAATTCACATGCTGGATTCCGCCGATGATATTCTGCCGGCGGCATTGAATTATCTCGGGCTCGATCCGAATTCGACCAAACAGGCCGACCTCGAAAAGGCCGCCGACGTCGTCAGCCAGATCAGGCCTTATGTCCGCAAATTTCATTCATCGGAATATCTGAGCGCATTGGCTACCGGCGAAATTTGCCTGGTGGTGGGCTGGTCAGGCGACATCATGCAGGCGCGCAGCCGGGCTTCCGAGGCCAAAAGCGATGTCGAGATCGGTTATGCCATTCCGAAAGAGGGCGCGCAGATGTTTTTCGACAATCTTGCGATCCCGGCCGACGCGAAGAATGTTTCCGAGGCCTATGAGCTGATCAATTACCTCTATCGGCCCGATGTCGCGGCACGGAATTCCGATTTTTTGTCCTATGCCAACGGCAATCTTGCGAGCCAGAAGCTGGTCGACCGCAAGATTCTCGATGACAAGACCATCTATCCGGACCAGGCGACGCTTGCGAAGCTGTTCGTGATCACCGCCCGCGACCCGGCCACCCAGCGCGTCATCAACCGACTATGGACGCGGGTGAAAACGGGACGGTAGGACCGTCATCGCCAGCGGCGATGCAGCCACAGCCACTGGTCCGGATATTCGCGGATCCAGCCTTCGACCACCGAGGTAATGGCCTGCATCGTTCCCTGAACGTCGATTTTCCCCTCAGCGTCGCGCACCGGCTTTACTTCCTCCGACAATTCGGCGCGGAAGCGGTGCCCGGGCAGGCGAATAATCCGGACGCCGTGAACAGGACACTCGATCTGCCGCAACAGCCGGGCCAATATCGGATTGGCCTTGGTCTTGCGGCCGAAGAACGTGACGTCGACGCCGTTGGTGAAGTACTGGTCGACCTGGATGGCGACGTGCTGGCCTTTTTGCAGGGCGTCGGCAAGCTTGAGCGGGGCGTCACGGCCAGCCGGGATCAGCGTTCCCATCTTCACTGAACGGAGCTCTTCGATGATCCGGCTGGCGGAGGCGATGTTGGGTCGACGAAACAGGATGGCGGCATCCAGTCCATGGGCGACGGCTGCCAATGCCGGCAGCTCCCAGTTGCCGAGGTGAGTGAAGAAGATCAGCGCCGGCTTGCCGTCGAGCCGGAGCTGCGCAAACAGTTCGTGGGTACGCTCCTCGATTTCGATGCGGCTGTCCTCGGGACGCGCACGATCATGCTCCCAGATATGATCGATATGCGCGAATTCGGCGCCAAGGCGTCCGAGATTGTCCCAGACGCCTGCGAGAATGGTCTCGATCTCGTCGGGTGACTTTTCGGGGAAGGCCGCGGTCAGATTGGCGCGTCCAATTTTTTGCTCGCGGGTCATCGGGCCGACGAAACGGGTGATCCGGCCGAACAGGTTCGCGGTCTTGATCGGATCGAAATAGCGGGTGGTGCGCAGCAGTCCGATCGTCAAGGCCCCGACGGCGGCTTCACCGAGCGGCTTGGTCGTGTCGCGAATGCGAGCCTTGGCGCGGAGGAAGAGCCGGCGCATCAGAAATACACGATGATTTTGCCAAACACCTGCCGACTTTCCATGCGTTTGAGCGCGGCTGCGACATCGTCGATCGGCACTTCGGTATCGATCACCGGAAGCATGCCGTCCGCCATCTTGTCGAGACTTTCGGCGACATTCCGGATGGTGGCGCCGAACGATCCGAAGATACGATATTGCTGCTGGAAAAGCTGCATCAGATTGATGGTCGTTGTCGGACCGGATGTCGAACCGCAGGTTACCAGCCTGCCTCCGCGCTTCAGCGTCAGCAGCGAGCCGTTAAAGGTATCGGCGCCGACATGTTCGAACACCACGTCGACGCCTTTCTTTTTGGTGATCTTGCGGGTCTCGTGCTCGAAACGATCCTTGCGATAGTTGATGACGTGATCGGCGCCGAGCGCCTTGACGCCTTCGATCTTTGAATCGTCGCCGATCGGTGGTGATGACCGTGCAGCCGATTTTCTTGGCCATCATGATCGCAACCGTGCCGATGCCGGAACCGCCCGCATGGACCAGCACGGTCTCACCGGGCTGCAGTTTCGCGTTGTCGAACAGCATGTGTTGCACGGTCGAGAAAGCAATCGGCGCGCAGGCCGCGTCGCGTTCACTGACGCCGCCCGGCACCGGGATCACCAGCCGTTCCGGCAGGTTCATGAACTCGCGCGCAAAACCGTCGACGTGGAAGCCGAGGACGCCGGCGACGTTTTCGCAGAGATTGTCGCGACCTTCCTGGCAGGCCCGGCAAACCCCGCAGGTGAGGGCGCCGTACATCACCACCGGCTGTCCAGGCCTGAAGCGGGTGACACCTTCTCCGACCGCGGCAACCTCGCCGGAGGCTTCGGCGCCGACCACCAGCGGCAGCTTGCGCTTCGCAAACGCCATGCCGCGGTAGCCCCAGACGTCGATGTGATTGAGTGCTACCGCCTTGACGCGGATTTGCACTTCGCCCGCGCCCGGAGGCGGCGGCGTCGGCACATCCGCGACCACGAGCTGGCGATCGGCAACAAGAGTGAGCGCGCGCATGACGCCGTGTCCCCGGCAAGAACGATTTCCGATCGCGTGCGTATCGCCGTTTGATACGGTGACGTCAACCGTCGGCATCGGATGGCTACATCAGCTAGATCGGCTCGCGGGTCAGGATCAGCGAGGCATTCTGGCCGCCGAAGCCGAACGAATTCGACATCACGGCGGTAACGCGCGCGTCGCGGGCCTTGTTTCCGACGACATCGAACAGAATCGTCGGATCCGGCGTGTCATAATTGATCGTCGGCGGAATTCGCTCGTGTTCCAGCGTCAGCAGCGAAAATATCGCTTCGACGGCGCCGGCCGCCGAGATGGTGTGACCGACCATCGACTTGTTCGACGACACCGGGATTTTCTTGGCGTGTTCGCCAAACACCGCTGAAATCCCCAGATATTCCATCTTGTCGTTTTCCGGTGTCGCGGTCCCGTGCGCGTTGATGTGATCGATCTGCTCCGGCGCCATGCCGGCGTCCGCCAGGGTCTTTCGCACACAGCCGATGATCGGCTTGCCGTCGGGGCTGGATCGGGTGCGATGAAAGGAGTCGGTGAGCTCGCCGCAGCCGGCCACCACGCCCAGAATCGGCGCGCCGCGTGCGACGGCGGCATCATAGCTTTCCAGCACCAGCGCGCCGGCGCCCTCCGCCATGACGAAGCCGTCGCGGTTCTTCGAGAATGGCTTGGATGCGGCCCGGGGCGGATCATTCTGGGTCGACAGTGCGGACAACAGAGAAAACCGCACCAATGCTTCCGGATTGACCGTGCCATCGGTCGCCACGCACAACGCAGCGTCCGTCTCGCCGCGGCGGATGGCTTCGACGCCGAGCTGGATCGACGTCGCGCCGGACGCGCAGGCGGTCGACAGTGAAATCGGCGATCCCTTGGTGCCAAAGGTCTCGGCAAGATAAGTCGCCACCGAGCCGAACATAAATCGGCGATGATAGGAAGTGTACTGGCCGCCGCCGCTGACGCGGAGCAGATCGTCATAGTCGACTTGCTGTCCTGCGGCGGCGCGCCCCAATTCCAGCCGTTGCGGCCATTCCACTTCAACCGGCGCAACGGCAAGAAACAGCGGCCCCGGGAAATCGCCCTTGCGACCGATACCTGACTGCTCAAGCGCTTCTTCAGTGGCCATTTCGGCCAGGCGCTCGGACAATCCGGTCGACGAGCGCGGCTCGACGTTAACGAAATCGACGGTTCCGGCCATGGTGGTCCTCAGACCGTCGATCGGAAAACGCGTAATGGTGCGAATACCGGACTCACCCGCGGTCAGCTTCGCCCAATTATCGCTCTTGCCGGCGCCCAATGACGTCACAATGCCCATGCCGGTGACGACGACGATTGGCCTTCCGAATTTGTCGCGTGGTGCAGTCATGGTTCCCCCCCGCCGGTCAGGTCGCTATGCTCACTTGATCGCCTCGACCAGGGCCATACCCTCACCGCGCCAGTGACCAGCCCCGATGACTACAATCTGGGCAGGCGGTTTGGACATTTCAATCTCTACCCCCGAGGAATCCGTCGGCGGAAACAACTCGCCACGCGAAATCGCCAGCCCTGCGAGCGCGAGTCCCAGCGGGAACTGGGTTTCCATGGTATGGCCGAACATGGTGCCGGTCGCGCGTACCGCAAAATCCGGGTGTTCCGCCAGAAATGCCCGTTCCTCCGAGGTGGCCGGCTCGGCGCCGGTCGCGCCGGTGATGATAGCTCCGCTGTCGCCCAGTTCGCCGAGTTCCGACCACAGCTTTTCGAGCGTCGACTTGACGTCGCCGGGTTGTTTGCGCTGCGACAGGTCGGCCACGACATTGGTCAAACGCGCATAGGGCTTCGCGCCGCGCGCTTCCGCATGCGCCCTCAACTCGATGACGAGAAAGGCTCCGGCGGAGCCAAGCGCAAAGCCCGACCGTTCCTTGCGCGCCCAGACCGGCTCGAACTTGTCCTTGAGGTTGTAGTCGCCGAACTCGTAGAGAACCAACAGATCCTTGCGCTGGCCGTTATGCGAACCTCCGATCAACGCAATGTCGCTTTGGCCAGCCGCTATGCGCGTGAGCGCGATCCGCGCCGCGTCCGCACCTGCGACTTCCTCGCCCATGAAAGTGCGTGAGGTTCCGCATACGCCGTGCACGATAGCGATATTGCCGGCCAGCAGGTTCGAAAGCTGCGCCAGGAACAGCGTCGGGCGCAGATCGCTCATCAGGCGTTCGTTGAGAAAGCCGGGTGCCGAATTGCCTGCCGCCGCGGCACTGAGAACCCCGGCATCGACCGCGAGATCCCGCTCGCCGCCACCGGCGGCGATGATCATGTCCATCCGCCCGAGGATTTCCTTGTTGCCCTTGACCCCGGCGGAATCCAGCGCAAGCCCGGCGGCATAGGTTCCGATCCGCTGCCAGGCTTCCATCTGACGCTGATCGCCCTTCTTGGGGATCTGGGCGTCGAGGTTTACCGGCGCCCAGGGATGAACGATGTAGGGCGCGAAGCTCTTTTCATCGACGTTGATGCGGTGCTCGTTGAGCGCGTTCCAGTTCGCGTCCAGCCCTTCGCCAAGCGAGGTCGCCAGACCAATGCCGGTGATCCAGACTTCCGCCGATCCCGAATTGGAGGATTTGGTCTCAGTCATGGGCAATAGCCTGTTGCGGAAACCCGATACGCTGGGCCTCGGCGTCCATGTGCACGCGCAATTCCGGACTGGGGAAGGGGATATGGCTGAACGTCAGGGTCGCGTTGCATCTCAACTTGCCGTCGACACGGATCTTGGCCTCGGTGATCGAATAACCGGAGCCGTCGTGAACCAGGCTGGCGTTGATCGTCAACAGTTCTCCCGGCGCGACGAAGCCGCGCATCTTGGCCTCCTTGACCGCGGCCAAAAACGGCATCCGCTCGAACTTCATCAGTGCGAGCAACAACCAGCCGGACGTCTGGGCCATCGATTCTATCAGCAACACGCCGGGCATGATCGGATAGCCCGGGAAATGCCCCTCGAAGATGGTGTTGCGCTGAGGAACCTCCGCCTCGACCACAATGGTTTTCTCGCCGACGTTGAGGTCGATGATGCGGTCGATCAGTTTGAAATATTCAAGCTGCATGGCGGGCGATTAAGCGCCCTTGGCCGCGACCAATTCGTCGATGCGCGCGCTGAGGTTTTTCAGGACAAAATACTGCTCGGTGGTCGCCTTGCCGTCGTTGACTTCCTGGGTCCATTTTTCCAGCGGCAGCTTGATCCCGAACGCCTTGTCGATCGCGAACGCAATGTCGAGAAAATCGAGGCTATCGATCCCCAAATCGTCGATCGCATGGCTCTCCGGCGTGATCGTGTCGCGCGGTATGTCGCAGGTTTCAGCGATAATCGTGGCGACCTGATCGAATGTGGATGACATCACTAAGCCTTTGATATATTGAGGATAAATTGCACGAGGGCAGGGCAGGGCGGCGCAGCGGCCCGGAATGCCTCATCGGCCGTCCAGAGTCGAGTGCCCGTATATCGGAGGCCCGCTCCGAGTTCAATGGAGGCGGAAGGCGGCAGCCCGGATCGGCCCTACCGGCCCGGGGGCCGGTCCGGCCCGAAAATGCTAGCCATGCGGTGCATAAATGCGGGCGCAGTCGCGCCGCCCCGACACCACGCAATCCTGGGTTTTGCGCATATCCGCAATACTCACGGCAAGCCATATTCCGATGGCCATCAAGGCGACCGTAAATGCGATGGCGGCGACGTTCGCGAGCATGCGTTGGCGAAAGTCGTCCGGTTCATCCCGGGGGCGTTCATAGCGCGACAGG
Source organism: uncultured Pseudomonadota bacterium (assembly GCA_963813165.1). GTDB lineage: Bacteria > Pseudomonadota > Alphaproteobacteria > Rhizobiales > Xanthobacteraceae > Bradyrhizobium. The sequence continues at coordinate 16,099 of CAWEYJ010000002.1, read as the reverse complement.
TCGTTCGGCTCGGGACGGGCGTCTTCCGGCTCAGCCTGCCCACGCGGGTAACCCTGCCGACCCGGGGGGCGGACCGAGTTGCGCGGCCGGAACTCGAGCACCCGATGCTCGTCCTCCGACGTAATGGGCCGCTGGGTTTTCACTGCTGCCAGTCCCGGGACATCCTGATCCTATTTAGCACGCTCGCGACGCGTCTCACAGAAAATGTTGGCATGGCACGGATATGACAATCTATCCCTCCAGGGTTTCATGAAACCTGCCATAGTCGACTTTCAGGCGACCGTCATCCGAGGTATCGAGGATATCGACATAGCGGTGTCCAAAACGAATATCGCCGTAATCGTAGGACTTCCGGGCGTGGACGGTTTGCGCCGCAACAACGTCATATCCGGACACCACGACCGCAAGCGAAGCCTTGGATTCCTCAAGGTCTTCCGCATTGGTCTGATAGAGCGGGCTCTTCTCATCGAGAATGTGGTAGAGCGTCCAGCTCAATGCCAGCCCGGGATTCTGGCTTTGCGTCAACGGCAGTTCGTAGAACCGTCGAAGCGTCTCGCCTTCCATGCTCACGATATTCTTGAACAACCACAATTTGGCGGTGGCATTGCTGATGATGTTGTGACGCTCGTTGGCGAGGCGAAGCATCAGGGTCGGCCTGCCGTCATGGCTCGTAATGACCGGGTGGTCGGCGAACAGCAACCGGGCATTCGGCCGCGCGAACCGGGCAAATATCAACCCGGTCATCAGCGACATTGAAAAAATGCCCGTGAACAGCTCCACGGCGGCGACGAAATGTCCGTAATGGGTTTGCGGATGCATGTCGCCGTAGCCGGCGGTCGAAAGCGTCTCGATACTGAAATAGATATAGTCGATATAGGCGCCCCCGGGAACGTTCGCGATCGGTTGATCGCCGATCCAGTAGAACAAGGCGAAGACCGCGTTGAAGGCAATGAAGACCAGTACCGCGCCGCCGATAAAAGCCGGCCATGACGCCGTCATGCAGCGGTGGCTGATGTCGGCCCAGAAACTGAGATGAAGGCCTTCCGTGATGATTTCGCGTTCGCCAAACCGGATCACCCGCGCCTTCGATGCTCGCTCGTTCCGGCCTTTGACCATCTTTTTCCGGATCTCCCGAGGCGACCGGCGTCCCGAAACCGGAACGCTATTTCGGCAAGCGTCCCATCATGTAGAACTCGTCGTTCGGGCGCATCGCGGTGACGTTGGCCATCCGGTTCGACAGCGCAAAGAACGCCGAGATCGCCGCAATATCCCAGACGTCGTCGTCGCTGAAGCCATGGCTGGTGACGTCGGCGAAATCCTGCTCCGAAATCTTGTTCGCCTCCATGCTCACCTTCATGGCGAAGTCGAGCATCGCTCGCTGGCGCGGCGTGATATCCGCCTTGCGATAGTTGATGGCGATCTGGTCGGCGATCTGCGGGTTCTTTGCCCGAATTCGCAGGATCGCGCCGTGCGCGATCACGCAATAATGGCATTGATTGGCGCTGCTGGTGGCGACCACGATCATCTCGCGCTCGGCCTTGGTCAAACCGCCTTCCTTGTCCATCAGGGCATCATGATAGGCAAAGAACGCCCGAAATTCCTCGGGCCGATGGGCCAGCATCAGAAACACGTTCGGAACGAAGCCGGACTTCTCCTGCACCGCGAGGATACGGCTGCGGATATCTTCCGGCAGCTGGTCAATGGAGGGCATCGGGAAGCGTTTTGCAATGGGCTGCGTCATGGATAGGTTCCGGTCAAACCGCATGATGCGGCGGCCCCCGGACCATAGTCGATGGCCGCATCCGCGCAAAGCATGCCTGCCGGACGCGCGCCTGGCGCCCCCTGGGGCGTCAGCGCAGCGGCTTTTTCAGCAATGAAAAACGGTCGGGATCGAGGCCCATCGACGGCTGCAGCATCGGCGCTTCCACCGTCCGTGCGGCCGGCCGTTCGTTGATGCTGGGGTCGTTGGGAACGTCGCGATGCGAGGTAGCTCCGCGCCAGCGCTCGAGCACCGCGCTGACGAAATGCATATCGTGCCCCGCGGCGACCGATGGAACGGTCGAAATCGTGGCTTCGCTGCGCGGCAATTGGTGGGCCGGCACTTCCTTGAAGCGCAGCCGGGTCGGAAGCGCCACGCCTTCGCCGAAAGCCAGCACTTCGCGGGTACCGAGCGAGGGGACGAACGACAGCAGGTTGGCTGCGGCGTCCGAGACGGCCGAACGCAAAAGCGCCTGGTCGCGTTCGTTGGCAAGGCGCATGGCGAACAGCGTGTTGCACTGGGAAATGATGGTGGCATCGAGTTCGGCCGGACGCTGGGTGACGAGCCCGAGATACACGCCGTATTTGCGGCCTTCCTTGGCGATACGCGAGACGGCCTTGCGCGTCGGCCCGAAACCGATGTTGCGGTCGGCGGCGGCGTAACGGTGGGCCTCTTCGCAGACGAACAACAGCGGCGAAACGCCATCGCTCCACAGCCCGAAATCGAATGCCATGCGGCACAGCACCGACACCACCGAATCGACGACCTCGGCCGGGAAGCCGGCAAGCTGCATGATGGTCATCGGCCGGCCATTGGCCGGCAGCCGGAACAGATGGCTGATGACCTCGGCCATGGTGTCGCCACCGACATTGGCGTTATCGAACATGAAGGTGTAGCGCGGATCGTTGCGGACGGTCTCGATGCGCGAAATCAGCTTGTGATAGATGATGCGCGACGAGCGGTTTTCGAGCTTGCCCATCCGTTCGTCGATCAGTGAAATCAGATCGACCAGCCGATAGGGAACCGGCGTGTCGATGGTATAGCCGATCGCCTTGGGGTCGATGCGCTTCAACCCGACGCGGTCGGCGTTCTGATACTGCGTATAGATTCCCTTTGCTATCGGAATGACTTCGGCGAGGATGTCGAGTTCTTCCGGCACGCCGGGCCGGCCTGCGAACAGCACATCGACGATCTCTTCGAAATTGAACAGCCAGAATGGCAGCTTCAGGTTGCGCGGATTGAGAACCAGCGAACGGTCCCCGAAGCAGCGGCCGTATTCGTTGTGAACGTCGAGCAGGAAAATCCGCAGGTTCGGCCGCGCCTTCAGGATTTCGTTCAGCAGCAGCGATACACCGCTCGATTTGCCGACGCCGGTGCTGCCGAGTACCGCGAAGTGCTTGGAGAGCATTTCCTCGACATCGACATAGGCGATGACGGACCGGTCCTGCTGCAAGGTGCCGACGCCGATCTGATCCGAACCCGTCGGGGCATATACCGTGCGAAGCTCCTGATTGTTGATCAGGTCGACCGTATCGCCGATTGTAGGATAGTTGGTGACGCCGCGCTGAAATTTGGGGCGCTCAGGTCCGCCGAGAATTTCGCCGAGAAGATCGACCGAGGCGCTGGCGATGTAGATGTCCGAAGTCGGCAGGTCCTCGCAGGATACTTCGGTGATCATGGCGACGATGGTGGAATTTGCGCAGCGGATGCTGACGAACCGCCCGACGGTCGCCCTTACCTCCGAGATGCCCAACTGGCTCGTCGCCAGAAGTCCAACGCGGGCAAGAGAACCGCGCACCGAAATCACACGTCCGAAGGATGTCACAGCGGTTCAACCTGGCATGGTTTGGGTTGGCGTCAATGGGAGGATTATCGCAGACAGTCGCTGGAGAAACGGTTAAGCCCGAACAGTTCGGGGTGCGTTAACTCTTCGGCATCTTGGTCAGGACTTGGTCTTGTTGGTTTGCTCTGGCCGGCGTTCGGCGGTTTCTGCTGGAAAATCGATGTTTCGGCGCTCATTCGGCCGCGCCGGCGCAAAGCGTGTCTTAACGTCTTGTTTACCAAGGCGGGAACAGCGTCGTTTCGTCGCTGTTCTTTCGAAGGAAGGTCGGGTCCTGGAGCCTCGCTGCCGCGAGCGCCCTTCATGACAGTTGAACGGCGCCCTCGATCAGCGGGAGCGCACCCTCGGCCTGTGACCTGTGACAAGGTTCCGGGATCGTATAAAGTGACCGCTTATTGTGTGATGTGGCCTTTTTATTAGAGGACTTGCGGATGGCGATGACCTCGGGTTCGCGTACGGAACGGTTCAAACAGGGCAAGGAACTGCGCCGCAAGACGCCCCGCGAGGCGCATGCCGATCTGAAGGGATCGATGGCTCGCAGTGCCGTCGCGATCCTCGCGGAGAGCGACCCGGAGCGCGTTCCCGAACTGGTACCGGAGCGCTACAAGCGCATGATGCTCAATCCGTTCGCCTTTTTGCGCGGCGCGGCGGCGGTCATGGCGACCGATCTTGCCGGCCAGCCGATGGTCGGATTACCGGTGCAGGCTGGCGGCGACAGCCATCTCATGAACTTCGGCGCGTTCGTCACGCCGGAAGATAACATCCTGTTCGACGTCAACGATTTCGACGAGACCCTGCCGGGTGTCGATTTTACCGTCGACCTGAAGCGTCTCGCAGCAAGTGTCGTGGTGGCGGCATCGGCCGCCGGCGCGACCAAGAAGCAGTCGCGCGCGGTGGCGGCCGCGACGGTCAGGGCCTACCGGCTACACATGAGTGCGCTGGCCCGGTTGTCGCCCCTCGAAATTTGGCACAGCCGCATCGACCTCGAGCAGGAGATCAAGCGGATCGGCAACGCCGACCTGAGGCGGAAGCTCGCCGGCGTGATTGCCAAGGCGCGGGGCGAGGGCCTGTCAAAGGACGATAATTTCCCGCATCTCGCCAGCGGCACTAATCCCAAGATCGTCGACAAGCCGCCCACCATTTTCCATCTCGATCCGAAGGCCGATGCGCGGCACCGGCTCGCGGTCGAGCGGGTATTTGCCACCTATCGCAAGGGTCTCAATCCCTATTTGCTGCGGCTGCTCGATCGCTTCACGCTGCAGGATATCGCCTTCAAGGCCGTGGGCGTGGGGTCCGTCGGCACATTCTGCTGCGTGGCGTTGTTCATGACCGCCGACAACGAACCTCTGTTCCTGCAGATCAAGCAAGCGATGCATTCAGCGCTGGAACGCCTTGGCGGCAGGCTTGCCTACAAGGGAAACCAGGGACGCCGCGTCGTGGAAGGTCAGCTGATGATGCAGGCCGCGAGCGATATCTTCCTGGGCCCCACGCAGGACGAAACCTCCGGTCGCCAGTTCTACGTCCGGACCCTGAAAAACCGCAGGTTGGGCGGGGTGAGCGAAATCAGCGAGGGCGAATCGCTGTCGGATTACGCTGAATTATGTGGCCGGACCCTGGCGCGTGCGCATGCCCGCTCCGGGGAGCCGGCGGCGATCGCAGGCTACATGGGCAAGAGCGAGGCGCTCGATGATGCGATTGCATCGTTTGCCATGGCTTATGCCGACCAGACGACTGCCGATCATGCTGCGCTGGTGAAGGCAAAAGGCGCCACAAAAGCCAACGGGCCGAAGGCCGCCTGATCGCGCCGGCCTGAATATCGGATTGTTCCGGAGCCTGATCGCTCGTCGTTGCACCGCGAAGGCATGAAGAGGCGTCGGGTTTCCATCGCCGAACCCGTTCTCGCGGGGCGCGCGCGCCCGCGCCCGTGGTGAATTTTCCCTGTGTATCGAGCTTTGCGTTTAGCGCCGAGGCCACATAGGCTCGACCTCCAGAAAATTCAGACCATGCAGTGGGAACGCCGTGTCAAAATCAGCTTTAGTGGTTTCAGCGCACCCGGGAGACTTCGTCTGGCGTGCCGGCGGCGCGATCGCGCTTCACGCCAGGAGGGATTACCGCGTCAAGATCGTTTGCTTGGCGTTCGGCGAGCGCGGCGAATCCCAGTTTGCCTGGAAGCAACCGGGCATGACCCTGGACACGCATCAGCCCGAGATGTGCAATTTCAAGCCGCAGGTGATCCTCAACATCGACGAAGTCTCGGACGTCAAGCGCAGGACGTTCGAGATTCTCGCAGCGCAGAAGCATCTGTGGGCCTATTACGAAAGGGTCGCGCTGCAGCGGGGCATGCAAGGCGGCCGCAACTCCGGCAAGGCGATGACCTATGGCGAGGCCTATCAGCGGCTATTTCCGATGGCGATGGAGGAATTAGCATGAAGACGGTCGTTGTTCGCAACATCCACCGGACCGACGCGGGCGTCGTCAAGCGGCTCGGTGCGCTGGGCGTCGCCACGGTGCACGAAGCTTACGGTCGCATCGGGCTGATGAAACCCTATTTGCGGCCGGTATGGGCGGGCGGCGAAGCGGCCGGCACGGCGGTCACGGTGCTGGCGCAACCGGGCGACAACTGGATGATACATGTGGCGGTCGAACAGTGCCGGCCAGGCGACATCCTGGTGGTCGGGTGTACCGCCGACAACACCGACGGCATGTTCGGCGAACTGCTCGCGACCTCGCTCAAGGCGCGCGGCGTCACCGGTCTCATCATCGATGCCGGCTGCCGCGATGTGAAGGCCCTGCGGGAAATGGGCTTTCCGGTGTGGTCGAAGGCCATCTCGGCCAGGGGGACGGTCAAGGCGACGCTGGGCGCCGTCAACATCCCCGTCGTATGCGCCGGCATCAATGTCGAACCCGGCGACGCCGTGGTCGCCGACGATGACGGCGTGGTGGTGATCTGGAACAAACACGCCAGCGAGGTCGCCGCCAAGGGCGAGAAACGCCGGGCGGAAGAGGACGTCAAGCGCCAGCAACTTGCCTCCGGCGTGCTCGGGCTCGACATGTACCACATGCGCGAGCCGCTCGCGAAGGCTGGCCTCGTCTACGTCGACAGGCCGGAATCCGATTGAGGCGACGATGCGGTTGCGTACATTGCTCGGCGACCATCCCTGCACGGCTGCGCTGAAGGATGGATCGGTCAAATCCGATCTGGTCGCGCTCGATTTCGCTGATTATTCGCCGACCAACAAGGGCTTCAAGCCGATGGTGCGCGAGCAGGCCTTCGACGTCTCGGAGATGGCGATCGTCACCTATCTGATGGCGAAGGGTTTTGGCAAGCCGATGGTGCTGCTGCCGAACGTGGTGCTGGCCCGGTTTCAGCATGCTTTTGCACTTTACAACGCGAAGCAGGGCAGGCTGAAACCAGCCGATCTGAACGGCAAGCGCGTCGGCATCCGCTCATTCACCACCACGACCGGCGCCTGGCTGCGCGGCATTCTCGCCAACGATTATGGCGTCGATCTCGATTCGATCGACTGGGTGACGTTCGAGGACGCGCATGTTGCCGAATTCAGGGATACGACAAAGCGGGCGCCGGCGGGCAAGCGGATCATCGAGATGCTGATCGATGGCGAACTCGACGCGGTGCTCGGTGAGAAGGCCGAGCATCCCGGCCTGACGCCGCTGTTTGCCGATGCCGCCGCGGAAGGGAAAACATGGTTTGCGAGGCACCACGTGCTGCCGATCAACCATATGGTGGTGGTCAGCCGGCCGCTGTCCCGTGATCATCCGGAAGCCGTGCGTGAAGTATGCCGGCTGTTGCGAAAGAGTGCGGCGCTGGCGCAAGCTGAAGGCACGCGAGCCGCGCCGCCGGACTTTAGCCGCGACGAAATGAGCCGCTCGCTGGAGATGATCAGCCAATATGCCGCGCAGCAGGGGCTCATTCCCCGCGCCTACGCAGCGGACGAGCTGTTCGACGATCTGACGCGAACGCTGCGCTGAACCGCACGGAGAGATGCGAATGCAACCGGAGCCGATTTTCGATCTTGCCCATCTTGGCCACATGGAATTGCTGACGCCGAAACCGGATGAGAGCCTGAATTTCTTTGTCGACGTGATGGGCATGACCGTCAGCGGCCGCAAGGGGGATTCGGTCTACCTGCGCGGCTGGGATGATTACGAGCGCTATTCGCTGAAGCTGACGGCGTCGAAGACCTCGGGCATGGAGCACATGGCGCTGCGGGCGCGAAGTCCGCAGGCGCTGGAGCGTCGCGTCGCCGCACTGAAGGGCTCCGGATTCGAGATTGGCTGGACCGACGGCGATCTTGGGCATGGCCCGGCGTATCGTTGCCGCGATCCGGACGGCCATGTCGTCGAGCTCTATTACGAGACCGAATGGTATCAGGCGCCCGCAGAGCTCAAGCCCGCATTGAAGAACCAGGCGCAGCGCTTTCCGGCGCGCGGCGTCAACGTCCGACGGCTCGATCACCTCAATTGCCTCGCGGTCGACATCAGGGCCAACCGCATCTTTTTTGAAAAATATCTCGGCTGCCGCCTGACCGAGCAGATCGTGCTCAATGACGGCACTGAAGCCGCAATGTGGATGACGATGTCGAACAAGAGTTATGACTTTGCCTATTCACACGATCATTCCAATACCCCGGGGCGTTTTCATCACGTGACCTACGCGCTCGACAGCCGCGAGGACGTTTTGCGGGCGGCCGACATATTTCTGGAGAACGGCGTCTATATCGAAACCGGTCCGCACAAGCACGCGATCCAGCAGACGTTTTTCCTCTACGTCTACGAGCCCGGCGGCAACCGGGTCGAGGTCGCCAATGCCGGTGCCCGTCTCATTCTGGCGCCGGACTGGAAGCCGGTCGTGTGGACCGAGGAGGAACGCAAGAAGGGCCAGGCGTGGGGGCTGAAGACGATCGAGTCATTTCATACCCATGGCACGCCGCCGGTCGCGGGATGAGAGCGCAGGATGGATAATCGCTCGATGCCTGCCGCCTGACGGCGGCTGGATTGCACCTCAAAAATCGAGCGCGGTCTGCGGAAACTGCCGCGACAGCTCAAGCGGGATCGTGGTGCCGATGGCCTCCGGCGGGAAAAAAAGGAAATCCCGGTGGCCTTCCATCCCGAACTTGTAATGCGGGACGGCATCGGGATTGGCGTAATGCAGGTACCTGTTCCCCAACAGCAGTACGCCGGAGTATCCGAGACCGCGGAAAAACTGAAAGATCTTCTGTGTTCTTGGATCGGTCACCGTGCTCTCGAATTGGACGACGGGCCGGTGGCGTCGAATGGTCTGCTCGCCGCCCAAAAACACGTTCAGTTCATGTCCTTCGACATCGCACTTGATGAATTTCAGGTTCGCGAATGTCTCGTCGGCCATGGCGTCCAGCCGGGTGACCTGCACATCGAGCGTCGCATCCGTGCTGCGCCGACGCGCCACCTCAAGCGTCGCGCTTCCGTCGCCTATTCTTTGCCGGGACAGGTTCATGCTCCCCTCGGCATTCGACAGAGCGACGTTCATCACGCGAAGGTTGCGCCAGCCAAATCGACGTTTCTGACGCTCGATGCTGTCGCGCATTTCCGGCTGCGGTTCGAATGCGATCACGCAGCCCGAAGATCCGACCGCGCGCATCATCCAGAAACAATAAATTCCCTTGTTTGCCCCGATATCCAGCACGGTCGCGCCCTTCAATCGGAGGCTCATCATCGTCTTGATCTGCAGCTTTTCCGTTCGAAAGCGATAACGCAGACATCGAACCAGAAAATGCGCATTGTCGATGAATGCCGATCGCGAGGCCATGTCATTCATTTCGCAGGGGCAAGCTGGCTCGGCAGATTTTCAGCCACTCCGCTGCGGCCACGCGCCCGCTGCACAATGCCGCCAAGCAACCCGACCGCCAGGCAATACAGCATTCCCTGCGTGACGGTGGAGAGGTGACTGTTGAAAAGCGACCCGATGAAATTTTGCATAACCACCGCTTGTCCCATCGCGCATGCGAAACTGCCGCCGAGAAACATCGAAAAATGCACCGCCCACATCGCAAGCAGTATTGCGCCGCCCACCAGACCGACCTGAATGGCGATCGCAAAAAACTGATTGTGCGGGTCGGGTACGGCCTCGCCATAGGGAGAGGGCCGGGTCGCCTCGAGCGATTGGTACAGCGATTTGGTGCTGCCGGTGCCGTGACCAAACAGCGGGGCTTGCTCGATGAATTCGACGGCCTTGCTCCAGAAGTCGAGCCGGCTGGCTGTCGAGATGGTGGCTTCGGAACTTGCATTGCCGCTGTCGACCGCATGAATATCGGTCGCTATTTGCGCCAGGCGACGTTGTGCCGGGCCCGACGACCAAAGCGCAATCGCGGCAACCAATACGATCGGCGTTGCGATCAGCAAGGATCGTCTCCAGCCCCCGGCCTGCACGACAAACAGCCCAACAAGGGCCGCCGTCATCAGCACGCCGGTCTTGGAAATGTAGATCATGAAGATATCGGCAAGGAACACCAGGGCCAGGATCAGCATGGCCCCGGCGCGCCGCCGGTTGCCGCCAACCCACGCGTTGACGCCTCCCAGCGCCAGCGCGAAGGCGCATAGCGCAAAACTGCCGCTTTGAACGGCGTTGTCTTTCAGCGGCACACCGTCCATCGCGTGGCGGAACGGAGGCGGCAGAAGGATGAAGAACGACAAGAAGGAAAGCACCAGGATCACCAGACATCCCGCCAAAAACCCGTAGCCGATCTGGAGCCCCTGTCGCGGCGTGAAAGCGCAGGCCATCGCAACCGGAATAAGCAATAATTTTGCGTAATGCCCGACACCCCCTCCGGGGGCGAACGGGGTCGGCGACCACAACATGCCGATCACGATCAAGACATAAAGGCCGACCGGGATGGCCGCTGCGGGCGTCACCATGGTCGCCAGCCATTCCTCGCGCTTGACCGTCAAAAGGGCGAGCACAACGAAAATCGACAACGCGATGGCTTGTCCGCTGGTACTTACGGGAAGCATGGCCGCGGTTGCCACCGCTGCGATCTGCCGGCTAATCAATAGCCTTTCGGGCAGGTTCCTTGGCGTCATTTCATCTCCAAATCGCGTTCTCGTGGCCAAGGCCCGGACGTGCGATTCCTGCTTTAGGGCGTTGAAAGAGGGGTCAAGGCCAAAAGCCCCGCTTGGGGGAAACCCATATGATATAGACGCGTTTCGGATAAGAGGTGTGTGCGGCTGGAGAACTGGATTCGAACCTAAACAAACAGAGGCAGAGTCCTTGCTATTATATTGATATTGTTAGATTATTCGATTCCGTGTTGTGTTTGCGTCGGGTCCAGCACACCTTGCGATTTTGTCTTATCATAGCGTCACGAGGGCTTATCGCAATGCCGGTACAGAAGCAGCGATTGTGTGTCCGCGCTGACGGTCGCGCCCCAGAGATCGATGAACGATTTATCCGACATGCGCGGCTCGCCATCCAGGCCGATGGCCTGATTGCTGCAGCGGGAAGGCGGGAGACCGATCCGGCTGACGCAGTCTTCGCCTCTCCGTGAAGGACCTAAAGCGTGATCCGGAAAAGTGGGCACCGGTTTTCCGAAAAGGTCATGCTCAAACAAAAAGATAGAGCGAGATGGCGATTCAACGAAGAGCCATCCCGCTAGCTGGCGTGCGCGTTTCTTGGCCGGTTATCGCAGCTCTATGCTCCACAACACTCGACCGGCGAACGCCCTGGAGGACGTTACGGACATCAACCGACGCCTAATTTCGCTTGAATGCCTGTATTAGAAGCACTGCGTCACATTTACGGTTTGTGTTCTTCCGTCATGCCCGGGAACCGTCACGGTCTGGGTGGGACAGCCCGGCACATACGGTCGTTCCGAAGGTGCGACAGCCGGCGGATATCGATGCACCCAATCCCAGGGAACGTCATACGTGTAGTGGATATCGCCTGACGATGGTTGCGCAATATCTGCCGGGAGCTCGCCGTTCGATGGCCCGTAGAAGCCGTCGTCCTCCACTGCTGGCCAGAGACCGCCATTGTTGCGGTGATGCCGCAGTGGTCGGTGGCCTGAAAGACGGGAAACCGAATGCGCCGAAGCGAACACACCGTGGGTCGATGCTCCCGACCGGGCGAATGTTTCGTTCGCGGCAAGCATCACTGCGATTGCGCCGAGAGATGCGATAAACGCCGGATATATTTTATACGTCATGGTACGCACCGATTTGTTGTTACTGAGCGGCAGCCCATCCCACGCTAGGTGGCGCATTTCGTGCCCGCAAATGCGTAGTTAATTATTGGTTAAGATGTAACGTTAACGGACGGGCACAGGGATCGCGATCCGGCAATTCCCGCTAGTTGAACGCCATGCCGCCGCTCATCGCGACAGTCTGGCCGGTCATGTAGGGATTGTCGAGCAGCATCATGACGGCTTGTGCGACTTCTTCGGCCTTACCAAAACGACCCATTGGAATCCGGCTGACGAGATCGTGCTGACCTTTCATCATATCCGTTTCGATGAGCGAGGGTGCGACGGCATTGACGGTAATGCCTTCCTTCACGAGCCGGGCGGCGTAGCCACGCGTCAATCCTTCAATGCCAGCCTTCGACGCATTATAGTGAGGTCCGATGGCGCCGGCGCCTCGGGCGGCGCCCGATGAGATATTGACGATACGACCCCAACCTTTGCTTCGCATCATCGGTAACACGGCCTGCGTGCACAGAAAAACGGACTTCAAGTTCACCGCGATCGTTTGGTCAAATTCGGTCTCCGAAAGATCCTCAATACGCCGGGTGATGGCGATTCCAGCATTGTTGATCAGAATATCGATCGGACCAAGGTCCGATTTCACGCGTTGAACCATCCGGGCGACCGCGTCGGATTGGGAGACGTCCGCGGCAATCGCGACCGCACGTCCGCCGGCCTCGCTGATAGCGTTGACAAGCGCATTGGCTTCGCCAGCGCGTTCGCGATAATTGACGGCGACAGCGGCGCCAGCCTGAGCAAGCGATCGGACGATCGCCGCTCCAATGCCGCGGGAGCCTCCGGTTACCAACGCGGTGTGGCCATGCAAGGAACCCGTTGTCATTGGCATCTCCGATTATCGAATCCGGGGAACACGTAATCGACCAAGGTCCGGGAGCTCTAATGCAGGGCGAGGAAAATGAACACGTATTCTTTCACGAGGTGAGGATCGGCTGGATTGTTTTTGATGCTGCCAAGGTAGTTCGTCCAGCCGCTTTTGCCAGCTTAGCGTCGATATCCTGCGCAGAACACCGAGACCGAAGCCGCGACCGACGGTCGGCACCGAATCTCTCGGGGTGTTCGGGAGCGGGGCGGGCTCTGCCAACACCCCACTTGCGGGCCGCTCCACGAAATAGTCACTCGTCTTCCTCCACTGGCATTTGGAACAAGGGCGCGACCATCAGAATTATTCCTCCGTCATCGTGGCACGAGGTCAATCTCATGATCCGCAAATTGCAGTCAGGCGAATACCGCCTCTACTCCCGCAAGGTCGATCCAAAAACCGGCAAGCGCCGCAATCTCGGTACGTTCAAATCGCGCGCGGCGGCAGAAAAACACGAGCGCGACGTGCAGTATTTCAAGCGGCACTAAGCCCCGGCGGTCGCCGAGTTGCGGCGCAAGAAAACCGGCGATTTTGTTGAATTGATCCTGCAGGTCTTTCCGCGACTTAAGCCTTCAGTTTACCAGGCCGGACCTCGGCCGGTCCGGCCAAGCCGATAGCCAACTGCTTGAGCGCGGTGGGGTCGCGGCTTGAAAGCAGCCTGGCAAATTCGTCAAGCTCGTAGGGCAATCGAGGGGACGGTACCGGGCGCTTTCGCAGCGCGAGTTTGAGCCGAGTCCACAGGCGCAAGTGGAACAACATTGCGTTCCCCCATCAACTGCCGTCAGATATTCGTTGAACGTGAGCTGTTGGTGAAAGGTTCCGGCTCGGAGCTTCCGACGCGCTCTTTTTTTTGAAGACCGACCTACGAGCCAATTTTGACGATTGAGAGTGAGCTCAGTCGAAGCTGCGTTGGCAGCCCTGCTTCTTGGCATCGCCGCTTCAGCAATGGCGGCCTGGTTGGCGGTAATCGAATATAGATTGCACGGTCGTCCCTCGGTGTCTGTCGCCTATCGCCACATTCCGCGCATGCGTGCGCCGATATCCACTTTGGGTCCTTGGCTCGCGGCACGTGCCCCGGTAGCGGCCGGCGCAAGCGGCCAAGCGGTCTGTTCGAAAAGGCCGAGCAGCTTTTCGGGAATGAAGCGTGTCCTGGAGGCGTAGAGGTGGCGGTCGCCCCGCGCATGCTGGCCATGGACAAAGAAGCGCTGCGGCACGACCAGATGGAGGTCGTCCTTTGCACGGGTCATGGCGACGTAGAGCAGCCGCCTTTCTTCCTCGATCTCGGCCGACGTGCCGGCGCCGAGGTCAGACGGCATGCAGCCGTCCACGACATTGAGCACGTATACCGACTTCCACTCCTGGCCCTTGGCGGAGTGGATCGTGGACAGGATGAGGTAGTCTTCGTCGAGCCGAGGAACGCCGGCCTGGTCGCTCGTCGCATCCGGCGGGTCCAGCGTGAGTTCGGTCAGGAATTGTTCGCGCGAAGGATACCCGGAGGCGATCTGCTCGAGCTGCAGCAAGTCGGCCTGCCGTGCGTCAGCGTCTTCGTGAATACGTTCAAGATGCGGTTCGTACCAAAGGCGTGCACGCTCCAGATCGACGGGCCATTCAGAATATCGGAGATTACCCAGGGTCTCGACGAATCCCTTCCAGTCCTCGCCGGAGCGCGGTGGGGTCGGCAGGCCGGCGAGCGCCGCGATTGGGTCGGCGGCCTCCGCCATATGGTCGAGCACCCGTTGCGCGGTGGCGGACCCGATGCCGGGCAGCAGATGCAGCAGGCGGAATCCTGCGACGCGATCACGCGGATTTTCCACGAACCGCAGCAGCGCCAGCATGTCCTTGATGTGGGCGGCATCGAGAAACTTCAGACCGCCGAATTTCACGAACGGGACGTTCCGACGCGTCAATTCGATTTCAAGCGGACCGCTGTGGCTGGATGTGCGGAACAGCACAGCCTGTTCCTTCAGGAGTGTGCCGGACTCGCGGTTTTCAAGAACGCGTTCGACGATGAGGCGCGCCTGATCGGCTTCGTCGCGTACCGAGACGAGTTGCGGCTTCGCTGCCGAGGTACGTTCAGTCCAGAGGTTCTTGGTAAAACGCTCCTTGGCGAGGCCGATGACGCCGTTGGCGGCGGCGAGAAGCGCTTGCGTCGACCGATAGTTGCGGTCGAGCGTAATGATGCTCGCAGGCGGTGAAAACTGGTCGGGAAAGTCCAGGATGTTGCGCACGGTGGCGGCGCGGAACGAGTAGATTGATTGGGCGTCGTCGCCGACCACCGTCAGGCCCCGGCCTCCGGGCTTGAGCGCCAGCAGGATCGAGGACTGCAGGCGATTGGTGTCCTGATACTCGTCGACCAGGACGTGATCGAAGCGGCCACCGATGTCGTCGGCGAGGCCTGCGTCGCCGACCATCTGGGCCCAGTAGAGGAGGAGATCGTCGTAGTCGAGCACGTTGTGCTTCTGCTTGGCCTCGACATAGGCCGCGAACAGTTCCTTGAGCTCTGCCGCCCACCCGGAGCACCATGGATACGACGCGCCGATGACCTGCTCGATCGGCATCTCGGCGTTGACGCAACGCGAGTAGATCGAGAGACACGTTCCTTTGGTCGGGAAGCGGCTTTCGGTCTTCGAGAAGCCCTTGTCGTGCCTGACCAGGTTCATGAGGTCCGCAGAGTCTTCGCGGTCGTGAATCGTGAAGGCGGGGTCCAGGCCGACCTGTTCGGCGTACTCGCGCAGCAGCCGGGCGCCGATGCCGTGATAGGTGCCGGCCCAGGTCAGTGCGTCCGTCATGATCCCGGCGTTGTCGCCCATCACCTTGCGCGCGATGCGTTCGACGCGCTTGGTCATTTCGGAGGCCGCGCGACGCGAAAACGTCATCAACAGAATCCGGCGGGGGTCGGCTCCCTGGACGATCAGATGGGCGACCCGATGGGCGAGGGTGTTGGTCTTTCCGGATCCGGCTCCGGCAATGACAAGCAGTGGCGGCGCAGCCAATCCGCCGGCGGCGCCATGTTCGACCGCCTGCCGTTGCTCGGGGTTGAGGCTGTCGAGGTAGGCGGTTGCAGTCTGCACTTTGGGTATCCGTTGCCGGTCGGAATAAACGACGTTCGATGATTCCTGCCGCGATCGCAACTGCGGGCGATCCATGGGCAGTTGGACCTCGGGTGCGATCGGTAGAGCGCGAATGTTCGATAAGGCTATGCTTTCGACGGGCTGCGCCAACGCGCGGTGCTCATCGGTGCCGAAGTCCTCGATGACTCCGAGCGGCGTCCCGGCACAGGTTGCTGCACGACCTCACGCAACATGGAAAAACGCCCCTTCGGGGACGAGATTTTCGAAAAACACCATCGATTTAGGCTCGATACCGGTGGCTGGGGAACTAGGATT
>CAWEYJ010000001.1:0-98517 GCA_963813165.1 uncultured Pseudomonadota bacterium | reverse complement strand
CCACCTACTATCGCCTTGATACCTTGGATTTTTCGGCTCGGATAGCTTCCTTGTGGGATCATTGTGGGAGCGCGTCAAGACTACCAATTGCGTCCCCAAGCGGAAGGACCGGTCGCTCTCCGAAGTCACTGTAAAATGAGCGCAAATCAGCTTCGCTGCAGGCTGGCTGCTGCCACGGGCTGATACCATGGACAAGGCTTAGCGTAGCTGGGCGTCTGCCCTTGCAAAGCTCAGCCTTTTCGTGTTCGAGGATGCAGTTTGTGTTGGGGGCTCGGCTTTGAGTTGGGGTAGAGGATTATTTCGCGGATGGGTCGTCATTTCGGCCCTTTGGGTGGTGGCTACGGTGATTGTCGCTAAGCCATCCACGTATGCACTGCTTTGGAACGCGCCGAAGTACGAGGTTGCATTTCCGAGCGGCCGGAAAGTGACGGTGGACACATCGCGCACGCACCAAGAATTGGTGGCTTTGGTAGACGATGCGCTCCAGCAGGAACCGCCCCCGAAGCCTGGGGAGAAGTCGCACGTCAATTCGAGAGATGAGATTTTGAACTATTTCGACGCGCGCTATTCGAGCGCTGGAGATCGAGCTACTGATGCATGGTTAATAACCGTTGTCCCCCCCGGCGTTCTGTTCGTCATAGGAATTGCGGTTGCTTGGATCATTCGAGGATTTAAGCGGCCTTGCGCGGCCTGACCTTTGAACCGCTTCGGATCAACAGGATGATCATGGGCCGAAGCAGCCTTCAAACTGGCTTCTTCTCTCTTCGAGCTTGCTTTGGACGGTCCGGATCATTTTCGATGGGACCGGTCACGAGGAATGGCGTCCAAGTTGCCGCACCAATCCGCTTCAAATCGCTCCGAAAATGGCTCTCTAAAGCGAAGGGTTTAGCTTGGTAGACAACTGAGTAGAAGCGCGTCCAGTCCTTCGAGCCCTTGTACCCGGCTGTGTCCTCAACTACCCCGCTGAAGGCGACGGCCACTTCCTCTCGGGTGCGGACAAATTTAAACTCAATCGCTGCACCGACAGTTGCGATCCCGCAGTCGGGTTTAAAATCTTTGAGCGTTCCTGCAATGACCGGCTTACGCGTGAAGCTGGGGAAGCTGGCACTGAGGTAATCATGCATGATTTTTTGGACATCAATTTCGTTTGCTGGAGGCTTCTCTCTCCTATGCACTAGAGCAGCCGTATCGCGAAGCATGCCTTCCAATCTGCTTAGCGTCCATGCTTCCTCGCTCGAAATAGCATCGCTGACGGTTAGCCGTAAGCCATCGATCAGGTGATCAAGGAAAGTCAGAGCCGGACTATCGCACGTCTGGAGGTCCGTATTCTTGTTGATATGCGTTAAGCCTTCATTCTTAAATCCACGCCATGCATTGATAAGCGAGGCCCGTGTCTCCGACATTTCGGCGGCCTCCAAAATCACTAAAAGAACGTCGTGAAGCTCTTCTAGGAACTCCGCCATAGCAGCGTCAGGAAACTCGTATCCTCCCGCTTCGCCAAAGCCCCAATTCCCAAATGCCTCTCTCTCAATGTCCCAGAGGGCCGCTTTTGCTTGGCTTAGTAACTTGTCGAGAGAACCAAGTGCGTTCGTCACCACAGCTATGTTCATGTGTATGCGCCTAAGGTCTATCGCGGTAGTCGGTCTGCATCTTGGAGGATTGTGTCGATCCGTGGCTCAACCGCGTCCTGCACTGACGCTAGAGCCGCCATCACATCCAGGTCGATGCCGTCAAAGTTGGGCGCGCGCTGTGCGTAAGGATGACCGGTGTCCCGGATTAGAAACAACATGGCAAAGTGCCATGATATGGGGAGCAATTCCCCTTTCACACGGATAGGGTTCTTTGCAGCGTCTTGAGATGCTTTGTCCATCTCATTGAACCAGTACTTGATTGACGAGGCTAGTCCGGCACCCTCTGGCACTCTGTCCTCGTTCGCTGCGAGGCGTCCATACGCGGAAGCCATCGCTCGACGTCCAAACTCCGGCCCAAACTTGGCGTCAGCTAGTAGCTTGAGAAGCCACGCAGCGAATAACTGCTGCCAGCTTTGAACACAGGCCCGCATAGTCGGATCAAACGGCGCAGAGAACCCCTCCAGCTCGTTACTGGATACCAAGGGTCCATCGTCAGACAAGAATTGAAAGAGCAGCGTGGAGCCCACAAGTTCTGGACCGCTGTGGAATGCCGAAGTTTCAGAGTGCACATTGTCTCGTGGATTGATCGCGCGGGCTTCCGCCTCGGCAACGCGCCGATACTCAAGTTCTGACCGATGAATATCGTCCCACGCTTTCATTGCTGTCGGGGTATCACCTGAGAAATTGCCTTCGCGAAAACCGCTCACAATTCGGTTGTGAAACTCGTCAATGACCCTGCCACAAGCGTACACGTCATCCCAATTGCCAGAGTTCTTGGCGCTTTCTAATGCCTCTTCCCACAAGCTCATCAGCTTTTCTCGTGTTTCAACGAGGCTGGCCATTGTTAGGCGTTCTGAAGTCATCGGAAGGAGCCTACGGCAGAGCAGTGGGTAGTCGGACGGGGGACGCGCGCCCCCTTTGTAACTGGCATTGACCGAGCCATGCAAAACGGAATCCCTGAGATTCCAAAACGTCTGTCGCCTCATGAACGCGGTGCTGTTACAAATTGATCTAACGTCCGTTACATCAAATCGTGTTTAGGGGGCTTTGGGTCATGGCTGAGGGAAAATTTATCTCCTATCTCCGCGTTTCCACCGATAAGCAGGGCAGGAGTGGCTTGGGCATCGAGGCCCAGCGCGAGGCGGTGGTGCGATATCTGAACGGCGGCCAATGGACGCTTTCGGCCGAATACGTAGAAACAGAGAGCGGCAGGCGCTCCGACCGTCCCAAGCTCGCGGCTGCGCTGTCCCACGCCAAGGCAATCGGCGCTAAGCTGGTTTTCGCGAAGCTGGACCGGCTCACGCGCAACGTGGACCTCCTTCGGTCGCTGGTAGCAAGCGGCGTGGACCTTGTGTTCTGCGACCTGCCTTCGGTCCCACCAGGTCCCATGGGCCGCTTCCTGCTTACCCAGATGGCCGCCGTGGCCGAGCTTGAGGCAGGCCTGATCGGCGAGCGCACCAAGAACGCCTTGGCCGCAGCAAAGAGGCGAATTGTTCGCACTGGCCAGCGGGGGCGACCGGACATTAGGCGCCTTGGTAACCCCAACGGTGCCCGAGCGCTCAAGGGCAAGCAGGTAGGCAACACGGAAGCCGTGGCTAAACTCAAGGCCACCGCCGCCCAGCGGGCAGGCGACCTGAAGGCCATCGTGGACGACATCAGGCACTCCGGGATCACGAGCGTTCGCGGGATTGCCGAGGAACTACACGTGCGCGGCATCAGGGCTCCTCGGGGTGACACGTGGCATCCTACGGCTGTCTCGCGGCTGCTAAGCCGGCTCTCACTGTAGAGGCAAGCACGGGTACTCATCGGCCGTCTCGTGCCGGCGCGCGGTAAACACGGTTTGATTTAGGTACCATCCACCGCCAGCCTACGGTTTCCAAATTCGAGGCACTGCCGGCTTCAAGAAATCGAGTTTCGCTGCGCGTCCGCTGCCCAGCTAAGACGAGCCGCGTGGAGCCCCAAGGTTTCCGGTCGATCCGCCGCCGACTTACCTCGACGCGGAGCCCAAGGGAGGCGCGAGACGCTTGACCGATCCTCTGATGCCATTGCGCTGCACAACGATCAAGCGAGCCGCGTGAGTTTTACAATTAGCAAGCGGTGTATTCGCCCCGACCCAAAATAAATTCGGCTGAGATCGACCATTGTTGGCATAGCGTAATTCGGCCGTCCGACTTACGGCCGGGAAATTGGTTCATCATTCTAAGAGGAGGGATACAGGATGAAAATGTCTTACATGCTGGGTTTTCTTCTGGCGCTTTCGTTACCCGCCGCTGCCGCCGATCAAAACCTAAAACAGGAAATTGGGAAGGTCGCCACAGCATACGAGCAAAACTTCAACAAGAAGGATCCTGCCGCGATTACTTCGCTTTATACAAAGAACCATCTTCGAGTTAACGATGGAGGAGTGGTAGCCGATAATACTAAGTTTTACGAAGGGGTTTTTAAGATTGGATTTGATCATCTCGAAATAAACACGACCGAGATTCAGCCTCTATCAGATGACATGGCTCTGGCTACTGGTGAATCCAAAATCACTGGAAAGACTGAGAAAGGTGATCCTCTGGAAGCAACACTTATTTGGACTGCTCTTGATGTTCGTGAGAATGGGCAATGGAAGATCCGGATGCTGACGTCGTTTCCTAAGCCGCCGCCGCAACCGCAACAAGCAGCAAAGTAACTCAAGAAGATTACGACCAAGCGATGAAGCGGCGGTGCTGATCGACACCGCCGTTTTTTTGCAATCAGCCCTTGGCAGAGCGCGGCGAGTTAAGCGTTTGGTGGCTTGTCGGGAGCCGTCGAGCATTCCGCTGTCAATCGCGTCATGGTCGCGGGCGTGCGTGACGGGACCGGGACGCGATCAGTCGCGGCGTCCAGTGCCCGACGCATGGTGGTAAGGAAGTCAGGCGTGAAGGCTGTGGTGACTGGCATCATGGGTTCTCTTAGGTTTGCCCCAGCCGTGTAGTCGGTGCGTGTGACACGCTCGTGTCGTGCCGATCAACACAAGTTTAACGAAGTGAGAGAGCGCGTGAGCTTTGAAGACGGTACCGCTGCCGATGTTACGGCAGGGGGCGTTCGCTTTTTCCTAGCGGGGGCCTATGGGGTCCTAAGGTTCTCCCTCGGCACCCGCAATTGATGTCCGACCCGGCCCCCTTTGCGGACGTCAATCGGGTATCACGCCATGTCCGACATGTGCCACTTGCGTCACTTTGCGCTGCGGCAAAGGATCGCTATCCGATCACATCATCCGCGACTATGGCAAGCAACCGATCTATCACGTCCTTTAGCCGCGCTACTATTGCGTCCGTGTGGACATCATTGTGTTTGAGCGCTGCAGCCAACTCACCTACGAGTTGTTCAATCTTCGATAACGCGAACGATGCGACATCGGACTGCGGAATGCCAGTCGTCGCCGCCGGTCTCGGAGAGGCAGTGACATGCCACCGAGCTGCGCAGCAAAAAGCCTCACATCGCGCGAACAATTCCATTTCGATCTGAAGGATACATCGGTGCATCTGCTTCTTTAGTTCGCCTAGGATTGTCAGAAAAACACTGAATGCGTCGTCATCAGGAACTCTTTGAAACCCATACGTCTCCGTGAGGACTTTGCTCGGAAACGTCTCACAAAACCGCATGACCTCCTTGTTCCGACTACTGGGCGTTGGAAACGCCAAGAGGTTGACGGATGATAGACCTTGCAGGCGCAGAATTAGCTGGATTGCGTTTAGGGATGCGGCCACTCGCGCATCGTAGATTGCAAATTTATCGGGGTCGCGCATCGACAGAACTTTGCTGTAGCTCGAAACGCCCGTGAAGGGCGTAGTCGGGTCGAGTGTGTCCGCCATTGCTACATAGCCGTCTATCGTCGCCTGCTTGTTGCGTCCTATTCCGCCCCAGTGCTTAATGATCCAAGTTGCAAGTCTAGTCTTCTCTCGCGCATCCGCATTCGCCCAACATGTCTTCAGATGATATCGCAGTTCAATGTTTTGCTTCGCTGGATCATCACGGTATTTATTAGGATCGAAATCTGTGCCCAATTTGGCCCACGCAACCGGACCAATAGGCCAATTGTGGGGCTGATCTGATGTCGGCTTGCTCAATTCCATTTTGATCGCCGCTACCAAGTCGGGGGTGATCATCAGTTTCATCCTTTAGAGTTTCGCAGATCAAATGCGGTCGGCATCTTTCGATACTTCGCTGGTGGTAGTCGCGCTACCAACAAGCCCAATTCACTCACAGACTACGGCAGTCTAGTCATCAAAGAACGGAGATCAAGAAGCCGCTGAGGCCGCCCCTGGCCAGCCACTTCCGCTCTGACCCGAAAAACGGACATCAACCGAACCATCCCGAGGTGTCCCAAAGTGAACCTCGCGCATCCGGCAGGGCTGGCGTATCGTTTACCGGACAATCAATAGGAGGTCGCTACAGTGACACCCAGCGAAGCACTGCACCACATTGGCACCCTCGTGGAAGCATCGGCCGCCATGAAGGACGACGCGCAACGCAGGGTCTTGTTACGCGGCGTGGTCGTGGTTGCACAGAAGGGCCTTGGGGTGGCACCGGATGGTGCGGCCGAATGCGAGCCTAACGTCCTGACGTTCCCTACGCGGTAGGCGGTGGCCACTACAGGGTTAAGATGGGACATAGGCTTCCAAGCGGTGACCTATCTGGGCCTGTGGTTCTCGCTCGGCACCCGCTCTTGATGTCCGCTCTGGCCCGCCTTTCGGACGTCAATCGGGTGTCAGGCCATGTCCGAAAATCAAAGCGGCGACTAGCGGCGGGACACTAGCGCAGCCCGCCGCTTTTTCGCGTCGTTACTTCTGCTCGACGCCTTCGATCCCAACCGCGCGGAAGCTGGCGTATTTGCTACCGACGTCTGCTTCAATCTGCTTCTGTTTGTCTTCGAATGCCTTGACCGCGTCGATATCGGCAAATTGTAAGAGCACCACGCGATTTGGTGGGGGCGACCCACTCAAGCTGATCGTTTTGTTGAGGCCGCCGGCGAGGTATTTGCCGCCGTGTTCTTTGATGTTGGCTTGCGCCTTGGGCAGAAAGTCCTTGGCATAACCATCCTGATCTTTGACATCAATTTCCGCTACCACATAAGCCGGTAGCTTTGCCTGCGCGTGCAAGACGCTGACCGCGCCAGCGCCCAGAACAAAGCTGACGATTACAGCCGCCGCAATTTTATTGTTGGATTTCATCGCTATTTCCTCCCTTGTTGCGCGCGCGGATGCCGGGGCGCACGCTGCCCGGTTGAAGTCAGGTTTATCCGTGCAACAAAAATCAAACCCGCAGGAAATGCGTACGGTGTCTTAAAGGGGTACTTTCGAAAATTCGTGGCACACGCGATATGTCCAGCGAAAGTTCCAAAGGTTCAATTGATTGAGTGGTGAAGCCGGTCTGGCAATGCCTAAGGCATTCAAGGCCAAGCCCGTTCGCGTCCGGTCCTACTCCGATAGCCGACTTTGCCAATGCCTTCATTCGGTGTTCCAACACTAGGCGGCGGCCATGTCCTCCTTATCAGCGCCTCGCATTACAATCTTCAGCGCGTCATCCTGCAGTGGCCGTTGGAGCCCCTTGGCCTCATCCCACGGCGCACGCATCCACACATCGCGCTCCTCTTCGGTCGTGAGGATCACAGGCATGGCCCTGGGATGGATTGGTTCAACTACGGCATTCGGTGCCGTTGTCAGGAAGCCATAAACTTGATGTGGCCCCGGTATCGGCTTGGACTTAGTGCCTCGGTCACCATTGTAGGTCGTCCAGATGCCCGCAAAGCTGAACAACGGACGGCTCTCGTCGAGGGCAAACCAAACGACGTCCTTTTTCTTTGTCTCGGGGTTCGGCTCTGGGGAGTATTCGGCGAAGCTATTTGCCGGTACAAGGCAGCGGCTTTCCGGCTTCAGCCACCCGCGCCAATGCGGTGAGGCGGTGTTGCGAATGTTGGTCACAGGTGGCCCTCCGGTTCGCGGTGGCGGAGGCATGCCCCAGCGCATGGCCGCAAGCTCGGTGCCGTGGTCGGTGTTGCGGATCACGGGAGCCGGGTAATCGGGAAATACACCGGGCATCGGCGGCAGGTTGCCAACATAACGATTAATCACGCGGAAGAGGGCGATGATAGCGGCTTGGTTTGTGGTGATGCTGTAGAGGTTACACATGGAGGATTTTCCTAAATCTTCGTGGTGGCCTCGGCGGCTGGATCGAGGTCCATCGCCACGGGTGTGGCCTTTGCAACTATCTCGGCTCGCAACCTCCGCAACAGCTCTGGTGTAAATTTAATGTGGGTTGAAGGGGTCATTCCTCTTGGCACGACAATCGCTAGGCGATTTCGGGGAATGCCGGTATCAACCTCGCGCTTTTCCACGTTCCGCTTTCGTCGATATAGGCTGTATAGACAACTTGACCTTTAAGCGTCGCCTCGGCCTGAACTTTGCCCAATCGGCAGCATCATGTCGGTGGTCTGACAGAACTTCGGTCTGCTTGATTGATCCTATACAGCCACCCTTCTTGGCCGAACTTGCCCGAGAACGACGTTACCCCGAATTGCTTTCGATAGTAGCGGATCATCGCCTTCCGTCTCGACAACAAGCCAGGATGCGGTGGGGCTCCAACCAGTGTCGTTCCCTGGTACTCCAATGGAAACGCCTTCATAGTCAGCAAAACATATCTTGGAAACTCTCGCGCGATTATCTCTTCCGCCGCAAAGCTCCACAGTCCGCGAGGGCACAGCGCCGGATCTGACCAAGCCATCCTAAAATCAAGCAAACTTCCATGTGCGGCGACATTAACAGAAAATCGCTTCCAACCGCCGCATAACGCTGCCGCAAGTTGGCCTTCGATCAAACTCTCGTCGTCCATGAGGTCGAAGAAGCGTCCGTTGCTCATTCCGGGACAGACATCGTAGTCGAACATTTGGATGGCTGATATCCTTCGTCGTCCAAGCAGTATCCAACAAAAAAGCTCCCGACGACCGACTTCGTCCTTTTCCTCTAACAGCCAACGTTGCCGAGATATTCGATAGCGCAATCGAACCGAAAGTGTTTTCCAACTGAGTTCCAAAGAAAATGGATACTTTCTTCGGCTGACCATCTCTTCGCGAACAAACGAAGGCTGTCCTACCCGTCTGATCCTTGAATGCGGATTTATTTTCTTATCTGCGACACGCATCACTGCGTCCTTGATTGGCTTCTGGATTCAAGTCTACGTCGAAGAAGCAGCGACGTTGATACCGTCTAGATGACTCTGCGGAGTCCACTGGTAGGCGTTTAGGCGGCCCGCTAGGTCGGGAGCCGAAGGGACGACAAACGAATCCTGAGGTCACCGCTGGCCGGTACAGCGCCCATCCCGACTAGGCCTCGTAAGAGACCCTGTCCCATACCCCCTTCGCTACGAAATCACCGGCGTCAGGGCTGACCAAATTCGTTCTCCGTTATGCTCTGGTACTACCTACCTAGCTCCTTATGGTGAATAATACCTGTTATATAGATATAATCTATTGATATTACTCATGTTTCCTTGGGGGTTACCAAGGTTCCCTCTGTTCTAGGATGAAGGCCTATTGATCTTGACTAGGGGAATGACCTTGAGATGCCCCCAGTACACGGCCTTGAGGGTCTTTGCGGTCAATTCTTCATGCTCTTGGGAGACCATCAGACTGTCATGCACTGCCAAGCTCGGAACGTCCTTGCTTCTCATCAACCACAGCATCGTATCGACGATGACACGGCCCTCATCGAACATCAGGTCGGCCCACGTTCGGATACGGCCATCTAGTGGCTTGCCCCAGCGGTCAAGGATCGGATGACGATCAATGATCTTCTCATGAAGCTTGGCCACCGGGTACCGCTTGCGATCCAAAGGGCGCTTGTTCCGCTTCTCGTAATCCTTCAGGAGGTCCGAAGGCCACTTGCGGAGCGGAGTGATGCTACCGAACGTCGCCGCCACGCAAAGCTTAACGACTTCGCGCGCCTCCTCGCCAAACTCAGGTATGACATAGGGGTCCGTGTCGGCGTCGAGCTGCACGCCATGCCAAGCGTGGAAGATGGTCAGATAGCTCGCGCGCAGATCAATCTCGACCACAGGCGAGCCATTGATGGTCATCTGAAGGCGATCAGTGTCTTCCTGCTGTTGGTAGTTCTTTTTTGGTGGCTGGCTGTAGAGACGACCTCCTTGGTCCCAGTTGAACCGCGGATGATCACCGTTCTGAAAGATGCGCAGGTAGCCGCGGTGTACGCAGCCGCTACCGAAGACCTGGTTCGAGAGGTACTCGTTCAGTTCGAGGACATCTGCTTCGAGCTTTCGAGAGAGGTCGTCAGGCTCGAACTTCATGATCTTGCCTCGAACTTTGCGACCGTTATCATCCCGCATGCTCGCGGCCCGTTTCCGCAGCGGCTCCTTTGGTAAGCCGTAGTCGAAATGATCTAAGACGTTCCCCGA
Source organism: uncultured Pseudomonadota bacterium (assembly GCA_963813165.1). Lineage (GTDB taxonomy): Bacteria > Pseudomonadota > Alphaproteobacteria > Rhizobiales > Xanthobacteraceae > Bradyrhizobium. The sequence goes on along the minus strand of CAWEYJ010000001.1, from coordinate 88,450 downwards.
GGTGATCCTGTGTTCGGCTGCGAGCGCAATGAGCTTGTCGGTGGCGCGGTAGCGCGAAGCCCATCTCTTACTGACCAGCGCTTGCGGCCTTCCATCAAACCCATCGGTAAATTGATGTACTGCTGGCCGGTGTTCAACAAAGCCCAGCTCACGGAAAGCTTCCTGGACGGCAAGGAACGCTTGGACGCCCACAGGGCCGCCCGTGAAGCCGTCTCTCTTGAGCGACCGATAAATCCATTTGCCATTTGCGCTCAGCAGATCTGCCAAGAAAGCGGCGACGGCCCGCTTGAGCTTCTTGCGGTTCGTCTTGACGGCCCCACTGGCTTCCGCGCGGACCAGATAACGCAGCACCTGTTCATAGATGGCGCCGGTGAGAGCGTGTGATGCTTCGGTGTACGCATGCCCCTCCAAGGAAGCGAAAGTCGCATCTCGTAACTCGTCTGCTTTCGACGTCTCCGCCTGTAGGACGGTGGCCAGCGCTTGTTTTGACACAGCAGTCTTCTTCCTCTTGTTGATTTCCCGGCCGCCCTGTTCTCGGCAGGCCGTTAGGCTACGTTGGTGCCGTCTGTAGCCTTGCGCTCCCCGGCAGTCGAACACACACAAGTCCTGACCGGCAGAGGGCATCTTCGATCCACGCATCCCAACCGCCCTCGCCGGAATAGCTCAGTTGACACCGGCGGACACAAGCTACCCTTTAGCCTCCTATGGCACGCCAGTTCGGCCGATGCTCACCTCCGGCCAGTCGATGCAAGCAATTGCATCGGCGAGCATGCGCAAGGGCAACCCTTTGAGGTAGTTCTGCTGGTCGATGCTCTGTCCCTCGTGCCCGAGCAATTCATTTCTTACGTCGAGTGAAATGTTGGCCGCGGATAGCTTTGTGGTTACGCCGCCCCGAAAAGAATGGTAATCCAGCGTTTTCTTGTAGACGCCGATGTCTTTGCGATATTGCGTCCACCACTTCGTGAAAAAGTAACCGAGCTTTTTATCTGGCCCACCGGGCCGAAGCTGCGGAAAAATCCTCGCCTTAGGTTCCGGCGCAATGCTGTTCACGTATTTGAGGAAGCCCAGCTCCTGAACGAAGGGATGGACAGGCACGCGGCGTTTCGACTGGGCATTCTTCAATTGTTTTTGGTCGTCATCATTGATGTCCATATACCAGATGCCGTCCTCACACCGGACGTCGCTGCGCTGAAGCTGTGCGAACTCCTCGAGCCGATTTCCGTGATAGAGACCCAATAGAGGAAGCCAGTATTTGTCGTCGCGAATTATCAACGAACCGGGCCGCGAGCGACGATCCTTTGATAAGCAGCCCGCCCATACGGGTGAGGCAAACAGACGGGCAAGAGGTTCTCCTTCCCACATGTCGCGACGATGCCTTGCACGCCCCTTGGTCGGGAACTCGAAGCCATACGCCGGATTTTCTCCCGTGTACTCTCCACGCCGCTTCAGATGTGCGAAGAAAACACCGAGTGCAGAGAAGTGGCGCTTAACGGTCGTCATGGACAGGCGCGGGATGTCCTGTCCCTTCGTCTGCTCGGCGATCTGTTCAAGCTTCAGGTTCGCCCATTCCTTGCTCTTTGAGTACAGTTGTGGGAGCGCCCTGAGTAAGTCGTAAAACTTCGTCAGATCGGTCTTGGTGTAAGCCGCAACGGGCTTGTCCCCGCAGCACTCCTCAAACATTCGATAGGTGGTTTTGTTCTGCGCCAGGGTTTGTCCGCGCCAACCTTTGTCCTTCTGGGCGTAATCCAGAAAATTCGGCAGGGCTTCAGTAAGCCTTGGTCCAGCCGGGACCTCAACTGTTGTTTCACTGCTCGCACCATCGCGCAGGCGTACCTCGATGAGGGAAGAGAAGTTGCCGAGCGTTCGCTGCCGTACGGTTTCCCACGCCTCCACATTGGCCTGAAGAAGGCCGTGAGCAAACGCATTTCGGTAGTGCTCTGGGATGTTGTAATCCTCCATCAAATCGTCGATCAGAGGACGCTGGTGGTCGTATAACCTCCCGGCAAGCTCACTGCGCGCCTGAGCGAGTTGGCCGTCAATCCACTCAAGGTCCGCGCTTGCGTCTGACCTATCCGGATCGGCTAGAGCGTACACGGGAGCGTGCGGCGTTCCTATTCGGCGCTGCATGTCGTGCGCTAATCGTCGCTTCAGGTAATTGCGCAGGACGAGCGCAAGGTCGATTTTCTCGTCTGTCTTCACGTCTTCTATTAGCCTTCGAAACTCTTGGTCCAATTCGGCTGCTAGGCACTCTGCGACGCGGAATACGCGCGTCCGCAACGACAGCGCAACCTCACTATGCGGGCTGTTAGGAATGCGGCGGCGGTAGTAGTACACGCCGCGCTTTTTTGTAATGTGGGAGTTTTGTGGGAGCATTTTGACCGTGTCTCGGCAAGAGGGCGCTGCCGGACCGAAAAAAAATCAAGATGCTCAATGCTTTAGCGTCGTGGTGGCTGGGGAACTAGGATTCGAACCTAGACAAACAGAGTCAGAGTCTGTTGTGCTACCGTTACACCATTCCCCAAGAAATTGGCGAGAATTTCCAAGCAGATTCAATTACTTGGGATTCTGCCAAGCCGTCGCTTGCGGCCGGATGCGTCAATCCCGCCGAAGCGTGCGCCGTTCTACCCGCTTGGTCCGGGCCTTGGCAAGCGCGCGGCGATGCGCTTGTTGGAAGCGGGCCGCGGGCGAGCCGCCGCCATTTGCGGCGCGGATCGCGTCGCAGTCGGGGCGGCGGGCGCATGAGCATCTATTTTGAGGAACTGGATTTTCGCCCCACGCCGATGGGCGTGCTCAGCCTGCGGCGGCGCCGGCAGCTCTCCTCCGACCTTGATATCTACGAAATCAAACTCGGCGACGAATTTCTGATGTCGAGCCAGTTCACCGTCGCCGAGATCGCGCTGGCGCGGCTTGGCTTGGAGGCCGTGAAGCGGCCGGACCGCGATGTCGTCGTCGGCGGGCTCGGGCTTGGCTACACCGCGCAGGCGGTGCTGGAAAATCCCGGCGTGCGGTCATTGATCGTGGTGGACGCGCTCGCGGAGGTCATCGAATGGCATCAGCAGGGGTTGCTTCCGCTCGGCAAACCACTGACCGATGATCCGCGCTGCCGCCTCATCAACGGCGACTTCTTCGCCATGTCGCATTCTGCTGGCGGCTTCGATCCGGATGCGGCTGGCCGGCACTTCGACGCGGTGCTGGTGGATATCGACCACTCGCCGCGAAACCTGCTGCATCCGCGCCATGCCGCGCTGTACGCGCCGGAGGGGCTTGCCAGGCTTGCCGAACATCTGCGTCCGGGCGGCGTGTTTGCGCTGTGGTCGAACGACCCTCCCGACGACGCGTTCAGTTCCGTCCTGGCCGGCGCGTTTGCAACGTCCGCGGCGCATGTCGTGACGTTCAACAACTCGCGAGGGGATGGCGACGCCAGCAATACCGTCTACGTCGCCGTCAAGGCTGATCTGCCCGTCGCCAAGGCAACCGTCGGGGCGCTGTCACCCGCCGATTGATGGCTTGCGACTGTAGCTTTGGCTACAACTTGCCCCTGTGAAATCGGCATGCGATGCTGATTGGGCCGGTAAACAACAACGAGGGCAGGGTAACTCCCGGGGTGCGTCGTAGCCCGAAAATCCGGCCATCGCCGGAATGCTTGCGGAGCCAAACCACATGAAATTTAGGCATGTTCTCGGACTGCTTTGCGCTGTCTTGATTTCCACGGCGCCGGCCGGCACGGCTTCGGCCCAGGAGAAGACCGTCAAGATCGGTGCCATCTTTCCGATGAGCGGCAATGCCGCCTCAACCGGCGTCCATGCCAAGGCCGCGCTGGAAGTTGCGATGGACATCATCAACAACGCGCATCCGGAACTCGGCGATCTTCCGCTCGCGAAGAGCGCAGGGCTTGCCGGCCTCGGCGGCGCCAAGGTCGAGGTGGTTTTTGCCGACAACCAGGGCAGCCCGGCAACCGGACAAAACCAGGCGCTTCGCCTGATCACCGAAGAGAAGGTGATTGCGCTCACCGGAGCCTATCAGTCCGGTGTCACGCTGACGGCCAGCGCGATCGCCGAAAAATACGGCATTCCCTTCGTCAACGGCGAGTCGGTTGCCGCCAATCTGACCGAGCGCGGCTTCAAGTGGTTCTTTCGGGTGACGCCGGTGGCGTCAGATTTCGCCAGGATCTATGCCGATTTCCTCAACGACATGAAGGCGAGCGGTGCCAGGACCGATAGCGTCGCCCTGGTTCACGACAACACCGAATACGGCACGTCGGTATCGAGCGTCATCACCAGCGCGTTCAAGGCGCAGGGCCGCAGCATCGCGCTCGATGTCGCCTACGCCGTCAATGCAACCGACGTGCAGAGCCAGGTGCTGCAACTCAAGGAGAAGCAGCCCGACGTCGTGATCATGATCGCCTACACTTCGGATGCGATCCTTTATGCGAAGACCATGCAGGCGCTCGACTACAAGCCTCCGATGCTCCTTGCCGACGACGCCGGATATTCCGATCCATCCTTCATCAAGTCGGTTGGCAGGATTTCGCAGGGCGCATTCAATCGTTCGTCTTGGAGCGTCGGGCCGCCCGGTTCGGCGACGGCCGTGATCGCCGAGATGTACAAGAAAAAGAGCGGGGACGAGATGGATGACACGGTCGCGCGCGAGATGCAGGCCTTCTTCGTGCTTTGCGACGCGATCGATCGCGCCGGATCGACCGATCCGGCCAAGATCCAGGCAGCGCTCAAGGCCACCGACCTCAAGCCCGATCGGCTGATGATGGGATACAAGGGCGTCAAGTTCGACGACAAGGGCCAGAACACGCTGGCGTCAGGCCTGATCATTCAGTTGCAGGACGGCGAAAACTATGTCGCGGTCTGGCCCAAGGCCAATGCCGCGAAGGCGCCCGTCATGCCCTACAAAGGCTGGTGACAAAACGGGGACGGTCGATCCCGCCCGCTTTTTGCGCTTGCCGAAGCAATCGTTGGTGTGGACGATCGGCCGACCCTGATCGTCGATCGCCATAACCGATCCCAGCGGCCCCATCGAGAAGACGCGCGGCTTCATGTCCACCATCCTTGTTCAGGTCATCGTCGGCGGGCTTTTGCTGGGGGCGGTGTATGCGCTGTTTTCTTCCGGCCTTACCCTGATCTGGGGGATGATGAATATCGTCAACTTCGCGCATGGCGATTTTGTCATGCTCGGAATGTATGTCGCATTCGTCGTCTGGACACTGTTCGGCGCGGGGCCGATGCTCGGCGCGCCGATCGCAGCACTGGTGCTGGCGACGCTCGGCATCATCGTCTATTTCGGACTGGTCCGCAGCATCATGAAGGGACCGATGCTGGCGCAGATTCTCGGAACATTCGGGCTCGCGCTGCTGCTGCGCTACGCGGCATTCTGGTGGTTCGGCGCCAACTTCCTGTCCTTGCCGGAAAATATTGTCGGCGGCACGTTCGATGTGCTTGGCATTCGAATTCAGGCTTCACGTCTCTTGGCGGGCGGTGTTGCGCTGCTGGTGACCGGGGGACTTCACGTCCTGCTGACACGCACCTCGCTGGGCTCGAAGATGCTGGCGGTCGCGGAAGATTCGGCTGCGGCCCAACTGGTCGGAATCCGCCCCGACACCATGCAGGCGATCGCCTGGGCGATTGCGGCCGGCGTTACCGGCATCGCGGGCGCATTGATTGCGACATTCTTCTATATCGTGCCGACGGTCGGCGAGACCCTTGGTATCGTCGCGTTCGTCACGGTGTCGCTGGGCGGCTTTGGCAGCGTGCCGGGCGCGCTGGTTGCCGGCTTGCTGATCGGCGTGATCGAATCATTGTCGGCGTACTGGATCGGCGCGGTCTACAAGGACATCGTGGTGTATTCGCTGTTCCTCTGCTTCCTGTGGTTTCGGCCACAGGGCCTGATGGGAAAGCTGTGATGCGGCGCTTGCTGTGGCTGTCGGTGGTGCTTGCGCTGGTGATGGCCTATCCGCTGCTTTTTTCGACGCCGTTTGAGCAACGGCTCGGCGCGCTGGTGCTGCTCTATGCGATCGCCGCCTCGGCCTGGAACATTGTCGGCGGCTATGCCGGCCAGGTATCGGTCGGGCATGTCGTTTTCTTCGGTTGCGGCGCCTACGCCGCGATGGGAGCCTATGCGCATTTCGCGCTGTCGCCGCTGGTGGGCATTCCCGTCGGCATCGTCGTGAGCGTCGCCGTTGCAGCGGTTGTCGGCGTGCCGACGTTGCGCCTGTCCGGCCACTATTTCAGCATGGCCACGATAGCAGTCGCGGAGCTGGTCAGGTTGATCGTCACCAATACCGACTACCTTGGTGCGGGCGTCGGTCTCAGCGGACCGACCGTGCCGCGAAACATGTTCGATCTCTCGTTCATTTCAGCGCTGCCGTATTATTATCTTTTCCTGACGGTCTTGGTGACGACGCTCGGCATCACCTGGTGGATGGCCGACAGCCGGATGGGGTTCTACCTGCGCGCCATCAAGGATTCGGAACGGGCGGCGCGTTCGCTGGGAGCGCCCGCCAGCCGGGTCAAGCTGCAAGCCTTCATGCTGAGTGCGGGCCTGACCAGCGTTGCCGGCGCGCTCTATGCGATGATGTTCGGATTTGTCGATCCGGAATCGGGACTTGGCATCCTGATCTCCGTGAAGATACTGATCATGGCGGCGCTGGGCGGCGCCGGATTGCTGTTCGGGCCGCTCGTCGGCGCCGCGATCCTGGTGCCGCTGGAGGAAATCTCCAACAACCTGCTCGGCGGCAAGGGCGCCGGCCTGACCTTTGTCGTCTATGGCGCCATCATCGTGTTGATCGCGCGGTTTCAGCCGGGCGGCATTCTGACATTGATCAAGCGGTTGTGGGCGAAGCGCGGCAAAAGCCCGGAGACATCCGTCGCGGCGGGAGCCATCCGTGCTCCTTGAAGCCCGCGACGTCACCAGGACCTTCGGCAGCTTCAAGGCTGTCGACGCGGCGTCCGTGACGCTGGAGCAGGGCGATATTCTCGGCCTGATCGGGCCGAACGGCGCCGGCAAATCCACGCTGTTCAACTGCCTGACCGGGGATCTGCAGGCGACCTCCGGCAAGGTGCTGTTCGAAGGTCACGACATCACCCATTTGACGCCGGAGGCCCGCGCGCATCTCGGCCTCGCCCGCACCTTCCAGGTGCCGCAGACCTTTGAGGGCATGTCGGTACTGGAGAACGTGATGATCGGCGCGTTTCTTCGCACGCCCCATCGCGCCGAGGCCGAGACCCGCGCCCGCGGGGTGCTGGAACGCGTTGGTCTCGGCAAACTGGCGGACGCGCCGGCGCGATCGCTCGGAACGCCCGGCCGCAAGCGGCTTGAAATCGCCCGCGCGCTGGCGACTGAACCCAAGGTTCTGCTGCTCGACGAGGCGATGGCAGGCCTCACGCCAGGCGAGGTGCAGTTCGCCATCGCTCTGGTACGCGACATCCATCGTTCCGGCATTAGCCTCGTGATCGTCGAGCACATCATGGAAGTCATCATGTCGCTGGCGACCCGCGTCGTGGTGTTTCACCAGGGCCGGGAGATCGCGCGCGGCAGCCCGCGCGAGGTCACCACTAACCCAACTGTCATCGAGGCCTATTTGGGCAAACGCGCCGCCAAGGCCGCCGCAGGCGATACGAGGGCCGCCGCCGGCCACACGCCGATCGAACTGATGGGCGGACCTGCGACATGAGCATGCCTTTGCTCAAGATCGAGCATCTGGAAGTTCACTACGGCGACCTGATCGGGGTATCCGACGTGTCGCTTGAGGTGCCCGAGGGCTGTGTCGTAGCACTCCTCGGTTCCAACGGAGGCGGCAAAACCACGACGCTCAACGCCATCGCCGGCCTGATCCCCGTGCATTCCGGATCGATCCGGTTTCGCGGGCAGGAGATCGGCGGCAAGGCCGCGTTTTCGATCGTGCGCCAGGGTCTTGCATTGTCGCCGGAAGGCTGGCGATTGTTCGTGCAGCAAAGCGTCGAGAACAACCTCTTGCTGGGAGCGACGCCGTTGCGCGACAAGACGCGCACCGCGATATTGCTCGATCGTGTCTACGACATCTTTCCAAAACTTGCGGAGCGGCGGCGCCAGCGGGCGGGCACGATGTCCGGCGGCGAGCGGCAGATGCTGGCGGTCGGTCGCGCCCTGATGAGCGATCCCAGGCTCCTGATGCTGGACGAGCCGTCGCTCGGCCTCGCGCCGGCGGTGGTCGAAAAGATGTACGAGACTTTCGGCCGGTTGCACAAGGAAGGGTTGACGATCCTGCTCGCCGAGCAATCGATCGAACTGGCGCTGGAGGTTGCGGATTTCGCGACCGTGCTGCAGGTCGGCAGAAGCGTTTTGTCGGGGACGGCGGCAGATCTGGCTGACGATCCGCAGGTGCAGAAGGTCTATCTCGGCACCGGCTGATGCACGGCGAGATGGCGTTTTGTCAGATCGCCATCTCGCTCCGTCTTTTTGTTTGAGCATGATCTTTTCGGAAAACCGGCACCGACTTTTCCGGATCATGCTCCGGCGGCGCTCTCAGGATCGCCGGAGGAAGTCCCTTATTTTATCTTGTCGTAAGCGGTGGCAAAATCGGTCAGCGGCATCGGAATGGTGATGGTTTCCTTGGCAAGGTTTTGAAACGACAGTTTCAACTGCTTGCCCGATTTAAGCGCGGCCAGGACATCGGGCGTGATCGCGGTTCCGGCATAGCAGCCCCTGTTTTCGCAGGTCTGGATCTGCAGATCGGCCGTCTTGCCGTCATCGACCTGGAGTTTGGCGCCACCGGGCAGATTAAGTCCGAGCGGCAATTGCACCATGGCGACCGGCGCGTGGGTATCGCTGGGCACGCGAATGTTGACGAGAACGATCAATTGCCCGGTTTTGCTGAGGACAGCCGTCTGCTCCATCGCGCATTCGAGCGGGGCCTCGCGGCTCGCGCTGGTGCATCGCACGGCCCAGCCGGGCTGGGGCGGCGCGGCTGCCGGTGCGGCGTCGGCCGGGGGCGCCGTTGTTTCGGCCGCATGTCGCGTGCTTTTGGACTTGGGTGCTTGCTGGGCGTGGCTCGCTCCGATTGAGCCGAAAGCCAGCATGGCTACCAGGACGGCAAGTTTTGCGAAAGTTTCCACGGCTACGGCTCCGGGACGAGGCCTCAGAGGAAGGGGCGAGTATGGAGTCAAAGTCAAGTCATTCGGCGGCTTCCTTGGCCGAGCCGTGGTCGGTTGTCGGCCGTCCGCTTTCGACATTCTTCGAGCGTCCCCAGTTCGAAAACGCATTCGAGAGCCGGTCGAGATAGAGATACACCACCGGCGTCGTAAACAGCGTCAGCGCCTGGCTGACAAGCAGGCCGCCGACCATGGCGTAGCCCAGCGGTTGGCGGATCTCCGCTCCGGTGCCGGTCCCCAGCATCAGCGGCACGCCACCAAGCAGGGCGGCCATCGTTGTCATCATGATCGGGCGGAAGCGGATCAAGGCTGCCTTGCGGATCGCCGCCTCCGGCGACAGGTGCTCGTCCCGTTCGGCCACGATGGCGAAGTCGACCAGCATGATGCCGTTTTTCTTGACGATACCTATCAGCAGGATGATTTCGATCAGCGCGATCAGGCTGAAATCATATCCAAACAGCATCAGCGTGGCCAATGCGCCGACGCCGGCGGAGGGCAGGGTCGATATGATCGTCAGCGGATGAATGTAACTCTCATAGAGAATGCCGAGGATGAGATACACCACGACGAGTGCTGCCAGGATCAGCAGCGGTATGGTGCCGAGCGATTGCTGAAACGCCTGTGCGGTGCCCTGGAAGCTGCTCGCGACCGTGGCCGGCACGCCCATCTCGGAGACCGCCTTGTCGATCGCGATGGTGGCCTCTCCCAGCGAGACACCTTGCGCGAGGTTGAAGCTGATCGTGGTCGCCGGGAATTGGCCCTGGTGGCTGATCGACAGCGGCTGCACCGGAACGGTGGTCCAGCTTGCGAACACCGACAACGGGACCTGGTCGCCGGTCAGCGGCGATTTGATGTAGATGTTGTTCAAGCTGTCCACCTTGCCCTGCAACTCCGGCAAGATTTCAAGAATGACATGATAGCTGTTGATTTGCGTGAAATATTGCGCGACCTGCCGCTGGCCGAATGCATCGGACAGGGTGTCGTCGATCAATTGCGGCTGGATGCCGTAGCGTGACGCGGTGTCGCGGTCAATCTTCAGCGTCAGCGTGGTGCCCTCGGTCTGCTGATCGGTGGCGACATCGCGCAGCATCGGCAGCGTCTTCATCTTCTGCAGGATTTTTGGCGCCCAGGTATTGAGTTCATCGAGATTGGAGTCCTGCAGGGTGTATTCGAATTGGGTTCGCGTCGGGCGACCGCCGAGCCGGACATCCTGCGCCGCCTGCATAAACACCCGTGCGCCCACCAGCTTGTCGAACTGCGGGCGCAGCCGCGCAATGATCTGTTGCGCGTTGGCCTTGCGGTCGTCGCGCGGCCTCAGCGTGATGTACATGCGTCCGTTATTCAGCGCATTGCCGCCGCCGCCGATCGCCATCGCGACGCTGGCGACATCGGGATCGGCCAGCATGATCTTGCCGATCTGCTCCTGAATACGCGTCATCTCGACAAAGGAAACGTCCTGTCCCGCTTCGGTAATCGCGGTGATGAGGCCGGTGTCCTGCTGCGGGAAAAAGCCCTTGGGAATAACGACGTAAAGATAGCCCGACAACGCCACCGTCGCGAAGAAGACCATGAGGGTGGTCAGGCGCCAGCGCAGGACGAGATCGAGGCCAAGCTCATAAGCCCGCAGCAGGGCGTCGAAGCAGCGCTCGCTCCATAGATAGAGGCGGCCATGCGCGAGCCTCCTCGCTATGCGCCTTCAGGAAGCGTGACGCCATCATCGGCGTCAGCGTAAGCGAAACCACCATCGAGACGAAAATCGCCATCGAAAGCGTAATGGAGAATTCGCGGAACAGGCGGCCGATGATGCCACCCATCAGCAGCAGGGGAATCAACACGGCGACCAGCGAGACGCTGATCGACACGATCGTGAAACCGATCTCGCCGGCCCCCTTGAGCGCCGCGGCGTATGGTTTCTCGCCTTCCTCGACATATCGCGTGATGTTTTCCAGGACGACGATCGCGTCGTCGACGACGAACCCCACCGAAATCGTCAGCGCCATCAGCGACAGGTTGTCGAGCGTGTAGCCGAATATCCACATCAAGGCGCAGGCGCCAAGCAGCGCCAGCGGAACCGTGACGCTGGGGATGATGGTCGCCCACACGCTGCGCAGGAAAATAAAAATTACCAGGACGACGAGCAGGATCGTCAGCAACAGCGTGTATTGCACGTCCGTGACCGCCGCGCGGATGGTCTGGGTGCGGTCGCTCATGATCGTGACTTTGATCGTCGGCGGGATCGACGCAATCAACCGCGGCAGCCGCGCCTTGATCTTGTCGACGGTATCGATGACGTTGGCGCCGGGTTGTTTGAATATGACGAGAAAGACACCGCGCTTGCCATTGGCCCAGGCCACCTGCTTGGCATCCTCGGGCCCGGCGACAGCAGTTCCGATGTCACGAACCCGCAATGGACCACCGTTGCGGTAGGCAATGATGACGTCGTTCCAGTCCTTGGCCCGGAGCAGTTGATCGTTGGCATAGATGGTGTAACTGCGCGTACCGCCATCCACATTGCCCTTGGCATTGTCGACGGTGGCTACCGCGAGCTGGTTGCGGACGTCCTCGAGCGACAATCCCTTGGCGACCAGTTTGGCCGGATCGATCTGGACGCGGACGGCGGGCTTCTGCTGGCCGCCGATGATTACCTGTGCCACGCCGGAAATCTGACTGATCTGCTGCGCCATCTGGTTGTCGGCGTAGTCATCGACTTCGGTCACCGGCAGCGTATCTGACGTCATCGAGAGCAGCAGTATAGGCGAATCTGCCGGATTGACTTTCCGGTAGGTCGGCGGCGTCGGCAGGCTTTTCGGCAGTTGGCCGCCCGCCGCGTTGATGCCGCCGAGGATATCGTTGGTGGCGGCATCGATGCTTCGGTTGAGATCGAATTGGATGGTGATTGCAGTGGAGCTCAGAGAGCTCGTCGACGTCATTTGCGTGATGCCCGGTATCTGGGCGAACTGTCTCTCCAGCGGCTGTGCTACCGACGTCGCCATGGTTTCGGGACTGGCGCCGGGGAGGCTGGCCGATACCTGAATGGTCGGGAAGTCCACCTGCGGCAACGGCGCGACCGGCAATAGCGGATAGGCGACCAGGCCGACGAACAGGATTCCGGCCATCAGCAGCGATGTTGCGATGGGGTATCGGATAAACGGCGCCGAGATGCTCTCGTTCATTTTTATGGGACCTTGGCCGGAGCCTGCTCCGAATCCGCAATCGCGGTTGAGACCAGCGAACCGGGCTGCACCCTGTACTGACCCGTGATGATTACCCGCTGTCCCGGCGTCAGGCCCTCATCGACCACCGATCGGCCATCGACTGATGGACCGACCTTGATCTTGCGCAGGACGGCCTTGTTGTCCTGGTCGACGACGAACGTGTAGAGGCCATCGTTGCCATGTTGAATCGCGTCGTCCGGAATGACGACGGCCTCCTTGAGGGTTTTGATGAGCAGGCGAGTTGAGACCGACTGGCCTGGCCACAAGGCGTGATCCTTGTTCGCGAAGATCGCCTTGAGGCGGATCGTCCCGCTGGAGACGTCGACCTGGTTGTTGATCAATGAGAGTGTGCCGGTGGACAACACCCGCTTGCCGTCGGCCGATAGCGCGATCACCCTGGGCGGTTGCGACGCGAGCGCTGCCTTGATTTCCTGAAGCTGTTCCTCGGGTGCCGTGAAGATCACGGCGATCGGTTCGATCTGGGCGATCGTGACGATGCCGGTCTGGGTTGACGCGTTGACGATGTTGCCCTGGTCGACCAGGCGAAAACCGGTGACGCCCGCCAGCGGCGCGCGAATGGTCGCATAATCGAGCTGGGTTCTGGCGTTAGAAATGGCGGCGACATCGCCGGCGATCTGGGCGATGAGCTGCTGGACCGTAGAACTCTGGGTGTCGGTCTGCTGCTTGGTCGCGAATTCGCCCAAGCTGACATAGCGATGAAGATCGAGTTTGGCATTGGCCAGATTGGCTTCGTCCTGGGCCTTCTTGGCGACGGCCTGGTCGAGCGCGGCCTGGTACGGACGCGGGTCGATCTGGGCCAGGATGTCACCCTCCTTCACCAATTGCCCTTCCTGGAAGGCAATCTTGTCGATCTGACCGTCCACCCGGGTCCGAACAATCACGGTGTTGAACGCCTGAACCGACCCCAGACCGAACAGATACGCCGGAAAATCCGCCTTCTCGACCGATGCTATCGTCACCGGAACGGGCTTGGCTGACGGGGGACCCGAACGCTTTTGAGCGCTATCAGCATGACCCCCCGGACCCGCGCCGCGATATTGCTGCCAGCCAAAAAATCCCAGCGCAGCGACGACTACGACCAGGACAAGCCAGCGGATCGTTCGAGATCTGGTCATTTGGCCTCATTGGCTCAAATTTGCGTGTGGCATCCTTTAAATGAATGCCCGAGCCTTACATAATATGCATGCACTTTATGTGTAAACACACTATCAATTGAGAATCCTAAACTATTGGAAAGCTTTGGGAACCGCCATGGTTATGTCGCTCGATCTGAAACGCCAGCTGATTGCGCAACTCGTCGAAAGCTCGCGCCTGCTGCGCAACTATATCAATCAGCGCGCCAAGGGCCGCGGCACCACGCGCGCGCAGTGGATCGTATTGTTCAGATTGCGACAGCAGGAAGGATTATCGCAAGTCGATCTGGCTGAAGTGCTCGAATTACAGCCGATCTCGCTGGTGCGACTGCTCGATCGACTGGTCGAGCACGGCCTTCTCGAGCGGCGGCACGACCCCAGGGATCGACGCGCTAACCGGCTGTTTCTTACCGCGAGCGGGCGCCAACTCGTCGACGATCTCGACAGCCTGCGCGACTCCATTGCCATCGATGTGTTGCAGGATATTCCTTCAGCCTCGCTCCAGACCAGTCTGGAGACGCTCAAGGACATCAAGGAACGAATCAAGGGCTTCGCCGAACCCGGCGATATCGCCGCCAAATAATCGTCTTGCGATCCGGTTGGCGGCCTGAACGTCCCGAAGCTCGCCGCGTTTCCACGCTGTCGCGACAATTTTTTCAAATTGAATCGTTCCGTGAGTTGGTTGCAAGCGGAGCCGACCCCGCCCATATCACGGCACAAATCGCGATCGCGAATTTCGTATCAAGCTCGCAACCAGTCAGGAACGCACGATGGATGAATTGAACGGACGGATGATCGCTTGCCAGCTCCTGATCACCGGCCTGATTGCCCGTGTCGCCAACGACTCGTCCGATCCGTTGCGGTTTCTCACCGATTTCCGCGACGAGATCAAAGCTGTGGTGAAGGGCGTCAACATTGCAGGCATGGAAAATACCGATCGTGTGCGATTGACGGCGCAGCAGACCGTCGATGAACTGTTTTCGCTCATGAAGGCGCCGAGCGTCGATTGATCGTCGCTGATGCAGCCGGAGAGTGAAAAAGCCCGATTTACAGGGCATTTCTCAGCGTCAGCTTAGAACGCTTCAAATATAGGTTTAGAACGATTTCAAACTGGGATTTAGAATCGTTTTGATCTGGATGGATTCAAACATTTCGGGGCTGTAATCGGATTGACCCGAATTTTTACGCTCGATAACCCACTTGCAGTTGCTCGTCGCTAATGGGGTGCATGAGCAGACTGAATTTGGTTTTTGGGGCGTGCTTCAATGAACAAGGCAAAGACGCCGAGGTCGCTGCGTTTGAACGCGGCGGTAAACTCGGTCAGTGAAACATTCGACAGTTACTCGGGCCGCAAGGTCTCGGCGGTCGCCGGCCTGATGGCGGTCGCCTCGTTCTCGGGCGCCGAAGCGCAGCAGGAACCGCTGCCGCCGGTGACGGTCGATGCGCCGGTCACTCGTCCGCGCCCCGCCGCATCGAAACCGTCGCCGGACCAGCTTCGCGCTCGCTCTGCATTGCGGCGCGCCGCGCGCCGTTCACAGCCCGCGCAAGTAGCGCCGGTGCCGTTTCCCAACGCGGGCGCCCTGAGCGCGGATCGCAACCCCTATGCGGATGCGGCTGCTCCCTACAAGGTCGATCATCTCCAGGCGTCGGGAAAATTTCCCGAGCCTCTGTTGAATACGCCGAAGACGGTCACGGTCCTCAGCAAGGAAGTGCTGGCAGACGAGAACGCCACGTCGCTGAAGCAGGCGGTCCTGAACGCCGCCGGCGTGACGCTCGGCACCGGCGAGGGTGGCAACGCCTTTGGCGACCGGTTCTTCGTCCGCGGCTTCGACACCCGCAATGACGTGTTTATCGACGGTGTTCGCGACTTCGGTGTCAGTGTCCGCGAGAATTTCTTCACCGAGCAGATCGAGATCCTGCGTGGCCCCGGCTCATCGTTCGCCGGTCGAGGCACCACGGGTGGTGCGATCAATATCGTCACCAAGCAGGCGACCACCGAAAAAAGCTTCTACAACATGGATACGACGTTTGGAACGGACGGTACCAAGCGCGTGACGCTGGATGTCAACCAGGTGATCAGCCCGACCCTGGCGATCCGCGCCGGTGGCCTGTTCCAGGACGCCGGCATTGAGGGCCGCAACTTCACCACCGACGATCGCGGCGGCGGCTTCGTCGCGTTGAAGTGGACTCCGGTTGATGCGGTGAAGGTGAGCGCGAACTACGTTCATACCGACATCCACGGATTGCCGGACTTCGGGGTGCCGTATTATCGGCCCGGGTCCACCGGGATCAGCGGTCAGATCTTCACGACCACGGCGGGCGGCCCATCCCCGGATTTCGGCGTCAATCGCAACAATTTCTACGGCTTCGCCGACCGCGATTTCTTCTCGGTTCGCCAGGACATCGGCACTCTCAATACCGAAGTCCAGATCACCCCGGATCTGGTGATCAGCGACAAGGTGAGGGCTTCGCATTCGCTGCTGAACTACATCGGCACGATTCCTGAATCGCCCAATCTCGCGGCGGGAACGCTGACTGCCAATCCTCAGAGCCGCTACCAGCCGACCGATGTGGTCGCTAACCAGACCGAGGCGACCTACAAGTTCGACACCAATGGCTGGCATCACACCGCGGTTGCGGGCGTCGAGATATCCCGCGAGATCTCCAGCATCGACACCTATACCGGCTTGAGTTCGGAGGCGCTACCGGGCGGATTCGGCGGCGCGGGGTCCTTGAGCGCCGTAAGCATTTCCAATCCGCAATACACGTTATTGCCGTTTCCGGGGACCCCGATGCAGACCGGATTGCCCACGAAAATCGCCATCGATACCACGAGCGGGTATTTGCTCGATACCGCGAACTACCGTGATCTCCTTATTCTCAACGGCGGCATCCGCTACGACGACTACAATATCAAAACCAGCGGTTTTGGTACGGTGAACGGAGTCGCGGGCATCTTTGGGCAGCAGGCCGCGGAGTTTGGGATGCCGAACTTCAACCTGGGCCTCACGCTGAAGCCGCTTCCGATTACCAGCGTCTATGTTGCCTATGCGACGTCATCGGACCCGGTGGGTTCCGAATTTGACGGCACCAGCGCGAATTACGGGGGGTTGGCACCCGTCGTCAACGGCAACTCGAACCAGATATTTGGGCCGCAGAAGAACACGGCGATCGAGGTGGGCAACAAATGGGAGTTGTTTGACCGCCATTTGCTCGTGAGCGGCGCGCTGTTCCAGACCAATGTCACCAATGCGCGTGAGTTGGTGAACATCACCTCTCCTGCGACCGCGACCGCAGCTTGTCCTTATCCCACAGGTACGGTTGGCACGGTGCCCTGCATCAGCGCAGGTGCAGCCTATGAAATCCATGGCGTTGATCTCGAAGTTGCCGGCAAGATCACGGACAAATGGAGCGTGTTCGGCGGCCTGGTCCTGATGAAGTCGGAGGTGACGAAGTCGCTGGTTCCCCCGGCCAATCTCGCATTGTTCAGCTCAAACGTCGGCCTGCCTCTTGCCAACATCGCCAATCAATCTTTCAGCCTGCTCAGCAAATATCAGCTCAACGATACGTGGGAGCTTGGCGGACAGGCCGTCTATCGCTCCAAGATTTACGGCGGCACCTTGCTTGCCGCAAACCAGGGCACGTCGCTGCCGAGCTTCTGGCGTTTCGATGCATTCGCGGAGGCGAAGATCAACCAGAACTGGCAGGTGAAGCTGTTCGTCAACAACATCTTCAACAAGCTCTATTACACGGCGCTATATCAAAGCGCGACGCCGTTCGTTCTGGAAGCGCCTGGCCGCACGGCGTCCGTGATGATCTCGGCGAGGTTCTGACGAAAGATGCGATGCTGATCTGCGTTCCCGACGTGTTGAGCAAGGATGATGTGGCGGATTTCCGCCGCATCATGGACGGCTGCGCCTGGGAGGACGGCCGCTCGACGGCCGGGGCGCAATCGGCGCTGGTGAAGCGCAATGAACAACTGCCGCCGGACGGCGAAATGGCGCGCAAGCTCGGCAACCGCATCGTTTCGGCGCTATCAGCCAGTCCGCGGTTCATTTCGGCCGCGATCCCGCTGCAGATATTTCCGCCGCTGTTCAACCGCTACGCCGCGGCGGACGGGCATCATTTCGGCATTCATGTCGATAACGCGGTGCGCGGCGATCATTTGACCGGCTTGCGCATCCGGACCGATCTGTCGGTCACGTTGTTTTTATCGGAGCCGGATGAATATGACGGCGGAGAACTCGTGGTCGAGGACGTCTACGGTTCCCACGAAATCAAGCTGCCGGCCGGCGATCTTGTGGTATACCCTGCGTCCAGCTTGCATATGGTCACGCCGGTCACGCGAGGCATGCGCGTTGCGTCTTTTTTCTGGCTGCAGAGCATGATACGAGATGCTCACGCCCGCAGCCTGATCTTCGATCTCGACACCGCAATCCAGGCCCTGGTCGACCGTCTTGGGCGAGATGACCCTGAAACGGTCAAATTGACTGGTATCTATCACAATCTGATCCGCTACTGGGCCGAAGTATGAACACGCCACCTTTCCGAGCGATCGTTGCTGTAATCTTTGCGCTTGGCGATGGTGTCGCCTTCGCTGGCGCAGCAGAAACCAGCCCCGTCGCCTGCACCGCAGCAGGCGCCTGCACCGGCGCCGCCGACTGTTGCGGCGCAACCGGTTGCATCGCCGGCGCCGGCTCCCGCGCCATCTGCGACCGTTCAGTCCGCGCCCGCGTCCCAGTCCGTTCCGCCTGCATCGACCGACCCGACAGCGGCGCCTGCCGACAGCGGCAGCAGGTCGCTGAAATCGACAGCTCCCGCACTCCGCGAATTGTCGCCGTGGTCGATGTTCCTGGCGGCGGACGTCCTGGTCAAGGCGGTGATGATCGGCCTTGCCTTTGCCTCGCTGGTGACCTGGACCATCTTCATTGCAAAAATGATCGAGTTGTCTGTCGTCCAGCGCAAACTGCGCGCCGCTCTCGGCAGGATCAGCGATGCCCGATCATTGTCGGAGGCGCAGTTCGCGCTCGGCGCAAAGGACAGCGTGTTGTCGGCCTTGCTGGCCGCGGCGATGCGCGAGGCGCGGCTGTCGGCCGGAATCTCCAGCGATAGCGGCATCAAGGAACGGGCGGCCTCGAGCTTTGCCGAGATCGTGCGCGCCGAAGCGCGCCGGATCCGGCTCGGCATGGGAGTGCTCGCCACGATCGGGGCGACCTCGCCATTCGTGGGACTGTTCGGCACCGTCTGGGGCATCATGAACAGCTTCATCGGCATCTCGAAATCGCAGACGACGAATCTTGCCGTCGTGGCGCCGGGCATCGCCGAGGCGCTGCTCGCGACCGCTTTCGGTCTGGTCGCGGCGATCCCGGCCGTGATCATCTACAATCATTTTTCCCGCGTGACCAAAGGCTACCTCGAGCTGGTCGGCCGATCGTCAGGCGCGGCAGGCCGCTTGCTGTCGCGCGATCTCGACCGCACCCACATCAGTTCTCCCGGCGTTTCGCATTCCCGCGCGGCGGAGTAGGCGATGGGCGCTTCGATCGCAGATACCGACCTCGATGACGACAGCGATTTCGCGGAAACGCATGATATCAATGTCACGCCTTTCATCGACGTCATCCTTGTTCTGTTGATCATCTTCATGGTGGCGGCGCCGCTGTCGACGGTCGATCTTCCGATCGATTTGCCGTCGTCGACCGCGACCCCGCAGAAGAAGCCGGACAAGCCGACCTATGTCAGCATCAAGCCGGACCTCGCGGTGGCGATCGGGGAAACCCCGGTCAAGCGGGTCGATCTGGTTCGTTCGCTCGATGCGATGGCTGACGCGAGCAAGGATCGCTTCATTTTTCTGCGCGCCGATCGCTCGGTGCCCTATGGCGAAATGATGGACGTGCTGGAAATCCTGCGCGCCGGCGGCTACTCGAAGATCAAGCTGGTCGCGCTCGAAGGCGTGCCGGATGCGGCACAATCGCCGCCGGCGCCGCTAAGCCCCAAACCCTGAGCGCCGGCGAGAGCGAGATGTCCGACCTCAACACGGAGCAAAAACCTTCCCGGCGGCTGTGGATTCTCGCGGCCGTGGCTGCGCTCGCACTTCATGTCAGCGGCGTGGCGCTGGCGGTCGTGCATCTGCAGAACGACGATCCCGACGATTCGCTGGGCGCGCCCGCGATCGAGGTCGGACTGGAGATGGAATCACCGCACCTTGAAGCCACCGATCTGCCGCCCGGTCCGGACGCCGATGCGTCAGTCGCTTCGCCGGCGCTGGCCGAGCAAAAGACCGAGGTCAAGGAAACGGAACTGCCCAAGGAAGTGCCGACCGAAACCGAGGATCCCGATCGGGTAGTGGCGCCGAACGATTCGAAGAAGCCCAAGGAAGACGATCCCAAGGTCGCCGCGGTCGAAACCTCGGCCTCGACGGAATCCGTCGCCGCCGAAGCGACCGCCACGCCCAGCACCGAGGCCGTTCCGGAAGGCCCGCGTTCGGTCGCTCCGGTGCAAGGCACCGGAGAAAGCCTGCAGCGCATGCGTGCGACCTGGCAGAAGGAACTGATCGCTCATCTCGACAAGCACAAGCGCTATCCCGCGGAGCGCTCGCAAAAGGGCGCCGAGATCCTTGTCAGCTTCGCGCTTGACCGGATGGGGCACGTGCTCTCGGCCAGCATCGTCAAGGGATCAGGCGACGCTGCCTTCGACGAAGCCGCGCTCGCCATGGTGCGAAAATCCGATCCGGTGCCGATGCCTCCGCCGCGCGTCGCCGACGAGGGACTGAATTTCACTCTGCCGGTGATCTTCCGGGTCAAGGGGCGAAGCTGAGGCGCGCTTCCGCCGGGGAGCCTGGCTTTGCCGCACAGCGTCGCGGGCCAATTCGCCAGCGAGGCCCCGGGCGTCACTGCAGGTAGTAACGGATCCCGACATAGACCACGACCAGGCAGGCAAATATCAGCGCAACCGGCAGCCGGGGTTTGGCATCCAGACCACCAGCCGGTTTGGGCCGCGGGGCCGGCGGGCGCCGGAAGGCGGTGACGTTGCCGGTTACCGGATCGCTCGAATGGGCCTTGACGTCGGGCGGTACGCCGCTCCCGCCCATTTCATTGTAATAGCTTCTGTAAACGAGCTGGATGGCGGCTTCGGTCGCTCCGGGTTCCGGCATGTCCTTGAGCAGCGCCTGATAGCGCGCCAGGAAGGCTCGGGCTTCGTCAGGCAGCGCCGAGGCGCCATTCAGCTTTGCCATCATTTTCCAGGTCGCAAAATCCGCGCGGGCCTTGGTGTCGGCGCGTCGGGCGATCATCATGTCGGCAGCTTTGATCAAGATGGCCTCAGCTCTTCGGCGGGTCGTCGGCTTTGATTACGCGTTGCCGGTCAGCAGGAGAAGTAACCAGATCACATACCCGGTCGCCGTTCGCAGTATCGCCGAAATAACATCAAGATTTAGACCGAGTTGGCTGCCGAGCAACGGCAGAAGGATCAGGATTCCGACCAGGATCAGCATGCCAAACGGTTCCAGCCGGGAAAGCGGGACCGCCAGCACATTGGGCAGCAACCCCACCGCGACCCGACCGCCGTCCAGCGGCGGGATCGGAAGCATGTTGAAAATCGCGAGCACGACATTGATAACGAGAGCGTTTTTGAGGTTGTCGGCGATCCACTGCGCCGCGTCTTCGGGCGCGTAGGCCAGGAGATGAAAGGCCGCCGCGGCGCCCAGAGCGAGGGCGATATTGGTGGCAGGGCCGGCCAGCGCCACCCAGACCATGTCGATCCGCGGATGGCGCAGGGCGCGGAAATTCACCGGCACCGGCTTGGCGTAGCCGAACAGAAACGGCGAGTGCGACAGCAACAGCACCGCCGGCAGGATCAGCGTGCCGAACGGATCGATGTGCTTGAACGGATTGAAGCTGACGCGGCCCCGTTCCCAGGCGGTGTTGTCGCCAAAATGATGCGCGACAAAACCGTGGGCGGCCTCATGAAAGGTGATGGCGATGACGAGCGGCAAAACCCAGACCGACACGGCATAGAGTGTGCTGTTGAGGGGCAATCGATGATCCTGACCGGTTCAACTACGGGGCGACGCTAGCACGCGCCCGCTTCATGGGGGAACCGTTCCCGGATATTGCGGCAAGTCATCTTCCAGCCTCACCCAATCCATCTTCTCCGCGACCCAGATGTGTCCGGTCGGCGCGAAGGCGTGGCGGTCGTCGAAGACGGCGAGGGCGACGCCGGCCGTCGTTCCGTTGGTGCGCCAGGAAAACAGCCGCGTGCCGCAGCTTTTGCAGAAAACGCGATCCAGCGCGTCGGACGAGGCGTAACGGCTGGTGTCGCCTTGCACCGTCAGGGCGCGCTGGTCGAACAGCGCGCGGGCAAAGAACGGCGACCCCATCGCTTTCTGGCAGGTGCGGCAATGGCAGATACGGACATTGAGCGGCTCGCCTTCCGCCTTGAACCGGACCGCGCCGCACAGGCATCCGCCTTCCCTGGTCATGGCATCTCCGCTCTGCCGATCAACGCTAATACGTCGCGCGGCCGCCGGAGATGTCGAACACCGCGCCGGTAGAGAAGGCGCAATCCTCCGAGGCCAGCCATGCCACCATCGCCGCGAGTTCCTGTACCAGAACGAAACGCCCCTTCGGAATCTTCGAAAGCATGAAGTCGATATGCTGCTGCGTCATCTGGTCGAAGATCGCGGTCTTGGCCGCGGCCGGGGTCACCGCGTTGACGGCGATATCGTGAGCGGCGAGTTCCTTGCCGAGCGATTTCGTCAGCGCGATCAGGCCGGCCTTCGAGGCCGAGTAATGCGCCGCGTTGGGGTTGCCTTCCTTGCCGGCGATCGAGGCGATGTTGACGATGCGGCCGTATTTCTGCTTGAGCATCGAGGGCACGATCGCCTTGCAGCAGATGAACGGCCCGTCGAGGTTGATGCGCAGCACCTTGCGCCATTCCTCGAGGTCGGTTTCCCACACCGTCTTGTTGATGCCGGCGATGCCGGCATTGTTGACCAGGATATCGATCTTGCCGAACGCCTTGAGCGTGGCGTCCGTTGCCTTCTCCACCGCGGCAAGATCAGAGACGTCGACCTTGAGCGCGGTGACACCGGCGCCGATTTCCTTGGCGGTCCTCTCGGCGAACGCCAGGTCGTGATCCCAGATCGCGACCTTGGCGCCGGAGGCGACGAAGCGTTCGGTAATGGCACGGCCGAAACCCTGGGCGCCGCCGGTGACCACGGCGCTGCGGCCGTTCAGATCGATCTTGTTCATGGCTGAACTCCTGCAAATCTGTTTCGATGCTATCTCTCATTCGTCATTCCGGGATGCGCCACTTGGCGCAGGCCCGGAATCCATACTCCCTGCAGGGGTTATGGATTCCGGGCTCGCTCGTTTCACTCGCGCCCCGGAATGACAGCGTCACAGCGTCCAGCCGCCATCGATGATATGGGCGACGCCGGTCGTGAACGAACTCTCGTCGCTGGCAAGGTAGACCGCGAGCGAGGCGATCTCGTCGGCGGTGCCGAGCCGGCCCATCGGCTGCCGGCTCACGAACATCTCGCGTCCCTTCGGCCCCGCGGCGGCGGCACGGTTCAGCATCGAGGGCGTTTCGATGGTGCCGGGGCAAATACAATTGCATCTGATGCCCCTGGTGATGAAATCGGCCGCAACCGCGCGGGTCAGCGCCGCCACGGCCGCCTTGGTCGCGCCGTAGACGTAGCGATTGGGGGCTGCCTTGAACACGCCGGCGGCGGAGGCGATGTTCACGATCGAGCCGTGGCCGGCTTCCAGCATGCCCGGCAAGAATCCGCGGATGGTCCGGTGCATCGACTTGACGTTGAGGTCGAACGAGAAATCCCACTCGTCGTCGGAGCAATCCAGCGCCGTGCCGTGATGCACGAAGCCGGCGGCGTTGAGCAGGATATCGATGGTGCCGACTTTTTTCGCCATCGCGGCGACGGCTGCGCTGTCGCGCACGTCAAGCCGCGCCACCTCGGACACGCCATCACCAGCGAGCAGCGCCAGCCCCTTTTCGTCGATGTCGGTCGCGACGACCGTGGCGCCCTCGCGCGCAAAGGCCACCGCACAGGCGCGGCCGATTCCCACCGCGCCCGCGGTCACGAACGCGCGCTTGCCCTTCAGGCGGTCTCCCATTCAAATCTCCTTGGAGTTCAACTTGCGGACGGGGATTTTTCCGTCATTGCGAGCGGAGCGAAGCAATCCGGAGTTACGAAGGAAGACTGGATTGCTTCGTCGCTTTGCTCCTCGCAATGACGTTGGAGGTCAGTGATTATCCCTCGCGACGCCGACCTTGCCGGCGATGTCGTGATAACGGGTGGCGAACTCCATGCAGGCGCCGGTGGCGTGCTGGCCGACGGTCGAGCGATAGAGCTCCTGCCACGGCGTCTGGTTGGCAGGGTAGGGGAAGCCGCCCTTGGCCTTAAGTTCGGCGCGCCGCCGCTTCAGCTCCTCGTCCGATATCAGGATGTTGGCGCTGCCCTTGTTGAGGTCGATGCGAACTTTGTCGCCGGTCTTCAGAATCGCCAGGCCGCCATCGGCGGCGGCCTCGGGCGTGGCGTTCAGGATCGACGGCGAGCCTGACGTGCCCGATTGGCGGCCATCGCCGATGCAGGGCAGGGACAGGATGCCGCGCTTGATCAGCGCGGCGGGCGGCTGCATGTTCACGACTTCCGCGCCGCCGGGATAGCCGATCGGGCCGGTGCCGCGCACGAACAGGATGCAGTGCTCGTCGATGTCGAGCGAGGGATCGTCGATCCGCTTGTGGTAATCTTCCGGGCCCTCGAACACGATGGCGCGTCCCTCGAACGCATTCGGATCCCCAGGGTTGATCAGGTAGCGGTCGCGGAATTCCTTGGAAATGACGCTGGTCTTCATGATCGCGGAGTCAAACAGGTTGCCGCGCAGCACCAGGAATCCGGCGTCCTTCACCAGCGGCTTGTCGTAGGTCCAGATCACATCGCCATCGGCCTTCGGGGCGTCGCGGCAATTCTCGCCCATGGTGCGGCCGTTCACCGTCATGGCGTCCTCGTGGATGCGCCTGGCCTGCATCAATTCGCGCACCACCGCCGGCACGCCGCCGGCGCGATGATATTCCTCGCCGAGGTAGAAGCCGGCCGGCTGCATGTTCACGAGCAGTGGGACGTCATGGCCGAATTTCTGCCAGTCGTCGATCGACAATTCCACGCCGATATGGCGGGCCAGCGCGTTGATATGGATCGGGGCATTGGTCGAGCCGCCGATCGCCGAATTGATGACGATGCAATTCTCGAAGGCCTGCCGCGTCAGGATGTCGGAGGGCTTCAAATCCTCCCAGACCATCCCGACAATGCGGGTGCCGGTCTCGTAGGCGATCTGGCCGCGCTCGCGATAGGGGGCGGGGATCGCCGCGCAGCCCGGCAGCGACATGCCCAACGCCTCGGCCAGCGAATTCATGGTCGAGGCGGTGCCCATGGTGTTGCAATGGCCGGCCGAGGGTGCCGAGGAGGCCACGATGTTCATGAACTCCTCGTAGTCGATCTCGCCCGCGGCCAGCTCCTCGCGCGCCTTCCAGACCACGGTGCCGGAGCCGGTGCGCTGGCCCTTGTGCCAGCCGTTCAGCATCGGTCCGCCCGACAGCACGATCGCCGGCATGTTGACGGTCGCCGCCGCCATCAGGCAGGCCGGGGTGGTCTTGTCGCAGCCGGTGGTCAACACCACGCCATCGAGCGGATAGCCGAACAGGACTTCGACCAGGCCGAGATAGGCGAGGTTGCGATCCAGCGCCGCAGTCGGGCGCTTGCCGGTCTCCTGGATCGGGTGCATCGGAAATTCCATGGCGATGCCGCCGGCGGCGCGGATTCCCTCGCGCACCCGATGCGCGAGTTCAAGGTGATGGCGGTTGCAGGGCGAAAGATCGTTGCCGGTCTGCGCGATGCCGATGATCGGCTTGCCGGATTGCAGCTCATGCCGGGTCAGGCCGTAATTCAGATAGCGCTCGAGGTAGAGCGCGGTCATTCCCGGGTTGTGCGGGTTGTTGAACCACTCGCTGGAACGGAGTTTGCGTCTGGTAGTCCCGGTAAGCGGCTTGTTCATGATTCTCTCCCGCAGCGCACACGCCTTGTTTTTCATGCGCAATCTTCGTGTTGGCCGCCGATGTTTGCATGTCACCGCGCCGTTCGCAACGTTCGCGGCCGTGAAGAACTGAGAGCCTGACCGATAATGCAGCCAGCATTTCAGGGCCGTTTGCAACCTGCTGTTTTCGTCATGGCCGGGCTTGTCCCAGCCATCCACGTCCTTCTTAATGCAGCCAAGACGTGGATGCCCGGGACAAGCCCGGGCATGACGAACCTTGAGGTAAGGCCCGGTTTCGGCATGGCTGCTGCTAGGCTATTTCATAGCCATCCCGTGTAAACGCAAGGAGACAACGAGATCCGATTGATGCGTAGATGCAATGGCAGCATGCTCCCTCTCGGGAGAGGGTTGGGGTGAGGGGTTACGGTCTCTCGTGGTGCAGCGCACCCCTCACCCGATTTGCTTCGCAAATCGACCTCTCCCCGGCGGGGAGAGGTGAAGTGAGCCCGCCGGCATACGGATTGAATCAAAAGCAAAGAACAAAGATCAAGAGGGAGATACGTCTTGCACATATTGGTTCTGGGTGCGGCCGGCATGGTCGGCCGCAAATTGACCGAACGGCTGTTGCGCGACGGCCGCCTTGGGTCCCGCGACATCACACGGATGACGCTGCAGGATGTCGTCGCGCCGGCCAAACCCGCCAAGGCGGGATTTCCGGTCGATACCGTGACGTGCGACTTCGCCGTCCCCGGTGCAGCCGAAAAACTGGTGGCGGATCGCCCCGATGTGATCTTCCATCTGGCGGCGATCGTCTCCGGCGAGGCCGAGCTTGATTTCGACAAGGGCTATCGCATCAATCTCGACGGCACCCGGATGCTGTTCGATGCGATCCGGCTTATCGGCGGCGGCTACAAGCCCCGGGTCGTGTTCACGTCGTCGATCGCGGTGTTCGGCGCGCCGTTTCCGGAAGCCATCGGCGACGAATTCTTCCAGACGCCGCTCTTGAGCTACGGCACCCAGAAGGCGATCGGCGAATTGCTGCTGGCCGACTATTCGCGCCGCGGCTTCATGGACGCCATTGGCATCCGCCTTCCGACCATTTGCATTCGTCCCGGCCTTCCCAACAAGGCGGCCTCCGGATTCTTCTCCAATATTCTGCGCGAGCCGCTCGCCGGCCAGGAAGCGGTGCTGCCGGTGTCGGAGGACGTCCGCCATTGGCACGCCTCGCCGCGCTCGGCGGTCGGCTTCCTGATACACGCCGCGACCATGGATACCGCGGCGGCGGGAGCGCGCCGCAATCTCACGATGCCCGGCCTTTCGGCGACGGTCGGCGAGGAGATCGCAGCCCTGAAGCGGGTGGCGGGCGAAAAGGTGGCGGCGCGGATCAAACGCGAGCCGGATGCGTTCATCATGGGCATCGTCGCCGGCTGGCCGCGCAATTTCGACGCCAGCCGGGCGCGCCAGCTCGGTTTTACGACCGCCGAGAAGACCTTCGACGACATTATTCGGATTCACATCGAGGACGAATTGGGTGGTAAGTTCGCCGCCTGATCGCTGCAAAAACCAAATTCTTGCCAGATTCTTGCAAAGTAACGGGAGAGAACCATGACAGCCAGCATCGTCGGATGGGCGCATACGCCGTTCGGCAAGTTCGATACCGAAACCGTCGAGAGCCTTGTGGTCCGCGTCGCCGTGGATGCGCTCGCCGATGCCGGCATTTCCGCAGCTGACGTCGATGAAATTGTGCTCGGGCATTTCAACGCCGGGTTCTCGCCGCAGGATTTCACCGCTTCGCTGGTGCTGCAGGCCGACCCGCATTTGCGGTTCAAGCCGGCGACCCGGGTCGAGAATGCCTGCGCGACCGGTTCGGCGGCGGTGCATCAGGGCATCCGGGCCATTGCCGCGGGTGCGGCGAAGATCGTGCTGGTGGTCGGCGTCGAGCAGATGACGCGGACGCCGGCAGCCGAGATCGGCCGCAACCTGTTGCGCGCCTCCTATCTGCCTGAGGATGGCGACACGCCCGGCGGCTTCGCCGGCGTGTTCGGCAAGATCGCGCAGGCCTATTTCCAGAAATACGGCGACCAGTCCGATGCGCTGGCGATGATCGCAGCCAAGAATCACAAAAATGGCGTCGCCAATCCCTATGCGCAGATGCGCAAGGATTTCGGTTACGAATTCTGCCGCTCCGAAAGCGAGAAGAATCCCTTTGTCGCCGGGCCGCTGAAGCGGACCGACTGCTCGCTGGTATCGGACGGCGCCGCCGCACTGGTGCTGACGGATTCAGAAACCGCCAAGTCGATGGGCAAGGCCGTCAACATCAGGGCCACCGCGCATGCCCAGGATTTCCTGCCGATGTCGAAGCGCGACATTCTGCAGTTCGAAGGCTGCACCGTGGCCTGGCAGCGCGCGCTGCAATCGGCGGGTGTTCAGCTTTCGGATTTGTCCTTTGTCGAGACCCACGACTGCTTCACCGTCGCCGAACTGATCGAATACGAGGCGATGGGGCTGACGCCGCGGGGGCAGGGCGCGCGCGCGATCAAGGAAGGCTGGACCCAGAAGGACGGCAAGCTGCCGATCAATCCGTCCGGCGGCTTGAAAGCCAAGGGTCACCCGATCGGCGCCACCGGCGTTTCCATGCATGTGATGAGCGCCATGCAACTACTGGGTCAGGCGCCCGAGGGCATGCAGATCAAGGACGCCAAACTCGCCGGGATCTTCAACATGGGCGGGGCTGCGGTCGCCAACTACGTCTCGTTGCTGGAGCCGGCGAAGTAAGTGCGCTGCGAGCTGCCGAGGCGGGATGGCTTTTGATTGAATTGGTCTGCCAGCTGGTGCACTTCACCTCTCCCCGCCGGGGAGAGGTCGATTTGCGAAGCAAATCGGGTGAGGGGACGCTGCAGACTACGAGAGGCTGTAACCCCTCACCCCAACCCTCTCTCGATGGGACAGGGAGCGCGCTTCCGTTGCCGTGAGACAGCGAATGTCAAATCCATTCTAGGGATTGAGCGATGAATGTGGCCGAGTGGCTGGCGGCGACCGCGCGATTGCATCCGCGGTCGCCGGCATTGTTGAATGGCACGACAATCGAGGCCGATTACGCGGCCTTGGCGCAACGGGCCGCGGCGATCGGCGCCGTGCTGTCGCGCCAATACGATATCCGGCCCGGCGATCGCGTCGGTCTGTTCATGACCAATTGCACGCAATATCTCGAATGCTTCTATGCGATCTGGTGGATCGGCGCGGTTGCGATCCCCATCAACGCCAAACTGCACGGGCGTGAAGCCGCCTGGATCTGCAGCGACGCCGGCGCCAAGCTGACTTTTGTCTCTAACGATACCGCAGCCGCTCTGGCGGAAGCGGCCGGCGACCTGCCGCCGGCGATGCCGACGCTGTCGGTGGACAGCGACGCGTACCTGGCATCGCGGGGCGGCGAGGGAACGCCGGCGCCGCTGCCGCGCGAGAACAACGATCTGGCGTGGCTGTTCTATACCTCGGGCACCACCGGCCGCCCCAAGGGCGTGATGCTGAGCCACGGCAATCTGGTGGCGGCGTCGCTGTGCTATCTCGCCGATGTCGATCAGGTCACGCCGGACGATGCCACGATCTACGCCGCGCCGATGTCGCACGGAGCGGGGTTGTATAATTTCATCCACGTCCGGATGGGCGCGCGGCATGTGGTCCCGGAATCCCGCGGCTTCGATCCGGACGAGGTGCTGACGCTGGGTAAAGAACTCGGCAATGTCTCGATGTTCGCGGCGCCCACCATGGTTCGGCGCCTGGTCGATGCCGCGAAGCGGCGGGGCGAGACCGGCGAGGGAATCCGCACCATCGCCTATGGCGGCGGGCCGATGTATCTGGCCGACATCCGGGACGCGATCGCGACCATGGGCCAGCGCTTTGTGCAGATCTACGGCCAGGGTGAATCGCCGATGACGATCACGGCGCTGAGCCGCGCCTGGCACCAGGACGTCGATCATCCGCGCTATCTCGAACGTCTCGCTTCCGTCGGTCCGGCGCAAAGCGTGATGTCGGTCCGCATTACCGGCGCAGACAGCAAGCCATTGCCGGCAGGCGAAACCGGTGAGGTCGAGGCCAAGGGGGCGGCGGTCATGCTGGGCTATTGGAACAACCCGAAAGCCAATGCGGAGACGCTGAAAGACGGCTGGCTGCGCACCGGCGATGTCGGCCGGCTCGACGAGGATGGATTCCTGACGCTGTCGGATCGTTCCAAGGACGTGATCATCTCGGGCGGCACCAACATCTATCCGCGCGAGGTCGAGGAGGCGCTGCTGACGCATCCTGACGTGCACGAGGTTTCGGCGATCGGCGCTCCCGATCCGGACTGGGGCGAAATCGTCGTCGCCTGCGTGGTGCTGAAGGAGGGCGCTGCGGCCGACGACGCCAGCCTCAACGCGCATTGCCTCGCTTCGATCGCGCGCTTCAAGCGGCCCAAGCGCTACGTCTATCTCGATGCGCTGCCGAAGAACAATTACGGCAAGGTGCTGAAGACCGAGTTGCGGGTGATGATGGGAAAGTAGGGCGGGGACGACATGCCTCTCATGCATCGTGCCGGCGAAGGCCGGGACCCATAACCCCTGGCGTTCGTTGTTTCCTATGGAGGCCGTTCGCACCTGGACGCAAGCGTAGCCGGATGAGCGAAGCGACATCCGGGTCTTCTGATTTTCCGTGTTCCCGCATATCGCGGAGCCTGTCATCGGGCGGCGCTTCGCGCCGACCCGTTGGCTCATGCGGGCTACTCGCTACTTGCGCGCTCAGCGTGATTTATTGAGCTGGATCAAGCTGATGCTACCAGTCCAGTCCCCCCTTGCAAAAATATTCCGATTCCCATTTGACCCAAATCACTTCTACATCTCTCGCCATCCCGGCCCACATGAGGGGCGTTTCGCGATCGTCACGGACGTAGGGCAGGGATGCGATGGACGCGGCAGCACGAGAGCGCAGATATTTTTGCGCGGACGAACGGCGCTGACGCGGACGGCGAAGTCGTGTGGTCCTGACGCCCCGACGCTGGCGTCAAGTCGGTGAAAGAGCGATGTCGGCCCTGACGGGCGCGACACGCCGATTTCACCGGCGATGGTGGCAAGAAAGCCCGGTCACCAGGGAGAGCTCGAAATAAGCCGTAACACCATCGCGTGCGGGAATGCCGGGTGATTCCGGTGCGACCGTGGTGACTAACGCGTGTGCTTTCTATCACTGCGCACGCGGCTGCGGGTGCATCGGGCACCCGGCATTCCCCACGCCCTTTTTTGGGCGAAAGAGACATGCACCACTCGGGCGCAATGCGTCGCGGGAATGCGGAGGTGTGTATGGAATTTACTGTTTGATGAACTTTGAATTTATCCGCGTCATTCCGGGATGCGACACTTGGCGCAGGCCCGGAATCCATACTCCCTGCAGGGGTTATGGATTCCGGGCTCATCGCTTCGCGATGCCCCGGAATGACGGCTTACCTTTTGTTGTCCGTTGCGCCACGCATGCGCCCATACGCCGGGCACCATTGATCTTCGCGGCGACCTGCCGTTACTAGGCCCGTGATATCGAAGAACGAGGGCGCGGACGAAAGCGCCATCAAGCATCGCCGGGAGCGAAACGAACCATGGGACCGCTCGAGGGCGTCAAGATCATCGACATGACGACCGTGCTGATGGGGCCCTATGCGACCCAGATGCTCGGCGATTACGGCGCCGACATCATCAAGATCGAGTCTCTGGAAGGTGATGTGACGCGGCTGATCGGCCCGACACGCCATCCCGGTATGGGTCCGGTGTTCCTCAACACCAACCGCAGCAAACGCAGCATCTGCCTCGATCTGAAGAAACCGGCGGGACGCGATGCGGTGCTGCGCCTGGTCGCGTCGGCCGACGTGCTGGTTTACAATGTGCGCCCGCAGGCGATGGCGCGGCTGCAACTCGGCTACGACGTCGTCTCGCAGATTAATCCGCGCCTGATCTATGCCGGCGTGTTCGGCTTCGGCCAGGACGGGCCCTATGCCGCCAAGCCCGCCTACGACGACCTGATCCAGGGCGCCACCGCGCTGCCCGCTCTGATGGCGCAGACCAGCGACGGCGTTCCGCGCTATGTGCCGAATGCGCTGGTCGATCGCATCGTCGGGCTCACCACTGTCGGTGCGATCTGCGCCAGCCTCGTTCATCGCGACCGCACCGGACATGGTCAGCGCGTGGATATCCCGATGTTCGAGACCATGGCGGGATTCGTGATGGGCGATCACATGGGCGGTCTCACCTACGAGCCGCCGCTCGACAGAGGCGGCTATGCGCGGCATCTGTCGCGCGACCGGCGGCCGTACAAAACCTCCGACGGCTATATCTGCGTGATCGTCTACAATGACAAGCAATGGGAGAATTTCTTCAGGGCCACCGGACGCGACGATCTGCGCCAGAATCCCAAATTCGCGACGTTCGCCGGGCGTGCCGTCAATATCGACATGGTCTATGCGGAACTCGCCCGCATCTTCCTGACCCGAACCACGGCCGAATGGACCGAACTGCTCGACAAGGCCGATGTGCCGGTGTTGCCGATGCACGATCTGGAGAGCATCCTGCAGGATCCGCATCTGGTGGCGACCAATTTCTTTCCGGTGGTCGATCATCCGACCGAGGGCCGGATCCACAGCATGAAAGTATCCGCTACCTGGTCGGAGACACCGGCGGAGCCGACACGGCTGGCGCCGCGGCTCAACGAGCACGGCGCCGAGATTTTGCGCGAAGCCGGCTTCTCGGCGGCTGAAATCGCCGCGATGGTGCGCGACGGCGTCACCCGAGCGGCGCCCGACGCGGCGGTGGATGTCAGAGAATGAACGCCACAGATTTCACATCGTCATTCCGGGGCGCGAGCAAAGCGAGCGAGCCCGGAATCCATAACCCCTGCAGGGAGTATGGATTCCGGGCCTGCGCCAAGGGGCGCATCCCGGAATGACGAACATGCACATAAAGCACGAAGTCTTGAAACCATGAGCTATATCACCGGCGTTGGACTGACGGCCTTCGGCAAGCATGAGGGCTCCTCGACGCTCGACCTGATGAGCAAGGCGGCCGCGCTTGCGATCGCCGATGCCGGCCTGAAACGCGCCGAGATCGACGGCATCCTATGCGGCTACAGCACGGTCGCGCCGCACATCATGCTGGCGACGGTTTTCGCCGAGCATTTCGGCATCCGGCCGGCCTATGCGCATGCCGTGCAGGTCGGCGGCGCGACGGGCCTCGCGATGACCATGCTGGCGCATCATCTGGTCGAGGCCGGCGTGGCTAGGCATGTGCTGGTCGTGGGCGGTGAGAACCGGCTCACCGGGCAAAGCCGCGATGCCTCGATCCTGGCGCTGGCGCAGGTCGGGCATCCCGACTACGAGGTGCCGCTGGGTCCGACGATTCCGGCCTATTACGGCCTCGTCGCATCGCGTTACATGCACGAATATGGCGTGACGCAAGAAGACCTCGCCGAATTCGCGGTGCTGATGCGCAAACATGCGCTGACGCATCCCGGTGCGCAATTTCACGAGGCCATCACGGTCGCGGATGTGATGGCCTCGAAGCCGGTCGCGCTGCCCCTGAAGCTTCTGGATTGCTGCCCGGTGTCGGACGGCGGCGCGGCGTTCGTGGTCAGCCGCGAAGCTACGAGCGGGATCGGCGTGCGCGTGCGCGGCTGCGCGCAGGCGCATACCCACCAGCATGTCACGGCGGCGCCCGCCCTAAGCGAACTCGGCGCCGAGATCGCCATCGCGCGGGCAAAGGAAAAATCAGGTGTCGCGATCTCCGACGTGCGCTACGCCGCGGTCTATGACAGCTTTACCATTACGCTGGCGATGTTGCTGGAAGACCTCGGCCTTGCCGGGCGCGGCGAGGCGGCCGCGCGCGTGCGCAACGGCTATTTCAACCGCGACGGCGCGATGCCGCTTAATACCCATGGCGGACTATTGAGTTACGGCCATTGCGGCGTCGGCGGCGCGATGGCGCATCTGGCGGAAACCCATTTGCAGATGACGGGGCGCGCCGGAAATCGCCAGGTGCGCGATGCCTCGATCGCGCTGCTGCATGGCGATGGCGGCGTGCTGTCGTCGCATGTCAGCATGTTCCTGGAGCGGGTGCGATGAGCGGCGACAAGCGACGCCTGACGGATTGGACCAAGGGCACGGAAGCGATCGTCTATCAATGCTGCGCGGCCTGCGGCGGCCTGCAGTATTTTCGCCGCAGCTTCTGCGCCATCTGCGGCGCGCCTGATCCCGTCGACAAGCAGGCCAGCGGCAAGGGCACGGTCTACGCGACCTCGCTGGTGTGCCGCGCGGCCACGCCGGAAACACGCGCGCACATTCCCTACAACATCGTGCTCGTCGATACCGCCGAGGGTTTTCGCATGATGGCGCATGGTGACCATGATCTCGCCATCGGCGACCACGTTACCGCGCGGTTCATGCCGTTCGCCGGCCGCCTTGTTCCCTATTTCGGGAAAACAAAATCATGACTGGCAAAGGTCGCGTCTGATGCGGTGGTATTTCAGGGCTGATGCTTCGGAGTGGCGTTCCCCGGATGCGGCGCAGCGCGCAAGCGGTGCGCTGCTGATCCGGGGCCCAACTCATTCAACTACGAATGATCCCGGCTCAGCGGAGCGGTACTGCGCACCGCACCGCTTCCGGGACATGAGATATTCATCGCGAATAAAAGATAAAGCTGGCGATGACGAGCATTGCCGTCACCGCCAGCATTTGCGCAAGCGCTTCCGAGGTCGCCCTTTTAGTGGCTTCCTTCATGCAGTTCTCCCTAGACCTGGGCGCGATTCACCTCGGCCCGGGAAGGCCTGATGATTCAATTGGCTTTTACTCGGAACACCCCATGACGAGTATTCGCTGGATTGAGTCCCCACTCACGCGAATATCGACTGCGTCAGGGTCGAACAGCAATGCGGCGGCATTTTGGCTCGCATGCAGCCGGTTTATGCGCGCGTGATGGAATTTTGAAAGCGATTTTCGGGCGTGGCGCCGGATCGCAAGCGGCCGCAGAGCTGTTGCTCCGACATCGCCGGCTCGATAGAGCGCTTTCCAGCGAAGCGGATACCGGTTCGCGTCAAGAAAACGCGTCGAATAAGAACATAGAGCCTCCGTTCCGATTCCATCGGAACAGAAAAGGCTCTAATGTTTTGGATCGAACCTGCGATTTCAATCAAGCTGATTGAACAAGTCACGGAAACCCAAGGTGAATCATGGCCCGTATCGACTATTGCGATACTTCGAAATCGAATGAACGCACCCGCGAAATCCTGGACAAGAACCGCAACGCCAACATCTTCCGGATGATGGCGCACTCGCCGAGTTATTTTGAGCAATATTGCCGGCTCGGCGGCGCCATCCGCCACCGCGGCGAACTGGATCCGGTGGTCCGGGAACTCGCCATCACCCGCACCGGAATCCTGTGCGAGGCGCCCTATGAAATCGCCGCGCACAAGCGGATCGGCAAGAATGTCGGCGTGACCGACGAGCAAAACGCCGCACTGGAAAACTGGAAATCGGCCACCTGCTTTACCGAGCTGCAGCGCGCAGCGCTCGCCTTTACCGACGAGATCGTCAATCTGCGCCGTCCGACCGACGCGACGTTCAACGTCATTGCCGCAAAACTGACGCCGGCCGCATTGATTGAACTGCAGCTCTCGGTCGGTTTCTACATCATGACGTCGAAGTTTCTGGAAACCTTCGGCATCGATATGCAGCCCGTGACAGAAGTGGTTTGAATGATCGATCGCTTTCTGGGCGCGAATGCAGCGTGCCTCGCAGGCGCGTCAGTGAACCAGGCGTCAGTGGCCCCTGGCAGCGTAGATCTGATAAAATGTGACGACGATCTCGAATGCGATCAACACCACGACAATCAATTCGAGGCGCAGCGAGCGGCGGGTGTCGATGATGTCGGCGAGCGTGTCGGCGGTATCGGCGACTACGGCGAGCTTGCGGTTGAGCGTGTCGACGCGCTCCTTGAGTTCGTATTCGTCTTCAAGCCGGGCATAAAGCCGCTCCAGGTCGGGGCGGTCCCACAGCGCATCCGGCTTTTCTCCGACTGCGACGCGGCCGGATACCCGGTGCTGGACCAGCAGCGCATTTCCGATCAGTTGCAAAACCCCTTTTCGGTCCCTCCGGGTTGCTCCGTGATCGGCCAGTTCCTTGGCGAATGGTTCGATGATCTCGAATACCTTCGCGACCTGGCGTTCGTCATCGGCCAGCGCGACGCTCTTCGCCAGCACGTCGGCGATGACAAGAAGCCGTTCCAGCAACATGTCCCGCAGTTGAATCGGTCCTCCGGCCTGAACCTGATCCTCATTTCCACCGGCGAATGCGACAACCGCGGTTTCTTCGTCGAAACGTTCGAGCTTGCCTCCGACCCGGGGCTTCAGCCTTTCCAGAAAGGCGGCTTCATCTTCAGCCGAAAGGCCGATCAGCACCGCGACGCCATAGCGAAAGAGAACGGCGATGCCGGCCTTCCCGACCCGGATCGTGAGCGGGACCGCCGAAAGAGCTTCATTTTCGAAGCCCATGGTATTGATGCGGTCGCCAAGATGCAGGGCGTGCGCGGTAACCCGTGTCCCGATTTCGGCCGAAATGAATTCGGGTTTGGTCATCCCGCCGTCTCCTCGAGCTTGCAGGCTTCGAGGACAGCCTATCATCGCGGCAAGCTGCAGCCAAACAAGCCGCTTGCCGCAGCACCGATACCGGTGCCGGCTCTATTGAGGCGACGGAGGCGCGGGAATATGCGGATATTTATGTTCGGCCGACAACACCAGCCGATAAGCTCTCATCCGGCGGTCTCGCCAGGATTCCAGCAGGCCGCCGCAAACCGCGCATTCGGCCTGGCCTGAGCTTCCTTGTGCCGAAGTGGACTCGGCAACTTCATAGATCGATCCACAGGATCGGCAGGTAAAGTCTGATATTTTCATCGAATCATACGCTTTTGATCACGGCGCATTGTTATCAGGTAATGCGTCGTTAGTAAGGACGCCGTCGGTAGCGGCGTGCTTTTTTCGAGACTTCCATGATTTCTGTGCAAGCAAATATGAAGTGCCGGTTGCCGCAAGCCAGTGCTCGCCTTTTGGGCAACGCGCGGACGCGGAGCTGGCACGCAAAAAAAGCTCTTGCCAGTTCTGGATGCTCGATGAATCGCACAACAGCCAGGCCGAGCGTTCCATCTCGGCGGATCTGCAAGTGCTTCGCAACATCGCCGTCGGACACACGCGGCCGTAGGTCGGGTCGGCGTCCTTCAACCGGCGATCTTTGCCCAGCCCGCCCGCTCGGAGTCGACCATAAAATCGCGCGTGATCGGCACCGCCTCACGTCTGGTCGACAGCAGCAATTGAAACACCATGTGAGAGCCATGCAGGAATTCGAGTTCCACGGCGGCGAGATAGAATTCCCACATCCGGCAGAAACGTTCGCTATAGATCGCCGCGGCCTTGGCTCTGTTCGCGGCGAAGCGCTCGCGCCAGTGTTTCACGGTGTAGCGATAATGCAGCCGCAGCACTTCCATGTCGTCGCACCACAGACCGCAGCGCTCCGTAGCCGCGAAGGTCTCGGATAGCGCCGGCACGTAGGCGCCGGGAAAGATGTATTTGCGGATGAAGGGGCCGGTGGTGCCGGGCTGCGACATCCGGCCGATGCAATGGATAAAGGCATAGCCATCAGGCGCCAGGAGTTCGCGGATCTTGAGGAAGTATTCGTCAAAATGTCCGATGCCGACATGCTCCATCATGCCGACCGAAACCACCCGGTCAAACTGGCCGGTGAGCTGGCGATAGTCCAACTCGCGAAACTCGACGCGATCGGAGACGCCGGCGGTCTCGGCATGAACGCGCGCTATCTTGATCTGCTCGGGTGAAACATTGATGGCGGTGACACGGGCGCCGGTTTCGCGCGCCAGATGAATGGCAAAGCCGCCCCAGCCGGAGCCGATCTCGGCGACGGTCATGCCTGGCTTTAATTGCAGCTTGCTGGTGGCGTGGATCAGCTTGTTGCGCTGCGCCTGTTCGAGCGTTTCATGCTCGGGGTCTCGAAAATAAGCGCAGGAATATTGCATCTGATCGTCGAGGAACAGACGGTAAAGTTCGGTCGAGATGTCGTAGTGGTGGCGGGCATGGGCGGCGGCAAGCCCGATCGGATTGGCCTGATGCCAGCGGCGCAGGCCGCGCCACACCCGCCGCATCAGCTTCTGGGAGCCATACGAGTAGAGCCCGGCGCGGTTGACCGAGAACAGCAGCAGAAAATCATGGATCTCAGAACCGTCCTCCAGTGTCAGCCCGCCGTCCATATAGGCTTCGGCGGCGTATAATTCCGGATTGATGAACAGCTTGGTATAGAGCTTGCGATCGTGCAGGTGGATAGCGACGTCAGGCCCCGGCAGGTGTTCACCGAAGACATGGACTTTGCCGTCGGCGTCGCGGACCCGCAGGGTGCCCTGGCGGATGAAGCGTCGAAGCAGATTGGACAACAAGCGCACGTGGCAGTCCTCCGCGATGGCCGCAAGTCTCTTTACCAGTGTACCCGAAAGAGGTCACGC
Organism: uncultured Pseudomonadota bacterium; assembly: GCA_963813165.1. GTDB lineage: Bacteria > Pseudomonadota > Alphaproteobacteria > Rhizobiales > Xanthobacteraceae > Bradyrhizobium. The sequence continues at coordinate 50,334 of CAWEYJ010000001.1, read as the reverse complement.
GAGGCTGAACGAGGCCGCTCGTACGATCTTACCAGTCGCGCTTCGGATCATCAAAGTCCACGCCTTAATTCTCCGTCAGCAGATTCACTTTGGTGTTAGCCACGATCAGGCGATCGGCGAGCAGCTGTGCCAGATTGCGCATGATCCGTTCGCCGGTCCGCGGATGCGCCTCGCGAAAGCGCTCGAAATCGCGCAGCGGCACTTCGAAGGCAGTCACGGAGTTGTCGGCCAGCACATCGGCGGAGCGGTGCGCTTCCAGCAGCGCCATTTCCCCGAACGCCATGCCGGCCGTGAGGGTCGCGAGCCTGACCCCGCTCGGCAACGTGACGTGGACGACCCCGCTTTTGAGGAAGAACAGCGACAGCGGTGGCTCTTCCGCAGCGATGATCCTTTGTCCCGGCTGATAGGTTTGCGTCGTGCCAAGTGCGGCGAGCGCTTCGAGTTCCGCCGCCGTCAGCCCGGCCAGCAGCGCCTGTTCGGAAAGCTCGGTCACTTCCATGGAGTCGATGGCGCCGCCGTGCCGATAGATCACCTGGTCCTCGGCCCATTCAATGGCGTCGTCGAGCAGATGGTAGTTGCGCAAATTCGAGATACCGTCGGCCCATTCGCCGATCGCCTGCCATTCGGGAGACGGACGCTTGATGCCGGACAGGATCACTGTGACATTGAATGCGGCCAGCTCGCGGAAACCCTCGGTGAACAGGCGGGCGCCAGCCCGCGTCATCGCCGCAACGCGGCGCAGGTCAAAAATGATGAATTGCGGGCGAGGCCTGGCCGCGAGCTGTCGCGACAGGTAGTCGACATTGGAGAATGTCAGCGTGCCCACCAGTTCGATGACACGGACGTCGTGGTGATGCGCGGCCAGAATTCTCTGCTCATGCGGCCGCCGGCTGCGGCGCGACGAGCTTTCGCCGATGTTGTAGTCGGCGATGATGCTGTTGCGCGCGTCGTCGCTGCGATTAAGCATGTGCAGATCGTAATGCGACGACAGCGCCTCGCAGACCTTGATGCCGCGTACGCTGTTGCCATGGCTGTCGAGCCGGGGCGAGTAGCTGCCGAGCCCGAGCCGCGCCGGCAGCGCCGCCAGGATTCCGCCGCCGACGCCGCTTTTGGCGGGAATGCCGACGCGATAAATCCATTCGCCGGCATAATCGTACATGCCGGAGCTGGTCATCACCGAAAGCGTCCGCGAGATGGCGTAGGGGGTCATGACCTGCTCGCCGGTCACCGGGTTGGTGCCGCGATTGGCGAGCGTCGCGGCCATGATCGCGATATCGCGCGCCGTCACCAGAACGGCGCATTGCCGGAAATAGACCTCCAGCACCGCGCCGACATGATCCTTGATGACATTGGCGTTGCGCAGCAGATAGCCGATGGCGCGGTTGCGGTCGCCGGTCGCACTTTCGGATGCATATACGGCTTCGTCGATGCCGAGCTCGCGCCCGGCAAACCGGCCCAGCGCCTGACGGATATATTCGAACGCGCCGTCGCCCTTGGCTTCATGGATCAGAGCGGAGCAGGCGATCGCGCCGGCGTTGACCATCGGATTGAAGGGATGGTTTTCGGCATTGAGGCGGATCGAATTGAAGGGATCGCCCGACGGCTCGACGCCGATCGCCTTTTCCACCCGCGCCGCGCCGAGCGTATCCAGCGCCAGTGCGAACACGAAGGGCTTTGACATCGACTGGATCGTAAAAGGTATCCGGCTGTCGCCGACCTCGTAGACGTGCCCGTCGAGGGTAGCAAGGCTGATGCCAAAATGATCGGGATCGGCCTTGAAGAGTTCCGGGATATAGTTGGCGACCGCGCCGTCGGTCACGCCGGAAAAATCCATCTGGCAGGTGGTGAGGAAGCGGAGCAAAGGCGGTTTCGAGGCGGCCCAGCTGTTGGCTTTTGGGGCCGCGGCCGGATGCGGGATACTCATGTTGGGTCCTGCCGTGCGATCCTGTTCGCGCGGCTGGATGTTACGTCGCCCCGGCAAGCGCCGAAACCGGTCTGATGGTGTTTTATGCGGCAGGCGGTGGGCAGCGATAAAGCGTTCAGGTCTCGAGGATGGCGAGGACCTGTCCTTCGGCGACCACGTCGTCAAGGCTGACGAGAATCGATTTGAGCTTGCCTGCGGCCGGCGAAGCCACCGGGATTTCCATTTTCATGGCTTCGACAAATACGATGTCGTCGCCGTCGCCAACGGTTCCTCCGATTTCGACGGGAAGCGCGCAAACGCGTCCCGCCACCTCGGTCACAATCTTGATTTCTGGCATTCCGTTCCTCGGGCACCGTCTGACGGGCGATGGCCCTCGCGAACGGCTTTTTGTTGTGGCCGCAGATTGCCTGAGGTAGCTTGTTCTGCAAGTGGAATTTTATTCCGTATGACGGAATGTTTGGCATAGCATGGGACGGCGTTCGGAGCGGCTCAGCAAAGAAGGAAAACTCGCCAGCGATCTGGCGGGCGAAGGCGATATTATTCAGGTGGTGTCGCGCGCCTTCGACATCTTGCGCTGCTTCGAGGGCCACGAGGCGCGGCTCGGCAACCTGGAAATTTCCAATCGCTGCGGGCTGCCGCGGTCGACGGTGTCGCGCCTGACCCACACGCTGACCCGGATGGGCCAACTCGTCTATCTGCCCCGCGACCAGAAATATCGTATCGGTCCGAGCGCGGTAGCGATGAGCACCTCGATGATGCGCGGGCTGCAGTTGCGCAACCTGATCCGGCTGCGATTGCAGGATGTCGCCGAACAATTGCCGGGAACCGTCGGCTTCCTGATCCCCGACCGCTTCCATCTGGTCTATCTCGAATTTGCGCGTGCGGCCAACGCGCTCGGTCTGCATGAAACGACCGGCAGCCGGATTGCCATGGCGAGCACGGCCGCGGGCCATGGCTACACGGCGGCGCTCGATACCGATGTCGGCGACGCCTTGCTGGCGGAAATGGAACGCGAGATTCCGGAAGACGCCAAACTGCTGCGGCCGCGCATCGAGAGCAACCGCCGTTTTTTGCGCGAGCATGGTTATGTCGTGGCCTGCGGTCTGTGGAGTCCGCATATCAACGGTCTCGCCGTGCCGCTGTGGTCTCCGCAATATCAAACATTCGTGGTGGTCACGATCGGTCTTCTATCCGCCATGTATGACGAGCCGCGGCTGCACAAGGAGGTCGCCCCGCCGCTTCTGGAATTGAGCGCTGCGATCGGCGGCATGCTGGAGGGTGCCGACGATCTCTTCAGTAATCGGATCGAGAGCAAGGCGCTTCCGGTGCCAACGCATAACAACAAGATCATCACGACGGAGGATACGCATGAACTGGAAGCCGGAACTCGACGACCTCGCCCGGCGCGAAGCGTTCGCGCGCGAGATGGGAGGCGTTGACAAGGTCAAGCGGCAACGCGACCAGGGCCGGCTCACGGTTCGCGAGCGCATCGACAGACTGGTCGATCAGAAAAGCTTCCACGAGATCGGCGCGATTTCCGGTATAGCCGAATATGACGAGAGCGGCGAACTCACCAATCTGACGCCGGCGAACTGCGTGTTCGGCCGCGGCAAGATCGATGGCCGGCCGGTGGTCGTGGTCGGAGACGATTTCACCGTGCGTGGCGGCTCCGCGGATGCCTCGATCTCGGCCAAGCCGCTGATGGCCGAGGAGATGGCGCATGACTTTCGCCTGCCGATTATCCGCATGATCGAAGGCTCCGGCGGCGGCGGCTCGGTGAAGACCATCGAGACCAAGGGGGCGGCCAATCTGCCTGGCGGCATCGGCGGCACGCGCTGGTACTCGTACACAACGGCGAACATGGCCCGCGTGCCGGTGGTCGGGTTGGGGCTCGGCTCGGTCGCAGGGTTGGGAGCGGCGAGGCTGGCGGCCAGCCACTATTCCGTCATGACCAAGAATTCGGCGATGTTCGTTGCCGGTCCGCCGGTGGTGAAACGTCTCGGTCAGGATCTCACCAAGCAGGAGCTTGGCGGCGCCGATATCCAGACCCGCGCCGGCGGTGTCGATCATGCGGTCGATACCGAGGAGGAAGCCTTCGCCTGCGCCAGGCGCTTCCTCTCTTATCTTCCGTCGTCGGTCTATGAATTGCCGCCGACGCTTCCCTGCAGCGACGATCCCGAGCGCGCGGAGGAATTGCTGATGAAGGCGGTGCCGCGCAACCGCCGACAGGTCTACAAGATGCGACCCATCATCGACGCCGTCGTCGACAAGGGCTCGTTCTTTGAGATGGGTGCGAATTTCGGCCGCTCGATCATCACCGGCTTCGCCCGCCTGGAGGGCCGGGCCGTGCTGCTGCTCGCCAGCGATCCCTTTCACTACGGCGGATCATGGACCACGGAAGCCTGCCAGAAGGTGGTGCGGTTCGTCGATCTTGCCGAGACCTTCCATCTTCCCGTGGTCTATCTGATGGATTGTCCGGGCTTCATGATTGGGCTCGAGGCCGAGAAGGCGGCAACCATCCGCCACGGGGTGCGCGCCATGGCCGCGGTCAACCAGACCACGGTGCCCTGGTGCACCATCATCGTGCGCAATTCCTTTGGCGTCGCGGGCGTCGTGCATCAGCCGGCGGATCGCTTCTCACTGCGCTATGCGTGGCCATCGGCCTATTGGGGCTCGCTGCCGCTGGAAGGCGGCATCGAAGCGGCCTACCGCGCCGACATCGACGCCGCCGAGGATCCGAAAGCCAAGCTGAAGGAGATCGAGGATCGTCTCAACAAGCTGCGCTCGCCGTTTCGTTCGGCGGAACGGTTCTGGGTCGAGGAGATCATCGACCCGCGCAAGACCCGTTCGCTGCTGTGCGAATTCGCGCGGCTGGCCGAACCGATCCGCACGCCCGGGCTCGCGACCAACATGACGATCAGGCCGTGAGAGGCGAGTAGCGAGTAGACCATCTCTATTCGCTGTTCGCCATTCGCTATTCGCCGCCTTACGCCGCCGTCCGAACCAGCTTCACGGGCCGCGACATGGCGAGCGTAAACAGCGCTGCGAGGATGCAGAGCGCGCCGGCCGCAAAGAACGCCGGCAGGTAACTCAACAGCAGCGTGCGCGACAGCCCGGCGCCGAATGCCGCGGTGGCGGCCCCCAATTGATGGCCGGCGAAGATCCAGCCGAACACCAGATTGGCGCGCTCCGGCCCGAACCGCTGCGCGGTAAGCCGCACCGTCGGCGGCACGGTTGCGATCCAGTCGAGGCCGTAGAACATCGCAAACAGCGACAGGCCGTAGAACGAAAAATTGGTGAACGGCAGCAACAACAGCGACAGGCCGCGCAAGCCGTAATACCAGAACAGCAGATATCGGTTGTCATAACGGTCTGACAGCCAGCCTGAAGCGATGGTGCCGAAGAAATCGAATACGCCCATGGCGGCGAGCAGGCCGGCGGCCTGAACCTGCGGGATGCCGAAATCGAGGCACATCGGAATTAAATGCACCTGGATCAGGCCGTTCGTGCTGGCGCCGCAGATGAAGAACGTAAAAAACAGAATCCAGAACGTCCGCGTCTTGGCGGCATCGCGCAGCGTGCCAAGTGCTGCCGCCATGATCGGCGCGTTGCTGGGCCGCGGCGCCGGCAAAGGCTGCGTGCCGTCGTCGCCGAATGGCCGCAGGCCGACATCGCCGGGACGATCGCGCATGAGCATCAGCACCGCAAAGGCCGCAACGCCGAGCATGACGCAGATCAATCCCAGCGCGATCCGCCAGCCCATCCGTTCGGTGATGCTGGCGAGCAGCGGCAGGAACACCAACTGCCCGGTGGCGACGCTGGCGCTGAGAATTCCAACCACCAGACCACGCCGCGCTGCGAACCAGCGCGCCGCGATGGTCGCGCCCAGCACCAAGGCGGTCATGCCGGTGCCGATGCCAATCACGACACCCCATAGCAGCATCAATTGCCAGACCTTGGTCATGCCCAAGGAGACAACAAGCGCCGAGGCCACGATCAGCAATGCCGACAGCGTCACATTGCGCAGGCCGTAGCGGTTCAATAGCGCGGCGGCGAACGGCGCCATCAGCCCGAACAGGATGAAGCGGATCGACAGCGCCGAGGAAATCTCCGCAGTGGTCCAGCCGAATTCATGTTGCAGCGGCACGATGAACACACCGGGCGCGCCGACAGTGCCGGCGGTAATCAGCGCGGTGAGGAAGGTCACGGCGACCATCACCCAGCCGTAATGGATATTACGGCGGGTGAGGACAGCAGACAGCCAGTTGGAGATCATTGAGTCTCTGAAAACTTTACTTGGAAGGTTTGCGTGATGCGGTTGATCTGCACATCCTAGCGTAACGGCCGCGCGACATAAATGACGTACTTCCCTCGTTTTAGGACATGGCCATAACGCTAGTGCGAGATACGCTCCACGGCGATCGCGGTCGCTTCACCGCCGCCGATGCACAAGGCGGCGACGCCGCGCTTGAGGTTTTGCGCTTCGAGGGCGTGAAGCAGCGTCACGATCAGGCGGGCGCCGGTAGCGCCGATCGGGTGGCCGAGCGCACAGGCGCCGCCATTGATATTCAGCTTCTCGCTGGGAATGCCGAGATCGCGCTGCGCTGCCATCGCCACCACCGCAAACGCCTCGTTGATCTCGAACAGATCGACGTCGCCGACGCTCCAGCCGACCTTGTCGAGCAGCTTTCGAATCGCCGGGATCGGTGCGGTGGTGAACCATTGCGGTTCCTGGCTGTGGGTGGCGTGACCGTTGATCTCGGCCAGCACAGGCAGCCCGTCGCGATCGGCGAGCGATCGTTTCGCGAGAACAAGCGCCGCCGCACCGTCGGCGTTGGCGGAAGAGGCCGCCGGCGTGATGGTGCCGTTGGCGCGGAACGCAGGCTTCAGTCCCGGAATCTTGGCAGGGTCCACCTTCAGCGGAATTTCGTCATTGCCGATCGTGCGCGGGCCGGCCTTTTCCGCCACGCTGATCGGCACGATCTCGGCCTTGAACGCGCCGCCTTCCACCGCCTTGCGGGCGCGGGTCAGCGTTTCCATCGCATAGGCATCCTGGTCGGCGCGGGTGAATTGATAGGCCTCCGCGGTCGCCTCGCCGAAATCGCCCATCGAACGGCCCACCTCGTAGGCGTCCTCGAGACCGTCCATCATCATGTGGTCGATAATCCGGTCATGACCGGCGCGATAGCCGCCACGCGCTTTCGCCAGCAGATAGGGCGCGTTGGTCATGCTCTCCATGCCGCCGGACACCACGATGTCGGCAGAGCCGGCGTGGATGATGTCATGCGCCAGCATGGTGGCTTTCATGCCGGACCCGCAGACCTTGTTGATGGTTGTCGCTCCTGTGGCATCCGGCAGCCTGGCGCCGCGGGCGGCCTGCCGCGCCGGGGCCTGCCCCTGTCCGGCCGGCAGCACGCAGCCCATGAACACCTCGTCGATCCGCCCGGGCGCCAATTTGGCCCGCTCAAGCGCAGCGCCAATCACGTGGGAACCGAGCTTGTGGGCGCTGAACGGTGAAAGATCGCCCATGAACCGGCCGAGCGGCGTGCGGGCGGCGGAAACGATGACAACCGGATCGGAAGCTGTGGCCATGGCGGGTGCTCCTTGATTTCGCGCTCGGATGAGCGACATCATATGGAATGATAGTCATCATATGATGCGCCGCGGAATTTGCAACGGCGGCGCGGGATAAATTGTCGTGAGGTTCGCTAGCGCTTGCGGTCGATAAAGCCCTGCATCAGCCGATGCGGCTCGTCGGTCAGGAACGATCGCCCGAATACGCCGATGCTGAGGTTGACGGATTCCTTCAGCGGCAGTTCTTGCCACTGCCGGAGCAGGGCCTTCTGCGCGCGCAGTGCTTCCGGACCGCATTCCAGCAGCGCCGCCACGACGCGTTCGACCGCGGCGTCGAGACCGCCGTCCGGTGCGACCACGTCGACCAGCCCCCAGGCAAGGGCGGTGGGGGCGTCGATATTCTCCGCGGTCATCACCAGCCAGCGGGCGCGGCCCCAGCCGATCAGCCGTGGCAGCAGCGCCGCATGGATGACCGAGGGAATTCCGACCCGGACCTCGGGCATGCCGAACCGTGCATCGTGCGCGGCAACCCGGAAGTCGCAGGCTGCGGCGAATTCGAGGCCGCCGCCAAGGCACCAGCCGGGCATCCGCGCGATCACCGGCTCCGGAAACGCGCGCACCGCCTCGCAGAGGTCTCGTAGCCCGGTGATGAACTTCTCGGCGGAGGCCTGATCGAGCCTGGCCATTTCCTTGATGTCGGCGCCGCCGATCATGCTCTTCTCGCTCTGGCCGCAGATCACCAGCACGCGGATCTGCCGCTCTGTCGCCAGCACCTCCAATCCCTCGCGAACGCCGTTGATGACGGCCGATCCCAGGATATTGAGCGAGCCGGCATTGCAGATCGTCAGGCGAACGACGCCTCGGCTGTCGCGGTCAACGCCGCAATAAGGATTGAGCATGTGCATCAGGGGGTCTCGCAATAGATGGGGAGGTGTCGGCGTGAACCGCAGGTCGTTCGCGCACTTCCTCGCCAAAACTCGGGCTTGTCAAGGTCCGGCCGGGGGCGACCTTCGTCGCGGCGGTGCAGCCGTTGCGAAGCGATCGCTGCTTCTATAATATGACGAACATCATCTATATAGGAGCAGGCGGATGGCAGTCTCGGACAACGTCGATGCGGCAGACGCGGTGGACCTTTTCGCTGCCGCGTCGCGGCGCGAGCGGCTGGTGGAGTGGCAGGCACCAGGCCCGGTTGCAAAGGCCGCCGCAGCGATGTCCGGACTGGATGCGATGCGCGCGATTCGCGACGGCCTCTTGCCGCCGCCGCCTTTTGCCCGGCTGATCGGCTTTCGCATGGGCGTGGCCGAGTCGGGACGGATCGTGATGGAACTTGAGCCGCACGAGGGACTGGAGAACACCATCGGATTGCTGCATGGCGCGACGGCCGCGGCCCTGCTCGATACCGCGATGGGCTGCGCGATCTCGACCAGGCTGCCGGCCGGGCAGGGCGCCGTCACCCTCGACCTGAAACTGACGTATCTGCGGCCGCTGTCGGTGCGATCGGGCACGATCTCGGCGGAAGGCAAGGTCATCAAGCTGGGCCGCCAGACCAGCTATGCCGAGGGGTTCGTCCGGGACGGGTCAGATAATCTTGCAGTGCACGCGACCGCGACCTTTTCGATGATGGGGGAAGTGCTGCGAACCAAATAAGATGCAGCTTTCCTGCACGACAACTGCTATTATATGACTGCAAACATCTTATGGAAACCGGCCGATGCGTTATTCCAGGGAACACAAACTCGAGACCCATGCGCGGATCGTGAGGAAAGCTTCGGTGCGGCTTCGCGAGAAGGGCGCGCATGGCATCGGCGTCGCCGACCTGATGAAGGACGCCGGCCTCACCCATGGCGGCTTCTACGCTCATTTCGATTCGCGGGAAGCGCTGGTGATCGAGGCCTTTGCGTACGCGATGGACCGATCGACCGACAGCTGGCGCAAGCTCGCCGAGCAAATCCCGGCGGAAAAGCGCCTCGCCACCATTGTGGAATCCTATCTGACGCCGGTGCATCGCGACGATCCCGGCCATGGCTGCGCCGTGCCGACGTTGGGCGCGGAAATCGCCCGTGAGAGCCCCAGGACGCGCAAGGCGTTCGCGGCCAAGCTGGAGCAGATGATCGATATGCTGGCGGAGCAGATTCCGGACGTTCCGCGCAAGGCCGCGCGCAAGCAGGCGATGGCCGTCCTCGCGACCATGATGGGAACGCTGGTGCTGGCCCGGGTCGCCGGCAATGGCGAGTTCTCCGACGAGATTCTCGCCGCCGGCCGCGACGCCGTACTGCATCGCGCGACATCGATGAAACCGCCGCGGGCAAGGAAATCCGCGCCCCGCAAGGCTGCGACCTCGGCGCGGCATTGAGCGAACTGATGGCGACCGCATTCGACGTTGGTCGTAGGTTTGTGAAAAGCCGACCCGAGCCTGCATTTTCGCAAACGGGCTGCGCGTAGAATCCCTTTCCAAACCCTGCAAAGACTGCAAGATGCCGGCCAAATCGGCACCTGCACAGGTTCGGGAGGAACGCATGCGTACAATCGGGCATTTTATCGGTGGCCGCGAGGTCAAGGGCACATCGGGCAGGTTCGCGGACGTGTTTCAACCGATGACCGGCGACGTCCAGGCCCAGGTGGCGCTGGCGTCCAAGTCGGAGCTACGCGCGGCGGTCGAGAACGCCAAGGCCGCGCAACCGGAATGGGCGGCGGTCAATCCGCAGCGCCGGGTTCGCGTCCTCATGAAGTTCCTGGAACTGGTGGCGCGCGACAATGACGCGCTGGCCGATCTGTTGGCCCGCGAGCATGGCAAGACCATTCCCGATGCCAAGGGCGATATCCTGCGCGGCGTCGAGGTGGTGGAGTTCGCGCTCGGCATTCCGCAGATGATGAAGGGTGAATATACCGAGGGCGCGGGGCCCGGAATTGATCTCTATTCGATGCGCCAGCCTTTGGGCGTCGTTGCCGGCATCACGCCGTTCAATTTCCCGGCCATGATCCCGATGTGGAAATTCGCGCCCGCGATTGCCTGCGGCAATGCCTTCATCCTGAAGCCGTCGGAGCGCGACCCCGGCGTGCCGATGAAGCTGGCGGAACTGATGCTGGAGGCCGGCCTGCCGCCGGGCATCCTCAACGTCGTCAACGGCGACAAGGAAGCCGTCGACGCCATTCTCGATGATCGCGATATCGCGGCCGTCGGATTCGTCGGCTCTTCCTCGATCGCGCAGTATATCTATGAACGCGCAGCCGCAACCGGCAAGCGCGCGCAATGCTTCGGCGGTGCGAAAAACCACGCCATCATCATGCCCGACGCCGACATGGACCAGACCGTCGACGCGCTGATCGGCGCCGGATACGGCGCGGCGGGCGAGCGCTGCATGGCGGTGTCGGTCGCGGTTCCCGTTGGCAAGACCACGGCCGACCGGCTGATGGAAAGGCTCATTCCGCGCGTCGAGAGCCTGAAGATCGGGCCTTCGATCGATCCGACCGCCGATTTCGGTCCGCTGGTAACCCGCGCCGCGCTGGAGCGGGTCAAGAACTATGTCGAGGTCGGCATCAAGGAGGGCGCCAAGCTTGTGGTCGACGGCCGCGGCTTCAAGATGCAGGGCTATGAGAATGGCTTCTACATGGGCGGCTGCCTGTTCGACAACGTCACCAAGGACATGCGGATCTACAAGGAAGAGATCTTCGGTCCGGTGCTCTCGGTGGTGCGCGCCCATGACTATGACGAGGCGCTGAAGCTGCCGTCCGATCACGAATATGGCAACGGCGTTGCGATCTTTACCCGCGACGGCGACGCCGCGCGGGACTTTGCGGCCAAGGTCAATGTCGGCATGGTCGGCGTCAATGTGCCGATCCCGGTGCCGGCGGCCTACTACACCTTCGGCGGCTGGAAGCGGTCCGGCTTCGGCGACCTCAATCAATACGGCCCGGATTCGGTGCGGTTCTACACCAAGACCAAGACGGTGACCTCGCGCTGGCCGTCCGGCGTCAAGGAAGGTGCGGATTTCTCGATCCCGACGATGAATTAGTCGCGAAGCGCGCGGGCATCCCATGCAATTCGCTCTCAACGAGGATCAGATTGCGGTTCGCGACATGGCGCGGGATTTTGCCGCGGAAAAAATCGCGCCGCATGCGATCCGGTGGGATGAGGAGAAGCATTTTCCCGTCGATGTGATGCGCGAGGCGGCGCAGCTCGGCATCGGCGGCGTGTATATCCGCGATGACGTCGGCGGCTCGGCGCTGACGCGGTTCGACGCGGCGCTGATCTTCGAGGCGCTGGCGCAGGGCTGTCCGACGGTGTCGGCGTTCATCTCGATCCACAACATGGCGTGCTGGATGATCGATGCCTTTGGCGACGACACCCAGCGGCATAAATGGCTGCCGAAACTCTGCACCATGGAATGGCTGGCAAGTTATTGCCTGACCGAGCCCGGCTCCGGGTCGGATGCCGCGGCGCTGCGCACCCGCGCGGTTCGTGACGGCGACCATTATGTGCTCAACGGCCAGAAGCAGTTCATCTCCGGCGCCGGCAAGGGCGACATCTATGTGGTGATGGTGCGGACCGGCAGCGACGGACCCGGCGGCATCTCGACGCTGGTCATCGAGGGCGACACGCCGGGGCTTTCGCTCGGCGCCAACGAGCGCAAGATGGGTTGGAACGCCCAGCCGACCCGAGCGGTGATTTTCGAGAATGCGCGCGTGCCGGTGGCCAATCGGCTGGGCGATGAGGGGATCGGCTTCAAGATTGCGATGGCCGGATTAGACGGCGGCCGCATCAATATCGCAGCCTGCTCGCTCGGCGGCGCGCAAGCCGCGCTCGACAAGTCGCTGACCTATATGAAGGAGCGCAAGGCGTTCGGAAAGCGCCTCGACGAATTCCAGGCGCTGCAATTCCGGCTGGCCGACATGGCGACCGAACTGGAGGCGGCGCGGACCTTCGTGTGGCGCGCGGCCGCCGCCCTCGACCGCAAGGATCCTGACGCGACCATGCTGTGCGCCATGGCCAAGCGCTTCGGCACCGATGTCGGCTTCGAGGTCGCCAACCAGGCGCTGCAACTGCACGGCGGATACGGCTATCTCAGCGAATACGGCATCGAGAAGATCGTGCGCGACCTGCGCGTGCATCAGATTCTCGAAGGTACCAACGAAATCATGCGGCTGATCGTGGCGCGCAAGCTGATCGAGGGAGCGCGATGACGGTTGCGACCGCGGCAGTCGTGGGACCCGAACCCGATCTGATCGCGCGCCGGGAAGGATCGGTGGGTGTGATCCGCCTCAACCGGCCGAAGGCGATCAACGCCATGACGCTGGAAATGTCGCTGGCGATCGATGCCGCATTGGACCGGTTCGAAGCGGATCCGGCGGTGGCGCTGGTGCTGCTGGAGGGCTCCGGCGAGCGCGGGTTGTGCGCGGGCGGAGACATCCGCGGGCTCTATGAGAGTTCGCGGGCCGGCGGCGATCTCGGCAAGGTATTCTGGCGCCAGGAATACATCATGAATGCCCGCATCGCGAAGTTTCCGAAGCCGTATGTCGCCTTCATGGACGGGCTGGTGATGGGCGGTGGCGTGGGCCTTTCAGCGCATGGCCGCCATCGCGTCGTGACCGAAAGGACCAAGCTTGCGATGCCGGAAGTGGGGCTGGGCTTTTTCCCCGATGTGGGAGGCACCTGGCTATTGTCCCGTTCGCCGGGCGAACTCGGCGCCTATTTCGGATTGACCGGCCAGACCATGAACGGTCCCGATGCGATCCATGCGCGGTTTGCGGACGCTGTGGTGCCGTCGGCCAAGTTACCGGCCTTGCGCGAAGTCCTGACCAACGTTGGCATCGGGACGACTGCTAAGGAAATTCAAGCCCTGATCGATGGGTTCGCGACCGGCGAGACCGCGGGCCCTGTCGCGGCGCTGCAGCCGAGCATCGACGTCTGGTTCGCCCATGACCGGATGGAAGATATCGTCGCGGCATTGCAACGCGATGGCTCGGAACTGGCGCAAGCGACGCTGAAGACCTTGAGCGAGAAATCGCCGCGCGGCATGGTGGTCGCGCTGAAGCTGCTGCGGTTGGCGCGGGGCTCTTCTTCGCTGGAACAATGTCTGGTGCGGGAATATCGCGCAGCCCTTGAAGTGTTCGCCAGCGACGATTTCCGTGAGGGCGTGCGCGCGGCTGTGATCGACAAGGATCGCAATCCGCGTTGGTCGCCGTCGCGGCTGGAGGATGTCACGCCGGAGATGGTGGCGCCTTATTTCGCTGGCATCGGCGCCGACGAGTTGGTGTTTGACAAATCATAAGAGAAACGTTCCGGGCGGAGGGAACCAAAGATGGCAAATATTGCATTCATCGGTCTCGGCAATATGGGCGGGCCGATGGCCGCCAATCTGGTCAAGGCCGGCCACAAGGTGGTGGCGTTCGATCTGGTGGAAGCCTCGCGCAACCAGTCAAAGGCCGATGGCGCTGCTATCGCCGACAGCGCGGTAGCCGCGGTGAAGGGCGCTGAAGTCGTCATCACGATGCTGCCCGCGGGCAAGCATGTGCTGTCGGTCTGGACCGAGATTTTGCCGTCGATGGCCAAGGGATCGCTGATCGTCGATTGTTCGACCATCGATGTCGAAAGCGCAAAGCAGGCCCATGCGCTGGCGGCGAAGCAGGGCATCGCGTCGGTCGATGCGCCGGTGTCCGGCGGCACCGGCGGCGCCAAGGCCGCGACGCTGACATTCATGGCCGGCGGCGAAGCCAAGGCCTTTGCCGCAGCCAAGCCGGTGCTGGAAAAGATGGGCAAGAAGATCGTGCATTGCGGCGGCGCCGGCGCGGGACAGGCGGCCAAGATCTGCAACAACATGATCCTCGGCATTTCCATGATCGCGGTCAGCGAAGCCTTTGCGCTCGCCGAAAAGCTCGGGCTGTCGCATCAGGCCTTGTTCGATGTCGCCTCGACCTCGTCGGGACAATGCTGGTCGCTGACGACCTATTGTCCGGTGCCGGGTCCGGTGCCGACCTCGCCCGCGAACAACGAGTATCGCCCGGGCTTTGCATCGGCCCTGATGGTGAAGGATCTGACGCTGGCGCAGGATGCGGCAAAGGCCGCGGGTGCCGCGACGCCGCTTGGCAAGCATGCGCAGGAAATCTACCAGGCGTTCGATGCCGCCGGAAATGGCGGGGTCGATTTTTCCGGGATTATCCGGCATGTTCGCGAATTGGCAGGAAAATAGCGAGCGGCCCATGACAACTTTCCGAGAAGCGCGCTCGTTTCCTGCTCCAGCATCGCACCGACTACGATGCGGCGGTCAAAGGGTTTCGCTGGCCGGACCCGGTGCCGTTCAACTGGGCGCTGGACTGGTTCGATGCCGAACTCGCACGCGCTCCCGAAAGCAAGGATCGGCCGGCGCTCTGGATCGTCGACGGCGACAGCGGGCGGGAGACAAAGCTTTCGTTCGAAACCCTGTCGCGCCGTTCCAATCAAGTTGCGAATTTCCTGCGCGCCCAGGGCCTCAAGCGCGGCGATCATCTGTTGCTGCTGCTCGGCAACGTCGTTCCATTATGGGAAACCATGCTGGCGGCGATCAAATTAGGTGTGGTGGTGATTCCCGCGACCACGCTGTTGACGGCTGACGAGTTGCAGGATCGCCTCGATCGCGGCCGTGCCAGGGCCGTGGTGGCGTCCGAGGACCAGGTTGCGAAATTTGCCGGCCTCCGCGGCGACGGTCTCATTCGTATCGTCGTTGGCGCGTCCTCAAAACACGAAGGCTGGCTGCCTTACGAACAGGCCGCGGAGTTCCCGGATACATTCAAGCCGGATGGACCGACCGGGGCTGATGATCCGATGCTGCTGTATTTCACCTCCGGCACCACCGCGAAGCCGAAATTGGTGCGGCACAGCCAGCGCAGCTATCCGGTCGGCGGACTGTCGACGATGTACTGGCTCGGGTTGCAGCCCGGCGATGTTCATTTGAACATTTCCTCGCCGGGCTGGGCCAAGCATGCCTGGAGCTGCTTCTTTGCGCCGTGGAACGCCGGCGCCACCGTGTTTGTGGTCAACCAGCCCCGCTTCGATGCCAAGGGACTGCTTGCGACCATCGCCAGATGCGGCGTGACCACGCTGTGCGCGCCGCCGACGGTGTGGCGGCTGTTCATCCAGGAAAAGCTCGCAGGCTATAAAGTGTCGCTGCGCGAGGTCTGCGGCGCCGGCGAGCCGCTCAATCCCGAAGTGATCGATCAGGTTCGCGGCGCATGGGGGCTGACAATTCGCGACGGCTACGGCCAGACCGAAACCACGGCGCTTGCGGGAAATTCGCCCGGCCAGAAGGTGAAGGTTGGATCGATGGGCCGTCCGCTGCCCGGATACCGCGTGCAGATCACCGACATTGACGGAAACATCACCAAGGAGGGCGAGGTCAGCCTGTTGCTCGGCGCCGATCGGCCCGCCGGCCTGATGCAGGGCTATCAGGGCGACGACGGCAAGGTGAGCGGCGCCGACGGCGATCTCTATCGCAGCGGCGACGTGGTGTTCGCCGACGATGAGGGCTATTTGACCTTCGTCGGCCGTTCCGACGATGTCTTTAAATCGTCGGACTACCGGATAAGCCCGTTCGAGCTGGAGAGCATCCTGCTCGAACATGAATTGGTGGCGGAGGCCGCGGTGGTTCCCAGTCCCGATCCAATTCGGCTGGCGATCCCGAAAGCCTATGTGCTGCTGGTATCGGGCACGGAGCGTTCGCCGCAAACCGCGCTTTCGATTTTCAGGCATTTGCACACCAGGCTGTCGCCATTCAAGCGTATCCGGCGCATCGAATTCGTGACCGAACTGCCGAAGACGATTTCCGGCAAGATTCGCCGCGTTCAGTTGCGCCGGCTCGAACACGACAATAATCGCGACGATGCGCTGCGCGGCCAGGAATTCCGCGAAGAGGATTTCCCGGAATTGCAGAAAATAAGGTCAGCCTGAGCTAGTGCCGCCGATTGGAAGTTCCTGCAGCATTGCTGCGAGTTTGTCTCAGGAACCTCAAATCGAAAGGCGGCACTAGAATAGTTAAGTTGGCAGTGTCCCTTTGTTTCCGAAGTTCGTATCACGGGTGCTGCAAGGGTTTACGAACTTCGGAAACGGGACACTGTGGAGAACTGACGATGAATGAAGTCTGGAAGAAACCACCGATTTCACTGGAGGCCTATCAGAAAATGGTCGGTCACGAGGTCGGCGTGTCGTCATGGCATCTGGTCGATCAAGGCCGGATCGATGTCTATGCCGATGTGATCGAGGATCATCAATTCATTCATGTCGATCCCGAGCGCGCCAAACGCGAAACATCGTTCGGCACCACGGTGGCGCACGGTTTCCTGACCATGTCGCTGATGAGCATCATGTCGTACGAGGTCATGCCGGTGATCTCTGGCACGACGATGGGCGTTAATTACGGCTTCGACAAGCTCCGCTTCATCTCGCCGGTGCGCTCTGGCTCGCGCGTCCGCGGCCGCTTCACTCTGGCCGAAGCGAAATTGCGCAAGCCGACCGAATTGCTGTCGCGAACCAACGTGACCGTCGAGATCGAGGGCGAGACGAAGCCCGCTTTGGTCGCCGACTGGATCGGCCTGATTTACTTTGCTTAGTATCAGCCGTCATGGCCGGGCACAGCCTTCCGAAGGACGGCGTCGCTTCCGCTCGCCTATGTCCCGGCCATCCATGTCTTGTCTGATGCAAAAACCAAAAAGACGTGCCCGGCAACGCAGGTAAGTTTACGCAATCTGCGTAGATTGCTATCGCCGGGCATTACGAAGGAACCCACATCCAGGAAACTTACGCATGACAATCAGGTTTGACGGCCGCGTCGCTATCGTTACCGGCGCGGGGAATGGTCTCGGGCGCGCCCATGCGCTGGGACTGGCAAGTCGCGGCGCCAAGGTCGTGGTCAATGATTTTGGCGGCGCCCGCGACGGCACCGGCGGTTCGCTCACGGCGGCTGAGACCGTGGTCGAGGAAATCCAGAAAGCCGGTGGCGTGGCGATGGCTGACGGAGCCGACGTCTCGAACTTCGAGCAGGTCAAGGCGATGGTCGCCAAGGCCACGGAAAAATGGGGCAGCGTCGATCTGCTCTGCGCCAATGCCGGCATCCTGCGCGACAAATCATTCGCCAAGATGGAAGTGGCCGATTACGCGAAAGTGCTCGACGTTCATCTCAACGGCACCTTCTATTGCTGCAAGGCGGTGTGGGACGGCATGCGCGAGCGCAACTACGGCCGTATCGTTGTCACCACCTCGTCGTCAGGGCTTTACGGCAATTTCGGCCAGGCCAATTACGGTGCCGCGAAAACCGGCATGGTCGGGCTGATGAACGTGCTCGCCGAGGAAGGCCGCAAGACCAACATTCGCGTCAACATGATTTCGCCGACCGCGGCGACGCGGATGACCGAGGAACTGCTGCCGCCGCAGGCGCTGGCGCTGATGAAGCCCGAGGCGATCACGCCGGCGGTGCTGTATCTGCTCGGCGAGGACGCTCCGACCCGCACCATCATGGGCGCGGGCGCGGGTTCCTTTGCGGTGATCAAGATCATGGAAACCGAGGGCATTAACCTGGCCCCATCCGAATGGACGCCGGACGCCATAGCTGCGCATTTCACTGAGATCAGCGACATGTCGAGGGCGAAGGCGCTGGAAGGCGCGTTCCAGCAGACCCAGAAATACGTCGAGCAGGCCGCGGCGAGGGCGGGCGTGAAGCTGTAGACCGGATGACATTGGATCAAATGTTTTTCGTCATGCCCGGGCTTGTCCCGGGCATCCACGTCTACACTTTCTGATCGCGGCAAGGACGTGGATGGCCGGGACATAGGCGAGCGGAAGCGACGCCGTCCTTCGGACGGCTATGGCCGGCCATGACGCTCAATTTGTGAGAAGGCCGATTTGGCCTACACTTGCCTCATGCCTTCAACCCCTAAAAGCAAAGTCGCCGTCATCGGCGCCGGTCCGGCCGGCCTGATGGCAGCCGAAGTGTTGGCGCAAGGCGGCGCCGGCGTCACGGTCTATGATGCGATGGCCTCGGTCGGCCGCAAGTTTCTGCTGGCAGGACGCGGTGGCCTCAATCTGACGCACAGCGAGCCGTTGCCGGCGTTTCTGGCGCGCTACGGCAAGGCGATGCCGCAGCTGGCGCCTGCGATCGATGCATTTCCGCCGGACGCGTTGCGCCGATGGAGCGAAGCGCTGGGACAGCCGACCTTTGTCGGCTCCAGCGGCCGGGTTTTCCCGGAAGCGTTCAAGGCTTCGCCGCTGCTGCGGGCGTGGCTGCGGCGGCTGGATTCAATGGGCGTGCAATTCGCGCTGCGCCACCGCTGGACCGGATGGGACTCCGATGGACGTCTTTCGTTTGTGACGCCCGACGGCCCGCGCACCGTTGATGCCGATGCGAACGTGCTTGCGCTCGGCGGCGCCAGTTGGCCGCGGCTCGGGTCCGATGGTGGATGGGTTGAAACGCTCGCCGCCAAGGGCGTGACCATATCACCGCTGCGGCCAGCCAATTGCGGATTTACCGTCGCCTGGTCCGATATCTTTCGCGATCGCTTCGAAGGCCAGCCGCTGAAAGGCGCTGCGTTTTCATTTGGCGGGCAGGCGCTGCGCGGCGAAGCCGTCATTACCCGCACCGGCATTGAAGGCGGCGCCCTCTATGCGCTGTCGGCTGACTTGCGCGAGGCCATCATGGCTTCGGGCGAGGCGACACTGCACATCGCGTTGCGGCCCGAACTCGACATAAACGATCTGGTCACGCGGCTGTCGGCACCGCGGGGCAAACGATCATTCTCGAACTGGCTGCGCAAGGCGGCGCAGCTTTCGCCCGTCGGCATCGGTTTGTTGCAGGAAGCAGCGGTGGTATCCGGCGCGCCGCTACCGTCACATTCGCCTGTGGCTCTTGCCGGATTGATCAACGCCGTGCCGGTCAAATTGAATGGCGTCGCGCCGATCGCGCGCGCGATTTCGACGGCCGGCGGAATCTCGTTTGCTGAAATCGATGCCGGCTTCATGATCCGCCGCTTGCCCGGCGTGTTCGCCGCGGGCGAGATGCTCGACTGGGAAGCACCGACCGGCGGCTATCTGCTGCAGGCCGCGTTCGCGACCGGCGCGGCGGCGGGGAGGGGGGCGTTGCGGTGGTTGGAGGGCACCGTCTGAAGCACGTCGCCAGACCTCACACATGCGATGATGCGAACTTCTGTTTCAGATCACTAGCGCTGGACATCACAGGGTGCTCCGTCAAAGCGGACGCGCGCGGCATGGATATCGGAATAACGACGGTCGGCCCAATCGATGAGGCTCGCCATCGGGTCCAGCAGGGATTGGCCTAGCGGGGAAAGGCAATATTCAACGCTCGGCGGCTTGGTCGGAAAGACATGGCGGGTGATCAGTCCGTCGCGCTCCAAGTCGCGCAGCGTCTGGGTGAGCATGCGCTTGGAGATGTCGCGGATGGCTCGGTGAAGCTCGCTGAAGCGCTGCGGTCGCGTGGCGAGGGTCATGATCATGAGTATGCTCCATTTGTCGCCGATCCGGTCGAGCACGTCGCGCACCGGGCAACATACAGATCCTGCCGACTGGGCGTCGTCCGATTGATATCGGCTGAATCGCTCGATCGCGCTCAATGCGTCGCTCATGCGGGTTTCCTTTTTCTCTCCTGGTTACAAAAAACTGCCTCCTTACGGTGCAGGTCTAAGGTCTTTATATGAGACCTACCCTAGAATGTAGACCATTTGGCAACGGGAGAATACATATGTTTCTAGTCGTGGGAATTACGGGAAAAGTAGGCGGCGCAACCGCCACACATCTGTTGGCGCAAGGTAAGAAGGTACGCGCGCTGGTTCGCGACCGCGCGAAGGCGGCAAGCTGGACTGCCCAGGGCGTGGAACTGGTCGACGGCGACTGGAACCATGCGGCCGCCATCGAGCGGGCGCTCAAGGGCGTCGACGGCGCGTTTGTCATGTTGCCGGCCGTCTGGGCCCCCTCGCCGGACTTCAAGGAAGCCAAGGCCGTCATCGCGAACTATGTCGAGGCGCTGACCAAGGCCGCGCCGCCGCGTGTGGTCGCGCTCTCGTCGATGGGGGCGAACCGGACCAGCGGGCTGGGGATGATCACCGCCCTGTCGCTGCTGGAGCAAGGCTTTCGCGACTTGGCGTCACCGATCGCCTTCGTGCGCGCCGGCGGGTTCTTCGAGAACTTCCTTTACGGCCTGCACGTCGCCCAGGGCGGCACGCTCCCAGTTTACTACAATCCGACCAGCCGGAAATCGACGATGGTCGCGACGAACGACATCGGTGCCGCGGTGGCGACGCTGCTGACCGGGCCGGCGTGGTCGGGGCATCGCGTCGTCGAACTTGGTTCGATGGTCAGCGCGGATGAAGTCGCAGCGCAACTGGGCGACGTCATGCAGCGCGAAGTCAAGGCCTTCGCTGTCCCCCGGGCCGGTTGGCCAGCAGCGTTCGAGCAGTTCGGCATCCCGAAGGGCCAAACCGGACCGGCCGAAGCGATGTTCGAGGCCGTCAACGCGGGCTGGATGGACCTCGGCGTCGCTGGCACGGAGCACGTCGCCGGCACAACGCTTCCCCGCGATGTCTTCGCGGCGGCCCAGAAGGCCGCCACGGCGTAGGTCCGCGGATCAGCGATGAGATGCGACTTTCGGACCTGCTCCGGAAATTCGCATCTCCTTCGGAATGAATGCGTCGCGGCCGGCCGTCTCTCGGCGCGACCACACAGGTCCTCCGCGGCGCCCTATCAGAAAAGGTTGGACAAATGTCAAAGATTTCCTGGCGCCAAGTCGCGGCCTTGGCACTTGCAGCTTTCTTCGTCGTGGGATCGCTCAGCAACATCCTCGCCCTTGGGTCTATCTACGAGGAATATCTGCGGTGGGGATACCCGCACTGGTTCCATTTCGTGACCGGAGCGCTGGAGCTCACGACCGCCGTTCTGCTGGCGCAGGCACGGACGCGGCAGTGGGGCTCGGCACTCGGCTGCGCCGTGATGTTGGCGGCGCTCGCGACCGTCACCCTTCACGGCGAATACGGGCACGGGGTGCCGCCGCTTATCGTGGCGACTCTATCAATAGTCGTCGGCTGGATCGCCTGGCGGAAGCGGCTCCCCAGCTCGGCATGACTGTCGACACGGGAGGCCGAGGGAATGTCCGCGTGCGAGCGTTCACGGGTAAAAATCTGCCCAAGTCCGCCATGCCTCCGAAAGCGGAAGCCAGTTCAGAACATTATCGCAGCTTACCTCTTGCCGCGACCGGCAACGTGCCGATGATCTCGTCGCCGCGCACCATCACGACCTCGTCCATCATGTTGACGACTACGCAGACATGGTTCGGCACGATCCGCACGATGTCGCCGACATTGGGGCGGGTGTTGCTGCGAGTGAGATCGAGGAAGCCATGCTCCTCGGCAAAGCGCGCGATCCTGGCTTCCGGGTGCTCGAGAATGAGGCCGTGGCCGTCGAGCCCGCCGCCGGTATCGGAGGTCAGTGTCTTGGAGCCGGCATCGAGAATGCCGCGGTCGGGACCGGCGCGGCTCACCACGGTTGAATAGATGTTCAGCGCGCAATCGTCCCAGTTCGCGACCCCGGCCGCGACCTGCATCCGGTCGTTGTAGATATAGGTGCCCGGCCGATGCTCGGTGGCGCCCCTGAGCTTGCCGACATTCTTCAGGTTCGGCGTGCCTCCGGTGGAGACCATCGCCGCATCCAATCCGTGCTCGCGAACGCCGGCCAGCGCTTCGTCGTAAAACCGTTGCGCTTCAGCCCAGCCGGTTTCGGTCGGATACAGCATGAAGCCGGCAAACTTCAGCCCCTCGGAGGCCGCGATCTGGCGTGCGAGCGCGATCGCCTCCGCCGGGGTTTCGACCCCGGCGCGTTTGCGCCCGGTGTCGCACTCGACCACGACCGAGAGCGGGCGGCCGGATGCCTTCGCAGCCTGCGGCAGGCCGGCGATCACGACTGCATTATCCGCGGCAACGGTCATGTTCGCCTTGGCCTGCAGCGCGCCGAGCCGGGCCATCTTCTCGTCGCCGATCAGGTTGTAGCTGATCAGGATGTCATCGATGCCGGCCTCCGCCATCACTTCGGCCTCGCCGAGTTTCTGGCAGGTGATGCCCCTGGCGCCGGCGGCGATCTGGAGCCTGGCCAGGACAGGGCTTTTGTGGGTCTTGATATGCGGCCGGTTGGCGACGCCGGCGGCATCGCAGGCGGCCTGGACCCGTGCGATATTGCGTTCGACGCGATCCATGTCGATGACCGCGGCAGGCGTGCCGTAGTCGCGGGCAATTCGGACGGCGAGGGGCGTGGACATCAGCTTTCCTCTCAGGCCTGTTCGATCTCTTCGCGCAGCACTTCAAGCTCCAGCCATCGGTCTTCGGCGGCCTCGAGTTCCTTCTGAGCGGCGGAGAGCGCGGCCGAGGCGGAATCGAATTTCTTGCGATCCTTCTTGTAGAGATTGGGATCGTCGAGGTGGCGCTGCTGTTTGGCTATTTCGGCCTGCAACTTGGCAATGGTCTTCGGCAGCGTTTCCAGCGCGTGTTTTTCGTTGAAATTGAGCCGGCGCTTGACGGTGCCGGAGGGCGCCCCGGCCGCCGCCTTGCCGCGTTCGACGGCTGCAGCTTTCACCGCTTCGCGCTTCAAATCGGCGCCGCGCTGCGCCAGCATGTCGGTATAGCCGCCGGCATATTCGACCCAGCGGCCGTCACCTTCCGGCGCGATCACCGAGGTCACGACGCGATCGAGAAAATCGCGGTCATGGCTGATCAGGATCACGGTGCCCTCATAGTCGCCGAGCATTTCCTCCAGCACGTCGAGGGTTTCGAGGTCGAGATCGTTGGTCGGCTCGTCGAGCACCAAGAGGTTCGACGGTTTGGCCAGCGCGCGGGCCAGCATCAGGCGGCCGCGTTCACCACCGGAGAGCACCTCGAGCGGCGTGCGCATCTGCTCCTGCCCGAACAGAAAGTCCTTCATGTAGCTGACGACGTGCTTCGGCTTGCCGCCGACCATCACGCTGTCGCTGCGTCCGCCGGTCAGGGCCTCCGCCAGCGTCGATTTGGGATCGAGGCTTTCGCGATGCTGGTCGAGCGTTGCCATCTCGATGTTGGCGCCGAACCGGATGGTGCCGGTATCGGGCGGCTTTGCGCCGGTCAGCATGTCGATCAGCGTGGTCTTGCCGGCGCCGTTCGGCCCGACAATGCCGATCCGGTCGCCGCGCTGCACGCGGATCGAAAAATCATCGACGATAAGGCGATCGCCATAGGTCCGGCCGATGTTCCTGGCTTCGATGATCAGCTTGCCTGACTTGTCGGCCTCGGCGGCGGCGAGGTTGGCGTTGCCGGCGGCGCCGCGATAGTCGCGGCGCTGTTCGCGCAGCGCATAGAGATTGCCGAGCCGCTTGACGTTGCGCTTGCGGCGGCCGGAAACGCCGTAGCGCAGCCAGTGCTCCTCGTTGACGATTTTGCGGTCGAGCTTGTGCTGTTCGCGCTCTTCTTCGGCCAATACCTCGTCGCGCCAGGCCTCGAAGGCGGCAAAGCCGCGATCGATCTGCCGGATCTGGCCGCGATCGAGCCAGGCGGTGCTGCGCGACAGGTTCGACAGGAAGCGGCGGTCATGGCTGATGATGACGAGCGCGCTGCGGCGGCTGTCGAGCTCGCTTTCCAGCCATTCGATGGTGGTGAGATCGAGATGGTTGGTGGGCTCGTCCAGCAGCAGGATGTCGGGCGAGGGCGCCAGCACCCGCGCCAGCGCCGTGCGGCGGGCTTCGCCGCCGGACACATGCGCGGGATCTTCGTCGCCGCGAAGCCCGAGCTGTTCCAGAATGTAGCGGGCCTGATAGTGGTCGTCGCCGGGGCCGAGGCCGGCTTCGACATAGGCCAGCGTCGAGGCGAAGCCGGCAAAATCCGGCTCCTGCGGCAGATAGCGGATGGTCGCACCGGGCTGCACGAAGCGGCTGCCGCTGTCGGGTTCGACGAGACCGGCGGCGATCTTCAGCAGCGTCGATTTGCCGGAACCGTTGCGGCCGATCAGGCAGACGCGCTCGGCCGACGACACCGACAGTTCGACACCAGACAACAGCGGCGTGCCGCCGAAGGTCAGCGCGATGTCTTTCAACTGGATCAGGGGAGGCGCCATATCTTCTCAATTCAACCTTGTTGCGTTTGCGCCGATGGTTCCGCGCGCTGGCGCTGGATGCGGCGGATGGTCTGGTCGAGCGCCGACAGGAACGCCGAGCGATCGCGCGGAGCGAACGATCTGGGGCCGCCGGTCACCTCGCCCGAGGAACGCAGATCGGTCATCAGGTTGCGAACCGCAAGGGTCATGCCGATCGATTGTTCGGTGAACGGCTTGCCGTTCGGAGCGATCACCTCGGCGCCGGCCTTCACGCAGCGGCTCGCCAGCGGGATATCGGAGGTGATAACGATATCGCCTTTCCCGGCGCGTTCCGCGATCCAGTCGTCGGCGGCGTCCATCAAGGAACCCGCCGCAATACGCTCGATCAGCGGATCCTGCGGCACCCGGATGAATTGACCTGCGACCACGCTGACCGGCAATCCATGACGGGCAGCGACGCGGTAGATCTCGTCCTTGACCGGGCAGGCGTCGGCGTCGACATAGATGCGGGTGGTATTCAAATGGGCGTCATCGGTTGGGGATTGGCCGCAGAACGCAAGCCGGCGCTCTCAAGATCCGCGTCGTAACCCATTGGCTGAGGAAATGCGAGGAAAACACGGGCTGGAACGCGCTTGCCACGGCGTTTTGTTCGCGTACCATTATCGGCCGAAGGACCGCCGAAATAACCAGGGAAACAGGGATGACGAGCCGGCTCGAAGCGTACAGCGTGGTCGCCTACAACACCGCGAAACTTTCCGAAAACAAGATGCATGACGACCAGGTTGCGCGTCGGTTCGGGTTCAGCGGCGGACTGGTGCCGGGTGTCGATGTGATGGCCTACATGATCCACCTGCCGGTCAGGAAATGGGGCCGGGCGTTCCTTGAGCGGGGATTGATCGAGGCGCGCTTCGTCAAGCCGGTCTATGACGGCGAAACCGCTTACGTCACGGCTGAGGAGAATGACGGCGTGCTTTCGATCGAGGTCGAAAGCCGCGGCGAACTCTGTGCGACCGGAAGCGCGTCGCTGCCGGTGTCCGCGCCATCGATTTCGATTTCGGATTTCACGGAGACGGCGGCGGTGGCAGAGCGCGCGCCGGTGAACGCGACCTCCTACCAACTCGGCAAGTGGCTGGGCACGGTGCCGCGCGCATGGGCTGGCGATGCCGCCGGGGAATATCTGACTGACGTGCGCGAGACCGACACGATTTATGCGCGGGAACGGCTCGGCCATCCCGGCCTTCTCCAGCGCGTCATGAACAAGGTGCTGGTCGACAACGCCATCCTCGGACCGTGGATTCATGTCGGCAGCCGGATGCAGTTGCTGGCGGCCTGCGGAAGCGGCGATGAACTGACCGCGCGGGCCAAGGTCACCGGCAATTACGAAAAGAAGGGCCATCGGTTCGTCGAACTTGATGCGCTCGTGGTCGCCAACGGCCGCACGCCGGTGGCGCATTGCGAGCACATTGCGATCTACCAGCCGCGTGAGCAGGCGGCGGCGTAGCAAAAGGAGACGCAACGATGGTTCATGCTAATGAAGAGCCCAATGCGTCGCGGGCGCATTTGACAGCACACGGGAGAATGCGATGTCGAGCTCAGTGAAAGAGTTGCTGGCCGTGGCCAATGGTTCGGTTCCGACCATCAGCCCGCAAGATGCGAAAGCCTTGATCGAGCGCGGTCAGGCTCTGGTGGTCGATGTGCGTGACGGCCTTGAAGTACAGGCCAGCGGCAAGGTTCGGGGCGCCAAGCACGTTTCCCGCGGCATGCTCGAGTTTCGCGCCGATCCGGACAGTCCGTATTACGACAAGGCGTTCGATCGCGACAAAACCGTGATCGTGTACTGTGCCTCCGGCGGCCGATCGGCGCTGGCGGGCAAGACCCTGCAGGACATGGGCTACAAGGACGTACGCAATCTCGGTGGCTTCAAGGGCTGGGCCGACAGCGGCGGCGCGGTCGAGAAGGATTGAAGCGCGCTGGCGTTGCCGGTTTGCGGCCGGCAACGTCGGGACGGCTTTGCCCTCACGCCACCTTCGCCTTGGCGTCCTGGATGGCGCGCCAGACCCGCTCCGGGGTCAGCGGCATGTCGATATGCGCGATGCCGAATTCGGACAGCGCATTGACCACCGCGTTGACGATGGTGGAGAGGCTGCCGGCGCAGCCGGCTTCGCCGCAGCCCTTGGTGCCGAGCGGATTGGATTTGGCGGGCACCGGATGATCGCCGACCGCCATGACGGGGATATCGCCGGCGCGCGGCATCGCATAATCCATGAACGATCCTGTGATCGGCTGGCCGCTTGCGTCATAGCTGACGCATTCCATCAGCGCCTGTCCGATGCCCTGTGCGACGCCGCCATGCAGTTGTCCGGCGACCAGCATCGGATTGACGATGGTGCCGAAGTCGTTGACGCCGGTATAGCGGACGATCTGCACGATCCCGGTCTCGGGGTCGATCTCGACTTCCGCGACATGGCAGCCGTTGGGAAAGGTCGACGGCACGCCTTCGGTGGTATGGTCGACGTCGAGCGAGGCGGGCACGCCCTCCGGCATCTTGCCTGCGCGCAAGCGGCGCGCCAGTTCGATGATGTCGATGCTGCGATCGGTGCCGGCAATGGTGAAACGGCCATTGCCGAATTCGATGTCGCCTTCGGCGGCTTCCATCAGATGCGCGGCCGCGCGCTTGCCCTTCTCGATGATCAGCTTCGAGGCTTCGACGATCGCCATCCCGCTGGCCGTGATGGAACGCGAGCCGCCGGTGCCGT
This sequence comes from uncultured Pseudomonadota bacterium, assembly GCA_963813165.1. Lineage (GTDB taxonomy): Bacteria > Pseudomonadota > Alphaproteobacteria > Rhizobiales > Xanthobacteraceae > Bradyrhizobium. The sequence continues at coordinate 23,003 of CAWEYJ010000001.1, read as the reverse complement.
TGCCGGTATGGACGATATCGCTGTCGCCTTGCTCGAGCCTGACGCTCTCAAAGGGCACCCCGAGCTCGGCACAAAGCACCTGCGCAAAGGGCGTCGCGTGACCCTGGCCATAGTCGAGCGTGCCGGTGATCAACCTGACCGAGCCGTCGTCCTCGAACACGATCTTGCCAAGTTCGACGCCGGGAGGTGCGGTGACTTCCAGGTAGGAGCCGATCGCGATGCCTCTGAGCAAGCCGCGCTTGCGGCTTTCCTTTTTCCGCCTGGCGAACCCGGCGTAATCGGAAATCTCCAGCGCCTTGCTGAATACGCCATGGAAATCGCCGCTGTCATAGGTGACGCCGGACGATGCGGCGAACGGCATTTGCGCGGGCTTGATGAAATTGCGCTTGCGCAGCGTCAGCCGGTCGATGCCCATTTCGTCGGCGGCGCGATCGATCAGGCGCTCCATGAAATAATTGGCCTCGGGCCGTCCTGCGCCGCGATAGGCGCCCATCAGCGTGGTGTTGGTCAAGACGGTCTTGATGTCGATGCTCATCAGCGGCGTGCGATAGACGCTGGCGAGATTCTTGCCGATATTCAGCGACAGCGGAACCGGCGCGACGCCGCTGATATAGGCGCCGAGATTGCCGTAGCCCGAGACCTTGACCGCGAGGAACCGGCCTTCGCGGTCGAGCGCCAGCTCGCAATGAATCTGTTGCGCGCGCCCGTGGCTGTCGGACAGGAAGCTGGTCGATCGCTCGTCGGTCCATCTCACCGGACGGCCCAGCACCTTCGCAGCGTGCAGGATGCAGATATATTCGGGGTAGCTGATGTTCTTCATGCCGAACGAGCCGCCGACATTGGCCGTCAGGAGGTGAACCTTCTCGTTCGGCACCTTGAGCAGGTTCTTGGCGAGAGTTCGTGCGATTGCCGGCGACGCCCTGGGTCGGAACCTGAATCGTGTATCGCTCGTTCGCTTTGTCGTAGGAGGCCAGCGCCGCGCGCGGCTCCATCGCCACCACCGCCACGCGGGTATTGACGATATCGAGCTTGGTCACATGGGCCGCGTCAGCGAAGGCGGCCGCAACCTTGGCGGCGTCGCCAAAGTGATAGTCGAGCGCCACATTGTTCGGGATGTGATCGTAGAGCTGCGGCGCGCCGGGCTTTGCCGCTTCCTCGGCGCTGGTCACGGCCGGCAACGGGTCGATATCCAGCACCACGGCTTCGGCGGCGTCGCGCGCCTGCGCCAGGGTCTCGGCCACCACAAACGCCACGGGGTCGCCGACGAAACGCACCTTGTCGCTTACCAACGCGGGACGATTGGTCTGCAGCAGCGGCGAGCCGTCGCGGCTCTTGATCGGCAGGCCGCAGGTGTAGGGCCCGTAATTTGCCGAAGCGAGGTCGGCGCCGGTCCATACCCCGAGCACGCCCGGCATTGCCTTGGCGGCTTCGGTGTCGATGCCGCGAATGATGCCGTGGGCGTGGCTGGAGCGCACGATCCAGGCATAGACCTGGCCGGGCAGCGAGAAATCGTCGGTGTATTTACCCTTGCCGCGCACCAGGGTGTCGTCCTCCTTGCGGCGGACCGGTTGCCCGACACCGAATTTCTGCAGTGCGATAGCGTTGTCCTGAGCGTTGCTGGACGTGTAATCTTGCATTGCCGGATCCTTGAGATGCCGATTCTTCGCGCATTTTCCTGGTTCCACAGCAGATAATGCAGCCTTAACCGATCGACAACGCCTGATTGAGCATGGTCCCATGTGACGGCTGTTGCACCGCCGCTGCGCGCTGCTAAACTTTCCGTGAAGGGAAATTCCTCGTTGGCCGCAAACGGCCACGGAAAGACAATTTGGATGAAAGATGACACGCGGCTTCGCGATGGCCTGAGGCCGCGCGGAGACGACGGCCAGGGGCCGCATGGCGGCCTGCATGGATCGGCGGCGGCAGGCGCTGAGGTGCCGGGGGCTGTCAGGCCGCCGGCCGCCGGAACCGGCGTCTATGCGGCGTTGGACCTTGGCACCAACAATTGCCGCCTGCTGATCGCCTGTCCGACCGGCGAGGGGTTTCGCGTGGTCGATTTGTTTTCGCGGATCATCCGGCTTGGCGAGGGCATTTCGGCGACCGGCTATATCAGCGACGCTGCGATCGACCGCGCCATCGCCGCATTGAGCATCTGCCGCGACAAAATCCGCTCCCGGAAGGCCAAGCGCCTGCGGCTGATCGCAACGGAGGCCTGCCGCGCGGCGCTAAACGCCGACGGCTTTCGGGACCGGGTCGCGGCCGAAACCGGCATCCGGCTTGAAGTGATCGACCGCGAGACGGAAGCCGCACTCGCCGTCGTCGGCTGCTCGCCATTGCTCGATCCGCAGGGCCGGGGCGCCATTCTGTTCGACATCGGCGGCGGATCGACCGAACTGGTCCGGATCGAGCGCGATCCGGGCGGGCAAAACGCCGCGTCGCGCACCAAGGCGTGGATGTCGATGCCGCTCGGCGTGGTCACCTTGGCCGAGCAGTTCGGCGGCAGGGATGTCACGCCGCAGTCCTATGCGTCGATGGTGCAGGAGGTCGCCCAACACGTGGCGCCTTTCGCGGCCGAGCATGGCGGCGATCTGACCGATATGCACCTGCTTGGGACCTCCGGCACGGTGACGACGCTGGCCGGGATTCATCTCAACCTGGTGCGGTACGATCGCCGCCGCATCGACGGCGTCTGGATGAGCGACACGGAGGTTACCGCGACCATCACGCGCCTGCTCGGCATGAGCTATCAGGAACGCGCCAGCAATCATTGTATCAGCGTCGAGCGCGCCGATCTGGTGCTGGCGGGCTGCGCCATTCTCGACGCCATCCGTCATGCGTTTCCGCTGCCGCGGTTGCGCGTCGCCGATCGGGGCCTGCGCGAGGGCATGCTGGTCGAGATGATGCGCGAGGACGGCGCGCTCGGGGCATTCCGATAGGCGCATCAATCCGCAATGTGCTAAAGCATTTTCCAGTCCGATGGCTCCATCCTTCGAGACGCATCGCTTTCGCGATGCTCCTCGGGATGAGGTCGTCCAAACCCTCATGGTGAGGAGCGCGGCAACGCCGCGCGTCCCGAACCATGCGGCCCATGAATGCGTGATTATGGCAAAAGACACCACTGGCCGGCTGCGGGTCACCGTCAAGAGCGGCGGCAGGCTCAAGCTGTCGTCGAAACTCTGGCTGGAGCGCCAGCTCAACGATCCCTATGTGGCGCAGGCCAAGCGCGATGGATTGCGCTCCCGTGCGGCCTACAAGCTGATCGAAATCGACGACAAGTATCATTTCCTCAAACCTGGCATCACGGTGGTCGACCTGGGTGCCGCACCCGGCGGCTGGAGCCAGATCGCCGCGAAGCGAGTCGGCGCCGCCGACGGCAGGGGCAAGGTCGTCGCGATCGATCTGCTGGAAATGCCGGAGATTGCCGGCGTCACCTTTGCACAGCTCGATTTCCTCAAGCACGATGCGCCGGAAAAGCTGCTCGCGATGCTGGGCGGCCGCGCCGATGTGGTGTTGTCCGACATGGCCGCCAACACCACCGGCCATCGCAAGACCGACCAGTTGCGCATCCTCGGTCTGGTGGAAGGCGCGGCGGCCTTTGCCGCCGATGTGCTGTCACCGGGCGGAACCTTCGTCGCCAAGGTGTTTCAGAGCGGCGCGGACGCGGCGCTGATGACGCAACTCAAGCATGACTTTGCGACCGTCAAGCACGTCAAGCCGGCCTCGAGCCGCAAGGATTCGTCCGAGCGCTACGTGGTGGCGACGGGATTTCGGGGCGTTCCAAGCAATCGACTGGAAGCATAATACTGATCCAATCTCGTCATGGCCGGGCTCGTCCCGGCGATCCACGTCTTGCTTTGCTGTAAGAAAGACGTGGATGCCCGGCACAAGGCCGGGCATGACGAACTTGTAGGTCGTCGTCCTATCAGCCCAGCCGCTGATCGCGCGCGTTGGCGGTTTCGGCGGCGGCAGTCTCTTCCGGTTCGGCGTCGCGCTCCGGACTGGGGACCACGATCGCACCGCGCCCCGACACCTGGTGGCCGGCATCGGGAGACATCTGGTAGAAGAAATACGCCGAAATCGTCGAGATGATCGAGACCACGATGAAACCGGGCGCGAAATCGCCGGCGCTGAGCTCGGTGACATGATGCATCCACATGGTGGATTCCACCGAAAACGCGCCGACCGCGACGCCGGCGGAAATCGCCAGTTGCTGGTTGACGCTGACCAGCGTGGTGGCCCGGCTCATCTGTTCCGGCTCGACTTCCGCATAGGCCAGCGTGTTGATGGCGGTGAACTGCAGCGAGCGGAAGAACCCGCCGACCACCAGAAGAATCATGATCAGCAGCAGCGGCGTCGTGATCGTGAACAGCGCGCAGGCGGCCAGGAAGATCGAACTCACGACCGCGTTGATGGTCATGATGTTGCGAAAGCCGAAGGTGCGGATGATGCGCGCCGCCAGCGTCTTCATGCCCATGGCGCCGGCCGCCGAGGCAAATGTCACCAGTCCGGAGCGCAGCGGCGACAGGCCGAAGCCGACCTGCATCAACAGCGGCAACAGAAACGGCAACGCGCCAATGCCGACGCGGAACAGAAAGCCGCCGATGACGCTGGCGCGCATCGTCGGCAGCCGCAGCAGCGCGAAATCCAGTACCGGCGAAGCGGTTCGCCTGGCGTGGATCACATAAAGCGTCATGGAAATGGTGCCGATCACGATCAGGGCGATGACGGCGGGCCATGGCAGCAGATTGAGGCCCGCGACCGAAAGACCGAACGCGATGCCGCCAAGCCCGATCCCGGCCAGGATCAGCCCGTATAGATCAAAGCGTTCCGGGTCTTCGGTGCGGATCGGATCGATGTAACGCAAGGCCATGAAGATGCCGATCAAGCCGATCGGAATATTGATCAGGAAGATCCAGTGCCAGGTCAGATAGGTGGTGATGAAGCCACCGAGCGGCGGACCGATCACGGGTCCGACCAGCGCCGGCACCGTGACCCAGGCCATCGCATTCACCAGCGCGCTTTTGTCGATCGAGCGCAGCAGCACCAGCCGTCCGACCGGTGTCATCATCGCCCCGCCGATGCCTTGCAGGGTGCGCGCGATCACGAAATCGGTGACAGAAGACGATAGCGCGCAACCGATCGATCCCGCCATGAAAACGGCGATAGCGATCGAGAACACCATGCGGGGGCCAAACCGGTCGGCGGTCCAGCCGCTGGCCGGGATGAATACCGCGAGCGCCAGCAAATACGAGGTGATGGCAAGCTTCAGCGTCAGCGGGCTGGTGCCGATGTCCGCCGCGATGGCCGGAAGCGAGGTCGCAATCACCGTCGAATCCATGTTCTCCATGAACAGGGCGGTGGCCACGATGAGCGGGATCAGGCGTTCTTTGTTCATCGAATTTCGGGGAGGGGAAGAGAAAGCGGCAGGAGCCGGGGCTGTACCACCCCCTTGCCGTCGAGGCTATTGCGGAACCTCGGAAACCACCTAAATGCTGCGGCACGCCAGCCGCCGGAGATCCGACGATGATTTATATCCTCGCCGCTTTATTGCCGCCGCTTGGGCTGCTCCTGAACGGGCAGCCCTTTTCGGCGATTTTCAACCTGGTCCTGATCGTCTTTTGCGCGATTTTCGGGCTGATTTTTCACGTCCTGCTGCTGGTACCGTCGGCGCATGCGCTGATCGCGGTTCATATGAAACGCGAAGACCGCAGGCACCGGGAGGTGGTCGAGGCGATCCGCCAGCACGGCGCGCCGCGGGGTTATTCGCGCTGACACCGGGAACGCGCGGCTCTCGGCGATGAAATGCCTGTGCATGGCTGGCAAACGCTTTGATTCGGCGTTCCGCCATGCTATCGACCACCGCCAACCCTACCGATGGGCTTCGATTCGACGGTGATGCCGACGGCACCGCCGAAGGACCTGTTCATCCCTTAAGGTCGTAGCGCGGCGAATGGCCGCCGAATGGAGTTGGTAATGGCGCAGGGATTTCAGGGAATACGCGAAGCCTATACGTTCGACGATGTGCTTCTGAAACCGGGGCTGTCGGATATCCTGCCCTCGGAGGCCGATATCCGCTCCCACGTCACCCGCGCCATCCCGCTCAACATTCCCATTATCGCGTCCGCGATGGATACCGTCACCGAGGCGAGGATGGCGATCGCGATGGCGCAATCCGGCGGTATCGGCGTCATTCACCGCAATTTTGATGTCGACGGCCAGGCCGCCCAGGTGCGGCAGGTCAAGAAGTTCGAATCCGGGATGGTCGTCAATCCCTTGACCATCGGTCCCGACGCGATGCTGTCGGACGCCTTGTCGCTGATGAAGGATCATGGTTTTTCCGGCATCCCGGTTGTCACGGGTGCGGCCAAGGGCGTGCCGGGCAAGCTGGTCGGCATTCTGACCAACCGCGACGTGCGCTTTGCGACCGATCCGCGCCAGAAAATCTCCGAGCTGATGACGCACGAAAATCTCGTGACGGTGCGCGAAGGCGTCAGCCAGGACGAGGCGAAGCGGATGCTGCATAAGCACCGAATCGAGAAACTGCTGGTGGTCGACGATCAGTATCGCTGCGTTGGTTTGATCACCGTGAAGGACATGGAAAAGGCGGTCGCGCATCCCCTGGCCTGCAAGGATGCGCAAGGCAGGCTCCGGGTCGCGGCGGCCACGACGGTGGGCGAGGGCGGTTACGAGCGCACCGAGCGGCTGATCGAGGCCGGGGTCGATCTGATCGTGGTCGACACCGCGCATGGTCATTCCTCGCGGGTGCTTGAAGCCGTCAATCGCATCAAGCGGCTTTCCAATGCCGTGCAGGTAATCGCCGGCAATATCGCGACCGAGGAGGGCGCGCAGGCGCTGATCGATGCCGGCGCCGATGCGATCAAGGTCGGTATCGGCCCCGGTTCGATCTGCACCACGCGGATTGTCGCCGGCGTCGGCGTGCCGCAACTGACCGCGATCATGGATGCGGTGGGAGCCGCAAAGAAAGCCAACGTGCCTGTCATTGCCGATGGCGGCATCAAATATTCCGGCGATCTTGCCAAGGCGCTCGCCGCCGGCGCCGACATCGTGATGGTCGGCTCGCTGCTGGCCGGCACTGACGAGACGCCGGGCGAAGTGTTTCTGTGGCAGGGCCGCTCCTACAAGGCCTATCGCGGCATGGGTTCGGTGGGCGCGATGGCGCGCGGCTCGGCCGACCGTTACTTCCAGCAGGACATCAAGGACACGCTCAAGCTCGTGCCGGAGGGCATCGAGGGCCAGGTGCCCTACAAGGGCCCGGTCGGGAATGTGATGCATCAGCTCGCCGGCGGCCTGCGCGCGGCGATGGGATATGTCGGCGCGAGAAACCTGGCCGAATTCCATGAGAAGGCGCAATTCGTGCGTATCACCGGAGCGGGCTTGCGCGAAAGCCACGTCCACGACGTCACCATCACGCGCGAGAGCCCGAACTACCCCGGCGGGGTGTAGTTCCGAAGCTCCAGATTGACCACCACAGCGCCGCGAAACGCGGTATTGTTCAGGTTCCGGATCGCCGCACCGCGGCCGGATCGGGGCGCGGTCAGAGATTGATCTCAACGCCGTTTGGAAGAGAAGTGAGTCATTATGGTCGATTGGTCGGACGACAGGATTGCGGCACTTTCAGATCAGGATCTGAAGAATCTGCTGGTCAATGCGGAGCGCAAATCCGTCGCCGGGGTGATTGCGCAATGTCAGGCCGAGATCGAAAAGCGCAATGCTGCAAAGCCCCGCAAGGCATCGAAGCCGCGCACCGAACTGAAGGAATTCGAGCACGAGATGTCCGGGCAGCTCGCCGCGATCGGCAAGGAGATGGCCGCCAAGTACGATCTGTCCGAAGAGACCGCGAAGGCCAATTCGGCGGGCGTGAAAGGCTTCAAGGCACACAAGCTGCTCGATGCCAAGGGCTACGCGAAACTGGGCGGCATGCAGCGCGACGGCTCGGTCGCGGTCGATCGATATATCTCATACCGGCGCGGCAAGGACATCGTCTCGCTCAGCGTATTCCTGCTCAAGGATCAGCCGATCGACGCCCACGAGTTTCATCTGATCGCGCCGCGAGCCCTGCTCGACGGCGGAAAGCCGGTGGCCGAGATTCGCCCCACCGCAACCGAGGCACAGAAGCAGTCGGCCGATAGCGGACAGGCCTTCAAGGATTTGCCGAGCGCTGCGGCGGCGTTCGATACGGTGCTGGCGAAGATCACCGCCTGATATTCGAGTCCTGTCATCCCCATAATAGAAACCATGCAACCGTCATTGCGAGCCAACGGGTCGCGCGAATGCGCGCCCGATGATAAACTCAGCGAAGCAATCCATTTTTGTCGCAGAAATAGGAAAGCTGGATTGCGGTCGTCGCTTCGCTCCTCGCAATGACGAGGATGGATCATCAAAGTTCAATCAAGAACCGGAGGAAACCACCATGTCGCAACAGGCAAAACGTGTCGTTCTCGTCTCCCGTCCCGTCGGCGAGCCCAAGGCCTCGGACTTCCGGGTCGAGGATTATGCGCCGCCCGCGCCCGGTGAGGGACAGGTGCTGCTGCGCACCATCTGGCTGTCGCTCGATCCCTATATGCGCGGACGCATGAGCGACGGCCCGTCCTATGCGGCGCCGGTGCCGATCGGCGGCGTGATGGAAGGCGGCACGGTGAGCGAGGTCGTCGCCTCGAACAATCCGGCTTTTGCCAAAGGCGACATCGTGCTGTCGCGCGCCGGCTGGCAGACCCATGCACTTTCCGACGGCAAGGACCTGCGCAAGGTCGATCCGAAACTCGCGCCGGTCTCGACCGCGGTGGGTGTGCTCGGCATGCCCGGCATGACCGCCTACACGGGATTGCTCGATATCGGCAAGCCGCAGCCCGGCGAGACCGTGGTGGTGGCGGCGGCATCCGGCGCGGTCGGCTCGGCGGTCGGGCAAATCGCGAAGATCAAGGGCGCCCGCGCCGTCGGCATCGCGGGCGGCAAGGACAAATGCGATTACGTCAAAAAAGAACTCGGCTTCGATGATTGCCTCGATCACCGCGATCCCCATCTCGCGGCCAAACTGAAAGAGGCATGCCCCAAGGGCATCGACGTCTATTTCGAGAATGTCGGCGGCGCCGTGTTTGAGGCGGTGTTTCCGCTACTCAACGCGTTCGCGCGGGTGCCGGTATGCGGCCTGATCGCGCATTACAACGACACCGAAGCCACCACGCCGAAATGGGCATCGTCGCTGATGCGCGCCGTGCTGACCAAGCGCCTGACCATCCGTGGCTTCATCGTCAGCGATTTCGCCGCGCGGCATGCGGACTTCCTGCGCGACATGTCGCAATGGTTGCGCGAAGGCAAGCTCAAGCATCGCGAGTTCGTCACCGAAGGTCTGGACAGCGCCCCCGGCGCGTTCATGGGACTTCTGAAGGGCGCCAATTTCGGCAAGCAACTGGTGCGCGTCGGACCCGACAAGGCCTGAGCGGCCGCCATACGGTCCGTTAGTAACTCTTCGGAACCATGGCCAGCAGCAACTCCAGATCGACATCGGTCTGGCCGGGCGCCCTGACGTGACGGACCTCGAAGCTGTCGGGCTGGAAGCGGTATTCCACCAGCCCGACCTCCTTGATCCCGATCACCTCCTGTCTGGAATCGGGAACGATGAAGCCGGCCGACGGCGCCCAGATCTGACGGATGTGGGCGAAGGTGAAATCGCGGCGCTGGTGAACATGGCCGCTGGCGACCAGCCGCAGGTCGACGGCGCTCAGCATCTCGATCAGCCGGCTCCGTGCCGGCATCGGAACGTAGCGGATCGAGGTTGCCGCCAGTTCCGGATCGTCGGGCGCATTCAGAAAAAGCGGCTTGTGCAGGAACAATGCGACCGGCTTGCCCTCGGTGCCGGAGAGTTGCGACGCAAGCCAGTCGAACTGCTCGGCTTCGCTCGCAAGCCCCGTGTTCATGACCAGTGAATTGAGGCCGATGAAACACCAGCCCGCGGCGTCGAAACGCCAGCGGTCTTCGCCGAACGTCGAGCGGTAGGCCTGCAGGCCCTGTTCGGTGACGGGTTGCGCCGGAGCCGGGCCGACCGCGGTCGGGTTGTCGCCGATGTCGTGATTGCCCGGCAGATAGCGGCAGGCGACCGGAAGCGCGTCATGCAGGCTTCGGGCAAATTCGAGATCGTCGGGTTCCGTCGGCCCGTCGAACGAGAGGTCGCCGCTGTTGAGGACGAGATCGGGGCGTCTGGCATCGATGTGTTCGCTGACCCGATGAAAATTATCGATCAGCGTCGTCATGCGCCGGGCAAGATGGGTGTCGGAGATCTGGGTCAGGCGAAATTCGGGCATTTAATATCCTCCGGTGCGATTATACGGCGGCCGGAAGTCGGAATGATGAAACTGCGCAGGATCGAAAACGGGCCTAGAGCACGCGATATCGGATCGCAAAGGCGTCGTTCAGCGGGTTGGGCGGCGGTTCGGCCGTATCGGGAGAGCCGACGCGATCGGCGAGGTGCCAGGGGCCGAACTGATCGGAGCGGCTTGGGTTTGCCGCCAGCCGCAGTTTGAACTGGCGAAGGGGTTGACCTGGCAGGTTCAGAATCACGACGCGGTCGGTGGTGCGAAAATCGAGCGCCACCGACCCCCTGAGCACGCTGCGGCCGTCGTCGCCCGGCGCCAATTCGCGCTCGATCTGGGCAAGCCTCTGGTTTCGGTCGGTATGCAATTCGATCTGGGTATCGGCGAGCGCGGATGCGGCGGCTTTCGGCAGGCGGATTTCAAACTCGACCTCGGGTTTCGACGGATTCATGCCGAGATAGGCAAGTGCGGCATCCCGCAAGTCGTGGGCCACGAAGGCGAGCAGCCCGAGCACCACAACAGCGGCAAGCCCGTGCCTGGCGATGTCGCTGACGGTGCGATATCCGCTGCGGAAATACACGATCAGAATCGTGGCAACGGCCAGGGCGGCTGCGACGCCGGCCACGCCGGACATCAGGATGCCGGACCAGCTGCCTGGACGGTCGTCGATCGGCAGGCCGGTGCTCTCGGCGGCCGCCTTGAGGAACGAGACCACGGGCCGGGCAACTCCGGCCCAATCGGCCATGCCACTGGAGAAAGAGGAAATCAGGTTCATCACAATATCTCGCGGGTGCGTTGAAACCGATTCGAGACTGAAAACACGGAACCGCTGCCAGTTGGTCATCGGACCGGAGGGTGTGGTTCAACGCCGCCGGTCGGGACTTCCGGGATTTATTGTCACAGGCAGGTGCGGTCGTTATAGCGGGGGCTCGCGCGCGGGGACGCGGGAAGACTTGCGGGAGAATTCCAATGTCCATTCAAGCGGTTTTGCTGCCGGTCTTTGTTCTCGTGGGCCTCACCTTCGGGCTGCTGCTGTGGACGAGCGGAGCGCGCCGGGGTGCGCCCGCCGGTGGCGAGGCCAAGGTCCGGGACATCGAGATGCCGCTGCTGTTCTATATCCTGATCGCGTTGGCGCTCCCGATCCGCCATGCCGACCTGGTGATCGTGCTGTTGTCATGGGTGTTCGTGGTCACGCGTTTTGCCCATGCCGGAATCTTCGTGACCTCCAACAACGTCCAGCAGAGTTCGATGGCATGGTTTGCCAGCGTGCTAGTGCTGTTCGCGATGTGGCTGTATTTCGCGCTGAAGATCCTGTTGTTGATCTGATCGCGCCTTCGCTCTCGAACCGAAAGCTTTGAATGACCCCCGCAGCGCGGCTCTCCGCGGCCATCGAATTGATCGAGACCATCGACACCCAGCGCGTTCCGGCGGCGAAGGCGCTGAAGGAATGGGGCACCGCGCATCGCTATGCCGGCTCGGGCGATCGTGCCGCGATCTCCGGCCTGATCTGGGACGTGCTGCGGCGGCGCGCATCCAGCGCGTGGATCATGGACGACGATACGCCGCGCGCCCGCGTGCTCGGCATGCTCCGGCTCGAACGCCATCTCGACGTCGACGCCATCGCCGCCTTGTGCGACGGCGGCCGTTTCGCGCCAGAGCCGCTGACGGATCGCGAGCGCGCAGCGCTGGCGTCGCGATCGCTTGCCGACGCGCCGCCGCATATCGCGGGCGATTATCCGGAATGGCTCGATGGATATCTGGCGCAGGTTTTCGGCGATGACCGCGTCGCCGAGGCGGTCGCGATGGCGAGCCGGGCGCCGCTCGATTTGCGCGTCAACACCCTGAAGGCCAGGCGCGAGAAGATACTTGGATCGACCGCGCATCTTGGCACCATGCCGACGCCATGGTCGCCGATCGGTTTGCGCATCGAGCTTGGCGCCGACGCGCGCAACCCCGGCATTCATGCCGAGGAGGATTTCATCAAGGGCGCCATCGAGGTGCAGGACGAAGGCTCGCAGCTCGCCGCCTTGTTATCGGCGGCGAAACCGGGCGAGCAGGTGATCGATCTCTGCGCCGGCGCCGGCGGCAAGACCCTGGCGCTGGCGGCGATGATGCAGGGCAAGGGCCGCCTGATCGCGACCGACCACGACAAGCGGCAACTGGCGCCGATCTATGAGCGGCTGTCCCGCGCCGGCGTGCATAATTGCGACGTGCTGACGCCGAAGGGGCCGAACGATACGCTGGCCGATATCCACGCTTCGGCCGATCTCGTGCTGATCGATGCGCCCTGCACGGGAACCGGCACCTGGCGGCGCAACCCGGACGCCAAATGGCGGATGCGCCCCGGCGCGCTCGAGGTGCGGCTCAAGGACCAGGTTGAGGTGCTCGATCGCGCGGCCGCCCTGGTCAAGCCGGGCGGGCGGATCGCCTATATCACCTGCTCGGTGCTGCCGCCGGAAAACAGCGAGCAAATCCGCGCCTTTGTCGCCCGTCATCCGGAATTCGCCGTGGTGCCGCCGGAGCAGACCGCAACCGTGCTGTGGGACAAGGCGGACGATTTTCTCGCCGCCACACTGCCGTCCCCGGAAGGACTGCTGATGACGCCGCGCCGCACCGGAACCGACGGGTTTTTCGTGAGCGTGCTGAAAAGGCAGGCAGCGTAATGGCCGTCATTCCGGGGCGAAGCATCGAACCCGGAATCTCGAGATTCCGAGTCTGGTGCTAACGCACCATCCCGGAATGACGTCGTATCCCCAGCAAGCCAGTCCGCGCGGTTTTTCAGGGTTGCCCGGCTTCCCCGCGTCGCGTAATTGCTTGCCATGACCCCAGCCCAGCCTATCAGCGAGTCGACGCCTTCGGTGGCCTCGGCCACTTCTGTGGCCTCGGCGCATGACAAGATTTTGATCGTCGATTTCGGCAGCCAGGTGACGCAATTGATCGCGCGCCGGGTGCGCGAGGAGGGCGTCTATTCCGAGATCGTGCCGTTCCAGAAGGCCGAAGCAGCCTTCGCGCAGATGAAGCCGAAGGCGGTGATCCTCTCCGGCGGGCCGGAATCGGTCCACGAGGAAGGCTCGCCGCGCGCGCCGCAGGCGATTTTCGACTCCGGCGTTCCGGTGCTCGGCATCTGCTACGGCCAGATGACGATGGCGGCCCAGCTCGGAGGCAATGTCGAGGGCGGCCATCACAGGGAATTCGGCCGCGCCGATCTCGAGGTCAAGGCCGCCAGCCAATTGTTCGATTCCACCTGGGGCATGGGTGAAAAGCATCCGGTCTGGATGAGCCATGGCGACCGCATCACCAAAATGCCGCCGGGCTTTGTCGTCGCCGGCACGTCCGCCAATGCGCCCTTCGCGGTGATCCAGGACGAGACCCGGAAATATTACGGGCTGATGTTCCATCCCGAAGTCGTCCACACCCCGGACGGGGCAAAACTGATCCGCAATTTCGTCCGCAAGGTTGCAGGCCTCGCCGGCGACTGGACCATGCGCGCGTTCCGCGAGGAAGCGATCGAGAAGATCCGCGCCCAGGTCGGCAAGGGCAGGGTGATCTGCGGCCTGTCCGGCGGCGTCGATTCCGCCGTCGCGGCGGTGCTGATCCACGAGGCGATCGGCGATCAGCTCACTTGCGTGTTTGTCGATCACGGCCTGCTGCGCAAGGACGAAGGCAAGACCGTGGTCGACTTGTTCCGGCACCACTACAACATTCCATTGGTGCACGTGGACGCCTCGAAGCAATTTTTGGGTGAGCTCGCCGGGGTCACCGATCCCGAACTGAAGCGCAAGACCATCGGACGCCTGTTCATCGATGTGTTCGACGCCGAGGCCAAGAAGATTGGCGGCGCTGAGTTTCTCGCGCAGGGCACGCTCTACCCCGATGTGATCGAGAGCGTGTCGTTCACCGGCGGCCCGTCGGTGACGATCAAGTCGCACCACAATGTCGGTGGCTTGCCCGCGCGCATGAACATGAAGCTGGTCGAGCCGCTGCGCGAATTGTTCAAGGACGAGGTGCGGGTGCTCGGCCGCGAACTGGGCCTGCCCGAAATCTTTGTCGGCCGGCATCCGTTTCCGGGGCCGGGCCTGGCGATCCGCTGCCCCGGCGACATCACGCCGGAGAAGCTCGAAATCCTGCGCAACGCCGACGCGGTCTATATCGACCAGATCCGCAAAGCCGGCCTCTACGACCAGATCTGGCAGGCGTTCGCGGTATTGCTGCCGGTGAAAACCGTCGGCGTGATGGGCGACGGGCGGACCTATGAGTATGTCGTCGGCCTGCGCGCGGTGACCTCGACCGACGGCATGACCGCGGATTTTTATTCCTTCGACATGAAGTTCCTCGGCGAAACCGCGACCCGCATCATCAACGAGGTCAAGGGCGTCAACCGCGTGGTCTACGATATCACCTCAAAGCCGCCGGGCACGATCGAGTGGGAGTGAAGGGGAGTACCGTGGAGTAGTATCGGATAGCAGAGGACACTCGAGCGAATCCTAGGCCATCGATAGCAGTCGTTAAATTCTAGGCGACCCGCAGATCTGCCGCTCTGTCGGGCGTCTCCCCGCTCTTCGAACGGCGCCCATGCGCCGTCAGGCCCACCCCAACCTTCGCGACTTTGTGGCCTTCAAATATTCGGTCGCGCGCTGCTCGAAAAAGTTAGCGCGCGCGACCAGTTCTCGGCGTCAATCACACGGTCGTAGATCGATTACGGCTCCTTCTTGAACAAATCCTGGAAGATGAGCTGGCCCCAAGTGCGGCCGCGTGCGTGCACCAGCGCGCCACCCTCGTTGAGCTTTCCCAGCTTGACGGGTGCGAACCCGAGTTGTTTGGCCAAGGCCGCCACGGGAGCGATCGCGTCCTCGTCGTCACCAGACAGAAAGACGACCCGGTGCCCGCCCTCGACGATCGGATCGGCAGCCAGGGTGGCCGCAACCAGGTGATTGAAACCTTTCACTAGCTTGGCGCCGGTGAACGCCTTCGCGACGAAGGCGGAGGACGGAAGGCCGTCCAGCTCTTCAGGGACTGGAAACGCGTTCGTCGCGTCGATGACTGTCTTGCCTGCCCAGCTCGGCAGGGCCTTCGCAACCTCGCGATGCTCCCCGAACGGGACCGCCAGGATGATTGTGTCGGCCTCGAGTGCATCCCGCAGCGCCTTGGCGACGACCGCGGGTCCAATCGCCCGAGCCTGCGGCGCGAACGCCTCGGGCGGCCGGCGGCTCGCGACGGCCACCTTGATGTTTTTACGGGCGAAGGCGTGGGCGAGGGCCTGGCCTATCTTACCGAATCCTACAATCGCATAGCTCACAATACTTCTCCGATCCGTGTTGATATTGCTTCCCCCGCCTTTCAGATGGCCGAGAAGCCGCCGTCGACAGACAACTCCACCCCATTCACGAAGCTCGAATTGTCTGAAGCAAGAAACAGCGCGACCGCCGCAATTTCCTCAGGACGACCCATCTTTCCCCGCGGGATCAGGGATTCGAACATCCGCTTCGCCTCCTTGGTGAGAACTTGGTCCTGCATCGGTGTGGCGATCGGCCCCGGGCTCAGCACGTTCACCCGGATATTCCTGCCCTTCAGTTCGTTGAGCCAAGTGCGTGCGAATGAGCGCAACGCCGCCTTGCTCGCCGCATACACGCCGTAACCAGGAAAACCTTTCACCGAAGCAACTGACCCGGTCATGAAGATCGATCCGCCATCGTTGAACAGCGGCAACGCCCTCTGAACCGTAAACAGCGTGCCGCGCGTATTCAGGCCGAAGGTCGCATCGAAATGCTGCTCGGTAATCTCGCCCAGTGGGACGGCTTCGCCCATGCCGGCGCTCGCGTACAGGACGTCGATCCTGCCCTTTTCCCGCTTGACCGTGTCGAACAGGCGGTCGAGGTCGTCGAGATTGGACGCGTCGCCGCGCACGCCGATCACGTTCCGGCCAATCAGCTTGACGGCCTCGTCGAGCGCCTCCTGCCTCCGGCCCGTGATGAAAACATAGGCGCCTTCTTCAACGAACCGCTTGGCGCTCGCGAGTGCCATACCGCTCGATCCACCCGTGATGACTGCAACCTTACCCTCAAGCTTTCCCATAACTTCTCCTTTCGTGGTGTCGGGACAGCATCTGCCCCCGAGAACCTCGACATGGGTCTGCCGGCGTCAGGCGTTGAGTGCAGAAGCGCGCACATCGGTGGTGCGAAATCGATCCGCCTGGACGACTGACGCCAGCCGCGATGATCGGTGTTCGCCGTTCGGAATTGGGCCGTGCCTGTCGGCATAGGCCATGATGACCACCCGTACCGCTGTTCGATGTGTTAGATGCGGGCTTTGGAAGGCGCACCGCGCGGTGCGGGATTGCACCATGATCGACTGGGATGACGTTCGCTACTTTTTAGCCGTCGCGCGCGGAGGCTCGGTGCGGGCTGCCGCCGAGCGCCTCGGTGTGAACCACTCGACCGTGCTTCGACGCATCGCCCAGCTCGAGGAACGCCTCGGGGTGCACATGTTCGAAAAGCTGCCTTCGGGCTATCGCCTGACGGCTGCGGGCGAGGAGGTCCTCGAGTTCGCGGACCAGATGGAAGCGTCGTCGCACCTGCTGGAGACACGCGTCTTCGGGCGCGACCAGAGCGTGCGCGGGCTTCTGCGGGTGACGCTGGCACCGCCCCTCGCGACACACCTGCTCATGCCGGACTTCGCCGATTTCGCGCGTCTGCATCCGGAGATCGAGATGGAAATCTTGTCGTCCGGCGAGCTGGCAAATCTGACCAACCGAGAGGCCGACGTCGCGATCCGCGTCGTCTACGACCGCAAAACCCTGCCGCTCAATCTTCACGGCCTGAAGGGACCGGAGCTGTTCGGCGGCGTCTACATGTCCTGCGATCGACTAGCCGCGTGGCGTGCGGGCGCGCCTGATCCCATCCGGTGGATCGTCATAGGCATTCATGGAATTCCGGATTGGGCCAGCGAGGGTGAGGTTCGTACCACGGGGGTTCCATTCAGGACCACAGACGCCGAGGCGCAGATCGTTGCTGTACGGCAAGGGCTCGGGATCACGACACTGCCGTGCTTCGTCGGAGATGCCGACCCCCTGCTGGTGAGGGTGCCGGGCACCGACCTGCACATGTACGGAACGCTCTGGCTTCTCACACAGGGGGAGACACGCAAGACGAAGCGCGTGCGGCTCTTCACGGAGTTCGTATCCCGCAGGCTCGCCGCGTACGCTCCGCTTCTCGCGGGGCTGTCCGTATCGCGCGACTGACGCCCGGCAGGTCGCCGGCGACGCTTGCCGTAATCCGGCCGGAAGACTTCACCATCGCTGACGGTCGCTTTTGGCAAGCTGGAGACGCCGCTTTTGCGGAGAACTCCGCGGAAAATAGACCAGCCGATATCGATAGTCTTTGAAACCGAGCAAATCGCGGATCGCCAAAATCTCCTTTGAATTCAAGAGCGCAAATTTCTGACGGATCGGGGAGACGGTTCTTCATCGTGCGCGGAAATATTTTCTCCGTCAGATCAATGTGTTACGTTGGCTCCGAACAATAGAGTGGGAGTGATCCACCGGTCAACGTCGGATTTCGCCATTCATCGCACGGGCCAAGCATTATCGGCGAGGCGGAGTCGATTTCGCAAGGATGCCATAGGGCGTTCGGAAGAACGCCCGTTGCAAGCAACGGGCTATGGCACCGGCTTCGCCGGCGCGAGCGCGGCTCGCGTCCTTGACGGAATCGATTCGCCCGCCAAACTCGCCGCCATGAGAGGAATGGCCGGTTGCGATTTCCCGCGGCAGTGACTGAAAGCTCAAATTCAGTCTTTTACATTTTCGCCTGTCGCGGGAGACTTATCGGAGCCCGCGCATGCACGCCGGTCTCATGGAGGATGGTCTCGCCGCCGGACGCCACAGGGCCGCCCGGCTGAGGCGTGATATACCCCTACTTATTGAAGAGCCGGGAGAAATTTCTTGTGTTTTCCGATTGGGCGGATTTCTGCGCGGATGGCTCAGTCTGGCTTCCTCAGCGAAGAAGATCGCAAGGCGCTCACGGCGCTAGCCCGCGATGCGTCTTCGCCTTGCCGGGTGACGCGGCGTGCGAATGCCTTGGTGCTTTTGGACAAGGGGTGGAGCTGTCAGCAAGCCGCCCATGCGTTTTTGCTCGACGACGACACGATCCGCGGCTGGCGCAAGCTCTTCGAGCAACGCGGAATTGAGGGCATTACCAGCTTCGATGCCGGCGGGAGCGCAAGCTATCTGAGTGTGAAGCAGGAGAATGATTTGAAGGCGTGGGTTGGCGCGGCGTTGCCGCGTCGACACGCCAGACCGGCGCCTGGATCGAGAAGGAATTGGGCCTCGTATAGGAAAGCCGGTCGGGACTGATCGCGCTTTTGCATCGCCTGGGTCTCCAATACCACAAGCCCGGCGCGATCCCGCGCAAGCTCGACGAGGAGACAAAAGGCGTTTATCGAGAGCTACGATAAGCTCTTGAATTCCTTGGCGGACAATGAAGCCGTGCTGTTCGCGGACGCGGTCCATCCAAGCCATGCCGCGCGGCCTGCCGGCTGCTGGGCGCCGCGCCAAAGAAGCTCGCGATCGAGCAAACGAGCGGGCGTCACGCATCAACATTCACGGCGCAATCGATCTTTAAGACCGGCCGAACCGGATGATCGAGGCCATGACCATCGACGCCGCCTCGACGATAAAGCTCCTGGAATCGATCGAGGTGCTCCATCCGATGCTCGTGCCCGTCCATGTCTTTCTTGACAACGCGCGCTATCATCATGCCAAGCTCGTGCGGGAATGGCTCGCCCGGCCAGGGTGCCGGATCAAGCTGCATTTCGTCCCGCCCTATTGCCCGCACCTGAACCCGATCAAGCGGCTGTCCGGCCGACCACAGGAATGTCACGCACAACAAATGCTACGCCACAGCGGACAATTCGCCGACGCCACGCTTGATTTCTTGCGCGACAAATTCCCCCCGAAATTGGGCGATTTTTGCGATTCGGTCACCGTCAGATTTTCGTGTCATCTCACCCAAAGATTTTCGGGTCATGACGTGAACCGGGTATAATGACCTTAAGGCGCGTCAAAAACGCCGCTTCGAAAAGACCACCGGCAGCGGCCATGGCGGGCCGGTCGCAACGAATCATCTTGATCAGAATTTTGTGGCCATCGCACCCGATCAGCAATGGGCCGCCGGCATCGGTTATATCTGGACTGCCGAAGGCTGGCTTTATCTCGCCATTGTTCTCGACCTTTCCTCACGCCGCATTGCCGGATGGGCGGTCAGAGACCGGCTGAAAAAGATCTGGCGCTTTCCGCCTTGCGGCGGGCGCTCGTCCCGCGCCAGCCAACGGCGGGGATTCTGCATCACTCTGATCGCGGCGGCCAGGATTGCTCATATGATTACGGGACCCTGGCCTCCGCGTGGCTGAAGGATCCAATCTTGGGGTCGCCAAGATCGGCGAGACCGAACAGCGTATCGCCATCCGGATCGAGCTCGGTGGGCGATCCAGGTGCCGATGCCCAACGGATTGAAGAACTTCACCACGGGCACATGGTCGAGGCCGCTGCGGCGGCCATTGGCGAGCAGGCGCTCGCGCAGGTCCGGGGTCAGGAGGATCATGCCGCCCTCCGTTTGCTGGAAGGATCGGTGTCGGCCTGCTGCTTCTCGGGGAGGAAGCCGAGGAGGAAGTCCCAGCCTTGCTCGCCTGCGACGCCGCGCGGACGATGGCGCGATTGTCCTCGCGCAGCACCTCAGCGAGGAGCCGATAAATCGGCGTGCCGCACCGTCGGCACGATGCTGAGCGAGGCGCAACAAACGCGGCGTTCATCTCGGCAGCCAGCTCTTCGAAGGCGTACTTTTTCGAGCCGAACGAACCGGACAGATCGCGATTGAGCCGCGAGGTATGCCGCTGGCGTGGCCGAGTTCATGCAGAGCCGTGCGGTGCCAATTGATCGGCTCGAAATAGGCCTGCGGGGGCGGGACCTGCACATAGTCCTCGACCGGCGCGTAGAAGGCGCGGTTGCCGCCAATGCGGAAATCGATGCCGGTCGCCTTGATCAGCGCCTCGACCTTCGGCTCGATAAGTCCCGGCTTGGGCAGCGGTGCTGCGACCACAAGCTTCTCCCGGCAGGCCTTCGCATTGCGCCAGGTTGAAGACGGTGAAGCGCTTCAGGAAGGGGATTGCTTGGGCTTCTTCGCCGGTCTCTTGCGCCCGTTTCTTCTTGTCATTGGGAATGAAGTGGTTGGCGTAGACGACGGTAGTGCCGTGCTCGCCCTTGCGGACATTGCCGCCGAGGCCGAGAGCCTGGCGAAACGTCAGCCAGCCCTGGACAGGGAAGCCGTGCTCGATCACGGAACCCCAGAGGATCTGCAGTAGGGTAGGCTGGCCCCGTCTCAGAGAGAACATGGCTGGACCCCCTCCGAACCGGACGTGGGGCTTTCACCGCATCCGGCTCTCCACTTCCAAGCTGCCTCGGTGGGCGGGTGTAGGGCCGATAGCTGTGGACCTTTTCATGGCAGTCCACACAGGACACGATGTGTTTGCGCGAGCGCGCGGCACGCATGTAGCTCAGGTAGTCGTCGTCTCGATGTGCTCGTTCAACCTCCGAACGTGATGGACCTCGCACGGCTGGTGATCCCGCCGGCCGCTCGCAGACACCGGCGTTGAGGCGTTCAACCAGTTCCGTTTGACGATACACGAACGGCGTGTGCGGGATGGCATCAACGACGCCATATCGCCTCGCCGCTGGCACCAAGTCTTTCAGCTTCCAGAGTTTAATCGACCGGGTTACGCCCTTCACCTTGTATGTGACGTAATCCTGCCCCTTTGCAGCCGTCGTGCGATACGCGTCGTTGTGCTCTTATACTTGTTGGCGAGCGTGCGAAGGAAGCTTCCGAAGGCCAGATATTCGGCCTTGTTCAGCTTGCGCTTCGCATCGTGCGCCAGAGCATAAGTCGGCGAGCCACGCAGTTCGGCATTGTAGGCGGCAGCGATCTCTACATCACTGGCGTAGAGCAGCGCGGGTCGGTGGGTCGGTTTGCAGGCGTCGAAGCGCCCCCACTTCTTATCTTGAACGAACCGCAGCACCCGCTCCCGTGGCACGTGCAGCTGCACCCGGTCCCTACACCCTCGCCGCGTTACCCGGCGGGTGCCGAGTTCGCGCGGTAGGAGTTCGGGTTAGTTCGTGCAGATGTCGTAACCGAGGAAGCGCGCTCGTTCGATATGCCGAATTCCGCTTCGCCTGAGACATCTCCAGCTTCAGTCTCGGCGAGAAAAACTCTGACCTCCTCCATGATCTGGCGGGCCTCGGCCTTGTTGCCAGTTACACCGATGAGGAAGTCATCGGCGTAGCGACAGTAACGGAGCCGGCGATAATCCGGATCAGAGTGTCGGTGGCCGCGATCGTACGGCTTTCCGCGCTTTGCCGACTATCTCGTCGAACAGGGAGGCGATCTCGCCGGGTCGGATTCTGCTTGCGCGAAGCTTCTCGACCCGGCGACGGAGTTCGGTCACGCGGTCTTTTGCCCGGCGATAATCGGGGGCGAGCCTCGTTTTCTGCCTTTGTCGAAGGCGGCGATCTTGCCCCGCATCCACTCATCGAGTTCGTGCAGGTAGATGTTAGCCAGCAACGGCGAGACGACACCGCCTTGCGGGGTGCCGCTCAAGGTGCGGTGGAAGCGCCAGTCCTCCATGTAACCCGCCTTGAATTGCCGGATCAACGCGATGAAGCGTCGATCCTCGATCCGCTTTTCGAGCAGGCGAGGCATGGCGTGGTCGATATTGTCGAAGAAGCTGACAACATCGACGTCCACCAACCATTTGACGCCCGTCAGACCGTACCGATTGTTTTCAGCGCGGTGTGGCAGGACCGGTCTTCCCGGAACCCGTGGCTCGCATCATGAAGATGGGCTTGTAGATTGGTTGAGCATGATCCTGACCACTTCCTGGACAGCCTGTCCTCCGTGGTCGGTATTCCGAGCGGCCGCATGCGACCGTCGGATTTAGGTATCAAGACACGACGTACAGCAGCGGGCTTATATGATCCGTCCGATAGCCGTGCGATGATGGACGGACCTTCTCCGGCGAATGCCATCGAACGTCTTCCCATCGATGCCCGGTGTCATCGCCCCCTTGTTGGCGGCGACCTTCAGATAGGCTTGATCCCAGAGGGACGGGCTTTTCATCAAGCGGACAGGCCATCGGCCCGCCGGCCGACCGCACCACGGTCGGGAGTGATCCGATTGCCTTTTCGACGGTTTCCGGCAGCATTAGCACGCCACCATCAAAGTCGTTCGGATCGTGGAAGCTGCCGCCTTCCCGACCGGTTGGCGTTTCGCGCGGGTCACCCTACGCTTATCGCGTCGATCGTCCGCCGGTCGTCCGGCGACTGTCCCGGCCATTACGCCGGGCATTTGAGTACTATGACGGCTCCGTCGCCATGCAGGTCCGACTAAGCCGGTCCTGTTTAGGCGATCCCGCATTTACGCAGAGTCGGAGGTTGCGACGTGTTTAGGCGCCCCGTTCGTTCACTTACCCCTCCATACAGAGGATGCGTAGGACCAGCTGGTAGACCGGGCCTCTCAACGTCGGAGGACCGGCTCGCGGAGAGTATAAACGTCGCACTCTCCGACCGTCCGATGTGCCGCATAAACCGTCTCCCGGCACCACATCGCGGTGTAGGTTGCTGCAAACTGAGGTTCA